>NZ_JAXOJI010000001.1:0-1138623 GCF_036663635.1 Parasphingomonas puruogangriensis | reverse complement strand
CTCGCATACTGCCGGCGGCTATGATGGCGGGCAGGCGCAATATGTCCGCGTGCCCTATGCCGATGTCGGGCCGACGGTCATTCCCGACTGGATGGATCCGGACGACGCGGTGCTGCTCACCGATGTGGTGCCGACCGGCTATCAGGCCGCGGAAATGGGCGGCATCACGCCGGGCGACACCGTCGTGGTGTTCGGCGCCGGGCCGGTCGGGCTGATGGCCGCGAAATCGGCCTGGTTGTTCGGGGCAGGGCGCGTGATCGTGTTCGACGAGGTCGAGTATCGGCTGGAGTTCGCACGGAAATTCTGTCCGGCCGAGGTCTATAATTTTCGCGAAATCGACGATCTCGTCGTGTTTATGAAGAAGCAGACCGATGGCTTGGGTGCCGATGTGTGCATCGACGCGGTCGGCGGGGATGCCAATGGCAACAGCCCGCAATGGCTGCTCGGCAAGCGACTGAAGCTCGTCGCTGGCAACGCCATCCCGCTGCATTGGGCGATCAATTCGGTGAAGAAGGGCGGCATCGTCTCGATCGTCGGCGTGTACGGCCCGACCGGCAACATCGTGCCGATCGGCAATGTCGTCAACAAGGGCATCACCATCCGCGCCAACCAGGCCTCGGTCAAACGGCTGTTGCCCAGGCTGATCGAGCATGTCCGCACCGGCGTATTGAAGCCGAGCGAGATGATCACCCACCGCGTGCCGCTGGAGCATGTCGCGGACGCGTATCACCTCTTCTGGAACAAGCTCGACGGCTGCATCAAACCCGTCCTGCTCCCCAATGGCGTTTGAGGAAGACCCCATGATCAGCATGCGTGTGGATCCGTCGACCGTCCCCGGCTGGGGCATCGACGCCGATCCCGAAAACGATCCGACCTATCCGATGCGCCGCATCGCCGAGCAGACCCGCGGCAGCGATTGGCTGCGGCCGCCACTGCAACAGCCGACCGTCGAGATCCTGGAATCGATCGAACATATCCGCCTGCCCGCCGTGCTCGGCACGTCGACGCCGCCCAGCGGGGCGAGCGGGGCGATCCGGCGCTATGCCTTTCGCCGCAGCGAATCCGATTGGTGGCACTGGTTGCTGTTGATGGGGGCGGACCGGATCAACGTGGTGGAGGGCGTGTTGCAGGATCTGCGCCACGGCACGGTGCCCAACATCCCCGGCGAAATGGGCATCGCATCGGCCTGGCGGCACAATAAGGTCGGGCTGGCCAACAAGGTGGTGGTGTTCGGGCTGTTGGGGGCGGCAATCGCCGTCGCGGCCACCGTCCGGCAGGCCCGCGCTGGCACCCGCAAGGTACTGGTGGACCGGGCCGAATAGCCCACCCGCAACGGGCGCGCTGCCATGGCATGGCGTCCGCAGGACAGATATCGTCTCGGCAGTGCGGCGGGCGGCAACTGGCAGGATTGTGCTGATTGACCTGCGGACGTAGGCGGGATGGGCGCAACTGGCGCGCGAGGGCAGTGCGCCCGAACGTCCGAGAACAATATCGTGGCCGAACCGATCTTCTACGACGCCTCCGGCCGCCGCCGCCGCCGCTTCCGCCTAGCGCAGGCGGCATTTGCCGCGCTGGTGTTACTGGCGGCGGTGCTGTTCGTCGGCTCGATCGTCAATGTGTTGCCGCAGCCGGCCTTGCCCTTCGCGGTCGAGCGGCCACCGGTCCGCGGCCTTGGCGCCGAGGCGGGGGCAGGGCAGCATGGGCCGCGGCTCGGCCACGCCTTGCGCTATGCCCGGCGCATGCTGGGCGCGCAGCCGGCCGAAGCGCCGCTGGCGATCGCCTTCCACGCGCCGTGGGACGATGCCAGCACCGCCTCGCTGCGACGCCATATCGGCGAGCTCGATTGGCTGATCCCGGGCTGGATGTCGATCACCGGCACGGACCATGCCGTGACCATGTTCCCCGATGCCGCCGGCAAGGCGATCATCAGCGCGGCGCCGCGCCGGCCGAAACTGCTGCCGATGGTGCAGAATGCCAAGGACGGCGATTGGGACGGGCCCGGCATGGCTGCCTTGCTCGCCGATCCGCGCGCGCGGGGCGTGGCGCTGGGGCGGATCGAGGCAATGCTGCGCGCCAACCAGGCGGGCGGCGTGTTCTTCGATTTCGAGGATCTGCCCGATGCGGCGCTGCCCGACTATCGTCAGTTCCTGCGCGAGGCCAAGGCGCGCTTCGGCCCGCGCGGGCTGGTCGTCGCTTTGGCCGCGCCGGTCGGCAATCCCGGATGGGACTTGCCGGCCTTCGCCGCGGTGTCGGACCGCTTGTTCCTGATGGCCTATGATGAGCATTATCAGGGTGGCGCGGCGGGGCCGATCGCCTCGCAACGCTGGTTCATCGAACAGGTCGCACGCGCCTCGAGGGGCATACCACGCGGCAAGCTGGTCGTGGCGTTCGGCAATTATGCCTATGACTGGACCGCGGGCGGCACGACCGACGCCCCGTCGATCGAGGAGGCGTGGCTGGCGGCGCACGATTCCGGGGTCGCGCCGGTGTACGACAAAGCCAGCGGCAACAGTCACTTCGCCTATAGCGAAAGCGGTCGCACGCATGACGTATGGCTGCTCGATGCGGCGTCGGCCTATAACCAGCTGCAATGGCTGTCGGCCAACGGGCTCGACGCGGTGGCGCTGTGGCGGCTGGGGGCGGAGGATCCGGCGCTGTGGCAAATGTTCGGGCGCGGGCATCGCAGCCTGCCCAAGGCGGCGGCGATTTCGGCGATCTCGGCCAGCACCAACGTGGATATCGAGGGCACGGGCGAAATCCTGCGGATCGGCGCGACGCCGGTGGCGGGCGCGCGGCGCGTGCAGGTGGCGGCGGATGGCAGCATTACCGACGTGACGTTCGATCGGCTGCCCTTGCCCTATCAGATCCAGCGCACCGGTTATCGCCCGGGGCTGGTCGCTCTGACCTTCGACGACGGGCCGGACAAGGAGTGGACGCCACGCGTGCTCGACATCTTGAAGGCCGAAAAAGTCCCGGCGACCTTCTTCATGGTCGGCGAAAATGCGCTGACGCAGCGCGCCTTGCTGGCGCGCGAAGTGGCCGAAGGGCATGAAATTGGCAGCCACACCTATACCCACCCCAATCTGGCTACCGCGACCAACCGCGAGACGACGCTGGAACTGAATGCCAATCAACGGCTGTTCCAGGCCTTTACCGGTCGTTCGCTGCGGCTGTTTCGCGCGCCCTATTTCGGCGATGCCGAGCCGACCACGGCGGACGAGATCGGCCCCGTCGCCCAGGCGCAGGCGCTGGGCTATCTGTCGGTCGGCCTGCACGTCGATCCCGACGATTGGAAACGCCCGGGGGTCGCAGCGATCGTCCAGCGCACCGTCGACCAAGTGACTGCCGGGAATGCGACGCGCAGCGCGCAGATCGTGCTGCTGCACGATGCCGGCGGCAATCGTGCGCAAACCGTGGCGGCGCTGCCGATCATCATCCGGGAATTGCGCGCCCGGGGCTTCACCTTCGTGCCGGTGTCGCGGCTGGCCGGGCTCAGCCATGAGGCGGTGATGCCGCCAATCTCGGCCGGCGATCGGGTGGCGGCGTGGATCGATCTTGGGCTGTTTACGGCGCTTGGCGACGTGCAGATCCTGCTCGGCTGGCTGTTCGGCGTCGCCATCACGCTCGGCATCGTCCGCGCGCTGACCTTGTCCGGCCTGGCGTTATGGCAGGCGCGCCGTGAGAGCCGGCAGGTGTTCCCCGCGCTCGATCCCGATCTGTTCGTCAGCGTGCTGATCCCGGCCTATAACGAGGAGCGCGTGATCGAACGCGCCGTGCGTCGCGTGCTGGAAAGCACCGATGTGCGGCTTGAAGTGATCGTGATCGACGATGGTTCGGCCGATGCGACATCGGCCGTGGTGCGCGACGCATTTGCCGATGAGCCGCGCGTGCGGCTCATGACACTCGCCAATGGCGGCAAGGCGCATGCGCTCAATCGCGGGCTGGAACTGGCCAGCGGCGAGATCGTGATTGCGCTCGACGCCGATACGCAGTTCCAGGCCACCACCATCGCCCGCCTGGCGCGCTGGTTCGGCGATCCGGTGCTCGGGCCTAAACTCGGCGCAGTGGCGGGCAATGCCAAGGTCGGCAACCGCGTCAATCTCGTCACGCGCTGGCAGGCGCTCGAATATATCACCGCGCAGAATCTGGAGCGGCGCGCGCTGGCGCGGCTCGACGCGATCACCGTCGTGCCCGGCGCGGTCGGCGCGTGGCGCCGCGCGGCGATCGCCGAGGCAGGCGGTTACCCCGCCGATACCTTGGCCGAGGATCAGGACCTGACCATCGCCATCCAGCGGCTCGGCTGGACCGTGCATTACGATCAATATGCCGTTGCGCTCACCGAAGCGCCGGAGACGTTCCGCGCGCTGGCCAAGCAACGCTACCGCTGGGCGTTCGGCACGTTGCAATGCCTGTGGAAGCATCGTTCGGTGATGGCGCAGGGGCGGCCCAAGGGGCTGGCGCGGGTCGGCCTGCCGCAGGCGATCCTGTTCCAGATCCTGTTCGCCTCGATCTCGCCGATCATCGATCTGGCGCTGCTCGTCGGGCTGTTCGGCACTTGGCTGGCGGTCCGCGCGCATGGCTGGGCGCAGAGCTCGGGCGATGTCGAGACGATGGCGCTATACTGGCTGATCTTCACCGCGATCGATCTGCTCGCGGCGGTGATCGCCTTCGCGCTGGAGCGGCGCGAGCGCTGGCGTTTGCTATGGCTGCTGATCCCACAGCGCATCGGTTATCGCCAAGTGATGTATTACGTCGTGCTCAAGGCGCTTGGCGCGGCAGTGCGCGGCGCCGTGGTCGGCTGGGGCAAGCTGGAGCGCAGCGGGCGGGTGACGGCTTAGCGCAGTGCCGCGACACGCTCGATCGTCCGCTGACAGGGCGACAAGCGCATGATAACCCTAGCGCATGTTCGCACAGTTCCTGACCCTCGCCTATCTGCCCTTCGCGATCGCCTTTGTGGTGATGATCGGCATTGGCGTGATCGAGGCGATCGGTCTTGGCCTCGGCCACCTCGATCTTGAATCGGATCTGGGGGCGGACGCGGATGGCGGCGTGCTCGATTGGCTCGGGCTGGGCGGCGAATTGCCGATCCTGGTCTGGCTGACCTCGCTGCTCGGCTGCTTCACGCTGGCCGGCCTCATCATTCAGCAGGGCGCTACCACGCTCGCCGGGGCGCCGCTGCATTGGGGACTGGCGGCGGCGGGCGCGTTCGTTGCCGGCGCCGCGCTCAACACGCTGGCGGCCAACGGTCTTGCCCGCATCATGCCCGGATTCGAGACCACGGTGATCTCGACCGACACGCTGCTGCGCCACCGCGCCACCATTCTCGAAGGCACTGCGCGGCGCGGCACGCCCGCCCGCGCCAAGGTCGTCGATCAGCATGGCCAGGCGCATTACCTGATGGTCGAGCCGCATGACGACGAAGATGCGATCGCAAGTGGGGAAATCGCCTTGCTGGTGCGGCGTGACGGCACATTGTTCTTCGCGCTGCCGGACAGGAATGCGCTGCTGCAATCGATCTGATATATCGACGTGACTAACCGGGGGAAGTTTCGTGCCTGAATCGCTTTTGAACATTCTGATCTATGCCGGCATCATCCTGTTTGCGCTCGTCGTCATCGGCTTGATCCTAACTCGCCTATATCGCCGCGCGACCAAGGATGTGGCGCTGATCCGCACCGGTTTCGGCGGCGAGAAGGTCGTGCTGAACGGCGGCATCATGGTCATCCCCGTGCTGCACGAACTGATGCAGGTGCGGCTGACCACGGTGAAGCTGGAAGTGTCGCGCCTCAACAAGGATGCGCTGATCACGCTCGACAAATTGCGTGTCGATGTCGTCGGGCTGTTCCATATCAAAGTGAAGCCGGACGCCCAGTCGATCGCTGCTGCGGCGCAGACCTTGGGCGACTCGGTCAACAGCCCCGATGCGGTCAAGTCGCTGCTCGATGGCAAATTGGTGTCGGCGCTGCGCTCGGTCGCCGCGACGATGACGATGGAGCATCTCCACGCCAACCGCGCCGACTTCATCCAGAAGGTCCAGGAAGCGCTGATGACCGATCTGGACATGAACGGCTTCCAGCTCGAATCGGTCAGCATCACCCATTTCGATCAGACCGCGTTCGAGCATTTCAACGAGAACAATGCCTTCGATGCCGAGGGCCTGACCGTGCTCACCCGCACGATCGAGGAGCGCAAGAAGATCCGCAACGATATCGTCGCAACCAACCGCGTCGAGATCGAGCAGCGCAATCTCGATGCCAACAACCAGTCGCTCGAGATCGCCCAAGCGGCGGAGCAAGCACGCTTGCTGCAGGAACAGACGCTGTCGGCCCGTCGCGCCGAACAGGCCACCGCGATCGCTACGGCAGAGGCCGAGCAGACCCGCCTGGCCGAGATCGCGCGCATTACCGCTACCCAGGCGCAGACCGTGGCGCAGACCGAGGCCGACAAGATCATCCAGACCGCGACGATCGCTCGTGACGGGGCGATCCAGACCGCGACGATCGAGCGCGACCGCACGATCGAGATCGCGCGCATTACCACTGCAGTGCAGACCGCGCAAAAGTCTGAGGAAGAATCGACCGCCGCTGCCGCTGCCAATGAGGCGCGCGCACTCGCCGTGCGGGCCGAGGAAAGCGTCGCCACCGCCAAGGCGACCGAGATCGCCAACCGCAACAAGAACGTCGCGGTGATCGCCGCCACGCAGCGGGCGCAGGAGGAAGCGGTGGGCATCACCGTCGCTGCCTCGGCCGAGAAGGAAGCGGCCGAAGCCCGCGCTAGTGCACTGCGCACCGAGGCCACCGCCGAGGCCGATGCCGAAAAGGCCCGCGCCGAGGGTCGCGAGGCGGCGTTCAAGGTCGATGCCGCGGGTCAGGCGTCGCTCAACGAAGCGACCAATCTGCTCAACGATGCGCAGACCGCATTGCTGGTACGCCGGGCGATGCTCGAAGCGCTTCCGGCGATCATCGCCGCGGCGAGCAAGCCGATGGAGAATATCGACAAGATCAGCATTCTCGATGCGCGCGGCCTGCATGGCGACGGCGCGGGCGAGGGGGCCTCGGGCGGTGGCCAGGGCAATCTGGCCGACGCCGCCGTCGCCGCGGCGATGCGCTACCGCGTCGGCGGGCCGCTGATCGATGGCTTGATGGCGGAACTGGGCATGGCCGGCGGTTCGCTCAACGGCATGTTGGCAGGAAGCGGAGCTGTGGATGCCGCACAGCGCGGCGCCGTCCCGCCGCTGTCTCCGGCCAAGGGCGTGAACGGATCGGGGAGCGACGCCTCCGTCCTTTGAGATTGCGCCAGGCCGGTCTAGAAGGGCGTATGTTCCATTCGACCCGTTCCCGCGCGATCATGTTTGCTGTCACGGCAGGCGTCTTGTTGGCACCGATGAACTGCTTGGCGCAGGCGTCGGAGCCAGCAGCGGCGGTCGACGCCCAGGCGCAGCGGCGCGTGCCCGACGATATCGTTCGTCTGTCCGACGAAGAGCGCAACGACATTCTCGACAGCAACACGCCGGAGCGGGCGGCCACCGCGCGCGGCGAACGGCGCGCCATTCATGGCGAGGTCGGCGCGATGATCGGGTCGCATGGCGCACGCGGCGCTTATGGCGTGGCGGAGGTGCCGCTGGGCGATAATGCCGGGGTCGTGGTGTCGTTCGAAAGCAGCCGTATCGGCCGATCGCGACGGTAACGGCTCACTGATAGCGCCCGGTCCTGTCAAAGCCCGCATTGGTCTTGGTCATCCGGATCAACTTGCGGATATAGGTCCGCACGTGCCGCTCAAAACGAACATCGTCGAACACGCCGCGCCAGACATATTCGTCGCGATCCAGCAGCGCGCGTAGGTCGTCGGCAAAGGCTTTTTGATCGTCGGTCGAGGATTTCGCCGTGAGGAGCGTGCAGACCATTTCCTCGGCGGTGGATTTGTCGCACTCGTCCTGCTGGCCCCAGCCGGCGCGCTCGGCCGCGACCTGATCCGATCGCGCCGCAAGGATGCGGCTTTCCAACCATTTGCGCACCGCCGCGCCGTTCCATTCCGTCGTAACCGTGTCTGCCATGCTTTTCGATCCCGCTGATCGGCCCCGCATTCCTCGCGGATCCGGCGACCATTGCTATTGGACGGGCCTGGCGATGGCCCCGTGGCTGCGCCCCTGGTGTTGGAGCGATGGCAAAATCATCCTTCAAGACGACCGCTTCGTTTCAGGTCGCCAGTTTTGCGCGTTTGACCCGCAGCGTGGCGATCAATCCGTCGGCCGCCCATTCATATTCGATGGTCCCGCCGAGTTGCCCGGAGACAGTGCGCTGCACGAGCTTGCTGCCGAAGCCGGCAGGCCGGTCCGGCGCCGCCACCACCGGTCCGCCGCGTTCCAGCCATGTCACGCTGATATAATCGGTATCGGACATGCTGGACACGTCGAGTGTGCCGGTCGGCGTCGACAATGCGCCGTATTTCACAGAATTGGTCGCCAGTTCGTGGATCACCAGCGCGAGCCCGGTGGCGGCCTTTTCGCCGACGCCCATCCGCTCGACCGCGACCCGGACGCGCCCGCGAAACGCGCCAAGATCGTCATAGGGCGCGAGCAACACCGAGAACAGGTCGCCGAGCAAGGCGGCGCCGCCCTGGCCGTCGGGCAGCGGCCGGACCAGATCGTGCGCGCGCCCCAGTGCGGACAGCCGAGAGGTCAATTCCTCCGCCATGCCGTCGATCGTCTCCGCCGAGCGAGACGTGATCATGGTCAGGCCGGACGCGATCGCGAGCAGGTTCTTGACCCGGTGGCTCATCTCGCCGGCGAGCAGTTCGTGACCCTCCTCGGCTTGCTTGCGGCCGGTTACGTCGAGGAAAATGCCGAACATGGTGCGGCCGACGATGCCGACATCCTCGCCTTGGCCGCGCGCGGCGATCCAGCGAATTTCCTCGCCGACGAGAATGCGGAAGTCGGTTTCGTACGGCCCCAGCACGGCGCGCGTCGCGGCGAAAGCGGCCTGCACCCGGTCGCGGTCGGCCGGATGGATGTTCTTCGACAGCTCGCCGAACGTCACCGAGGGGCGCCACGGCAGGCCCCAGAGTTCGAAGCCGCGTTCGTCCATCGTGAAGACGTCGGTGTCGACCTCCCATGCCCATAATGCGACGCCGGCGGCAGTCACGGCCAGCTGCAAATGTTCCGGCTGCCACGCATACGGTGTCGGCAATTGCATGTTCGAACCGGTCCCCGCCATCAAACGCGCTGCATAGGCGACGTAGCGCCGATCGGCAAATGCCGTCGTGACGAGGCTTTTTACCCTACGCCTGCCGCACGACGAGCCGCGTATAGAGGTGCCAGGTGGCGTAGCCGAGCCAGGGCAGCACCACCGCGAGACCGATCGCCGCGGGCAGCAGGCCGAGCAGCAGCAATCCGGCGACGCGCCAGCCCCAGCCGAACACTTCGCGCGGATTTTTGCGCGCCGCCGCCAGCGACGTGCGCACGGCCAAACCGGCATCGACCGGCCGGTCGACCACCATCGGGAAGGATACCAATGCGAACACCAGAGTGGCGATGGCGAACGGCGCGCCGGCAAGATTGCCGAGCACGACCAGCGTCCACCCCGCCTCGGTGGTAAACAGGCGACCGATCACATCGCCGATGCGCAGCGGGGCGGTGGCGCCGAAAGTCAGGTCGTAGATCAAATAGG
The DNA here is from genome assembly GCF_036663635.1 of Parasphingomonas puruogangriensis. NCBI lineage: Bacteria > Pseudomonadati > Pseudomonadota > Alphaproteobacteria > Sphingomonadales > Sphingomonadaceae > Parasphingomonas > Parasphingomonas puruogangriensis. The sequence continues at coordinate 1,128,958 of NZ_JAXOJI010000001.1, read as the reverse complement.
CCACGACCAGCCAGCCGATCATCAGTGCGGCCAGCCCGCCAGTGAGCAGCGCCAGCGGCAGGCGGCTACGGCCGTTGAGCGGATCGAGGAAATGCCACCAGCTCGCATCGCGCCCCTCCTCGCGGCGCCGCGCCAGTTCGTAGAAGCCGGAGGCGGCGGCCGGGCCGAGGATCGACAGCCCGGCGACCAGCGGAAAGAATAGCGGTAGCAGGGGATCGTTGAGCGTCACCACCGCCGCCGCCAGGCAGATGATCGGATAGAGCAGCCCGATAACGATCAAGTCGCCGCGCTTGGCGAGGAAATCCTTCCACCCTTCAGCCAAGGCCCAGTTCAGGTCGCTGACGCTGATCCTCCGTATCTCGGGGATCGCGGTGTCGGCGGTAAAGGCGGTATCCTGAAGCGTGGCCATGATTGCTCTCCGGTGGGTGTCGTTTCCTTGTTATCTCTGCACACTATACGCCGCTGTTGCGGCGGGACCAAATCGCTTTAGCCGAACGGCCGGTTGAGCCGCACGATCGCGCTGTTGAGCCAGGCGGCGAAACTCACCCACGCCAGATAGGGGACGATCAGCAGGCTCGCCTGGTGCGAGATCGGCCATAGCCCGACAACCAAGGCGACCAGCGAGGCCCACAGAAACACCACTTCGACCAACGCCCAATCCGGCCGCCGGGCGCGGAAGAATAAGGGGCTCCACAGCGCATGAAACAGCGCATTGACGGCGAACAGGATGATCACGCGGGTCTGCGTCGCCACGTCCGGCGCGGCGTTCCAGGCCAGCACCGCCGACCAGGCGGCGAGCCCAAGGATGATCGTCCAGGCCGGGCCGAACAGCCAGTTGGGCGGCTGCAGGCCGGGTTTGCGCAAGTCGCGATACCACGGCCCGATCGGCGTCATCAGCCCGCCGAACACCCCTAGGAACAGCGCGACGCCCACGGCGACGGCGATCGGTATCCACATGCTCATTGTCCATCTTGTCGTGTGTCCAGCGCGTGTTACACTTCGGGCGTGCGTGTGTCCTTCCCCTTTTCCGCGATCGTCGGTCAGGACGAGATGAAGCGCGCGTTGCTCATCGCTGCGGTGGACGCGCGGATCGGCGGAGTGATGGTGTTTGGCGATCGCGGCACGGGCAAATCGACCGCGGTGCGCGCGCTAGCCGCCTTGCTGCCGCCGATCGCGGCAAGCGAGGCGGGCTATCAGGACGGCACGCTACGCAAGGGCCCGAAAAATGCCAGGGTGCCGGTGCCGTTCGTCGATCTGCCGCTCGGCGCGACCGAGGACCGGGTGGTCGGTGCGCTTGATCTCGAACGTGCGCTGGGCGCCGGCGTCAAGGCGTTCGAGCCCGGGCTGCTGGCGCGGGCCAATGGCGGGTTCCTGTATATCGACGAGGTCAATCTGCTCGAGGATCATATCGTCGATCTGCTGCTCGACGTGGCCGCGTCGGGCGAGAATGTGGTCGAGCGCGAGGGGCTCAGCGTACGCCATCCGGCGCGCTTCGTATTGGTCGGCAGCGGCAATCCGGAAGAAGGCGAATTGCGGCCGCAATTGCTCGACCGGTTCGGCCTATCGGTCGAGGTGCGCACGCCGCAAGTGCTGGCGCAGCGCGTCGAGATATTGAAGCGCTGCGACGCCTTTGAGCGCGAACCCATGGCCTTTGCCGAAGCCTGGGCCAAAGCCGAACGCCGCGCCGTCAAGCAGATCGCGCGCGGGCGCGCCGCGCTGGCGGCGGTGGTGCTGCCCGAGGCGGTGCTCACCTTGGCCTCGCGGCTTTGCATCGCCGTGGGGGCGGACGGCTTGCGCGGCGAGCTCACGCTGATGCGTTCCGCGCGGGCGCTCGCCGCGCTCGATGGCGCGCCGGTGGTGACCGAGACGCATATCGCGACGGTGGCGCCGATGGCGCTCAGGCATCGCTTGCGTCGCAACGTGCTCGATGAGACGGGCTCCACCGTCCGCATCGAGCGCGCGCTGGAGGAACTGGCAGCGTGAGCACGGCGGGCGACGATACGCCCGATGCCTTGGCCGATGCGCTGCTGGCGGCACGACTGTGCGCGATCGATCCTGGGCTCGGCGGCCTGATCCTGCGCGGCGGCGGGGAGACGCGCGACCTCGTGATCGCCGAACTGCGCGCGGGGTTGCCGGCGGATGCCCCGGTGCGGCGGATGCCGGCGCATATCGATGACGATCGCTTGCTTGGCGGCATCGACCTCGCGGCGACATTGGCGCGGGGTACGGCGGTGTCCCGCAGCGGCCTGCTGGCGGAGGCGGATGGCGGGGCGGTGATCGTGCCGATGGCCGAGCGGCTGTCGGATGCGGTTGCGGGGCGGCTGGCGGCGGTGATCGATGGTGGCGACGCGCGCTTCGTGACGGTGGCGCTGGACGACGGGATCGAGCCGGACGAACGGCCGCCCGGGGCGCTGGCCGAGCGGGTGGCGTTCTGGCTCGACCTCACCCACCACCGTCATCCCGGACTTGGTTCGGGATCCAAGGTGCCCCAGGCGCCACCGCGCGGGGAGGGTTGGATCCCGGACCAAGTCCGGGATGACGGGGAAATTGTCATAACCCTGGTTGCCACCGCCGCTGCACTGGGCATTGACTCGGCGCGCGCGCCACTTTTCGCGTTGCGCACCGCGCGGGCGGCGGCGCGGTTGGCGGGACGCGATACGATCGCCGCGGACGATGTCATCCTTGCCGCCCGCCTCGTCCTTGCGCCGCGTGCCACGCGCCTCCCTGCAGCGGAAGAGGCGCGAGGCGACCCCCCGCCGCCGCCGCCGTCGCCGGACGAGACTGGCGAGGAAGAGCAGGGCGATCCCGGTCCGATCGACGACATCGTGCTTGCCGCTGCTCTTGCCGCCCTGCCGCGCGACGTGCTTGCGGCGATCGCTGCGGGCAGCGGTCGACGTCGCCGTCCCAGCAACGCGCACGGCGCGGGCGAGCGGCGCACATCGGGCGCGCGGGGCCGGCCGATGGGCGCGCGGGCGGGGTTGCCGGGGGGCGGCCGGCGGCTGAGCCTGATCGACACGTTGCGCGCTGCGGCGCCGTGGCAGAAAGTGCGCGGCGCGGAGGGCCGCGTGGCGATCCGGCGCGACGATCTGCGTGTCCGCCGGTTCGAGACGCGCGCCGAAGCGGTGACGATCTTCGCGGTCGACGCCTCCGGCTCGTCGGCTCTGGCGCGGCTAGCCGAGGCCAAGGGCGCGGTCGAACTACTGCTGGCCGAGGCCTATGTGAAGCGCGCGCAGGTTGCCTTGATCGCATTTCGCGGAACGATCGCGGAGGTGCTGCTGCCACCGACACGATCGCTGGTGCGCGCCCGACGATCGCTGGCCGAATTGCCGGGCGGCGGCGGCACGCCGCTGGCCGCCGGGCTGCGTGCCGCCCATGACCTGGCCGAAGCAGCGCGCGCGCGCGGGCGCACCCCGTTCGTCGTCGTGCTGACCGATGGCCGCGCCAATATCGCTGCCGATGGCAGCGCGGTGCGCGCGCTCGCCGCCGCGGACGCGACCGCGGCGGCCAAGGCGATCGGCGGCGCGGGGATCGCCGCCGCCTTTCTCGATATTTCCGCCCGGCCAGGGCCAGAGGGCGCGGCGCTTGCGGCGGCGATGCGCGCCCGCTATCTGCCGCTGCCACGCGCCGATGCGGCGACGATGCACGCCGCCGTGCGCGCGGTGCAGCCGGGATGAGCGCGCCCTTATGGGCGGTCGAGGGCCGCGACTGGCCCAATCGCGCGCGCAGCCGCTTCGTTGCGGCGGGGCGGCTGCGCTGGCATGTCCAGACGTTCGGAGCGGAGGACGCCCCGGTCGTGCTGCTGCTCCACGGCACCGGCGCGGCGACACATAGCTGGCGCGCGCTGGCGCCATTATTGGCCGCGCACTACCACGTCTTGGCGATCGATCTGCCGGGCCATGGCTTTACTGCGGGGCGACCGATCGGTGGCCTGTCGATGCCGGCCATGGCCATGGCGATCGCCGAGCTGCTGAGCACGCTGGAACGCGCGCCGACCGTGATCGTGGGCCATTCCGCCGGGGCGGCGATCGCGCTTCGCCTGACGCTCGACGGTCTGGCGGCGCCCACCGCGATCGTCGGGCTCAGCGCCGCCTTGCTGCCATTTCCCGGCCTCGCCGCGCAGCTATTCCCGACGCTGGCCCGCGCATTGTTCGTCAATCCGCTCGCGCCGCATCTGTTCGCGCGGCTAGCGCGCACGCCGGGCGAGACGGCGCGCTTCCTGCAGCGCAGCACGGGCTCGCGGATCGATGCCGAGGGTGTGCGCTGCTACGAAAAGCTGTTTGCCACGTCGGCGCAGTGTGCCGGCGCGATCGGCATGATGGCTGCTTGGGATCTCGCGGCGCTGAAGCGCGATCTGCCGCGGCTGCCGACGCCGTTGTTGCTCATGCACGGCACGGCGGATGCCGCGATTCCGCTGGCCAATGCGCGCGAGGCGGCAGCATTGGTCGGCAATGGGCGGCTGGAGACGTTCGCCGGGCTGGGGCATCTTGCGCATGAGGAACGACCGGCAGAGATTGCCGCGCGCATCCAGGCCTTCATGGGAGAGCGATGATGCGCGACTATCTCAGCCTGTTCGATCTGGCGATTGCCGGCGTGCCAGTGGTGATCTTCTGCATCTGGCAGCTCGTCTCGGTCAATCGCGAGATCGCCAAGGACAAGCTGCGCGACTCACCGGAAAGCCCGTCACCAAAAGGCCCGTCACCAAAAGGCCCGGGGCATGCGATAGGGGAGCATCGACTGGACGATCGGTGAGCGAAAGCGGCCGAGCGCCAGGCTCTCATGTACCGCGCGGACATCCTCGCCGAACAGCCGCGTCGATAATGCCGAGCGGGCGTAGAAAGGCGCATCGATCCATGTCTTGATCACGCGGGGATCGTATCCCGCATCGGCCCGCGTGGCGCGCTTGATCAGCCAGCCGGTGCGCGGCAGCGCGGCGGGGGCGGGCTGGACGACATCGTGCCAGCGCCCCTGGGCATCGAATTTGAGCGCCAGATCGAACGGCGCGCCGTCGCGCCGCCGCCCTTCGTACAGCACCGCCACGTCATTCTTGAGATGCGCGCGCGACCAGTGCCAGTCGTCGAACCCGTCCTCCAGCGGCTCGTCGCCAAAGTTCGAATCGAAATAGCCCGGCCCCGACCAGCGCACCCCCGGACGCGTCATCTCGACCTCGACCTGTGCGCGCGGCGCGACCGGGTGCCAGCGGTGTCGCCCGGCGGGATCGAGCGCAAAGGCGGTGGTGCCGATCATCTCCGGCCGGACGCGCACCGTGCCGCGCACCTTGTACGGCAGGGGGGCGGAAATCTCGGCAATGTCGATCACCAACGTGTCGCCGTCCCACCGCACGCTGCTCGGCCCGACGGCGAAATGATCGGCGTCGCGCTGCACGCGATGCGCGGGGCGTTCGGTCATGGCCCAGGCGCTGCCACGGGGGCCGGTCAGCGCGATATTGATCGCGCAATGGTTCTCGGGCTTCCCCCTGCCGCTGAGCTTGTAATAAGGCGAAAAGACGCTGCCGATAAAGGCGATGATGGTCAGGCCGTGGGCGCCGTCGTCGCTGGTCGCGTCGATATACCACCAGGCATAGCCACCGGCATCGACACGAACGTCGAAACGCGGTCCTTGCGCAGGCAATCGACGGCTCGTCGGCCGGAAAGCGCCGCCATCGGGACGCCCGCGCCGGGGTGCGTGCTCCCGCCCGCGCAATAGAGCCCAGCGATCCGCGTCCGGCTGCCCTGCCGGCGGAAGGAGGCCGCCCACCCGTGCGAGGCCGGTCCATAAAGGGCCCCACCCGTCGACGGACACAGCGTCTCGAAATCGCTCGGCGTCGTCAGCACCGTCGAGCCCAGCCGGAGCGAAAGCCCCGCCCGCGAAACGCCGTCCAGCATTCGCCGTGTGCATGTCTCGATCTCCTGTTGGGTGAGGCGGGTGCCGTTGCCGGTCGGCGGCGCATTGACGATGATCTGGACGCGCTCGTTACCCTCTGGGCCGGACCGGTGTTCGTCGCGGTCCTGCGCGCAGACGTAGACGCTGGGGCGTTCGGCGAGTCGGCCGGTGGCGAGCGCGGCGAATTCCGCAGGATAATCGTCCGAGAAGAACACATTGTGTCGGGCCAGCGGGAAGCCAGTCGCCGTGGCGTGCCCGGTCCACACCATCGCGCTCAGCGAACGGCGGGCAGGGGGAAGGGGGGATACCGCGACCCGCGCGGCCTCGCCGAACCGCCCCGCAGCAAGCGCCGCTGGATCGGCATTGCAGACCACCGCCGACGCGGCGATGCGCTCACCGCTCGCCAGCACGACGCCGGCGGCGCGGCCGCGCTCGACCAGGATCTCGCGCACCGGCGCGTCGTAGCGAAAGCGCACGCCATTCTGCCGCCCGAGCGTCTCCAGCGCGATCGCCAGGCGGTGCATGCCGCCGTCGATCAGCCACACGCCGCTCGCCTCGACATGCGCGATCAGCATCAGCGTGGCGGGGCAGCGGAAGGGCGAGGAGCCGCAATAGGTCGCATAGCGCCCGAACAATTGTTGCAAGCGCGGATCGCGGAAATAGCCGCCGAGCGCCCGCCACAACGCTGTGTAGGGCCGGAGCGTGCAATAATCGGCGAAGCCGCGCGCGCCCATGCGCCAGCCGAGCGTCAGCGGGTCGGGTTTGGTATCCTGCAGGAAGGGTCGGTCGAGCGCGTCGTACAGCCGCCTCGCTTCGGCGCGAAAGGCGCGATAGCCGCGCGCGTCGGCCGCTCCGGCAAACTCGCCGATCGCCGCTTCGCTCGCCGCGGGATCGGCGAACAGATCGAGCCGCGCCGCGCCCCAGGCGTGGCGCGCGAGCGTCGCGGCGGGGCGCATCGTCAGGTGCCGGTCAAGCGAATCGCCGCAAGCGGCGAAGATGTCGTCGAATAGCTGGCGCAGCGTGAACACGGTCGGCCCGGCATCGATCGCCGCGCCATCGACCGCAATCGTGCGCAATTTGCCACCCGGCCCCGCTTGAGCTTCCACCAGGGTCACGTCGTGACCCTGTGCGGCGAGCATAGCGGCGCTGACCAGCCCGCCGATCCCCGCCCCGATCACCACAATGCCCGTATCCGCCATCGGCATCCTCCGATTGACGCGATGCTATCATGTGTCCACAAAACTGGACACATGAATTCGAATAATTATCGCGACTATGGATTGAGGGGGCGGTGGCTGGCCTGGCGCAACCGCGTGCTGGCCTCGCTACGCTTCCAGCGTTTCGCGCAGCGCTTTCCGCTCACCCGCCCGATTGCCCGGCGCCGGGCGCGGGCATTGTTCGATCTGGTCGCCGGCTTCACCTATTCGCAAATCCTCGCCGCCTGCATCCAAACCGGCCTGCTCGAGCTGCTGGCGGCGGGGCCGTGCGATACCGCCACCGTCGCGGCGCGTCTCGATCTGCCCACAGCTGGTGCAGAACGGTTACTGCGCGCGGCGACGGCGCTTGGGCTGGTCGAACCACTTGGGTCGGGCTGGGCGCTGGGCAGCGACGGCGCCGCATTGCGGGGCAATCCCGGCATTGGCGAGATGATCGCGCATCATCATCTGCTGTATGCCGATCTCGCCGATCCGGTGGCGCTGCTCCGGCGCGGCGGTGGCGGGGGCGCGCTATCGCAGCATTGGCATTATGCCGAGGCGGCGGGGCAGGGCGATAGCGCCGACGTTGCCGCCTACTCCGCGCTGATGGCGGCGTCGCAGCCGTTGGTCGCAGCGCAGGCGCTCGATGCTTATGCCTTCGGCCGGCACCAGCGCCTGCTCGATGTCGGGGGGGGCGAGGGGGCGTTTGTGCGCGCGGTGGCGGCGCGGGTTGCGCGTCTGGAACTGGCGTTGTTCGATTTGCCGGCCGTTGCCGAACGGGCGCGGCGGGCCTTCGAGTCGGCGGGGCTTGGCGGCCGGACCACCGTGTTCGGCGGCGATTTCCTCGCCGATCCGTTGCCCACGGGGTACGACATCGTCTCGCTGATCCGGGTGCTGCACGATCACGACGACGCGCCGGCGCTGGCGCTGCTGCGCCGCATCCATGCCGCTTTGCCCCCTGGCGGGACGCTGTTCATCGCCGAGCCGATGGCGCAAACGCCCGGCGCCGAACCCGCCGGCGACGCCTATTTCGGCTTCTATCTGCTGGCGATGGGATCGGGCCGACCGCGCAGCACGGGCGAGATCCGGGGCATGCTGAGCACGGCCGGGTTCAGCACATCGCGCGTCTTGCCAACGGCGATGCCGCTGACCGCTAATGTCATCGTGGCGATCCGCTGATTGCTGTCCAATCTAGTTGACAACCCTAAATGTCTAGCTCAATCTACACACTATGAGGTTCATTTAGGACCCTGAGGGGACGGGCGGATGGACGCACTGGCGGTCATACTGGAAGCGCCGGAACGACTTGCGCTGCGATCGCTGGCGTTGAACCCGATGACCGCCGGTGACGTCTGCGTCGAGATCGACTGGAGCGGAATCAGCTCGGGCACCGAGAAATTGCTGTGGACCGGGCGCATGCCGGACTTTCCCGGCATGGGCTATCCGCTCGTGCCCGGATATGAATCGGTCGGGCGGATCGTCGATGCCGGGGCCGATGCGGGCGGGCGGATCGGCGAGTGGGTCTTCGTGCCGGGGGCCAATTGCTACGAACAGGCGCGCGGCCTGTTCGGCGGCACCGCGCGGCGTGTCGTGCTGCCGGCGGCGCGCGCGATCCCGATCGGCGAGTCGCTTGGCCGCAACGGGATCCTGCTGGCGCTGGCAGCGACCGCGCATCACGCTATCGCGCTTGGCGGCGTACCCGATCTGATCATCGGCCACGGCATTCTCGGCAGCCTGATCGCACGCATTGCGGTGGCCAGCGGCGGCGATGCGCCGACCGTGTGGGAAACCAATCCCGACCGCCGCGACGGGCTCGGCTACACGGTGATCGATCCAGCCGATGACATGCGTCGCGATTATGCCGTGATCTGTGACGCGAGCGGCGCGGCCGACGCGCTCGACCTGGCCTTTGCGCGGCTCGCCAAGGGTGGCGACGTGGTGCTCGCCGGTTTCTACGATCGCTTGTCCTTCGCCTTTCCGCCCGCCTTCATGCGCGAGGCGCGATTGCGCATTGCCGCCGAATTCACGCCCGCCGATATTGCCGCGACGCTCGCCCTGATCGATGCCGGGCTGCTCGAGCTGGACGGGCTGATCAGCCATGCGCGCCCCGCGGCCGAGGCGGCGGAGGCCTATCCGCAGGCCTTCACCGATCCGGCATGCCGCAAGATGGTGCTCGATTGGAGAGCGATATGAGCATGTTCGATCCCACGCCGTTGCGCGATGAAGCCGCGCAAGAGCCTGATCCCGTCCATACCGGCCCGGTGACCAAGGAAACGCAGATCATCGCGATCTATGGCAAGGGCGGCAGTGGCAAGTCGTTCGCCTTGGCCAATCTCAGCTACATGATGGCGCAGCAGGGCAAGCGCGTGTTGCTGATCGGCTGTGATCCGAAGAGCGATACGACCAGCCTGTTATTCGGCGGTAAATCGACGCCGACGATCATCGAGACCAGTTCGAAGAAGAAGCTGGCCGGCGAGGAGATCGGCATCGGTGACGTCTGCTTCCAGCGCGACGGCGTGTTCGCGATGGAATTGGGCGGGCCCGAGGTCGGGCGCGGCTGTGGCGGGCGCGGCATCATCCACGGCTTCGAGACGCTCGAGAAGCTGGGTTTTCACGAATGGGGCTTCGATTACGTCCTGCTCGATTTCCTCGGTGACGTCGTCTGCGGCGGCTTCGGCCTGCCGATCGCGCGCGACATGTGCCAGAAAGTGATCGTCGTCGCCTCGAACGATCTGCAGTCGCTCTATGTCGCCAACAACGTGTGCAAGGCGGTCGAATATTTCCGCAAGATGGGCGGCAATGTCGGCGTCGCGGGGATGATCCTCAACAAGGATGACGGGACGGGCGAGGCCAACGCCTTCGCCGCCGCGGTGGGCATTCCGGTGCTGACCGCGATCCCGGCCAATGAGGATATCCGCAAGAAAAGCGCCAACTACCAGATCATCGGCAAGCCCGGCGGGCAATGGGCGTCGCTGTTCGAGGAACTGGCCGAGAATGTCGCGAGTGCGCCGCCGCTACGGCCCACGCCGCTCGATCAGGATGGTCTGCTGGGGTTGTTCTCGGCCGATGTGACGGGGGCGGACTATACGCTGCGGCCGGCGAGCCAGGCCGACATGCGCGGCGGCGCCTATGTGACGAAACCCACCCTCGAAGTCGTGTACGACGCGGTCTGATGGACACGGCTCCCGCCTCTCCCTCGTTCTCCCGCGAAGGCGGGAGTCCAGGATTGCAGGGCGCAGCGCCCGTGACCCTGGACCCCCGCCTGCGCGGGGGAACGCGTGTGGCGGATCGCATCGATCTCGCAACCGGGGACGGCCCCTGCTCGAACGGCGCTACCCTCCGCGACGCCGCAGAACTCGCCGGCAAGTCCGACGTCCTTGCCCGCTACGACGCCGATTATCCCAAGGGCCCGCACGATCAGCCGCAATCGATGTGCCCCGCCTTCGGGTCGTTGCGCGTGGGGCTGCGCATGCGCCGCACCGCGACGATCCTATCGGGCTCGGCCTGCTGCGTTTACGGCCTGACCTTCACCTCGCATTTCTACGGCGCCAAGCGCAGCGTCGGCTATGTGCCCTTCTCGTCCGAGACGCTGGTCACCGGCAAATTGTTCGAGGACATTCGCGACGCGGTGCACCAGCTCGCCGATCCCGAGCTGTACGACACGATCATCGTCACCAATCTGTGCGTGCCGACCGCCTCGGGCGTACCGCTGCAATTGCTGCCCGATCAGATCAACGGCGTGCGCGTGATCGGCATCGACGTGCCCGGCTTCGGTGTGCCCACGCATGCCGAGGCCAAGGACGTGCTCGCCGGGGCGATGCTCAGCTATGCGCGCAAGGAGGCCGAAACCGGCCCCGTCGCGGCGCCGAAACAACGCCCGGATCGGCCGACTATCACGCTGCTGGGCGAGATGTTCCCCGCCGACCCACCGGGCATCGGGCTGCTGCTCGAACCGTTGGGCCTCGCCGCCGGCCCGGTCGTGCCGACGCGCGAATGGCGGGAGCTGTATAGCGCACTCGATTGCGCCGCGGTGGCGGCGATCCATCCCTTCTACACCGCCAGCATCCGCGAGTTCGAAGCTGCGGGGCGGACGGTGGTCGGCTCTGCGCCGGTCGGCGCGGATGGCACGGCGGCATGGCTCGACGCGATCGGCGCGGCCTGCGCTATCCCCCAAGCCAAGGTCGATGCGGCCAAGAACCGCTTCCTGCCCGCGATCCGCGGCGCGCTCGCCGCCAAGCCGATTAGCGGGCGGATCACGGTGTCGGGTTACGAAGGTTCCGAACTGCTCGTCGCGCGGCTGCTGATCGAAAGCGGCGCGGACGTGCCCTATGTCGGTACGGCGTGCCCGCGGACAGTATGGTCCGATCCCGATCGCGACTGGCTCGAGGCACATGGCGTGCGCGTCCAATATCGCGCCAGCCTGGAACAGGATCTGGCGGCGGTCGAGGAATTCGGTCCCGATCTGGCGATCGGCACCACGCCGGTGGTGCAGCATGCCAAGCAGCGCGCGATCCCGGCGCTGTATTTCACCAACTTGATCTCGGCACGGCCGCTGATGGGGCCGGCGGGGGCGGGCAGCCTGGCGCTGGTGGTCAATGCAGCCCTTGCCAATCAGGCGCGGTTCGATCGGATGAGCGCGTTCTTCGACGGAGTCGGCGTGGGCGCAACGGCGGGGGTGTGGGAACGCACCCCGGTCGAACGGCCCGAATTCAAGGCCAAATACGCCGCCAAACGCATCGCTGCCGCCAAGGCGGAAGAGAGCGTGGGGTCGTGAGGGGGAGTGCTCTTTCGCCCGACCGTCACCCCAGCGGAAGCTGGGATCTCAAGCGGCAAGCGCGCGACCTCCGTCCCGAGACCCCAGCTTTCGCTGGGGTGACGATCTGGTCGGGGGGCGGGGCATGACCCTCATCCTCGATCATGATCGCGCCGGCGGTTATTGGGGCGCGGTTTACGCCTTTACCGCGATCAAGGGCCTGCAGGTGATCATCGACGGTCCCGTCGGCTGCGAGAACCTGCCTGTCACTTCGGTGCTGCATTACACCGATGCGCTGCCGCCACACGAACTGCCGATCGTCGTCACCGGTCTCGGCGAACAGGAGCTCGGCCGCGACGGCACCGAAGGCGCGATGAAGCGCGCTTGGGCGACGCTCGATCCGGATCTGCCGGCAGTGGTCGTCACCGGGTCGATCGCCGAGATGATCGGCGGCGGCGTCACGCCGGAGGGCACCAATATCCAGCGCTTCCTGCCGCGCACCATCGACGAGGATCAGTGGCAATCGGGCGATCGCGCGCTGACCTGGCTATGGACCCAGTTCGGCCCGAAGAAAGTCCCTGCGTTGCGCCCGCTGAAGGAAGGCGAGCGGCCCAAGGTCAATATCATCGGCCCGATGTACGGCACCTTCAACATGCCCTCCGACCTCGCCGAGATCCGGCGCCTGATTGAGGGCATCGGCGCCGACGTCGGCATGGTCTTCCCGCTCGGCAGCCATCTCGCCGATGTCCGCAAACTCGCCGACGCGCGCGTCAACGTGTGCCTGTATCGCGAGTTCGGCCGCGGCCTGTGCGAGGCGCTCGAGCGGCCGTATCTGCAGGCGCCGATCGGGCTCGACAGCACCACCTTGTTCCTGCGCAAGCTCGGCGAATTGCTGGGGCTCGATCCGGAACCGTTCATCGAGCGCGAGAAGCACACCACGATCAAGCCGTTATGGGATCTGTGGCGCTCGGTGACGCAGGATTTCTTCGGCACGGCGAGCTTCGGCATCGTCGCCACCGAAACCTACGCCCGCGGCATCCGCAACTTTCTCGAGACCGACATGGGGCTGCCTTGCACCTTCGCGTTTAGCCGGTCGGCCGGGATCAAGCCCGACAATCAGGCGGTGATCGAGGCGATCCGGACCAATCCGCCGCTGATCCTGTTCGGCAGCTTTAACGAGCGCATGTACCTCGCCGAAGCCGGCGGGCGCGGCGTGTATATCCCCGCCAGCTTTCCCGGGGCGGTGATCCGCCGCCATACCGGCACGCCGTTCATGGGCTATGCCGGGGCTACCTATCTCGTCCAGGAAGTGTGCAACGCGCTGTTCGACGCGCTGTTCGCCATCCTGCCCCTCGCCAGCCAACTCGACCAGGCCGAGGGGACGCCGGCGCGGATCGAGCGCGAAGTGGCGTGGGACGATGCCGCCAAGAGCGCGTTCGACGCCGAGGTCGAGCGCGCGCCGGTGCTGGTGCGCATCTCGATGGCCAAGCGTATCCGCGACGCCGCCGAGCGCGCCGCGCGCCGCGCCGGCGAACCGTCGGTCACCCCCGAGCGCCTCGCGCGCGCCATTCTCGAAAGCCGCGCGGCATGAGCGCGGCCCGTCTTTATCGCGTCCCCCAAGCGGCGGCCGCGACCACCAGATCCAATCGGGCATCCGGCCCGGGCGGATGCCGGGAGCGCAGTTTCACGCTCCTATCCTCGTCGGGAAGAACGGAGACGTAAAATGAGCGACCTGAGAGAAAGAGACGAAAGGATGGGGCCGGGAACCTACCTGACTCCGGAAGAGGCCAAGGAATTTCACAAGCTCTTCGTGATGAGCTTCCTGATCTTCACGGTCGTCGCGATCGTCGCGCACGTGCTGGTGTGGAACTGGCGGCCCTGGCTGTGATCCACGCGCTTTGACTCCTTCACTTTAACGAGAGGAACCACATCATGTGGAGAATCTGGCTGATTTTCGATCCGCGGCGCTCGCTCGTCGCGTTGTTCACCTTCCTGCTAGTGCTTGCCTTGCTGATCCACTTCATCCTGCTCAGCACGGATCGCTTCAACTGGCTGGATGGTCCGCATCGGGCGGGCGCGAATGGAGCAGCGACGTCGACCGCGACCGCTGCGCCCGTCGGCACCTGACTCGCCGCTTAGCGGATCCGGGCGGGCGGGGCCGGCGGCCTCGCCCCCTGATGACGACTTAATAGCGATTCCCCGGCCGCTGCCGGGGGACGGAGAGATGCCATGGCGCTGCTAAGCTTCGAGCGGAAATACCGGGTGCGGGGGGGCACGCTGATCGGCGGCGACCTGTTCGATTTCTGGGTCGGCCCCTTTTATGTCGGTTTTTTCGGCGTCACGACGGCGATCTGCGCCTCGCTTGGCACCGCCTTGATCTTCTACGCCGCCTCGCTTGGCCCGACCTGGAATCCGTGGCTGATCAGTATCGCGCCGCCGGACATTTCCTACGGGCTCGGCCTGGCGCCGCTGCGCGAGGGCGGATTCTACCAGATCATCACGCTCTGCGCGATCGGCGCGTTCGTCTCTTGGGCGCTGCGGCAAGTGGAGATCTGTCGTAAGCTCGGCATGGGCTATCATGTGCCATTCGCCTACGGCTTCGCGATTTTCGCCTATGTCTCGCTGGTGGTGATCCGGCCCTGGTTGCTCGGCGCGTGGGGCTTCGGCTTCCCCTACGGCATCTTCAGCCATCTCGATTGGGTGTCCAACACCGGCTACCAATACCTCCATTTCCACTACAATCCCGCGCACATGCTGGCGGTGAGCTTCTTCTTCACCACCGGCGGGGCGCTCGCCTTTCACGGCGCTCTGGTCCTGTCCGCGGTCAATCCGGCACCGGGCGAGCCGGTCAAGTCGCCCGAATATGAAGACGCCTTCTTCCGCGACACGATCGGCTATTCGATCGGCACGCTCGGCATCCACCGGCTGGGCCTGTTCCTGGCCCTGAGCGCGGGTTTCTGGAGCGCGATCTGCATCATCATCTCGGGGCCATTATGGACACGCGGCTGGCCCGAATGGTGGACGTGGTGGCTCAACCTGCCGATCTGGTCCTGAGGGGGGTATGATGGCGCGCTATCAGAACATGTTCACGCAAGTGCAGCTCCGCGGCCCGCTCGAGGCGGGGCCGCTGCTGCCGCCGGGTAGTTTCCGGCGACTGGGCCAGGGCAGCTACAATTATTGGGCCGGCAAATTGGGCGCGGCGCAGCTCGGGCCGATCTATCTCGGCAAGCTCGGCATCGCCTCGTTGATCTGCGCTTTCACGGCATTCGAGATCATCGGGCTGAACATGTTCGCCAGCGTCGGCTGGGATCCGATCCAGTTCGTCCGCCAACTCCCCTGGCTCGCGCTCGAGCCGCCGGGCCCGCAATGGGGCTTCCAATTGCTCGTGCCGCTGGCGGAGGGCGGCTGGTGGCAGATGGCCGGTTTCTTCATGAGCAGCGCGCTGATCCTGTGGTGGGCCCGCACCTTCGCCCGCGCCCGCGCGCTCGGCATGGGCACGCACGTCGCCTGGGCGTTCGGCGCGGGCATCCTGCTGATCCTGACATTGGGCTTCATTCGCCCGCTGCTGATGCAGAGCTGGGCCGAGGCGGTGCCGTTCGGCATCTTCCCGCACCTCGATTGGACCGCGGCTTTCTCGATCCGCTACGGCAATCTGTTCTACAATCCGTTCCACTGCCTCTCGATCGCCTTCCTCTACGGCTCGACCATGCTGTTCGCGATGCACGGCGCCACCGTGCTGGCAACCGGCCGCTATGGCAGCGAGCGCGAGATCGAACAGATCACCGATCGCGGCACGGCGTTCGAGCGCGGCGCGTTGTTCTGGCGCTGGACGATGGGGTTCAACGCGACCGCGGAATCGATCCATCGCTGGGCCTGGTGGTTTGCCGTGCTGACGCCGCTGACCGGCGCGATTGGCATCCTGCTGACCGGCACGGTGGTCGATAATTGGTATTTGTGGGCGGTGCTGCACGGCTATGCGCCAAGCTATCCCGGCACCGGCATCGTCGATCCAGCATCGCTGCCGGGAGCGCCGCAATGAGAAGCATCGTCACCATCGCCGCCGCCGGCACCGCCTTGCTGCTCGGCGGCTGCGAACTCGGCCCCAAGCAATCGACCCAGACCGGTTTTCGCGGCACCGGGCTCGAACAGATCGTCGATGTCAGCGCGATCCAGGAGGCCGCCGCAATCCCGCCGGCGCCCTATCCGCTGCCGCCCGATGGCGGCCCGACCGCCGGGCAGAGCTATCAGAACGTCAAGGTCCTGAGCGGGCTGAGCAAGGAACGGTTCGACCATCTGATGGCCGAAATGAACCAATGGGTGGCCCCGCCCGCGGAAGGCTGCAGTTATTGCCACAATCCCGAGAACATGGCCTCGGACGAGAAATATACCAAGATCGTCGCGCGCCGCATGGTGCAGATGACGCAGAACATCAATTCGCGTTGGGCCAGCCACGTCAAGCAGACCGGCGTGACCTGCTATACCTGCCATCGCGGCAACGCCGTGCCGGAGTATAAATGGGCGCTGGCCGAAGGAACGCCGGAGCCGGGCAAGGTGCTGCGCAACAAGCATGGCCAGAATACGCCCAACCAGAATGTCGGCTATGCGTCGCTGCCTTACGATCCATTCGCGCAATATCTCGCCGGCAAGGGCCAAATCCGCGTGGCAAGCAGCAGCGCGTTTCCCAGTTCGAAGCATATCGTGTCGATCAAGGATGCCGAGCAATCCTACGGGCTGATGATGCACATCAGCTCGGCGCTCGGCGTCAATTGCACCTATTGCCACAACAGCCAGTCGTTCCGTGCCTGGAACCTCAGCAGTGCCCAGCGTGGCACGGCCTATTACGGCATCCGCATGGTCCGCGACGTCAACGAGAATTACATCACCTCGTTGCAGTCGGTGTTCCCGGCCAATCGCAAGGGGCCGCATGGCGATCCCTATAAGGTCAATTGCACCACCTGCCATCAGCGCCTGTCCAAGCCGCTGGGTGGAGTCAGCATGATCGCGCAGGCGCCGATCCTGTGGGGGGCGGCAAAGCCCAGCGCGACGCCGGAGGGCGGGCCGGGGGCCGGCACCGCGGTGCCCGCGGCGTTCGCCCAGCCGGCGGCCATGACCGGCAAGAAATGACCCGGGCCGCGCCGCTGCCGGCGCGGCACCGTGCGGCGCCGGTCGACGGACGATGATGCGCGACCACCAATTGCGCGCCGCTTTGTCGGAGGAAATGCATCTGCGGCGGCTGCCGCGCTTCGCCGCGCCGTGCCGGCTGATGCAGATCGTCACGGTGCTCGAGGAAGCCACGGCCGACGCCGCCCGCCATCATATCGAGGCTCTGAGCAACAGCGCGCGCGCGATCGTGCCGCTGGCGGGCAAATATGGCGTGCTCGCCTTGGGCGAGATCGTCTTGGTGTGGGAGCGCCACACCGAATTCGCCACTTACACCTTGTTGCGCCCCGGGGCGTTCGACGCGCCGTTCGACCCCGCCTTGTTCGAGCCCGCGCTGGCGACCGTGCTGACGGACATGCCGGGCGCGATCATCCGCGCCACGCAGATCGCGCTGACCGCCGGCGCCCCGACCGATCCGCGTCCCGCAGACCTCGACCGTTGGTTTGCCGCGGAAGCGACCATCGTGTGCGATGTGGCCGATGGCACGGCGCGCATCGTGTCCGATTTTCGGCTCAATGACGATGGCTATGGCCGGCTGCTGGTGCTGGATCGCGGCTTGGAGCGCGACGAGCCGGCCCAGCTCGTCATGCGGCTGCAGGAACTGGGCAATTATCGCAACATGGCGCTGCTCGGCCTGCCGCTCGCGCAGCGGCTGACGCCGAGCGTGAGCAAGCTCGAAGCGCGGCTCGCCGAACTCACCCAGGCGGTGTCCGAGCGTACCTCGCAGGACGATCAGCTGCTCGACGAACTGACCTATCTCTCGGCCGAGCTCGCCCGCCTGGTAGCGGAAACGCGCTATCGGATGAGCGCGACGCGCGCTTATTCGCAGCTCAGCACCGATCGCCTCGCCAGCCTGTGCATCGGCGCGGTGCGCGGTTATCAGACATTGGCCGATTTCACAGAGCGGCGGCTGGTGCCCGCAGTGCGCACCTGCGCCTCTTTTTCGGCGCGGCTCGAAGATCTCTCGCAGCGCGCCGCCTGGACCAGCGAATTGCTGCGCACGCGGATCGATATCGCGCTGAGCAAGCAAAATCGCGACCTGCTCCTGTCGATGGACCGCCGCGCCAAATTGCAATTGCGGCTGCAACAGACGGTCGAGGGGCTCTCGGTGGTGGCGATCAGCTATTATCTCGTCGCTCTGGTCGGCTACCTGCTGTCCGCGCTACCGGGCGTGCGGCACGATGTCGCGCTCGCGATCACCGTACCGCTGGTGATCGCCGCCGTGGCGCTGGGCCGCTGGCGGCTGCACCGGCAATTGCAAGACTGATCTCGGTTCACGTGAACTTGGGTGCTTGCGAAACCTACGATCCGTCACCCCTGCGCAGGCAGGGGCCCATCTCTGTTTCCCCAAGCGGTGGACTGGAGGAGAGAGCGATAGGCCCCTGCCTACGCAGGGGTGACGAAGGGGCTGGACGAAAGCGGTGAACTAACGACCTGGAGGCGAGCGATTGCCAGTGGCCGGCCTCACGCCGCCAGCGCGCGCCGTGCGAGTTCGCATTGGGACCAGATCTCGCTGAGCGCGCTTACCAATTTGTCGATATCGTCGTCGCTATGCACCGGCGACGGCGTCAGCCGCAGGCGTTCGGTGCCCACCGGCACGGTCGGGTAGTTGATCGGCTGCACGTAGATACCGTGATGTTCCAGCAGCCAATCGCTGATCCGTTTGCACTTGTGCGCATCGCCGACCATCACCGGGATGATGTGGCTGGGATTGTCGAGCGTCGGAATGCCGATCGCGTCGAGCCGGCGGCGCACCTTGGCGACGCGGTCGCGATGCTTGATGCGCTCGATCTCGCTGGTCTTGAGATGGCGGATGCTGGCGGCAGCGCCGGCGGCAAGCGCGGGCGGCAGCGCGGTGGTGAAGATGAAGCCGCTGGCGAAACTGCGCACGAAATCGCACAACGCCGCCGAGGCTGCGATATAACCGCCCATCACGCCGAACGCCTTGCCCAGCGTCCCCTCGATCACCGTGACCCGGTCCATCAGACCGTCGCGCTCGGCAATCCCGCCGCCGCGCGGGCCGTACAGCCCGACGCCGTGCACTTCATCGAGATAGGACATCGCGCCATGCGCCTCGCACACGTCGAGAATCTCGGCGATCGGCGCGATATCGCCGTCCATCGAATAGACGCTTTCGAAGGCGACGAGCTTGGGCCGCGACGGATCGAGCGCGGCGAGGCGCCGATCGAGATCCTCGGGCGAATTGTGGATGAATTTCTGCACTTCCGCGCGGCTGTGGCGGATGCCTTCGATCATCGAAGCGTGGTTGAGCGCGTCGGACAGGATCACGCAGCCCGGCAGCCGTGCGCCGAGCGTGCCCAGCGCCGCCCAGTTCGAGACATAGCCGCTGGTGAACAGCAACGCCGCTTCCTTGCCGTGCAGGTCGGCGAGTTCCGCCTCGAGCAGCACATGGCTGTGCGTCGTGCCGGAAATGTTGCGCGTGCCGCCGGCGCCGGCGCCGCAGCGATCGAGCGTTTCATGCATCGCGTCGAGCACCGTCGGGTGCTGCCCCATGCCGAGATAATCGTTCGAGCACCACACCGTCACCGGGCGGCGCACCGCGTCGACGAACTGCTCGGCGGCGGGGAAGGCGCCGGCCTTGCGCTCGAGCTCGGCGAAGATGCGATAATTGCCATCCTCCTTGAGCGTGGCCAGTTCGGTCTCGAAAAATGCTTCGTAATTCATGCGATCCCCCCTCGGTCGGTAATGGCGGCTTCCGCCGCTCGTGCATTCGAAGCCCAGCGCCACATTTTCGCATCGCGCAACGGCAGGACCAGAAACAGATGCTCGACCACGCCGAGCACGGCCAGCCCGGCGAGCAAGGTCGCGCTGGCCGAGGCGCCGCTGCCCGCCGGCGCCGTTTCCGCGCTGATCCACGCCCACACGGCAATGCCGCTGCCGAACAGGATCGAGAAGGGAAACAGCGCGTTCAAGCGGCGCTTGCGGAAATAGCTTTTGAGATAGGCGAGATGTGCCGGAAACACTTCGTCGCTGAGATTGGGCACGCCGAGATACAGGTTGAACTTGGCCGATAGCCGCAGCGCGAACAGCAACAGGAAAGTCAGCGGCGCCGCCTGGTTGGGCGCGTCCCAGGTCAGCGCGAAGAGCAATATCGCGGTGGCGGCGATGGCCAGTTCGTGGTGGATCACGGTGGCGGTCGCGGCGCTGAACCGCGCCCAGCCGGTCGCGCCCGGCGGGCATTCGGCACGGTTCGGCCCGGCGACATGCCCCATCAGGAAGCTCATCTCGTGCCAGCCCCAGATCACGATCGCCGCGCCGAAGCCGACATAGGCGCCGCCGGCGCTGGCATCGTCGGCCTGGGCCCAGACCAGGCCCAGCGCGGCGATCGCCACCAGCCCGGCAAGTGTCAGGCTGGTACGAAAGGTATGCGCCGGGCGGCTGTCGAGCCACACCACCGCGCCAGTGCCGATGAACCACATGAGCAGCGCGAACAGGAGCGGGGGAATGGTCACCAGGCCGGCACCAGCCGCACGGCGGCGGGCGCGGTGTTGCGCTTGACCGGGGTGAGATAAAGCCAGGCGAAGCTGGCGGCGGCAGCGCCGATCAGGCCGACGCGCTTTACGCTGCCGATCACGCCGCCCTGCGCCTTGGCCGCATCGATCGCGCCGGCAATGCGGCGCATCCGTTCGAGCCCGGCGCGGAAGCGCGGCGCATCGGTATCGAGCACCACGGGAAACACTTGCCGGGTGATCGCCGAGCAGACGGTGAAAACGCGCGCGTCATAGTCGCTCGGATCGATCCCCAGCGCCTTGTGGAATGCCGGGCGATTGTGATCGCGCACATACATCGTGGCGTACACCGCGACCAGGAAGAAGCGGATCCACCAGGTGTTGATGCCGCTGACTAATTTGGGATCGGTGCGCATCAGGATGGCGAAGGCATCGCCATGGCGGAACTCGTCGTTGCACCACAGTTCGAACCAGTCGAAGATCGGGTGGAAGCGCAGTTCCGGGTGCGCGGCCAGATGGCGGTAGATCGTGATGTAGCGCGCATAGCCGATCTTCTCGCTGAGATAGGTCGCGTAGAAGATGAATTTCGGGCGGAAATAGGTGTATTTCTTGGTCCGCGTGAGAAAGCCGAGATCGACGCCGATGCCGGCATCCTTCAGCGTATCGTTGATGAAGCCGGCATGGCGGCTTTCGTCGCGGCTCATCAGCCTGAACAACTGCTTGATGTCGGGATTGGTCACCCGCTTGGCGATCTCGGCATAGAGGATGCAGCCGGAGAATTCGGCGGTCAGCGAACTGACTAGGAAGTCGGTGAATTCGGCGCGCAGTTCGTCCGGCAGGCTTTCGATCACGCCGTCGAACGCTGCGGTGCGCTTGAAATGCAATTTGTTCGGGTCGGCGGCCATTTCGGCGATCAGCGCATCCCATTCGGCGCGCACCGGCGTCACGTCTATCCTGTCCATGGCGGCGAAATCGGTAGTGTAGAAGCGCGGCGACAGGACGGTGTCCTCGCGCGCGATGGCTAGCGTGTCGGCCGGCGTGGCGGCTGGCGTGTTGGCTGGCGTCGCGGGGGCAGGGGTGATGGGCGTGATCGCGTTCATGCTATCGTCCGATCGGAAAAGCTCACTTCGTAGAGTTCGGCCATGGCGAAATGGCCGGCAAACTTGGTCCACAGTCGCTCGGGCCAGCCGGCGCGTTCGACCGTGGCGAGCCGTTCGACCACGCGGCGTTCGCCGAAGCCGACGCTGATCGGCGCGCCGTGCACGCGCACGCGGTCGCCCGGACCGATCGCCACGTCGCCGGCAAGCTCGACATGCGCGCACAGGAACTCGTCGCTATGCTCGATCTCGATCCGACATGGCGTGTCGAAGCGGGTGCGGGTGAGCGCGCTCATGCCGTGGGGCCCTTGGCATCGAGCAAGGCGGCAAAGGTCGCGCGGTTGGTCGATCCGAACGCGGTCAGCTCGATCGCGCGACCCGTGGCGGTGTCGGTTAGGGAGAGTTCACCGTCGCGCCACAACGTCAGCGTGAAGGGCGGGCCGTCGCCGATGCCATGCGCGCGCCGCTCGCGCGCCAGCCCGCGCATCACGCCGCGGACGAAGCCGGTCTTTTCGCCCGGCGCGATCACCGCCGCCGTGCCGCCGCGTACATCGACGATCACCACCGCGCCGTCGGCACGATCGATGAAGCGCAGCGCGCGTGTCTTGACCGGTGCAATGCGCGCCTGCTCGCGCAGCAGCACGGGCGAGGCAGCGGGCGCGATGCCGGCGATCCGCACGATGCTCGTCGCCGCCAGTGCAAACAGCACCAGGCCGCCGGCGGCAATCAAGGTGTTGCGCGGCACCATGTCGGGAGAGGCGGGGGCCTTGCTCACGCCGCCTGCGCCTCGGCGAAGCCGGCCGCCGGTTGCGCGTCGCTGTCCACAGGAGCGAGCCGGCCGGCGGGATTGGCGGCAAGGCACGTGCGGGCAATCAGCGCGGCAACCGTTGCCGCATCGGGCAACGCGCGCAACATCGGCTGCGGCGTGCCGATTTTCCACGGCCGGGCATGGGGCCATAAGGCGAGATAGCCGAGCTTCGCCCGCCCGGTAACGGCCAGCGGAACATCGCCCGATCCGTCGCCGCGCCGTGCCAGATCGACCGCGCCGACCAGCGCCAGAGGCAGGTTGATGCATTTGGGCAGCGCCATGCCGATGCGCAGCACGATGCGGCGGTTGGTCAACGTATAGATGGTGGTGCGGGCGGCGCCCCAGGCCAGCACATGCAACAGCGCAACGCCGATAATCCCGGCGATGATCGTCATCGCCACGCCGACCAGATCGCCGGGTGACCGGATGCCCTGCAGCATGGCGCTGATCAGCGCCCAGGCGACCAAAAGCGCGAAGTAACCGGCGATCAGCCGCGTGTGGAAAGCGGTGCGCGCCAGCACGCGCCAATCGGGTGCGCCCTGCCACAGGATGCGCTCGCCCGGCGGCAGCAGCCCCGGCAGGCCGGGGATCGGCTCGTCGTCATGTTCGATCATATCAGCGGCTCCTGCCGATCCGGGGTGGCGTAGAGATAGCCGCCGCCGAAATAGGCCTGCACGCGCTCCTCCTCGTACAGCGTGATGTGGTCGCTCGCCTCGATCCGCGGCGCTGCGGCGAATTGACTGGCAAGCACGGCATCGATCACCACGCGACGGCGGCGGCGATCGACCTTGGCCATCATCATCGGCGCGAGCACCGATCCCCCGTCGAGCGATCCCCCGTCGAGCGATCCCCCCTCGAGCGATGCCCCGTCGAGCGCTACCTGCAGATAGCGGATCAACCGATCCGATCGGTCGATCCACAATTCGGTCACCTTGCCCGCTACCGCGTTATCCGCGCCGACCACCAGCCAGCCGCGCAGATCGGGGTCCTTATAGGCGATGGCGAAGCCCGCCGCGGCGCTGAGCGGCACGATGCGCGGATGCCCGTCCATATCAACATCGGGGCGTTTGGCGCGGTTGGCCCAGGCTGCCGGGCCGATCCCGTCGACCAGTGGGTTGCCGGTCGGCGCATAAGGCGCACCGGCGAAGCGATCGATCCGGAGCGCCGCGATGTCGACCGGCTCGCGCCCCTTGGTCGGCGCGGTCACGCGGCCATGGCCGAACGGCAGCAGAAACGACTTGGTCGAGGCGGTGTGCATCGGCCCGCCGGCGGTATCGAGCCGCCCGCTCATTTCGTCTTCCAGCGGATAACCTTCACGGCGATCTTCACGGCGAAGATAAAAGACCAAGCAGATAAAAAACAAGACGAACGCCCAGAAGACCAGAAGGGCGACGTCGATGCCGGATGTGAGATGCGGGTTCATGGAGCGTGCCCTTTCAAATCGGAAATTCGCTGAGGCCGAAACGGGGTATGGCGGCCGAACTGCCCCGCACCAGCGGCCCGAGCGCGACGAGCATGCCGAGCAGCAGTACGATCTCGATACCGTAGACCGCGGCATAGCCGGTGACTGGGCTTGCCAGCGTGACGCCGAGTTGGCCGGCGACCGCCGCTGCCGAAACCACGTCGCGCAGCACCGCGCCAAGCGCGATGGCGAGCCCGGCGGAGGTCGCCTGCACCGCGCCCCAGGCGCCCAAAGCTAGCCCGGTGCGGCCGCCGAGCGCGTCCTCGTCGGTAATCGCCATCGCCGCGGTCAGCGTACCGACCGAGAACAGCCCGCCGCCAAGCCCGATCAGCGCGGCGCCGATGCCGAGCAGGGCAACCCCCTGCAACGCCCCGGCGAAGATCACGCACAGGAAGGCGGCAATGCCAAGCACGCCGCCAAACCCGGCCAGCCGGTGCGGGTCGTCGCCTTCACCGAGTTGCCGGGCGGCCAGCGCGAAGCCGCCGAGCATGCCGAGCGCCCATAACGCCGTCAGCGCGGTGGTCGCGCCGACCGACAGGCCGAGGATTTGGCCGCCATATGGCTCGAGCAACACGTCCTGCATGCTGAACGCCGCCGCGCCCAGACCCACGGTGACGAGCAATCGCAAGGTGCGCGGGCGGGCGATGAAGTGCCTCCAGGCGTCGCCAAACGCCGGCGTGGTGGCGCGACCGGTGGTCGCGGTCCGGTTGCGCGCTTCCTGCTTCCACAAGGCGATCAGGTTGAGCATCATGGTCAGCGCGGCGGCGCCCTGCACGATCTGCACCAGCTTGGTGGGGGTGAAATCGGCCAGCAATTGGCCGATGACGATCGCGCTGACCATCATGCCCGCCAGCAACATCACGTATAGCAAGGCGACGACGCGTGGGCGGGCGTGTTCGGGCGCGAGATCGGTGGCGAGCGCGAGGCCCGCGGTTTGCGTGGTGTGCATCCCCGCGCCGACCAGCAGGAAGCCGATGGCGGCGCAGATCTGCCCGATCAGGGCGGGGCCGGTGCCGGTGCCCGTCATCACCAGCAGCGCGAAGGGCAGGATGGCCAGCCCGCCGAACTGCAGCAACGTGCCGAACCAGATATAGGGCACGCGTTTCCACCCCAACACCGAGCCGTGATGATCGGACTTGAAGCCGATCAGCGCGCGCAGCGGCGCGAACAGCAAGGGCAGCGAAACCATCGCCGCGACCAGGCTGGCGGACATGCCGAGTTCGACGATCATCACGCGGTTAAGCGTCCCGGTGAGCAACACCGCCGCCATGCCGACCGAGACCTGGAACAGGGACAGCCGCAGGATCCGGCCCAGCGGCAGATCTTCGGTTGCCGCATCGGCGAACGGCAGGAAACGGCTGCCCAGCCGGTTCCAGAACGTGCCGTTGGTCAAGGCGGCGAAGCGGCTCATGCGGTGCGCAGCTCCAGCGCATGGCTGGTGTAAAAGCCGCTAGCGATGCGCATGTCGCGCGCGATCCGCGCGTGCGGGATGGCGTGCGTCAGCAACGTGCGCAGCAGCCGTTCGCGCACTGGCTCGATCGCCGGCGCGCGGTCGGCGCGCGGGAACAGTTTGCCCACCGTGTGCATCGCCACTAGCGGGCGCGTGGCCGGGGCAAAGGTGAAGAGCAGCGAACCGCTGGTACGCTCGATCAGCCCGTGCACCACGCTGACGATGTCGGAGCTCGTGTAATGGATCAGCGAGTCCATCGCGACGACGTGATCGAACTGGCCGAGCGCCGGATCGAGCATGTCGCCGACGCGCCAGTCGATCGCCAGGCCATCAGGCGCGCGATCGCGCGCCACGGTGACGAGGCTGCCGGCGACGTCGATCGCTACGACCGATGCGCCGCGGCGCGCCGCTTCCACCGCCAGCGCGCCGGTGCCGCAGCCGGCGTCGAGCAACCGTAAGCCGGTCATGTCAGCGGGCAGCCAGGACAGCAACGTGTCGCGCATGCGGTTGCGTCCGGCGCGGACGGTGGCGCGGATGCCGCTGACCGGCGCCTCGGAGGTCAGCCGCTGCCAAGTCTTCGATGCGGTGCGATCGAAATAGTCTTCTAGCCGGCCACGGCGATCATCGTAACTGGAGGGGAAAGCGCTGGCCATCATTCGAACCCCAGGAATTCGAAGATGTCGCGATCCTTCATCGGTTCGGCGTCGAGCGCGGGGCAGCCGGCCCACATCGTCGCGGCGAGCCGTTTATATTCGTCGCACGCCGCGGCGACCTCAGGCGTCTGCTCCATCTCGAACAAGGTGCATTTCTTGAGCCGCGAACGGCGGATGGCATCGAGATCGGGGAAATGCGCCAGCGTCTTGAGCCCCGTTGCGGCGTTGAAGCGATCGATCTCGTCGGTCGCGGCGGAGCGATTGGCGATCACGCCAGCCATGCGCACGTCGTAATTCTTCGATTTGGCTTTGATCGCCGCGACGATGCGATTCATCGCGAAGATGCTGTCGAAATCGTTCGACGCGACGACGACCGCACGCTCGGCGTGTTGCAACGGCGCGGCAAAGCCGCCGCACACCACATCCCCTAGCACATCGAACAGGACGACGTCGGTCTCTTCGAGCAGATGATGCTGCTTGAGCAACTTCACTGTCTGCCCAACGACATAGCCGCCGCACCCGGTCCCTGCCGGGGGGCCCCCCGCCTCGACGCACATCACGCCGTTATAGCCCTCGAACATATAATCCTCGGGGCGCAGTTCCTCGGCATGGAACTCGACGGTTTCGAGCACGTCGATGACCGTCGGCATGAGCTTCTTGGTCAGCGTGAAGGTGCTGTCATGCTTGGGGTCGCAGCCGATCTGCAGCACGCGCTTGCCCAGCAGCGAGAAGGCGGCGGAAAGATTGGACGAGGTAGTCGACTTGCCGATCCCGCCCTTGCCATAGACCGCGAACACCTTGGCGGTGCCGATGCGATCGGCAGGATCGAGCTGCACCTGCACGCTGCCGTCGCCATCAAGGCCAATCGTGTCGCGAATACGGGTTGGAGGATCAAGCAGGGCCATCAGTTTTTTCCTTATGCCGCCACCGCGGTGACGCCTTCGAGGCGGTCTTCGAGTTCGTCACTGGCGGCGTGCAGTGCCGCCAGGGTTGCGGCGTCGGGGGCCCAGAACTGGCGGTCGCTGGCCTCGATCAGGCGGTTGGCGACGCGTGCGGAGGCCTTGGGGTTGAGCGTGGCCAGCCGCTCGCGCATGGCGGCATCGAGCACATAGGTTTCGCTGATGCGCTGATAGATCCACGGGCTGACCTCGCCGGTCGTCGCCGACCAGCCGACCGTGTTGGTGACGTGCGCCTCGATATTGCGCACGCCTTCGAAGCCGTGCTTGAGCATGCCTTCGTACCACAGCGGATTGAGCATCCGCGTGCGCGTTTCGAGATCGACCTGTTCGGTCAGCGTGCGCACCTTAGAGGCGCCTTGCGTGGCATCGACGATATAGATCGGCGCGGGCTTGCCCTTGGCGCGGGTGATCGAGCGGCTGATGCCGCCCAGCGCGTCGACATAATGATCGATATCGGTGACGCCCAGTTCGACCGAGTCGAGGTTCTGATAGGCAAGATCGACGCCTTCGAGCGCGCTCTTGAACAGATCGGCCTGGCGCGCGGGGTTGCCGCTGCGGCCATAAGCATAGCCTTTCTGCCGCTCGAACACTTCGGCGATTTCGTCCGGATCGCTCCATGCGCCGTCATCGATCAGCATGTTGACGTTGGCGCCATATGCGCCCTCGGCATTGGAAAAGACGCGCAGCGCCGCGGTTTCCAGATCGCAATTGTGGCGGGCGGCGTGCATCAGGCTGTGCTTGCGGACGAAATTCTGCTCGAGCGGCTCGTCGGCAGTGGCGGCGAGCCAGGCGGCCTCGGCGATCATCCTGGTCTGGAGCGGCAGCAGATCGCGGAAGATCCCCGATAGCGTCACGACCACGTCGATCCGCGGCCGCCCCAGTTCGTCAAGCGGTATCAATTCGGCACCCGACAGCCGGCCATAGCCATCGAAGCGCGGGCGCGCGCCGATCAGCGCCAGCGCCTGCGCTATCTGCGTGCCTTCGGATTTGAGATTGTCGGTGCCCCACAGCACCATCGCCAGCGTTTCCGGGAAGGCCGCGCCGCTCGCGATGTGGCGTGCAATGACCTGATCGGCCTGCGCATTGCCTTGCGCCAGCGCAAAGCTGCCCGGAATGCGGAAGGGATCGAAGCCGTGAATGTTGCGCCCGGTGGGCAGCACTTTCGGATTGCGCGAGACATCGCCGCCGGGGGCGGGGCGGACATAGCGCGCGTCGAGCGCGTGGATAAGCGCGGAGAGTTCGGCATTGGTGGACGAAAGATCGGCGTCGGCGCCGGCCGCGATCATCTGTGCGCGGGTCTGATCGGAGAGTGGCGTGCCAAGGACGTGGAGCCCGTGCGGGATGAGTTCGCGCTCGACTTCGTAGAGGCGGGCGGACAGCGTGGTCAAATCCCAGACTTCGTCGCCCTGGACCGGTGCGGGGGGCACTGGCGGCACGACCAATGCCGGAACCGCCCCGACCAGACGAACAGGGGCGGGGGCAAGATCGAGCGCATCGGCCTGGGTGCGGATCATCGGCTCCAGCGCCGCGCGCTCGTCGTCCGATGGCGACGAGCGCCACCGTTCCAGCAACGCTTTGAGCTCGTTCAGCCCCTTGTACAGCCCGGCTTGGGCGAGCGGTGGGGTGAGATAACTGATCAACGTCGCGCCCGAGCGGCGCTTGGCGATCAGACCTTCTGAGGGGTTGTTCGCTGCGTAGAGATAGAAATTCGGCAAGTCACCGATCAGGCGTTCCGGCCAGCAATCCCCGCTCAGCCCGGCCTGCTTGCCGGGCATGAATTCCAGCGCGCCGTGCGTGCCGAAATGCAGCACCGCATCGGCCGCGAAATCCTCGCGCAGCCAGCGATAAAAAGCGCTGAACGCATGCGTCGGCGTGAAGCGGCCTTCGAACAGCAGCCGCATCGGATCGCCTTCATAACCGAAGGCGGGCTGGATGCCGACGAACACCCGGCCGAATTGCGCGCCCAACACTTGGATCGCCCCGCCGTCGCTTTGCTGCTTGCCCGGCGCTGGACCCCATTGCGCTTCGATCGCCGCCAGATGGGGCTCACGGCGGACGTGATCGTCGGCGGGAATGCGGGCATGGACGTTGGCGTCCGCGCCATACCGCGCGGCATTGCCGTGCAGCACCGCCTCGCGCAACGCATCGACGTCGGCGGGGAGATCGACGGCATAGCCTTCCGCCGCCAGTGTGGTGAGCGTCGCATGGAGCGATTCCCATACCGCGAGATGCGCCGCCGTGCCGGTGGCGCCGGCATTGGGCGGGAAGTTGAACAAGATGATGGCGAGCTTGCGCGCAGCGCGTGCGGAGCGGCGCAGATCGACGAGCTTGGCGAGCTTGCCGGCCAATGCTTCGGCGCGTTCCGGGCAGGAGCGCATTTCGCGCGTCAGGCTGGAAGCGGGGAACGTGCAGTGCCGAGCGCAGCCGGTGCACGCGCCCGACCCGTCGGCACGACCACCGAACACGCTGGGCAGCACCGCGCCGTCGAGCTCAGGGATCGCCACCATCATCGTCGCTTCGATCGGCAACAGGCCCTGGCGGCTTGCGCCCCATTGCTGCAGCGATTGGAATTCGAGCGGGTGCGCGGCGATATACGGCACGTCGAGCGCGGCCAGCATCGTCTCGGCCGCTTCAGCGTCGTTATAGGCGGGGCCACCGACCAGGCTGAAACCGGTGAGCGAGACGACCGCGTCGACGATCGGCGCGCCGTCGGCGATGAAGAAGCGCTCGATCGCTGGGCGGGAATCGAGCCCGCTGGCAAAGGCGGGGATGACGCGCAGCCCCTTCGCCTCCAGCGCGGCGATCACCCCGTCATAATGGCCGGTATCGCGGCCGAGCAAATAGGAACGCAGCATGAGGACACCGACCGTGCCGCGCGTGGCCTTGGTTCCGGGCAGGGTCTCGGCACGCTCGGCCATGCGGCCGGCAAGGGCGGGGTGATAGACGCCGACATCCGGGTAGTCGTGCGGTGCCTCGGCGCGCGTGGCGTGGCCGGCATAGCGGCCGGCGAGGGCCTGGATCATGCCGACGACATTGTCGTCGCTGCCCGCCAGCCAATATTGCAGCGTGAGGAAATAGGCCCGCACGTCCTGCGCGGTGCCGGGGATGAAGCGCAGCATTTTGGGAAGCCGACGCAGCATCTTCATCTGGCCGGCGCCGGACGAGGCACCGGGCTTGGCCGAACCACGGAGGCGCTTGAGCAGCGCCAGCGGGCCCCGCGCCGGCTTGTCCATGCGATAGTCACCGAGCCGGGTGAGCTTGACCACTTCGCTGCCCGACATCAGCCCGACCATCGCGGCGCATGCCTCGCGGCGCGCAGTGAGCGCGGGGAGGACGGCGCGGATGTGATCGTCGAGAAACAGCATGGTGGCGATGACGATGTCGCCGCGGGCGATATCAGCGAGGCAGCGATCGAGCGATCCGGCGTCGCGGTCCCAATCCGCCGCGGCGTGGAAGCCGATGGTTATACCGGAACCATCCTGCGCGAAGCGGGCGGCGGCGCGTTCGGCAGCGCCCGACAGATGATTGTCGAGCGTGACAATGACCACGTGGAGGGGGGCGGAAGCCCGGTCGGAGCGAGGAGCGCTAGCGGGCATGATGCGCCTTTGCGTCGTAGAGCGTGTCCAGCGTGATCGTGGCAAGGTTGCGGTCGGCGGCGAACTTCTCGGTGTTGCGGCGTGCTTTGCCGCGGACGAAGAACGGGATTTTGAGGAGTTCACGCTCGGCTTCGGCCGACCAAGTCCCCCTCCCGCTGGCGGGAGGGGATAGGGGAGGGCCTGTTTCCGCGGCAACGCTCACTGCGGCGGCAGTCCCACCCCCAGCCCCTTCCGCCAGTGGGAGAGGAGTAGAACCACCCAAATGACTCGCCCCCGCGCCATCGCTAAACTCGAAATCGTCGCGAAACATCGTCAGCAGATGTTCCTCCAGCCCCATGACCAGCGGGTGGACCCAGGTGTCGAACAGCACGTTCGCGCCCTCGAAGCCCATTTGCGGGCTGTAGCGCGCGGGGAAGTCTTGCACGTGGACGGGGGCGGAAATCACCGCGCAGGGGATGCGCAGGCGCTTGGCAATGTGACGCTCCATCTGCGTGCCGAGCACAAGTTCGGGCTGCAGCGCCTGGATCGCTTCCTCGACCGCGAGATAATCGTCGGTGATCAGCGGTTCCACGCCGTACAGCTTGGCGGCGTCGCGCAAATCGCGCGCAAATTCGCGGTTGTAGCAGCCGAGGCCGACGACCTCGAAGCCGAGCTCATCCTGCGCGACACGGGCGGCGGCGATGGCGTGGGTCGCATCGCCGAAGATGAACACGCGTTTGCCGGTGAGATAGGTCGAGTCGACTGATCGGCTCCACCAGGGGAGGTTGGAGGTGTCGAGCGCCGGTGCAGGATCTACGCCGGCCAGCGCAGCGATCTCTGCGATGAAGTCGCGCGTTGCGGCGTGTCCGATGGGCACGGTGCGGACGGTTTTCTGGCCATATTGCCGTTCGAGCCAGCGGCACGCCGTATCGGCGATTTCGGGATAGAGACAAATGTTGAAATCGGCCGCGGGCAGGCGGGCGAGATCGGCGGGCGTGGCGCCAAGCGGGGCGACGACGTTGACCGCGATGCCGAGCGTGTCGAGCAGGCGGCGGATCTCGATCACGTCGTCGCGGTGGCGGAAGCCGAGCGCGGTGGGGCCGAGGATGTTGGCCTTTTTAATTCCTCCCCCGTCGGGAGAGGAATTTGAAACAGCACACATCTTGCGCACCAGCTGGTAAAAGGTCTCCGCTGCGCCCCAATTTTCCTTGCGCTGGTAGCTCGGCAATTCGAGCGCGATGACCGGGCAGGGGAGGCGCATCGCTTCGGCGAGCCCGGCAGGGTCGTCCTGGATCAGTTCGGCGGTGCACGAAGCGCCGACCAGCATCGCCTGCGGCTGGAACCGCGCAAACGCATCGCGCGCCGCCTGCTGGAACAATTCGGCCGTATCCTTGCCAAGATCGCGCGCCTGGAAGGTGGTGTAGGTGACCGGCGGCCGTTTGCCGCGGCGCTCGATCATGGTGAACAACAGATCGGCATAGGTGTCGCCTTGGGGCGCGTGGAGCACGTAATGCACGCCTTCCATCGCTGTCGCGATGCGCATCGCGCCGACATGCGGCGGGCCTTCATAGGTCCACACGGTCAGCTGCATGGGGTTCTACCCCGGCATCTGCCAACCATCGTCACCCCAGCGAAAGCTGGGGTCTCAAGCGGCGCACGCCCCGCGCCATCGCCCGAGATCCCGGCTTCGGCTGGGATAACGGCAGGATGGGCACGCCCGCTCATACCCGCAACACATCGCGCCGCCGCAGCGGTCGCGCGAAAAGTTCGGCCAAGTCGCCGGCTTGGTCGAAGCCGTGGATCGGCGAAAAGACCAGTTCGATCGCCCATTTGGTGGTCAGGCCTTCGGCCTCAAGCGGGTTGGCAAGGCCGAGCCCGCAGACCGTGAGATCGGGCCGTGCGACGCGGACCCGGTCGAGTTGCTTATCGACGTCTTGGCCTTCGCTGAGCACGGTCTCCGCCGGGAGCAAGGCCAGTTCGTGAGCAAGATGGCGGCGGTGGAGATAAGGCGTGCCGACCTCGACCGGCAGCATGCCGAGTTCGGTGGCGAGGAAGCGGGCGAGCGGAATTTCGAGCTGCGAATCGGGCAGAAAGGTGATCCGCTTACCCTCCAAACGGGGGCGGCTGTGCTCGATCGCGCGCTTGGCGCGCTCGCGGCCCGGCGCGATGGTACGGCGGAAATGCATCTCGTCCACGCCGAACGCCTGCGCGGCGGCGTGCAGCCAGTGCGTCGTGCCCTCCGCGCCGAACGGAAACAGCGCATCGAGCCGCGCCGCGCCGCGATCTTCCAGCGCGCGCGCGGTCTCGCCGAGGAACGGCTGGGCGAGCAGGAAGCGGGTGTGCGGCCCGACCGGCGGCATGGCGCCAGCCCGGCGCGCCGGCAGCGAATGAACTGGGCCGATGCCAAGCTCGGCGAACAGTCGCAGGAACTGGTCTTCGACGACATCGGGCAGTGCGCCGACGATCATCAGGCTGGGTACGCCGGACGTGTCCTCAGCGGCATCCGCCACGAGCGCCGCGAGACAGGCATCTTCTCCTTCGGTGAACGTCGTTTCGATGCCGCTGCCGGAATAATTGAGGATCTTGGTCGTGCCGGTATGCTTGACCGACAGTCGCGCGGCGGCGCGGGAGAGATCGAGCTTGATCACTTCCGAAGGGCAGGAACCGACCAGGAACAGCAATTTGATCTCCGGCCGCCGCGCAAGCAGGCGATCGACCACGCGATCGAGCTCCTCGTTGCAATCGGCCATGCCGGCGAGATCGCGCTCCTCGATAATCGCGGTGGCAAAGCGCGGCTCGGCGAACACCATCACGCCGGCCGCCGATTGCAGCAGATGCGCGCAGGTGCGCGAGCCGACGACAAGGAAGAACGCGTCCTGCACTTTCCGATGCAGCCAGATGATGCCGGTCAGGCCGCAAAATACTTCGCGCTGCCCGCGCTCGCGCAAGACCGGGGCGTCGCACCCCAGCGCGGCGGGCAACGCCGGGGTCACCCTGCCACCGCCAGCGTTGGTGTCGCCGCCTGCAGCCGCGCGGCGCGCAACTTGATCACGAACTGCGTGGCGTTGATCGCGTAGCTGGCATAGGCAGCGAGCGCGAGCAGCATGCGCTCGCGCTCGCTGCCTAAATCACCGACCAACATGACGAGATAGGCGGTGTGCAGCGCCAGCACGAGCATGCTGAACACATCCTCCCAGTAGAAGGCCGGGGCGAACAGCCAGCGGCCGAACACGACCTTTTCCCAGATCGAGCCGGTGATCATGATCGCGTACAGCGCGCAGGTCTTGATCACGATCGACACGGTCGCCGCCGCAGCGCCCTCGCCGAGGGTAAGGTAGCGCAGCACCAGAACGAGGCTGACGAGGAAGATCAGGAACTGCACCGGCGCCAATACGCCCTGCACCAAAGTCCAGCGTGACGAGTCGCGGCGGCGGCGTTGGTCGGGCGTGTAGAGCGGCGCGCCGGCGCCTCTGTCTCTCTCGGCGAAGGAAGAAATATCCGCCCGCATCGCGTTGCGCCTACCCGTTCTATTTGAGCCAAGATTAAGCGCTGGACGATTGAAGTGTCAATATTAATTGACGTCCAACATCAATGACACATGCTGCCCTGCAGCAACGGTTGTCGGTTGTCAGAGCGGTGATGCAGGCATAGGTTACGAGTCGCCGGAGACTCGGATTAATCGTGTTCCGGCCAGTATTTGCGACGTGGCGACCAGGCTGGGGAGAGCCGGTATGGCATCGATGACCCACTATGCGCGTGCCGGCCAGGGCGGTTCTGGACTGCCATCGGCGCGCGACTATGCCGGGGGT
Organism: Parasphingomonas puruogangriensis; assembly: GCF_036663635.1. NCBI lineage: Bacteria > Pseudomonadati > Pseudomonadota > Alphaproteobacteria > Sphingomonadales > Sphingomonadaceae > Parasphingomonas > Parasphingomonas puruogangriensis. The sequence continues at coordinate 1,094,686 of NZ_JAXOJI010000001.1, read as the reverse complement.
GACGAACGACTTGCTGCCTTCAGGATGCAATTCGATCGAGACCATGCGCAGTCGTTGTCTTCTCTGATTGAGCGCGAGATTATCCCACGTCTGATCGCTGCGCATGCTGGCGTCGCCGCGGCACGGTCGCCCGCCAGTGAACAGCCGGTCGACGTTGCCGAAATCGCCGCGTTCGCGCCGCTGGTAATGCAGATCGATGCCGATGCGCTGCTTGCCCATATCGAGGCGATCCTCGATCGTGGCGTCGCGGTGGAGACCGTGATGGTCGATCTGCTAGCCCCCGCAGCGCGGCTGCTCGGGGAATATTGGGAGGCCGATCGCTGCGATTTCGTCGATGTGACGATGGGCTTATGGCGGTTGCAGGAAGTGGTGCACGAGATCGCCGCGCGTGGGCCGAGCGATCGCGCACCTGACACTGCCCCACGCCACGCGCTGTTCGCGTCGATGCCGGGCGACCAGCATAGTTTCGGCATGGTGGTGATCGACGAGGTGTTCCGCCGCGGCGGCTGGTCGACCCACCGGATGGCCGACGCGGAAACTGCGGATCTGGTACGCTGCGTTGCAAAAGATCATTACGATCTGGTCGGATTGACGATCAGTTGTGACTGCCATATCGCGGATTTGACATCGACTATTGCTGCGCTGCGGAACGTTTCGCGCAATCCACAGCTCTGCGTGATGGTCGGTGGCAGGATTTTCAGTGCGGATCCTGATCTTGCCGATCAGGTCGGGGCCGATGGCACCGCCCGCGATGCGAAGCTTGCGTTGAAGATTGCCGGGGAGCTCGTTCGCGAACGCGCATGGGGGGCCGCGGCATATAGTTGATCTCGCATATTGGAGCGCGACGCTCGTCGATGAACAAGCCTTTCGCCTCGTCCGCCCCAACGGCCTTCACCAAGCCCGACACATTGCCGGGGCCGCTGTCCGCTAGTGTCGCCGCGTCATTGCTTGCCGCAGTGGGCGATGTCGCATTCATCCTTGCTGCCGACGGCACGGTTTTGGACATCGCTGTATCGCAGGGCGACCTTGCCAATCATGGTTTTGCCGGCTGGCTCGGCGAGCCCTGGGCCAGCACGATGACCGTAGAAAGCCGGCCCAAGGTCGCCGAGATGCTCGCCGCGGCGTGCGTCACGGGTGCACCGCGCTGGCGCCAGGTCAATCATGCGGCGGCGGGCGGCGACGTGCCCGTACGGTATCTCGTGATGACGCTGGGCGAAGGCGATCGGCTGATCGCGATCGGGCGCGACATGCGCGGCGCGGCGGCGGTGCAGCAGCGCTTGCTGCAGACGCAGCAATCGCTCGAGCGTGATTACATCCGCCTGCGCCAGGCCGAGACGCGTTACCGGCTACTGTTCGACATGGCCTCCGATGCGGTGCTGATCGTCGACGCCGACACGCGCCGTATCCGCGAAGCCAACCCGGCGGCGCACCGCCTGCTCGATGCCGCCGATGGCGCGCTGCTGGGCACACCGGTCAACGGCATCGTCGATACTGCCGATCGCGACGATCTCGTCGCGTATCTGGGCGCCGCTGAAGTCGCCGACGATCTAGCGCCGATCACGCTGCGGGTCGGCGCACGGCGCGCCGAGATGCGCGTGTCGGCCCGCCTGTTTCGCCAGGCGCGCCAGCCGATGCTCATCGTGCGGATCGATCCCGACCAGATCGTCACCGCCGGTCATCGCTACGATGCGATGTTGACCGACGTCGTCGAACGGATGCCCGACGCCTTCGTGTTGGTGGATCGCGACCTGGTCGTGCTCACCGCCAATGCCGCCTTTGTCGAGCTTGCCGAAATGCCCTCGATCGAGCGCGTCACGGGCGTGCGGCTCGGCGCTTGGCTCGGCCGTCCGGGGATCGACCTCGAACTGATCGTCGCGCAATTGCGCGAGCATGGCGCGGTGCGCAACGTCGCCACTATCCTGCGCGGCGCTGCCGGCGCGCAGGCGGAGATCGAGGTGTCGGGCGTGGTCGCGCCGATGGACGGCAGCGATTGCTATGGCTTCACCATTCGCCATGTCGGCCGTCGCCTGCGCCAGCCCCCGCTTGCGCTGAACGATGCGCCGCGCTCGGTCGAGCAATTGACCGAATTGGTCGGGCGCATGTCGCTGAAAGAGATCGTGCGCGAGAGCACCGATTTGATCGAGCGGCTGTGCATCGAAGCGGCGCTGACCTACACGTCGGACAACCGCGCCTCGGCGGCGGAAGTGCTCGGCGTGAGCCGGCAGAGCCTGTATTCGAAGCTGCACCGCCACGGGCTGGGCAATCTGGTGTCCGGCGACAATTGATCGCACCCGCTCCGGCTTGCATCCCCACGCGCGACATCATTCCAATTGCTCTTCGGGGAGTTTGAACGCTGCCGGCGGTGAGCGGGGCGATTGCAGCGCATGGCGCGCAGCATCGGCATAGTCCGGCATGGTCTGCGCTGCGCGTATCACGCGCTCGTTAATGCTTGCGGGCATGGCTCGCAGTACCGTTCGCGCGAGCATCTGCATCAGCCGCGGGCCATGCGCGCCGTGGCGTCCTTCCGCTGATCGACGCACCACCATCCTGACCCGCTTCAGTCTCAGCGCCTCGAAGGCGGCGAGCATCGCCGCGGGCTCGAGCGATGCGACTGTCATCAGCGCCACGGCATCCTCGAGGCCTTGGCATGCGCCTTGGCCGAGATTCGGTTCCATCGCATGCGCGGCATCGCCGATCGAGATGACACGACCATTTCCCATCCGATCCGGTGCCCGCTTTGCATGGATCACGAAGGGGACCAGCCGTTCGGGCGACGTGGCCGCGATCGCTTCGGTGATCGAGGACGGCCAACCGGCGGCCCGGGCCGTCACCTGCTCATGCGTCGGCGTCGCGCACGTCGCCGATTGGTCGCGCATGTAGAACCAGTATCGCCGCTGTTGCGGTAGTTCGAACACGCCGAACCGCTCGCCCCATCCCCAATATTCGGCAGCAAGACCCTTCAGGCTGCCACCGACACTCTCCGACAGTGCGAGCACGCCACCATAGCCTGAGAACGTGGCCTGACGCGCCGCAAGGGCCACATCGACGACCGAGCGGATGCCGCCTGCGTCCACCAACAGGTCGGCGGATGCACACGCGCCGTCTGCCAATTCGACGGTCACGCCGGCGCGTGACTGCTCGACGGCGAGAATGGATCGGCCGAGCTGCAAGCGTTCGCTGTCCAGCGCCTCCACGAGCAGGTGCTGCAATGCCGTTCGAGTGATCATCACGGCGCCAAGAGGAACCGGGCGCGGTCCGATGATGGCGTTGCCGCGCTGGTCGGCCAGCAACATGGCGCTGATCGGCATGCCGACCGCCGCCGCCGTCTGGCCAAGGCCCAGTTCGTCGAGCGCCGCTATCGCGTTCGGCCACAGGCTCAAAGCCGCCCCCATCGGCTCCACGGTCGCAGCCCGCTCGTAGACCGAAACGCTCCAGCCCGCGCGCACCAGGCCGATAGCGGCCGCCAGTCCCGAGACGCCACCACCGGCTACGATCGCGCTCGGCATTGCTTGACCTTCGATTGACGTCCCTAGCAGCGTTCCTAGCACAGGTGGCCGCGCGCTTTCACAATCCATGTCAGCAACGCGTCAACGATCGTCAATTCCATTTGACGCTTGCTACTGTCCTATCCTAGCCTCCGCTCATGGATCGGTTGACTTTCCCCGGTATCGCCACCCCGCTGCCCGCGGCGCGCGATGTCCTGGAACTGCTCAAGCCGGTCACCTGGTTTCCGCCGATCTGGGCGTTCATGTGCGGCGTCGTCTCCTCGGGCGTGCCGATCGCGGAGCGTTGGCCGTTCCTCGTCGCCGGCGTGCTGCTCACCGGGCCGCTGGTGTGCGGCACCAGCCAAGCGGTCAACGATTGGTTCGATCGCCATGTCGATGCGATCAACGAACCCAACCGGCCGATCCCCTCGGGGCGGATCGCCGGCCATTGGGGCCTATGGATCGCGATCGCCGGCACCGCGCTGTCGCTGCTCGTCGCCTGGGCGACCGGGCCGCTGGTGCTCGCTGCCACCTGTCTCGGCCTGCTCTGTGCCTGGGGCTACAGCGCCCCACCGTTCCGCTTCAAGGTCAGCGGCATTTGGGGCCCGGCGGTGGTCGCACTGACCTATGAAGGCCTGACCTGGTTTACGGGCGCCACGCTGATGGCCGGCGCGCTGCCGGGCACGGATATCCTGCTGATCCTTGCGCTCTACAGTGTCGGCGCGCACGGCATCATGACGCTCAACGATTTCAAGGCGGTCGAGGGCGATCGCGCCATGGGGCTGCGCTCGCTGCCGGTAACGCTGGGCGTGGGCCCCGCGGCGCAGGTAGCCTGTGTGGTAATGGCAGCGCCGCAAGTCGCGGTAATCGCTTTGCTCGTGTCATGGGGCCACCTGCTCGTCGCGGGCATCATCGCCGCGCTGCTGCTCGGGCAAATCGTGCTGATGCGCCGGCTGCTCAGCGATCCGCTGCGCCATACGCCGTGGTACAACGCCACCGGCACCAGCCTGTACGTGCTCGGCATGCTGGCCTCGGCGTTTGGGCTCGGCGGCGTGGGCGGTTTGTGAGCGCCGCGCCGCTCGGCTGGCTCGGCATCGTCCGGCTCGGGCTGGTGCAGAGCGCGATCGGCGCAATCGTGATGCTCGCGACGTCCTTGCTCAATCGCGTGATGGTGGTGGAATATGCGCTGCCCGCGGCGCTGCCGGCGGGGCTGGTGGCGTGGCATTATGCCGTGCAATTGACGCGGCCGGCCTGGGGCCACGGCTCGGATCGCGGGCGGCGGCGGACGCCGTGGATCGTACTCGGCATGGGCACGCTGGCGCTCGGGGCGTTGCTGGCGGTCGATGCGCTGGCCTTTCTCGCCGCGCGCTCGGTCGCCGGGGTGCTGCTTGCCATCCTCGCTTTCGCGATGATCGGTGCAGGCGTCGGCGCAGCAGGCACCTCGCTGCTCGCTTTGCTCGCCACCCGCGTCGCGCCGCAACGCCGTGCGGCGGCGGCGGCGATCACCTGGATCATGATGGTGGCCGGCATCGCCGTCACGGCAGGCGTGGCCGGCGCGCTGATCGAGCCCTTTTCGCTGCAGCGGCTGGCAATCGTTGCCGGCGGTGTCGCCGGCGCCGCGTTCGTTGTTGCGATGCTGGCGCTATGGGGTGTCGAAGGGCGGCGGCCGGTCGCGGTGCCGGTGCGCGATAGTCATCCCCTATCGTTTGGTGCGGCCGTGCGCGAGATGCGCGCCGATCCCGAGGCGCGCCGCTTCACCCTGTTCGTGTTCCTGTCGATGCTGGCCTATTCGATGCAGGATCTGATCCTCGAACCGTTTGCCGGGCTGCTGTTCGCCTATACTCCTGGCCAGTCGACCCAACTCTCCGGGCTGCAGCATGGCGGCGTGCTCGCCGGCATGATCCTGGCCGGCATCGGCGGTAGCGCATTCGGCGGCGGCCAGGCTGGCCGCTTACGGCACTGGATCGTTGCCGGCTGTATCGGCTCGGCCGGCGCGCTGGTGGGGCTGGCGCTCGCCGCACGCGCCGGGCCGGATTGGCCGCTGGCCTTCAATATCGTGTTGCTCGGCTTTGCCAACGGCGTGTTCGCGGTAGCAGCGATTGGCACGATGATGGGTCTGGCAGGAGCAGGCAAGGGTGGTCGCGAAGGTATCCGCATGGGCGTATGGGGCGCGGCGCAGGCGATCGCCTTCGGTCTGGGCGGGTTGATCGGCGCCATTGGGGTCGACGTCGGACGTGCGCTGATCGGCTCGACCAGTCTGACCTTCACTGCCGTGTTCGGGATCGAGGCGCTGCTGTTCCTGCTTGCCGCGGCCTTGGCGCTGCGCGCGCCACCGCCTGGATATCAGGCGGTTTCCGCTCGCGAGGCGGCGGCATGACGTTCGACTGCGTGGTGGTCGGCGGCGGCCCGGCCGGTGCTACGGCGGCAACCGAGCTGGCGCGCGCCGGGCGTGCGGTGCTGCTGCTCGATCGCGGCGGGCGGATCAAACCGTGCGGTGGCGCGATCCCACCGCGGCTGATCCGCGATTTCGCCATTCCCGATCATCTGATCGTCGGGCGGGCGATCGCGGCGCGGATGATCGCGCCATCGGATCGCGCGGTGGACATGCCGGTCGATCCCAGCGGCGCGGGCGGTTATGTCGGCATGGTCGACCGCGAGACGTTCGACGAATGGCTGCGTGACCGTGCGGCAGCGGCCGGCGCCGAGCGCCGCACCGGCACCGTCGACCGGATCGAGCGCGACGCCGATGGCTGCGCGCTAGTCTGCTATACCGATCCGGACGGCGGCGTCGAACACCGTGTCCGCGCGCGCAGCGTGATCGGTGCCGACGGCGCCCGCTCGCGCATCGCGCGCAGCGCCTTGCCGGATAGCGGCCCCACCCCTTGCGTGTTCGCTTACCACGAAGTGATCCGTGCGCCCGCGGCGCATAGCGGGTTCGATCCCGGCCGCTGCGACGTGTTCTACCAAGCCGCTTTGTCGCCCGATTTCTACGCCTGGATTTTTCCCCACGGCGACACCGCCAGCGTCGGCGTGGGCAGCGCCGAGAAGGGGTTCCAATTGCGCCACGCGACTGCCCGGCTGCGTGCCCGTACCGGGCTTGATCGCTGCGAGACGCTGCGCCGCGAAGGTGCGCCGATCCCGCTTCGTCCGCTCGCCAGGTGGGACAATGGCCGCGACATTCTCGTCACCGGCGACGCCGCCGGGGTGGTCGCGCCGGCCTCGGGTGAAGGGATCTATTATGCGATGGTTTCGGCCCGCCATACCGCCGAGGCGGTGGCGGTATTCCTTACGACGGGCAATCCCAAGGCGCTGGCTCAGGCGCGCAAACGCTTCATGCGCAACCATAGGCTGGTGTTCGAAATCCTTGGGATCATGCAATATTTTTGGTATCGCAATGATCGGCGCCGCGAGCGTTTCGTGGCGATGTGCGCGGACCCCGATGTGCAGCATCTCACCTGGCACGCTTATATGAACAAGCAGCTGATCTACGCCCGGCCGCTGGCTTATGCGCGCATCTTCTTCAAAGACCTACGCCACTTGATACAGAGCGCTGCGTGATGGGCAGAGTATGGATCTTCCCCGTGTTCATTGCCGCGATGCTGGCGGGCAGCGTCGCCTTGCTCGGCGCGACGATCACCGACACCGGCGCCTGGTACCAGGCCTTGGTTAAGCCAAGTTGGGCGCCGCCTGACGCCGCTTATGGCGTGGCCTGGACCGCGATCTACGCCTTCACCGCGCTGGCCGGCGTGACCGGCTGGCTGGGCTTGCAGTCATGGCGCGCGCGCGAATGGCTGCTTGGGCTGTTCGCGCTGAATGGCTTCCTCAATATCCTGTGGAGCCTGTTGTTTTTCCGTCTGCACCGTCCGGACTGGGCGGCGATCGAGGTCGTCGCGCTGTGGCTGTCGGTTGCAGTGCTGGCGGCAGTGGCGGGGCGCGGTTCGCGCGTGTCGGCGGCGCTGCTGTTGCCGTATCTGCTCTGGGTTGCGTTTGCCGGTTATCTCAACTGGACAATCGTCCAACTCAATGGGCCGTTCGGCTGAACTGGCTGTTCGCCAGCGGCCATGCCGTCGATATCGTGCTGCTGGTGATCGCCGGCGAATTTGCCTGGCTGGTCAGTAGGGGGTGGCGGGTGAGTGAGGCGTTGCTCCGGCTCGCCCCTGGCGCGCTGATCCTGCTCGCGCTACGCGCGGCACTCATCGGGCTCGACTGGCGCTGGATCGCGCTACCGCTATTGCTGTCGTTCCCTATCCATCTCGCCGATCTCAGGATCAGGCGATGACCCGGCGACCGCTGCCGCCGGGCCGGCTCGATCAGGAAGAATTGGCCTGCAGATAGGCGATCACGTCGGCGCGTTTCTGCGGATCCGGGAAGCCGGGGAAGATCATCTTGGTGCCCGGGACGATGCGCTGCGGACCTTCAAGATATTGGAACAATTTTTCGGGCGTCCAGGTGATCCCGCTATTCTTGTTGGCCGGCGAATAGCTAAACCCGGGGATAATCCCGGCCTTGCGCCCGACGACGGCGTGCAGCGACGGCCCGATCTTGTTCACGCCGGCCTCAACCGAATGGCACGTCTGGCACGTAATGAACGCCACCTTGCCCTTAGCGGCGTCCCCCGTATAGGCGGCCAGCTTCACCCCGGTCAGCGTATCGGTATTGTCGGCAGCCGGCGCGGCAGCAGCGGGGGCAGGGGCGGGAGTGGTGGCGGCGGCGACCTCGGTTTCGGTAGTGGTTTCGCTGGTGGTTTGCTCCTCCGGCGCCTTCTTCGAGCAAGCGGCCAGCGCCACCGCGATAGCCGCAACGCATAATGCCTGCTGGCCGAACCGAGTTTTCGATCGCCATTCCATGTCGGAAATCCTCTCGCTTAATGGTTTACCGATACCGTTATCTTGTCGGCACCTAGTGTCCAATAATCCTTACGCCGTAGACTATCCAGTAAAATCACGCGCATGCCGTCAGTCCGGCAAGCTCAGCGCTGTGGCGCAGGCAATCGCGTCGCAGTGCCGATCGGGCGAGCGAATATCGGCTGGCCGTCTCTGGTCCAGGTCACCCGTTGGATATGCGGGGAACGCTGCGCTGTACATTTCATGCCAGGGCCGGGATTGGCATGATAGACGATCCAGGTCTCGCGGCCGTTACGAGACGTGAAAAAGCCGTTGTGCCCGGGGGCGTAAACGCCCTGGTCGGCCGCCTTGGCGACCACCGGGCGGGGCGATTTGGTCCAGGCGCGCGCGTCGAGCGGATCGCTGCCGGCAGGCGCGTGCAATTGCCCGATGGCATAGTCGTCGGACCAACAGGCGCTGGCGGAATAGGTCAGGAACAGATCACCCTTGGGACCGCGCAGAAATTCGGGACCTTCCAGGATCTGCCGGCCACCCTGGCGTTCCCAGGCGAAATCGGGCCGTGCGATGATCGTTTCTGCTCCTGACAGCGTCCAGGGATCGGCCATTTCGGCAATCGCCAGCACACTGTCCGGCCCGACATAGGGCGAATACACGAAGTAGCGCTTGCCCGCCTGGACGAACGTCGTGCCGTCGATGCCGGTATGCGCCGTCTTCAGCCGACCGCGATCGGTCCACGTTCCGCGGGTCGGATCGGCGCTGCCATTTTCCAGGACGAAAATGCCGCGATGCGCATCATCGTCATGCCCGCTCTCGGCGGCGGTGTAATAGATATACCATTTGCCCTCGATCCGGTGAAGTTCCGGCGCCCAGATCGATTGCGCGTTCGGGCCGGTCCTGGGCGGAGTCCAGACGGTGATCTCGGCGGCATCGGCGAGACGCGTCAGATCGCTGGTCTTTCGGATCGCCAGCCGGTTGCCGAGTGTGTGCATGTAATAATAGGTCGCGCCCTCCCGCACGATCCACGGATCTGGGCCGGACGGCAGCAACGGGTTGGTGAACGTGCGCGGCTCGGCCGGTGCGGCACCGACACTAGCGGCGATCGCGCACGCGCCGAGCGCGGCGCAAGCGAAGCGTATGACGATCATTCTATTGCTCCGGAAAGGCGGCAACGATCGCATCATATTGCTGACGCGAAATGCCGATCATCGATCCGTGGCGCGTACCGGCGGGCATTTCGTAGCGGTTCCATTCTGGCACGCCGCTATTGCCGGACACCTGATACCACGGGCCTTGCAACGTCCGCGCGGTCGACAGGCCATAGCTCGTGCCGGCATATTGCTCGTAATAAAGCAGCCAATCCTTGGCGTTGGGCGCGCGAATGATCGTCGGCGCTTCGCGAAAGTTGGGGCTGAGCGGCGGGCCGGGCAGGGGATAGGGGCCGAGCAGCTTGCCAGCGCAGCTGACGCGGATCGTCTTGCCGGTCGGCCAGTCGTAGGACGGGTAGCGCTCGTCCTTGATCACCACACAGTAACCGCCGCGTTCATTGGGCTGCACGATCGTGTCGATCGTGGCCATGTCCCAGGCGAACAGCCGGCGTGGCGGCTGGGCGAAGTTCTTGAGGTCATGCGACTGGACGTAGAGCGTGCGCTGGCTGCCCCAATAGCGTTCGGGATCCTGCGCGTCGCCGTCCAGATTAGGCGTGTGCCAGGTCAGCAGAAATTGACGCGATGGCACATCGTAAAAAACCTTGGGGGCGCCGATCCGCGGTAAGGTGTGCGGGTGCCCGGGGATATTCTTCAGCTCGGGCCGATAGGTGCCGAATGCTGTCCAGCGCAGCAGATCGTCCGACACCCAGAAGCGGATCAGCGGGTCATCGTCCCCCTTGTTGCCGACCAGGTAATAACGTCCGTCCCCGCCACGGGCGATCGAGGCATGGCCGTGATAATCGGCGGAGACCGGCTTGCCGTGGTTCAGCCGGGTCCAGTGCAACCCGTCGAGACTGACCGAATAATAGAGCTCGCCATAATGCTCCTTGGTCATGTGTGCGAAGAGGTACGCCTTGGCCGGATCTACATAAGGCGTCACCGGACCGCCCGGGGCCTGCGCCGCTGACGTTCCCGCCAACGACGCCAGTATCAGGCCCAAAACGGTCCGGCGCACCGATCAGCGCCGCTTGCGTGGCGTCGGTGCGATTGGCGCGGCCGGCGGCACGACACCTTTGGGCGCGGTGGCGAGGCGGCGGATCAGATCGGTCTCCGCCTTGCGATAGGGCGTCCCGTCATTGCGGAATACCTCGTGGAACCAGATCGTCGGCTCGGTCATCGTGTACGGCTTCTGCCAGCTGTCCCAGGGTAGCCGCGTCTGCGTGCGGCCGTCGACGAAGCCCCAGTTCATCATCGCGACATTGTAGCGCTTGGCGATCGGCAGCGAGCCGTCGAAAGTCGAGCCGTTACCGCGCGCCATATATTCGGTGCACAGGATCGGCCGGCCGTATGGCAGCAACTGCTTGATCCGGCCTTCGAACGTCTCGGGCCAGTTGTAATCGTGGAAGGTGATGACGTCCGACTGCGCGAGCTGCAGCTTTTCCATCGCCGAGCCCTTGCCGCCGGGCGTCCAATCGTCGCCCAGCCACACGCCGGAGGTGATCGGTTGGCTGGGTTCGGCATCGCGCGCCCAGTTGAACACCTGCGCCAACATCGCGCGGACCAACGGCTCCTTGCCCTCTTGTCCCTTATACTGGTCGGCGCCGTTATCCGGCTCGTTCCACACGTCCCAACCCAGAATACGATCGTCGTTGGCGAACGCACCGATCACACCCTGCACATAGGCCTTATAGCCCGGATAACGGCTGCGATCGCGCAAACCGGGCAGGCCGGGGCCCTGCACCCAGCCCGAATTGTGCACGCCCGGGATCGGGGGGTGCTGCGGCCCAAGCTTGGGGTCAGGATCCCAGCAACTGTCGAACAGCACGAACAGCGGCTTGATGTTGTGACGCTGCGCGATGGTCAGGAATTCGGCGATGCGGCGCTTGAAGCCTTCCGGATCCTGCTGCCACAATTGATCATGCAGAAACACGCGCATCGTGTTCATGCCGATGCCTTGAGCCAAGTTCAGCTCGTAATCGATGCGCTTGGGATCCCAGGTCGCTTCCTGCCACATTTCGAGCTGGTTGATGGCATTGGCCGGCGTGTAATTGGCGCCGACCAGCCAGGGCTGCTTGGCATACCAGCCATTGGCCTGCGCTTCGCTCCAGCGGCCGCGCGCTTCGGCGGGGCTGGCGACGACGGCCGCGGTGGCGAGCAACGCGGTGAGGAATAGTTTCATCTTGGGTCTCCCGGTTCGGTCGATCAGCGCTGCACGGTCAGCTTGTAGACGATCGTATTATTGTAGGTCTGGCCGGGATTCAGCCGCACCGACGGGAAGTTGGGCTGGTTCGGCGCATCCGGGAACAGCTGCGGCTCCATCACGATGGCGTCGCCCATGCGATAAATCTGGCCCTTCTTGCCGGTAATCGTGCCGTTGAAGAAGTTGCCCGAATAGAATTGCAGGCCAGGCTGGTTCGACCACAGCTCATAGCCACGCCCCGACACGGGTTCGACGACGCGCGCCATCAGATGCGTGGTCGGAGTCACCGCGCTGCCGATCACCCAATTATGATCATAGCCACGACCATAAGCGATTTGCGGATCGCGCGCGTCGCGCACGCGGTCACCGATCGCGCGCGGCTTGCGGAAATCGAATACCGTGCCGGCCACCGGCAGGTTCACGCCGGTGGGGATCGCGGTCGCATCGGTCGGCGTGTACAGCGCGGCCGGGATCGTTACGACATGCCCCATCGCGCCGCGCGGGCTGCCGACACCGGCCAGGTTCCAATAAGCATGGTTGGAGATGTTGACGACGGTCGGCTTGTCGGTGGTCGCGCGATATTCGATCGTCAGCTGGTTCTTATCGTCGAGCGAATAGGTCGCGAAGGTCGTTACCGTGCCGGGATAGCCCATATCGCCATCGGGGCTGACATAGCGCAACGTGACGGAAGCGGCCGGCCCGCTCTTCACGTCGGTGACCTCCCACAGCACCTTGTCGAAGCCTTTGGTGCCGCCGTGCAGCGAATTAGGGCCGTCATTGGTCGGTGTGCGGTAGGTCTTGCCGTCGAGCGTGAAGCGGCCCTTGGCGATGCGATTGGCGACGCGACCGACCGTCGCGCCGAAGAATTCCGGCTTGGCCAGATAGCCTTCGAGCGTATCGTAGCCGATCTGAACATCCTCCACCTTGCCGCGCTTGTCGGGCATCAGCAGCGCCTGCAGCGAGGCGCCGAGCGCGATCACCGTGGCGGAAACGCCGCGGCGGTTGGTCAGCGTTACCGCCGGTACGTCGCGACCATCGGGCATCGTGCCGAAGCTCGACCGCTGGGCGCTGGCGGCGTCGGCCGGGCTGGCGGCGATGCCGCTTGCGATGGCGGCAAAAGCGGTCGCGGCGAGTAACGTGCGATTCATGGAATACCCTCTCAGTGTAATTTTGCTGCCGCTCTAGCGCCTGGCGCTCAATCCGTCATCCGGATCGGCAGGATCGTCCCGTCGGCGGCATAAGACAGGCGGTCGACCGCCACTTGCCGTTCGCCGGTGAACGGTGCGCCGCCCTTGGGATTTTCCCAACGGTGATAGACGATCAGCCACTCGCCGGTCTTGGGATCCTGCACGAAGCTGTGATGCCCGGGGCCCTTATGCTTCTTGTCGCTGGTCAGGATCGCGCCACGATATTGCCACGGCCCGACCGGCGAGGTGGAAGTGGCGTAACGCACCGAATAATCCGGTCCGTTGAAGCGGCCGTGGCTGTAGGACAGATAATAGATGCCGCCCCGCTCGTGCATGAACGCGCCTTCGGTAAATTCGGGCGGCGTCGCAACGGCAATCTCGCGATCGATCGTGACCATGTCCGGCGTCAGTTGGAACACGCGCAACTTGGCGCCCGCGCTGCCGCCGGCATACATATACGCCTTGCCCGATTTGGCATCGACATAGGTCATCGGGTCGATCGCTTCGAAGCCGCGCCCGTCCTTGACCAATTCGCCGGTCAGCAGCGGCTTGCCGCTATCGACATACGGTCCCTCGGGACGCGACGCCACCGCCACGCCGATCCGGCTTGGCGTCGGATTCTGCGGGCCGACGGAGTAATAGAGATACCATTTGCCGTCTTTGGTGGCGACGCCGGGGGCCCACAGGAAATGCTCCTTGGCGCCGTCATCGGCGATCCATTTGATGCTGTCGCGCCGGATCAGCTCGCCACGGCTGCGCCAATGCTTGCGATCCTTGGACGAGAAGGCGCCGAAGCGATCCGCCGCCCAGCTGCCGCCGGGGCCGCCGGTCGGGAAGACCCACAATTCACCATCGATATAGGCGGCGTGCGGATCGGCGCCCTGAAATTGCGGATTGTCGGCCAGGGCCGCGGTGCTGGCCGCCAGAGCGAGGCCGGCAGCGAGCAGGAAGCGTTTCATTGACCATAATCCAGGATGAAGACGGGGCCGATATCGATCACCTGCTTGGCGCAGGCGAGATGGAAGGCAGCGTTGAGCCCGCCGGCGGGATAGGCGCGATCGGCCTTGCCGCTCAGCTTGTACATTTTCCATTCGGGCGTGACGTCGAACGGCTGGTCGAACAGAGCGCGCACCACCGGCGTTGCCTCGAGCTGTACGCGGCAAAGCTTGCCCGGTGCATTGTCCTGCGTCTTTTGCGCGCGGGCCCAGAAAGCGACGACCAGGCGATCGCCTTCCTTGACCGGCTTGAGCGTCGGTGTGATCGCGCCGATCCGCCCGAACTCTAGCGTCGGGCTGCTGATCTGGATGCGCAGCGCCTTGCCGAACTGGACCGTCTTGTCCGAGCGGGCCACGGGCGCAATGGGCTGGCCGTAGGGGCGCAGCGCTTCCGCCCGCGGATCATTGATCAGGCGCTGGGCAAACAGGGCCTCGGCGGATTGCGCAGATGGCGCCGCCTCTTGCCCGGCGGCCGCGATCACGGGTGCGGCCAGAGCCGCCGCACCCAACACAACGAGAAGCTTCATGCCTGTCCTCCCAATCAGAAGCGGAACCGCACACCGAGCGAATAGGCACGCTCGAGATAGATCGTCTGCCGCGCAAAGCTGTCACCGGTGTCGTACTGGCGCGAGCGCTGCAACGGGTTCCCGAGGAGATTGATAATGTCGAATGCGACGGTGATGTTTGGCACTGGCGTGATCGAGGTAGAGAAATCGACTTGGCCACGGCCCTTTTCCACGGTCGGATGGTTGATGGGATCGAACGTCTCGAACGTGTACGCCGTGACGAAATCGGAGCGGTAATTGTACGCCACCCGCGCCGAGAACTTTGGCCGCTCGTACAAAGCAACGACGTTATAGGTCCATTTAGACACGCCGAGGAATGGGCGCGATCCCGGATTCAGGTCTTCCTTGGCGTTATTATAGGTGCCGTTTGCCTGCAGACCGAATCCCTTAGCCCAGTCCGGCAGCCCATCGATGTCGAGGAAGCTAGTGAAGGTCAGCTCCGCGCCCTGCAACCGGACATTGCCTAGGTTGTACGGCCGATCAATGCGGAGACCGGCAACGGAGCGATCCGGGTTGTTCGCCACGAACCCTTGCGCGTCGTGGCGGAAGATTGCCGCGGTAAGCGAACCGGTCCGCGAAAAGTAATATTCCAGGCTTGCATCGTAATTGTCGGATGTCAGCGGCTTCAAGTCCGGATTGCCCGCCGAACCACCGCGACGCAAACGCTCCACACAAGCTTCCGAGGCCGCGTTTTCAGGACGGAGGCAAGGATCCTCAGGTGCAAGGTTGACCGGCTGACCGAGCGACGTATTCGGACGAAGGTCGAAGAAGCTCGGCCTCGTGCGCGTTTGGGTGTAGGCAAGGCGCAGTTGCAGCTTGTCGCTCAGCGCAATCCGCGCGCTGACGTTAGGCAAATAATCGGTATATTCGCTATCGGCCGAGACGGCAGGGAAATCCAGTATTTCGCTTCCGTCAGGATTTAAGCCCAAGACAATACGCGAGAAGCCGTCGATCCGTGTCTTGGTTTTTACGGCGCGCAGACCGACCACACCGTCGATAACGGTATCGCCCATGTCGAAACCGTATTTCAGCTGCGCATAGGCGGCGTAAGATTTTTCGTTGGCGCGGAAATTGTCGCTTGGCGTAAACGCCACGGTGCCCGCGGGTGCGCCGAAGCGGCCGCGCAAGTCGACCAGATTGTCGCGGATGCTGTCGCGGGTGATCGCCGCAAAGGTCTGATAGGGCAGCGCATTATTGTACGTAAAGCCGGGCAGCGTGGCCCTTACGTCCGCTCCGGGGAGCGAACTCAGCAAGATGTTAGCGCCTTCGTTGTTGAAATAGGAATTGCCGAAATCCCGTGCGGCGTCACGGTTGGCGTAGCGAATGCCGACCTGCAGCCGCTTCAGGAATCCCATGTCGAGATCGTAGGAAAGGTCGGTACGCGCCTGCCAATCCTTGCCGCTCACCACCAGCAGTTCCTGATACAGTCCGCGGCTGATATAGTTGGCGGGATCAGCGACGTTGAAATCGACAAAACTCTGCGACGCGCCGCCGTCCTTGGATGCATCAAACTGCACATTGCGCACCGGTGTTTTATTCATCGCGAAATCGACGTTTACGCGATCTGCCGTGTACTTGCTGTCGGTATAGGCCACATCCGCCGAAATTTCGAGCCGATCATGCTTCCAGATCGCGCCGCCACCAGCCTGATAAGTGTCGGTCTTGCCGTCGAACGAGCTACTATAACCGTCAGGCCGCGGCGCGCCGCTGACGGTAGCGCTCGAAATTTGATCGGTGCCAGGGATCGTCGTCACGTTGGTGAGTGTGATGCCACCGAAGATCGGCATGAACATGTACCGATTATAGTCTTTCGAGCGGAACCCTTGATACAAGCCATCAGCATAGATTTCGAGTTCGGGCGTCGGCTTCCATTGAAACGCAGCGTTGGCTGACGGGCGGTAACGCGCGCCATAACCGAGGAAAATGCCCTGCGCGTCGGGGAAGCGCAGCCCCGCCGGTTGGCCCGGCGCATTGTTGGCGATGGTGCCGTCGCCATTGACCTGGTTGGTACGGGCGATGACCACCGATTGTTCGCGCGTCGAATCCATGAAGTTGATGCCGACATAGGAGGCGTTGAGCAGCAGGCCCATCTCACCGATGCCGGTATCCCAGCGGTTGCTGATCAGCAGGTTGCCGTTGGGCACGATTTTCTCGGACTGCTGCGACAGCACGGCATTGGCCGAGCCGGAGAGCTCGAAGCCGGCAAAGTCGAACGGCTTGCGCCCGCGCACGTTGATCGCGCCGGCGATGCCGCCCTCGATCTGCGGTGCGAGCCCCGATTTATACACTTCCAGCGCCGCGACGGTGCCGGCGGGGAAATCCTGGATCTGCACGTAACGGCCCTCGGCCGTGAAGATCTGCCGGCCGTTATAGGTCGTGGTCAGATCGGGCAGGCCGCGCACCGTGACGCCGGCCGATTCGCCGCCGCCGCGCGTGACGGCAACACCGGCAACACGCTGCAACGCCGAGGAAGCGAACGTGTCAGGCAGCTTGCCGATATCCTCGGCGACGATGGCATCGACGATGCCGTCGGACAGGCGCTTAATGTTTTGGGCGGACTGCAGACTGCGGCGGAAACCGGTGACGACGATGTCGTCGCCTTCTTCCGGACTGTCCTGCACGGATGGCTGCGGCGCGGTCGGGCTGGCGCCCTGATCCGACGCGGTGACCGGCTTTGGCGCTTCCTGCACATCGGTTTCTGGCGCGGTTTGTGCGGCCAGCGGCGTTAGTCCGACAATTGCACAGACTGCGACCGAAGTGCGAAGCAACGCTTTGGCTTTCATGTATCCGTCCCCTTTATATACGCTCGTCGGTTTTCCGACTGGCCATTTCGTGCTGCTAGGACGATTGTAACGGGACGGCAATACTATTTGTCGGATAAGACGGCTTGTTTCTGCGACGAAATATGCGCGGTCGCCGATAAGGTCGCTAGTGGGGCATTTTGGCCGCACCCTCGGCTACTATCGGCTGGGCGGGCGGCCTTTGCAGGATGCAAACGGCACAGGCTTGCAAGGCGGGCTGCTGCCTGAAATGGGACAAGCGATCGAGCGACTGTGGAACCTGAGATCAACTAGTCCGGCGCAAGTGTCATTCAGGTGGATGTTGCTGACGATGGCTGCCGGCAGCAGCCTGGTGACCCCTACGGGATTAGTGGACCGCTTCTAACTACTTGATATAATTTAATAAAACGGTCAATTTTTACGATTGATGCCATCAAAGATACCATCACATTGCTGGGATTTTATGATCCGTCTTGAGGCGACAATAGTGAAACCGGGGGAAGCAGCTTCCGCTGAGTTCGGGGGCTGCTAAGACCGATTCTGGCCGCTAGCAGTCGGTGCGTACGAGCTGGATCAAATCCCAGCGATTGCCATACAGATCTTCGAACACTGCCACAATACCATAAGGCTCCCGTCGCGGTGCCTCGATGAAGTGGATGCCCAGCCTCGTGTAGGCGAGATGATCGCGTTCGAAATCGTCCGTCTCCAGGAACAGAAATACTCGGCCGCCGCTCTGATCGCCAACCGCTTGCCGCTGCGTATCGTCGGCAGCACGGGCGAGCAGTAGGCCGGTCGCCGCTCCGTGCGGGGCTACGACCACCCACCGCTTCTCGACCGTCAGCGGCCTATTGTCGCGTAGCTCGAACCCGAGCTTGCCGACATAGAACGAAATCGCCTCATCATAATCGTGGACGAGCAGGGCGGTCAGGCTCAAGTGTTGCGACATCCGCTCCTTTTGGAGGAGTTTGAGCGGTTTACCAATGGCGGCTACTGGCCGTTAGCAGCCGGTCGGCAGGCCCGCCGCCCAGGAGGTCGGAGCATCATGGGATGTGTGGGGCACCCGACATTAATCATCTCCGGATTGGGGCCGATACCGGCACTCCGGACGGCGGTAGATCGAGACGGGCCACCCGACACGATCGGGATTGCCTGCGGGCCGAATCGGCTCCTTCGGGCAAAACGACCGGACCTCGGGATGCCTGTAAAACGCCGATTGCTTCGACCGATCAGCAGTGAGCGCTGTTATGGAGATCAGGAGACTGCCGGGATATTATTCACCGCAACCGCGACTGGCTTGATTGCCGATAGCGCTACGAACGGTCCCGCCCGGAGCTGGCCGAACCCAAGGCAAGCCAGGGTAGGATTTGGCCGTTCACGATACCTTAGGACTAAAATAGCATAGTAAGCGTCTGCGTCCTGAAGGGCCACACGATGAAGTATGTCGGGCCAAGTAATCTGATCAATCCAAGGGAACTTGCGGCCTGCCTCGGTGCGGCTGTAGCCCTCGGCCTTATGTTCGACAGAATGAACGCGTTTGAACAGTTAGTCGCGTTCATGGCTCGACACGAACACTGGCAATTAGACGAGATTTTCTTCGTCGTGTTTTTTGCTGGTATCGGCGCGTTGATGCTCGCTCTGCGAAGCGGCCGCGCTTTAGCCGAAGAAATGGGCCGCCGGGAGACGGCTGAGGCACACGCGATGTCCCTGGCGCGGCACGATCCACTGACAGGGTTAGCCAATCGACGGGTATTGCACGAGGAGCTGCCCGCAATGCTCAAGGAAGCGAACGGCACAGCGAGTGAATGCTCGGTTTTGATGATCGATCTCGATCATTTCAAACCCATCAACGACATGTACGGTCACGAGATTGGCGATGCGGTCCTTGTGGAGGTAGCGTCTCGGTTGCAGCGTGCCGCAGGCGCCTGCGGATTGGCCGCACGGGTTGGCGGGGACGAGTTCGTGCTGGCCGTCTTACATCACCCCGGCACAACCGAACCGGCGCGGATAGCAACTCAGGCAATCCGAGCGTTAAGCGCGCCGTATGAGATCGGTGGTCGCACCCTTGAATTGGGAGCGTCAATTGGGATAGCGCGCGCACCAATCGACGCGGTCCAAGGCGACGATCTTTTGCGGGTGGCCGACATGGCAATGTACGCTGCCAAGCGAGCTGGTAAAGGCAGCCATTGCTTCTTTCATGCCGAGATGGACGATCGCTTGCGCGCGCGCGCCTCAATGGAGGCGGATTTGCGGGAGGGAGTCCTCAAGGGCGAAATCACGCCCTATTTTCAGCCCGTGGTCTCCCTCGCGAATAACCGGATAGTCGGGTTCGAAGCCCTTGCGCGCTGGCATCACCCCACGCGGGGCATGGTTACTCCCGACGATTTTATCCCGATCGTGGAGGAAATGGGACTTATCGACGAACTGTCACACGTCATGTTGCGCCAAAGCTGCATCGCAGCCAGAGACTGGCATTCGGACATCTCACTTTCTATCAACATCTCCCCGTGCCAGCTTAAGGACGCTTGGTTCTCGGCACGATTGCTGGCAATCCTCCATGATATGCGATTTCCGCCGCGGCGGTTGATCATAGAAGTGACTGAAAACGCCATCATTGAAGACATAGCGAAGACCGCCATAGCATTCGCATCATTACAGAATGTTGGCATTCGGATCGCGCTCGACGATTTCGGTAAGGGCTATTCGAGCCTGTCCCACTTGCGCGAACTGCACTTCGATCACCTTAAAATCGACAGCTCGTTCGTCCGATCGATGGATACGGTGGAGAGCCGGAAAATTGTCAGCGCGGTGGTGGGCTTGGGTAAAGCGCTTTGCATGCCCGTGACCGCGGAAGGCGTTGAAACCCCCGAGGTAGCGGACATCCTTCGCGCACTCGGGTGCCAGCACGCCCAGGGCTACCTGTTCGGGCGGCCTGAGGCTGCGACTTTGACGGCTCACCGGTTTGGAACCGCTTGCGAGCTAACTTCCGCCGTGGTGCGCAGCGTCGCCTGACCCGCTGGGATCGCCCGTCCCAAGGCGGCAATAGAACCGCTAGTTACCGCTACGCGCTCGAATTTTCTGGCCTTGAGCTTTCACCGCTGCATGAAGCAGGCGATCGGATGTCAGAGCAGCGGCCTCTGCCGTCAAAATCACATCGATCCCGTCAGGGCCATTCACGTGAACATCGCTCTGCCGCGCATCTACGTGGGATGCCTCGTCGTAAACCTGATCGTTCATATGATCCTCCTGCAACCTCAACGCGCACTCGGAAAATAGGTGCCGGCTAGCTGAGCACGACAACCGCAGCTCCGCTCGAGTGTCGTTGCTGCTTGTTTACGTCGGTTGGCATGGCGCTAGTACCGGGACTGGCTAGGCCGCCTTCTTGAGCTGTAGGAGCATAAGTCGCACGCGTTCGCTCCGTTCGTCGGGGCCCCATGTGCGCAGACTGTCTTCCATGATGGAGGCCTGCTCGCCCAACGCGCCTTCGCCAAACATTCCGGCGGTCCCGGCCAGCTTGTGAAGCTGTTCGATGACATCCTCTATTTCGGCATCGGGCACATCTCCGGGACGCACCAGCGCCGCGACAGCAGCCAGGGTCGTATCGCGCCGTTCGACATAGCGATCGTGCAGCCGGGACGGCACGCTGCTTTTCGGCGTTGCTGGCGGCGTCTGGGAAACGGTGTCGGGCCGGCACCACCGGGCGAGGGCCGCCTTCAGTTGATCGACACCCACCGGCTTTGCGAGATGTGCCTGCATGCCGGCGGCAATGCAGGACCGGACGTCATCGTGATAGGCGTTGGCGCTCAGCGCGACGATCGGGAGGTCGGCGGCGCCGAAGCCGGCGGCTCGAATGGCCGCCGTCGCCTCCAGCCCGCCCATGACGGGCATCTGCATATCCATCAGCACCATCTGGTAAGGCGTGCCATTCCCTGCCGCCGCTTGTACCCGCGCGATTGCCTCGACCCCGTTCTCGGCAAGGTCGGCGCGCACATTGAACGTCGCGAGGAGGTCCATCATGAACTCCTGGTTGATGTCGTGGTCCTCGACCAGAAGGATGTAGCGGGAAGTCGCCGCTTCGGATGGCTCTTGCAACGCTGGCTGCACTGGTTGGCTGGAGATGGTGGGTTTTTGCGCGGCCGGTGCGGAGATCGTGACCCGAAAAACGCTGCCCCGGCCTTCCTCGCTGGTGACCTCAATGTCGCCGCCCATCAGGACAACCAGCTTCTTGCTGATGGCAAGGCCAAGTCCCGTGCCGCCGAATTGGCGCGCAGTGGAAGTTTTTGCCTGCGAGAAATCCTCGAAGATTGCTGACAGCCGTGTGGCGGGAATGCCGATGCCGGTGTCAGTTATTTCCAGCACAAGCATTTCGGGCGTGCCCGGCACGGTCCTAACATGCAAGGCGACGCTGCCTGTGCTGGTGAACTTCAGCGCGTTGCCGAGCAGGTTGAGAAGAACCTGGCGGATCCGCAGACCATCCCCGGATACGTAATCGGGGACGTTGGGGTCGATCGAAAGGACGAGTTCCACCCCCTTTTCCAGCGCCAGTGGCTTCATCAGGCTCAGGGGGCCGTTCAGCACGTGACGGAGACTGATCGTCTCCGGGGCGATCGTCATCTGCCCGGCGTCAACCTTCGACAAGTCCAGGATGTCGTTCAGGAGGGACATCATCGCCTTGCCGGATTCGGCCACCAAGCTAGCCTGGCGTCGCTGCTGTTCCGTCAGGTCGCTGGCCAGCAGCAGTTCGGTAAAACCAATCACGGCATTCATCGGCGTGCGGATTTCGTGGCTCATATTGGC
This sequence comes from Parasphingomonas puruogangriensis, assembly GCF_036663635.1. Classification (NCBI taxonomy): domain Bacteria; kingdom Pseudomonadati; phylum Pseudomonadota; class Alphaproteobacteria; order Sphingomonadales; family Sphingomonadaceae; genus Parasphingomonas; species Parasphingomonas puruogangriensis. The sequence goes on along the minus strand of NZ_JAXOJI010000001.1, from coordinate 1,072,690 downwards.
TAGGAAGCGTGACTTGGCCAGTGCTGCCGCCTCCGCCTGCTCGCGGGACCGATTGCGACCGGCCAGGGCCGCTGCGACGGTAAAACCGATGACGTAATTGACCCAAATGAACAGTTGAAGCAGTTGCAGATGCGCCGTCACGCCGCCTTTAGCGAGCGTGATCGGTCCGATTCCATGCAGCGTGAAGGCAATCGCCACCGTGCTGACAACGGCGATGATGACGACCGTGCCGAAGCTGCCGAGCCGGAACGCACCGAGCAGCACGAGCGGGCTGACGAGGAAGAGGATCGGGTAAGTCGACTGGGCAAATACCAGCGCCGTTCCGACGGCGGCTGCCATCATTGGAACGAGCCATTCGAGGCACCGGCGAAACGTGGGCACGTGCGCATCCGAACAGGCCTTCAACACCACCAGTGCGGTCGGCGCTCCGATCATTGTCCCTAGGCCGTGGGTAAGTACCCAGGACTTGAACATCGCTGAATAGGCGACACCGGTCTCGATGGAGAGTATGAGTGCGCCGGGCACGCCGGTCAGCACCGGCGCTATCAATCCGCATATCCCCCACAACCCGAGCAGCTTGCCGAGATCGGAGACATCGAACGCCTCGCCCAGCAACCGACGCAGCAATGTCCAGACGAGCAGTACGTCGGCGGCATTGGCCAGGCCCAGCAGCAGCGCCGCCGTCGGCGAGCGTCCCCCCAGCAGGCAGCCGAGCGTAATCCCCAAGAGCGTCGCGAACGTCAGCGGCACCGCATCTTCCCGCTTACGCAGGATGAGCGCGATGATGATACCATTGGGCAGCCACACCGCTGCGATCCCGCTGGTGCCGCGCGTGAAGGACAAGGCCGCCCAGGCCAGGATCGCCACCGCGATCGCCGCCGACACCACCTTGACCAGCCGCTTCGCGTTGGCACTCGGACTATGCATGCGGACCTCGCCAAGAAGCCTTGGTTGCGACTGTCCAAGCCACCGAATCGTCCGGACGAGCTACGTGCATCTCTCGCATGCGCTCGATCACAGAAGGCAAAGATGCAGCCACGCACACCCCATAAGGTGCGTTCGTTAACGAAACCTCAGACGCACTGGCGTTGTCATGGCAACTATCGCCTAAACCCGCCGTCTCCGAAAATCGATCGCTCTGAACGGCAGCTTCTCTATCGCGGATTGAGTCAATAGGCGCAGACTATCGTTCGTCGCCGCGAGAGCGTCGGGAGGTGTGGTCGGGACGTAGGGCCGGGTATCCGCGTGAATTCTCGTTTTCTGCCGAGCTGGAGGAAGTGCCACACGGGGTTCGTGCTTCTCTCCGGGGTCGGCGCGGAGCCGCCCCATGATGGGGTAAGAAAGAGCAGGGTGGATCAATCTAACGAGCGCCCCTGCCGTTGCAGGCGGGCTGCTGCCGTTACGATCTCACCCCACCTTCGTCCCGTGAGGACCTCTTGCTGCCGAGTCAGAACCGTTAAAGCTCCTGTTTGAGATTGTGTCAGGCGACCGCGGTACCGGGTTCGCTGCCCCAGCGGAAATCGGTGCCGTCCGTCCACATGCGGTGGAGAACGACGGCCAGGCGACGCGCGACGGCGACGATGGCGCGCCGCATGCCCCGGCGCTGTGCGACCTTCATCCCCCAGGCCTTGAGCCACGACCAATGCCGGCTCTGGGTCAGCAGGACCTGGGCCGCTTCGTACAGCATGGTTCGCAGCATGGCGTCGCCAGATTTGGAGATGCCGCCATCATAGTCGATCTCGCCCGATTGATAGCGCCGGGGTGTCAACCCGACATGGGCGCCGACCGCCCTGGAATGCAAAAATCGCTGCGGCTGGTCGATCGAGGCACGGTAGGTGAGCGCCACCACCGGGCCGACGCCGGGCGCGGTCATCAACCGTTTGCAGACGGGATCATGCCGGACCGTGTCGAGCAGCATCTTGTGGAGCGTGGCCAATTGCTGGCGCATCACCCGCCGCACCGTCAGCAACGGCTCGACGATCGCCGCCAGTCTGGGGAACCCCTCGACCAGGTGACGGATCCGAGCCTCATAGCCGATAGTGCTGACGACACCGACCTTGAGGCCGAAGTTGCGCAGCGTGCCGCGCATGTCGGACTCGATGTCGATCAGCTTGCGCTGGACGAGCTTCCGGCTCGTCAGCAGCATGCGCTGCTCCTGCGCCGCGAGCGTCTTCACATGCACCGGCTTGAACAGTCCGACCCGCATCATCTGGGCGATCCCGCGCGCATCGTTGCGGTCGGACTTGTTGATCTGCTGTGCCTGCAACAGCGCCTTCATATGCCGTGTCTCGACACAGATCACCGGGAGACCCGCCTCGCTTAGGCCGTTCACTAGCCACTGCGACAGCGGCCCGGCCTCGATGCCGACCCGCACGTAATCGCCACCGACCGACGTCAGCAGCACCGCAATGTCATCCGGCTCAGTCGGCACCTTGCGCTCGCACACGACCTTGCCGGTATCGTCCACTACGCACACCGACGTTTCCTTCACCGAAACGTCAGACCCACCAAATGCGCCATCGCCTTACTCCTTCCCTCGATGCACGAGGTCAGGTTGACCCCGATCCAGGCATCGTACGTGAAGGGGCTGCAATCTCATCTGCTGTCGAAATGCAGCCGCCGCGATACACCATCTAACCACCGCATATCGCCGTCACGACCTGTTGCGGCGATCAAGATGCTCGAAGCTGACCAGCCGCTAACGGGGAAAAGCAGCCAGGCAGAAAGCGCCCAATTCCCGACATTCGTTGTGCGGCTTATGGGTCTTGGGTAAGATCGGTAGATACGATCGCCCATCCACAAGATTCAAAAGCGGGAAACGTTGTATGAGAAATGGCTTTGCGGGTTTGACGGTTTCACTGCTAGTTGCCTACAGCGCGTCCGCTCAAACTCCTCCATCACCTTCCGATTTGTGGAAGTCTCAAGTCGATCTATTCGTCGCTTTGCCCCGACGGTTTCCTGCTGCAAACATATCTGACTTTGCGCGGGTAGTGTCTGAAAATGTAGAAGTTCAACGCGAAAACAAAGTCGTTTTCCGTACGCGAAAAGAATGGTTCGATGAACTACAGTCGTACAAACAAAGCTCCCCAAGTGCCCCTAAGGAGTTATCGGTAAGCAGGGATCAATACAGCTTGTTATCTGACGGTGGCGTGATGGTGAGAGAGTTCACCTATCCAATAGCTCCCACAGGGAAAACGGCCTTTTATCATCCGAATTACCCAGCTCGATATGTGACTTACTACGTCAATGCAGGTAAGCTATTCCGTGTAATATACGGCCCACAAATGACAAGCTATGCCGGCCTGTGCCAAGTGATAGAAAAAAAGCAGGGGTCATCGGCAGTTACCATCTCGTCAGCATGTAATTGAAACCGGCCATTCCGCTTTCCACCAGGTCGAGCCGTTCTCGCTGGCGTTCGCGTCGGATAGAAAGCGGTCCGGCCGGAGCCGCCCAGTTGCGGACCTTAGCGAGGGGACTGTCCGTAGCGTCGCTCGCCAGCCTGACGCATCTCGTCCAAACTCAGGTTAGGTCCGGGCCGTAGATAGGCTACCGCAAGTTCAGTGCTCGCCGGGCATCGCACCGGCTTCATGTGATCATCGGATATCAAAATATTGTAGCCACCTAAGTTGTTCTTGCGGAGCAACCAGATACCGTAGCGCGACTGCAAGTAAGTATGCTGGACAGAAAGCGCCGTCAGTGCTTTGCCCCGCCAATCACCCTCAATGGTCCGCTTTACTTGGAAATCCAAGAACCAAGGCCAGCGCATGATGATGCAATCATCGCATACAGGCGCTTCGCTTGGTATCTGTTCTACGATACGCGCATTGATCTTCACATCGTAGCAATCGGCGCTGGGAGTGCTGGACGCGGGTGCGACCATCACGAGTGCCGCGAACATTGAGCAGAGCCAAAGGTGCGAATCATGGATCATCGGCCGATGCTATGGGCAAGAGCGGCAGCTTTCCACCAGGTAGTGGCGTTCGGGACGACGATAGGTGGTGGAAATCTGACGGTATGCTTTTAGTTCAACGTCGCAAGAGGGGTCCATGAGCTTGGTTGCTCCTGTGGCCAGCTGATTGGCTTCGCTGCGCTATTGATCGTGCAGTTTGCACTTTCGCAAGAAGTCGGCTCGGTCTAGCCTGTCCTCATGAGAGCCACCGCGATGCTGGCCTTGGCGGCCATCTTTCCAGCCGTTGCCGGCTGCGATTCAGCCGACGACGTCGCGCAAAACCCCGGCGCGGGGACGGTGACCATCCTGGCTTCGGATGCGATTGAGGCTACCGGCGCCATTGCCATCTACACCCATGGGGACGGCGGCGCGAAGACGCAGATTCGATTCCCGATCGCGGCCGAGCGCGTCGACCCTGACCTCTACCACGATGTCCAACGGATCGGCGAGGGTGGCGGCGTCGTCGCGGTGCTCGACAGCTATGGCAGCAAGAACGGTGGCAAGCGTTGCAGCAACGGACGGGAGTCATGGATCCGGCTGTTTTCGGTCGCACAGCGCCGCCTCACCGACTCGGTTCCTGTCGAAAGCTGTCTAGATCGGCTTGCGGCGGGCGAGCCGCCGGTGACATGGCAGGGTGAAAGCTTCATGGTCAGCGGTACCGAACCGCGCCTGTTCCGGATCGTGGAAGGCAGGGCCAAGCGGGACGAGGGGCACCGATGACCGAGCAGACCGATCAAATCGTCATTGCCGATCGTGACATGCTGGTCCGCATGTGGCTGACCGAAGCGGTCGCGACGGGCAAAATGACGCAGGCCGTCGCCGACAAGCATTGGAGGGATTACGCAGATAATTGGCACACGATCGCCAATTATTTCTCCGCCACCGACGATGCAATGCTGATCCGCAAATTGGTGCGCGAAACCGGAATACGCGGTCGCTGCTACTTCAAGAGCTACAACGGCAAGTTGCACGTCGTGTTCAAGGGGTATCCGGGCCTTCGTCGCGTGCTGACCGGAACGAGATATGGTGCTCTCCATCCCAAGGTGGTTGGCCTGGGGATTGGCAAGGCGGGGGTGGCAAAATCGGTCAAAGGCGGCACAATCGTGTCGATCGTGCTGCTCACCGCATGGAACATCATCGACTATGTCATTCGTGACGATGCCACGCTGGGGCAGCTGCTGGGCGGCATCGCCGGGGACGTAAGCAAAGCGCTGATCGCGGGTGGCGTGGGCTATGCGGTGGGTTCGGCGGCCGTGGCGCTGGGCATGACGGTGGCGGCAGGGCCGCTGGTGATCGCCGTTGTGGTCGGGCTGGGTGTCGGCTGGGCGCTCGACGCGATCGACAAGAAGTATCGCTTCACCGAGCGCCTGCAAAAGCAGCTCGATGAGGGCATAGCCGAATTGGAGCGGCAAAAGCAGGCGCTGATAGCACGTGGCAAGAGTACTGCATTTCAGGCCGCCGGAAACGTGATCGACCTGATCCGCGACGCGGCGATTGCCGAGGCCAAGCGACAGATCCGCGAGATGGTCTGGAAACACCTTCCGCGCTTTCCGACGCTGCGATGACGAGCGAGCGGCGCCGTGCGGCGCTGACGATGGCCGGCATCGGATGGACGTTATCGATCCTCTGCGGGTGGTTGCTGGCAAACTCCTTAGCGGAATTCTTTCTCGCGTGGCGGACCGACGCGGCGGAAGTGCGGATTTCGGGTGGTGACGTCGCAATATTGACGTTGATGCCGATCATCGTGGCGTTGGCGATATGGGGAACGCTGGCCGTCTTCCGCAATGACGCCGTCGTCGGACGGATCGGTAACAGGATCGCTGTGGCGGCAATGATCTTGGTCCCGGTCGCGTTCGGTGGATCGTGGGTATTCCAGCACTGGGCGGAGCGGCGGCTTTCGGCAGAAGGGTACGTACGATGCGGAGCGGAGCGGGCCGGCCGCTTTACTTTGATAATTTTGTGCGCCCGCAAAGTGCCGCCAATGCGGATATAAGCCGCTAACCGTCCGCACTCGGTTCGTCACTTCAAGCTTCCCTAGCTTCCTTTAGCTTGGAAACCCATCACAGCGTCGATTGTGTCCCTGAAACTTCCAGTGAAAAGTAGGTCCTTTGCCCACCAAGACGGCCGCTTTTCGCGCCAGAAGCGGACACGATCGCCACTCCCGAAAGCCGACCGGCAGCTACCGGGGCGAAAAGCGGACTGGCGCAAAACGCCCATTTCTTGCCGTTCCCGGTCGCGATCACGCTTTCCAATTGCGGACCGTCGTTCAGCAAGGCAGCATGAAGCAGTAAGGATCGCACCGGCACTATTGTCCCGCATCGTTCTATGGTGGCTTGCCTACCTCTGGACGGCTTCCGCTGCGCTCGCCATCAGCTATTTCGCCGGTTGGCAGTATGACGGCGATGCGGGCTGGTGGGTGGTAACAGCCTACAGCTTTCCGGCTCTGGCGCTCGCGAGCCCTGTGTTGAGGGTCGCTGGTAGTCCTGACCTTGGAGCGACCTATTGCTTAGTCGCTTTGACGGCTCTGACGGTGGCGGCGGCCGGCATCATACGTCGCCCCGCCAAACAGCCTACCGGCGGCTAATTGCGGCTGCCCGAAATCGGTCGGACCGCTTCCCATCAGGGCGAGCCGTTCCCGCTGGTGATCGCGTCGGATATGAAGCGGCCCGGCCGGAGCAGCCCAATTGCGGAAGTTCGCATTGTCAGGGATGGTAACGCTTATGACGGCTGTCGACCACGAATGGGAACTATGCAATCCGGGGCCGGGCGTGCTTCTCGTTTGGCTTGAGCCGTGGTTTGACGAGTTCGAGGTTCCGGTCCGATCTACCATAACCCTGAAAACTTCAGGCGCCGCGGAGCGCGGACTGGGCGAGATAGAATGGAGCCCGGACAATCTTATCGTTTGGGCAGTTGGGCCGACGGTGACCGTATACATCGATGACAGACTTCGGGAGTCAGGTTCGGCAAAAATCCCAATTCCTGACGGCCTGACCAAGGGCATGCTCAACGTAATTTTTGCCGATCAACCCACTGCACGCCTCGGCGGCAGGGCTTCAAATGCAGTAGGTCCAACCTCTTGGCGACAGCGAGTAAAGAGCTTGTTCCGTCGGTGATGCACAATCGGCGAAGGGGGCGGGCTGCTTAGCAAATAGTCCCTATGTCCGTGTCCGCCCAGTAGCAGCCGCTTAGTGCGACGCCAGAAACGCCTTACCCGCCTCCGTCCATGTGCCGCCGCGCCCCTCCATTTCAAGCAGGCCGTATTCAGCTAATATGGCGGTGGCTCGCTCGCCTGCACCCATCCACATGTGATCGACGACGCCATCGTCTTCCATATACTGACCGCACATCTGGGCAATCGCCCCCAACATTCGCTCTTCGTTCTCGGTCATAATTCTTCCCCACGAGGCCAGCGGCAGAGATCGAACCCGCACCCGTCGCCGGGATCGCTGTAGCGATACGTCTACCAATTCCGTCACGCTGGCGATGCGATATTAGCATGAGAGTCGGGCTTAGCGAATGACTGGTTTCCACCCATCTATCGCCGTAGCGAACGGCGCAACCTCGCGACGAAGCGATAGGCAGCTTCCGGCCGGTACTGCGGAAAGCTGCTGCTCGTGGCGTATGCTTATACTTTCACCGCCGCGTTGCCGCCGTCGGCCCAGAGCGCCGATCCGGTGACGAAACTCGACATATCGCTGGCCAAGAACAACGCCGCCTGTGCGATCTCTTCGGGATGGGCGATGCGCTTCATGGCGTGGAGGCCGGCAGCCCATTCGCGCTGGGCAGCATCACCGGCCATTTCGGTAGCGGTGCCGCCGGGGAGAAGCGCGTTTGCACGAATGCCGCGTGCACCATAGTCCGCCGTAATGCCGCGAACGAGGCCCATTAGGCCAGCCTTTGCCGCTCCATAAGCGCCCATGCCCGGCAGTCCCGCGCTGTTGCCGACGAAGCTCCCGGTAAACACGAGTGCGCCCGCCCCATGCTCCAGCATTGCCGGGATCTGTGCTCGGGCGCCAAGAAACGCGGCGGTTAGGTTCGCCGCCAGCACGGTCGCCCACTCCCCCGGCTCGATATCTGCCAGCGGCTTTATGGCACCGGCCAGACCGGCATTGTTGAAGGCGATGTGCAAGCCGCCGAACGTCCGTGCGGCGGCGACGGCGTCGCTATGCGTGCGCTCATCCGTTACGTCGCCAACGATGGCGAGCGCCCGGCCCCCTCGATCCCTGATTTCTTCGATCGCCAGAGCCAGCGGCTCCGGCCGACGCGCCACCAGCACCACGGACGCACCGTGGGCGGCAAACAGCGTTGCGGCCGCCCTTCCGATGCCTGAACTCGCGCCCGTGATGATCGCTACCTTATCGTCTAACAATTTCATTCTTCTGCCCCTCGAAGGAGCGGGGCAATTAAGGCCGCACGCAATGGCACGCGTCCCGTTGCTTGTCGTCAAATCAACGTCATCGTCCTGTCCGTCTGAGGCCCGCTCCACCGACTGGTTTCGATCAGGAGAATTTCCTGCAAAAAGGATCGACATTGGGCGACTGCCATCCGTCCGCTGTGACGGCCAATTTACTGATCGCGAACGTCACGACTTGGACCGTTAGCTGCCGGTCGGCTTTCGGGGCCTCGCCATAGGAAAGCCGACTGAATGTGCGTCGAATTGCATCAGGTTCTTGCATTGGCGGATCACGCGGCTTCCCGCCGTTTTTTGCTCGATGCAAAACCTGTGAGTTTCGCATCAACAGTCACACCGGTCTCTCCCATTGCATAGGGCGTTGCAGACTTGCATCCTGTCGCAATGATCGAACTAATTCTGCTCGCTATCGCTCCCGCTGTGGGAAATGCATCAACCAGTCCACTTTGCCTCCCTGTGGCATCCGCTACGTCGAAGCCGACGGCTTCTGCGATCGAGGATCATCGAGCGCTTCGTAAGGCAATTGGCGAACCGATGCCGCAATCACCTACAATGGTCATGCTGTACGGAAAGGGAGGACACCTCTCGACGAGCGAATATAGCATCGTCGTTGTTCGAGCTGCCGATGGCACATGGCAGGGAACAGCGGTGGACCGCAGCCAGATCTGGATAAAAGAAGCTCCTTACAGTCCTGTGCAACGGGCTGACTGGGTACTCGACAGGGCGGTGGGCCTTCAGCTTAATGAGGCGATCTCTCGTCGCTGCCCTGCCGGTCGCAAGGCTACTGACAAGCCAGCCGATTCCGGACCTCCTCCACTAGGTTATGTGCCGGAACGTATCGATGTCGTGACCCCGGGACACGCCCCCTCCACGTTCTATTCGGAAGAGGGAGAGGGTAAGATTGCTGCTCTAATTCGACCGCAACGGTAATGGTTGGTTGTCTAGCTTGATCCAAAACTTCTGATTTTTAAATCAGGGACGGCAGGTTTCGAGATTGGAAACGTTTATCGGCAATGGCCGCCATTGGCCGCTTTCTGCCTGGCTGCTTTTTCCCCGTTAGCGGCTGGTCAGCTTCGAGCATCTTGATCGCCGCAACAGGTCGTGACGGCGATATGTGGGTGGAAAGCGGTCGTTCCTCTCCGGGGGATCGTGTTAGCCTGCGGCTTTGACCAAAGCGCCTAGCGACGGCATTACCATTGGAGAACGTGGCGTGATCCCAATAGAATTATTAACGATAAGTTTGTTATCCGCGACTACCACGACTGCCACCAAATCAAGTAACCAAGACGACAAGAGCCGGGCAAGTGTTATTCATTGCGCTGAATGTCCACCTATGGTGCCAGTAACTGTTACTGTTGAAGGCGTGCCACGCCGATATATGGTGGGCAAATTTGAGGTGACGTGGAAAGAATATATGTTGGCTTTTGACGACAAAGCCTGCCCAGCGCCGGTCAACCTTGACGGCAAATTAGTAGAATTGAATGTGAAGGATGTTCGGGATAACTTTCCCATGACATCAATCCGTCCAGTCGAGATCGGATGTTATCTGACTTGGCTGCGGAAGAAGACGACCAAGCCGTATCGACTGTCCAGTGAGGTGGAATGGGCCGCGATTGCGCGAAAGGCCAGTGGGCGCGAAAAACTACTTATTAGCGATATCGGTCCAACCAAAGCGTATGTTGGTGGGGTGTCGCATAACGATTGGTCCTACACTCGCGATGATCCACGGTATTCAGTAGAATGGCGTGTGGTGAATCGTGTTGGAAGTTACGGTCCGGACAGGCTTGGTCTATACGATTTGTTCGGCAACGCATCTGAAGTTATGAGCGATCCAATGATTTATTCAAGCTTGTCGAAGACTGCGAGCGATGGAACCGATCTTGCACAAGTGTTGGTCAAAGGTGGGTCACTAGGCTCGAATGTCAATTTCGACGTTATACTGGGGCGTGAGCGGTATGTCGGGGCAGGGCATTCAGCGAGGGTGGGTTTCCGCGTTATGCACGACGATATTGGCCCTGACCAAGCCAAGTGAGCGCGCGTATGTCTGCAACCGGTGGATTGCGGTCAGGCCGCTTTTGGGTGATAACTCCCGTAAGCGTTCATAGTATCGCTCCCGGCAGGGTAGGAAATCTTCAATTGCAAAAGCGATGCGCGGCATTGATCGTGCTGGCCTTATCAAGCGGCGTGATCTTCGGTGCGCCGCTCTTTGGTGCTATCGATGCGCTGTCGTGGTCCGTAGCGGCTGACGGGAACGGTGCGCAACGGGTAGCTGCACTTCTTTATGCGCAAACGCAGCTCAATCCTGCCGCTGCCGCAGCCAAGGGTCGCCTCCACGGAGGAAGCTGCGGGCAAGCGATCTATCAGAGCTCGGAAGAAGGGCATGTCACCCTCAGCGATGCTCTTGACCATTACCGCCGTCATTTCCTGCGTTCTAAATACGACAATCTGGCGATCCGTTCGCTTGCGGCCTTAAAAGCACCACTGCTAGGAGCCTTGAACGGCTGCGCTAACGGCAGTCCGGCGGCGGGCTTCTGCCTGTCTTACGCGCACCGCATTGCATCCCGCGCGACTGAAATGACCCCAGCAGCAGAAGACATGATTTTTGCTAATGTCGATCGTCGGGTCGAAAGGGCATTGTGTGCAGTGGCCCCGGTCTCGATTGTCCGCTCATAGCACAGCGATAAGCCAATTATCACGACTGGTTTTGGCCGGTAGCCGACCGACGGGTTTTAGGCGCTGACCAAGCAATAGCTGCCATAGCGTGATAGCCGATCGGCATGACCTTGCCTAAAAGCCGCTAGGCGGGGATCGCCCACTAGCCGACGTTAGGCATGATCAAGTTTTGCCTGTTCTTAGCAAGATCACCGGCGCTATGGTCTAGCGATGAGGTGGTTTGCCCCCGCGCTGCTAGCATTCCTCTTCATTCCGCAGGCCGCTCATGCCTGCCAACCGATCATTTATCTCAATGACCGCGAAAAGCTTGCTGCTGAAATCCGATCTTTGGATCATGCAACCGCTGCCTTTGAGGGTGTCGTTGAACGAGAAGGGGTAGGCGTCGGCTCGCTTGCCGTCATTCGGCCAACGCGGATTTGGTTTGGGCCCCGGCTCTCAAGGTATATCGTTCAGCGTGTCACCATGTGCGATCGTTCTTTCGGAGCAGGAGAACGGGTAAAGGTCGTATTATATGATGTCCAACCAGACGTCATACCTTGGTGGAGGTTTTGGGACCGGATTCGGTTTGCCGGATCTTGGTATCGCGCACCTGACGACTGGGACCTGGACTGGGCACTCCGTCAAACGCTGATGCAAGACGCGCTACGGCGTAAGGCGCGGCGTATGAATCGGTAGGGCTTTCCGCCCACTTGTTCCCGACTTGGGGGCGCTGGCGCGGTCACGCTGCCCGAATGTGGACAGGCAACTTGCGGGCGAAAAAGCAGCCGCGCAGGAAACGCCCAATTCGGGACGTTCCGTCCAGCCGAGCGCCAAGCTCTAGGGGCATTCGTTCGGTAGGCGGCTCGGGCAGTGGACGTCGGACCGGCCGATGACGGAGATGACGTCAAGCCGATCGCCATGGTCGTGCGGCTGCTGATGAAACACCCGTCGATAGACGCCGTGTCAGCACCCAGGCGGTCCGCTGCTTGCCGTACGCCCGGTCAGGACCACGTCCGCGTCACCGTCCGCGTTCATATCGTCCGCGAAGACGATTTTGTTTCGACCCAGTGCCTTCGCTCGATAAAGCGCCCGATCGGCCCGAATGAATAATCTCTCGAATGTCTGGTGATCGTCGCGGGTCGCGACGCCGGCGGATATCGTGATCGAGACGGAAACGGCATCGGCCAAAATCGGCGTTTGCGCGACCGTTTCGCGGAAACGCTCGAGCGCAGCAAGAAGGACGGCATGGTCATCGGAGTTCGCCAGAAGGGCAAACTCCTCACCCCCGAGCCGGCCTATTCGACCAAGCTGGCCGATTGATTGCTCCATCATGGTCGCCGTTGCGCGAAGAACCTGATCGCCGATCCAGTGACCGTGCCGATCGTTGACATTTTTGAAGTGATCCACGTCCACGATGATCAGGGCGAGGAACGAACTGCCATCCACGCCTTCCAGGAAAGCCCTGCGGTTCAGGATGCCGGTAAGCTCGTCGGTCGTGCTGGCACGATACAGATTCACCTGAACCTTACCGATTTTGCGCGCCACCGGTACCGCGATCATGACGACGACAATGGTGGTCAGGAGCCACGACCGAGCCGCTTCCGGCCAGCTGACAAAAAAGATCAGCTGGTTGGAAATGTCGACGGTCAGGGCGATAGCGACGCACAAGAGGGTCGTACGACGTACATAGCGCGCGAGATCGCGCTCGTTTCGCAGATCGATCTCGGGGAAAAACTTCATTAGGTCCGATAACAATAAGCGGTGACGAAAACGTTGACGCCTACCATGGCGCAGGCTGCTAGTGTTGGCGGGAGCCCGTCTTCCCAATCGCCGCCTGCGCTCCGGCAAGCTGCCTGACCTCGGTCCACCACTTAGACATTCTGACCGTCGCCAATCGAACGCTCCGCAGGAAAGCAGACAGGCAGCTATTGGGCGGGAAAGAAGCCGGGCGGGAATCGCCCACTAGCGGGCATCGGCTCGATCTGCGAGTTCTCCGCATAAAGGGCGACGCGACCATGGACGATCTCAAACTCCTATCAGAGCCATCGAACTACGCAGTCGTCCAGCTGCCGGGGCGGCCTTTTCCGGGTGTGGTGTTCCAAGCAGACAGTTTGCAGGCGCTAATTGCCGATCTTCATGCTGTGATGGCCGAGACCGACGCTGATGAAGAAGCATTACTCTCAGTGAAATGATCGAGCGATTGAGCGGGGTGCAGAATAATTATGAGCGGGTCCTGGCTCGGGCGGGAATACCGCTTTCCTATAAGGCAGAACGAAAACAGCCTGCGCCAATTGCCTGTATAGTTGCTTCAAACGTCCTCTATTACGACGATACGACGAACGCGCGTTTTTTGAATGGCTTGAACGCATGCCCTTTGTGCAAGACTTTTACGGCGTCGGCGGCGATTTATTCATCGAACTCAATCGGCAACCAACTGACGCCGACTTGTGGGAGATTCTCGGTTTCTGCCGCCGATACGGCATCGATAAAAGCCAGCTTGCCAAGTTCGAAACCGATGAAAACAGGGGTTGGATGCACGACCCTAATTCGATTTGGTATGCCGAGGTCCATGGCCATTCAACTAGTATGGATGGCAGCTAACCACCCATCTATTGCCGTCACGAACGCCATTACCTGGTGGTTAGCTGACGTGACCGCCGTTTTTTCTTCCAGTTGGAGCTAGAATACGACCCCGAAGAAGGGACGGACAGATGAAGCGGAAGCAGTTTTCGGAAGAGCAGATCATCGGCAAACGTCGAGGGCCCGGATTGGCGCTTCTCGCGCGACGAGGGTGCAGCGGTCGATTACGACCTCCGCGCGGTCGCCGATGATCAAGCCTAGCCGAGGTCCGTTAACGCTCGCCTTATATCATTAATCGATAGAAACCCGCCTTTATAAACTTGTTACATCCCCTGCGCATCTGACTGTCAGATTGGCGGTGGATCGTCATTCTTCGCCATCCTACCGGAATGAAGAAACTTAACGACGATGGTGCCAGCACGACGACTTGCAGGAAATTCGTTCCTGGAACGACGTTCAGGAACGTTTCGTTCTTTGGGAATTCCAGCGCTCCCGCCCCAACTGCTGTCGTCAGCACGACTTGAAACGCGACCAGCACAGAGACCCATGCGATGATCCAGCGCGACCACATCACACGGAATTCCTAGATCTGCCGAAGTCCGGCCGTCCGGGTGCGCGCTCGTTCGCATCCAAAAGCTAGATCCGCCACGCTTGGGGCCCCAGGGCGGTTTACCGGCTCAGCCTCCTCAATGAGTTCGTCGCAGGGGGGCGATCCGAATCTCCAAGCTCAAACCGCCACACAGGTCGCTCATGCGGTAGCGGATGAAGTCTTCTGACACGCCGACCAGGCGTGCGAGGGACGCATTCGATGCCTCGCCGAGTTGCCGTTCGATCCGAAAGGCACTTCGTAAAGGGCCACACTGTGCAGCGCCAATTGATGTGGTAGGTGAGGCAAAAGGGGAGTGCAATGCCGAGATTTTTAATGCTCGCACCGATTTTGTTGTCGGTGGCGGGGCTTGCTGGTTGTGCAGCGGGTGTAAAAGGCACGCCGGGCATGAAGATGTATCGTTCCGGCGACGTGTCGGGGGCTTATCCGATATTGGAGGCCGAAGTCGCTGCGGGAGAGGTGTCGGCGCGGTATCCGCTTGGCATGATCTATCGCGATGGTCAGGGTGTCGCGAAGGATCCGGTGAAAGCGGAGGTCTTGCTAACGGGCGCCGCCATCGGAGGCGATCCACGTGCCGTTGCCGCGGTGCGACAAATGTTGGAAACGGAAGCTCGCTGTCCTTTGGATAAGCAACTTCATGACTCGTGGGGACAGGTCGGGACGATGAACCGTAACCTGATCACTGGTGTCGTCGAGTTGTACTCGGCGCCTCCCCAGATATTGCGGCGCATGGCGGATATCTACGCAGCACCATGTCCCGGTCGTCCGGCGCAGCCCGAAGCTGCGAACGCCCTGCGAGGGATGTCTGGCGGTCCACGCCATATGTGGATCTACGTGCCTGGCTGAACAACCTTGAGCAAGTCAGGGTCCGCCGACCTCCTTACAGCAAATGAAGCTCGCGCAGTAACCGTCGCGGTTGCGAGCGATCGCGTATATTCTGAGGCGGCGGCCGGGAAAATCATGCCAAACCTACAAACGGTTCCGAAATCGTCGGCTTTCCTGAGTTTTTTCGGTGCGTCTAACGTGATCTTGGGACTTTTTCTTACGGCCAGTTGCAGTCCTGAAAGTATGCATAAAAATAGAGAACTACGGGAGGAGTGTGCAGTCATTGGCAACGCGCACTATTGCTTTCGCGTGGCAGTGCTCGGCGGCGTTTCTTCTAGTGAGGGTGACACGAGTATGGTGGTGCGGGTGCCCCTGCAAGGCCTCGCCGTAAGAAGCTGCAATGCAGACCTAATCCGTCTAAGCCGGATAGCATATGATTACGACGGGGTAAACGTCGTGATCAAATCGATTAGCAATCAGGTCACGCCGGAATGGTTATACAGAACTATTATTTCCCTAGAGTTGCAAAAGGTTCCTAAAGATTGGAATACGTCCTCTGGGTCGCGTTGCTATAAAAATCAGGGCGGGATAGATGGTGTGACTTGTATCGAGCATAATAAAATATCTGATGTAATACATATTACAAGTTGTCTCCCTCAGGGAGACGTTGGCGTTCCAAGCTGCGTTGATAACTCAATCATTGGCAGAATGAGCGTCAGAATGCTTTATCAGCGCGCATGTTACGCTCATCGAAGTGAGATACGTTCTCAAGTTGTAAAATATATCACAGATCACGCTAGGAACTGATGATGGCGAACCACTGACCACTGCGCGACGCGCGCAACTTGAAGCCGCAGCAAAGGACGGTAACCGTCAGGCGTATTAAGCAGCGTTATTATCGTGCTCATTGATCCCCTCTGTCGTATCAGGATCGGCGTTTTGGGTCTTGGTAGCCAGATCCGGGCTCGCGCGATCGTCGTTCAGGCGAAGACCGGAAAGGCAGTTCAGTTCGAGATCATGCCGGACGCACGTGGGAGCCTGTTGGCCTAGCTGGAACGGCGCGGCGGCACGCTGGGGGACCACGTCTTTCCCAGCCGAATCGATCATTCCGGGCACCTCAGCACGCGACATTATGCTCGCGTCGTCGATGAGTGGGTCGTTGGCTTCGGCCTGCGGCGAGAGGAATATGGAACGCATTTGCCGCGCCGGATCAAAGCATCGATCATCTATCAGGCGACCGGTAACCTGCGCGCGGTGCAAATTCTGCTCGGCCACACAACGCCGTCCGCTACTTGGGCGTCGACGTCGACGACGCGCTAACCCTTGCGGAGGTAACCGAGATCTAACGGCCCCGGCTGCTCACCGACAGTGAGGAGCCGAAGTGGCGCGTCAAAGATGCTGCTCTAAGCGAGGCACCGGACTTGAGTGATCGCATATGAACGGATGGCGGCTTTTGGGGGGGCGTCTCAAATGCTGTGAATGTCGCGATCTGGCGCAAAGCCGTCATGCGGACCCTGGTGGCTGACCGGCATCGGCAACTTTGTTCGCGCGCGAAACCATCGGCGGGATTTCAGGCTGATCACGGAGCCCCGAATGCCTGTGTTGAACCAATGTGATGCGCGGCTTACGCGGGAGGTGTGTTTGCCGGTTGCTCATAAGCCATTGGGTTGCGCAGCCACTCGTTCAGATCGGACTCGCGCCAGCCGGCGCAGCGGGTGCTGATCGCGATCTGCTTTGGGAAGGTTCGCAATGCGACTTTCCGGTAGAGCGTGGATCGGCTGAGGCCTGTTTTCTGAAGGACTTCCTTTAGCCGGATGATGCGGTCGCAACTGTCGATCGCCATGACATGGTCCTTTTCCTGATGCTTCAGAGACGGCCATTCAGCTTGAGTTTTGAAGGATCAAGAGGCTGATCACCCGCCTCGCACCATGGCGTGCAACGACTTGCTGGGGCGTAGGCAGTTCTCGAGGACGGCATCGGTTTGCGTCCCGCGCGTCGCGCGGTCGTGCTCTACGGCGCATGCGCGCCACCGAGTCGCTTGTGCTTCTCGGTCCCTTTGGATGACGATCACTGACGCGTAGACGGCGATTGCCGCTAACAGCGGAACGCGGGGACCAGTTGAGCGCGCACTGGCGGACTTCTGCGAAGCCGCCAGGGGTCGCAGCGTTTTTTGTTGCCGCGTAACACGCTCGATCCGGCCGGAGGGCACGGCGGCGGCTGGCCCACAGGCCCGCGCGCACGCCGCCGCGCCGGCCGTCCGGATTCGAGAGTGCGTTTGTGTTGGCTCCTGGCGGAGCCGGGCAGCGCTACGCGCTGCGCTGCTGCGGACATCGCGCCAGCGCGATGGTGTTGGCCTCCTGCTCTCGAATTGGCGGGGGTGGGCGTCGCTACCCTCTAGTCCCGCCGCGGCGGGTCGCAAGCTGCGCTGCGCGCAGCTCCTCCACTGCGTTTCGGCCCTGCGGGTGCCGCCCGCCGCTCATGCGGGACTGCCGGTCTGCTCCTGCCGCCACCCCGCCATTCCGGCGCCGGTTGCGGTGGTTTGGAGTGAGGAAGATGAAAGACAGGACCGATACCAACCGGGCGAGCCTCTATGCCGAGGTGACACGCCAAGTGATTGCCGAGCTGGAGGCAGGCCGGCTGCCCTGGGTGCAGCCCTGGGACGCAGCTTCCTGCGGGTGCACTATGCCGCACAATGCGGGGACTGGGCGGCGCTATTCCGGGATCAACATTCTGATCCTGTGGGCGGCGGTGATCGAGGGGCGGTACAGCTCGCAGCGGTGGCTCACCTACCGGCAAGCGCAGGCGGCGGGCGGCAATGTGCGCAAGGGCGCGCGGGGCACCACCGTTTGCTATGCCGATCGCTTCACGCCGAAGGACGAGCAGGCACGGGCGCAGGACGAGGATCGCGATGCGCGGCAGATTGCGTTTCTCAAGCGCTTTACCGTGTTCAACGTCGACCAGTGCGAGGGATTGCCTGCGGCGTTGACCGCAACTCCGGACATGCCGGCGGAGGTGGAGATATTGCCGCATGTTCAGTCGCTGATCGCAGCAAGTGGCGCAGATTTTCGGATCGGGGGCGGAGAGGCCTATTATTCGCCCGGCGCTGATTACGTCGCCGTACCGCCGCAGGCCGCGTTCGGCGAGCCGATCAACTGGTATCGTACGGCGTTGCATGAGCTCGGACATTGGACCGGGCACAAGAGCCGATTGGATCGCGATCAGCGCGGCAGCTTTGGCAGTGGTGACTATGCCCGCGAGGAACTGGTTGCCGAGATGGCCAGCGCGTTCGCCTGCGCGTCGCTGTCGATCCAGCCGACCGTGCGGCATGCCGATTATATTGGTAGTTGGCTGGCGGTGCTGCGTGAGGATGAAAAGGCGATCGTTCGCGCCGCCAGCGCAGCGAGCAAGGCCGCGGATTACCTGCTTGCCTTTCGGGGCGAACGCGCCGGCGGCGCTGGACAGGAGTCGGCAGCATGACCGGCGATCCCGGCGACATGAAGGCGAGCGCCCCGCGCGCCTTCGAGCACGCGACCGGGGAGAACCGCAGCGAGTGGAAGGGGCCGGTTGATCCCGAGCAACTGGCGACGATGGAGCGCGCGATGCTGTCGCTCCCGCGCACGACGCGGGAGGTGTTTCTCGCGCATCGGCTGGACGGTTCGAGCTACGCCGAGATCGCGCGGGCGACGGGGCTGAGCGTTCGGCAGGTCGAACGGCATATGGCGAAAGCGCTGCTGCAATTGTCGCGCTTCATGGACGGCGATGAACGCACGCCCTGGCAACGCTGGTGGCAGGCGCGAACGCGACGGTGGTTCTCGTGATACCCGTCGCATCGCCCGGCGCCTGCCGGGCGATATTGGCGCAGCCGCAACGTAACGCTAGGAAGAGGTTATGAAATCCGAGCTCGATCATTTGCCGGGGGCCAAGCAGCGCGAGCTGGAGCGTGTCGTGCAGATCATCTTCGAGGAATTCGAGGATGCCTTTGCGCTGTCCACGCACCCGTGGAAGAAGAAGGGCCGCATCCAGAAGGTCATTCTGTACGGCAGCTATGCACGCGGCGGCTGGGTCGACGAGCCGCATACCGCCAAGGGCTATCAGTCCGATTTTGATCTGCTGATCATCGTCAACGACAAGCGCCTGACCGACCGCGTCGAATATTGGTCAAAGCTCGACGATCGACTGATCCGCGAGCTGTCCGTGACGAAGACGCTGCGCACGCCGGTGAATTTCATCGTCCACACCCTGGGCGAGGTGAACGACGGGTTGGCCCATGGCCGTTACTTCTTCATGGACGTCGCGAAGGACGGCATCGCGCTTTACCAGAGCGAGGATAGCGAACTTCACGAGCCCAAGCCCAAGACGCCGGAGCAGGCGCTGTGCATGGCTAAGGAATATTTTGAAGAGTGGTTTCCAACCGCCATACAGCGGTTCGAACTGGCAAAATTGGCTAGGGAGAGAGGCTTTCTAAAGCCGGCCGCGTTCGATCTCCATCAAACAACCGAATTCCTTTATCACTGCGTGCTTCTGGTATGCACCTTCTACACCCCGCATGTGCACAATCTCGGCTTCCTTCGGACGCAAGCCGAGCGCCTAGATCGACGGCTGACGCACGTCTGGCCTCGCGATAATCACAAGCAACGGGCGATGTTCGAGAAGCGCAAGGAAGCGTATGTGAAAGCGCGCTATTCGAAGCATTACCGGATTAGCGACGAGGAGCTTTCCTGGCTCGGTGAGCAGGTCGAGGAATTGGGGCGCGTCGTACACGCGGTCTGTTCGGAGCGCATTGCAGCGCTTGAACAAAAGGCCGCCGCCTAGCGCCCTGACGGATCGCTGTCGTTCTGCTGTATCGCGTCCGCGATCATCGCGGCGAGCGCTTCCTCCGCCCGGGCCCGCGTTGTCTTTTCCTTCGATAGCAGCTCTTGCCGGATCCAATCTGGCGCTCGCGCGATCGTGGCGGTGATCGTGGCTTGAAAATCGTTGTTCATCGCGCCCTATTCGGACGTGTCTGCATCGGCGGCAAGCGCGAAGGCGCGCTTGCCGCGGCGCCGCCAGAGCGTCAGCATTTCGTCGCGGCGTTCGCTCTGTAACGTGGCGACGCCTCCCAGCAGCAGGCCGAAGATCACCGCGCGATCGTCATCGGTCAGCTCAATAAGGCCAGCCTTGGCAACGAGGCCACCCAGCTCGATCAGCTGACGCGTGCGCTCGCGACGCTTCACTGCCCATGCCCGGCTGTCGTCACGCGCGTTCCTCGCCTGTAGCCGATGGCGCGCCGCCATGGTCAGCCTGCTCGCGGCGCGCAGCCTCGCGAGCGCCACCGCCAACTTTGCGTGCGACCTGAAAAAAGGCAGCGCCGCGCCGCCGCCAACCCTCCATCGTCGACTGCTCTTTCGTCTGTGCGGCGCCAAGCAGTGCGCCGGCAAGCTGCTCAAGCGGCAGCACGTCGGCGCCGGTTGCGATCACAAGCCCGCCAAGCTGGCGCACCCGGTGCTCTTTGAGCAGTCTTGCCTTGTCGCTCAGTGCTTTCAGTTCCGCGTCGAAGTCTCTGGGCTTCCGCATGGGTTCGTCCTCAATTGCAGGGTAGGGACGAACCAGTTATCGCTGCAGTCGATCAGGCACAATGTTCTGAAATCTCTTGGGACTACGCAGTCCCGAGAAAGATGAAATCTTTTGAGGGCGCGCTTATACGTCGTGCCGACGTCGCTTCTGCAGTGTAAGTGGATTGCCGATATGGCGATCTACCACTTCTCAGCCAAGGTTATCTCGCGCGGCAGCGGCTCGAGCGCGCTCGCCGCTGCGGCCTATCGCTCCGCCTCGCGGCTCTACGATCAGCGGCTCGATCGTCACCACGATTTCTCGAACAAGGCCGGCGTCGTGCATTCTGAAGTGATGCTGCCCGAAGGCGCACCTGACGAATGGTCCGATCGCCAGCAGCTTTGGAATGATGTCGAGGCGGCCGAGAAGCGCATGGACGCGCAGCTCGCCCGCGAGATCGAGTTCGCCATCCCGCGCGAGCTGTCAAAGGAGGACGGCATAGCGCTCGCCCGCGACTTCGTCCGCGACGAGTTCGTCGATCACGGCATGGTCGCCGATCTCAACGTGCACTGGGATATCGGCGCTGATGGTTTGGCCAAGCCGCACGCGCACGTGATGCTGACAACGCGGACGGTGACCGATGGTGGGTTCGGGCAGAAGAACCGCGACTGGAACCGCACCGACCTGCTTGAGAAATGGCGCGAGCGCTGGGCCGAGCATGCTAACCAGCGTCTGGCCGAACTCGATATCGATGCGCGCATCGATCACCGCTCGTTCGAGGCGCAAGGGATCGAGCTCGAGCCGCAGAACAAGATCGGTCCGGCAGCAGCTCGCATGGAGGCGCACGGCATCGAGACCGAACGGCTCGAAGAGCATTTCGAGATCGCGCGCCGCAACGGCAACAGGATCATCGCCAATCCAGGCATCGCTTTGGATGCGATCACGCGCAACCAGGCAACCTTCACCAGCCGTGATCTGGCCATGTTCATTCATCGCCACAGTGACGGGCAGGAGCAGTTCGACCAGGCGATGGGCGCGGTGCGCGGCTCGCCTGACCTCGTCGAGCTCGGCAAGGACGGACGCGGCGAGGATCGCTTCACTAGCCGTGACATGATCCACGCCGAGCAGCAGCTCGAGCGCGCGACCCAGATGATGGCTGAGCGCGAACGGCACGGCGTGAGCGATCGCGATCGCGATCGCGCGATTGCGGAGGCCGAACGCGCAGGGCTGATCCTGTCTGAAGAGCAGCGCTTTGCTCTTGACCATGTCACACGCGGTGACGGCCTAAGTGTCGTCGTCGGCTATGCCGGCACCGGCAAGTCGGCGATGTTGGGCGTCGCGCGCGAAGCGTGGGAGAGCGGCGGCTACGACGTCCGCGGCGCCGCGCTGTCCGGCATCGCCGCTGAAAATCTCGAAGGCGGATCGGGTATCGCGTCGCGCACGATCGCGAGCATGGAACATCAATGGGGCCAGGGCCGCGAATTGCTCGACCAGAACTCGGTGCTGGTGATCGACGAAGCCGGGATGATCGGCACGCGCCAGATGGAACGCGTGGTCAGCGAAGCCGAGAAGCGCGGTGCCAAGATCGTGCTGGTCGGCGATCCCGAGCAGCTTCAGTCGATCGAGGCGGGCGCGGCATTCCGCTCGGTCGCCGAGCGTCACGGTGCGGTCGAGATCACCGACATCCGCCGGCAGCACGAGGACTGGGAGCGTGACGCGACGCGGCATCTCGCAACCGGGCGAACCGGCGAAGCGATCCAGGCCTATGACGACCACGACAGCGTGCATGAAGCGGCCTCGCGCGACGATGCGCGCGAAGCGCTCGTCGATCGCTGGGATCGTGATCGACTCGCCAATCCCGACCTGTCGCGGATCATCCTGACCCACACCCGCGATGAGGTGCAGGCGCTAAATGAAGCGGCGCGCGAGCGGCTGCGTGCGGCGGGGCAGTTCGGCGAGGACGTTACCATCGCGACAGACCTTGGCTCGCGCGACTTCGCGCCCGGCGACCGTGTGATGTTTTTAAAGAACGAGCGCGAGCTCGGCGTGAAGAACGGCACGCTCGGTACCGTCGAAAGCGTCAGCCGCGCTCGGATGGCGGTGCAGCTCGACAATGGCCGATCGGTCGGGTTCGACACGAAGGATTACTCCCAGGTCGATCACGGTTACGCCGCAACGATCCACAAGGCTCAGGGCATGACGGTCGACCGTACGCATGTTCTGGCAACACCGGGGATGGACAGTCACTCCTCCTATGTCGCGCTGTCACGGCACCGCGAGGGTATGGACCTGCATTACGGCAAGGATGACTTCGCGGACCAAGGCAAGCTGGTCCGCACGCTATCGCGCGAGCGCGCCAAGGATATGGCCAGCGACTATGGTCACGGCGCCACTCCGGAACGCGCCTTCGGTGAGCGTCGTGGGATCACCGTGCGCGAGCGCATCGCCGACATAGCAAAGGCCGTGCCGGAGAAAGTGCGCGGGATGTTCGATGGCTTACGGCTTTCGGTGAAGGCGCTCGAACCAGAGGTACAGGAGCCGACGGACAGCATTGCTGCGGTGCGCGACCGGACGATCGCGCGGCATGCGCGCGCGGTGCAGGCGATCTTCACGATGCAGGATCGTGGCGGCGACGCCACGCCCGATCAGTTGCGCGATTTGGGCGAGGCGCGCCGCGATCTCAACAACCTTCGCCAGCACGCCGCGACCGATGCTGAGAGCGCCTATGCGCGTGACGCGTCGCTCGCGCCGGAAGCTGCAGGTGGCGATACCGAACGTGCGCGTTTGGCAATTATCCGAGAGCGTGAGGTGCGCACCAATCCCGAACTCAGGGCCGACCGGTTCGTGGAGCGCTGGAACCGGCTGATTGCCGGAGCCGAACGTGCCTATGGCTCAGGCGACTATGAGCGTCGCCGCGTGCTGCAGGATGATATGCGCGGCATGGCTAAGTCGCTCGAGCGCGATCCGCAGATGGAATCGATCCTCGCCAACCGCAAGCAGCAACTCGGGATTCAGTTCGAGACTGGGCGCAAGCTCGGCGCTGAGCTCGCGTTCAATCATGGCATCGATTTAGATCGGGGCCTCGGGATCGGAATGTAGATTTCCTGGGCTCGTGCTGTCGATCGCTGACGTTAGTAGAATTCGTGACTTTGGGTGGTGGCGGACGGGCTGCTTTTAGGGTCATTTGGGGTGGAGTGCCGCCCGTCTGCTTTCGGACGAAGATATCAAATAGGCGGACGTTCGTTCACCTGCCTAACGGCGGTCTGCCTTGGCTTAACTGATGGCGTTCGCTGCTCGTCGGCGGAGATATGCCGAAACCGAGAGCTTTTATCCGGTCAGGGTGGGCAGCCGCTGGCCTCAACGATCATCTTGCAGAATGAGCCAATAGGGGTGGGCGATCCGCAGTTCCGCGCTAGGCGCTATTCAAACAATGAGATTGCCGTTGCGCGTTACGGATAGCGTCAGGCAAGCGCATGCCCCATCTCCTCCAGATAGAGCCGCTCCAGATCCGATGCGGTGATGTCGGCAGCATCGATCATGCGGCGCAGCCTGCCTTCGCGCATCAGGCCGATCCGCGTTCCGACTTCGCGCGCGCGGAACAGGTCGTGGGTGACCATCAGGATCGCCGCACCGGCATCGCGCTGCCGGACGATCAGCGCATGGAATTCGGCCGAGGCCTGTGGATCCAGCCCCGAGGTCGGCTCGTCGAGCAGGAGCGCGCGCGCCTGTTTGGCGATGGCGAGCGCCACGCCGACCTTCTGCCGCATCCCCTTCGAATAGCCCGACGCACGACGATCCATCGCCGACTCGGGCAATCCCGCCTGTGCCAGGCACTGCCGCAGATAGGCGGGCGAGCGATCCTCGATCCCCGACAGCGCCGCGAAATAGGCGAGATTCTCCCGCCCCGTCAGCTCGCCGAACAAGGCGATCTGTTCGGGGACGTAGAGCAGCTTGCGCTTGGTGCCGAGCGGATCGCGGCGGACGTCGACGCCATCGACCCGCGCCTCGCCCGAGGTGGCGTCGAGAAAGCCGAGGAACAGGTTGATCGTCGTCGTCTTGCCCGCGCCATTGGCGCCGAGCAGGCAGACGATCTCGCCCGGATCGACACGAAGGTCGAGCGCGTCGAGCGCGCGGTGCGACCCGAAATCCTTGGTGAGAGCAATGGCTTCGAGCATCTCGGGGTTCCTCAGAGCAACTTCGACGCGCCGCGCCGCAAGCGCAGCGCGGCGAACGTGAGCGACAGGATGGTGAAAAGCGCGAGCGCCAGCAGATCGAGCGCGAGCGGACGCCCGCGCGACGGCTCGGCAAAGCCGAAGCGCAGCAACGGCTGGCGATGATCGGCGAGCGTCATCAGCCGGTCCCGGTCCATCCAGTCGAACGCCAGGCGCCGCGCGTCGCCGGCAAAGGCCAGCGCCTGCGCCTGAAAGGCGAGCGCACGGCTGGCATCGGTCCCGGCGAGCCGGTCGAGCGCGTCCTGCGCGATCACGGCGGGGGAGAGGAAACGCAGGCCGTCGGCGAGCGCGCGGTGGCGGGCCAGCCCTTCGGCGTGCGACCGATAGAGCGGGTCGAGGCGCGCCTCGCGCTGCCGGATCTCGCCGCGCCGCTGCCATAACGTCGCCGGATAGGCGCGGTCCGATTCCGCGGCAGCGGCGGCGCGCGCGGCCGCCTGGTTCGCGGCGCGTACGTCGAGCCCGGCGCTGCGCAGCGCATTGGTATGCGCCATCGCCGATGGCGGCGGGGCGGCCAGGTCGGCGACCGCGGCGCTGGCGGCGGGCAGCAGCATGACGATGCTGAGCCAGGCCGTCCCGGCGGCGAGCGCGGCGGTGGTCGAGGCGCGCACGAACAGATTGATCAGCGTGGTGAGCGCGATCCAGAAGGCGCCGTACGCCAGCACCACCAGCCCAAACAGCGCCAGTCCGGCACTATCGCGCGCGCCGACCGCGACGAGCGAGCCGAGCGCGATTAACGCCGCGGCGCCGAGCAGCGCGCCGCCGCGCACCGCCGATCGGGTCAGGATCAGCCGGGCCGGGCGCACCGGCTGGGCAAGCTGGAAGCGGGCGCTGCCATTCTCGACGTCGCGCGACCAGAAATCATAGGTCGCCGCGATCAGCAGCAGCGGCAGCAGCACGATGATCACGAAGGCGAGGTCGAACCGACCGGCGGCAAGCACCGACGGGCTCTCTAGCCCGGTGGCAAAGGCATCGAACATCGCGTGCGGATCGCCGAACGGCGTGACGTTGGCGGCGGCGGCATAGCCCTCCGCCTGCCCCGCCGACAGCGCCGCCAGCGGGGCGTTGGGCAGCCCGGCGCCGAATTGCGACGCCGTCACGTAGATCAGGTCGAAATTGGGTTTATCGCCCTTCGCCAGTGTCTCCACGAAACGATCGTGGCGTTTCGTCACGATCTCATCGGCGCTGGCCAGCGCCTGGCCGACGGCGCGTTGACGCTGCTCCGCCCAGCGCGCGCCGGTCAGCGCGGCGTAGCCGGCGGCGATGGCGAACAGCACGAGCATCACGCGCATGACGGGATCGCGCCAGGTCCGCGTCCATTCGAGCCGGGCGATGCCGGAACCGTTGCTCATGCGCTCGTCCTCCCCAGGCGGCGGGCGGCGGCAAAGGCGAGCAGCGCCGCCAGCGTCGCCCAGCCCGCGAGCAGGGCCAGGTCGATCCAGTGCCGCGCCAGCGCTTCGCGCAGCCCGGCCGGGAGGGCGACGAAGCTGGTATCGCGCGTGACCGCGGCGACGTCGGTCATATAGGGGCCCTTGCCGCCGAGCGGCCGGTGGATCAGCGCGCGATTGAGCTGCTGCACCAGATCGTAGCGGTAGCCGTCGGCCTGTTCGAGGAAGCGGCGATGGGCGTGCTGGTCGCTCTGCGCGAGCGCCGCCGACCAGGGGCGGACCGCCTGATACGGGCTCAGCACCGCGAACGCCCGCTGGACCGCCGCTTGCCGGTCATAGCCGTCATACAATGCCGCGAAATGGCGGCGGTAGATCGCGCTCGCCAGAGCCTCTCCGTGGAACAGCGCGATGCCGTTGAAATCGATCGGCAGAGCCTCGATCCTGCTCACGCCATAGCGGCGCATCGCGTCCTGCCGCAGCCGTTCGAGCCGCGCGTCGCGCGGATCGTGCCCGCTGGGCCCCTCCCGCACCTCGCGCGCCACCGACGCCTCGAACGCGGGACCCGAAAGCGTCGGGACTGTGGCCTCGGCGATCGACGGCGCGATGCGCGGCACGAACAGGGTGGCGAGCGCCCAGAAAGCGAGCATCACCACCAGCGACGTGCGCGCCGAGACGAAGGCGGCCGACGCCGCAAGTGTCAGCGCGGCGAAGGCGAACAGATACAGCGCATAGCCCAGCATCATCCACAGCAGCGGCACGAGCTGCCCCGCCACCCCGCCGGCGAGCCACAGCGCGCCCAGGCTCGCCATCGTCGCGATGGCGAGCAGCAGAAGGACGGTGACGGCCAATCCCGCCAGCCGCCCCGCCATCAGCGTGGTCGGCGCGACACCGGCCGCGAGCTCCTGCCGCAGCAGCCCGCGTGCGCGCTCGCCCGAGAAGGCGGCGAACCCCGCCAGAATGATCAGCAGCGGCGCCAGCACCTGCAGCATCGTCGCCGGGCTGAGCCTCGCGAACCGGTCGAGCGTGGTGCCGCCATCGATCGCGCGGTCGCTCGCCGGATTATTGGCATGCGCCTCCAGCCGCAGCGCGGTGCCGAGTTGGGGCAGCAGGCCCGGATCGATCACCGCGAGCGGCGACAGCGGCTTGAACAGATAGCGCCCGAAATGCGCCGCGCCATGCGGGTTGGCCTGGCCCTGCATCGCCCAGACCTGCGCCTCTTGCGTCTGCGCCGCCTGCCGCTCGGTTTCACGCGTTCCGTGCAGCGCCGCCGCCGTCATCGCGGCGGTGCACAGGACCAGGACCAGCGCGAGTCCCAGCACCGCGAGCCGCCGGTCGCGCACCAGCAGCCGCCACTGCTGACCTGCGACGACGGACAGGAGCCCGCCGGCCATCTCAGTAATTCGCCCGCAGCGTCAGCAGCACGTTGCGCGGCTCGCCGTAGAAATTGTAGGTGTTGATCGAACCGACGCGCTGGTAATAGACCTTGTCGAACACATTGTTGGCCGACACGAACGCGCGGAGATTAGGGCTGAAACGCCAGCCAAGCTGCGCGCCGGCCACGGCAAACGCCTGCTGCTCGCGGACACCCGCCACGCCGCCCGCGACCACGCCGCTCTGTCCGTTGAGGCTGGCCGCCACGAACGCCCCGCCCAGCACGGCCGGCTCGTAGCGCGCATAGAATTTATACTGGTGCCGCGGCGTATTGAGATCGAAGGTCGCGCCGGTCTGCGCGGCGGTGCCCACCTCATAATCGGTTTTGACGTTGGTATAGCTGGCGGTAAGATCGAGCCCGGGAAGCGGCGTGCCCGTCACTTCGAATTCGAAGCCCTCGATCCGCACCACGCCGGCCTGGACGAAGAAGCCGGGATTGGCCGTGTCGGAGAGCGCGCGGTTCTTGTCCTTGCTGCGGAACACTGCCGCGCTGGCATTGAGCTTGCCGTCCAGGAAACGGCCTTTCAACCCTGCCTCATATTGCTGGCCGATGCGCGGATCGAGCGGGGTGTTGTCGGCCCGTAGCGAGGTCTGTGGATTGAAGATGTCGGAATAGCTGCCGTACAGCGTGACGTTCTCGGCGAGGTGCAGCACCGCGCCGATGCTGGGCGTCAGCTTGCCGCGGATGCGCGAATTCTTGGTGACGGCCCAGGGGGTTGGCACCGATGGCGCGATATTGCGGCTCCTGTTCGTGTAATCGCTGATCCGCCCGCCGAGCACGATCGTCAGCGGCGAAAGCGGCCGCAACCGCAATTGCCCGTGGAAGCCACTCTGCCGCAGATCGGTTTCGCTGCCGCTGGTGAACGCGCCCGGGGTGTAAGGGATCGCATCCGGATTGAAGATCGAGAACCGTCCCTGCGAGATTTGAGTGCGCGCGAGCGACGACGTGGTGCGCTGATCGTAGCTGTAGCCGACCGCCAGTTCCTGCTCCTGCCCGAACAGGGTGAAAGGGCCCGTTGCATAGGCGTCCACCGCGCGCTTCCCGTTCTCCACTTCGCTGCGCCGATTGACGTAGGTCGCGGTCAGCGTGACCGGATCGACGCCGGTGCCGGGCATGATGAACGCATCGGCCCAGTTGCGCGGGATCTCGCGGCGCACCCCGCGTACCACGAGCGACCATTTGCCGATCCGCTGCTGCACCTCCGCGGCATATTCGGTCGTGGTATCGGCAAAGACGTTCCAGTTTGGCAGATGCTGGAAATCGCGCGGGAAGTTCAGGAACTGGTCGGTCAGCGGGTGGCGCTGGCCATTGGTCAACAGGCCGTAAGCGGGCTGCCCGCTCATCGGCGTGTTCGCCTTATTGTCCTGATAGGTCAGCGACGCGCCGATCGTGGTGGTCGGCGTCAGGTCGTAATCGACCGCGCCGTAAGCGAGCATGCGGCGGGTGTGCGATTTTGCCTGGAAATAATCGCGGTCGATCAGGCTGGCGACGGCGCGGACCCGCAGCCGGCCGTCCTTGTCGACCGGCCCGCCAATGTCGAACTCGCCACGGTAGTTGTTCCAAGAGCCTGCCGACAGCGCGCCCGAGACCGCGACATGATCCAGCCCGCGTTTGCGGATCAGATTGATCGTGCCACCGGGCGAGCCCGAACCCCGGAACAGGCCGGTCGGCCCGCGCTGGATCTCGAGCCGCTCGTAGATCGCGATATCGAATTCGGGGACCCCCGACGAGAAGGTCGAGGGTACGCCGTCATAGGCATAATCGAGCACGAAGCCGCGCGCGCGGTAATCGGGGTAGGAGCCGTCGAACGGCATCACCGTCACGCCCGTCACCTGCTGCAGTGCATCGCCGATGGTGAACAGGTTGCGGTCCTCGATCTGCTGCCGCGTGACGACGGTCACCGATTGGGGAATCTCCAGCAGCGGCGCCGGACTTTTCCCCGACACGGTCGCCTCTGCGGGCGCGTAGCCGTCATCTTCGCGGATTGCCGTGACGACGATGTCGGTACGACGCCGCTCCTCGTCCTGATCATTCGCCGAGGCCGGAACGGCAAGAAGAGGCATGGCGAGCGCCATGCCGGCACGAAGCGGCAGCAAGATTTTCAAAAATTATCCCCCGATATTTAGCTGGTACAATATATCATCGCTCGTTGGCGATGTTTGGTGCGTTGCGCAAGAGGCTTGGCGGCGCAACGCCCGATTACGTAGCGTCGTATCGCTACGACGCGGTCAAGCGAACGGTCAGGCGCGAGCGAGCCACCCGCGCCAGGTGAACGCGGCGTAGAACAGCTCGACATCGTCGAAGCCGGCGTCGCGCAGGCATGCTTCGTCCTCGTCCGGTGTCAGCAATGCCAGGCTGGCCCCGACCGCGATGCGTGCCTGCTCGACCTGCGCGGGGTCGACGCCCGATGCGACGGCATAGGCCGCATAGCGCGACAGCCAGCGCGTGCGGGCCGGTTCGCTTTGCGGAAAGCTCGAATGCGCGACGACGAGCGGCGCGCCCGGCGTCATACGCCCGCGCATCTCGCGCAACGTCCGCACGCGTTCGTCGCGGTCCAGGAAATGGAGCGTGAGCAGG
Organism: Parasphingomonas puruogangriensis; assembly: GCF_036663635.1. Lineage (NCBI taxonomy): Bacteria > Pseudomonadati > Pseudomonadota > Alphaproteobacteria > Sphingomonadales > Sphingomonadaceae > Parasphingomonas > Parasphingomonas puruogangriensis. The sequence goes on along the minus strand of NZ_JAXOJI010000001.1, from coordinate 1,042,511 downwards.
CAGGTCGCGGCGTCGAACGGGCCGGCGGGCGCGGCATCGATATAGCCTTCGATCAGGTCGGCGCGGTGCGCGGCCTGGCCCAGCGTCTCGCGTGCCAGGTCGAGCATCGGACCCGCCGGATCCACCCCCGTGAAGCGCCAGCCGGGCTGCGCGTGCGCCAAGGCCTTGAGTTCGAGCCCGCCACCGGCACCGAGCACCAGCACATGCGCATCGGTGGGCGCACGTTCGGCCAGCAGGATCGCCGTCATGCGATGCACCGCGTCCAGCCCTGGCGTGAAGCGCGGCGGACCGTCGGCATAATGCGCGATGCGCGCGCGGTCGGAAAACATCTCGAGAAAGACCTGGTTACCGTCAGCCATGAGGGACATCCTTGAAGCGGGGGGCGCGGTCGAAATCGGCCCTGGCGAACGGCCGGTCGCGGAACAGATAGCCGTAGTAAAACGTCCGCAGCTGCGCGTGGAATGCGCGGATCCGATCCTGATAGGCGAGCTGCGCGGCCAGATCGGTGTGCGCGAGCCGCGTCAGCAACGCCTGCACCCCGACCGACGGCAGCACCCAGCCCAACGCACGGCCGGCCGCATCGCGGGCCTCCAGCCCGGCGCGATAGGCGTGAACCTTGTCCGCGACGCGCGCATCGCCGTTCTGATGAAAGGCGAGATACCATTTGTAATGGAAGTCCGGGCCGAGCGGCGCCGAGTCCGCCCACTCGGGATGATCGGCATAGAAGCGGCGCATCGTGGTCTCGCGCGGCACGTCCCACGCGGCATTCACTGCCTCGCGCTGCGCCATCGCGATCTCGGCCCCCTGATGTACCGGTATCGCGGCGTTGATCGCCACGTTGGCAAGCGTGGGAACGATCAGGACCAGCACTAGCCATGCGGCGGCCAGCGTCGCGGCATTGGCCACCGAGCTCCACCGCAGGCGCCCCACCAACGCGGCCAGCGCGGCCCAGAACAGCAGATAGGCGGCGACGAGCGCAACCGCGATCAGCATGGCGGACACGGCCACCCCGGCACCTGCCGCGGCGATCACGAAGGGTATGCAGAGCATTCCCCACAGCAGCACGAGCCGCAGCGTAAGCCGACGCCGCCACAAACCTCGCCCCCCGTTCGGCAGCGCGTCGAGCATGCGTTGCCGCCCGGCCTCGCGCTCACCGGAGACGAGGTCGTGGAACAAAGCGATGACGAACAGCGGCGCCAGGAACACCAACACGAACGCAAAGTCGAAGCGCCCGGGCAGCGCGAGCTCGGGATTGAACGTGTCCCCGTCATAGATCTGCGCCTCGAGCCCGAGCGCGCGGACCCGCAGGATGTACGGCGAGATATCGCGCATGCCGAGCGCCGCGAACGCCAGCGGCGCCGGCGCGTCCCAGGTCGGATGGAAGCTGTAATAGGCCGCGCTGCCCGCGTCCTTCGTCCGATCGACATAATCGGCGATGGCGCCGATATCCTCCGCCTGCGCGGCCGGAACGGCGGCGATCGCGGCGCGCTGCCGGGCGACTTCGGCCATGCCGGTCACCAGCGCGGCGACGGTCAGCAGCGCCAGCAACGCCAGGGCACCGACGGTCAGGCGCTGCCGCAACAGCAGCCGGAATTCGTGGCGAAATAGCGTCATCGGCCGGCTCCCAAACGGCGGCTGGCAAACGCCAGCAGGGCCAGTGCGCCCGCCATCCAGCCGAACAGGATCACCAGCCCGGGCAACGCCTCGCCGGCCAGCGCGCTGCCGCTGGGGGGAGCAAATCGGAAATCGGGCATCGCCTGCCAGTTGCGTGCGGCGATCCGCTTGCGGCGATCCGCGCCGGCGTCCGTCGCGCCGTCGTCGGCGTAGCTGACGTCTTCCATCTGCAGCCGGTTGAGCCGCTGGACCAGCGCAAGGCGATACGCCTCGGCCTGTTCGAGGAAGCGGCAATGCCCCGCGAAATCGGTGCCCGCGGCAGCCATCGACAGCGACCGCAGCGCGATGGTGGGGCTGAGCAGGCCGACCCAGTCGACCAGCCCGTTCTGCCGCGCCTGGGCGGCATAGCTGGCATCGGCATAGCGATCGTACAGCGAGGCGCTCAGCCGCTCGCCCTCGATCGCGAGCAGGCCCTTATAGTTGATCGGCAGGTCCTCGACCGTCGCGACGCCGTAGCGATCCAGCACCGATCGCTTGAACTGCGCGAAATGCGGATCGTCCGGATTATGACTATCGCCCATCGTGCGCAGGTCGCGTGCAACCGCGACTTCGGTCTGCAGCCGGTTGCTCAGCGGCACCGCGGCGCTCGCCGCGTCGGGCGCGACGCGCGGCAGCAGGATCACCGCCACCGCCCACAACGCCACCAACGCCAGCAAGGCGTCGCGGCTGCGGCGGACCAGCGTGGAGACGAGCAGGATCAGCACCGCCCACAATGCCAGGTAACCGGCATAGCCGAGCGCAATGGCCAGCATCGGCAGCGCCAGTGCGCCCGGCTGGCTTGCGATGCCGACAAGGCCGATCATCGCCGGCAGGCCGGCAAGCATCGCCACGGCGCTAAGCGCCAGCAATTTGCCGCAAACCACCTGCCCACGGCTGGCGCCTTGCAGCATCAGCACGCGCAACGTGCCGCGTTCGGTTTCGCGGGCGAGCGCCCCGTACCCGAGAAAGATCAGCAGCAGCGGCGCCACCACCTGCAGCACGAAGGCGGGCGTCAGCTGGCTGAACCGCACCAGCAGCGAACTCTGCCGCGCATCGCCGAAATTGGCGGTGTTCTGGCGATGCCCCTCCAGGAACATGCTGTTGCCGGTAAAGGCATCGACGCCCGGATCGAACGCGGCGAGCGGCCCCAGCGGCCGGAAGACGAACGTGCCGTAATGGACGACGCGGTGCGGATGCCGGTCCGGCTGGGCCTTGAAGGCGGATTCGGCCGCATGCGCATGGCGCCCGCGCAGTTCGGCGATACCGTTCTGGTGCGCCCACGAGCTTGCCACCGCCACCAGCGTCAGCAGCACAAGCAGCACGACGGCAATCACGGCGACGCGGTTGCGCGCCATCAGCCGCAGTTCGTCGCGCGCGATCAGGCGCACGATGCTCATGCCACCACCTGCGCGCCGCCGGCCTGGAAGCGGGCGTGCAGCGCGCGCACGTCGAATCGCTCCGCCCCGCTCGCCGCGGCTTCATGCGCGACCCGGCCTGCCTCGATAAAGGCGATGCGGTCGGCAATGTCGGCGGCGGAGAGCAGGTCGTGCGTGACCATCAGCACCGCCGTGCCCCGGTCGCGCACCTGCACCAGCAGCGCGTTGAAGTCCGCGGTCGCGCGCGGATCGAGGCCCGATGTCGGCTCGTCGAGCAGCAGCACCGGCACGCGGCGCAACAGCGCGACCGCGATCGCCACTTTCTGGCGCATGCCCTTCGAAAAGCCGCCGAGCCGCTGGTCCCATGCCGGCTCCTGCAGCCCGGCCGCCGCGAGCCCGGCAACGATGGCGTCACGCGGCTGGCGCTCACCGGATAGCGCGAGCAGGTAATCGGCATTTTCCACGGCCGAGAGATGTTCGTACAGCGCCACATTCTCCGGCAGATAGGCAATATGCCGTCGGGCCCCGTCGGGGTCGGCCGCCGGGTCGATCCCGCACACCGCGATGCTACCCGATTGCGCGCGCGTGAAGCCCAGCAACGCCGACAAGGTGGTCGATTTACCGGCACCGTTGCCCCCCAGCAGGGCGGTGATGCTCCCGGCTGGCACGCGTAGCGACAGCCCGCTCAGCACGTGCTGCGTGCCATAAGCGAGTGTCAGATCGTCGATCAGGATCGGATCGGTCATCGGGAACATCGGGTACCTCGGTATTGCTGGCCGGCGCTCAATGCAGGAATCTGTTTCATGTAACAAGATATCATTGACGATGTTACATCATCACCTTCATAGGCGGGGCGGTCGGCGGTGCCGGGGCGCCGCCGATCGCCAACTCTGAAGGGGATATGACTTGCGACTTTCCTTGGCCGGTGCCGCACGGGCCGGTGCCTTTCCGCTCGCCATGGCCGCCTGCTGCTCGCCCGCGTCCGCGCAATCGGATGAAGAGCTGCGTGACGCACGCGAGCGCGACGAGATCACCGTCACCGGCGTTCGCCAGCCGTATCGCGGCAGCTTCACGCTGCGTGAGATTCCGCAGGCGATCGCGACGATCGACGCCGCGGTGATCGAGGAGAACGCCATCCTGCGCCTGACCGATGCGCTCGATCTCAACGCCTCGGTGGTGCGGCAGAACACATTGGGCGGGCTGTGGGACAGTTTCGCGGTGCGCGGCTTCACCGGCGACGAGAATCTGCCGAGCGGTTACTTGGTCAACGGGTTCAACGCCGGACGCGGCTTCGGCGGGCAGCGCGATGTCGCGGGGATCGAGCGCGTCGAGGTGCTGAAGGGGCCGGCCGCCGCGGTGCTGGGCCGCGGCGAGCCCGGCGGCTCGATCAATCTGGTGACCAAGCAGGCCGAACTCGGTCGCACGTTCGGCACGGCGTCGCTGCAATATCGCAGCTTCGATACCGTGCGGGCGGAGGGCGATGCGAACCTGGCGCTGACCGACACGCTGTCGGCGCGGTTGATCGGCTATGGCGAAACCGGCGACACGTTCCGCGACACGGTGGAGCAGAAGCGCTGGGGCTTCCTCCCGTCGATCGGCCTCAAGCTGGGCGACGCCACGCGCGTCACCTATGACTTCGAATGGACGCGGGTCGAGGTGCCGTTCGATCGCGGCATCGTCGTGCTGAACGGCAATTTCGACACGGTGCCGCGCTCGCGCTTCCTGGGCGAGCCGAGCGACGGCGACACCGTCGCGCGCGCCACCGGGCACCAGCTGCGCGTCCAGCATGACTTCAGCGATGCATGGTCGCTGTCGCTGGGCGCCAGCCACCGCGACACGCAGCTCGACGGTGCGTCGTCGGACGCCGAAACGCTGCGCTCGCGCCAGAAGCTCTATGTCGACGGCCGGTCGCTGTCGCGCCAGCGGCGCACCCGCCAATATACGTCCGAGCACAGCGTGCTGCGCGCCGAGCTGGCCGGCGAGTTCGCCACGGGGTCGCTGCGCCACCGCGTCCTGATCGGCGGCGATTTCGACTATTTCGATACCGACCAGCTCTTCACGCGCTATCGCGGGCCGGTGGTGACGGCGAGCACGACCGATCAGGCGGGCTATGTGCTCGACCTGCAAAACCCGGTCTATGGCCGCTATCCGGTGCCCGTCACTGCGCCGATCACCAACCGGCTCGACGTGCAGCGCACTATGGGCGGCTATGTCCAGGACCAGATCAGCCTGACCGATCGGCTGCAACTGCGCATCGGCGGCCGCTACGACGACTTCCTGCTCCGCGTCGACAACCGGCTGACCAATGTGCTCGGCCGGCGCAAGCGCAGCCGCTTCAGCCCGCAGGCCGGGATCGTCTACGAGCTCAGCACCCCGCTGTCGCTCTACGCGGCGTATGGGGAGGGCTACCGCGCCAATATCGGCGCGGATGCGGGCGGCAACGTGTTCGAGCCCGAAACGAGCAAGTCGATCGAGGCCGGCGTGAAGCTGACCGCGCTGGGCGGCCGGCTAACTGGCACGCTCTCGGCCTATCAGCTCGTGAAATCCAACGTGCTGGCGACCGACACGCTCAATCCGGGGTTCTCGGTGGCGATCGGCAAGGCGCGCAGCCGCGGGATCGAGGCCGATTTGAACGGCCGGCTGCCGGGCGGGATCGATCTGCTGCTGAGCTATGCCTATACCGATGCCGAGGCGCGGTCGCGCGTCCTCGATCCGAACTTCTCGTTCCAGATCGAGCCGGGCGATCCGCTGATCAACATCCCCAAACACAATCTCAACCTGCAGGCGGCCAAGCGCTTCAAGGCGGGGTCGCGCGACCTGCTCGTCGGGGCCGGCGTCCAGCATGTCGGCGCGCGCAACGGCGAGACCGGGACCGACTTCACGTTGCCCTTTCACACGCTAGTCCGCGTGTTCGGTCAGGCCGATCTGATCGACAACGTGCAGCTGTTCGCCTCCGTCGCCAACCTGTTCGACGACCATTGGTACGCCAACAGCTATTCGCCCGTCTGGGTGCAGCCGGGTGCGCCGCGCACCGCCACGATCGGCCTTCGCGCCAGCTTCTGAGTAAAGTCTTCATGCGTCTTATCCCTCTGGCGATCATCGCCCTGTCCGCCGCATCCGCATCCTGGGGGCAATCGAACGCGCCGCTGCCGGGGCTGCCGGCGGCGGTCCTGCCGCCGGTGCAGCCCTGGTCGGGCGCGAGCGAGCGCCTGGTCGCGGCAGCGCACGATCCGTGGATCACCCCCGCCGAACGCGCGGGCTTCGCGACGACGCCGCTTTATGCCGAGACGCGCGCCTGGCTCGAACGGCTTGCTGCTGCGTCGCCGCTGATCCGGATCGAGACGTTCGGCCGCACCGCGCAGGGGCGCGACATGCTGATGGTCCGCGCGAGCAAGGGGGGCAGGGGCGGCCCGGGCAAACCCGTCGTCCTGATCCAGGCCGGCATCCATTCCGGCGAGATCGACGGCAAGGACGCGGGGCTGATGCTGCTCCGCGACATTGCGCTCAGGGGCAAGGACAGCCTTCTTGACATGGTCGATCTGGTGTTCGTACCGATCTACAACATCGACGGGCACGAGGCGATGAGCCGCTGGAACTTCCCGGCGCTGCGCGGACCGCTGGAAAAGGGCACGGTCACCACGGCCCGCGGCATCAACCTCAATCGCGATTACGCCAAGGCCGACGCGCCCGAGACACGCGCGATGATTGGGTTGCTGCGGCGGCTCGATCCGGTCCTCTATGTCGATTGCCATGTCAGCGACGGCTTCGACATGCAGTACGACATCACCTTCACCTATGCTGGCTGGGGCCGCTACGCCTATCACCGCGCGACCGCCGACTGGCTGACGGGGCGGTTCGGCCCGACGGTGAACACCGCGCTGGAGCGCGCCGGCCATATCCCGACGCTCTATCCGAGCCCGATCGACACGCGCGCACCGGAAAAGGGCATCCGCCAGGCGCCGGAGGGGCCGCGCTATTCGACCGGCTATGGCGACTTCATCGGCGTGCCGACGGTGCTGGTCGAGAACCACATGCTCAAACCGTATCGCCAGCGCGTGCTCGGCACCTATGTCTTGCTCGAAGCGGCGCTGAAGCTGGCGGCGACCGATCGCGACCGGATCCTCGCTGCGAAAGCGGCCGATCGCGCCAGCCGGCCTGCCACCATGCTCGCGCGCTGGAAGCCCGCGGCAACGCCGATCGGCTGGATCGACAAGTTCAAGGGCATTGCCTTCGAGACCTATCTGTCGCCGGCGAGCGGACGCCTGGAACAGCGCTGGACCGGCAAGCCGATCACGTTCCGCATGCCGATCATCGGGCAGGATCCGGTCGACACGGTGACGCTGCCCACCGCCTGGTGGGTGCCGGCAGAGCAGGCGGAGGTGCTCGATCGCTTGCGCCTGCACGGCATTCGTTTCGAGGCGACCGATGCCCCGCGCACGCTGACGCTCGATCAGGTTCGCCTGCGCGCGCCGGTGGTGCAGCCCGCGCAGGATGGGCGGTTTCCGCTCAAGGCGTCGTTCGATCACGTTGCCGTCACCGAGACCCTGCCCGCCGGCACGATCCGCGTGCCGGCCGATCAGCCGCTCGGCTTGCTGGCCGCCGCCTTGCTGGAACCCGAGGCACCGGACTCGTTCCTCGCCTGGGGTATGTTGACTGGGATGTTGACCCCCGCCCCCACCCCCGAACCCTTCGTCTCTGCACCGCTTGCGGACGCGTTACTGAGCGGTAGTGCGACTGTCAGGGGTGCGTTCCAGGCAAAGCTCAACTCCGACCCGATTTTTGCAGCTGACGCGGTTGCCCGGCTCAAATGGCTTTTTGCTCGATTGCCCGATTACACATCCTCGACCCTCTTGTATCCAATTCGGAGAGAACGATCGGCGAACGCGCCATTTTCTTGAACAAAACCGAGAATTTTGCTCACAACGGGCGAGCCCGATTTTGACACTCGGACGGAGCATGAATCCCCTCGAGTTTGATGCTTCGCCGTCCGCTCCGGGCGATGCGATTTAGCGAGAAATGACGGGGCCGAGCGGCAGCTTATATGGATTGATCTCAAATAGCCATCAGTCAGTTCTCGCCAATCAAGGTTGATGTCGGACCTGAATGGGCGGCCGGTTTCGGGCAGCGGCAAAGGCGACGTTCATGTCCAAAATTGGGTCTCTACGGCCGCAAAGCTGTCGGTCGGCAGGCGCCACATAGCGGACGTCGCTGCAACATTGCATCGTGGCTAAATGAAAGTCTGTCGGTTCTGTCCGCTGCGCTGTTGACCTAGCTGTTCGGGCGCGCCTTCGATGGAATGCAAACATATCGAGCGCGAAGGCGGTCGAGCTTGCGAGCAAGCAGAAGCACGACATTTTGCTTCGCTCATCGAAGCTTAACGGACCAACTTCGCCTCCTGAGTTCGCGACCTAAAACGGTAGTATCGAAGGCCGGCGCGCCACGAATCTCAGGTCGTGGCGCGCTTTGGGCATCGGGAGGCGAAGCGTGATCTCGTTCCCGGCCGCCGCCGCAATGGTGTTCGAGAAAGGGCTGAGTTGGGCGTCCACGCGGCGCTCGCTGCCGGCTGACAGGACCAAGCTGCCGCTGGCCGTGCCGTTATCATCCCGCTGCAGAAGGGCGCGCGCGTCGTCATTGTCCGTGCGCTTGTCTAGCAGATCGGTGTCCGTCACGTCGGCTGCGGACATCACCACCGCCTCACCCGCCGGGCCGGTCATCGTCAGCGTACTAAGGTCGATACGGACAGCGGTGCGGCCGCGATTGGCATAGACGATCATCGCCGACTGTCCGCCAGTGTCCGACCAGTGAGCGGTAACCCGCGCCGACACCGCTTCGGCCTGAACGGTCGCTGCGCGGTCGCCGTCCGCAGTCTCGGACAGTTGCACGCCCGGCGCCTCGACCGGATCCAGCGGACCGCCGGTGCTGCGGCTGCATGAGGCCAGGAGCAGCGCGGTCACGGCCAGCGCGCGGATCATCCTGCGCGCACCAGTTTAGCGGCGGGCAGGGCCAGGCGCTGCCGGGTCAGGCTGTGGGGACCGCCCAGGTCGCGATCGGGTTTCAGGCCGTTGCGGCGCTGAAACGCCTGGACCGCGTCCAGCGTCGGGCTCTTGCTGCGCCCGACCAGGCCGTCGGCATGGCGTACCTCGAGATAGCCGAGCGCCACCAGCCGGTCTTGAATCGCCTTTATCTGCAGATCGCCGCCGCCGGGGAGCGTGATCGGTCGATAGGCGGCGCTGCGATTACGGGCGCGGATCACGTCCCGGATATAGGGAAAACGCGGGTCCCATGGCGATCGGTCGCCGCCGGTCACGCCATCGCCGAAGTCGGAGATGAAGACGCGGCCCGGTCCCGCAGGTCGTATCCGATCGCGTTCCGGCATGAACCAGCTTTCCACCAACGAGGCCTGTTGCTCGACGTTGAAGCTGGTCCAAGGCTTACCGATCGCGCTCCGCGGAAATTTGTAGGCGGTGCTGCGATGCGTCCCCCAGCCGCGCCATTTGCGCGTCTTCCAAATGTCGCTCACCCCGCTCGATAGCTGCGACCAGATCGACTGGCCCATGTAAAATGTGGGCCACACCCCGTTCTCGCCCTGCCATACGTGGCAGAGCTCATGGATCAGCGTCGCCCTGCGCTCCTTGTCGGTCATCACCCCGCCGAAGCCGTCCTTCCAGTTCACGGTATAGTCGAACTTGCCCGTCGACAGATCCATACCCGCCAGAGTGACGGCGGAGCCCAATTCCAGGTTGGTAAGGTAGACACGATCAAAGGGGATGCTGGCTGCGTATACGGTTCGCGCCAGTTGCATCTCGGCTGCGGTCAGCTTTCTCGCCTGGACCATTCTGGTCTCCCCTGTACGACAGTACAACCAACGCTAATGACCTCGGTTCCCTCGTTGCGCAGTGGAGCGGTACCGTCAATGTTGAGTATAGCCGGCATAGTTGCCGTGGCGTCTTCATGACGCACCTGCCTGACGATCGCGTCCAATTGCGTCCGATTGCGCAGCACGGCCATGCGATCGTGTCTGGCCATGCCGCGCCTTACCAATCAGGCCAATGCGCCGCCGTCGACCGTGAGCGTCGTTCCGGTGATCCGGCACGCGACCGGCGTGGCTAGGAGACCTAGCGCCGAAATTGTTTGATCAGAGCCGAAGCGTCTTTCTGAATGAACGGCTGCTTTATGGAAGCAGCAATAGCGGCTTGAGTGTCCAAGATTGGGTCAATACCGTCAACGCGGTGCGATCGACCAACAAGATCCGGATCGTGCGCAGGGTCTTGGACCAGTCGTTGCGGGCGTTGACTTCGGCGTCCTGCGACGGTTGAACGCCGCCGAACGGCGGCTATCGGATCTGTATAGCGATTAGAGAGTGCCATAGCCGTTTTAGGAACGGAATGGCGATACGGGCCGTTTTGGTGAGGAGGGGGACCACTGCCATGAATGCCAGCGCTCGGCTGACCACACTTACTCGGATCGGCTTCGCCACGCGCGGGATCCTATATCTCGTCATCGCTTTCCTGGTGATCCGCGCCGGGCGCGCGGAGGATCCGGCCGGTGCGCTAGAATATGTTGGCAATGGCGCGGGCGGCGTGCTGCTATCGGTGATGGCGCTGGGCTTGTGCGCCTACGGCATCTGGCGGCTCGCCGATGCGGCCTTCGACATCGAGCGGCATGGCACCGATCGCAAGGGGATCGTAGAGCGGATCGGCGCGGCAATCAGCGGGATCGTCCACCTGTTGCTGACTTGGCAGGCGGTGAACTTGATCCGCGGGCTGCGCGCGAGCGACGACGGCGCACAGGCCGGCACACAGGTCGCGCTCGACTTACACGGCGGTACCATGCTGGTTACGCTCGGCGCGGTCGTATTATTCGGCGTCGGCGTGATCCAGCTGGTCAAAGCGGCGAAGGGCAGCTTTCTCGAGTATCTCGAGCCGCAGATCGCCTCGCGGCCTTGGGCGCGGTGGAGCGGTCGGGCGGGCTATGCCGCGCGTGGGTGGTTTTCATGATCTGCGCCTATCTGCTGCTCAAGGCCGGGATGAACGACCAGGCGGACCAGGGCGGCGGCATGGCGCAGGCGCTATCGTGGCTGACCAGCCCGGCGGACATCGTGATCGGCGTTGGCCTGTTCGGCTTCGGCGTGTTCAGCCTGATCGAGGCCCGGTACCGGGTGCTGCACGATGTGGCGGTGAGCGATCTTGCACGGCGCGCGACCGGGCGCTGAGATGTTCTTCATGTTCTCGCGTCGCCTGGGCTGTGCCGGCTCTCTGCTGATCTCCGCGGCGGTCACATTGGTCATGCTCTATCTCCTCGGCTGGCTGTGATGCGACGCCGCGCTGCCCTGCTGGCGCTCCCGCTCGCCTTGCTGGTCGCGGGCTGCGGCGGCGGCAGCCCGGGCGAGGTGCCGACTATCTCCGAGGAGGATCGCGCGCATGGCGCAGAGGCGCACGCGCAACTGCTTGCCGGGTTCGGGGGGCCCTATGCTGGGCCGCAGGCAGCCTATGTGCGTGGTGTCGGGGAGCGGATCGCTGCCGCCGCGGGGGTGGAGGGGCAGTGCACCTTCACTCTGGTCAACAGCGACGTGGTCAACGCCTTTGCGGTGCCGGGCTGCTACATCTATGTCACGCGCGGGCTGGTCGCGATCGTCTCGAGCGAGGCCGAGCTCGCCTCTGTGCTCGGGCACGAGCTCGGGCATATCCTAGGCCAGCACGCGCAGCGCCAGGAGCGACGGACGATCTGGCGCACGCTGGGCGTGATCGCGGTGAGCGTGACGGGGTCGGAACGGTTGACCCGGCTGGCCAGCCAGGCCGGGCAGTATTTGGGGCTGCGCTATTCTCGCAAGCAGGAATACGAAGCCGACGATCTCGGCGTCGCCTATCTCGAACGCGCCGGTTACGACGTCTTTGCCGCCGCCGACATGCTCACCGCGCTCGAGCGGCAGGACAAGTTCATGACCGCAACGCGCCGCCGCGACGATGCGCGCAGCGTGCCGGAATGGGCGCTAAGCCATCCGCTGACCGGACATCGCATCGAGCGTGCTTATCATGCCGCAGAGGCGACCGGCATTGCCGACGATGCGCTGCCCGAGAATGCGCCGGCCTATCTCGCGGCGGTCGATGGGCTGCTGTACGGCGACGATCCCGAACAGGGCTTCGTGATCGGCCGGCGCTTCGCGCACCCGATCATGCGCATATCGTTCGAGGCGCCGGCCGGCTTCTCGCTCGCCAACAAACCGCAGGCGATCCGCTTGACCGGCCCGAACGGCGTTGCCGGCGAGTTCGGCGGCGGCGCGATGCCGCGCGGCGACCTGCAGGCCTATGCTCAGGCGCTGGTCGCGCACGTTGTCGGCAATGCCTCCGCCGAACCGATCAGTGCGACCGCGACGACGATCAACGGCGTGCCCGCGGTCGTCACTCAGTTGCGCATGGCGGTGCAGGACGGCAGCGTGCCGCTATCGATCGCGGTCTATGATGGCGGCGGTGGGCAGGCCTATCATTTCATCGTCGTCTCTCCGCCGGCCGATATGGACGCGGCGGCGGTGGCGGCGTTGATCCGCTCGTTCCGGCGCCTGTCCCCACCGGAAGCAGCAGCGCTGCGGCCGCGCTACATCCGAACGGTGACGGCAGCGCCTGGCGACACGGCGGCGACGTTGGTCGCGCGCGTTGTTGATCCCGCGCCCCGCGCGCTTTTCGAACTGCTCAACGGGCGCGCGCCCGACAAACCGGTAATGCCGGGCGAGACGGTAAAGATCGTGAGCTACGCCGATGGCCCCTGAAACGCGCGCGGCGGCGACAACCGTATAACGGCTGCACTGGCGCGACCCGGAGATCGCGCGGCTCGCTTTTCCCGGCAGCACGATGACGCTGCGGCATGGCTTCGGATCGGGGCCGGCGCTGCGCCCGGGCGATCCGCCGGGGCATTTCTGGGCGCTGGGCGATCGCGGGCCGAACATCAAGGCGCGGGACGCGATCTAGCTGTACGGTCTCGTCGATCTGGCGCCGCTCGGCGCGCTGGCCGGCGCCAAGATCATGTCGCAGGTCGATATCAGCCCGGCGCTGGCCGAATTCCGCATTGTCGGCAACCACTATCACCTAGCCAAGCGCGGATAATGAGAAGCGACCATTGAACGGAGATGAACCAATGGCTGGTTTTGGGAAGCCGCTAAACGGCTTCAAATGGCCGCGTTTGGTCTAAAGGTCGCTGAAACGGTAACCGTTGCCGCCGGCACGGCGATGTCAACTTATGGCATTTTCGCTCATTCGCCACGAGTCACATCCGCATGGCCGTGTTATACGCGATCGGAGCATAAGCAGTGCGGCGGCGCCGATGAGCGATCCCAGACCATGCTCAAGGCGACGGCTGGCAGCCAGCGCCGGAAGCGAACGGAAGCCCCGCGATAACGGGGCCCAACGTCGCACCGCCGCGGCCGATGCCGATGACGAAACCAGTGCCGCCCGCGCGCACTGCAGTTGGGAATGCTTGGGCGAACAATGCGTAGAGCCCGAAGACGGCGGCGTTGGTGCAAAGCCCGGCCATCAAGAAGCCGATCGATTCAGGCGGCAGGAACTAGGCGATCAGCGGGAAGACGCCGGTCGCCAGGACACCGAAGATAAAGAATGTCGCGCCATCCGCCACTGGCCAGCAGCATCGAGGCGAACGTTCCGCCGACGTGCCTTTGACGGGGGGAGGGCGAGCGAGCGGCGCGGTGCGATCGCGAAGATGGGCGTCAGGGAGCGGTCAGATCCCGGTGCGACCATGGTCCGGTGAAACACGCCAGCGCCGCGACTATCGCGATCACCGGCACGTGGCGTCCGCGAATCCAATGGATTAGATCGCTTCAAGCGCTCAGCCCAGCAAAACGATGCCACCAGGCACGCGCGTGGCGCTCACGTCCAGGAGCTGCTGGATTTGTACTACCGCCAGTTCGATCTGGTTGATGTGGAATACGCCTGTCACCAGTCGCCCGCCCTTTGCTTCGTCGGTGAGGATTAGACGGCCGGGAAAGTGGCGGTTGATCTCCACGAGCGCTTCGCCGAGTGGCTTTCCATGAAACACCAGCAGACCGCGCCGCCATGCCAGCGTATCGGATGCATCGACGCGGGCGCTCCGGATTTCGCCGTCGGCGCCATAGGTCAGCGCCTCGCCCGCTGCGATCTGCGTTCGCCTGCCCGCGCGTTCGCTGGCAACGGTCCCTGTGACGCACGTGATGCACAACGCCGCTTGGTCGGTGCGCACGGCGAACGATCCCCCGCTGCTGGCGGCGCGAATGTCCCTCGCCTGCACGGCGAACGCCCCCTGACGCGGCGCTACGGAGACGTACACTTCGCCGGCGATCAGATTCACGCCGGACGTGCTACTGGAGGTCGACAGGCTCGATCGCGAGTTCAGTTCGACCTGCACACCGGCCACGGGGGAGAAAGCCTGGCGTTCGCCCGCCTTAGTACGGCGGTCTGCCATCAGTTCGGCATAGGACGGCCACAGCCCGAACGGCGGGGTTGCGATCATTCCGCCGGCGATCATCGACCCGGCCAGCGCCGCGCCCCCCAGAAACGCTCGCCGACCAACAGGTAAAGAATATGCCCGAACAATGTTGTGCCCTGGCGAATACGCTGCGCGATCGACCAGCGGCATAGCCCGCAACTCGCCGCAAAATTCTTCCGCCTGGCGAAAGGCGTCCTGATGATCGGCACTGCGCCCCCGCCAGCGCGCGAATTCGCGCGCGTCGGCATCGGTTACCGTGCCTACGGTCAGCCTCACGACCCAATCGATCGCTTCGAGCTTTACGGGCTCAACATCCGATTCCGGCTGATCGCGTAGCGTCATGCGCGCTGCGATTGGCGGTTGATATGATGGGGCGCACGATACACTGGATTTGTCCTCTACTTACTAGACAGTCTGACGCGGCCAACAGCGAGAATATCTTTTCGCCCGAGCCGTTTCGCGCAGTGGATCACGGCGGCGCGGATATCGGCCTGGATGGTACGGACGCTGACGTCGAACCGCGCGGCAAGCACGTCGGGCGGGGTGGAGCCCATGAAGCTCTCGAGAAAAGCCTCGCGTTGCCGCTGCGGCAATTCATCCAATGCGCCGAGCACGATGGCAAGCTCGGATCGGCCCTCGGCGATCCGAGCAGGCCCGGGGGCCTCATCGGCGACATCCGCCAGATCGGCATGGTCCGATGCGAGCGGGCGGTTGGCACCGACGCCGCGCAGGTTGAAGGCGGTATTGAGCGCCGCGCGGTAGACATAGGCCTCGGGATTTTTGACCGGCTCCAGTTCGCCGCCCTGGCCCAATCGCATCCAGGTTTCGTGCAACGCATCGCTGGCCAATGTCGCCGACCCGAGTTTGTGCGTCAGGCGGCCCTTTAATTGCTGATAACGATCGACCAGCGACCGGCGCAAGTGGGTGCGGGTCGACTTAGGCATGGTCGTGCCTTGTGCGGGCGCAGATCATGACGCGCGGTCGCATTAGCGCGACCGCACGTCGAAGATCAGCGGCTGCGGCAGATCGGCGGGGGGACGGTCGGCCAGACGCTGCCCCTCCAGCAAGCTAACGACCCGCTGCGCCTGCATGCGATCGCTGCCCGGGGTGACGATTTCCACATGATGGAGCGTACCATCCGCGTCGATCCGAGTCCCAATGCGCGTCACAACGGGTGTGCCGCTGACCAAAACCTTGGCATCGACCAACTTGCGCTGAATATCCCGCGCCAGCCCGAACGTATAATCCCGGTATGGCGGTCGCGCCGGGCCGCCGATCAGCCGCGGCGCCGTCACGCGCATCATATCCAGCGCCAATGTCGCCGGGGCGCTCCATCGTGCCGCAGCCTCGCGCTGCTGTGGCGGCTGGCCGATGACGTACACGACGGCCGACCTGGGGCTGGTAAATCTCATCGTCAGCCCCGTGCCAATCAGCATCCGGCTCAGCGCCTCGGGACGGCTGAGACGCCCTGCCACGGCCGACGATCGACGCCCGCTGGCGACCGAATCGTTGAGTAGGATATCCACGCCACTCTCTTCGGCAAGACGGGAAAGCGCCTGTTCCAACTTCTGGCTGGGGATGTCGTACCGGCGCACATCGCTGCTGTCGCCGGCCGATAGCGCGGGGCATGTCCAGCCCAATATCGCCCACGCGGCAAGCACGATCCGGCCAATCTTCTGCCATTGCGTCGTCCATACGGCGTTGTGAGGCGCCGCCCTGTGGAGGATTCGCGTCACCGGAGCGAGAAGCCGATTGGCAGCGTCACGTCCAGGGGGTCGGGCCAGTTGCGCGGCATCGGCGGCAACGGCGCCGCCCGCCGGACGGCCGCAACGGCCTCGTCGTCCAACAGACGCGATCCGGAACTGTGCTCGATCCAGGCAGAGCGCACCCCCCCATCGCGATCCATCACGAAATGTACTTCCGCCACGCCTTCGAGCGCCGTGCGTTGCGCTTCCGGCGGGTAACGGCGGTATCGTTCGATATGCTCGAGCAGACGGAGGCGAATGTTGTCCATCGCCGCGCCGGTCGATGGCGACGCGCCATCCAGTGCAGTGTCGCTGGCAATCGTCAGCCGGCCGGGGTTGCCGGCAGGTCCAGGCGCTGCGGCGCCGCCATCGGTTGAGCCGCCGCCCGGTTCGCTGGGGTGCAACTGCGCGGCAGGCTTCACCTGCGCGGCATCAATGGGCTTGCGGACGACTCCGGCGGTATTGCCGGTCGGTTCGACGCTGTCGGATGGCACGGCCGCGAGATCGATCATGACCAGATCCGCATCGGCATCTGCCCGAGCTCGGCCGCCCCGGGGGCCGGCAAGCGCTGCCGCGAGCAGCGCCAGCCCCACCGCGACATGCAGGACGACGGAGGCGCCGATCGCGATCGGGCGGGAAAAGTCCTGGGAGGGCATCGATGGCGCCATATCAGTTTAACGATGACATATCCGCTACAGCCTACAAGGATGTCATCTGGCCGTTGCAATTACAACGTAATGCCATCTTATCAATCATGTGGCGCAAAATAAGTCTGCGCTAAGTTTTCAGACGGGCTGTCTTCTCAAGTGAAGGGAGTATCCATGTCGCCCGTATCGCCCGCCAGATCGCCTGCCATGCGCCCGCGCACCACGACGGTACCCGCGCGTGTTGCTGGCGCGGTCGGCCGAGAGCGGCCGCAGCGAGCCGAACTGGATACACCGCGACCGACCTGTGACGGGCTGTCGCGCTCCGCCCCGGCCGATCGCCGTGCGACGATCGGCACCGTGACGGCAGATCTTCGCTTTTTTGCCTGCACGCAGCAGATTTCGCTGACCGTTACGGCAGCCCAGATCGTCCTCATCCTGCCGCTGGCCGGCTCGGTCGATATTTGCGCGGGCGCGAATGTGATTTCCTGCACGCCCGATCAGCCGGTGCTGCTGGCGCGCGACGGAACGATAAGCACGATATGGTCGGACGCTAGCCGCGGTCTCGTCATTCAGTTGCGCCGAGAGCGCGTTCAAGCGGTCGCGAGCGATAAATTGGGTGACGCGCGCCGTTTGGGCGGTGTGATTACTGCGCTCGCTGCCGATGCAGTGCAGCGTGACGCTATCGTCGGCCGCATCATGCATGTCATGGCACGGCCCGCCGGGCTAACGCCCGACGATCGGGCGATCGAAGCCGAGTTTTACGATGCGCTGGTCGGGCTGCTGCGGCAGTGTGCCGACCCTGTCGCGACATTCCCACTGGTACGCTCGATCACCCAGACAATGCGGTATATCAAGGCGCACCCCCACGAAGCCTGCGACATAGACAGCCTAGCGGCGGTCGCCGGGGTCACCGCGCTGACGCTGCGTAAAGGGTTCAGGTCCAGCCTTGGCAAGACGGTGACCCAATGCGTCCAGGCCGTGCGCCTGGATCGGGCTTTCACCTGTCTCGCCAGTAATAGTGACAGCCGATCGGTTCACGCGCTCGCACTCGAGGCGGGCTTCAAGGACGGATCGTCATTTTCGCGCGCCTATGTCCGCCAGTTCGGTGAAACGCCCAGCGAAACACGCATTCGTGCGACTAAAAATGTTTTAAGCGAGTAGATTCGCGGCAGCGCAAAATACTTTTTATGATTATATATCCAGCATCGATCTTCGTGGAATGTACATCCGCGTATATTAAAGATGGACATCTAATTTTATCGCAATGGACATATTAGAAGTTATTTAGTGTGAAATGCGTCATGTGTCACTGAACTGACATGGTTCAAGTTTGAAGATGACAGAAGCGCTCGATCAAGCAATTGTCACGACGTTTCTTCTTGAGAATATCCGGTTCACCCGTCATCAGCGCCAAGTCAGCGGGGCGCTGCGATGCAACATACCAAACGGCCCGCTTAGTCAGGACATTACCGGTACCTGCCTGGCTGACAGCCAGGCGCGAGTGCGCGGCAAGGGGCAAGCGATTGATGACGGTGAAGGATCGATGGCGGCTATCCGCAAGTGTTGCGGTGTTCGCAGCATCATGGTGCGCCGCGTCACCAGCGTTCGCGCAGGTGCCAGCCGGCGGGTCGGCTGAGGCCGCGTCGGTCGCAAACGCCGCGTCGCAAGCCCGCTTCTTCGTCCGTGCCATTCAGGTGAAGGGCAACACGATCCTGTCGCCGGCTGTGGTGGAGGACATCGTTTATCCGTTCATGGGCCCGGACAAGACACCGGACGATATCGAGGCGGCACGGGCGGCGTTGCAAAAGGCCTTCGAGACCAAGGGCTATGCGACCGTATCGGTGTTCATCCCCGAACAGTCGGTGGATTCAGGAGTCATCCGGCTCGAGGTGCAGCCGCAGACGATCGGCACGGTGGAGGTCGCCGGGGGCAAGCGCACGTCGCGCGATTGGGTGATGGCGCGCGCGCCATCGCTGCGGCCGGGCGCCACGCCCAACTTCACCGAGGTGCAGCGCGACGTGGTCGCACTCAACGGCTCGGCCGACCGCAAGGTGACGCCAGAGGTCAAGGCCGGCGTGGCGCCGGGGACGGTCGACGTGGTGCTCAATGTCGAGGATCGGACGCCGTTCCATGCCTCGGCGGAGGTCAACAATTACAGTTCGGCGGCGACGACGAAGACGCGCGTGTCGGCGACGCTGCGCTATGACGATATGTGGGGGCGGGGCGACAGCCTGTCGGTCTCGGCGCAGACCGCACCGCAGCGGACCGAGGACGGTACGGTATTCTCGGCCAATTATCTCAGCCGCCTCGGCCGCGCGCAGCTGCTGCTCTATTATGTCCATTCGGACAGCGACATCGCCGTGGTCGGCGGCACCAGCGTAATCGGCAAGGGCGATCTTGGCGGGGTGCGCTTCATCCTGCCGCTCGGCCAGCGCGAGGGTTTCTACCAGTCGCTGACCGCCGGAATGGACTACAAGAACTTCAAGGAAAACGTGCAACTCGGCGCGGATCGCGACAGCGCGCCGATCGAATATCTGCCGTTTACGATCGGCTGGCGCGGCGATTGGACGGGGGATAAGACCAAGTCGAACCTGTCGCTGACCAGCGTGTTCGGCGTGCGCGGGCTGGGCGACGGGCTGGAGCGCTTCGATTACAAACGCTACGGCGCCAAGCCCAATTTCTTCGTGATGAAGGGCGAGGCGGCATCGACCGCGGACATCTGGGGCGGGCTGCAGCTCTCAATGCGCGCCACCGGCCAATGGTCGCCCGATCCGCTGATCTCGAACGAGGGGTTCAGCCTGGGCGGCATGGATACCGTGCGCGGCTATTACGAATCCGAAAATCTCGCCGATTGGGGCATCGCGACGCAAGGCGAGCTGCGCTCCCCTGAACTCGCCACGGTGATCGGCGGGCCGTTCAAGGAACTGCGCGTGCTGGGCTTCCTGGATAGCGGGTTCGGCGGCATTCACCGGCGGCTGATCGGCCAGGACGACAGCTTCTGGCTGGCCTCGGCCGGCCTTGGCGGTCGCCTCAAAGTCTTCAACTTGTTTAGCGCCGCCGTCGATGTCGGCGTGCCGCTGCGTGATGGTCCCGACACCGATCGGGCCGACATCTTCGCTCGTTTCCGTATCTGGGGGGAATTTTGATGACGTTTTCTGTACGCCTTCGCAAAGGCGTCGTGGGGGGCCTGCTGGCTGCCGCTGCGCTGACCGCCGCCACGCCGGCATCGGCCTGGTGGGAGCCCGATTACGCCTATCGCACCAAGATCAACCTGAATGCCCAAGCCGCCGGCGTCACCGGCGAGGTGGCGCGCGCGCCGGTGCTGGTGCGGCTGCACAGCGGCAATTTCAGCTTCAAGGACGTCAAGGCCGATGGTTCGGACCTGCGCTTCGTCGGCGGCGACGATCGCACGCCGCTGAAGTTCACGATCGAGAAATGGGCGCCGGGCGAGCAGCAGGCGCTGGTGTGGGTCGATGTGGCGGGGCTGAAGCCCGGCGCCGCGACGGCGATCTATGCCTATTACGGCAATAAGGACGCCAAGTCCGGGCAGGACGGGGCGGGGACGTTCGGCGGCTATAAAGCGGTGTATCATTTTGATAACGCCGGCGCGCCGCGCGACGCGCTAGGCAGCGCCAATGCCAGCGGCGGTGAAGGCCGCAACACAGGCGGGCTGATCGGGCAGAGCCTGAAGCTCGACGGCACGGCGCCGATGGGCCTGCCCGCTGCGGCGTTCGTTGCCGGCCCGCTCAGCATCTCGTTCTGGGTCAAGCCAGCCGGTGACGGCACGATCTTCACGCTGCCGGGCAGCGTATCGCTGGTGTCGCAAGGCGGTCAGCTTTTCATCGACGCAAACGGTACGCGCAGCGCCGGTGCGGCGCTACCGGCGGGCACCTGGGCCAATGTTGCGCTCGTCAATGACGGCGCGAAGAGCGTGCTTTACGTCAACGGCCAGCCGGCCGGCGAGACGGCCGGCGCGCTCGGTGCGGCGAGCGGCAACGCCGTCATCGGCCAGGGCTTCACCGGCGAGATCGACGAGTTCCGCGTCGCGGGCACGGCGCTGCCACAGGCCGCGTTCCAGCTGGCCGCGGGTAGCGAAGGGCAGGGCGCCAAGCTGGTCACCACCGCTACCGCCGAACAGGCCGAGACCGGCGGGCATAATTATTTTGGGATCCTGTTCGCCGCGCTCACGCTCGATGCGTGGATCGTCATCGGCATCCTCGGCGTGATGCTGCTGCTCGCCTTCTGGGTGATGATCACCAAGGGTCTGCTGCTGAGCAAGGTCGGGGCGGCCAATGACGATTTCCTCGACGCCTACGGCCAGCAGGCGCGGCGCAGCGGCGACCATGACGGGCTGCCAGCGTTCGATCCCGGCACGGGGGCGGCCAGCTCGACGCTCGGCCGGCTCTATCAGATCGGCCGGCGCGAACTGACCGACCGGCTGAGCGAAGGGCGTTCGAGCGGCAGCCGCTTCGCGATCCGCGCGCAGTCGATCGCGGCGATCCGCTCGGCACTGGATGCGGGGCAGGTGCGCGAAAGCCAGAAGCTCAACAAGCAGATGGTGCTGCTGACCATCGCCATCTCGGGCGGGCCGTTCATCGGGCTGCTCGGCACCGTGCTCGGCGTGATGATCACCTTCGCCTCGGTTGCTGCCGCCGGTGAAGTGAACATCAACGCCATCGCGCCGGGCATCGCCGCGGCGCTGCTCGCCACCGTCGCTGGCCTTGCGGTCGCGATCCCGGCCTTGTTCGGCTACAATTACCTGGTCAGCCGCGTCGAAGAAATCACGGCCGACAACCAGATCTTCGTCGACGAGCTCGAGAAGCGCATCGCCGAGACGTGGCAGGACAATGATGGTCCGGCTGCCCCCCACACCGCCATCGCGGCCGAATAGGGGGATCGGACGATGCAGATCCAGGGCAAGAAGCCGTATAACGAGATCAACATCACCCCGCTCGTCGATCTGACGTTCGTGCTGCTGATCATCTTCATCCTGCTAACCACCGCGGCGGTGCAGGGCATCAAGGTCGATCTGCCCAGCGCAAGCTCGGCCAAGACGCTCGATGCACCGAAGAGCCGGGTCATCGCGGTGACCGACGATGGCACGATCTCGATCGACGCCGTGCCGGTGTCGCTGGTCGAGCTGGAGGGCGAGTTGCGCTCCAGCATCGCCACCACGCCGGACTTGGCCATCATCCTGCGCGGCGACCGCGCGGTGCAGTATGACAAGGTGATGCAGGTGCTCGACCTGTGCTCGAAGGTCGGCGTGCCGAGCCTGGGCATGGCTTCGACCCGTCCGCCGGGCGGCGCGTGATGGCCGCCGCTACGCTAGGCGATCCGGCGATGCTGGGCGGCCCGGGGCCGCGCCGGCGCAAGCGTTCGCCGGTCACGTTCGGCCGGATCGTGGTGGTGCTCGGCATCGTCCTGGCGCTCGCGCTCGCCTATATGCTGGCTGGCCGGGTGACGGTCAGCGAGCGGCCCAACGAGATGAAGACGACGACGGTGATCCTGCCGCCGCCGCCACCCCCGCCGCCGCCCGAACCCAAGCCGCAGGAAAAGCCGCCCGAACCCAAGCCGATGCCGCTCGACCAGCCGGTCGTCGACACGCCGCCGCCGCCCACGCCCGATGCGCAGCCGGTCGCCGGCGACAGCGCGCTCACCGCGCGCGAAGGTGCGGGGCCGAGCAATTACGGCCTCGCGGTCGGCAATGGCGGCGGCACGCGGATCGGCGGAAAAGTCGGCGGCGGCACCGGCGGCAACGGCTTTGGCGCCTATGCCAACATCGCCGTGACCGACATCCGGCGCGCCGCACAGAGCGATGCCGCCTTGTCGCGCGGACGCTATAGCGTGCGGCTGCTCGTCACGGTCGATGCCGATGGGCGCATCACCGGCGTGCGGCTGATCGACGGGTCGGGCGACACGCGCCGCGATGCCGCGATCGAACGCCGCCTGACCGGCCTCCAGCTTTCTCAACGTCCGCCGCAGGGCCTGCCGGCCATGCGCATCCAACTCAATACCCGCTCGGGCGCCTGACGCGATGTCCGTCCTGCCTCCAGCCGTCTCATCCAAGGGAATGACCATGCTTTGCTTCACCACCCGCTGTTCCAGGCTCAAGCCGGCGCTGATGGCCTGCGCCGCGGGATTGTCGCTGTTCACCTCGCCGGCCTACGCGCAGAACGCGCAGGTCGATTCCACCAAGCTGCTGGAGCTGATGGTCGCCAAGGGCCTGGTCACGCGGGCCGAGGCCGATCAGCTGATCGCGCAGGCGACGGTGCCGCCGCAGCAGCAGGCCGCGATTCCCGCCGGCGGCGTGTCGGGCGACACCCAGACCATTCCCTATATCCCGCAGACCGTGCGCAACCAGCTGAAGGAAGAATTGCGCACCGAACTGGCCAACCAGGCCGCCCGCGAAGGTTGGGCACGCCCCGGCGAAGTGGCGGAGTGGACCAAGCGCATCACCCTGTTCGGCGACCTGCGCGTGCGCGGCGAAGGCACGTTCATGGACAAGGGCAATTTCGACCTCGCCTTTCCGAACTTCACGGCGATCAATGCCGGCCCGGGCTACGATGTCAGCCCGTCCAACCCCAATGCCGCACCGTTCCTCAACTCGACCAGGGATCGCCATTCGGCCCGCATTCGCGCGCGCTTCGGGCTGAAAGCGCGGATCGACGACTGGATCGGTGCCGAGGTCCGCCTGGCCACCGGCAACGATCGTTCGCCGGTCTCGACTAACCAGAATCTCGGCGCGAACGGCGAGTTCGGCAAATATGCCGTGTGGCTCGACCGCGCCAATATCCGGCTCAACCCGGTCAAGGATGTCGATCTGGTGTTCGGTCGCTTCGCCAATCCGTTCTGGACCAGCGAAATCCTGTTCGACGAAGACATCAATTTCGATGGCCTGGCGGCCAGCGTCCGCGCGCCGGTCGGCGATCGGCTCCAGCTGTTCGCCAATGCCGGCGCCTTCCCGATCTTCAACACCGACTTCAATTTCGGATCGAACGAGGCCGGCGCCTTCTCGTCGAAGGATAAATATCTGTTCGCCGGGCAGATCGGCGCGCAGTTCAAGCCCGTCGACACCGTCGCGGTGCAGCTTGCCGCCGGCTATTTCCGGTTCGACAATGTGCAGGGTAGGACCTCCAGCCCGTGCTTCTTCGACCAGGACGTGTGCGACACCGACGCGACCCGGCCGCAATTCCTGCAGTTCGGCAACTCGCTCTTCCCGATCCGCAATATCGTGCCCGATACGGCCGATCCGATCGGCAGCCCGAACCCGCAATATTACGGCCTGGCCTCGAAGTACGAGATCCTCAACGTCCACGGGCGCGTCGATTATACCGGCTTTGGCAGTATCGGCGTCCGGCTCGAGGGCGATTACGTCAATAATCTCGGTTATGACCGCCGCACCGTCGCGGCGCGCGCGATCAACAACCTCGGGCCAGGCACGAACGTTCCCAATCCCACCCAGGACAATAATCCCGCCACCAACGACGCCACGATCTACAATCCCGGCCCCTATGCCGGCGGCAATACCGGCTGGATGGCAAACCTGACCGTCGGCAAGCCCGATATGATCGACGTCGGCGACTGGCGGCTGTCGCTCGGCTACCGCCGGGTTAAATCCGATGCCGTGCTGGATGCCTTTGCCGACAGCGATTTCCATCTCGGCGGCACCAATGCCAAGGGCTGGACGATCGGCGGCGGCTATACATTCGGCAACAATACCGCGCTCAGCGCGCGCTGGCTGTCGTCGGATACCATCTCCGGCATCCCGTTCTCGAACGACATCGTCCAAATCGATCTGACGACGAAGTTCTGATCGTGCGTCGGGGTGATCTCTGCCGCTTGGCCGCATCGGCCACCGGGGCTGCCATGCTGATGCTGGCCGCCCCGGAGGCCGGTGCGCAAGCGGATGCGCCGGTCGGCACGCCGGCACCGAGCGCGCCGCTCGGCCGCGCCGCGCCGGCGGCCGGCCCTTGCGTGGAAGTGGACATTGCCGGCAACAAAGCGGGGCACCTCGATTGCGCCAGCCAGCGCCTCCAGGCGGCGACCCGCCAGGCGCAAGCCAGCGCGCCCAATGCCGATCGCTTCGACGTGCCCAATGCGCGGTCCGCCGACGTGGTGACCGGCGTCGCCAACCAGACCGCCACCCGCCAGCGCATGGGCAACCAGTTCGGCGTCGGCGTTCGCCCGCAGCGCCCTGCCGCGCCGGTATTCGCGCCGCCGATCGGCCGCAAACCATGATTCTCGCGCCCAATCCGCTTTACGTATCCCCGCTATCGCGCTCGCTCGGCTCGCTGCCTGCGACAGCGCAGGAGTCCATCTAATGATCCGTTTTCGCCCCGTGTCCGCCCGTCAGAACCTCATGCTCGGCGTTTCCGTCGCCGCGTTGACGCTATCGGCGTCGTTTCCGGCCGACGCGCAGGACTCGTTCCGCCGCGCCCCCCGCGATCCCGCCGCGCAGGCGGCGCAAGCGGCCGCCGCACGGGTGACGCAGAACCAGGCCGCCGCCAGCGCGACGCGGCGCACGATCGAAGCGTTCAGCCGCGCTGCCCAGGCCCGGCAGCAGATGGATGCGGCGCAGATCGCCGCCCGCGCGCAGGCGATGATCGCCCAGGTATCGGTGCCCAACGGCCTTGGCGCCGGCGGCCTACAGGTCGCCAACGGCGTGGCGACCGATCCGAGCCTGTGGATCGGCGCCGCCGCCCCGACCGAGACGAGCGCCGATGGCCGCACGCAAGTGCGGGTCGATCAGACCCAAAGCAAAGCCATCCTCAACTGGGACAGTTTCAATGTCGGCCGCGAAACCGATCTGTCGTTCGACCAGCACGGCAACACCAACTGGGTCGCGCTCAACCGCGTCACCGACGTCAACGCCGACCCCAGCCGCATCCTCGGCTCGATCAAAGCCGCCGGCACCGTCCTGATCATGAACCGCAACGGCGTCATCTTCGGCGGCGCCAGCCAGGTGAACGTCGGATCGCTGATCGCCGGGGCCGCGAAGATCGACACGACGCGCTTCCTGAGCACCGGCATCTATTCGCCGGTAAGCGGTGGGCAACTCGAGCCGATCTTCACCGACGCCAAGGGCGCAGTAAACGTCGAGGCCGGCGCTCGGATCACGACCAATCCCACCACCTCGGTGCTGCAGAGCGGCGGCTATGTGATGCTGCTCGGCCGTACGGTCGAGAATGCCGGCACGATCACCACGCCCAAGGGACAGACCATCCTGGCGGCGGGCGATGCGTTTCGCGTGCGGCCCGGTTTCGCGACCGACGCCAATCAATATTCGACGACGCGCGGCGCGGAGATCGCGCCGATCATTGCCGAGGACAGCGTCAATGGCGCGGTCACCAACAGCGGCACGATCACCGCGACGCAGGGTGATATCACGCTGGCTGGGCGGACGGTGACGCAGGCGGGCGTGGCCCTTGCGACCACCGGCGTGAACCAGCGGGGCACCATCCATCTGCTCAATTCGGCGACCGATACGCTCGGCAGCGTCACGCTGACGGCGGGCAGCCTCACCACCATCCTGCCCGAGCTGGACAGCAAAGATACGGCGCTCAATTCGCAGCGCGACGCGCTGATCGCCAGCGCCGGCCCGTCTGTGCCCAACCCCCAATTCGACAATTACGGCCGGGTGCCGGATCGTGCCGACCAGAGCCGCATCGAGATCGTCACCGGCGGCAGCGCGGCGTTTGCCGCCGGATCGCTGACGATCGCGCAGGGCGGGCAGATCGCCACCAGCGCGACCGGGCAGGTGCGGGTCGCGAGCGGCGCCTATCTCGACGTGTCCGGCGTGCGCGATGTCGCGCTGGGCGTCGCTTCGAACCAGCTCCTGATCAACATCCAGGGCAACGAACTGCGCGACAGCCCGCTCAATCGGGATCAGGCGAATCTCAAGAACCAGAATGTATGGGTCGACGCGCGCGACCTGATCTTCGTGCCGGCCGGGACCGGCGGCTATGCCAGCGACCGCTATTACACCAAGGGCGGCCTGATCGAGGTCGGCGGCTACCTGAGCAACGTCGCGCATTCGATCGGCGAATGGGCATCGGTCGGCGGCACCATGACGCTCAAATCGGCGTCGATCGTCGCCGAACAGGGATCGGTGTTCAACATCTCCGGCGGCAGCCTCGCTTATGCCGGCGGCAGCGTGCTCTCTACGCGTCTGCAGGGGATCGACGGCCGGCTCTACGACATCAACGACGCACCGGCGGGCATGCAGTTCGTCAGCGTCGGCCGCAGCCAGATGGTCACGCACGATCGCTGGGGCACGCAATATGACGAGGTCTATTCGAACCCAACGTTCAATCGCGGCGTGTATACCCGCCATGAGGATAGCTATGTCGTCGGGCGGGAAGGGGGCCGGCTGATCCTGTCCACGCCCAATGCGATCTTCGACGGCACGATCGATGCCGGCGTCGTGCAGGGCGACCGCCAGGTCAGCGCCCGGCCGATCACCGTCACCGATGGGTACAAGCTCGGCCAGACGCAGGTCGCGCAGGCCGGCGGGCTGATCGTGCAGGGGTATGACCCGGTCGACCAGCGCTTCCCGACCAGCCTGGCCGCCGACGTCACCTTCGCCGCCGGCGTCCGGCCGGTCGATGCCACCGGCATCTGGTTCGACGCCGCAGCGCTCAGCTCTTACGGCCTAGGCCGCGTATCGGTGCTGACCAGCGGCGCGACGACGGTCGATGCGGCATTGACGCTGGCGACGGGCGGCAACCTGTCGCTGACTGGCAAGACCGTCACGATCGACGGCGATCTCACCGCGCGCGGCGGTTCGATCGCGATCGGCGGCAGCTTGCTCGCGAGCACCGGCGACGTGACCTTCGGCAAGGTAACGATCGACGCGCGCGGCGTGTGGACCAACGCGCTGCTCGATGCGAACAATCTGTCCGGCCTGCCCTATATCAATGGCGGATCGGTCTCAGTCATCGCCAGCGGCGACGTGGATTTCGCCAAGGGCGCGCTGATCGATGCCTCGGCGGGTGCCGCGGTGTTGGTCGATGGCAGCACGGTCGGCGGCGCTGGCGGCGACATCACGCTGATCGCGGGATCATCGCAGCAGAAGCAGGGCGCAACGGGCAACCTGGTGTTCGACGGCACCGTGCGCTCGAACGGCTATACGCATGGCGGCAAGCTGACGCTCGGCACGAACGCTGCGGTGATCATCGGCGACAAGCCTTATGCTATCGGCGAGGTTCTGGCCGGTGGCACGCCGGCGCCAATTAACCTCACGCTGGCGGAAGCGATCACGATCGCCGCCGGCACGGCGTCGCCGCTCAGCTTCCAGACCGTCGTGACCAGCCTGCCGGCGGGGCAGCCGCTGGCAGCCGATTATCCCAATCCGCCCGCCGGCATCGTCGTGGCCGATGATTGGGTCGTGCCCGTGTTCGCCTATACCAATTATGGCCAGGCACTTGCCGGCGACACGATCCCCAAGGGCTCGATCTGGTACGGCGGACAGTTCCCCTACACGCAGGCGCTGCCGGCAGGCTATGTCCCGCCCGCCAACGTGTTCCCCGACGGTCTGCCGCTGGCCACGCCGCGCATCACCAACAACGCCGCCGGATCGATCTCGAACGTCGACATCGTGCTGCCCGCGGGGACGATCATTCCTGTCGGCACGGTGCTGCCGAGCGACGCGCGGTTCGTGCCGATCGACACGCTGCGTCTGTCGGCCGATCTGTTCTCGCGCGGCTTCTCGTCCTACGCGGTGAATGGCACGAGCGGGCTGGTGGTGCAGGACGGCACCAAGATCGCCGCGGTCCAGCCGCTGCTGCAACTGACTGCCGCGAGCTACCAGGTGTCGACCGGCGCGAACCCGGCCAGTGTCGGCGTGCCGGTCCTGTTGCCGCTGAATGTCGAGGATCCCGTCAACGCGGTCCTGACGCAGCGCCCGGGCGTCGATCTCAGCTTCACCGCAACCGCCGGCAACGACATTACGCGCCCACGCGCCGGATCGGTGCTGATCGGTCGCGGTGCCGAAATCTCGGTCGATCCGGGTCGCTCGGTGACGATCTCCAGCGATGGCCAAGTCGATATCGAGGGCAAGATCGAAGCCCATGGCGGGACGATCTCGGTCCTCAACACCAGCCCGTTCCTCGGCAAAGATCCGGGCGCGCTGTCGGTGTGGATCGGCGGCAGCGCAGTGCTCGACGCGTCGGGTCGCGCCTATACCGCCGTGGATCGCGCGGGCCGGACCTATGGCAACGTGCTCGACGGCGGGTCGATCGTGCTCGGTCGGGATCGCACGGCGATCGACGCGACCAGCGGCGAAGCCTATTCGACCGATGCCTTCGTGGTCGTGCGGTCGGGCGCCGTGCTCGACGTGTCCGGTGCGGCCGCGGTGCTGGACACCCGCGCCGGCACCGGTGGCCTGTCGTTTGCTTCCGCACCGCTGACGATCGCCAGCGATGGCGGATCGATCTACATGTCGTCCTATAGCGGCATCGCCAATGCCGGCACGATGCACGCCAATGCCGGCGGCAAGGGCGCCTCCGGCGGATCGCTCACCCTGATGCTCGAAACGCCGGTTTATCCCACCGTCGTCGGCACGGTGCCCGCGGCGTTCCGCCCCGGCCGCACGATCATCGTCAGCCAATCGACTGCACCGGAAACGCTTGCCGCCAACGGCTTCGCCGGTGGCTATGACGCCGGGTTCAGGCCGACGGAAGCGGGGGTCAGCGCGCAACAGGTCGATGAGGGCGGGTTCGACAGCCTGACCCTGTTCGGCCGCTCGGCGATCACGTTCGACGGCGACGTCGCGCTGCGCACCGGGCGCAGCATCACGCTGCAGAAAGGCGCGATCTACAATCTCGGTGACGGGGCGGTGACGATCGATGCGCCTTATGTCATGATCGGTGGACAGACCGGGATCATCGCCGGGTTCCCGCAATCCTATACGCCAGGCCCGGTTAATATCACGACCAAGGGCAGCAGCTTCACGGTCACCGGCGATCTGGTCGATTTCCAGAACCTCACCGCGATCAACTACGATCTGACCCGCATCGTCAGCCGCGGCGACCTGCGCGTGCTCAAGGGCTCGGCGGCTTATGCCATCTCGCTGCCCGTCTCGGGCTTCGGCGCAACGGGCAATATCGAGCTGCTCGCGCGGCAGATCTATCCCGCCAGCAACGCGATCGGCCAGATCTCGGCCGGCGGCACCGATAGCCTGGTCACCGTCTCGCGCTATGCCGGCGCGACGCCCGACATGCCCTATTCGGTGTTCGGCACGCTCAGCCTGAACGCGAACACCGTCGTGCAGGGCGGCATCATTCGTGCCCCGCTCGGCGCGATCGCGCTCGGCGCGACCTATTTCGACGCCGACGCCTTCCGCGGCTATACCGGTGACCTCGTCCACCTGCTCGCCGGCAGCATCACCTCGGCCAGCGGTCGCGGCTTGATCATGCCGTATGGCGGGACGGTCGACGGCGTCACCTATACGGTCGATGGCGGCGCGCCGATCACGCCCAGCCCGATCAACGGCGCCTTGGGCACCTACGGCACCGACAAGAGCGGCGTGACGATCCATGGCACGCGGATCATCGGCGACGAAGGCTCGCTGCTCGATCTGTCGGGCGGCGGCACGCTGACCGGCGCGGCGTTCGTGCAAGGGCGTGGCGGTTCGGTCGACACGCTGGTCAATCCGCTGCGGCCCGGCGGGCAGGTTTACGCCATCGTCCCCGGCGCCAGCGTCGCGCCGGCGCCCGGCGGATCGTCGGTCGCCTGGACCGGCAACACGCCCGCACCCGGCCAGCAGATCACCATCGCAGACGGTGTGCCCGGCCTGCCGGCCGGCACCTACACGTTGATGCCAGCCAATTACGCGCTGCTGCCCGGCGCGTTCCGCGTCGAATTGGGCGGCGCCGCGCCGCTGTTTGGCGATAACAAAGTCGTCGGCCTGCCGACCGGCACCTATGCGACGAGCGGCCGCCAAGGCGTGGCCAATACCGCGATCCTGGATGCGCAGCCGACGTCATTGCTGATCACCCCCGGCGCGACGGTCAGGACCTATTCGCAATATAACGAGCAGGGTTATGACGCCTTCTATCTCGCCAACGCCAAGACGTTCGCCGCCGCGCGCACCTTCCTGCCGGGCGACGGCCGCACGCTGACGCTCAACATCGGCAGCCTTGCGCCGGGTTCCGAACCGACCGCCGAGTTCGCGCTCGTCTTCGCGGGCAAGACCGATTTTACGGCGGAAAAGGATCGCCTCGGCGGGACGTTGATCCTCAACAAGCCGCAGGAATATTCTCGCGCCCCCACACTGCTGATCACGGCACCGGGCAGCACGGCACTGCGCACGTCCCAGGTCACCGTGGTCGCCGCAACCGACATCGTCGCGCTTGCCGCGCCGACGCTGATTATCGGCGGTGGCTTCACCGTCAATCCGGGATCGAGCCAGATCCTCAACGACACCAACGGTATCACGTTCATAGAGCTCGAATCCGGCGCTACGCTGACGGCCGCGCAAATCTATCTCAAGGCCACGGAAATAACGCTGAACGGCGGCTCGACCTTGTCGACGCTCGGGCAAAGCGTGCTCGCGCTCGATACGCTGGGCGGCTATCTCACCGGCGGGGCGCCGGTGAAGGCGTCGAACATCGTGCTCGCCGGCACGCTGCAGATCGGCGACGGCGCCAAGCTGGTCGCCGACGGGACGTTGCAGTTCAATTCAACCGACGTGAATTTCGCCGGCTCGGCGGTGATCGGCGCCCGCACCGTGTCGCTGGTCGCGTCCTCGCTCAACATCGGCAGCGATGCGGCGTTGGCCGATGCGGGCGCGCACGCCATCCTGCCAGCCGGTTTGTCGTTCAACCAGCAACTGCTCGACACGTTGCTCTCGGGCAATGCCGGCGCGAACATCCCGGCAGTGCAGAACCTGACGTTGACCGCGTCGCAATCGGTCAATTTTTTCGGCACGGTCGATCTCAACACGATCGACGCGACCACCGGCAAATCCAGCCTCGACCAGTTCGTGCTCAACAGCCCGGCGATCTACGGCTATGGCGATGCCGACGACAGCGTCAATCTGACGGTCGGCACGCTATATTGGAACGGTAACCGCACGATCAAATATGATTCGGGCACGGGGGTGCCCTATTCGGTCGCGGCGCCACCGGGGGCGACCATCGCCGGCGGCGCTGGCAGCGGCATCGGCACGTTCAACATCACCGCCGAGAAGATCGTGTTCGGCTATCCCGATCAGGCGCAGGTCGACAATTCGCTGACCTTCGACCGGCTGATCCTCGGTTTCGCCAACGTCAATCTGCAGGCAAGCGACCGGGTCACGGCCAATTATCGTCAGAGCCTGACCTATTACCAGGCTGGCGCCAATCCGGCGCTCGGCTTCGACAGCAAGACCTATGCCGGCACCGACGGCAATCTGACGATCGCCACGCCACTGCTGACCGGCGATTCCGGATCGTCGATGCGGTATCGGATCGGCGGCGCGCTGACGATCGCGCCGTTGGCGGGCGGCGCGCCGAGCACTGCCGATGCCACCGGCCTTGGCGCCACCGTGTCGCTCGACGCGGCGAGCATCGCGGCATCGACTGCGATCGTGCTGCACAGCGGGCGGCTCAGCATGACCGCGGCTGGCGATGTTGCGCTCGGCGCGGGATCGCGGATCGATCTGTCGGGCGTCGCGGTGCCGTTCTTCGACGTCACCAAATATAGCTGGGGCGGGGATCTCGCGCTCGAATCCGGCCATGGCAATATCAGCCAGGCGGCGGGTGGTTCGATCGACGTCTCGGCGCGCAATGCCGATGCCGGCACGATCCAGCTCACCGCCACCGATGCCACGGCCGGCGCGGTGCGCCTGGGCGGCACGATGCTCGGCACCACGACCACCGGGTTCGCCGGGGGTAGCATCGGCATCCGCGCCCAGACGATCGGCGATCCGAGCGCGTTCAGCGCCGATTTCGCCGCGCTGAACACCCGGCTCAACACGGCCGGCTTCGATGCCGAGCGGCGCTTCGCGCTGAAGCAGGGCAACCTTACCGTCGGTAACGAGGTGCAGGCGCATGTCGTCGATATTTCCGTTGATGGCGGCAGCCTGACGGTCGCCGGCACGATCGATGCCAGCGGCACCACCGCCGGCGCGATCCGCCTAGCGGCGCGCGACGATCTGACGCTGGCGACCACCGCCCGGCTGGACGCGCATGCCACCACGATGGCGCTTGACAGCTATGGCAAGCCGATCGAGGCGAAGAACCGCGCCACCGTCGAGCTGACGGCGGCCAGCGGCACGCTGACGCTCAGCTCCGGCGCGGCGATCGACCTGAGCTCGCCCGACGGCGTCGCGCGCGGCCGGATCGAGCTGGCTGCCTCGCGCACCGGTGAAACCAGCGGCGACATCAAGGTCTCGGCGACAGGTGCGCTGGCGATCACCGGCACCAGCAGCGTCGCGCTCAACGGCTTCTGGAGCTACGCGCCAACCGACGCGGACGGCTCGATCGTCCAGGACAATAAGGGTAATACGCCGGTCGGGGCCGATGGTTCGGTCGGGCTGGCGCAGATCGATGCGCGCAACCAGGCCTTCATGGCCGCCACCGGCGGCGTGTTGCAGGGCAAGACGACTGGCCTCGCCGCACTCGGCGACGCCTATCACCTGCGCCCCGGCGTCGCGCTCGTCAGTGCGACGGCGGATGGCGACCTGACCGTGAAAGGCGATCTCGACCTGTCGGGCTATCGCTATGGCCTGGCGGCGGACCGCGACGTGCTGTCGCCGCGCTACGGCGCCGGCGAACCGCTGTCGCTGCTGATCCGCGCGGGCGGGGACCTGACCGTGAACGGCAGCATCACCGACGGCTTCGCGCCGCCGCCGACCACCCCATTCGACAATTTCTTCGGCGCGGCAGTACCGGTCATCACAGCCGGCATCGTCCCGGATGCGCCGTATAAGTATACCAGTTTCGTAACGCTCGCGAACGACTACACCGTGCCCGACATCCCCTTCTACCAGAATTACGAAGGCGTGATCTACGATAGCAATTACAACTATTTTCTTGCCGGTACGGTGATCCCCGCGGGCACGCAGATCCTGTATTACGAGTCGACTTTCGCGCCCGGCGAGGCTCTGCCCGATACGCTCGGCGTCGCTTATGGCTCGGGCAAGGTGTGGGCGGCGTCGGCGATGCAGGCGGCGGGCACGCTGTCGGCCTCGATCCGGCTGGTCGGTGGTGCGGACATTGCGGCGGCCAGCGGCCGCTCGCTGCGCGCGATCAGCACGCTGGGCGGCAAGGGCAACGTGACGCTCGACGATCTTCACGTCGATGGCGCCGAATCGACCAGGCAGATCTTCAGCGTCGTGCGCACCGGCACCGGCGATCTCGACATCCTGGCGGGCGGCGACTTCGCCGCGAAGACGCTGTTCGGCATCTACACCGCGGGCACGCAGAGTGCGGCGCCGGCGGGCGACTTCCAGTTCGCGGGCTATTATCCCGAACATGGCGGCGACCTGATGATGCAGTCGCAGGGCAATATGACGGCCACACACGACCGCGACAAAAGCGCGGTAGCGGATTGGCTCAAGCGTCAGACGGTGGGCGACACTGGCGGCACGTCCTGGTCGATCAACTTCGGGCAAGTGACGAGCTTAACCAACGATATCGGCCAAATCTATGACTCGGTCCTCGGGTTCGCCGGCTTCGGCACGCTCGGCGGCGGCAATGCCACGCTGATCGCCGGCGGCGATGCCGGCATCCTCACCGATGGGGCGAAGACCGCGCTGACGCTGGCCGTCGCGTCGACCGGCCGCGTGACCGGCGTCGCCACGGCGGGCGGCGAAGTGACCGGCGGAACGATCGTCGAAACCGGTGGCGGCGATCTGGTGCTCAAGGTCGCGGGCCGCATCAACGGCGCGACCGGCCTGACGCCCGGCAGTTACACCACCGCCGACTCTAATGGCACGATCACCAATCTGCGCGGCGACAGCGATGTTTCCGGGGCGTCGCTGGGCGGCCTCGTGCTGCGCTACGGCGTGGCGGAACTGCGCGATCCGCGCACTGCCGATCCTTATGCCGCGACGACCTTGGGCGATGCGTTCGGCGCACCGGTGTTCGTCGCCGGTGACGGCGCGATCACCGTGCGGACATTGGGCGATCTGGCGTATAACTCCACCGCCGACGCCACCTTCGCGCCCGACCGAACCGGCGCCCTGGGCTTCAGCCTGTGGCAGCCGACCACGTCGATCACGTTGTTCTCGGCGGGCGGCAATCTCAATCCGTTCGTCAGCTACAACAGCGCAAACATCAGCACGAGCAACCCGGACATTCCGCAATACACCGTCCCCACGTTCCGCGCGATCGCCGCGGGTGGCAGCCTGTATTTCAGCCGGCAAGCGACGCTTGCGGTCGAACTGGTTCCGGCGCCGATGGGGCAGCTCGAGCTGCTGGCGCGCGATTCGATCTATGCCGGCGCCTCCGCGCCGTTAATTGGCGGCGGCAACAATGTGGGCGAGGGGCTGCGCATCGACATGTCCGGCGCACGCGCCGGCTATAACTGGCTGCCCAACCCGTTCAAGCCGATCACCGGCACCAACGCGCTCGATCAATATGGCGGCTATTTCGCCTTCCAGCGCGATGTGCCGACCACCGATCTGCACCTCGCCGATCGTGATCCGATGCGCGTCTATGCCGTCACCGGCGACATCATCAACCTCGCCTTGGGCGAGACGGCGAGGGGGTTCGATTACACCACCTACACGTCCTATACGATCAACCGGACGGCAAAATCGACACATGTGCGGGCCGGACGCGACATCGTCGGCTTCGGCACGATACCCGATCAATTTGATGCCAATACGCCGGTACCGTCGCTGATCACCAATCTGCATGAAGACGACGTTTCGGTGATATCGGCCGGTCGCGACATCTTCTCGCTGAACGTCAATATGGCAGGCACCGGCGATCTCGAAGTCAGCGCCGGGCGCAATCTCTATCTCGGTCTCGATGGTGCGGTGGAGAGCCTCGGGCGGCTGTACAACGTCAATCCGCTCGACAATGGCGACGGCACCAACATCGCGTTGATCGCCGGCGTCGGCGCCGCCGGCCTGAGCTATGCCGATTTCGCGAAGTTGTATTTCGATCCGGCCAATCAAGGCGATCGGATCGGCGACGGCAAGGTGCCGCAGACCTATCAGAAGGAGCTGGTCGAGTGGCTCGGCGGCCGGTTCGGTTTCCGCGGCACCGCGGCGGAGGCGTTGCCTTATTTCCTGGCGCTCGCGCCCGAGCAGCAGGGGGTGTTCGCCCGCTCGGTCTATTATGGCGAGCTGAAGGCCGCCGGGCGCGAATATAACGCGCCGTCCAGCCCGCGCTTCAACAGCTATCTGCGCGGCCGCACCGCGATCGAGGCGCTGTTCCCGGACGATTATGACGGCAACATCACGATGGGCCTGAAATCGACTGCCGGCGTCGTCACCGATTTCGGCGGCAAGATCGATCTGCTCGCGCCGGGCGGCGACGTTGTCATCGGCGTGCAGGGGCTCAACGCGACCGGGCTGATCACCAAGGGGCCGGGCGATATCGACATCTACAGCCAAGGCAGCATCCTGCTGGGCCTGTCGCGGATCATGACGACGTTCGGCGGCAACATCTTCGCCTGGTCGGCGGAAGGCGACATCAACGCCGGTCGCGGTGCCAAGACGTCGATCGTCTTCACCCCGCCGCGCCGGGTCTACGATCTGTACGGGCTCGCCTCGCTCTCGCCGACCGTGCCGTCGACCGGCGCCGGCATCGCGACGCTCAACCCGATCCCGGAAGTGCCGCCAGGCGACGTCGATCTGATCGCGCCGCTCGGCACGATCGATGCGGGCGAAGCGGGCATCCGCGTGTCGGGCAACGTCAACCTGGCCGCGCTGTACATCGTCAATGCAGCGAACATCCAGGTTCAGGGCGATGCGACCGGCATTCCGGTCACGGCGGCGGTGAACACCGGCGCTCTGTCGGCGGCATCGGCGGCGAATGGTGCCGTGGCCAATGAAGCTGCCCGCCTGGCCGAACGCGCCCGTCCGCAGCCGCTCCGCGACATGCCGGCGATCGTTACGGTCAGCTTTATCGGCTTTGGTGAATGAACGGGCAGTGGGGGTGGTCTGATGGCGCCCACTGACCCGGCTCGGTTTGAACAGGATATGTCATGAGTAACGTACCCGCCGGCCTCCCGTTATTTTACAGGAAGCCCGAACCACTTTCCGCCGAAGCGCATGCCGACTGGCGATTGCTAGACGGTGACGAGGCATTCGCTGGCGGAACCGCGTTCGTACCGATCCTGACAAGCGAGATCGTGGCAGCGGCGCGCGACTATCCGATCGTTTTCACGGCCGACACGACCACTCCGATCGCTGTGCTCGGCCTGGAACAGGCAAATCTGTTTGTCCAGGACGGGCAGTGGGATGATACCGTCTA
The DNA here is from genome assembly GCF_036663635.1 of Parasphingomonas puruogangriensis. Classification (NCBI taxonomy): domain Bacteria; kingdom Pseudomonadati; phylum Pseudomonadota; class Alphaproteobacteria; order Sphingomonadales; family Sphingomonadaceae; genus Parasphingomonas; species Parasphingomonas puruogangriensis. The sequence continues at coordinate 1,005,210 of NZ_JAXOJI010000001.1, read as the reverse complement.
TGTCCCCGCCTATGTGCGGCGCTATCCATTCGCGTTCATGGCGACGCGCGAGCCGGATGGCTTTCGCCTCGCCATCGACGCAGCATCGCCGCGCGCTGTGCAAGGCGGGGAGGCGGGAACTGCGTTGTTCGATGATGGCAAGCCGAGCGCGCTGACCCAGCAGGCGCTGGAATTCTGCGCTGCCTTCGAGCGGGATGCGGCGGTCACCGACGCCTTCATCGCCGCACTTGGGGAGCAGGACATCTTGATCGATCGCCGCGCCGACGCGACCATGCCGGACGGCCGCGCGTTCGGCGTACAGGGCTTCCGCATCGTCGATCGCGAGAAGTTCGCAGCGTTGCCCGACAGCGTTGTTCTGGCGTGGCACAAAGCCGGCTATCTCACCCTAATCCACCTGCACCTTGCCTCGCTGGACCGCTTCGCGACGCTGCTGGCGCGGCAAGGTAAACGCTAGCCTGTCGCGGCTATGTCACAATTAACTGGTTCGGACGTCGAAAGCGCTGAGCCCATCAAACCCGCCAAGTCGAAGAAAGCCCGATCCCATGTCCCTGCGTATTCTGATATCCGCCACCGCCCTTGTCGGCATTGCTTCAACCGCGTCGGCGCAAGCGGTAGGCGGCGCTCCTGCCGGCCGGCCACAGACCCCGGCGGCACAGGCGCTGGGCGGTCCCGTCATCCCAGGTGTGTGCTTGCTGTCGCGCGAAGCGATTTTCGGAAACGCCGCGGTCGGCAAGGCCGCATCGGCACGACTGCAGGAGCTGACCCGCACCGCGCAGGCCGAGATCGAGGCCCAGCGCAAGCCGATCGAAACCGAAGCCCGCGCCCTTGAAGGTCAGACCGACAACGCGGCCAACCGTCCGCGCCGCCAGGCGCTGGCGACCCGCTTCCAGACGCTGCAGGGCCAGGCCGCGCAGGTCGGCCGCGAGATCGAGGCAACCCGCGCCAAGGCGCTCGAGCGCATCTCGACCGAAGCCCAGCCGGTCATTGCTCAGGTGTACGGCCAGAAGAAATGCGGCCTGCTGTTTGATCGCAGTAGCGCGCTGGGCGGCAACTTCGCCAACGACCTGACTGCCGATGTGGTGCGCGGCCTCGATGCGCGCATCCAGACCATCACCTTCGAGCGCGAGCGGCTGCCGCAACAGCAGCCTGTGCCCGCGGTTCGGTAAAGGCCCGTACCGTGATCGTCGCGCCCGGCCTTGCGGTGGCGTGCTTTATCCTCGGCGTGGTGTTGATGGAGCTCTGCGCACCTTATTTCGTTGGGCTGATCCCCTACGACATGGCACGCCAGCGTGATGGCTACGGCGCGACGTCTCTCTTCACATTGCGTGTCGCCCCAAGGCGAGACGAAGACTTCGCTCAAGGACGCCTGTGATGAATGCTTCTCGCTTCCGCCGCCTGACCGGCGTTCTGGGTGGCCTCGCCAGCGGCCTTGTCGGCCTGGGCGGGGCCGCGGCGGCGCAGCCGCAATCGGTGGCGCCGTCAGAGGCCCCGATCGCATGGGTGCGTTATGCCGAGACGGCCACCCGGAGCGTCACGACCTGGCTCGAAGAGGATAGCGAGCCCGCGACCGCGTTTCGGGCTTACCTGCACCAGACCCGTCCGGCCGAGGATCAGCCATCGCCGCCGCTTGTCCTGAAGGTGTGGATCAAACGGGATGGCCGCGTCGATCGAATCGGTTTTACACCGTTCGCCGATCAATCCGCCAATGCTAGCCTGCTCACGTCCATCGTTGGTCGCACTCTGCCATCCGCGCCGCCGCGTGGAATGCTGTTACCGTTGCGCCTGGCGATCCAGCTCGAGCCGGCGCAACCAGCGCCCGCGGCAACTCCACGCCTTTAGCCGCGATCTCAGAACAACTCGTGGAATTTCTACAAATATGCCATGAGTTAGTCTGCCCTTGATGCTCGTGCAAGGTCAGCAAGACCCTTCCAGTCCCAAGTGGACAAGATGCAAGGTTCCGATGAAAGTACGACGTATCAGGTCAATCTCCTAATTCCCATGAAATATTTGACTGTCGTTGGCGGCTACCTGGCTCCGTCAATCTCAAATTAGATGCGCAGAATTCTGAGGAATAGCAGCTTACAGGCATTTGTTAGGCTGCGCGATCGTAAAGGGTCTAAATCTAGACGCACGCCATCATGATCAGACGTCTACTTCCGGGAAGCAAGCGCCCGGCGCTTACATTTGCATTTGGGTCTTCGCGTCCTACCAAAGTACTGAATAACGGTCCGCGTCCCGCGTTTCGTTACGAAAGCGGCCAGTCCGAAATTGGCCAGCTGCGACGCCGCTATCAGCCTTTTGCCTTTCCGAACTTGCCGTCGAGGACCTGGTTTCGTCGCGGAGAAAATTTAGATGATCTGACCAATGCTGCATCATGCGCACGCGCTCTTCCCAGTATTCTCCGCGAGTATAGGCACGGCGCACAGGATTGTTGTCGCAATGGGCAAGTTGGCGCTCGATCGCGTCGGCATGCCATAGCCCCATCTCATTCAGCAGCGTGGCTGCCATAGCGCGGAAGCCATGGCCGGTCATTTGGTCTCGAGCATAGCCCATTCTACGAAGCGCTGCGTTGATGGTGTTCTCCGACATCGGTCGTTCGACCGATCGGAGTGACGGGAAAAGATACGGGCTGTGCTCGGCGTCGTGCTTGATCGATTCGATGACGTGAAGCGCCTGGCGGGAGAGTGGGACCGAGTGTGCGCGCCGCATCTTGGTCTTATGTGGCGGGATCGTCCAAACGGCTTTGCCAAAATCGACATCTGCCCACTCGGCGGAGCGAAGCTCTCCAGGCCGAACAAACACGTGAGGCAGGAGGCGAAGCGCTACGCCGGTCGTCGGATGATCTTCCAGCGCTTCAATCGCGCGGAGCAGCGCGCCTGCTTCCGCGGGCGTGGTGATCGCGGCGCGATGAACGTGTTTAGGGACGATTAGCGCGCCCCGAAGGTCAGCCGCGACATCGCGTTCGGCCCGCGCAGTAGCGATGGCATAGCGGAAAATCTGCGAGCAGGTGCTGCGGAGGCGCTTTGCCGTTTCGTACCGACCTTTGGCTTCCATCTTGCGCAGCATGATGAGTAACTCCTGCGCCGAGATCGAAGCGACAGGGCGCTGCCCAATCGCTGCGTTGATGAAGCCCAGCAGCCAGCGCAGCTTCTTCATCGTGGCCGCCGAGCGGCCCTCTTTCTCGACTTTGAGCAGCCATTCGTCTGCCACGGCTTTGAAGCTGTTGGACGCCGCTACCGTGGCAGCGATCCGATCGAGTTTGATCCGTTCAGACGGATCATCGCCCCGAGCCAGTACCTTGCGCGCGGCGTCACGCGCTGCGCGAGCCTCGGCTGGCCCGGTATCCGGCCACACGCCGAAGGCCAACGTCTTCTGCTTTCCGAGATGCCGATAATTCATTCGCCAGCAGCGAGCGCCGGACGGTGCCACGAGCAGGTAGAGCCCGTCGCTATCGCTAAGCTTGTACGCCTTCTCGCGACTCTTGGCCGCTTTGATCGCCAAAACCGACAACGCCATGATGGTATCTCCATCCAAGCGACCGGCGCAGTGCCATCAGAAATACCATCAGATTGCTGGTATGGAGTGGTACTTCGCCGATCCGATTGAGACGGCTATACCATAAAAAACCGCAGAAAACAGCCGTTTGCGGGACAATTTGGGATGCTCTGGGAAAGCAATTTGGTGACCCCTACGAGAATCGAACTCGTGCTTACGCCGTGAGAGGGCGTCGTCCTAACCGCTAGACGAAGGGGCCGCGCGGAAATCGGGCTCTAGGATGGTGCGGCGCGGGCGTCAACCCGCGCGCCTTCATGCCGCTTCGGATCGGCGCTCCTTCATTTCCACGTTGAGCATTTCCGCCAGCAGGAAGGCCAGTTCGAGCGACTGGCCGGCATTCAGCCGCGGGTCGCAATGCGTGTGATAGCGATCGGCCAGGCTCTGTTCGGTCACATCGACCGCGCCGCCGGTGCATTCGGTCACGTTCTGCCCGGTCATCTCGGCATGGATGCCGCCGGCGATGCTGCCCTCGGCGCGGTGCACGGCGAAGAAGCCGCGTACTTCGGCCAGAATGCGATCGAACGGCCGAGTCTTGTAGCCGGTGGCCGCCTTCACGGTGTTGCCGTGCATCGGATCGCAACTCCACACCACCGGATGGCCTTCGCGTAGCACCGCGCGGACCAATTTGGGCAGGCCGGCCTCGATCTTGTCATGGCCGTAGCGCGTGATCAGCGTCATGCGGCCGGGAATGCGGCCGGGATTGAGCGTGTCGAGCAGCCGCAGCAAGGCGTCGGGCTCGAGCGTCGGGCCGCATTTCATGCCGATCGGATTGCCGATGCCGCGGAGATATTCGACATGCGCGCTGCCCTCGAAGCGGGTGCGGTCGCCGATCCACAGCATGTGCGCGCTAGTGTCGTACCAGTCGCCGGTGAGCGAATCCTGCCGGGTCAGCGCCTGTTCGTAGCGCAGCAGCAAAGCCTCGTGGCTGGTGTAGAATTGCGTTTGGGCAAGCTGCGGGACGGTTTCGGGATTGATCCCGCACGCTTCCATGAAGTCGAGCGCTTCGCCGATGCGGTTGGCGGTCTCGGTATATTTGGCCGCCCAGGGGCTCGAGCCGAGGAAGTCGTGCGTCCAGCGATGCACCTGATGGAGGTTGGCATAGCCGCCGCTGGCGAAGGCGCGCAGCAGGTTGAGCGTGGCGGCGGACTGGCTGTAGGCGCGGATCATGCGCTGCGGATCGGGCACGCGCGAGCCGGCGGTGAAATCGATATCGTTGACGATGTCACCGCGATAGCTCGGCAGCTCGACGCCATCGATCATCTCCATGTCGGTGGAGCGCGGCTTGGCGAACTGGCCGGCCATGCGGCCGAGTTTCACCACGGGGAGCTTGGAAGCGAAGGTCAGGACGACGGCCATCTGCAGCAGCACGCGGAACGTGTCGCGGATATTGTTGGCGCTGTGTTCGGCGAAGCTCTCGGCGCAATCGCCGCCCTGCAGCAGGAAGGCCTCGCCGCGCGAGACCTTGGCCAGATCGGCGGTGAGATTGCGTGCCTCGCCGGCGAAGACGAGCGGGGGGAATTTGCCCAGCGTGTCGGTCGCGGCGTCCAAGGCGGCGGCGTCGGGATAGGTGGGGAGCTGACGCGCTTCGGCCTTCGTCCAGCTGTCGGGGGCCCAGGTCGTCATGTCATTCTCCGTACGAATCGTGATGTACCAATCGGCATGCGTGGCGATGCCATTGGCGGCGATCTGGTTGACCACTGGCTGGCTGGCGCGCTTGCCGTCTTCTTCCCAGCCCTGCACCGTGCTGCCCGGCGCGTCGTACCACGCACCGAAAGCGGCACGGCTAAGCGTGCGGGATTCGCGAAAACGCTTGATCTTGGTGCCGGCAAGGGTGGTCATGACGTGCCTTTACCCGGATGGGGTAAGTGTAGCAAGGGACATTTCCCCGTTAGGGTAATCGCCCGCTTGGCTTCGCACATTTCGCGGTGATCGTGTAATAATGTTGCTGTCGAAGCGTCACGACAACGGTTGCTCGCCCAGCAAGCGAGCGAGATAGTCCTGGGCGCTGTCGTATTGCGGAGACGCTGTCGTGTCGGCGCTCGCTTGCAGACCCGTGCGGCGGAACCAGCGGCCGTTCGCCCCGTCCAGTGCACGCAGCGCGGCGATGACGAGGCTATGATCGAATTTTTCGCGCGTGCCGACCTGACGCCCATGGCGAAAGATCGGCACGATCGTTGGTGCGAGCGCGCGCGACAGGCCGATGTCGATCGCGCGGGTCTGCCCTTCGTCGAGCGCACGATCCCACGCGTCGGCAAAGCTCTCCGCGCCGGCCGCTGGCGCAGATGATAGGCCGAGCGTGGCGATTTGCCGACACTGCGCGCCGCCACCGCGATGACGCCGGTGCGCGCCAAAGCGGCGATGAACGCGACTTGCGCATCGGTGGTCCAGCCATTGGCATGCGCGCGCGTCAGCCGAACGGGAGTGAACAGGTAGGTGGGCGGGGGTTGCGACTCTGTCATGGCATCAGTGAACCATATCAGTGCGGTTGTAGGAAAGGGGTAATTTTAACCGATATGGACAATTTACCTTTATTGTCGTTGTCGGAGCGGCGACGCGACCGGCGGCGATCAATATCCCGCGTCGAGATCGACCACGTTGCGCATCGGCCTGCCCGCCATATAGGCGTCGAGATTGTCGAGAAACAGGGCGGCGGCGCGCTGGAACATCTTCGTCTGGCTGCGGCCGGAGAGGTGCATCGAATGCAGCACGTTGGGCGCGGTCCATAGGGGATGGTCGGCGGACAGTGGTTCGGGATGAACCGTATCGAGGAAAGCGCCGGCCAGCGCCTTGGTCTGCAGGGCGGCGAGCAGCGCTTCCTGATCGATCATGTCGCCGCGGGCGATATTAATCAGCCATGCGCTGGGCTTCATCGCCGCCAGTTCGGTCGCGCCGATCAGCGCCTTGGTCGTGTCGGTCGAGGGGGCGGCAAGGATGATCCAGTCGAAATCGCCGAGCTGCGCCTGCCATTGATCGGGCGTCAGCGTGCCGTCTCGCCCCGAGCGCGTGACGCCGGTGATGGACACGCCGAACGCGGCGAGGCGATCGGCAATGAGCTGCCCGATCGTGCCCAGGCCGACGATGAGCGCGCTCGTCTCGTAGAGTTCGACCTTGCCCGGGGCGTCGCTGGGCCATTCGTGGCGATCGGCGAGGCGGACCACCTCGTCATAGCGCTTGGCGGCGGCTAGAATGCCGAGGACGGTATATTCGGCGACCGCAATGGCGTTGATGCCGGTGCCGTTGGTGAGGATCGTGCCGCGCTGCTTGAGATCGGCGAGCGGGAAGGAATCGATCCCGGCGTAGATCGTGCTCAGCCATTTAAGCTTCGCGCCTTTGGCGATAGTGTCGGCGGTCCATTCGGGGCGCATCTGATCGACCCAGGCGATGTCGGCGTCGGCGACCATCGCGTTGGCCTCGTCGTGGTCGGCGAACCAGTCGAGGTCGAGGCCGGCGGGGAGGCGCGGTTCGAGGAGCGGGCGGGCGAGCGCTGGGAGGAGGAGCTTCATGGGCGTATCGTAGCAAATGCTCGCCGGGACGGGGAGGGGGGAAGCAAGCTCCCAACCCCGTCACCCCGGGCTTGACCCGGGGCCCAGCTTCTTAACCGACTGCGGAGAAGAAGCTGGGCCCCGGGTCAAGCCCGGGGTGACGATGATAGTATTCGCCCACCCCCCAAGCTGCTGACTATCAGAGCGCCAGTTTCCAGTCCCAGACCAGCGGATCGCCATCCATCACCTCGACCCCCGCCGCCGCGAGCGCGTCGCGGATCGCGTCGGAGCGGGCGAAGTCCTTCGCCGCGCGCGCCGCGACTCGGTTGGCGAGGTGCGTGTCGATCTCGGCGTCGGTCAGTGTGGCGCTGGCTGGGCGGAGGCGGAGCGCCGCGCGGGGCAGGGTGGACAAATCCAGCCCGAGCACGTCATCGAACCGCGCCAGCAGCGCCAGCCGCTCGCCGGGCTTGAGCTTCTTGTCGGCCAGCATCTCGTCGAGCACCGGCAGCGCGCGCGGTGTGTTGAGATCGTCCGAGATCGCCGCATCGAGCTGGTCCAGCCACGGGCTGTTCCACGGTTCCTCGATCGCGCCGTCAGCGCGGGCCTGCAGCGCCTGTACGACGATCACCAGCCGCTTGAGCCGCGTGAACGCGGCGGCGAGATTCTCCAGGCTGAACTCGAGTTCGCTGCGGTAATGCGACTGCAGGCACATCAGGCGATAGGCCAAGGGATGCACGCCGAGGTCGACCAGCGTCTGCAGCGTGCTGAAGCCGCCAGCGGATTTGCTCATCTTGCCGGAGCGTTCGACCAGAAAATTGTTGTGCATCCAAAACGTCGCACCGGTGTCGGCACAGCCGCAATGCGCCTGATTCTGGGCGATCTCGTTGGGGTGGTGGATCTCGCGGTGATCGATCCCGCCGGTATGGATATCGAAGCTGGCGCCGAGATATTTCTGGCTCATCACCGAACATTCGAGATGCCAGCCCGGGGCGCCGCGGCCCCAGGGGGAGTCCCATTCCATCTGGCGGTTTTCGCCGGGTTCGCTCTTGCGCCAAATGGCGAAATCCTGCGGGTGCCGCTTGCCGGCGACGGGATCGATCCGCCCCTCGCGCTCGTCGTCATGCGTGCCGGCGAGACGGCCGTAGTCGGGCACGGTGCTGGTGTCGAAATAGAGGCCGCTGTCGAGTTCGTAGCAATTGGCGGCGATCTGTTCGCCGAAGGCGATCATCTCGGCGATATGATCGGTGGCGAGCGGGAAGGCGCTAGGCGTACGAATGTTGAGATCGGTAAGGTTGTGCTTGAACGCCGCGGTGTAATGCGCGGCGATATCCCAGATGCTCTGCGCACTGGCCCTGGCCGCCGCCTCCATTTTGTCGTCGCCGGCATCGGCATCGGACGTCAGATGGCCGACATCGGTGATGTTGATGATGTGAGTGAGCGGCCCCCATCCCATTGCCTTACGCTTCCACGTCAGCACGCGCGACAGCGTGTCGGTGAAGACATAGGCGCGCAAATTGCCGATATGGGCGTAATTATACACGGTGGGGCCGCACGAATAGACGCGCACGTTGGCGGGATCGAGCGGGGTGAACGTCTCCAGGCTGCGCGAGAGACTGTTATATAGGGTAAGCGGGGTCATGACGCTCCCTTAGCGAAGCACGGCTCTTCCGGCAAAGGGGCGCGGCAGGCGGCGAAAAGGGGGTTTTGGCTTGAATGCGCGTCGCGCCGCTGCTACGGCGCTCGCCTTCGCGGCGCGGACCTATGGTTTGCGACGGCGTTTATGTATCGATTCGGCTGGACAGTTCGGCCACAACATTCGGAGCGTCTACACAACATGCAAATCATCGTTCGCGACAACAATGTCGACCAGGCGCTGCGCGCCCTCAAGAAGAAGCTGCAGCGCGAAGGTGTGTATCGCGAGATGAAGTTGCGCCGGCATTACGAGAAGCCGAGCGAAAAGCGTGCACGCGAGCGCGCCGCGGCGATCCGCCGTGCCCGCAAGCTCGAGCGCAAGCGCCTGGAGCGCGACGGCGCCCGGTAAGACCTCCGGGGCGGCATGCTGCCGCCCCTTGCTACCATAGATTCGATACCAACCGGCGGCGCGCCGTCGAACCCAAGGCAGCCCCATGTCCAGCATCACCGCCGTTCCCTTGCAGCCGACCAAGCGCGGCGTGCTGGTGCTGATCTGGATCGGCGTGCTCGTCGCCGTGCTTGGCGCGTTCGCCCTGGCCGCCGCGGCGCCGGGTAATCCGGTCACCGACCTGCTGGCCAAGAACAAGCGCCAGAAGGGCGTGATCGAAACCCCGTCCGGCCTGCAATATCAGATCGTCTCCCCCGGCGTTCCCGGGCCGAAGCCGACCGATACCGACATCGCCTTGGTCAATTACGAAGGCAAGCTGCCCAACGGCACGACCTTCGACAAGTCGCAACAGCCGACCCCGATGGCGGTCAGCGGCGTCGTTCCCGGCTTTTCCGAGGCGCTCAAGCTGATGACCAAGGGCGCGAAATACCGCTTCTGGATCAAGCCCGAACTCGGTTACGGCGCGCCGCGCCCGGCGGGCGCTCCGCCGCTCGATGGCCCGGCCGCGGAGCTGGCCAAGAACGTGCTGATCTTCGATGTCGAGATGATCGAATTCCTGCCCGAGGAAACCGTGCGTCGCCTGCAGCAACAGCAGCAGATGATGCAGCAGCAGGGCGCCGGGCCGCAGGGCGCGCCGGGTGCGCCACAACCCCAGGGTGCGCCGCTCCAATAATTTTGCTCTGCTGCGCCGGCGTGGCGCGCGCCGGTCGGATGATCCAGGGGTGATGTTCGACGCCACTGGCGTCGGCAGCGCTGCGCTTGGAACAAGCAGAACGAAGCGAGCCCGCTTCTAGATCCTTCGCCCGGCGAAGGCCGGGCTCGCTGCGTTGAGCTGCGTCATATGTCCCAAAGGCATCCGCCTTTGCCGTTGCCGGTTCGGCAATCTCCGCAAGCGACGGAGCAATCCAGCAAACCGCGTGTGCGCGCTGCGCCATTGTTAACTGCGCATCGCCGCGTAGATCAGCTCTAAGGGATGGGCGACCAGGAAACGGTGCACGGTGAAGGTGTCGCCGGCTGCGGGCGGTCGGGCGATGTTGTGCCGTCAACCGGAACGCCCGCACAATGCCCGCGCTCGCCTTGTCCTGGCGGGGCTGGGCCGGCCGCGGTTGGGCTGCAGTTAGCGCACGGCATGCAGCGGCCCCGGCCGTCGCCGGGGCGACGATGTACTCGCTGAGGCGCGACAGCAGGCGATCCTAAAACGCCTCTGCAAGGCCATTACGTTTGCTCGGCGCGCGCGGTGCGATTGTCTTCAGCTCAGCTATACGGACGCAAAAAAGGGGCCGAGCTTGCGCTCGACCCCTTTTTTAGTCGATCGTCGTCAGCAGCTTACGGGCTGGCAGGCGAGCTATCGTCCTTGTCGACTGCGACATAAACGCCGAGACCGACTGCAGCGATCGCTGCTGCCAGAACGACGCCACCAGCAGCGCCCGAACCGGTGTTTGCACCGGCGTCGTCCGAATTGTCCTGCACGGCGAGCGACTGCGCCTTGGCCGTGCATGCGCCCTTGCCGACCGACAGGATCGAAGTGGAACCGAGCGCATAGTTGCAGCCCGACATGGAAATCTTGGCGTTGGCCTTGCCGCGCGTGACGACGCGGTCGCCAGCGAACAGCGACTGGCCGGACCGTGCAGCGATCAGCTTACCATCACGAGCAACGAACGTGCCCTGGCTTGCCGACGTAAGCGTCCCGACGCTCTGCTCCGACGCTGCGAACAGCGGGGTGGAAAGGCTCGCCATCATGACGGCGGCGGTCATCCGTGAAAGTTTCATATTTATCTCCCTTGGAACCGCTTCTATAACTGGCTCATGTCCCCGGTTACTTCAGCATTCGGTTTTTGTCTATTAAAAAAAGCATTTTCGCGTCGGTCGTGTCGGCCCGAAATGGCGGATAACCGTCGATATCCGTCAATCGATGCGCCCTAACGCATTGCCCGATATCTTCGTTCCGTTGCCTCGATACGTACTACTGCGAGGATGGCACTCTGGTATCGGCCAGTATCAATACCGATCCGCTTCGGCTATCGTCAGGTCCCGTCGCCAATCGTATGACCATAGACGATGACCAGCCCATGATTGGTCGAACTATCCAGGGAATCGTCGCGGATCCGGCGTGAAGCTTTGGTATCATAAATCTAAATCAAGATTGTGGCGCTAATGCCGGCATGGGTGGTGAACGGCTTGCGGCACCGCAAGCTGACGATGAATGCCCATTGCGCGTGAGGAATGCGATAGCGCACCAGTCACGTAACAGCTGATGTCTCCAACCGATCAATCGCCACATTTCGCTGCCGCGGTTTGGAGCGCATTCATCATTGCCGAGTTTCATCTAATAGTGAAATTGTCTGTTGTTGGTAAGCATGCACGTGCAGCATTTCTTCCTGCTTGCGCATCCTGAGGATCGCCATGACAGGGCGAATCGCGCACGCCGCAAATGGTCGATTACCCCCGCCGGATCGGGGCCGGGTCGACGTGGGGATCCTGCAGGCGCGCCCGACGGGGGGGCGCGGTCTGCGCCAGCAGGTCACGTAACAGGTCGAATCGGCGGTGCTGTCGCCGATCGCATAGCCGTGGGCATGGGTGGCCGTTGGGCCGTTTGGCGGCGTTGCGGCAAGAGCGTGCTGCCGCTTGAATGGCCCCATGCGCGTTTCAAGCCGGTGTCGCGGTAGAGCGCTTGGGCGTCGATCCGCGCCGCGGAGGCGCGCCATTTGCGGCGATTTCGTCAACCAAGGATTGCCAGCGCCGCATGGCATGGTCGCGACGATAGCCTCGATCGAGCACGGCGCGCGCCGCCGCGCCGATCGCGTCGCCGCGCGATCGTCGGCCGCCAGCAGCGTGATCGCCGCAGCGAGCGCCTCGGCATCGCTCGGCGCAATCGTGATGCAGGCCTGATTCGGGGGAAGCATGCGCGGTAGTTCGCCATCGCCGGCGCAGATGGACAGCACCGGGCGGCCGGCGGCGCAGATGCCGAACACCTTGCTCGGCACGATCAGTCCTTGGAACTCAGGACAGTGACACCCAATAGGCGTCACCGACCACGATCGACGCAGCCAGGCGCTCGCGCGGTTGATAGGGCGCGAAGCGAAAGCTGGTCAGGCCGTTGGCCGCTACCCGCACGGCGAGTTGCCGGGCCATGTGTCCGCCGCCGATAAAGAGGAAGACGATATCGTGCCGGTCGCGCAGCTGCTCTGCGGCGCCAGGCACCGTGTCATATTCGTGTGCGCGGCCCAAATTGCCCGAATATTCAGGACGAAGGCGGCGGGCGCGATGTCCCAGTCGCGGCGCAGGGAAGGGGCGTGGCGGGCGACCGGGGTGATGGCCACGTCATCGGTCCAGTTGGGAATGATACGAATGCGGTCGGGCGGGATACCGAGCGCAGCGATGCGCCCGGCCATCAAATCGCCGATCGCGACGATATATAGTGCTCGGCGGAAGGACAAATCGCGCAGCCAGCGCAGCAGGGCGCCACTCGGTCCGCCGCCGAGCCTCATGCCAAACGCCTGGGCGACCTCGGGAAAAAGGTCCTGTACCCAATGCACCAACCGAGTTCCCCGGAGCGCGCCGATTTCCATTACCAGCGGCAAGAGTGGCGGATCGGTCTTCACGACAAACACGGTATCGCGGCCGGCCAGCTTGAGCGCCTGGACCAGTGCAGTGGCATAATAAGCGAGATAGGCGAGCAACCGCCCGGCCATGCCGCCACGGCGTCTCGGCGTCCAGGTGCGGACGACGGTCACCCCGTGGCGCAGCTCGCGAGGAGACAATAAGCGATCGTCGTCGTCACATACCGCACGGCTGGTCGCGACGATACCTCGCGGCCGGCGGCGGCGACATATTCGGTGACGTCGCTCAGCAATTGCGCCGTGGCGGAATGATCCGGGGCGTAGAAGCGATTGAAGAATACGATGCGCATCACGACGAGCCTGCCCCCGATCCGTCTGGTCCGACGTGCCCCGGGGCGTGCGAGCGGCACACCGTGCCGGAGGACACTCCACTCATACGCGATACCGTTGTGGCGAAGACTTGGGTTACGCCGCAACGCAGTGTAAGCGACCCGGCAACGATACTGCATCAGTGCTGTTTTCGTACAAGCCTGCGAGGCTGGCAAAAGGTATCGGCGCGTGTTGAAGAGAATCAGCCTCATCGGCTATAGCCGAGATCGGCAGGCAAGCGTCGCGGGGGCGCGTGCTGGCCATTCGGCTTCGGGGGATGCCAGTTAATGTTGCAGTCGCGATTGCAAGGCCAGCATGGCAGGGCGCGGGCTGCGGCCGAGCGGCTGCGCGTGCAATTGCTGGTTGGCTTCCTGTTCGCCGTGTGTCTGCCCGCGATCATCGGCGTGCGCTTCGATCTCGCCATGCTGGATCGCGCGAGCAGCCAGAACTCGATCGTCGCCTCCGCGGTCGCCTTGACGGTGGGCGTGTTGCTGTTTCGCCGCTTTCGCCGGTTCCCCGGCGTACGTGTCTACGAATATGTCCTGCCGTCATTCTTTACGTCCTACGGCTTGGTCGTCGCGGTGATGCTGGCGCTGCGCCTCAACTATGTGGTCTCGACCTTGCTCGGCAGCTTCGTGATGTCGGTGATCACCATGTTCGTGCTGTGCTACATCGGTTTGCGGAAGCGCACGTATCTCTTCCATGTCGTGCCGGCCGGCGACGTGTCTCGGCTTGACGGCGTGGGCAATGCGCAATGGCTGATGATGACCGAGCCGACCCTACCGGCATCGGCCGATTCGGGGATCGTGGTCGATCTTCGTGCCGACCTCGATGATTCCTGGGAGCGGATGCTGGCGGAGGCGGCGCTGGCAGGCGTGCCAGTCTATCATATCAAGCAGCTGCTTGAATCGATCACTGGCCAGCTGCAAATCGAACATATCAGCGAAAATGGGCTAGGTTCGCTGACGCCGAACGAAGGCTATGGCAAGCTCAAGCAGTTCGCTGACATTGCTTCGGCAATCATCCTGCTGCCGCTGTTGCTACCCGTGCTGATGTTGGTGGCGATCGTGATCCGGCTCGATTCGCCTGGGCCGGTACTCTTCCAACAGCAACGAATGGGGTTCCGAGGTCGACCCTTTTCGGTGCTGAAGTTCCGCACGATGAAGCCCGCTGACCAGTTCGTGGCCGGCGAAGAAGCGCGCAAGCGGGCGATGACACTGACCGATGATCAACGCATCACCCGCGTCGGCCGCTTCTTACGGCGGACGCGTATCGACGAGATTCCGCAAATCCTCAACGTCCTGCGCGGCGAAATGAGCTGGATCGGTCCCCGTCCGGAGGCGATGTCGCTATCGTCATGGTATCAGCAAGAGCTTCCGTTCTACAGTTACCGGCATGTGGTGAAGCCCGGCATTACCGGTTGGGCCCAGGTCAATCAGGGTCATGTCGCCGAAATCAGCGATGTCCATCACAAGTTGTGCTATGACTTTTACTATATCAAATATCTGTCGGCGTGGCTCGATGCGCTGATCCTATTTCGCACCGTGCGGACCGTTATTACCGGGTCAGGGTCTAAATAGGACGTTTCGTGGTGACCAGCATCGGTGCTGTTGGCTTGATTCCGGCAGGACGAGTGCTAAACCGTCGTCATCAGGCGGACGAGTATCTTCGCTTTATGTATTGGAGCAGGCTTTGAGCGCTGACGTCACAACCAACCGTGCGTTTCTTTGCGGAGGCTTTCGCGCCACGCGCCATATCGGGGCAGTTTTAGCGGTCGCGGCATTGTCGCTGTCGGCCTGCGCTGACCGCCGCGGGGGCAAGATTCCCTATGACGTGAAGAATTTCGGCTCGCCGGATGCGCCCGTGGCGTTGCAGACGAACGAGACATATCATGTTGGGCCGGGCGACGAGCTGTCGGTCGTGGTTTTCCGCGTGCCCGATATGTCGGGTGACGTGGCGGTCGACATGACCGGCAATTTCACCATGCCGCTGATCGGCCAGGTGCAGGCGATCGGCAAGACGACGGATCAGTTGCAAACGGAACTTACCCAGCGCCTTGGCACCAAATATCTGCAGAACCCCGAAGTGCGCGTGGCGGTCAAGACGGCCAGCAATCAGCGCGTCACGATCGACGGATCGGTCAAGCAGGCGGGAATCTATCCCATCACACCTTCGACGACGTTGCTCCAGGCAATCGCCTTGGCCAAGGGGCCCGATACCGATGCCAATCCACGTCGGATCATCGTGTTCCGTATGATCGGCGGTCAGCGCCAGGCGGCGTCGTTTGATTTGACGGACATCCGCCGTGGGCTGGCGCCCGATCCGGCGATCTATGGCAACGATGTGATCGTGGTCGACGGCAACCAACTGCGGAAGAACTTCAAGGACACGCTGAGCGCCCTGCCATTGCTCAGCATCTTCCGGCCGTTTTGATGATGCGTGAAGCGGTGCTTGCCATCGGCTAGAACTATTCGGGGATGTGATGGATCGATTTTATCCTGTCCCTGCCGGTGGCGCGCCCCGTATACTGGGTCAGGCTGGATCGATCTAACTTCGGCCCGCCGGCCTGGCGTCCCACGGGGGCTGCCCGCGGACGGCGCCACGGTCGAGATCGATCTGCATGAGATATGGCGCGTATTGACCTAATGGCGCTGGCTGATCCTCGGCGTCACTGGCGTCGCGCTGCTCGCAGGCTTGGCTTTTTCGCTGCTGGCGACGCCGTTTGTACAAAGCGACCACGCAGGTCGAGATCGCGCTGCAGCAGGATGGCATAATCACCAACAACGATCGCAGCAGCCGCCAGACGGCGGTGCGCGATCCGCAATATCTGGCGACGCAGATCAGGCTGCTCAAGAGCTGATCGCTCGCCGAAGGTGTCGTGGCGGATCGTGGGCTCGACGCGCGATCTGGCGACCGCCCGGCCGTCATTCCGTCGGGCATCATGGCCAACACGCAGGTGGTGCCGGTCCCGGCTAGCCGCCTGATCAACATCAATTTCTCGAGCCCATCGCCAAAGCTGGCGGCCGACGTGCCGAATGCACTCGCCGACGGTTTAGTCGCGTCCAATCTGAAGCGGCAATATGGTGCGATGGCCTATGCCCGCAACATCCTGGAAACCGCATCGCCAAGACCAAAAACGCAATTGGAGGCGTCGGAACGACAGTTGGTGCAATATGCGCAGCAGGCGGACATCATCGTCGTCAACAAGACGACCATCGAAGACGGCGGCGACGCCACCAACAGTTCGCTCGATAGCGCCTCATTGGTCGCGCTCAACGAAGCGCTGACGACGGCGCAGAGCGACCGGATCCTGGCCGAGCAGAGGTATCGCAATGCGCTGCGTTCGACCCCGCAATCGCAAGTGACGCAGAATGTCGCGGTCCAGGCGGATGGCGGCCACCGCGCGCGTAATCTTGCGGGTGACGAAGGTCTCGCCGCGCATCGGGCTTTCATGGTTGAACTGGATGCCGTTCGACGCGTGCAGGCCGTAAGCCTCCCGATAGTTCACCGTAATCCAATAGGCGTACATCTGGCTGCCGCGTAAGGCGAGCGCGGATAAAAAGGCGTGGTTTCCGATTGCGGGACTT
The DNA here is from genome assembly GCF_036663635.1 of Parasphingomonas puruogangriensis. NCBI lineage: Bacteria > Pseudomonadati > Pseudomonadota > Alphaproteobacteria > Sphingomonadales > Sphingomonadaceae > Parasphingomonas > Parasphingomonas puruogangriensis. The sequence goes on along the minus strand of NZ_JAXOJI010000001.1, from coordinate 988,577 downwards.
GCTGCACCAACCCGTATAGTTCCGAGGTCGATGCTTGGTAGAAACGGGTCGTTGTGGCCATCTTGAGCATGCGCAATGCCTCCAGCAGGCGTAGCGTGCCGATGCCATCGGCATTGGCGGTATATTCCGGCGTCTCGAAACTGACCTGCACATGGCTCATCGCGGCGAGATTGTAGATTTCGTCGGGGCATACCTCCTGCACGATTCACGCGAGATTCATCGAATCAGTCATGTCGCCATAGTGAAGGTGAAGTCGGCGGCCGACCTCCTGCGGATCACGGTAGAGGTGATCGATGCGGCCAGTATTAAATGAAGAAGAACGGCGCTTTATGCCGTGAACCTCATATCCCTTTCGGAGCAGCAGTTCGCATAGATAGGCGCCATCCTGACCAGTGATGCCGGTGATCAGCGCGACTTTCGTCATCAGATCGTATCGCCCTCCACGCGCTACCAAAGTACCGTTCCGAAGAACGATCTATGTTATTATTATGCTGTCCGTCTAGTGCTGACTTCTTAATGTCGTAAGTAGAGCTATATCAGCGACTTCAATCGTGTAGCGGGAGTATGGCCGTGGCGGCCATACGTACGTATTAGTGGGCTATGATATTTACGCTGTACTTGCTATTTCGATCGATGTTCAGCCATCTAGCTGGCGAGGCGCAACGTCTCCGTTGCGATGCGCGCGCGCGGCTGATCGGGCCAGATGCCGCGCGTATCGTAGACGTACTTGTCGGCTCGTTCATCGACCGGCACCGACTTGAACAGATCGTGATCGACCAGCACGATCATGATGCCGCAGGTTTCGATCGCCGCATCGAGATCGGTCAGCGTCGCTCCAGAGCCGTCGAATAGCGCTGGCAGTGCCGCGGCATAGGGCTCGACGATGCGGATGCGTGAGCCAAAGCGATGCGCGAGGTCGCTCGCGACCTTGAGCGCCGGGCTTTCGCGGAAATCGTCGATATTGGCCTTGAAGGCGAGACCGAGGCACGCGACCGGCACATTGGGGTGCGCCTCGATCAGCTGCGCGGCACGCTCGATCGTGTAGTCGACCTTAGCGTCGTTCACTTCGCGCGCGGTGCGGATCAGCGGCGTGTTGGCGCGATCGGCATGGACCAGGAACCACGGATCGACCGCGATGCAATGCCCGCCGACGCCAGGACCGGGCGACAGGATATTGACGCGCGGGTGGCGGTTAGCGAGGCGGATCACTTCCCACACATCGACCTCCATCGTGTCGGCAACTCGGCTCAGTTCGTTGGCAAAGGCGATGTTGACGTCGCGGAAGGCGTTTTCGGTGAGCTTGGTCATCTCCGCGGCACGGCTCGTGGTGGTAACGCAGGCGCCACGGACGAAGCGCTTGTAGAAGCCCAGCGCTTTGCGCGCGCAACGCGGCGTGATGCCGCCGATCACGCGGTCGTTATCTATCAGTTCCACCAAGATGCGGCCGGGCAGCACGCGTTCCGGGCAATAGGCGATGGCGATGTCGGGGATTTCGCTGGTCTTGCCGGGAATCTTGAGATCGGGGCGCAGTTCGGCGAGCAGGTCGCGGACTTTTTCGGTCGTGCCGACGGGCGAGGTGGATTCGAGGATCACTGCGTCGCCGGCCTTGAGCACGGTGGCGATGGTTGTCGCAGCCTGCAGGACGTAACCGATGTTCGGCGCGTGATCGTCGGCGAACGGGGTGGGGACGGCGATGACGAACACGTCGGCGGGTTCGATCTGCATCGATGCGCGCAGCGAACCCCGCGCGACGACGCCCGAGACCAAGCCGTCGAGATCGACTTCCTCGATATGGACCTTGCCCGAATTGACCGTGTCGACGATCGATTGCGTGACATCGACGCCGAGCACCTGCGCCCCGGTGCGCGCGATGATTGCCGCGGTGGGCAGGCCGATATAGCCCAGGCCGACGACGACGACGGCGAGCGAAGAGTCAGTACGAAGCGACGAAACCATCGGCGATTACCTTTGCGATCCTGGTCGAAGCATGGCCGTCGCCGAACGGATTGTGGGCGCGGGCCATGGCCGAATAAGCGGCTTTATCATCAAGGAGGGTTGATATTTCGGAAACGATGCGGTCGGCATCGGTGCCGATCAGCTTGGCCGTGCCGGCCTCGACGCCCTCGGGCCGCTCGGTCGTCTCGCGCAAGACCAACACCGGCTTGCCGAGCGCGGGCGCCTCCTCCTGCACCCCGCCGGAATCGGTCAGCGCGATCTCACACATCCCGAGCGCGCGGACGAAATGCGGGTAATCGAGCGGTTCGATACGGGCGACATTGGGGCGGTCGCCGAGCAACTCGTCCATCACGCTCACCACGTTGGGATTGGGGTGGCAGGGGAACAGGATCGCGGTGCCGGGGCGATCGGCGATATGCTGGATGGCACACGCGATATTGGCCATGCCGTCGCCGAAATTCTCGCGCCGGTGCGTGGTGACGAGGATGATGCGCTTGCCGGCGAAGCGTGCGGCGATGTCGTCCAGGTTGGCGGCCAGCGAGGGGTCGGCGGCGAGCTTGGCTTGGGTGGCGTAGAGCGCGTCGATCACGGTGTTGCCGGTGACGTGGATCGTCGTGGGATCGATGTTTTCGCGGATCAGTGCGGCGGCGGCAGTGTCGGTCGGCGCGAAATGTTGGTCGGCGATCGGCGCGACGATGCGGCGGTTCACTTCCTCGGGCCAGGGCTGATAGATATTGCCCGAGCGCAGGCCCGCCTCGACATGGGAGACCGGGATCTTACGGTAATAAGCGGTGAGCGCGCCGACCATCGCGGTCGCCGTGTCGCCCTGGACGATGACGCGGTCAGGCTTTTCCGCATCCATCACTTCGCCGAGGGCGGTGAGCAGGCGCGCGGTGAGGCGGTCGAGGCTCTGGCCCGGTTCCATGATGTCGAGATCGATGTCCGGCGTGAGGCCGGCGATGCTGAGCACCTGATCGAGCAGCCCGCGATGCTGCGCGGTGACGCAAGTGCGCACGTCCAGGCCCGGCGTGACCTTGAGCGCGGCAACGACGGGGAACAGCTTGATCGCTTCGGGACGGGTGCCGAAGATGACGAGGACTTTATGGAGGCGTGCGGCGGTCATGGGCGTGGCATAGCGGGGATCACTTAAGGGAGCGCTAATCATACCCCATTTACCGTTATCCTGACGAGACGCGCGATGGATCCTGACTTTCGTCAGCTTGACGGGTATCGAGATGGGCCGCACCAACGACATCCAGGATCCTTGGGCAGCGTGATCGTGCGGAAACGGAAGGCCAGCGCATCGACAAGTAGCAGCTTGCCCGCGCTGTCATCGCCGAAGCCAACGATCTGGCGCATCACTTCCAAAGCGGCGAGGCTGCCCATCACACCGGTCATCGCGCCAAGCACGCCTTGTTCGGCACAGCTCGCCTCGGCGCGGTCGGGGTCGTTGCCGACGAAGCAGCGATAGCACGGCTTGTCCGCTTCCCAGCCGCGGAAGGTGGCAAGCTGGCCCTCGAACTGGCCGACCGCGGCGGAGACGAGCGGAATGCGGGCCGCCAGTGCCGCCCCGGCTACCGCGAGGCGGGTGGCGAAATTGTCGCAGCCGTCGAGTATCACGTCAGCGCCGGCCAGCAGCGTCGCGGCATTGCCCTGGTCGATCCGCACCTTGTGCATCGCGACATCGACGTTCGGGTTGAGCGCGGCGATCGCAATCGTCGCGGCAGCGACCTTGGGCTGGCCGATATCGGCGGTGCCGAAAATCGTCTGGCGCTGCAGGTTGGAGAGATCGACCGTGTCGTCATCGATCACGATCAGCCGCCCGATGCCGGCGGCGGCAAGATATTGCAGCGCCGGGCTGCCAATGCCGCCCGCGCCGATTACCGCAACCGTGGCGCGGCGCAGCGCCATTTGGCCAGCGCCGCCGACTTCCTTGAGCACGATATGGCGAGCGTAGCGATCGAGATCGGTATCGGTAAGAATCAGCCGTTCCAGTCGAACACGATCGTCGCGCGATACCATTGATCGGTGGTCGCCGGCGGCAGGTTGCGGCGCGCGAAGCTGATCACCAGTCCCGCGCTATATTGCTCCACCGTGGGACAATTGATCGCGCGCGGCACAGTGCGGCGGATCACGCCATCGGCGCCGACCAACGCTGCAACCTCGACCTTGACGACGTAACGACCATCGGCAGGGCGCGCGATCGGACAGCGTCCGGCCGCGACCTCGCCGGCAACGTAGCTGGCGAACGCAGGAGATTGCTGCGGCGGAGCCAGATACGGGATGGGCGGCAGCACCGACCAGTCGGTCGGCACAACAGGAGGCGCGATGATCTGCGCCGCCGCGATCAGAATCAGTGCATACATCATCAGCGCCCCGTGGACCCGAACCCCCCGCTGCCGCGGTCTGTTTCGTCCAACGTGGCGACCTCGTCCAGCGTGGCGCGTTGGACCGGGGCCGGAACGAGTTGGCCAATGCGATCGCCGCGCGCGATGGCGAACGGTTCAGCGCCGAGATTGGCTAGGATGACCTTCACTTCGCCGCGATAATCGCTGTCGATCGTGCCCGGCGTGTTGAGACAGGTGATGCCGTGTTTCAGCGCCAGGCCCGAGCGCGGGCGGACCTGCACCTCGTAACCCGCGGGAATGGCGATGGCGAAGCCGGTAGCGACGGCGGCGCGCGCGCCGGGGGCGAGCACCAATTCCTCGGCGGACACAACGTCCATGCCGGCGGCGCCATCGGTGGCGTAAGCGGGCAGGGGCAGGCCCGCGCCATGAGCGAGGCGTTGCAGCGCGATGGAGATGATGGTCATGGCCGGCATATAGGCGCTGGGCCTAGCGCTGCGAAGGGGGAGGCGAAAGTGTCGCCTGTCCAATGCCCAAGCTTTCCTACCTTCCCAGCCCGCGCGTTTCTGGTATCGCGCGCTCGACGAATTCTAACGCGGGAAATGCATATGGGCTATCGGATCGTGGTCGCGGGCGCGACGGGCAGTGTCGGGCGCGAGATGCTCAACATCCTGGCGGAGCGCGAATTTCCGGCGGACGAGATCGCCGTCGTGGCCTCGTCGCGCAGCCAAGGACTGATGGTCGATTACGGCGACACCGGAAAGCAGTACAAGGTCCAGAATATCGACAATTTCGATTGGACCGGCTGGGACATGGCGCTGTTCGCGATCGGCTCGGAGGCGACCGCGAAATACGCGCCGATCGCCGCTGCCGCCGGCTGCACGGTGATCGACAATTCCTCTTTGTACCGCATGGATCCGGACGTGCCGCTGATCGTGCCGGAAGTGAATCCCGAGGCGATCGACGGCTACAAGGCGCGCAACATCATCGCCAACCCGAACTGCTCGACGGCGCAGATGGTCGTGGTGTTGAAGCCGCTGCACGACAAGGCCAAGATCACCCGCGTGGTGGTCGCGACCTACCAGTCGGTGTCGGGCGCGGGCAAGGAAGGCATGGACGAGCTGTTCGAGCAGAGCCGCAACATCTTCGTCGGCGATCCCGCCGAGGCCAAGAAGTTCACCAAGCAGATCGCCTTCAACGTGATCCCCCACATCGACAGCTTCCTCGACGACGGATCGACCAAGGAAGAATGGAAGATGGTGGTCGAGACCAAGAAGATCCTCGATCCGAAGATCAAGGTGACCGCCACGTGCGTGCGCGTGCCGGTGTTCGTCGGGCATTCGGAAGCGATCAACATCGAGTTCGAGGACGAGATTTCGGCCAAGGAAGCGCAGGACATATTGCGCGAGGCGCCCGGCGTGATGCTGTACGACAAGCGCGAGGACGGCGGGTATATCACGCCGGTGGAATGCGTCGGTGAATTCGCCACGTTCGTCAGCCGCGTGCGCGAGGATTCGACGATCGAGAACGGCATCAATCTGTGGTGCGTCAGCGACAACCTCCGCAAGGGCGCGGCGCTGAACGCGGTGCAGATTGCGGAGCTGCTCGGGCGCCGGCATTTGCGCAAGGGCGGTTAAGCCGCCGGTGCCGGCTAGTGATAGGGAGGCGGCGTTGACGATCGCGGGGGGATGTCGCTGCGGCGCGGTGCGCTACACGCTGGCGATGGACGAGCTGCCCCCGGTCTATTGCTGCCATTGCCATGATTGTCAGCGCTGGTCGGGCAGTGCGTTCAGCGCGCAGGGGTTCGTGCGGGAGGATGCGCTCACGCTCGACGGCCCAATCGTAGATTATGTGTACGACACGCGTAGCGGCGGGCAATCGCGGCAGCGCATTTGCGCGGTGTGCCATACGCGGATCTTCAATGGCCATACGGCGCGGCCGGGCATTGCTTTGCTCCGCGCCGGCACGCTGGACGACAGCGATACGATCGTGCCGCGGCTGCATATCTGGGTGAAGCGCAAGCAGCCGTGGATCGTGCTGCCGGCGGGTGTGCCGACGTTCGAGGAGAGTGCGCCGATGGCCGAGATGGCGGCGATCATGACGCGCGGCTAATTGAGGCGGGGGGCGCTTCGTGTTATAATTTGAAGATGGGACAAGAGCTCACCATCAAGTTGGATGACCGAACGATAGAGATTTATCGCGCGGCCGCTGAACAGCGGGGACGATCTCTGGAAGATGAGTTGCGGGAGGCGATCGAACGGGGGCGCCCCGCTCCCGTGAAAGTTCGCGAAGCGCGCGGGGCGCTATCGCGACGGCTTCGGGCCATGACGCCACCCGATGGTCCCAACACTGGTGACAGCACACTCGATATACGGTGGGACCGCGATACCGATCACGGTCGCTGGATTGACGATGGTTGGGCGGAGCACCTTGCTGGTCGTTGACGCCAGCGTGGCCGTGAAGTTCGTCGCGCAAGAGGACGGCTCCGACGCTGCGTACGAGATCGTGGACGGGCCTGAAGTTCTGATTGCGCTCGATTGGACGCTCGTCGAAGTCGCCAGTGCATTGTGGAAGAAAGTGAAATTTTCCCGTCTGCTTGCAGTCCATGCGGAAGACAATTTGGACTGCTTACCAAAACTCTTCGAGCGCCTTTATCCCGCTGAACCGCTGTTGGCGGAGTCGCTGAAGTTGGCCTTCCGCCTGCGTCACCCGATATACGACTGCCTTTATCTGGCGTTGGCAATTCGCGAGGATGCCGACGTGATCACCGCAGATCGGGAGTTTCATCGCGCATGCCAGGCATCCGTTTGGAAGGATCGAGTTCATCTGTTGAAATGGTGAGGATGTCATGACCGAGATGACCGGTGGCTGCCAATGTGGGCAGGTGAGTTACAGCGTGGCGATCGATAGCGACGACGCCTATCTGTGTCATTGCCGGATGTGCCAGCGGGCCACCGGCGGGGTGTCGATCGCGTTCAAGAACGTGAAGATCGCGGACCTTTGCTGGACGACTCGCGAGCCCGATCGGTACCAATCCTCGCCGATCGCGCAGCGCGGGTTTTGCGCGGCGTGTGGCACGCCGCTGACGTTCGAATTTCTCGAACCCGGCGAGACGATGGATCTGACCGTCGGCAGCTTCGACGAGCCCTATCGTTTCAAGCCGACCAGCCACTTCTCGCCCGAGACCTGGCACGAGGAGTGGCTCGACACGCGCCACCTACCTGCTACGCGGGCGGACGATAATCCCTCCACTCGTGACCGTTGGATCAAGGCCGTTGGCAAAATCCCCGATTGAACCGCAGTTTTTCGACAGTTTCGATGGCACGCGACTGGCGTTCCGCGAAGTGGGCGAGGGCCGCCCTGTCGTCCTGATCCACGGCTTCTTCTCCAACGCTTCGACCAATTGGCTGCGCTACGGCCATGCCGCGGCAGTGGCGGCGAAGGGCTTCCGGGTGATCATGCCGGACCTGCGCGCGCATGGCGACAGCGCCAAGCCGCATGATGCCGCGAGCTATCCGCCGGACGTGCTGATGCGCGATGGATTCGCACTGGTCGCGCATCTCGGGCTCAGCGATTACGATCTTGGCGGTTATTCGCTCGGTGCGCGGACGACGGCGCGGATGATGGCCAATGGGGCGACGCCGCGCCGCGTGGTGATTGCCGGCATGGGGCTGAGCGGGCTGACCGACACAGCGGGGCGGGGCGGGCATTTCCGCAAGATCCTGAGCAATCTCGGCAGCTTCGCGCAAGGGTCGCCGGAATGGCTGGCCGAGGCGTTCCTCAAGACCACCGGGGGGGATCCGGTGGCGCTTCTGCATATTCTCGATACCTTCGTCGATACGCCGATCGCGGCACTGCGCGCGATCGAACAGCGCACCTTGGTGGTGTCGGGCGTGGACGATGACGATAATGGCTCGCATGCCGAGGTGGCGGCATTATTGCAGGACGCGGTGCTGGTCGAGACGCCGGGCGGGCATATGAGCGCGGTGACCAAGCCGGAACTGGGCCACGTCATTGCGGACTTCCTCGCCGCCGCTTGACCCGACGCCGAGCGGGGGACAGGTTGCAGCATCACCACCTTTTCCCGTCGAGGTTTTCATGATCCGTACCGGTATTTCGTGCCTGGCGCTGTCGTTCGCGATGGTTGCATCCCCTGGCCTGGCGCAGACGGCGCCGGTCACCACCACGGCAGCCATGACGGCTGCCGATGCCGATGCGTTCATCGCCGCGGCCGAAAAGACGCTGTTCGATTTCTCGATTCAGTCGAGCCAGGTGAATTGGGTCAACGCGACCTATATCACCGACGATACCGACGCGATGGCCGCGCGGATCAATGCCGAGGGCACCGAGCTTTCCGTGAAGTTCGCGCTGGAAGCCGCCAAGTTCGACAAGGTCCCGGGCCTGTCGTTCGACACGCGACGCAAGCTCGATCTGCTGCGCGGCGGCATCACCTTGCCCGCGCCGACCACGCCGGGGGCGGCAACCGAGCTGTCTACCTTGGTTACCAAGATGTCGTCCTCCTACGGCAAGGGCAAGGGCACGCTCGACGGCAAGCCGATCAATGGCAGCGACATCGAAGCGGCGATGGGCACCGAACGCGATCCGGCCAAGCTCAAGGAGATGTGGGTCAGCTGGCACGACAATGTCGGCGCGCCGATGCGCACCGATTATGCCCGCACGGTAGAGATCGCCAATCAGGGCGCGACCGAGCTTGGTTATAAGGATGTCGGCTCGATGTGGCGCGCCGGCTACGACATGAGCCCCGAGGCGTTCGCGCAGCTCACCGACAAATTATGGCTGGAGGTCGAACCGCTGTACAAGTCGCTGCACACGTACGTGCGGTGGAAGCTCAACGAAAAATACGGCGATGCCGTCCAGTCCAAGACCGGGCCGATCCGCAGCGATCTGCTGGGCAATATGTGGGCGCAGGAATGGGGCAATATCTATGACGTGGTCGCGCCCAAGGGGGCGGGCGATCTCGGCTTCGATACGACCGAGCTGCTGAAAGCCAAGAATTACGACGCGCTGAAAATGGTCAAGACCGGCGAAGCCTTCTATTCCTCGCTCGGCTTTGCGGCGTTGCCCGACACGTTCTGGGCGCGTTCGCAGATCACCAAGCCGGCCGATCGCGAGGTGATCTGCCATGCCTCGGCCTGGGATCTCGACAATAAGAACGACGTGCGCATCAAGATGTGCACCAAGGTAAATGGCGACGATTTCGTTACCATCCACCACGAGCTCGGGCACAATTATTATCAGCGCGCCTATCAGAATCAGCCGCCGGCCTATCTGAACGGGGCGAACGATGGCTTCCATGAAGCGATCGGCGATTTCGTCGCCTTGTCGATCACGCCAAACTATCTGGTGCAGATCGGGCTGCTCGATCAGGCCAAGGTGCCGAGCGCGGACAAGGATATCGGGCTGTTGCTACGCCAGGCGATGGACAAGGTGGCGTTCCTGCCGTTCGGGCTGCTGATCGACAAATGGCGCTGGGGCGTGTTCGCCGGCGACATTCCGGCGACTGGTTATGAAAAGGGCTGGGACGATCTACGCCTGAAATATCAGGGCATCGTGCCGCCGGTGGCGCGTGACGAGAGCAAGTTCGATCCGGGGGCCAAATATCACGTGCCGGCCAGCGTGCCCTATACGCGCTATTTCCTCGCGCGGCTGCTGCAGTTCCAATTCTACCAGGCGGCATGCAAGCAGGCCGGGTGGAAGGGGCCGCTGCACCGTTGCTCGTTCTACGGCAATAAGGAAGTCGGCGCGAAGCTGAACGCGATGCTCGAGATGGGCCAGTCGAAGCCATGGCCCGACGCGCTGGAGAAGTTCACCGGCAGCCGCGACATGTCGGGCAAGGCGATGGTGGCGTATTTTGCGCCACTCAAGACGTGGCTCGACAAGCAGAATAAGGGCAAGCCAAGCGGCTGGTAATCGTGGCTAACCGCCATCCCCGCTAATGCGGGGATGGCGCGCAGCTTATTCCGGGATCGTGCCTTCGTCGGCGATGCCGGCTTCGAACGAGGCGGAGGAATCGGTGCCGTCGGCCTGATGCGCCTTGTGGCCGGCATTGGGTTCGGCCGGATTTTCCGGCGTCGTGGTTAGCGGCGTGCTGCCGCGCAACGCCAGCAGGCCGGCGGTCAGTGCTGCGCCGACCCCGCCGATCACGGCGGCGACGCCCCATTTGCTGGTGCCTGTGGAAGCCGCCTTGGCCTTGGCCGGCGTGCGACGCGCGGCGGGCTTCTTGGCCGGCTTGGCAGCGGCAGGCGGCGTTGCTGCCGTGCGGGGCGCTGCAGGCTTGCGCGCGGGCTTAGCGGCGGGAGTGGCTGCCGCGGCCGTCTTGCGTGCCGTCTTGCGCGGGGCGGCAGCCTTGCGCGGCGTGGCCGGCTTACGCGGGGCCGGGGGTTTCGGCGTCGCGGTGGGCGTGTCGGTCGGATCTTTGGGCGGGGTGGCCATGCGGACGAACTCCTAAGGTCGTTGAGCTAGCGTAACGCATCAACACGTAAGGGTTTCCGTTGGTCGTACTGAAACTTCCGGTTCCCCGGCGCAGGCCGGGGTCCAGTAGTGGAACGTGAATGATCGATCGTTGAGCGTCGCCACCTCGGCCATCCCGACTGGGCCCCGGCCTGCGCCGGGGAACACTTACCGAAACGGCGGCTCGTTGAACGCCCGCAACTTGCGGCTGTGGAGCTTGGCGCCTTCGCGGCGCAGCTCTTCGCAGGTCTCGATGCCGATGCGCATATGTTCGTTGATGGCGCGCTCGTAGAAGCGGTTGGCTTGGCCAGGCAGCTTCAATTCACCGTGCAACGGCTTGTCCGACACGCACAGCAAGGTGCCGTAGGGCACGCGGAAGCGATAGCCTTGCGCGGCGATCGTCGCGCTCTCCATGTCGATGCCGACCGCGCGGCTGAGCGAGAAGCGCAGCGCCGATTTCGAGTAGCGCAATTCCCAGTTGCGATCGTCGGTGGTGACGATCGTGCCGGTGCGCAACCGCCGCTTGAGCTCGTCGCCGGACTGGCCGGAGATGGTCTCGGCCGCGCGCGCCATCGCCACCTGTACTTCGGCGATCGCCGGCACGGGGATTTCCGGCGGCAGCACATCGTCCAGCACATGGTCGTCGCGCAAGTAAGCGTGAGCGAGAACATAATCGCCGATCCGCTGGCTGGGGCGGAGCCCACCGCAATGGCCAATCATCAACCAAGCTTCCGGACGCATCACCGCCAAGTGATCGGTGATCGTCTTGGCATTGGACGGGCCGACGCCGATATTGACGAGCGTGATGCCGGTGCGATCATCGGCCATCAGGTGATAGGCCGGCATCTGGTGCCGCCGCCACGCGCTGTCGCTGACGATCTTGTCGGCATCGTCGCCGTGATGGATCATGATGCCGCCGGCGCCGGACAGGCCGGTGAAGCGGCTGGGATTGCCATCCGCGTCAGGGCCGAGTTGGCTCGCGCCCCAGCGGACGAACTCGTCGACGTAGCGATGATAGTTGGTGAACAGGATGAAGCGCTGCGAATGTTCCGCCGGCGTGCCCATATAATGGCGCAGGCGGGCAAGGCTGAAATCGGTGCGCAGGCCATCGAACAAGGCAAGGGGGCGCGTCTCGTCATGTGCGATCCACAGGCCGTCGGCGATCTCGTCGCCGATATGCGCGAGTTCGGTGGCGGGGAAGAAGCGCGCGAGATCGGCGACGGAGATTTCGTCGAGGCTCAGCGCGTGGCCGGGATCCATGACATAGGCGAAGGGGATTTCCTGGCGCCCGGGAACCGCCTGCACCGCGACATCGTAATCCTCGATCAGCAGCGTAAGCTGTTCGGTCAGATAATCGGCGAAGATGGCAGGCTTGGTGACGCTGATCTTATATTCGCCCTCGGTAACTAGCCGGCCGAACGAGCGGATCGGCGCTGGGCGGTCGCTGCCGCCGCGATAGGTCAGGCGAATCTCGGGATAGGCGAAGCTGCCATCACGGCGCGATTCCGGCACGGGCGGGGTGCCGTCGGCGATATAGGCGGTAAGCGCGGCTTGAAGGCGCGCCACGGAAGCGCGGTAGAGCGTGTCGAGTTGGGCGACGATGTCGGCGGCTGTTGTCATCTGCCGGAGCTAAGGCAGGATTGTTAAACTGGCAAGACGAGGGATGTCGCCGGCGTCCATCCGCCGCCTGCTGGTGTTCCCCCGCGAAAGCGGGGGCCCAGGGTCACGAGCGCTGCGGCTTGTAACGCTAGGCTCCTGCTTACGCAGGAGAACGGTAAGACTCAGTTCTTCTTAGCAGTCGAGCCCTTACTGCCCGTGCTCTTGGTGGCAGGCTTGCTGTCGTCGAGCAGCTTGCTCACGCCGAACGCTGCGCCGGCCACGGCCGCCGCTGCACCGGCGGCAATCGCCGCTGCAGTCTTGGGGTTTTCCTTGGCCGCGTCGAGGGCGGTTTCAAAGGCGGCGGTGACCGACTTGGTCGCGCTTTCGATCGCGGCGGTGACGGCTTCCTGCGCCTGGTCGTAAATCGTCTTGTCGCCGGTCGTGCCGGTGGTGTCGTTGGCGCTGGTTTCTGCGGTGTCGCTCATGTGTCGCTCCTTTGGGCTAGAGATCGTTACACTAACGCAACCGGGCCCGCCGCGTTCCCCCGACGACGCGTGATTTGGCGCAGCCGGGGAACGGGTTGACGTCAGATTTCGCTCAACAGATGCTCGGCCGAGGAGATGCTGAATTCGCCCGGCGCCTCGACGTTGAGCTGCGTCACCACGCCGTCTTCGACCAGCATCGAATAACGCTGGCTGCGCTTGCCCATGCCGAACTTCGACGCATCCATGGTCAGCCCGACCGCTTCGGCGAAATCGCCATTGCCATCCGCCAGCATGGTGATCGCATCGGCATTGGCGCTCTTGCTCCAGGCGCCCATCACGAACGCGTCGTTGACCGAGGTGAAAGCGATCTCGTCCACGCCCTTGGTCTTGAACTCGTCGGCCTTGTCGACGAAGCCGGGCAGGTGGCGCGCCGAACAGGTCGGCGTGAACGCGCCCGGGACCGCGACCAGCGCGACCTTGCGGCCCTTGAAATAGTCGTCGGAGCTGATCTGATCGGGGCCGCTGGCGGTAACCTTGGTGATCATGGTGCTCGGAATGCGGTCGCCGACGCTGATCGTCATAAAGTATCTCCTACGCCCCGCGCAGAATGCGGAGGGGCGCCGTATAACTCGTACGACCGCGCACTGATTTCAAGCATGGTGGCCAGGCCGATGCGCGGTTACATTGCGCGCCTGATGGATAGCGCGCGATACCTTACCGGCCAGTTCCTGCTCGCCATGCCGGGAATTGGCGATCCGCGCTTCGACCGTGCGGTCATCGCGATGTGCGCGCATGATGAGAATGGCGCGGTCGGCATCGGCTTGGGCGAAGTGATTCCCGGGCTGGGGCTGCATACCTTGCTCGGCCAGTTCGCGATCGATCCGGGCGAAGCACCCGATGCCCCCGTGCATCTGGGTGGGCCGGTCGAGCCGCGGCGCGGCTTCGTGATCCATTCGGGCGATTGGGGTGGGCAGGACACGATCGACGACGCCGGACGCTGGGCGTTGTCGGGCACGATCGACGTGTTGCGCGCGATCGCAGCCGGGAGCGGGCCGAAGCGCTTCGTCGTCGCACTGGGCTATGCCGGCTGGGACGGGGGGCAATTGGATGCGGAATTGACCCAGCATGGCTGGTTCAACGTGCCCGGCGCGCTCGACCTGCTCTACGACACGCCGGCCGACCAACGCTGGACGCGTGGCTTTGCCGACGCCGGCGTGGATTCGCGTTTATTGGCCAGCGGGGCGGGGACAGCCTGACCAGCGCAGCGCTTGGTGGACGACGGCCAGCGTCACGCCGGCGACGACGATGCCGAGCAGGATGTCGGCGAGATAGTGCGTGCCTTCGACCGGCGTCGCCAGCAGCATCGCGGCATTCACCACCAGCAGCGGCCAGCGCAGCCGCGCCACGCGCCAGGCGGTGGCGGCGTAGAGGGTCGCGGCGGCGGCGTGGAAGCTCGGTGCGGAGACGAGGCCGCGCAACTGCCCAAGATCGATGATGTGGACACGATGCGCACGCAATTGCGGGATCAGGTCCGGCTGCCACAATTCGCTTTCCGGCATGTACGGGATCGGCGCGTGCCATAGATGGGAAAACGGCCCGACTGCGGGCATGAACCGGAATGTCACCAAGGTGAAGATCGCGCAGATCCAGAAGGTGATGATGAAGCGGTGCGCCTCGGCACGCTGTGCGGCCAACGCATAATAGCCGAGCAACAGTGCGGGCGAGAGATAGATGCTGCGATAGGCGATCGTGCCGAGCCGCTGCAGCAGCGGGCTGGCGGCGACCGTGCGATACCAAGCGAGCCAATCGAATCCGAGCCACGCATCCACCGCCTGCAGCTTGGCATCGCTATAGCCATGGGTGAGCGCCACGACGGGATAGCAGGAGATCGCCCCCATCAGCGTCATGGCGATGAACAGGCCATAATATTCCGCGCCATCGGCGATCGACCGAGCGTAGCGCAGGCCGCTGCCGGGAAGCCAGGCGCGCGCGGCGATGGCGCTGAGGCCGAAGACATAAAAGGGCAGGTTGCTCGTGCTCCACGGATCGATCGCCAGGCCGGCGCGGTGCATGGTCAGCGCCAGCGCGACGAACGTGGCAAGTAGCCCACCCAGCATCCAGCCCAACGGCACCCCGCTATTGTCCGATGGCGTCAGCGGCACATCGATCACGATCTGTGGTTCCGCCGCGGCGTGGGCGACGGGGGCGACGGGGGCGAAGGAAGAGGCGCCAGGCGGTTGGGACATGCAGGATACCTTGATCACCGGCGATAACGCGGCGCGCGCTTAAGCCACGGTGAACAGATGTTGTCGGGGCCAGCGGCCATGGCTCCTGCAACAGACATAAAGATATCTTTATATTTGATTTCGGGCGCCCGGAGCGCTACTGGCGCGGCATCATATTATCTGCCGGAGATTTCACCGTGGCCACTGCACCCGTCATCAACGCGACCGACTATGTCGTCGCCAACATCAACCTCGCCGATTTCGGTCGCGCGGAAATCAACATCGCTGAAACCGAAATGCCAGGCCTGATGAGCCTGCGCGAGGAATTCGGCCCGTCGCAGCCGCTGAAGGGCGCGCGCATCACCGGTTCGCTGCACATGACGATCCAGACCGCGGTGCTGATCGAGACGCTGACCGCTTTGGGCGCCGATGTGCGCTGGGCGACGTGCAACATCTTCTCGACCCAGGATCATGCTGCTGCTGCAATTGCCGCGACCGGCGTGCCGGTGTTCGCGATCAAGGGCGAGAGCCTGGCCGATTATTGGGACTATGTCGGCGACATCTTCAACTGGGGCGCGGATACGGACGGCCAGACCGCCAACATCATCCTCGACGACGGCGGCGACGCGACGATGTTCGCTTTGTGGGGCGCCAAGCTCGAGGCCGGCCATACGCTGGGCGAGCCGGAGAATGACGAGGAAGTCGAATTCCAGCGTGCGCTGAAGGCGTTCGTGGCCAAATATCCGGGCTATCTGACGGAGACGGTGAAGAACCTGAAGGGCGTGTCGGAAGAGACCACGACCGGCGTGCATCGCCTGTACGAGATCGCCAAGAAGGGCGAGCTGCCGTTCCCGGCGATCAACGTCAACGACAGCGTGACCAAGTCGAAGTTCGACAATCTGTATGGCTGCAAGGAGTCGCTGGTCGACGCGATCCGCCGCGCCACCGACGTGATGCTGGCCGGCAAGGTCGCGGTCGTTGCCGGCTTCGGTGACGTCGGCAAGGGCTCGGCCCAGTCGCTGCGCAACGGCGGCGCCCGCGTGATGGTCACCGAAGTCGATCCGATCTGCGCGCTGCAGGCGGCGATGGAGGGCTTCGAAGTCGTGACGATGGAAGAAGCCGTGACCCGCGCCGACATCTTCTGCACCGCGACCGGCAATGCCGACGTGATCACCGCTGATCACATGAAGGCGATGAAGCCGATGTCGATCGTCTGCAACATCGGCCATTTCGACTCGGAGATCCAGATCGCCGCTTTGTCGAACTATGAGTGGACCGAAGTGAAGCCGGGCACCGACCTGGTGAAGTTCTCGGACGGCAAGCAGATCATCATCCTCGCCAAGGGCCGTTTGGTGAACCTGGGCTGCGCCACGGGCCACCCCTCATTTGTGATGTCGGCGAGCTTCACCAACCAGACGCTGGCGCAGATCGAGCTGTGGACCGCGGGCGAGAAGTATAAGAACGAAGTGTACGTGCTGCCCAAGCATCTCGACGAGAAAGTGGCCTCGCTGCATCTCGCCAAGCTCGGCGTGAAGCTGTCGCAGCTGACCGAGAAGCAGGCCGGCTATATCGGCGTGCCGGTCGAAGGGCCGTTCAAGCCGGATCATTACCGCTACTAAGTATTGTCTTGTCGGCAAGTGGAGGGGCCGCGGAGGAATCCGTGGCCCCTTTTCGTGTCCGCCCGTCAGAACCGGTTGCCGCGCGGAATGCGGCGGCGCAAGATACAACCGATTCCGTCGTATGTTACTGAAATGCGACAATAACGTCACAGTATAGAATAATCCGTCACAAGGGGTTGTGGGGCGGCGTCACTTCCGGTGGAAGGGCGGCGTCCGGGGGGGCATGTTCTCGCTTAAAGGTTTGATGTTCATGACTGTGTATCGCGCCACAACCCGCTATGCTGCGGGCTCCGCTCTTGCCGCTTTGATAGTGGCGCTCGCTTCTCCCGCATTCGCACAGGCCGATCCGGCGGCGCAGCCCGACCCAAACAGCACCAGCCCGGCGGCAGCGATGGCCGATCAGGCCGAGGCCGAGGATGCGGGAGCCGAAATCGTGGTCACCGGATCGCGCATCCGGCGGCCGGACTTCGATACGCCGAGCCCTGTCGTCTCGCTCAGCGCCGCGACGATCCAGCAGTCAGGCACGACGAACTTGACCGACTTTCTGACCGGTTTCCCAGCACTGCAGGGGTCGTCGACTTCAGCCGACAATTCGGGCAGCGGCGCGGGAATCGGCTATACCGGTCTGAACCTGCTCAACCTGCGCAACCTGGGTACCGAACGTACGCTCGTGCTGGTCGACGGGCGCCGTCACGTCGCTTCGGTACCGGGTAGCCAGTCGGTCGACATCAACACTATTCCGGTGGACCTGATCGACCGCGTCGACGTGCTGACCGGCGGTGCTTCCGCTGTCTACGGCGCGGATGCGGTGACCGGTGTGGTCAATTTCGTGCTCAAGCAGAATTTCGAAGGCGTATCCGCGCGCGCCCAGGCAGGGGTCAGCGAGTATGGCGATGCGGGCAAGCGCCTGATCAGTGTGACCGCCGGCAAGAATTTCGCCGGTGGCCGCGGCAATATCGCCGTCGCTTACGAATATGCGAGCGAAAGCCGGCTTGAATCGCGTGACCGCAGCCGCCTGACCGGGGCCAATCTGACGGGCTTCTACCGCAACCCGGCCGATCCGGAATTTCAGCCGGGCTATACCGGTGGGGCAAGCAACGGCATCCCCGATCGGGTTCCGGCAAGCGACCTGCGCTACAATGATACCGCGCGCCAGGGCGGGATTGACGTCGACTTCGACGGCGCTCCGGATTATTTCGTCAACGCCACCGGCCAGCTGGTGCCGTTCGATATGGGGACCGTGCTCCAGCCTGGTTTTTCGAGCGGCGGCAGCGGCACGCGCATCGCCGATTATCAGAACGACCTGCTGCCTGAATTGAACCGCCACGTCGTCAATGCGGTCGGCCATTTCGAGGTGTCTCCCGCGCTGACGATTTTCGCGGAAGGCAAGTATGCGAACAGCAAGTCCTACTCGCTTGGCCAGCCATCGTTCGACTATTACTTATTGGTCAACGACGACAATCCGTATCTGCCTGCGTCCCTAGTTGGTAACGGTGGCGTGCTGGTGACGCGGGACAATTTCGATATCGGTCAGCGCGGCGAGCGGATCGAGCGCGAGACGTTCCGCAGCGTGGTTGGCGCACGTGGCGCAATCAGCGATCACGCCAATTACGAATTGTCGTACGTGTTTGGCCAAACCAATATCACCAACAACTATATCAATGACGTATATGACGATCGCTTCCTGGCAGCGATCGACGCAGTGCGTGATCCCGCGACCGGCCAAGTCACTTGCCGCATCAACCTAGGCCCAACTGCCGTCATCGATCAGCCATACACCGATCGTTACACCGGAGCCCCGGCCACGTTCCGTCCGGGCGAATGCGTTCCCTTCAATCTGTTCGGCGACAATGTCTCGAGCCAGGCGTCTTTCGACTTCCTTCGTGCCAACACCACGGATCGCTCGCGACTGCGCCAGCACGTCGTTAGCGGCTCGCTGACCGGTGATTTCGGCCAGTTCTTCCGTCTGCCCGGTGGCCCGGTCGGATTTGCTATCGGCGCGGAATATCGTAAAGAGGAAAGCCGTTTCACGCCCGACCCAATCGCGGCGCAGGGGCTGACCTTCACCAATGCGCTGGGCAGCGACGAGGGTTCGTTCGACGTCAAGGAAGTGTTCGGCGAACTCAACCTGCCGCTTCTGCGCGACCAGCCCTTTGCCCATCGGCTTGAATTCGGCGCGGCGGCGCGCCTATCGGATTATTCAACGGTCGGTCGGACCACGACTTGGAAAGTCGATGGTACTTGGGCGCCGGTGCGCGATATCGCCTTCAACGGCACCTATTCCAAGGCGGTACGCGCACCCAATATCGGCGAACTGTTCGGCGCATTGTCGCAGACGTTCGAGTTCATCACTGATCCATGCGATCGCGCGGAAATTCAGAACGGCACGCAGTATCGCGCGGCAAATTGCCAGGCACTCCTCGGTGGCCTCGGCGTGACTGACCCGGCAGCTTATGTCGATGCTCGAACATCGAACATTCCCGGGTTCAGCGGCGGCAATCGCAATCTGAGCGAAGAAGAGGCAACGACATGGACCGCGGGCGCCGTGTTCCAACCTAGCTTTCTGTCGGGCTTCACGCTGCGCGCCGATTGGTACGATATCAAGCTGAAGAACGCGATCAACACGGTTACCCCGGAACAGGTGGCGCAATTGTGCGTCGATCAGCCAACTTTACAGAACCAGTTCTGCGGGCTGATTACACGCACCGCGACGGAGACCAACACTGCCGACATCGGCAATATCACCAGCTTCACCGTCGTGCCGCAGAACGTGGCAAGCTTTGCTACGTCGGGCCTGGACGTCAATCTCAGTTATCGGCTCGATGCCGGATCGGCCGGACGCTTCAGTTTGCGGGTAATTGGCAACTACCTTAACAAGCTGGAGTTTTTCGGAACGCCGGGCGCTGACGTGACGAACAGTCGTGGTGAAACCTTTGCGCCCAAATATACCGTCAATACGGATCTGACATGGCAGCTAGGCAAGTTCACGCTGAACTACGGCTTGTCGTGGTTCGACAAGACGTTGCGCTACAGCAACCAGACCATGGCCGGTAACCCCGATATTGTCGCACCGGAATATGTCTATCTGAAGGAGCTCTGGCAGCACGACATCTATGCCAGTGTCGACGTGTCAGATCGATTCCAGTTCTTTGGTGGTGTCAACAACGTATTCGGCCAGAAACCCGAGATCGGCACCGACACGTATCCGGTATCGTCGATTGGCCGCTATATGTTCGCAGGTGCCCGGGTTAAATTGCCGAGCTTCTGATCCTGCCCCACCTTCACGGGTGGGCAGCGGCATGCGTTATGAGGAGGCCGGGTAGCGACGCTATCCGGCCTTTTCGTTGCATCGGGCACCAAGCTGACTTTCGTCACGGTGGTTGTCGCTTCCGCTGTCAGTATGCAGCGGCTAAGACCCTGGCGTGATCTGGAAGGGGCAATAGTGATCGAGGTTTCGACGTGGGGTAGCGTAACGGCCGGCATCTGCCTGGCCGTGCTGATCGTCGGGGCCATCTATACGCTGCTCGTCGGTCTGCGGGTGCAGCGCGCCGCAGCGGGCACGGTAGCCGGCAATGCCCGTCTCGAAGCCTTGCTCTCGTCCGCGCCGACGCAGGCCATGATCGTGCGCACCGACGGGCGGCTCGAACTGCCCGAGCGGCTGGCCGATTGGCTCGGCCTGTCGCCGGCGCCGCGCTATCTTGCCGAACTGAGCGCGGGCGATAGCGGGCTCGCCGCCACCGACCTTGCAGCATTGGGCGAGGATATCGCGGCGGCGCAGAAAGCGGGGCGGCCTTTCTCTCGCACGGTGCGAGTACAGGGATCGCAGCGCGCGTTGACGATCCATGGCAGCCGCGCGCCATTGGGGCTGCAGGCGCCGGGCGGCGTCGTGCTGTGGGTGTTCGATGCGACCGAGAGCTATGGTGAGATCGCGCGACTGTCGGAGGAAAGTGCCGGCGCGCAAGCGGCGTTCGATGCGCTGACCGGGCTGATCGAGGCGGCGCCGCTGCCGATGTGGTATCGTGGGCCGGATCTACGCCTGGCGATGGTCAATTCCGCTTATGTTGAGGCGGTTGAGGGCGCCGATGCCGAGGATGTCGTGCGGCGTGGTCTCGAACTGGTCGAAGGATCGGGGTTGGGCGGGCCGCTGGCCGGCGCGGCGCAAGCGCGCGACAGCGATCTGCCGCAGATGCAGGCGATGCCGGCGACGATCCGCGGCGCGCGGCGCATGCTGCGCGTGCATGACGTGCCGCTGCCCACCGGCGGCGTGGCCGGCTTCGCGGTGGATATCGAGGATCTCGAACAGGCGCGCGGCGGGATCAAGCGCTTTGGCGATGCGCAGCGCGCAATGCTCGATCGCTTGTCGGCCGGGGTGGTGCAGTTCGCGTCCGATCGCACATTGGTATTCTGCAACCAGCCGTTCCGCCGGCTGTTCGCGATGCGAAGCGAATGGCTGTCCGACCGGCCCGAATTCGATCGCGTGCTGGAACGGATGCGCGAGGCCAACCGGCTGCCCGAGGTACGCGATTTTCCGGGCTGGAAGGCCGAGCGGCGCGAGTGGTTCCACGCCGCCGCGCCGGCGC
Source organism: Parasphingomonas puruogangriensis (assembly GCF_036663635.1). Lineage (NCBI taxonomy): Bacteria > Pseudomonadati > Pseudomonadota > Alphaproteobacteria > Sphingomonadales > Sphingomonadaceae > Parasphingomonas > Parasphingomonas puruogangriensis. The sequence continues at coordinate 967,297 of NZ_JAXOJI010000001.1, read as the reverse complement.
TGGACGCGGCGATCGAGGAGAATTGGCATTTGCCGGGCGGCGTGCACTTGCGCGTCGTGGCGCAGCCCTTGCCCGATGGCGGGCTGCTGCTGATTTTCGAGGATCGCACCGAGCAGGTCCAATTGGCCAGCGCGCGCGACACGCTGTTGCGCGTGCGCACCGCGACGTTCGACAATCTCTACGAGGCGCTCGGCGTGTTCGCCGCCGATGGCCGGTTGCAGATCTGGAACAACAAGTTCCGCGCGCTATGGGGGTTTGACGAGGAGTTCCTCGCCACGCATCCGCGCGTCGATGCCTTGGCCGACGCCGCGGCCGGCAAATTGACCAATCCGGCCCGCGCCGTGCTGATCGGTGACCTAGTGCGCGCCGCGACGGTCGACCGGCAACAGCGCGCCGGTCGCGTGGCGTTTGCCGACGGGCGGCATTTCGAATTCGCCGCGGTGCCGCTGCCCGACGGCAATGGGCTGTTCACCATGCTCGATATCTCCGACAGCCGGCGGATCGAACGCGCGCTGCGCGATCGCAACGATGCGTTGGAAACTGCTGACCGCGTGAAGACCGCGTTCGTCGCTAATATGAGCTACGAATTGCGCACGCCGCTGACCTCGATCAGCGGCTTCGCGGAGATGCTGAGCGCAGGCTATGCCGGCAAGTTGAGCGCGGCTGCGGACGGCTATGTCGCGGCGATCCTCGAATCCGTCGAGCGGCTGGGCGGTTTGGTCGACGAAGTGCTCGATTTGACGCAGGAGGACGGCAAAGCGCCGACGCTCGATGTGCGCGAGATCGATCTCGTACGGGTGGTGCGCAGCGCGGCGGAGGCGGCGGGCACCTGGATGAAGCGCAAGAAGCTCGATTTCGCGGTCGAGGTCATGCCGTCGACCGGCATGATCCACGGTGACGCCGATCGCTTGCGCCAGGTGATCGAGCATTTGCTGAAACATGCGGTGGCCGGCACGTCGGAGGGCGGCCGGATCCTGCTGCACAGCGATGGCAATGCGGCGATGGCGCGGATCGTGGTGTCGGACAATGGCGCCGGGATGGATGCGGCGGCGGTGGCGCGAGCGTTCGACCGCTTCGCGCAGCCCGAGATCAACCGCGGGGAGGAGCGCGCGCTGGGGCTGGGCCTGCCACTGGCGAAGCAGTTCGTCGAGGCGCATGAAGGAACGATCGAATTGGTGTCGGAGCCGGGCCAGGGCACGCTGATCACGGTGCAAGTGCCACGGCGTTGAGCTTTGCGTCTTCATGTCATGCGCATATATAATACGCATGAGGAGACGGTGATGGCGACTCGGTTGCATCGACGCGATAAAGCGCAGCCGGCGCGGCGGGCGACTAACGTTTCGTTGGACACGACCCTGATCGAACGTGCCAAGGAGCTGGGCATCAACGTTTCGCGCGCGTGCGAAGAGGGGCTGGCGCGGGAAGTCAAAGCCGAACGCGAACGCCGTTGGCAGGACGAAAACCGTGCGGCCATCGAGGGGTACAATGCCTGGGTCGAGGAGCATGGCATTCCGCTCGCCGAACATCGCATGTTCTGATGGCGCAGTTCGACGTTTATACGCGTCGCGGCGGGCCGGGCTATTTGCTCGATTATCAGGCCGACGTGCTGAACCAGTTAGTGACCCGTTTTGTGGTTCCGCTATTACCACGGTCTATAGCGCCTGCGATCATCGGCCGGCTGAATCCGATTTTCATGATTGGCGGAGATGACATGGTGCTGATGCCGCAGAACGCCGCCACGGTGCTGGCCCGCGAACTCGACCGTCGGGTCCTGTCGCTCGATGACCAACGATACGTTATCTCAAACGCCATGGACTTCCTGATGGGCGGGTATTGACGTGATTTTGAACGATGCGTCGGCGACCGAAGACTTCGGCAGGCGGTTGGCCGACTGCGTGTCAGCCGGAGATGTGATAACCCTTGCCGGGCCACTTGGCGCGGGCAAGACGAGCATTGCGCGGGGCTTGCTCGCTGCCTTGGGCTTGGCCGGCGAAGCGCCGAGCCCGAGCTTTGCCATCGTCCAGCCTTATGCGCCGCCCGAAGTGCGCCTGCCGGTGCTGCATGTCGATCTGTATCGCATCGACGATCCCGACGAACTCGAGGAACTGGGACTGGACGAGGCAGCGTATGATTCTGCGCTGATCGTCGAATGGCCGGAACGCGCGCCCGGTCATTGGCCCGAGGCGCTGGCGCTGGCGCTGGAGATCCTGCCCGATGGGACGCGCGGCTTGACAGCCGAGGTGCCGGCGGCATGGAAGGCCAGATGGCAGCAGATATGAACCCGCCGGCCGGTGCGGCCGAATTCCTCACCGCGCACGGCTGGGGCGGCGCGGCGATTTCGCCGGTTGCCGGCGATGCATCGTTCCGGCGCTACTTTCGTGCCAGCGAGGGCACGCGCAGCGCGATCCTGATGGATGCGCCGCCGCCGCAGGAAGATCCGCGGCCGTTCATCGCGATTGCCGAGTGGTTGGTCGCGCGCGGGTTTACCGCGCCGGCGATCCACGGCGTCGATCTGGCGCAGGGCTTGGTGCTGATCGACGATTTCGGCGACGTGCGCATGCGCGAGACGGTCGACGCGGTGCCGGAAAGCGCGCTGCGCCTGTACGAAGCGGCGATCGACGTGCTGATCCGGTTGCGCGGCCACGAGGCAGGCGATGTGCCGCCTTATGACGGCGCGGTGCTGCACCGGGAGGCCAATCTGCTGACCGAATGGTATTGCCCGGCGGTGGGCATCGTGTCCGACCAGGCGGGCTATGATGCCGCCTGGGATGCCGTGTTCGAGGTCGCGCTGGCCGGGCCGAGAGTGACCGTCTTGCGCGATTACCATGCCGAGAATCTGATGCTGGTGGGCGGCGGGGAGACGCTGGGGCTGCTCGATTTCCAGGACGCGCTAGCCGGGCACCCGGCGTATGATTTGGTCTCGCTGCTGCAGGATGCCCGGCGCGACGTCGATCCGGCGCTGGAAGCGTCGATGCTCGATCGCTATCGGCGGATCACCGGGGAGGGCGAGGCGTTCGACGCGGCCTATCACGTGCTCGGCGCGCAGCGGAACGCCAAGATCGTCGGTATCTTCACGCGGCTGTGGCAGCGCGACGGCAAGACGCGCTATCCCTCGTTCTGCCCGCGGGTGTGGCGTTATCTCGAGCGCGATCTGGCGCATCCGGCGTTGGCGCCGGTCAAAGCGTGGTTCGACGCCAACATCCCGGCCAAGCTGAGGGGCGATCCGATGGTGCTCGGGGCATGAAGACGCTGGCGATCCGGCCCGATCCCGGCGGCGTGGTGCCGCAGACCGCGATGGTCATGGCGGCGGGCCTGGGCAAGCGCATGCGCCCGCTCACCGCGACGCGGCCCAAGCCGTTGGTCGAGGTCAACGGCAAGGCGCTGATCGATCATGCCTTCGATCGGCTGCGCTCGGCCGGCGTCAAGCGCGCGGTGGTCAACGTGCATTATCTGGCCGATGCGCTCGAGGCGCATCTGACACACCGCGTGAAGGGCATCGACTTGGTCGTCTCGGACGAGCGCGACGCGCTGATGGAGACGGGCGGCGGGATCGTGCAGGCGCGCGCGCTGATCGGCGACGCGCCCTTCGTGGTGGTCAATTCGGACAATCTGTGGATCGACGGGCCGACCGACGCGATCAAGGCGCTCGCCGCGGCGTGGGACGACGACAAGATGGACGCGCTGCTGCTGCTCGTGCCGCTGGCGCGCGCGCATTGCCATGGCGGTCAGGGCGACTTTCGCCTCGCAGCGGACGGGCGGATCACCGGGCGGCGGCAGCCGGGGCGGGTCGCGCCCTTCGTCTATACCGGGGTGCAGATCTTGTCGCCGCGGGTGATCCACGATTGGCCGGAGGGGCCGTTCTCGACCATGCTGTTCTGGGAGCGGGCGATCGCCGCGGGGCGGGCGTATGGCGTGGTCCATTCCGGGCTGTGGTTCGACGTCGGCACGCCGCAGGCGATTCCCTATGCCGAAACGATGATGGCGGATGGCTGAGGGCCGCAAGCCCGCTGTCTATACGATCCCGGCGCACCGGGCTTTTGCCGACGCGCTCGCCGCCGGGCTTATCCGCCGAGCCGGCGGGGACCGCATGCGGCTCGCGCGCGGCCTCGTGCTGCTGCCCAACAATCGCGCCAAGCGCGCGGTGACCGATGCGTTCGTGCGCCAGAGCGATGGCGGACTGCTGCTGCCGCGATTGGTGGCGATCGGCGATCCCGAACTGGACGAAGCGGCCGGCGCGGCGATCGATCCGGCGGATGATGCCGACCCGGTGATGCCGGCGGTGGCGCCGTTGCAGCGGCGGATGATCCTCGCGCGATTGGTGTCGGAGGAGCGCGCCAAGGCGGGCCAACCGGTGGATGCGGCGGAAGCGGTGCGGCTGGCGGGAGAATTGGCGCGCACGCTGGATCAGTTGCTGGTCGAGGAAGTGCGGCCGGCGCGGTTGCGCGAGCTCGAGCTGACCGAGGAATTGTCGCGCCACTGGCAGAAGTCGCTCGCGCTGTTCGGAATCGTGCTCGATCGCTGGCCGGGCGAACTGGCGCGATTGCAGCGCATCGATCTGGCGACGCGGCGCGCATTGCTGCTCGATCGGCTGACCGCGCGGTGGAAGGTTGCACCACCCGCCGGGTTCGTCTGCGCGGCGGGCATTACCGATAGCGCGCCCGCGGTGGCCCGGCTGCTGCGCTGCGTGTCCGAATTGCCCGCCGGGCTGGTGGTGCTGGCCGATCTGGCGACCGGCATGGACGAGGCTGAGTGGCTGGCGCTCGGGCCGCATGCGCCCGATCCGGTGACCGGGCGGCGCAAGCGATCGATCGAGACGCATCCGCAATTCCATCTCAAGCTGCTGCTGGAGCGGATGAGCGTCAACCGCGCGGAATTCGCCACGTGGCGCGATGGCAGCGATCACGACGCGACGATCGCGCGCGGGCGGGCGGTGGCCAACGCACTGGCGCCGGCCGAGTTCACCGGCAAGTGGACCGGGCTGGAGGCGGACCAGCGTCGCTTGACCGGCATCGCCGCGGCGGAACTGGCCACGCCGGGCGAGGAGGCGCAGGCCATCGCGCTGGCGCTGCGCGAGGCGCTGGAGACGCCCGGAAGAACGGCGGCGCTGGTCACGCCCGATCGCGGCCTGGCGCGGCGTGTGGCGGTGCACATGCAGCGCTGGGGCGTGGAGATCGACGATACGGCGGGGCGGCCGCTCTCGATCCTGCCCAGCGGCACGCTGCTGACCGCTTTGGCCGAGGCGGCAGTGCAGCGCTTTGCCCCGCTCGCGCTGCTGGCGCTGCTCAAGCATCCGCTGGTGCGCGCGGGCGAGGGGCGGATCGCTTGGCTGGACGGCGCGCGCGCGCTGGATCGCGTGTTGCGCGGGCCAAGGCCGGCGGCGGGGTTAGCGGGGGTGGATGCGCATCTTTCTTCTCCCCTCCAATCTTCTGCTCCCCTCCCTGGAAGGGAGGGGCTGGGGGTGGGTTCTGAGACTCAGGACCGTTCCTCAAAGGACCAACCCACCCCCAGCCCCTCCCTTTCGGGGAGGGGAGTAAGTGAGGGGCGCCGTCTTGCGGAAGCGGCAGCGTGGTGGCCGGAGGCACGCGCGCTGCTCGCGCCGATCGAAGCCGTGTTCGACAGCGGCGCGCAGCCGTTGCCCGCCATGATCGCGGCGTTGCGCGAGACCGCGCAGGCGCTGTGCGGCGACGCCTTGTGGGGCGGGCCGGCGGGGCGCGCAGCGGCGGAGTTGCTCGCCGAACTGGAAGTGCAGGCAGCGAACGGGCCGGCGACGGTCGCGCCGGACAGTCTGGCGCCATTGCTCAAGACGTTGATGGACGAGGTCGCGGTGCGGCCGCCGCAGGGCGGGCATCCGCGCCTGGCCATTTACGGCCTGATCGAGGCGCGGTTGCAGACAGCCGATGTGATGATCCTGGGCGGGCTCAACGAAGGCACCTGGCCGGGCCAGCCCGCGCCCGATCCATGGCTGGCGCCGCGCATCCGCAGCGAGCTCGGCCTGCCTGGGCTGGAGCGGCGCGTGGGCGTTTCGGCGCATGATCTGGCGGGAGCTTTGGGCGCGCCGGCGGCCTTGCTCACCCGGGCGCGGCGTGATGCCAAGTCGCCGGCGATCGCCTCGCGCTTCTGGCTGCGCTTGCAGGCGCTGGCGGGCGAGCGGTTCGAACGCGCGCGCGCGCTGGAGGGCTTGACGCGCGCGCTGGACGATCCCGGCGTGCATGAGCCCGCCGCGCACCCCAAGCCGTCGCCCGCCGCCGAACTGCGCCCGACGCGGATCGCCGTCACCGATGTCGATCGGCTCAAGGCCGACCCCTACGCTTTCTACGCCAAGCGCATCCTGCGGCTGGCGTCGCTCGATCCGGTCGATGGCGATCCGAGCGCGGCGTGGCGCGGGACGGCGGTGCATGACGTGCTGGAGACATGGGCACGCGAGGATAAGTGCGATCCGGCCGCATTGCGTGAACGCGCGCTGGCGATGCTCGACGATGAGCGCACGCATCCGATGATGCGGGCCTTGTGGCAGCCGCGGTTGATGGAGGCGATCGACTGGATCTCGGCCAAGATCATCGAGGGCGCCGAGGCCGGGCGGACCGTGCTGGCGGTCGAGCAGGAGGGCAAGATGTCGATTGCCGGGGTGACGCTGACCGGCAAGTTCGATCGCATCGATCGCATGCCCGACGGGGGGCTGGCGGTGATCGATTACAAGACGGGGCAACCGCCGTCGGCCGCCGCCTTGCGCGCGGGGTTCAGCCTGCAGCTCGGGCTGCTCGGGCTGATCGCGGAACATGGCGGCTATGAGGGGATCAAGGGCACGGCGACGGCGTTCGAATATTGGTCGCTGGGGCGAAAGGGGGATGGCTTCGGCTATGTCACCACGCCGGTCGATCCCGATGGCAAGCGCGATCGCATCCCGACAGCCGAGTTCACGCAGACCGCGGCGCATCATTTTGCCGAGGCGGTGCGGATGTGGCTGACGGGGGATGCGCCGTTCGAGGCCAAGCTGCATCCGGAATTCGCGCCGTATGCGGAATATGATCAGTTGATGCGGCTGGATGAATGGTATGGCCGTGAGGGTTGAAGTTGTGATCGACGAGCTGCGGTCGCCCTCACCCTTCGCCGCCTTCGGCGTCTTTTCCCTCTCCCGTTGGGAGAGGGAGGGAGCGGCGCAGCCGCGGAAGGGTGAGGGTGATCAGCCGTGAGCGCCAGAGGCGGCTTGCCGATCCTCAGGGACAACCAGGCGAAGGCCAGCGCGCCGGACAGCCACGTGTGGCTCTCCGCCTCGGCCGGCACGGGCAAGACGCAGGTGCTGGCTGCGCGCGTGTTCCGTCTGTTGCTGCGCGGTACCGATCCGGGCGCCATCCTGTGCCTGACCTTCACCAAGGCGGGCGCGGCGGAGATGGCCGGGCGGATCAGCGAGCGGCTGGCGGCGTGGGTGCGGATGCCCGAGCCGGAGCTGAAAAAGGATCTGTTCGCGCTTGGCGAGGATCATCTGAACCCGACCCAGGTCGCCTTCGCGCGCACGTTGTTCGCCAAGGTGCTCGACGCGCCGGGCGGCGGCATTCGTATTCAGACGATCCATGGTTTCTGCCAGGGGCTGCTCGCGGCGTTCCCGATCGAGGCCGGGCTGGTGCCGGGCTTCCGCCCGCTGGAGGCGCGCGAGGAATCTCTGCTCGCGCGCGAGGCGCTGGCCGAGATGCTGGTTGCCGCCAAGCCGCGCGAGATCGAGATCGTCGGCGCGCTGAGCCTGCGGCTGGGCGAAGGCGAGGCGGAGAATTTCCTGCGTGCCTGCGCCCGCGCGCCCGAGGCGATGGCCAATCTGCCGAGCGAGATCGTCCCGTATCTGCGCCAGGCGATGGACCTGCCGATCGGCGATATCGAGGCGGAGATCGGCAGCGCGTGCCACGACGACATATTCGATCATGAATCGCTCGATGCGGTCGGCGGGCACAACGCCTCCTGGGCAACCAAGAGCGGCAAGGAACGCGCCGGGCTGGTCTCGGCGTGGCTGGAGCGCACGCCCGGGGAGCGCGCGGCGAGCCTGCACGAACTGCACCGCATCTGGGCCAAGGCCGATGGCGATGTGCGCTCGTTCGGCAAGGGCCAGGCGCCACAGCATCCGGATTATGCCGAGCTGGCCGGCGGGCTGCATGCGACCTGTGCCGAACTGCTGTCGATGCGCACCCGCGCGGCTTATGCCGATCTGCTCGCCGATGCGCTGAGCGTCGGGCGGATCTATGCTGCGGATTACGCGATGGCCAAAAGGCGCGTCGGCGCGGTGGATTTCGACGATCTGATCCGCGCAACGGTCGATCTGTTCGATCAGCCCGGCATGGGCGAGTGGATCCGCTACAAGCTCGATCAGGTGACCGAGCATGTACTGATCGACGAAGCGCAGGATACCAATGCGCATCAGTGGCGCATCGTCCGCGCGCTCTCCGACGAATTCTTTTCCGGGCAAGGCATCTATGCGCCCAAGACGCGCACGCTGTTTACCGTGGGCGATCAGAAGCAGGCGATCTTCGGTTTCCAAGGGACCGACCCGCGCAATTTCGAGGCGGCGGAGCTGTATTTCAGTCGCCGTGCGGAAGAGGCGCTGGGCGACGAAGACACCTCGCCCGAGGATCGCGGGCTGCCGATGGCGCAGCTTTCGCTGACGCAGTCGTTCCGCTCGACCCGGCCGGTGCTCGAATTCGTCGATGCCGCGATCGACGCAATCGGCGCGCCCGCAATGGGGGCGGCTTCGGTCGACGTGCATGCCAGCGAAGTGCCTGGGCCAGGCGCGGTAGAGCTATGGCCGCCAGTGGTGACCGGCGGATCGGACGAGGATGCCGAGGGCTGGGTGCCAGATGCGACGCGCGCACTGGCGCGGCAGATCGCGCGGCAGATCCGTGATTGGCTGTACGGCCCGACCCCGCTGATGCTGGAAAGCAAGGGCCGCGCGCTGCGCCCCGAGGATGTCATGATCCTGGTCAAACGCCGCGGCGAGCTCGCCTCGCTGATCGTCGCGCGCCTCTATGCCGAGGGCGTGCCCGTGGCCGGCGTGGATCGGTTGAAGCTCAATGCGCCGCTCAGCGTGCAGGATCTGCTCGCCGCGATCCGCTTCGTGTTGCAGCCGGGGGACGATCTGTCACTCGCCTCGTTGCTGGTCTCGCCGCTGATCGGCTGGACCCAGGACGAGCTGATGGTCGCCGCGCCGCGCGGCTTGGGCAGCCTGTGGGCGCATCTCGGCAAGACCCAGCCGCCCGAGCGACTGGCGCCGTTGCGTGCGATGCTGGCGCGGGCCGATATCGCCACGCCGTATCGCTTCCTCGAGGAATTGCTCACCGGGCCGCTGGGCGGGCGGGCGAAGATGCTGCGCCGGCTAGGGCAGGAGGCGCGCGATCCGATCGAGGAATTGCTCAACGCCGCGCTCGATTTCGAAACGCAGGCGACGCCGTCGCTGCAGCGCTTCCTCGACTGGTTCGATCGCGGCGATGTCGAGATCGTGCGCGATCCGTCCGCGCCGCTGGACGCGGTGCGCGTGATGACGGCGCATGGCGCGAAGGGCTTGCAGGCGCCGTTGGTGATTTTGGCTGACGCCACCGCCGATCCTACACGCACGCCCTCGCGCGTGCTGAAATGGACGCCGGAGGACGGCGCACCGATCCCGATCTTCCGCCCGCGCAAAGAGGAGGTCGGCGGGCCACTGATCGAGGTGATCGAGACGGCGGCGGCGCGCGAGCTGGAGGAGCATTGGCGGCTCTTCTATGTCGCGGCGACGCGCGCGGAAGAGCGGCTGGTGGTCGCCGGCGCGCTCGGGCCGATGGCCAAGGGCGTACCGCCGGAACAGAGCTGGTATTCGGCGGCCGACCGCGCGTTCGGCGCACTGGGCGCGGGGGCTTCGGACGAAGCGCGAACCTTTGGCGGGCGTGAAGCACAAAAGGCAGTGGCGTTGCGCCCCCGCTCGGGCGAGGCCGACCCAGGCCCCGGCGCCGTGCCGGAATGGGCGCGCAACCGCGCCCCGATCGAGGCGAAACCGCCGCGCCCGCTGGCGCCGTCGTCGCTCGGCGAGGACGAAGTGGCCGATCCGCCGCCGTCCCCCGCCATGCGCCTCGCGGCAGAGCGCGGGCGGCTGATCCACGCGCTGTTCGAGCGGCTTCCGGCGGTTGCCGCTGCCGAACGCGCGGCGGCGGGGGAGCGCTGGCTGGCTGGCGCCGGCGGCGTCGACGATGCCAAGGTGCGGGCGGAGATCGTCGCGACGGTGCTCGCGGTGGTCGATGACCCCGCGCATGCCGCGTTGTTCGGGGCGGAGGCGTTGGCCGAGGCGCCGATCGCCGCCGTGGTGGGGGATGGCGTGGTCGTGTCGGGCACGGTCGATCGCCTGCTCGTCACCGATACGCTCATCCGCGTGGTCGATTTCAAGACCGGCCGGCATGCGCCTGCATCGCTGGCCGAACTGCCGCCCTATCATCTGCGGCAGATGGCGGCCTATGTGCAGGCGCTCGGCGTGATCTTCCCTGACCGCGCCATCGAGGCGGCGTTGCTCTACACGTCGGGGCCGGTGCTGTTCGATCTGCCGGCGGATGTGCTCGCTGCGCACAAGCCGGGCTTTGCGTGACGGGAGCAAAGCTTGCGCTCGCGCGCTTGAGCACCGGCCCCCGCGTCCCTAGATTGCGGTCAACCAAGGAGAATTAAGATGGCGACCAAGAAAATCACCGACGGCAGCTGGGACAATGACGTGCTCAAGGCCGATGGCCCGGTGCTGGTCGATTTCTGGGCCGAATGGTGCGGGCCGTGCAAGATGATCGGGCCGAGCCTGGAGGAAATCTCGGAAGAGCTGGGCGAGCAGGTGACCATCGCCAAGCTCAATATCGACGAGAATCCCGATGCGCCGGGCCGCTACGGCGTGCGCGGCATCCCGACGATGATCCTGTTCAAGGGCGGCGTGCCGGCCGCGACCAAGGTCGGCGCCGAGCCCAAGGGGCGGCTGAAGGCGTGGCTCGAGGGCGAACTGGCGTAAGCCGCTAGGTCATCCCGGCGGAGGCAGGGATATCGGTGGGGCGAGCTTGGTGCTTGCCCCATTGATACCCCAGCTTTCGGTGGGGCGACGGGTTCAGGTGAGCGGAATCATCACCTGGCTGGCATAGCCGTCTCGCGTTTGCAGGCGGCGGTACCACTCCTCGACATGGCTAAGCGCCGGACGATCGATCTCTAGCGTAAACCAGCTGTGCGCGTAGACGCCCATCGGGATGTCGCCGAGCCCGAAACTGTCGCCCGATAGCCACGGCTGGCGGGCAAGCTCGACATCGAGCAGCGTCATCATCGCCGCACAGCGCTCGGCCGAGCGGGCGATCGCCGCCGCATCGCGCTGGTCCGCCGGCAGACGCACCAGATTGATGAACGCATCGCGCTGCGCGTCGGCATAGCCGAACTGCCAGTCCATCCATTTATCGGCCTGGGCGCGTGCCGCTGGATCGGCCGGCCAGAGTGGCGCCGAATAACGGCTGCCGAGATAGCGCAGGATCGCGTTCGATTCCCACAGCACCACGCCGTCATCCTCGATCGTCGGGATCAGCGCGTTGGGATTGAGCGCGAGATACGCGTCGTCCATGCCGAACTGCCCGCCGACATCGTGCCGCACATAAGGCAGGCCGATCTCCTCCGCCGCCCAGGCGACCTTCTTCACATTGTGCGAGTTGAGCCGCCCCCAGATCGTCAGCATCAGGCGGGCATCACGATCTGGCCAAGCCGGGGGAAATGGACGGCGACGGTGCCGACGCGCGGATCCTCGCGCAGCACGACGATATCGCGCGGCGTCAGGCGGGCCAGTGTGCCGGCGACCGGATCGGCGCCGGGGTCTTCGGTACGCACGGTGACCGACTGGCCGGCAGTGAAGCCGCTATCGACGTCCACCTGTTCCGTCACCTTGGGCTCGGAGACTTGCGCGGCATCGAGGGCTTCGGCGGCGGTCATGGTGCTCGGGCTGCCATGGCCGATCGCCTCGACACGCGCGGACCAGGCGGCGACGTGTGCGAACGGCGCGAGGCGCGCGTCCTTCAGCCCGAAATTGCCTTGGAACCAGACGGTCATGCCCGCCGCGCAATCGGCATAGCCGGGCGCGTCGCCGCCGAGGAAGGCGTGGCCATCGGCCAGCGCGTCGTCGAGCCGCACCAGCCAGGCGGTGAATTGCGCGGTGAGATGCGGCGCGGCCTGCTTGATGCGGTCACGATCGAGGCCGAACAGTTTCTTGCGGTCGTCGAGAAACTCGTCGGGAATGCGATCGATCACCGTGGCCATGGCCGAGCCGACCGCGTGGCTGAACGTCGCGCCGCCGGCCTGCTGCGCGACCAGCGCGGCGAGGCGGCCGAGCGGGCCCGGGAACAAGGTCGGCCCGGGCTGCGCCTCGATCGCCTCGATCGCGATCGCGCTGTCGCAATAGATGTCGGCGCCGATCTGGAAGACGGGCGTCTTGCGATAGCCGCCGGTGAGCGGGACGAGATCGGGCTTGGGCGCGATGCTGGGGATGATCACCGAGCGCCACGCCGCGCCTTTGATGCCGAGCGCGAGGCGGAGCAGTTCGCTGTACGGGGAGCGGTCGTAATGATGGAGGATGAGGTTGGGCATCTGGCTCTCCTTCTTTTCCTAGTTCTTCAGCGCTTCCCCGGCGGAGGCCGGGGCCCAGTCGGTAGGCAGCAGTTGGGATGCGTTGCGCTCAGTTACCTCGACCTTCGCGACTGGGCCCCGGCCTTCGCCGGGGAAGCGGCTAATGGGGGAATGAACAGGGGAAGCGAATAGCTTACGACCGATAATCCGCGTTGATCGAAATATAGCCATGCGTCAGATCGCAGGTCCACACCGTCGCGCGGCCTTCGCCGAGCCCCAGATCCACCCCGATCTCCACGTCGCTGCCCTTGAGATGCGCCGCCACCGGCGCCTCGTCATAGCCCTCGACCGCGAGCCCGCCCTCGGCGACCTGCGTATTGCCGAAGCGGATCGCCAGTTTGTCGCGCTCGGCCGGTTCCCCCGCCTTGCCCACCGCCATGACGACACGACCCCAATTGGCATCCTCTCCAGCGATCGCGGTCTTGACCAGCGGCGAATTAGCGACGGACATGGCGATGCGGTGCGCGCTGCGGTCGCTCTCCGCGCCTTCGACATCGATGCGGATGAACTTGGTCGCGCCTTCGCCGTCGCGGACCACGAGATGCGCGAGTTGGCGACACAGATCGGCCAGTGCGGCGGCGAAGGCATCCGCGCCGTCATCGTCCGAGGAGGTCAGCGGGGCATTGCCCGCCTTGCCGGTGGCGAAGGCGAGCACGGTGTCGCTGGTCGAGGTATCGCTATCGACCGTGATGCACGAAAAACTCGTCGTGTTGGCGGCGGCCAGGCAGCCCTGCAGGAAGGCGCCATCGACCGCTGCGTCGGTGAAGATGAAGCCGAGCATCGTCGCCATGTCCGGCGCGATCATGCCCGAGCCCTTGATGATGCCGACCAGATTGACCGTCTTGCCGTCGACGATCGCGCTTGTCGTCGCCGCCTTGGGAAAGGTGTCGGTGGTGCCGATCGTGTCGGTGGCGTCCTGCCAGCTGCACACGTCCGCGACAAAGGCGGCGTCGAGGCCGGCCTCGGCCTTGTCGATCGGCAGCGGCACGCCGATCACGCCGGTCGAGGCGACATAGACATCGGAGGGCTGGCAGCCCAGCGTCTGCGCGGTGCGCGCAGCGATCGCCTCGACCGCGCTGCGGCCGCGCGCCCCGGTAAAGGCGTTGGAATTGCCGGCATTGACCACCAATGCGCGCGCATTGCCGAGTACGAGCGCGTTGCGGCACCATTCCACTTCGGGCGACGGGCATTTGCTCTGCGTCAGCACGCCCGCGGCGGTGGTGCCATCGGCGAAGGTAACGAAGGTCAGGTCGCAGCGATCCCAATCCTTGTAGCGGGCGCGGGCGACACGCGGCGTGACGCCGGGGATCGCTGGCAAGGTGGGGAAGGGCGAGGCGAGCGGGGAGATGGTCATGCCGCCCTCATAGATGGCGTCGCTGCGCAGGCAAATGCCCAGCCGCCAAATGATTACATGGCGCGCGCATCGAAAGCGGCGCGGCTGGCCTCGATCCGCTCGAGATTTTCCGCCGCCCAGCCCCAGACGCCACAGAATGCCCCGGCCAGGGTATAGCCGAGATCGGTCAGGCGATATTCCACCTTGGGCGGCACCACCGGGTGGACGGTACGGATGATCAGCCCGTCGCGCTCCATCGCGCGCAGGGTCTGGGTGAGCATTTTCTGGCTGATCTTGCCGGTCAGCTTGCCGAGTTGCGTGAACCTCACTTCGCCATGCTCGACCAGCACCTCGAGCACCAACATGGTCCATTTGTCGGCCACGCGGCCGATCACGTCGGTGACCAGCGCGTCGACCTTGGGGTCGGCCTGGGGATAGCTTTCGTAAGAAGGGGCGGGCATCGGTTTCCTCCTGGTAAGTACCGCACGTTTCGGTGCCTACTTTCGATCGGTAAGCGACACTCTATATCAGCGTCTGCAGGCAATCACAGGAGCAATGCGATGAACATCAGCGGCAACACCATCCTCATCACCGGCGGCGGATCGGGCATCGGCCAGGCACTCGCCATTGCGTTGCAGGCTGAGGGCAATACCGTGATCGTCACCGGGCGGCGCGAAGGTCCGCTCAGGGAAACGGTCGCGGCGCATCCGGGCATGGATTATGCAGTGCTCGACGTGTCCGATGCCGCTGCGATCAGGGCGTTCGCCGCCAAGATTACGACGGAACATACCGCGCTCAACGTGGTGATCAACAATGCCGGCATCATGCAGGTCGAGGATCTGCTCGCCGAACCGTTCGATCTCGATGTGGCCGAGGCGACGATCACGACCAATCTGCTCGGCCCGATCCGACTGACCGCCGCACTGCTGCCCCACCTCCGCGCACAGCCGAGTGCGACGGTGATGACCGTGTCTTCGGGCCTGGCTTTCGTCCCGCTGGCCGCCACTCCGACCTACAGCGCGACCAAGGCGGCGATCCATTCCTACAGCCAGTCGCTGCGCCATCAATTGCGCGAGACCAATGTCGACGTGATCGAGATTTCACCGCCAGGCGTGGCGACCGATCTGATGCCGGGCCATGCCGAGAATCCGCAATCGATGCCGCTGGACGCCTATATCGCCGAGACGGTGGCGCTGCTGAAGGCGCATCCGACGGGGCCGGAAAATGGCGTCGAACGCGTGCAGTTCCTGCGCCGGGCAGAGGCGAATGGAAATTATGACGAAGTGTTCGCGATGCTGAACGGGTGACGGGTGGGCGTGGTGCCTGGTTTCCCCGGATGCGCTTCCCCGGCGGAGGCCGGGGTCCAGCAGCGAAGGTGGACGTAACCTCGCGCGACGCCCGTTTCCAATTGTTCCGCGACTGGGCCCCGGCCTTCGCCGGGGAAGCGTATGGTGGCGGGAGGCGCGTACTCCCGCCGGCCCCCTTATACCTGCGGCGTGATCAGATATTTCGCCCCCGTCGCACGCCGGTTGTACGCCGCGATCGTCGCCGGCTCGATCGCCTGTTCCAGTGTGATGCGGCTGGTATAGGCGCTGGCGAACGTGGTCTTGAGCTCGGCGCCGACCCGCGCGCGCAGCTTGGCCGTCTCTTCCTGCCCGACGCGCTGCAGGAAATAGGTCAGCAGGAAACCGCCAATGCCCCACGACATGCCAAAGCCGCGGTTGAGCTCGGTCGGCGCGGTGTTGAGCCCGCCGTAAAGATAGACCTGCTTGTACTGCGTCGAGCCGTAAGGGCCGTTGGCCTTTTGCGTTTTCAGCGCCGCGGCTTCCATCGCGGTCAGGATCTGCCCGGCGAGCCGGCCGCCGCCGATCGCGTCGAACGCCAGGAATGCCTGCGTCTCGGCGATCGCTTCGGTCAGCGCCTTCATGAAATCGGGCTGGGCGGAATCGACCACGTGCCTGGCGCCGAGATCCTTAAGCAGGGCGACCTGCTCGGCGCTGCGCACGATATTGACCAGCTCGATGCCCTCGGCGAGACACAGTTTTACCAGCATCTGCCCGAGATTGGACGCGGCGGCGGTGTGGATCAGCGCCTTGTAGCCGTCGAGCCGCATCGTGCCGACCATCGCCAGCGCGGTGAGCGGATTGACGAACGACGACGCGCCTTCCTCTGCTGATGTGCCTTCGGGAACGACCATGCAGGCGCTCGCCTTCGCCGTGCGATAGGTGGAATACATTCCGCCGCCGGCGAGCGCGACGGTCTTGCCGAGCAACGCCTGCGCTTCGGGTGACGACCCGGCCTTGACCACCAGGCCGGCGCCTTCGTTGCCGATCGGGATCGAGATGCCTTTGCGCGCCGCAACGTGGCGCAGCATCGCTTCGGGGATGGCGGCGGAGGCGGCGTTGTCGCCGGCCTCGAACGCATTGCTGTCCGCCACCGTCAGCATCACGCCCAGATCGGACGGGTTGATCGGGGCGGCGTCGACGCGGATCAGGACTTCGTCGGCTGCGGGCTCGGTGACGGGCACGGTGCGCATGGCAAGTTCGAGGCGGCCGTCTTCCGTGACGGTGGAGAAAAGCTGCTTGCCGGTTTGCGGTATGGTGTCGCTCATCATGTCCTGCTCCTGCTGTGCCGCCTGTGCGGCCGATTTCGAACGATGCGTATCGCGTGGGTAAGGCTTTGGCTAGCGCCACGTCCCACACCCTGGCGCTTCCCCGGCGAAGGCCGGGGCCCAGCCGCGACGGTCGAAGTAACGAAGCGCAGCGTACGCCAACTTCGGTCTCTCGCCTGGGCCCCGGCCTCCGCCGGGGGAGCGGCAGGGCAGGGGGAGGGCATCATGTCGATTGACCCTAGGCGAAGTCGCAGCCAGCAACTATGTCGCGCAGGCTCGCGTTCAGGGTTCGGCAACGCGGGCGTCGTCATAGGGTTATTCGTGCAACTGTTACTGTTCCTCTCCGCCATGCTGAGCGCGCTGACCGGCGCGATTTCGGGCGTGCGCGTGGCCGAGGTGCAGTTCCAGCAGAGCGCGGCGCTAAGCGGGGCGACCGTCGCGGGTTCTGCCCAGGTCGTGTCGGTCCAGCGCCAGCGCGCGTGGCTCGCGCTGGCCGGGCGGCCGACACAGGCGCCGATCGCCATGACCGACTGGGCGCTTGCTGCGCCGGTGCCGCTGTATCTGAGCAAATTGCGCCAATAAGCGCCTGGGCGCCGCACTGCGGCGGGCTCTCCCGACATTATTTTTCCGGCGCGCCTGGCTGCGCCGCATCCCCATCTGAACGTACAGGAATTCTCCATGCTCGGCGGCTTTGCCAAAACGCTCTTCGGGTCGTCCAACGACCGTTATGTCAAATCGCTTGGCACCATCGTCAACAAGATCGGGTCGTTCGAGCCGACCATCTCGGCCATGTCGGACGAGGAACTGGCCGACCAGACGGTCAAATTCCGCGCCCGCTTGGCCGATGGCGCCAAGCTCGACGATCTGTTGCCGGAGGCCTTCGCCACCGTGCGCGACGCGGCCAAGCGCGTGCTCGGGCAGCGCCATTATGACGTGCAGCTGGTTGGCGGCATCGTGCTCCATCGCGGCGAGATCGCCGAGATGCGCACCGGCGAGGGCAAGACGCTGGTCGCCACGCTCGCCACCTATCTCAACGCACTGCCGGGCGACGGCGTGCACGTCATCACCGTCAACGATTACCTGGCAGCGCGCGATGCCGAGTGGATGGGGCAGGTGTACAACTTCCTCGGCCTGACCACCGGCACGATCGTGCCGAACCTGACCGACCAGCAGCGCCGCGACGCTTATGCCGCGGACATCACCTACGGCACCAACAACGAATTCGGCTTCGATTACCTGCGCGACAACATGAAATATGAGCGCAGCTCGATGGTGCAGCGCCCGTTCGCCATGGCGATCGTCGACGAGGTCGATTCGGTGCTGATCGACGAAGCGCGCACGCCGCTGATCATCTCCGGCCCGACCGACGACAAGTCCGACCTGTATCGCTCGGTCGATCTCGTGGTGAAGCGGCTCGTCCCCGGCGATTACGAGAAGGACGAGAAGCAGAAGACCATCATCCTGACGGAGGACGGCACCGAGAAGGTCGAGCGCATGCTCGAGGCCGATGGGCTGCTGCAGGGCGACAATCTGTACGATTTCGAGAACACGCAGGTCGTGCATCACCTCAACCAGGCGCTGCGCGCGATCGTGATGTTCAAGGCCGATACCGATTATATCGTCAAGGACGGCAAGGTCATCATCATCGACGAGTTTACCGGTCGCATGATGGATGGCCGGCGCTGGTCGGACGGCCTGCACCAAGCGGTCGAGGCCAAGGAAGGCGTCGAGATCGAGCCCGAGAACCAGACCATGGCCTCGATCACCTTCCAGAACTATTTCCGCATGTACCCCAAGCTCGCCGGCATGACCGGCACCGCGGCGACCGAAGCGGCCGAATTCTACGACATCTACAAGATGAACGTCGTCACCATCCCGACCAATGTCGATATCAAGCGCGTCGACGAGGAAGACGAATTCTACAAGGATACTGCGGACAAGTTCGCCGCCATCGCCAAGAAGATCAAGCATCACGCCGATCTCGGCCAGCCCGTGCTGGTCGGCACCGTGTCGATCGAAAAGTCCGAATTGCTCAGCGAATTCCTCGTTAAGGAAGGCGTCGAGCATAAGGTGCTCAATGCGCGCTTCCACGAGATGGAGGCGCATATCGTGGCGCAGGCGGGCCGCAAATCGGCCGTGACCATCGCCACCAACATGGCCGGCCGCGGTACCGACATTCAGCTCGGCGGCAATCTCGAATTCATGGTCGAGGACGAATTGTCCGAGATGCCCGAGGGGCCGGAACGCGATGCCGCGATCGCTCGTATCAAGGCGCAGATCGCGGTCGAGAAGGCCGAAGTGCTCGCCGCCGGCGGCCTGTTCGTGCTCGGCACCGAGCGCCACGAAAGCCGCCGCATCGACAATCAGCTGCGCGGCCGCGCCGGGCGCCAGGGCGATCCCGGCCTGTCGCGTTTCTATCTCAGCCTCGACGACGATTTGCTGCGTATCTTCGGGCCGGACACGTTGTTCGCGCGGATGATGCGCAACAATATCGGCGATGGCGAAGCGATCGGCAGCAAATGGCTGAGCAAGGCGATCGAGACCGCGCAGAAGAAGGTCGAGGCGCGCAACTATGATATCCGCAAGCAGGTCGTCGAATATGACGACGTGATGAACGACCAGCGCAAGGTGGTGTACGAGCAGCGCAGCGACATCATGGATGCCGAGACGGTCGGCGACGTAGTCACCGATATGCGTACGGAGACGGTCAATGCGATCGTCGGCGCGGCCTGCCCGCCCAACTCGTACCCCGAGCAGTGGGATATTGCCGGCTTGAAGGAAAAGCTGCTGGCCAACCTGGCGATCGATCCGCCGATCGACGCGTGGATCAAGGAAGACGCGATCGATCCCGAACTGGTCGAGGAGCGCGTGCGCGAACTGGCCGATGCGCAGGTCGCCGAGAAATCGGCGCAGCTCGAGCCGGACGTGTGGATCTCGGTCGAGAAATCGATCCTGCTGCAGAATCTCGATCATCACTGGAAGGAGCATCTCGCCACGCTGGATGCGCTGCGCCAGGTCGTCCACCTGCGCGCCTATGCGCAGAAGACGCCGATCAACGAATATAAGCAGGAAGCCTTCTCGCTGTTCGAACGCATGCTGGAGAGCATTCGCGAGGACGTGACGCGGACCATCGCTTATGCCGAATTCCGCGCCAACGAGCAGGCTGAGCTACCCGAATTGCCGGACTTCATCACCACGCATTTCGACCCGTTCACCGGGCTGGACGACAGCAACGATGTGGATGCCGGCTCGCTGGGGCTGATCCAGACGCGGTTGCCGCCGCTCTCGATCCCGCGGCCGGATATGATCGAGCCGTCGGACAATCCGGATGATTGGGCCGGCCAGATCAGCCGCAATGCGCCGTGCCCGTGCGGCTCGGGGAACAAGTACAAGCATTGCCACGGGGCGGTTTAAACTGGCGCCGAGGATCACTGGTCATCTTCGCCTCAGCGAGGTGACCGGCGGACGTGGTGCTCACGGTCCTGCACATTTGAGGCGCACGCTGACGATAGTCTCGGATAGCGGCACCTTAAGGGTGACAACATCGTCAAGGCGGGGACGGTGCGGTTCGGAGAACGGCCGAAAGGACACCTGAATTCGGCGTGCCTCACGCGCGGGTATAACAAGGATGCCGGGGCGATCTGGTGCTTTGGCATCTTCCATTAGGCTGCGACCCACATCGTTGCGGTGGTCGGCGTCGTTCAGATCGACCAGGCTAACGTCCGATATCTGTTCCGCCGCACCTTGGTTGCCATCGAATGTGATACTCACTCGATCGACGTGGATGCTGACAGCCTCGCCGCCCGTATTCCGATATTCGACATCGACCGTTTCTCCCGCATCCCACCCCCAGTCGCCCCACACTCGCGCCTGGATACCAAGCCTCACGATCTCAGCAGTATCTCCGGCGATACTGCGCTTGCCAAGCGTCACGCCCGGTGTGGGCAGTGGCTGCAGGGCACCTTCGTCGGGTTGCGCGCAGGCGGCGGTCATCGCCAGCGCTATCAAGGCGCGCGCCGTCCGCGTTACCGTCATGGTGCACGCCTTAACTGGTAGGTTGGCCAAGCCAAAAGTTTACGGGTCTGGCTGTTCGGCCCCCCAAATCGCGGTCGACATGCAGGCCATGCCTTTTTTGGAAAATCTCGACAGCATCTAGCGTCGCGCTATGGCCGCGGCCAACCGAGCCGTCAGCGTATCTGGCGTCCAGATAGCCGAGTGCCACAAGCTTGTCCTGCATACGTTTTACCTCCAGATCGCCGCCGTTCGGTAGCATGACCGGTCGTGGGTCAGCATTTGGGCGGCGAGGCCGGATGACGTCGCGAATATAGGCGTAACGCACGTCAAATCGTGAACTGTTTCCGCCATATACACCGGTGTCAAAGTCGCGCTTTCTGCGGCTGCGCACGCGCTCACCGACATACCAACTTTCAACGATCGAGGCTTGCTGTTCGACGTTGAAGGTCCTCCAAGGTTTACCCATGTCTATTATGTTAAAGTCATAGGCATGACTTCGGTGCTCGTCCCAATTGCTATATGCGCCGACGAAATCGTTCGTCCGAAAGACGTCTGCTACCCCGCTGCGCAGTTGGGCTACGACTGACTGCTGCATAAAAAAGCCTGGTGTCTGCCCGTTGTTTCCTTGCCAAACATGGGTCATCTCGTGGATGAACGTCGCTTTCCGCGATGGGTCCCCGACCACGTCGGAGAACCCCGCCTCCCACAGAATAACGTAGCATATACCAGGCGTTCGCCAAGCCGTAGTGATGACCTGACCGCGTGGCGTCAGATTGCTAATGTAAACGTTGTCGTAGTTGATACTATCTCGAAAAGCAGCAAAAGCGAGGTGGCGTTCAGCGGCATTGATGCGTCTGAGGCTCATTTTCGGCTCCCGACATTCCCATGACCAAGTGAACTTCGTCGAATTGGTTTGGTTCCTAAAGACGCGCGGTACCTCGCCAGCCATCAACTAGAGCCCCGAAATATGGAAATTTGGCAAGTTTCAGATTAATTGCGTGAGGATCAGCCGTCATCGTGGTTGCGATTGCGCTAGAGCGACGGAGACGATTCGATAACGGACCGCGCACAGTCCCCTCCGTCGCCTTCGGCGCCACAATGTCGGGTCGCCTGTGCCCCCAGCACGGGCGACCCGACACTCCCTGGCGGGGGCAACGGAAAGGGCTTCCCCGCCGCGTGGCGAGGAAGCCCTTTCCGTGACCGCCAGTGGTAGCCCAGTTACTTCGGCACCACCACACTCGGCCCGATGCTGTCGACCACCGCGCGGGCGTCGAAGGCGCGGACATTGTCCTTGGGTTTGGGGCCCTTGCCGAGCAGGATTTCGGCAGTCGCCTCGAACTTGTCGACCGTGCGGATGTCGATGTCGCGATCCCAGAAGGGGTCGCCGCCAAAGCCGTTCCACGAACGCCAGCCGAAGCCGCGGCCGCGATAGCGCCAGCTCGGGCCCCAGCCGCCAAAGCCGCCGAACCCGCCATAGCCGAACCCGCCGCCGCCGATGCCGGGCGTGCTGTAGGTGCGCGAGCGCAGATCGGTATCCTTGTCGACCAGGATGAAATTGTCATAGCCGCGCGACAGCGTCAGTTCCGCGGCGCGGAACAGCAAATAGCGCTCGACCGTGTCGCGCGATGTGTAGGTATTGCCCGCGAAGCTGACCAGATAGCGATTGGGCTCGACCTGGCGGTCGCTATAGCCGGTGCGGGCAAAGCCGCTACCGGTAGCGGGGCGATAGGCGGTCTCGGTCGCGCAGGCGCCGAGCGCCAACGTGGCCGTTGCGGCGAGCAGCGCGCCGCCGAATTTCAGTGTGGAACGCGACATGGATCTTCCTCCGACGGGTGGCCCCCGCAATGGAGCGACCGGTATCAGTTGCAAGATGGGGAACGAACGATAGGGCACAAGTGTCCGGTGAGACCGCCTCAATATCAATCAGTAAGTATGAACAGGGGCTGACGAAACGTTGCCGGGGCGGGATCGGCCGTGCGGACGATTGCGATCGTTACGGCAAGGCAATGGCGTTATTGATAATGCGTGCTAATAACGCCGCATGATCTGGGCCGGTAGCTTTCTCGCGATTCTCTCGATTGGCGTTTTGCGCGTCGCGTGGCGCGGTGCGCGGCGTTCGGTGGGGCTCAACACGATCGGCTGGGGGCTACTGCTGGCGGGCCTGGTGCTTGGCGCAATGGCGCATGGCGCGTGGGGGATCACGGTCGCCGGCCTGAGCGCGACCGCCGCGGCGCTGGTGCTGCTCGTGCCGGATGCTCTTGTCCCACGCGCGCCGGCCAAGCCGGGCAAAGCGCGCGCCGCGCCCGATCGCGGCAGTTTGCGGCTTGGGTGGCGTGTCGCGACGTTTCTGCTCACCGTGCCACTCGGCTTCGCCGCGTCGTTGACCTTGGCGGTCGGCTGCTATGCGCTGGCCGATCTCATCGGCTGGCACCGCGCCGACAGCGTGATGCTGGCGCTGATGCTGCTGCCGATCTGCTGGGCGATCCTGGCCACCCTCCTGCTGATGAAACGGTACGCATGAAGGCGATTGACAAGAATGTCGTGCGCAGCGCGCTGGCGGCGCACAGCGCGATCGGGTTGCTCGCCGGGGCCTTGCTGTACATCGTCTGCCTGACCGGGACGCTAATCGTGTTCGACGAGGAGTGGCAGCGGATCGAACAGCCGCGCGCGCCGGAAATGACCGCGATCGCGCCCGGGGCGGTGCAGGCGGCGATAGCCACGGTGCTGGCCAGCGAACGTGGCAAGAAGCCGACCACGCATCTGTTCATCGAACTGCCGAGCTCGGCGCTGCCGCGCACGACGATCACGACCGATCATCAGGCGCGCCAGATCGATGCGGCCGGCCGGGTGGCGATGCCGCACGAAAGCGCCTGGGCGGAATTCCTGCTCGAGCTTCACTATGCGCTGACGCTGCCGGCGACCGTTGGTTTGGCGGTGGTCGGCCTGCTTGGCGTTATGATGCTCGCGCTGTCGGTCACCGGCGTGCTCGCGCTCCCGCGGATCTTTCGCGACGCGTTTCGCTTGCGCGCGCGCCAGTCGGGCGGCGTGGCGCTGTCGGATTGGCACAATCGGCTGGCAGTGTGGACGCTGCCGTTCGGCCTCGCCATCGCGCTGACCGGCGCGGCGATCGGGCTCGGCGCGCTCGCCGCGCAGGGCATCGCCACATATACCGGCGAGAAGACGCTGCAAGTGTTCGAGCCGATCTTCGGTGGCGAGCATCCGGCCGACGCCCGTGCGGCGCCGCTCGCCGATATGGCCACCGCCTTGCGCACCATGACCGCGCGCTTTCCGGATACGCGGCCGTATTTCATCACGCTGCACGATCCCGGCACCGCGGGGCAGCATATCCAGATCGTCGCCGCGCACCGCCATCGGCTGATCTATGGCGACAGTTACAATTTCGACGCGCGGGGGCGCTATCAGGGTAAGTCCGGCCTGTCCGACGGGGCCATCGGCCAGCAGGTCGCGGCGTCCAATTATCCGCTGCATTTCGGCAATTTCGGCGGGCTGCCGGTCAAGATCGTCTATTGCGTGTTCGGCATCGCGCTGACCGTGGTGACCGCGACGGGCACTTGGATCTGGCTCGGCAAACGGCGGCGGCGCGGTATCGTCGAGCCGCGGCTGGCCGGCGCGTGGGACGGCGTGGTGTGGGGCGTGCCGGTTGCGCTGGCGTTGACGCTGGCGGTGCGGCTGACGCTCGGCAACGCCGCGCCATTCGCGGCGCTGTTCTGGATCGGCAGTGGCATTTCGGTGGCGATCGGGATCGCACGACCCCGATCGCGCTGACGCTATTGCTGCTCGGTCTCGCTTTCCGCCGCCATATCATTGGCGGCCTGATCACGCGTGGCGCGCGCGGTCATGCCGGTGGCCGAGGCATCGTCGAGCATCTGCTCGTCGGGCGGGGTGACCGGCTCGGGCTCGAGTGCCGCAGCGGCGTTGGTGTCGGTCGGCTCCTCGACCGGCGCGGGGCTGGCGATCGGCGTCGGCTCCGGCGCGGCTTCGACCACCGGGCGATCGTCTTCGGACAGAGACAGGTTTTCGCTCGGCGCTTCAGGCTCTTTCGAGCAAGCAGCAAGATTAAGCGCGAGCAACGCGGCGGCGGCGAGCAGGGGGCGGGTGGCTTTCATCGTCATCCTTTCAGCGGGACGCCAGCGCCTGACGCGCCGAGCGTGCTTCGATCTTCGTCGCCAGCGTGCCATCCCATTTATAGGGATCGGCGCGGAAGCTGACCTGGCCGGCGCCATTGGCGAACGCGGTCCAGTATAGCAGATACACCGCCACCGGGTCTGCCACCTTGGCGCGCACCGTCTTGCCGGCGGTCACCGTCGCGTCGATCGTCGGGGCCGGCCAGTCGGGCGTGGTCTTGAGCAGCAGCTTGGCGAGATCGGCGGGCTTTTCGAGCCGCACGCAACCATGGCTGGACAGGCGATCGAAGCGCGCGAAGCCGGCCTGGGCCGGCGTATCGTGCAGATAGACCGAGAAGTTGTTGTCGAAATCGAACTTGAACTTGCCCAGCGCGCTGTTTTCGGACGATTGCTGCAGGCGCTTGCCGCCATCGCCAGTGTCGATCACGCGGAAGCCGTTGCGCTTGAGATAGCCGGGCTTGGCGCGCTCCTTGGGCCACAATTCCTTGGTCGCGATCGAGGAAGGCACGTTCCATGGCGGGTTGATCACGATGCTGTGGATTTGCGACACCAGCATCGGCGTCTCGTCGCCGGGGCGGCCGGTGACCGCCTTCATCGACATGACTGGGGCATCGCCCTCGAACACCGTCAGCACCGCGGCGGCGATGTTGACCTGCACGCGATTCTTCTGGATCTCGCTCGGCAACCAGCGCCAGCGCTCCATATTGGCCATGATCTGGCGGACGCGATCGGCCACGGGCACGTTGAGCGCGGCGACCGTCTGCGCGCCGGCCGCACCGGTCGGGTTCAGCCCGTAGCGGCGCTGCGCGCGGCGCACGGCCTCGCCCAAGGGCGCGTCGAAGCGATCGCCACTGCCGTCGAGCGCGGTATCTTCCACCGCCAGTCGCTTGCGCAGCGCGGCGACACGCGCACCGGTCGCGCCGAGCTTGAGTTCGGGGCCGGGCACGAGCGCGGTCCAGCCGCCGGAACCGGCGATGCTGCGATAGCGGGCGAGCCCGGCGACCAACGTATCATAGCCGGCATAAGGTGGCGGCAGCGAGGCGATCCACGCCGCCAGCCGGTCGCGCCGCACGGCCTCGGCAAAGCCCGGCAGCGGATCGTATGGCTGTGGGCGGATGCCCCATTCGGGCTGGAAATCGCTGACATCGAGCCGCCCGGCATGCACGGCGCGGGCATGATCGAGCGCGGCGCCGACCAGCGCATCGCGATCGAGCGACGTGGCGCGCGGCAGATCCTTTTCGCGCAATCCCTGCGCCACGGAATCGCGGTCGATCAGTTCGGCCAGTCGCCGCGCCTGTGCCTCGCTGAGTTCGGTGCGCACCATTGGCGGGGTGGCCGGCGGGAGCGTCGGCACGGTTGGCGGCACCGCGGGGCGCTGCTGCGCGGCGAGCGGCGTGGCGGCGAGCAGCGCGCCGATCGTTACCGCCGGTACGAGACCGGCCGCATGACGCGCCCGGATCAGTCTATTGGTGAAAGCCATGGTCATTCCGTCTTATGTTCCTACACGCTGTCCTGCCGTTCAGCATAATAGTCCAGCATGAACAGGACATTCGGGCATATTCGTTGGCCGCGATGCAGCGCTGGCGGGCGGTGCCGAGGTGAAAAGAATGCGGCCGCGTAGGAGCGCGGTCCGGTCATCCGCGGCGCAGATCGATCCCGGCTAACTTGGCGAGTTTAACCGCAGTCCGCGCAGCGAGATGTCATGCCGAAAAAGCAGCTGCCGGCAAGCCCGCGCTGGGGCATCGCTTCACGCCAAACCCGTGGCTTTCCGGAGAAAGGCGGTGGCTCCCCGAGTTGGATTCGAACCAACGACCAAGTGATTAACAGTCACCTACTCTACCGCTGAGCTATCGGGGAATGAAGCCGTGGCCGGTTCTATAAACGGCTCGAACGGGGATGCAACCCCGTTCCGCGGCGATTATCGCTCAGGCGGCGAATTGCTCCATGGTGATGCGATCGTCGAGCGCATGCTCGGGATCGAACAACAACGTGAGCTCGCGCGCGCGATCGATGACGATGTCGACGCGCGCGACGTCGCGCACTTCGCGCTGGTCGGCGACGGCGCTGACCGGGCGTTTGCCGGGATCGAGCACACGGATGCTGATGCGCGCCTTGTCGGGCAGGATCGCGCCGCGCCAGCGCCGGGGGCGGAACGGACTGATCGGGGTGAGCGCGAGCAAGGCCGAGCCGAGCGGCAGGATCGGGCCCTGCGCGGAGAAATTATACGCGGTCGAGCCGGCGGGGGTGGCGACGAGGATGCCATCACAGGCCAGTTCGGGCAGCACGACGCGATCATTCAGCGTCACTTGCAGATTGGCGGTCTGCCGCGTTTCGCGCAGCAACGACACTTCGTTGATCGCCGGCAGCGTGACGATCTCGCCATCCATCGTCTCGGCGGTCATGGCCAATGGCACGACCTTGAACGGCTTGGTCCGCGCGAGCCGATCGTGCAGATCGTGACGACGCCATTCGTTCATCAGGAAGCCGACCGTGCCGAGGTTCACGCCGAACACCGGCACCACCGGTTTGCGGCGCTCGAGCATGGCGTGCAGCGTCTGCAGCATGAAGCCGTCGCCGCCCAGCGCGACGATCAGCTCTGCCTCCTCGACCGGCACCCAATCATGCGCATCGGCCAAGTCTTTCGCCGCCGCCTGGGCGGCGGCGGTGGGGGAGGCAACCAAAGCGCGGCGTTGTTCGCTCATCCGACCTCCCTCAACCACCCGTCACGCTCATATGGCGGCTGACGGCGGGGGCGGTTGCGGCGATGTCGAATTCGTGGCGCTGTGGCTTGGTGCCCATGGCGGCGTCCAGCGCCGTATCTAGCCCGGCCACGCCCTGGGTGCGCAGGATCGTCTTGAGATCGACCTGATCGTCATGGCCGAGACAGGTATAGAGAATGCCCTCGGTGGTCAGCCGCACGCGGTTGCACGTGCTACAGAAATTGGCGGTGAGCGGAGAGATCAGACCAAGCCGGGTGTCGCTGCCGTCAACCCGCCAATAACGCGCCGGCCCGCCGCTATCGTGGGTGTCGCGGACCAGCGGGAAGGCGCCCTTCAACTCGTCGAGCACCGCCGTGAGCGGCAGGAAGCGGTCGGTACGGTCCTCGTCGATGGCGCCGAGCGGCATGGTCTCGATCAGCGTCAGGTCGAGCCCCTCGTCGCGGCACCAGGCCAGCATCGCGGCGATCTCGCGATCATTCTGCCCGTTCAGCGCGACCATGTTGATCTTGACCCGCAACCCCGCATCGCGCGCGGCGAAAATCCCGCCGATCACGCGCGCCACGTCGCCGTGGCGGGTGATATAGCGGAACAGCTCGGGATCGCGCGTGTCGAGGCTGACATTGATGCGGCGCAAACCGGCATCGACCAGCGCCGCGGCATGCTCAACCAAATGGTTGCCGTTGGTCGTCATGGTCAGCTCGTCGAGGCCGCCCGCCAACCCCGTAGCGCCGACATGACTGCCCAGCCGGCGCACGAGTTGTTCGACATCGCGACGCACCAGCGGTTCGCCGCCGGTCAGGCGAATCTTGCGGATCCCGCGGGCGATAAAGCGCTCCGCGATGATCGCCATTTCCTCGAGGCTGAGCACCGCCGCCTTGGGCAGGAAGGTCATATGCTCCGCCATGCAATAGCGGCAGCGCAGATCGCAGCGGTCGGTGACCGAAATGCGCAGATAGCTGATGGTCCGGCCATGGCCATCGATCAGGGGGCTGTCGATCGAGGTGGGCGCGCAGGACATGGGTGAGAGCTAAGCCTTTGAGGGGAGTGTAACAAGAGCGGGTGACGAGACGCCTTGTCCTTGGCGCGTAAACGTCAGAAGGTGACAGTCGGTGCCAAGGCAATTTTCGACGGGGACTGTTACGGGGTGAGCGACGTCAATCCGGCCCCGTTATACATATTGTCGTTCCGGCAGCGTGATGAACTGGCTGCGCTTGCCGCCGGGGCCGGCTGGCAGGTCGTCGCCGCGCGCCGTGCGGCAGGGGCCGAGCGTCGCTTCCTGGCCAGCGGGTCGGCCGTCGCGGTGGTCGATGCGCGCGGCGCACTAACTGAAGGGCTCGCCGCCGCCACCGCGCTCGACGGCGCGATCGGGTCGAACGGCGGCGCGATGCTGGCCCTGGTGTCGCGCGGCGACATCGCGGCGATCCCGCATTTCTACGATGCCGGCGCGACGCATTTCCTCGCCAGCCCGTTTAGCGAGGCGGAATTCGTCCAGGCGGTGCGCTTCGCCGGGCGCCACGCAACGCTCATGGCGGGCGACTGGCGCGCGACCGGGCCGGCCGATCCGCTGGGCTGGCGGCTCGATCTGCGCGCCGGCGCCATGCAACTCACCCCGGCGCTGGCGAAGCTGCTCCAGCTCGCCGAAGATACCGCGCCGCGCATCGTGCTGCGCGCGTTGGACGCAGCCGAGCGCCGCACCGCGGTGCTCGCACTGCGCCGGCTGGCGACGCGGTCGGCCACCGCATTTGCCCACGATATCGATGGCCTC
Source organism: Parasphingomonas puruogangriensis (assembly GCF_036663635.1). NCBI lineage: Bacteria > Pseudomonadati > Pseudomonadota > Alphaproteobacteria > Sphingomonadales > Sphingomonadaceae > Parasphingomonas > Parasphingomonas puruogangriensis. The sequence continues at coordinate 938,076 of NZ_JAXOJI010000001.1, read as the reverse complement.
GGGCGGGTCGTGCAGCATTTGCAATACGATCCCGAGGCGCAGCGTATCGATGCCTTGGTCGAGCCGCTGGGCAGCGCGCCGGATTCGGCCGCGGCGATGCGCGATGCGCTGGCCAGCGGCCGTGATGCCGGCGGCGCGCGGCGCTGGGTCGAGCGCCGGCTGGCAGCCGGCGGGCCGCTCTCCGCCGTGCTCGTCGCGCTCAACCGCTTCGAAGTGGTCAACACCGCTTATGGGCGCGCGGCCGGCGATGCGTTGCTGCGCGGCGCGCACCGCCGGATCGAACAGGCGGCGGCGGAGACGTTGGAAAAAGGCGCTTTGGTCGCGCGCATGGGCGGGTCGGAATTCCTCGTCGCCACCGATCAGGGACGCGACCGGATCGATCTCGCGGTCGAGCGGATCGTCGGTGCAATGGCCAAGCCGTTCGTCGTCGGCGATTCGATCGCCGTGCTCGGCTGCCGCATCGGCATGGCGGAACGCGGCGAGGGCGACGATGCCGCTTCGCTGTTGCGCCGGGCGAGCGAGGCGCTGGCCGATGCCAAGGCGTCCGACAGTGCGACCTTGCGCGTCGCCGATGCGGGGGAGGAGGATGCGCCGATCGATCGCCTCGCTGCCGAACTCGGCCCGGCGATCGATCATGGCGAGATCGACACCTTGTTTCAGCCGCAAGTGGCGATGGCCAATGGCGCGATCGTCGGGGTCGAGGCGCTGGCGCGGTGGGAGCATGCCACGCTCGGCACGATCGGCGCGGACCTGCTGTTCGCCGCCGCCGCGCGCGCCGATCTGGAGATCGCCTTGTCCGATCATATCCAGCGCATCGTGCTGGAGCGCGCGGCCGCCTGGCCACGGATCCTGGCGGGTCTGCGCCTGTCGCTCAACCTCACCGCGGGCGATATCGCGCGGCCGGGCTTTGCCGATCTGTTCCTCGATCGCATCGACAGCAGCGGCTTCCCGCGCACGCGGCTGACGCTGGAGATTACCGAGAGCGGGCTGATCGAGGATCTCAACGTGGCCGCCACCTTGCTGACCACGTTTCGCTCGGCCGGCTGCCGCATCGCGATCGACGATTTCGGCACCGGCTATTCGAGCCTCGCTTATCTCAAGTCGCTGCCGCTCGATTATCTCAAGATCGACAAGAAGCTGGCGCAGGACATTACCGGCACGGTGCGCGACCGCGTCGTGGTGCGCGGCGTGATCGACATGGCGCGCTCGCTGGGGCTGTCGGTAATCGCCGAGGGCGTGGAAACGGAGGAACAGCTCGAACTATTGGCTAAGGAAGGGTGCCAATATTATCAGGGCTTCCTGTGTTCGGAGGCCATTTCGAGCGTGGCGCTGGCGGCCCTGATGGAGCGCGCTACCCCATAGCCCAACACCCTATCGCTTCCCCGGCGGACGCCGGGGCCCAGTCGTGGCGTAGAATGTAACCGGCGCTGCGCGTAGTCATTTCGGCCATCGCGACTGGGCCCCGGCCTCCGCCGGGGAAGCGTAAGGAGAGGGGCGCACCGCGCGCCTTAGCCCGCCGCCCGCGCCAGCCCCTTGGACAGTTGCAGCGCGCCGTGCAGCCGTGCCTTGGGATCGCCCCACACGCGGTTGACCACCAGCTTGCTGTCCGGCCGCAACCGCGCCACGCCATCGAGCTTCTGCACCCAGGCGAGCAGCCCCTCGATATTGGGCGGCGTATCGTTCTGGAATGTCACCAACGCGCCCTTCGGCCCGACATCGATCTTCGACACGCAGGCCTTCTTGGCTTGCATCTTGATCTCGATGATGCGGATCAAATTCTCGGTCGCGCTCGGCAGCGGGCCGAAGCGATCGATCATCTCGGCGGCAAAGGCTTCCACGCCGTCCTGGTCCTCGACATCGTTGAGGCGGCGATACAGGCCCATGCGCAGATCGAGATCGGGGACATAATCCTCCGGGATGAGGATCGGCGCGTCGATCGTGATCTGCGGCGAAAAGTCCTTCGGGCGCAGTCGCTGGCCGCCGGCCTTGGCCTCCATGATCGCCTCTTCCAGCATCGACTGGTAGAGTTCGTAGCCGACTTCCTTGATATGGCCCGACTGTTCGTCGCCGAGCAGATTGCCCGCGCCGCGGATATCGAGATCATGGGATGCGAGCTGGAACCCGGCACCTAGGCTGTCGAGATCGGACAGCACCTTCAGCCGCTTCTCCGCCGTCTCGGTGACGATGCGGTTGGGCGGCGTGGTCAGATAGGCATAGGCGCGCGTCTTCGCCCGCCCGACGCGCCCGCGCAGCTGGTACAGCTGCGCCAGGCCGAAGCGATCGGCGCGGTGGATGATCATCGTGTTGGCGCTCGGAATATCCAGCCCGCTCTCGACGATCGTGGTCGAGATCAGCACCTCGAATTTCTTGTCGTAAAAGGCCGACATGCGCTCCTCGACCTCGGTCGCCGACATCTGCCCATGCGCGACGACAGCGCGCACTTCCGGCACATGATCGCGCATGAACGCCTCGATTTCCGGCACATCCGCCACCCGCGGCGTGACGAAGAAGCTCTGCCCGCCACGATAATGTTCGCGCAGCAACGCCTCGCGCAGCACCACCGGATCCCACGGCATGATATAGGTGCGCACCGCCAGGCGATCGACCGGCGGCGTCTGGATCACCGACAGCTCGCGCAGGCCGGACATGGCCATCTGCAGCGTGCGCGGAATCGGCGTCGCGGTCAGCGTCAGCACGTGGACGTCGGTCTTGAGCGATTTCAGCCGCTCCTTGTGCGTGACCCCGAAGCGCTGCTCCTCGTCGACCACCACCAGGCCCAGCCGCTTGAAGTCGATCGACTTGGCGAGGATCGCGTGCGTGCCGACGACGACGTCCATCTGCCCGTCGGCAAGCTTCTCCTTGGTCGCCTTGGTCTCGGCCGCCGGCACCAGCCGCGACAGCCGCCCGACATTGATCGGGAAGCCTTCGAACCGCGCGGTGAAATTGTTGAAATGCTGCCGCGCGAGCAGGGTGGTGGGGCACACGATTGCTACTTGGAGGCCGCCCATCGCCGCCGCGAACGCCGCGCGCAACGCCACCTCGGTCTTGCCGAAGCCGACATCGCCGACCACCAATCGGTCCATCGGCGTGCCCTTGCTCAGATCGCCGAGCACGTCGTTGATCGCGCGGTCCTGGTCCTCGGTCTCCTCGTACGGGAAGCGATCGACGAACTGCGCATAGCTGCTGTCCGCCTCGATCACGTCGGCCGGCCGCGTCGCGCGTTCCGCGGCCGTCGCGATCAGCTCGCCGGCGATCTCGCGGATCCGCTCCTTCATCTTCGACTTGCGGCGCTGCCACGCCTCGCCACCCAGGCGATCGAGGCTCGCGCCGTCGCTGTCCGAGCCGTAGCGCGACAGCACTTCGAGATTCTCGACAGGCACAAACAATTTGTCGCCACCGGCATAAGTGAGCGCGACGCAATCGTGCGGGCTCTTGCCGACGGGAATCGAGGTCAGCCCCTCATAGCGCCCGATGCCGTGATCGGCGTGCACGACGAGATCGCCCGGCGTGAGCATCGCCAGTTCGGCGAGGAAGGCGTCGGCCGATTTCTTGCGCTTCTTGCGGCGCACGAGCCGGTCGCCAAGCATGTCCTGCTCGGTGAGAAGCGCGACGTCAGGGGTAGCGAAGCCATGATCGAGCTGGAGCACCAACAGCGCGACGCTGCCTGTCCCCCTCCCGCTTGCGGGAGGGGCTAGGGGAGGGCCTGTATCCTCGCCCGCCTTGCGCTTGACGACAGGCCCTCCCCCAGCCCCTCCCGCAAGCGGGAGGGGAGCAGTCACTCCCAGCGCTTCCTGCCACGTATCCACCTTGACCGCGCCAGTCAGGCCATGATCCGCCAGCAACGAGGCCAGCCGCTCGCGCGCGCCGATCGAATAGCTTGCCAGGATCGGCTTCTTGCCGTCGCGCTGGACGGTGCGCAGGTGATGCACCACCGCCTCGTACACGTTCGCGCCAGCCGAGCGCTCCGCGCCGAAGTCGCGCGGTCCATCGACGTTGAAATCGAGCACGGTTGCGCTCTCGGGCTCATGGAATTGCGACGTCTGATGCGTCGGCATCCCCTCCGCCCGCTCGGCAAATTCCTTGGCGGTCAGGTACAGCGCATCCGCCGGCAGGGGACGATAGCTGCCGGGATCGCTGACCTGCGCCTTCACCCGGTTGCCGTGATAATCGGTGATCGCCTCGAAGCGCTGCTCCGCCGCGGCGATCACGCCGCTGTCGCGCAGCACCACGGCACCGTCGCCGAGATGGTCGAACAAGGTGGCCATCTTGTCTTCGAACAGCGGCAGCCAATGCTCCATCCCCGCCAGCCGCCGGCCTTCGCTGATCGCCTGGTACAGCGGATCGCCGGTCGCGGTCGCGCCGAAACGCTCGCGGTAGCGCGTGCGGAATCGTTTGATACTGTCCTCGTCGAGCAACGTCTCCGACGCCGGCAGCAGCGTGAAGCCTTCGACGCGGCCCGTGGTGCGCTGGTCCTGCGGATCGAAGGTGCGCACCGATTCGATCTCGTCGCCGAAGAAATCGAGCCGCAGCGCATGGTCCTCGCCGCTCGGGAACAGATCGACGAGGCCGCCGCGCACCGCGAACTCGCCCGAATCCGCCACCGTCTCGACGCGGACATAGCCGTTGGCCTGCAGCATCATCGCCAGCTTGTCGCGATCGATCCGTGCTTTCGGCGCCAGCGTGGTGACGAGCTGGCGGATGCGGAACTGCGTCAATGTGCGCTGCGCCGCGGCGTTGGCGGTGGTGACGAGCAGCTGCGGCTTCTTGGTCGGCTGCTGCAAGCGGTGCAGCGTCGCCATGCGCTCGGCCATCACGTTCAGCGTCGGGCTGGCGCGATCGTACGGCAGGCAATCCCAGGCCGGGAAGGCTAGCACTTCCAATTCGGGCGCGAACACCTGCGCGGTCGCGGAAATGGCGCGCATCGCCACTTCGTCCGGCGCGATGAACACCGCGCGGGCAGGGGCTGCGCGGGCGAGATCGGCGAGCAGCCACGGCTCGAACCCGGTGGGCACGCCGGATAGCGTCAGCGGCTTCTTCGCGGCCAGGATTTTCTTCAGGTCGGGCATTCGGTTTCCATATTCACCGCTTCATCCGTCACCGCTTCCCCGGCGAAGGCCGGGGCCCAGTCGCGGAACAGAAGTTGGAGAGCGCTACGCGAAGTAACATCGACCTTCGCGACGGGGCCCCGGCCTCCGCCGGGGAAGGATTCGATTAATTAGGGCGCAGAGTCACTCAGCAATTGGCACGTAATTCAGCGTCTTCAGCGCCGTCACGATCGACCCCTGATACCGCTCGGGCGCCACTTCCGTCCCGATCGCCCAGGCCATGATATCCACGTCCTGTTCCTCCAGCAGTTCCTCGAACAGCACCATCTCGGCCTCGTCCCAGCCGCGCCCATGCGCGTCGAAGAACCCGCCGATCAGCAGATCCGCTTCCTTCACGCCGCGGTGATGCGCGCGGTAGTGCAGGCGTTTGAGACGTGTTTCGCGATCCATCCGAACTCCAACGGCAATTGCCCGGCGGGCGTCTGGCAACGCACGCCGGGTGAGGCTAGAGGACACAGATAGTCATGCGGCCCGATATCCTCAATCCATTGTTCGCCGAAGTCACGGCGCTGAAGGGCATCGGCCCGGGCCTGGCCAAGCCGCTCGACCGGCTCGGCCTTGCCCGGAACGTCGATATCGCCTTCCATCTGCCGACCGGCTGGATCGATCGCGTGCCCCGCACCGAGCTCGACATGGCCGATGCCGGGCGCACCATCGCCATCACGCTGACGCCGCAAAGCTATCGCTTGGGCAACGGCCGCGGCCCGACGCGCGTCCAGGCCAGCGATGCGCTCGGCAATTTCGTCAGCCTGGTCTATTTCGGCGGCCATCCCGGCTGGGCCAAGAAGCTCGCGCCGATCGGCGAGCCGCGCCGCGTGTCGGGGCGGCTGGAGATGTACGGGCAAGAACTGCAGATCGTGCACCCCGATTACTGCCTGCCGCTCGAGGAAGCGCCGGACGTCGCCACCCGCGAATCGATCTATCCCTTGTCCGAAGGCATCACCTCGCGCCGCATGGGGCAGCTCGTCGAGCAGGCGCTGGAGCGCGCGCCGGACCTGCCCGAATGGATCGAGCCCGGCCTGCTGGCCAAACGCGGCTGGCCGAGCTGGCGCGAGGCGCTGGCCCGCATCCACGCCGATTCGTCCGACGCCATGGCGCGCGAGCGGCTCGCTTATGACGAGGTGTTCGCCAATCAGCTCGCGCTCACGCTCGTGCGGCAATCGTCGCGCGCCCGGCGGGGCCGGGCGCTGGCCGGCGACGGTCGCCTGCGCGATGCGCTGAAATTGCCCTATCAACTAACCGGCGCCCAGGCCCGCACGGTGCGCGAGGTCGAGGGGGATCTCGCCCAGGAGCAACCGATGCTGCGCCTGCTGCAAGGCGATGTCGGTTCGGGCAAGACGCTCGTCGCGGCGATGGCGCTGCTCATGGCGGTCGAGGCCGGCGCGCAAGGCGCCTTGCTCGCCCCGACCGAAATCCTCGCCCGCCAGCATTACGAGACGTTGCGCCGCCAGCTCGCCGGCTTGCCGGTCGAAATCGCCATCCTCACCGGCCGCGACAAGGGCAAGGTGCGTGAGGCCACGCTGATGGGCCTCGCCTCCGGCGCGATCCATATCCTGATCGGCACGCACGCCATCTTCCAGGATACGGTGACCTACAAGGATCTCGGCCTGGTCGTGGTCGACGAGCAGCACCGTTTCGGCGTTGCCCAGCGCATGATGCTGCAGGCCAAGGCGAAAGCCGCGCCGCATCTGCTCGCCATGACCGCCACGCCGATCCCGCGCACGCTGACACTGGCCAATTACGGCGAGATGGATGTCAGCATGCTCGATGAGATGCCGCCGGGCCGCCAGCCGATTGAGACCCGCGTCATTTCCGAGGATCGCCTGCCCGACATGGTCGATGCGCTCGCGCGGCACCTGTCCGACGGTGGCCAGGCTTACTGGGTCTGCCCGCTGGTGGAGGAAAGCGCCAAGAGCGATCTCGCCGCCGCCGAGGACCGCGCGGAAACCTTGCGCGCCCGCTTCGGCGATCGCGTCGGCCTGGTCCACGGCCGCATGAAGGGCGCGGAAAAGGACGCGGTGATGGCCGAATTCGCCGCCGGCCGCATCGGCGTGCTGGTCGCGACGACGGTGATCGAGGTCGGCGTCGACGTGCCCAACGCTACCCTGATCGTGATCGAAGCTGCCGACCGCTTCGGCCTGGCCCAGCTCCACCAGCTGCGCGGCCGCGTCGGGCGGGGCAGCGGCAAGTCGAACTGTCTGCTGATCCGCGGCAATGCGCTGAGCGAAACCTCGCGCGCGCGCTTGGCGCTGATGCGCGAGACGACCGACGGTTTCCGCATCGCCGAGGAAGATCTGCGCCTGCGCGGTGCCGGTGAATTGCTCGGCACCAAGCAATCGGGCGAAGCGGCGTTCCGCATCGCCACGCCGGAAATGCTCGGCGAGTTGCTGCCGATCGCGACCGACGATGCACGCCTGCTGATCGATCGCGACGGTGGCCTCGATGCGCCGCGCGGGCAGGCGGCCAGGACGGCATTATACCTATTCGAGCGCGAAGCCGGCGTGGCGTTGCTCCGCAGCGGCTAACTATTCCCGCCCGGCACGGGGCGGAAGTGATTACCGGTGCTCGAGCGCCGCCAGCAATGCGTAATATTGCGCCAGCGGCACCGCCGCATCCAGCTCGCAGCCGATCCGCCCGCCGAGCGACCAGCGTACCGCCGCTGCCACCACGCCGACCACCGGCAAGGTGATCTGCAATCGGGCGCCGACCGCCATGGCGCCATCGTACCGGGCCATTAGCCCCTGTGCGGAAATGTTGACGATGAGCAGCGATAGGTGCTGCGCATCCGGCCCCAGCGCTCGCGCGCGGTAATGCACTTCGTCGCGTACCGACGCGCGATGGTCGGCCCAGGCCGTATTGTCTAACGCCATATGATCCCCGCAATGATCCTGCGGCGAGCCTATGAGCCGGGTGTGAAGCAGGTTGGAAAGAACGAGCTTAGCGCCGCGCTAACCAAAATTTGTTAGGAAAAAGAAGCCATGTAAAACCGAAACGGGGTCAATAGCGGCTAGCCGGCGATCAGCAGCCCGTGATTTTTCTTGCCCGCCGCGATCGGCACCGGCTCGGCCCCGACAGTGATCAGCTTCGCCTCGTCCTCGACCTTCTCCCCGCCCAGCCGCGCGCCGCCGCCCTGGATCAACCGCCGCGCCTCGCCTTTGGACTTGGCGAAACCGATCCCGATCAACGCATCGACGATGCTGATCTCGCCGGCCACGACGAAGGTCGGCAGCGTGCCGCCCGCCGTGCCTTCCTCGAACGTGCGCCGCGCGGTCTCGGCCGCTTCGTCCGCCGCCGCCTGCCCGCGGCACATCGCGGTCGCGGCGTTGGCGAGGATTTTCTTGGCCTCGTTGATTTCCGCGCCGGGCAGCGCCTCGAGCCGCGCGATCTCGTCGAGCGGGAGATCGGTGAACAGCCGGAGGAAGCGGCCGACATCGCGGTCATCGGTGTTGCGCCAGAATTGCCAATAATCGAAATGCGGCAATTGGTCCTCATGCAGCCAGACCGCGCCCGACATCGTCTTGCCCATCTTGCCACCATCGGCGGTGGTGATCAGGGGCGTGGTGATGCCGTACACTTCCGCGCCGTCCATGCGCCGCGCGAGCTCGATGCCGTTGACGATATTGCCCCATTGATCGCTGCCGCCCATCTGCAACCGGCAGCCGGCGCGGCGCGACAGTTCGAGGAAATCATAGGCCTGCAGGATCATGTAGTTGAATTCGAGGAATGAGAGCGACTGCTCGCGATCGAGCCGCAATTTGACCGAATCGAAGCTCAGCATGCGGTTGACCGAGAAATGCTGGCCGACGTCGCGCAGGAACGGAATATATTCCAGCGCATCGAGCCATTCGGCATTGTCGAGCATCACCGCATCGGTCGGCCCGTCACCGAACACTAGGAAGCGTTCGAAGATGCGCTTGATCGAGGCGACATTGGCCTGGATGCCGTCATGGCCGAGCAGCTTGCGCGCTTCGTCCTTGAAGCTCGGATCGCCGATCTTGCCGGTGCCGCCGCCCATCAGCACGATCGGCTTGTGCCCGCTCTGCTGCAGGCGACGCAGCAACATGATCTGCACGAGGCTGCCGACATGCAGCGACGGCGCGGTCGGATCGAAACCGATATAACCGGGCACGATCTGCTTGTTGGCGAGCGTATCGAGCGCCGCCGCGTCGGTCGTCTGGTGGATATAGCCGCGCTCGGCGAGCGTGCGCAGGAGGGGGGAGGTGTGCTCGGTCATGGTAGCAGCGGTTAGCATGCGCCGTCCAAAATGCACTACCTGCCTTGCGGTGCCGTCACGCGCCATTACGCTTGCCCGGCGAAGGCTGGGGCCAGTCGCGGAACGCCGGATGTCGTGCGCTGCGCTAAGGTACCACCACCTTCCCAACTGGGCCCCGGCCTTCGCCGGGGAAGCGCCTTGGCTTTTGGTGCTGCCGTTAAACCCCCGGCAATTGCGGCAACGGGTTCACCGGCGTCCGCCCTTTGCGCATTTCGAAATGCACTTCCGGGCGATCCGCGAAGCCCGAATCCCCCGATTCCGCGATCGTCTGGCCGCGCTTCACGGCCTGGCCGCGCCGCACCAGCAATTTGCTGGCATGGCCGTATACCGTCGTCCAGCCACCGCCGTGCTTGACGATCACCAGCCCGCCCAGAGCGGCGATCTCATCCCCGGCATAGGCGACGACGCCGTCGGCCGCGGCCTTGATCGGCGTGTCGAGCGGCACCGCGATCTTGATGCCGTTATTCTTCTCGCCGCTCGCGCCCGGGCCGAAGCGACCGACCACCTTGCCGTGCACCGGCCACACGAACGCGCCGCTGAACCGCGTCGGCTCGGCGACCGGCGTGGTGGCGGGCAGCACGCGCGCTGCCGACGCCGTGGCCTTGGCCGGGCGCTCGGTCAGGGCGATCGCCGGGCTGCTGCCGGTGACGAGATCGTCGACGTCGAGCCGAAACGCGGACGCGCGTTCCTCCATGCTGGTGCGGCCCGGGGCGGTGCCCGGGATCAGTACGCGCATGCCGACGCGCAGCACATAGGGTTCGCTCAAATCGTTGGCGGTAACGATGCGCGACCAATCGATGCCATAGGCGCGCGCAATGGCGATCCCGGTCTCGCCAGCGCGGACCAGATGATAGCGCCCGGCGGGGATCGCCAGCCGCTGGCCGACGCGGATCGTGTAGGGCGGGGGGATGCCGTTGGCCCGTGCGATCGCCTCGGAACCGGCACCGGTGCGCTCGGCAATGGCGCGCAGCGTGTCGCCGGGCCGCACATTATAGCTCGTCGCGTCGATCTGGCGCGCATCGGCGACCACCGGCCGTGCCTGCCAGGCGGGCGGCGCGCTCGGCAAGGTGACCACCTCGTCATTGGCAGGGCGCTGCTGGGGCGGCGGATCGTAGCGCGGATAGTCGGCCCGCGGCGCCGGGCGGTCGCCCCCGCCGGGTATGCAGGCGCACAGCGGCAAGGCCGCCGCCATCCCCAGAAACCTGCTGCTTGCCCCCATGTGGTATCCTATCGGTATGCGGCGTTAAGCATATCGAACGATGCATAGTGCGTCAGGTCAAGGTGCAGTGGCGTTACCGCGACATAGCCGTCGGCCACCGCTTCGAGATCGGTGGCGTGCGCCGGCGTCTGGATCACCGGCCCGAGCGAGAACCAGTGATAGTCGTAGCCGCGCGGATCGCGCCGCGTGTCGACCTGCAGCCGTCCATAATCGCGAAACCCCTGATGCGCGACGCGAACGCCCTTTACCGCAGCGGCAGCGCCTGCGGGGAAGTTGATGTTGATTAAGGTGCGCGGCGTGAGCGGCGCATCGATCAACGGGCGCAGCACACGCTCGCCCCACGCCGCGGCCGCCTCGAACGGCACCGTATCGCCCATGCCCTGGCGGGCATAGACCTGGCTCAGCGCGATCGAGCGCACGCCGGCCAGCGCGCCTTCCATTGCGGCGGAAACGGTGCCCGAATAGGTCACGTCCTCGGCCAGGTTGGCGCCGCGATTGACGCCGGAGAGGATCAGGTCCGGCGGGCTGTCCTTCATGATCCGCGCCAGCGCCATCATCACCGCATCGGTCGGCGTGCCGGCGACGGCATAGCGCTTCTCGCCATGCTTGCGCACGCGGATCGGCCGGCTCAGCGTCAGCGAATGGCCCGCGCCGGATTGCTCCTCGGCCGGGGCGACAATCCAGATGTCGTCGGAAAAGGCGGCGGCAATGGTCTCGAGGATCTTCAGCCCCGGCGCATGATAGCCATCGTCGTTGGTTATCAGAATGCGCATCAGGATCCTATCGTTAGCCCAGCTTCGCGAAGGCCACTGCGCGCGATTGATTTTGCCACTTCAATTACAAAGTCAAAGCCAGCGCCACCCACTTTATTGAACCCCCGCTTTTGTCTTCTTCCAAACCTTTGGATCACGTATCGCGTCTAGATACTCGTGTCCTTTCCAGCTCAGATCAAAAACCAGCACGTTGTAAATGCGATCTGGATTCGTCTTGCTCCGTGTCGGCTCACACGAAAAGAACCCCGCCTCAGTCATCGTGATGAAATGTTTCCGACGCTCCGACGTATCGGGATGTTCCGGAACAATGGCCTCTTCCATCCAAACGCCTTCGGGACCATCCTTCGCTTCAACGGCGAGAAGAATTGCCCTTACTAAATCCATATCTCTTTTCATGCCGGCTCCAGCCGGTTGAGCCCCTTCAGATACGGCTGCAACACGTCCGGAATCGCCACCGATCCATCCTCCTGCTGGTAATTCTCCAGCACCGCGACGAGCGTACGCCCTACCGCCAGCCCCGAGCCATTCAGCGTGTGCACGAACTTCGTCGCCTTCTCCCCCTCAGGGCGATAGCGCGCATTCATGCGCCGCGCCTGAAAATCCGTGCAGGTCGAGCAGCTCGAAATCTCGCGGTAGCGCGCCTGGCCCGGCAGCCATACTTCGAGATCATAGGTGCGTGCCGCGGTGAAGCCCATGTCGCCGGTGCACAGTTTCATGCGGCGGAACGGCAGGCTAAGCGCGTCGAGCAGCCCTTCGGCACAGGCAGTCATGCGCTCATGTTCGGCTTCGGACGCGTCGGGCGTGACGATCGAGACCATCTCGACCTTTTCGAACTGATGCTGGCGGATGAAGCCGCGCGTATCGCGCCCGGCCGCCCCGGCTTCGGACCGGAAGCAGGGGGTCAGCGCGGTGAAACGCAGCGGCAATTGCTGTGCGGCCAGGATCTGCTCGCGCACGATATTGGTCAGGCTGACCTCGGCGGTGGGGATCAGCCAGTGATCGTCGCCCGCCTTGAACAGGTCTTCGGCGAATTTGGGCATTTGCCCGGTGCCGAACAGCGTGTCGTATTTGACCAGCAGGGGCGGCGCGCATTCTTCGTAGCCGTGGCTGGAGGTCAGCGTATCCAGCATGAATTGCCCCAGCGCGCGGTGCAGCCTGGCCGCCGCGCCGCGTACCAGGGTGAAGCGCGCGCCGGACATCGCTGCGCCGGTCTCGAAATCGAGCCCGAGCGGCGGGCCGATATCGTCGTGCAGCTTGGGCGCGAAGGCAAAGCTGCGCGGGGCGCCGCGTTCGTGGACGAACTGGTTGTCATCCTCGTCCGCCCCTTCCGCCACGTCGCCGAGCGGCAAATTGGGGATCGCCGCGAGCAGCCCGGTCAGCTGATCGCCGAGCGTCCTTTCCTCTGCCTCGACGGCCGGCAAGCGCTCCTTGAGCGTTGCGACTTCCGCCATCAGCGCACTCGCCGTGGCCTCGTCCTTCTGCGCCTTGGCGGCGCCGATCGCCTTGGACGCCTCGTTGCGCCGCGCCTGGCCGATCTGTGCCTCGGTGATCAACGCGCGGCGGCGTTCGTCGAGCGCAACCAGCTCGGCCGCCGATGGCGCGATGCCACGCTTGGCCAGCGCGGCGTCAAAAGCTTGCGGGTTTTCACGGATCTGGCGGATATCATGCATGGGCGGGGCTATGCCGTCGCGGCCAGCCCCGCGCAACCCAGGCCGCATACGAGGCGTTACCCTTCCTACAGATCAACAAAAAAAGGATATTCTATGCAGGTCGCGCACAAGTCCGTCGTCGTCGTCGCCGATGGTCGCAAGATGCTGTTCCTCCGCAACGAGGGCGATGCCGTGCATCTCAACCTCGTCGTCGAACGGGCGGTCGAGCAGGACAATCCCAGCGATGGCGAGCAGAAATCCGATCATGCCGGCCGGTCCTCGTCGAGCGTCGGCGGCGGGCAGAATTCGATGCAGGAGGTCGATTTCCACCAGCTCGAGGAGAATCGCTTCGCCGCGGAAACCGCCGACCTGCTCAAGCGCCGCGCGTTGAAGAACGATTTCGATTCGCTGATCATCATCGCCCCGCCGCGCACGCTGGGCGAACTGCGCAAACATTATCACAAGGAAGTCAGCCAGCGCCTGACCGGCGAGCTCGACAAGGATCTGACCGGCCATCCGATCGACCAGATCGAAAAGCTGTTGCTGGCCGCCTGACCGGCGCGCCGGTCCCGGTCACAAAAATGGGCTCCCGTTGCGGCGGGAGCCCTTGTCGTATCGACCGATCTGTCCGCCGTTAGACGGCGAGCACGGTCTTCTTGGTAAACCGCTTGCGCGCCACCAGGGCTGCGGCGGCCGCGCCGAACAGCAACACCATCGGCGGGGCCGGAACCGGCGACGGGCCGGGGCCGGGCGGCACGGGCGGGCCCGGATGCGGACCGGGGCCGGGATGCGGCTTGGGCGGCTTCGGCGGGATCGGCCAGTTGTTGTTTTCGTTGTGATTATGGTTGTTGTTATTGTTATTATTGTTGTTGTGATTCTCGTTATTATTATTGTTATTGTTTTCGTTATTATTGTTATTATTGTTGTTATTATTGTTGTTGTTCTCTTGGTCCTGGTGTTGATCCTGGTCCTGATGCTGTTCGTTATTGTTGTCGATGTCGATATTGGTGCCACCGGTCGACGACACCACGATGCTGCCGCCGCCGGACCCGCCGCCGCCGCCGCCAAAGCCACCGCCGAACCCGCCGCCGCCGCCACTAAAGCCGCCGCTGCCGCCGATCACGGCCAGCCCGCCGCCGCTGCCGCCGCCCGACACGATGGGGATCTCACCGCTCGAGCCCAGGCCAGCATAGGCCACCGGGGGCAGCGGGATCGGCGCGCCCTGGCTGGTCACCGTGACCACTGCCGGCGGGCAGGCAGCGCGCGTCTGCGTGACGACTCGGCGCACCCGGCTGACCGGACGCTTCACCGCCGCAACCTTGCGCACGACGCGCTTGGTCTGCTTCTGGGCGATCGCCTGGCGCGATCGCGCGCCCTCCGCGACATGCACTGCACCGCCGCCGATCAGCGCGCCGCCACAGGTGCACGCGCATAATTTCGCCAAGGCCATCCGCACTGACATGATGTCACTCTCTCGCTAAACGGCTGCAGGAATACTGCGCCGATTGATCAACAGCTATGCCGCCGCTATTTCGCTAAAGTGCCGAACAAACGATTAAGTTCAAGCACGTTAACCAGGAATTACGCCGCAATAGCAGGGATTTTCCCAATGCCAACGCCGGTAACATGGTTACCGTGCCGCGATGGGACGGGCCATGCCGTTATTATGCCCGCCATTAACCAAGCCCGTTAACAGCATCGGGCCTTGCCGCCACCCCAAAAGGCGACGGTGCCGCCGAGCGCGGTTCACGAAACTGCAACGCGGGCGTGATTAGGGCCGCACCATCACACTTGATCCAGCTTGTGTCGGGATTGCTTGTGGGATGCGTGGCGCCCCGTTATAGGCGCCTTCATCAAGGGGTTGGGCAGACACGATGGGCAAGAGGCGCACAAGCGCCCGTTTCATCGTCGGGGAGAGTGGGATGGCGACGGTCTTGAATCGATTGGACGAATCCGAAAAGTCGATGGCTCCGGCCAATGACCAGGGTGGTTATCGCCCCGGTCCCGACGAAGAATTCATGAACCCCAAGCAGGCGGAATATTTCCGCGACAAGCTGCAGGCATGGAAAGATGCGATCCTGCGCGAAGCCGCGGGCACGCTATCGCAATTGCAGGTCGATTCGCTGCGCGAGGCGGATCTCACCGATCGCGCGTCGAGCGAGACGGATTGGTCGATCGAGCTGCGCACGCGCGACCGTCAGCGCAAGCTGATCTCCAAGATCGACGCCGCGATGCGCCGCATCGACGATGGCGAATATGGCTATTGCGAAGTGACCGGCGAACCGATCAGCCTGGCGCGACTGGAAGCGCGGCCGATCGCGACGATGACGGTAGAGGCGCAGGAGCGGCACGAGCGCAACGAGAAAGTGTCGCGCGAGGATTGATCGGGCGGCGGTTCACGCATCGTTACGGGGCAGCGTTAAGCGCTTAGAGACTATTTCCGGTCTATAAGGTGCCGAACGGAGGTCGGCTCGAGCATTCTAATGGACCAATTTCCTCACGATACCTTTGAAGGCCTTGCCGCGGAAGATCCCGCGCGCAATCGCTCCGAATCGCGCGACAGCCTGTTTCTGATGGCGGATCTGCGCGTGGCGGGCAGCGCGACGGCGCAGCAAGTTCGCGTGCGCAATCTGTCGACCGGCGGCTTGATGGCCGAATTGCCCACCGGCCTGCCCCAGGGCGTGGAAGTGGAAGTGGATGTCCGCGGCATCGGCTGGGTCACCGGCCATATCGCCTGGTCGGCGGCGGGTCGGGTCGGCATCGCCTTTGTCAGCCCGATCGATCCGATGATGGCGCGCAAGCCGGTCAGCGGCGCAGCCAAGGGTGGCGTGCATATCGCCTCGAAAGTATTCGTAAAGCCGCTATCGCCGCGCCGCTAAGCCGGTTGCGGATCCCCGCACGAGGGTGATCCCCGTGCGAGGCGCCGGCGCTATTGCGCGGTCATTTCCTCTTTGAGGCGGAGTTTCTGTTTCTTCAGGGCGGCAAGCGCCGCGGTGTCGGGCAGGGGGCGCTGCGCTTCGGCGGCAATCTGACGGTCGAGGCCGGCATGTTTGGCTTCAAGGGCTGAGAAATGTGCGGTCTGCATCGAAGCAATCCTCCTTCAGGTCCTGTGCGGGGGATTCAGGAAAACATATCACAAGTTAATTGTCTCCCTGCGTTTGTCGCACATTCGACGGCACGAACGGTTTTTCCCGTCAAACCGTTTTGGGCGTTCGCCGCGGCCGCGCGATGCGCTAAGGTCGGTCCCGGAGTGGGGGATCGATGGACGACACGCAGCTTGCCAAGCGGCTCGAGATGCTACGCACCGAGCATCGCGATCTCGATTCGGCGATCGCCGCCCTGATCGAGAGCGGGTCGAGCGATCAGTTGCAACTTGCCCGGCTGAAGAAGCGCAAGCTGCGGCTGCGCGACGAGATCGGCATGCTCGAGGATCAATTGGTGCCTGATATCATCGCCTGATCCGCTTTGGCACAGCGGACCATGAATTATTGTTGCTTAGCCACTGTCGTTAACCGCTCCACCATGGCATTTTTGGCGCATGAGGGGGCTCGTCACAGGATCGCGCATGAAACGCCGCTTGATCGACACATTGTATGTCGAGGCGATGGTGCTTGCCGACGAAGCACGGAGCTATTTCGATGAAACCGGCCGGCTGGAGCGTGAATTGCTCGATCCGATGGCGCGCGTGGCCTTTTCCTGTGAATCGCTGAAAGTCACGACGCGGTTGATGCACGTCATTGCCTGGTTGTTGACGCAGCGCGCGGTGGATGCCGGCGAGTTGCGCATCAGCGATGCGCTCGATCCGTCGCGGCGACTAGGGCCGGCGCCGACGAGCGATCCCGCGGCGATCGCGGCGATGCCCCATCAGGCGGGCACGATGATCGCCTCGAGCGTCGATCTGTACCGGCGCGTCGCCCGGCTGGATGAATCGCAGACCGCGTCGGCCGTACCGGCCAGCCCGGCGCGGTCGATGCTCGACCGGTTGGCGACGGCGTTCTGAGCTTTTAGCCCCCTTGGCAATGGGGGCAGGCGGCGATCACAGCGCCAATCGCGCCCGCGCCGCCAGATATTCGCGCTCCATCCGATCGACCCGCATGGCGACGGATTCGATCGCGGTGACCGCGCCGATGCCCTGGCCCGATCCCCAGATTTCCTTCCACGCCTTGGGCTTGGCGCCGTTGCCGGTGCCGAAATCCATCGTCTTGAGATCGCCTTCGGGCAAATTGTCCGGATCCATGCCGGAGGCGGCGATCGAACTACGCAGATAATTGCCGTGCACGCCGGTAAACAGATTGGAATAGACGATGTCCGCTGCCTTGGAGGCGACGATCGAATCCTTGTACGCCGGCTCGGCATTGGCCTCGGTCGTGGCGATGAACGGCGACCCGATATAGGCCAGATCGGCGCCCATCGCGAGCGCGGCCAGCACCGCGTCGCCGGTGGCGATCGATCCCGACAGCGCCAGCGGGCCATCGAACCATTGGCGGATTTCCTGGATGATCGCGAAGGGCGATAGCCGCCCGGCATGGCCGCCGGCGCCGGCGGCGACCGCGATCAGCCCGTCGGCGCCCTTTTCGATCGCCTTGCGCGCGAAACGATCGTCGATCACGTCGTGCAACGCGATCCCGCCCCAGCCATGCACCGCGGTGTTGAGATCTTCGCGCGCGCCGAGCGAGGTGATCACGATCGGCACCTGCCATTTGGCGCAGGTCGCCAGATCCGCCTCGAGCCGCTCGTTCGATTTGTGCACGATCTGGTTGACCGCAAACGGCGCGGCGGGGCGCGTCGGGTTATCGCGATTCCATGCCGCCAGTTCCTCGGTGATGCGGTGCAGCCATTCGTCGAGCTGCGCCTGCGGCCGCGCGTTCAGCGCGGGGAACGAACCGACGATTCCGGCCTTGCACTGGGCGATGACTAGGTCGGGGCCGGAGATGATGAACAGCGGCGAGCCGACGATCGGCAGCCGCAGGTTTTGCAGGATGGCGGGTAAGGTCATGACTACGTTTCATAGCGCAACCGATATCACTGTCCAGTCACTCGACCAGCTTCAGCCCGGTGGCGCAGGCATGTGCTTTCTCGACATAATGCTGCGCCGACACCAGCAGCATCGCCTGCGCGGTATCGTCGAGCTGCCGCACCGCGCGCGCCGGGCTGCCGACGATCAGGCTGCCGGGGGGAAAAGTCTTGCCTTCGGTGACCAACGCGCCCGCGCCGACGATCGATCCTGCGGCAATCACCGCGCGATTGAGCACGATCGCGCCCATGCCGATCAACACGCGATCCTCGATCGTGCAGCCGTGCAGGATGGCGTGATGCCCGATCGTGCAATCGGCACCGATGGTCAGCGGCGCACCCGGATCGGAATGGCACATGGCGCCTTCCTGGATGTTGCTGCGCGGCCCGACGATCATCGGCGTGTTGTCGCCACGGATCACCGCACCGAACCAGACATTGGCGTCCTCGCCCAACTGGACGTCGCCGATCAGGTCGGCACTAGGGGCGATCCAGGCGCCAGGCGCGAGGGTGGGACGCTTTCCGTCGAGTTCGTATTTGGACATGCCGGCTCTCCTGCTTTTGGGCTGACTAGCATGGACGGGGGCATTCTACTCTCCCGATCGCGCTTCCCCGGCGAAGGCCGGGGCCCAGTCGGGAAACAGAAGAAAACATGGCGCTGCGCGACGTAACCTCTGCCATTTCGACTGGGCCCCGGCCTCCGCCGGGGAAGCGAAGGGGGAGATAAGCGCCAACTCACCCGCTTGCTGCGCAGCGCTTTCCCCGCCATCGCTCGCCCATGACCGAAAAGCGCGACTCCCAGCCCCGCATCGCCGTGATGACCGCCTTCCCGCCGGAATGGGCCGCCCTGGTCGACAGCGTCGAGACCCCACACGAGACCCGCATCAACGGCCTGACGATCCTCACCGGCACGCTCGCCGGCAAGCCGGTCGTGCTGTTGCAAAGCGGCATCTCGATGGTCAATGCGGCGATGAACACGCAGTTGTTGATCGATCGCTTCGCCGTCACAAGCATTGTCTTCTCCGGCATCGCCGGCGGGGTCGATCCGGAACTGTCCATTGGCGACGTCTGCGTGCCCCAAAAATGGGGCCAGAATTTCGAAGTCGCCTATGCGCGCCAGACGGCGGATGGCTTCGACCCGCCGACCGGGCTGCCCGGCGGCACCGACCTCCCCGGCCACGGCGCGCTTTTCCCGCGCGACGTGCTGGTTGGCAATGCCGACGATCCCGTCGTCGAGCGCCGCTGGTTCAAGGCCGACCCCGATCTGGTCGCATTGGCCGGGCGGGTAGGGGCCGATGTACAGCTGGAACGCTGCCTGTCCGCCGAAGCAGGGCAAGAGCCGCACTGCCTCGATCATCAGCCGGCCGTGATCCTCGGCGGCAATGGTGTCAGCGGCCCGGCCTTCGTCGACAATGCTGCCTATCGCCAATATCTGGCCGACGTCTACGAAGCGCGGGTAGTCGATATGGAAAGCGCCGCCGTGGCGCAGGTGGCCTATGCCAATCAAGTGCCGTTTGTCGTGTTCCGCAGTGTTTCCGATCTCGCCGGCGGTGATGCCGGTACAAACCAGATGCTGACCTTCATGGGCCTCGCCGCAAGCAATTCCGCCCACCTCGTCCGCGCGTTCGTCGCGGCGATGCCGAGCCCTTTGAGTGCCGCCTAACCCGTCACCCCGGCCTTGAGCCGGGTGTGGATTCACATTCGAAGTGCAACGGTTTGAAGATTTCGGCTGGGGTGAGGTAGCCGAGGCATTTTCGGGGCGTGTTGTTGTGCGCGGCGAGGATGCCGTCGATCGCGTCCGCTGACAAGGCGGCAAGATTGGTTTTGCGGGGGAGGTCGCGTCGCAAGCGGCCGATGGCATTCTCGACGCCGCCCTTTTGCCACGGCGCGCGCGGGTCGCAGAAGTAGGCGTGGGCGCCGAGCTGGCGTTCGACGTGCGGGTGACGGGTAAATTCCGGGCCGTTGTCGAAGGTGATCGAGCGCCGCAGGTCCGGCGGCAGCGGCTGCAGCATATCGACGAGCGTGGCGGCGACGGGATCGGCCTTGAGGCTCGGCTGCG
This sequence comes from Parasphingomonas puruogangriensis, assembly GCF_036663635.1. NCBI lineage: Bacteria > Pseudomonadati > Pseudomonadota > Alphaproteobacteria > Sphingomonadales > Sphingomonadaceae > Parasphingomonas > Parasphingomonas puruogangriensis. Next base: position 917,985 of record NZ_JAXOJI010000001.1, on the reverse strand, counting down.
GCACGGCGATGATGACGCGGGAGTGTCGCTCATGGGCGACGAGGATGGCCTGGCCGGGGGTCGAGAAGAGCATGGCATCGGCTTCCCAGTGGCCGGGCTGCTGGCGGCTAGCGATGTCGGCGGGGCGATCGTGTATCGAGCGGCGGTCGGTGTGCCGGGGCCATCCGCCTTTGGTGCGCCGGCCGCGCTTGTATTGGCGCGCGGCAGATAGTGGCGCCAGCGGCGGTCGTTGGTGCGTTTGAGCTGGGCGTAGACGAAGCGATAGATCGTCTCGTGGCTGACGATGCGATGGCCGGCCTCATAAGCCAGGCGCCCGCAGACCTGCTCGGGCGACCAGCCTGCGGCAAGCCGGTCGAGAATGGCTTCGCGCAAGGTATCGTCGCGATCGAGCCGGGTGCCGTTCCAGCGCCGCGCCTGGGTCTGCGCCTGCGCATAGCCGGGCCGATAGCCGACCTGCGCGCCGCTGTTGCGCTTCAGCTCGCGCGAGATTGTCGACGGCTGGCGATCCAGAGCTGCAGCGATCTGCCGCTTCGATTGCCCGGCTTCATGAAGCCGGGCAATCGAACATCGTTCCTCGAGCGATAGCTGGTGATAGGTCGGCATGGCAGCACCTGTGTCAGGTGTTGCACTTCGTTTGTGAACTCGCAGGGGCTCAACTTCTTTCTTTCGGGCGTGAGAAGGAGAAGCTGGGCCCGGGGTCAAGCCCGGGGTGACGATGTGCGATGGTTCAATACCATCTCACCCTGGCCTAGCCGCGTAGCCAGCGGCCCTCGCGAAACCACTTGGTGACGATATATTTGGTGCCGCGCACCACCGGCATGCCTTCGTGCAACGTGGCCAGGTTCGGGCTGCCATCGGCATTCATGTTGTTCCAGGCGAGCAGCAGGCCGCGCTTCGGCGCGACGCGCAAGCCCGCTTGTGGAAACCAGGTCGCGCCGCCTTCCTCGACCTCGTTGAGATAGATCATCGCGGTCCAGGTACGCTGTCCCCCGGCCTGGACGACCTGCTCGTAATAGGGCGCGGTTTCGTGGAAATAATCGTGGTGCGCGCGGAATTGCTGGCCCGGGGCGTAGCGCTGGCCCTGCATCGTCTCGCCATGGCCGGGGTCTATGCCAAGCAGCGCGGCGATCGCCTCGTCGGTCGGGCGTACGTCGGGCGACCAGCGATCCATGTCGCAGCTCTCGCTGGTGCGGAACTGCGTGTCGGGATTTTCGCTGAGCAAGGTCGAGGGGCGGCGGTCGGCGTCGATCAGGCGGATCAGCGCGGCGCATTGCTGCGCGTTGAGGAAGTCGGGATAGCGATAGATGTCGGCGGCAGCGACATTCGCGCGCTTGATCGCGGGGGTGTCGGCGAGGCGGCGGGCGACGCTGTCGCCAGCGAGTTTGCGCACGGGCGAGGCGGCGCCGGCGGGGCGGGGGGCAATGGTCACACGGCGGAGATTGCCGCGCCGGCGGCAAAAAACAAGGCCCGCCGGCATGCCGGCGGGCCTCAAATGACGCGAACGTCGCTTACCAGAAGATGTCGTACACCGTGTCGACCACTTCGCCAGAATAGGTATCGACGAGCAGCGCATCGTTGTAATATCGCACCCAACGATACTCGCCATAGGCCTCTGGCAGGCCGTAATATTCGGCGTCGTCGATCCAGTAATTCTGATTGAACAGGATCGAGCTCAGCGTGAAGCCGATGCCGAAGCGGCGATAACCGGAATTCCAGCCATTGGGCGCATAGTAACGCGGCAGGTGATAGATATTGCGGTTATACTGGCGGCGCTGGTTCCAGTTGTAGCGGCTGTCCTGCCGCCAATTGCGGTTCCAATTGCCCCGATCGTTGCCGCGGCCGTCATTGCCGCGCCACTGGCCGCCGCGATTGTCGTTCCCGCGCCACTGGCCGCCACGGTTGTCGTTGCCGCGCCATTGAGCGCCCCGATTGTCGTTGCCGCGCCACTGGCTGCCACGGTTGTCATCATTACGATTGACGCGCGGGTCACCACCGGGGCGGTTGCCACGATAGCCAGCATCGCGAGTCGGCTGGCGGTTGGGCTGGGCGATCGGCGCCTGCGGGCGGGGGGCGGGCTGATAGCCGCCACGGCCGCCACGATCGCCGATCGAGCCGCGCGGGCCGCGATCGCCCCTGTCGACGCGCTGGCCGCCAGTATTGCCGTCGGGTCGCTGCGGGCGCACCTGTGGCTGCGCTTGCGGGCGCTGTTGCGCCGGGGCCTGCACCGCCGGCTGCGCCTGCGGCCGGACACGCTCGCGGGCCTCATTCTGTTGGCGCGGCTGGCGCGCTTGGCCTTGCGGGCGCTCGCCACGTTGTTGCCAGCCGGCATTGCCGTCGCGCTCGCCGCGCTGCGCCTGCGCGGCAGCGGGGATCAGCGCGGTGGCGGCCATCAGGGCCGCGAGTATGGAAGTACGCATGCACGTTTCCTCGAAAACGCCGGCGACGATCGCCCGGTCGATAGACAGGGTATAAGCCTTTGCCGATGAGCCGTTTCTGAATTGGCGTGTCAGCAATGCGAAAGGAAGGGCGCGGCTAGCGACCCGGCGGGGTCAGCGCCGGAACGCGTCGCGCCGCGTCCGCCGGCGACGTGCCCGGCGGCGCGCCCACCGCCACCTCGCCATCGCCGCGCTGCACGCGGGCCGCGGCGAGCACGGCGTCGATCACGCGCGGATAGACGCCGCAGCGGCACAAATTGGTGATGCCGGCGCGGATATCGTCTTCGGATGGACTGCGATTCTTCTTCAGTAGCACGGCCGCGGCCATGATCATGCCGGGGATGCAAAAGCCGCATTGCGGCACATTTTCGGCAATGAAAGCAAGCTGTACCGGATGATCGCGCTCGCGCGACAGCCCTTCGATGGTGGTTACGAAGCTGCCTTCGATCGCGCCGATCACCGTCCGACAAGCCATCACCGCCTCGCCATCGATATCGACCGTGCACGCGCCGCACTGGCCGTTGCCGCAGCCATATTTAGCACCGGTGAGGTTGGACGCGTCGCGCAATGCCCAGAGCAACGGGGTCTGCGGATCCATGCGGTATTCGACCGGGTTATTGTTGACGGTGAAGCGGGTCATGCGCGCCTGTGTAGCGCGGGTCGATGGGCGAAGTCACCGGTTTGTCGGACCCCGCTTTGTGCTCCCTCAAAATCCCGCATTAATATCTTCTTAGCCGCACATGCCTAAGCCGAGGGGACAGAAATCCGGGCGCCTTTATCGATCCGGTGCAGCGAGAGGACAATCGGTCGTGTCGCACAGAGGTGTAACGATGGTGGACGAAACCGCCGTGATCCGGGCGATCACCGCCCACGCTGGCGTGACGACCGCAGGGAAAGTGACGGACAAATATTCGATCTCGGTGGATCGTCTTGCGGCCTTCGTGCGGATCAAGCTCGGCGGTTTCTTTGCGCTTGAGGATGTCCAGGAATTCGCCGCAGCGCAACGACGCGCCTATGAGACCCTGGCCTCGGCCAAAGGCCGTCACGTGACGCTGTGCGACGTCTCGGCGTGCAAGATCCAGCCACAGGAAGTGGTCGAAGCGTTTCGCGGGTTGCTAACCGATCGCAGCTTGATGTCGGCGCGCATGGCGTTCGTCACCGGCGCGTCGCCCGCCAAGATGCAGATCCGCCGGCTGATCGCGCGAGACACGTGCCGATTCTTCGAAGACGAGGTGTCGGCCGAGCGCTGGCTGGTGGCGATCGAATGCCAGGACGATGCCGGCGCGACGTCGGCGTCCGGCTGATGTTTGCCGTCGCCGCCGATCCGGTCAGTGCGGTCGTGCACATCCATTTGTCGGGCTTTTTCGACCACGCCGAAGTTGCCTGTTTCTGGCGCGAAGAACAGGAAGTGGCGCGCGCAGCGCAAGCGCGGCACGGCACGTACGACCTGCTGATCGAGACCGCCGGCGGTATGGCGCAGGGGCAGGACGTGCTGGCCGCGTTTCACCGCGTTATCGTCGAATCGCCCGTCAAGGCGCGCCGCATCGTCATCGTATCGGAGAGCGCATTGCTCCGGCTGCAGATCCGCCGCGTGCTGGCCAGCGACACCTTGCAGGTCGTTGAGACGCTGGCGGAAGCCGAGGCATGGCTGGCCTCGCCGGAGCGAAACGCCTGTCAGGACAAGGTCTCGCTGCCATCCTGAGACGCGCTCAGAACGCCTCTCGCTGAACCACGAGGCATGCCCCCGTCTTAGTTGCGCCAGCTCGTGTCGATCTTGTCGACCTTGCGGACCATGGCGGCAAAGTCGGCCGCGCCGGCGCCGCCGGGGACTTGCGCCATGTGCAGATCACGCTGGTGCACGGCGACGACGGCTTCATCGACCAGCAACGGCTTGCCCATGCTCATCGTGGCGATCTGGATCTCGCAGGCGCGCTGCAGACTCCAATGCTTGATGAACGCCTCAGGCAAGGTCTTGCCCATCACCAAGATGCCGTGATTCTTCAGCAGCATGACTCGCTTCTGGCCGAGATGCGACAGCAGGCGTTCGCCTTCCTCATCGCGCACGGTGACGCCCTCGAAGTCATGATAGGCGATTTGCCCGGCGAAATTGCAGGCGTAGAAATTGCTCGGCTGCAGCCCGCCTTCGACCGAACTGACCGCCATGCCCGCCGTGGTGTGCGTGTGCATGATGCAATGCGCGTCGGGCAGGTGGCGGTGGAACAGCGCGTGCTGGACGAAGCCGGCGCGGTTGACCGGATAGGGGCTGTCGTCGAGCTTGTTGCCGTCGATGTCGATCTTGACCAGGCTCGACGCGGTGACCTCGCTGAAATGCAGCCCGAACGGGTTGATCAGGAAGGCGCCTTCCTCATCGAGCTTTACCGTGATGTGGTTGTAGATCATCTCCGACCAGCCGAGCATGTCGAACACGCGGTAGCAGGCGGCCAGTTCCTGGCGTGCGGCCCATTCGGCCTCGCTCATCTGGCTGTTGCGGAGGACTGCGGTGGCCATGATGCTCTCCATGTTCTGAACTATCGGTATGGTTATCGCACGACTGCGCGATCAGCGCAAAGCGGCGATTTCCGCATCGCTGAAGCCGAGTTCGGCGAGCAGGTGCGGGTCGGCTCCGGCGGCCATGGTAGGGGCGACCGTCGGGCTGGCCGAGTAACGCGGGGCGGGGGCGGGCTGGGTGACGCCACCCGCGTCGACAAAGGCGCCGCGAGCAACATTGTGCGGATCCGCGACGGCTTCGTCGAACGAGAGAATGGGGGCGAAGCAGACTTCATGGCCGGCGAAGGCGGCGCACCACGCGTCGCGCGTCCTCGTCTTGAACTGATCGGTCAGGCGGGCCTTTAACGCTGGCCATTGCCGCGGATCGAACTGCGCGGCCCATTCGTCACCATCGAGCGCCAGGACACGGCGCAGCGCAGCGTAGAATTGCGGCTCGATCGCGCCGATCGAGACATATTTTCCGTCGGCTGTCTCATAGCTATCGTAGAAATGCGCGCCGCCATCGAGCAAATTGGCGCCGCGCGCATCGCTCCAGCGGCCCATCGCGCGGAACCCCCAGATCATGCTCATCAGCACCGACGAGCCCTCGGTCATCGCGCAATCGACCACCTGGCCTTCGCCTGTTCGTTGCGCGTGGAGGATCGCAGCGAGCATGCCGAACGCCAGCATCATGCCGCCGCCGCCGAAATCGCCGACCAGGTTGATCGGAAATTGTGGCTTGCCGCCGGCCGGGCCGAAGGCGTGCAGCGCGCCCGACTGCGCGATGTAATTGATGTCGTGGCCGGGCTGCGGCGCCATCGGGCCGGTCTGCCCCCAGCCGGTCATGCGGCCGTAGACGAGCTTGGGGTTGGCCGCGAGCAGGACGTCCGGGCCAAGGCCGAGCCGCTCCATCACGCCGGGGCGGAAGCCTTCGATCAGGCCATCGGCGGTGGCCACGATGCGCTTGACCGCGTCGATCGCCGCCGGGTTCTTGAGATCGAGCGCGATCGTACGGCGCGAGCGGAGTAACGGGTCTTTGGGGTTGAGTGGGTCGCCGGGGCGCTCGATGCGGATCACCTCGGCGCCGTGATCGGCCAGCATCATGCCGCAAAACGGTCCGGGGCCGATGCCGGCAATCTCGACGATGCGGATGCCGTGGAGCGGGGCAGTGGGCATGCGGGCTCTCCTAGGGGCGGGGCGGGCTGGCAGTATCGGAAACCATACGGATGCCGTCGATCACGATGGGAGAGGCAACGCCGGGGATACCGTCGCGCGTGATGGCCATGCCGCGGGCGACGACCTGTGCGTCGGCGAACACTTCGTCGACGCGGTTGATCGGGCCGGCCGGAACGCCCGCTTCGTCCAGCGCCCAGGCCAGATCGGCCTTGCCCCAGGTGGCGATGGCGGCGGTGAGCAGCGGGATCATTTCGAGGCGATGGCGGACGCGGGCCGGGTTGGTGGCGAAGCGCGCATCGTCGGCCAGCGGCAGCCTGAGGATAGCGCAGAGCTTGGCGAATTGGCTGTCATTCCCAACGGCAATGATCAAGTCACCATCCGAGGCGGCAAATGCTTGATAAGGCGCGAGATTGGCATGGCCGTTACCCATTCTATGCGGCACCTTCCCCGACGCCATCCAGTTCAACGCCTGATTGGCCAGCACCGCTACCTGCGTGTCGAGCAACGCCATGTCGATATGCGCGCCGGTCCCGTCGCGGTCGCGGGTGCGCAGCGCAGCAAGGATCGCGACGGCGGAATAGACGCCGGTGAAGATATCGGCATAGGCGATGCCGGCTTTCTGCGGCGGACCATCGGGCTCGCCGGTCAGCGACATGATGCCGCCCATGCCCTGGATGATGAAGTCGTAGCCGGCGCGCGCGGCATAAGGGCCGGTCTGGCCGAACCCGGTGATCGAGCAAGTGATCAGGCGGGGGTTGAGCGCCGCCAGCGACGCGTGGTCGAGGCCGTATTTGACCAAGCCGCCGACCTTATAATTCTCAATGACCACATCGGACCCGGCGGCGAGCGAGCGGATCTCGGCCTGGCCTTGCGTCGTCGTGATATCGACCGCGCGGCTAGTCTTGCCGCGGTTGGTCGAGTGGTAATAAGCCGCATCGAGATCGTTGCCGTCGGGGCCGGTGATAAATGGCGGACCCCAGTGGCGGGTGTCGTCGCCGGCGTGCGGACGTTCGATCTTGATCACCTCGGCACCGAGATCGGCGAGCAATTGGCCGCACCAAGGGCCGGCGAGGATGCGGGCGAGTTCGAGGACTTTGATGCCAGCGAGGGGTTTCAACTGCCCATCCATCGTCATCCCCGCGAAAGCGGGGATCCCGCTTCTTCGTGCGGTCGCGACAAAGAACAAGCGGGGCCCCGGGGCAGGCCCGGGGTGACGGTGGGGGGCGGGGCGCTCGCGTGCATCAGAACGCCGCAATCCCCGTAATCGCGCGGCCGAGGATCAGCGCGTGAACGTCGTGCGCGCCTTCATAGGTGTTGACCGTCTCAAGGTTCATCATGTGACGCATGATCTGATATTCGCCGCTGATACCGTTGCCGCCATGCATGTCGCGGCTCATGCGCGCGATATCGAGCGCCTTGCCAACATTGTTGCGCTTCACGATCGAGACCATTTCCGGGGCGAAGCGGCCTTCGTCCATCAGGCGACCGACGCGGAGCGACGCCTGCAGCCCGAGCGCAATCTCGGTCTGCATATCGGCGAGCTTCTTCTGGTAGAGCTGGTTGGCGGCGAGCGGCTTGCCGAACTGGTGGCGATCGAGCCCGTATTGCCGCGCCGCATGCATGCAGAATTCCGCCGCGCCGAGCGCGCCCCAGCTAATGCCGTAGCGCGCGCGGTTGAGGCAGCCGAACGGTCCTTTGAGACCCTGCACGTCGGGGAGCAAAGCGTCCTCGCTGACCTCGACCTCGTCCATCATGATCATGCCGGTGATCGATGCCCGCAAGGAGAGCTTGCCTTCGATCTTGGGCGTTTCGAGGCCCTTCATGCCCTTATCGAGGATGAAGCCGCGGATGCCGCCGCCATGCGCGTCAGACTTGGCCCAGACGACGAACACGTCGGCGATCGGGCTGTTGCTGATCCAGGTCTTGGCACCCGAAATGAGATAGCCGCCATCCACCTTCGTGGCGCGCGTGGTCATGCCACCGGGATCGGAGCCGGCATCGGGCTCGGTCAGACCGAAGCAACCGATATATTCTCCGCTGGCGAGTTTGGGCAGATATTTCATCTTCTGCGCTTCGGAGCCGTAGGCGTAGATCGGGTACATGACGAGGCTCGACTGCACGCTCATCATCGAGCGGTAGCCGCTATCGATCCGTTCGACCTCGCGCGCGACCAGTCCATACGCGACATAGGAGGCGCCGACGCCGCCATATTGTTCGGGTACGGTAGGGCCAAGCAGGCCGAGTTCGCCCATCTCGCGGAAGATCGCCACATCGGTGACTTCGTTCTGAAACGCATCGATGATGCGCGGCGCGAGCTTCTCCTGCGCGTAAGCGCGCGCGGTGTCGCGGATCATGCGCTCGTCTTCCTCCAGCTGGTCGTCAAGCAGGAAGGGGTCGGCCCAGTCGAATTGGCCCATGCCGGTCATGATATAGCTCCAGATGCTCGTAGGAATGTCGTTAGCAGGCGCGTTAGAGGCTCAGCACCCGATCGTCGAACAGGCCGAACGCCAGCGTCGACGCGTAGAAGGCCACGGCCTTGTCGCGGGGCATCGTTGCGGCCCATTTGCGCATGTCGAACGCCGCGTTCTGCAGCGCCATCAACGCCTGCGCAGCGACCAAGGCATCGACCGGGCGGATCGAGCCTTCGGCGATGCCGTCGCTCATCGTGCCGGCGTAGCGCCTGGCAATGCGGTTCGAGCGTTCGAGCATTTCCGCGCGTACACCCGACGGGAGGCCCGACAAAGCGGTGGTGCGCAGCAGCGGGCCGCGTTCGGAAAATTGCACGTCGAGCAATGTGGCGATCGTGCTCGTCAGCCGCTGCCAATGGCTGCCGCCGGCTTCGTCGGCCAAATGCTGCGCATCGGCGATCGTGTCGAAGCTGCGTTTGTAGCAGGCGATGACCAGATCGTCCTTGGCATCGAGATGATGGTAGAAGCTACCCTTGGTGACGTTGAGTTCCGAGGCGATCTTTTGCACCGAGGCGCCGCGATAGCCGAGTTCGTTGATCAGCCGCGTGGCGGCGAGCAGGAAGGCGGCGCGGCCTGGCTCGGAACTTCCATGATCAAGATCGACCAGATCGGGAGCCCAACGCTGGCCAGGCGCGGCAATGCCGTGTTCGAACACGTCCATCAGCCGCGCCTCGACCCGGGCGAACTGATCGGGATCGTAGCGTGTCAGCCACACCGGCAGCCAGAAGGTGTTTTCGAGCAGGACGTGCGCGCGCGCCCCGCGCAAGTCGGTTTCGGCGCGGGTCTTGGCCGGGCCCCACAAGGTACGGGTCTTGCGGAACACCTCGCGCCACGCGGTCATCAATTGGCCGCGCGCGGGCTCTTCCATCGCGCGCAGATCGGACAATACGGCAAACGGCGTCTGCGTGCCGCGCTGGATCGCCGCCAGGCGGCCCATGGTGATGGAGAGATATTTGGCGACGCGCGCTTGCGGGGTCGCCTCTTCCAACGCTTCGTCAAGCATCGCCTGAAGGCGCTCCAGCGTGTTCTCGAAACAGGCTGAGGCAAGGTCTTCCTTGCGCTTGAAATAATAGGTTACGCTGGTGGTATTCAGTCCGACACGCCGCGCGACATCGGCGAACGTCATGCCCTTGGCGCTTTGTTCGTTGATCGCTTGAGCGGCGGCGGCGAGGATCGCGTCGCGCTTGGCGCGGAATCGCTTGGTGCCGCTTTCTTCGTCGATGAGCGTGGGGTCGGCCGTCATCGGCCATGTCTACCAACTTCCTTTAGAAGAAACAGTCTTTTTTGCCGTGCGCCAGCAGGGGCCAAATTATGTCGCCTGACGGCTTTACCGAAAACGCGGTACGGTCTAACCAACGTGGCAACGGTCAGTGGCCACGGGTTAGGAGAGCGAGCATGGATTTCACGCTGAGCGAGCGGGAGACGTATTTCCGCGATCGGGTACGCGACTTTATCGGCCAGAACATTCGCCCGCGCCAGGACGTGTATCACGAGCAATCGCACACCGGTGAGCGCTGGAAAGTGATCCAGGTGATCGAGGACATGAAGCAGAAGGCCAAGGAGGCTGGCCTTTGGAACTTCTTCATGCCGCCGCATTCCGGCCAGAACCATGTCGACGACACGTTCGAGTTCGAAGGCACGCAGCTCAGCAACCTCGAATATGCGCTGTGCGCGGAGGAGATGGGCAAGGTCGGATGGGCGTCGGAAGTGTTCAACTGCTCGGCGCCCGACACCGGCAATATGGAAGTGTTTCACCGTTACGGTACGCGCGAGCAGAAGGAGCGCTGGCTGAAGCCGCTGATGCAGGGCGAGATTCGTTCGGCCTTTCTGATGACCGAACCGGCAGTGGCCTCGTCGGACGCGACCAATATCGAGACCAGCATGGTGCGCGATGGCGACCATTATGTGATCAACGGCACCAAATGGTGGTCGTCGGGTGTGGGCGATCCGCGCTGTGCCGTTGCCATCGTGATGGGTAAGACCAATCCGGACGGCGCGCGGCACAGCCAGCAGAGCCAGATTCTGGTGCCGATGGATGCGCCGGGCGTGACGATCAAGCGCATGCTGTCGGTCTATGGCTATGACCATGCCCCGCACGGGCATGGCGAGGTGGTGCTGAAAGACGTGCGCGTGCCGGTAGAAAATCTGTTGCTGGGCGAGGGACGTGGGTTCGAAATCGCACAGGGCCGGCTTGGGCCAGGGCGGATCCATCACTGCATGCGCACCATCGGCGTGGCCGAAACCGGCATCGAGGCAATGGCCAAGCGCCTGCTGACGCGCGTCGCGTTCGGTAAGCGCATCGCCGACCAATCGGTGTGGGAGGAGCGTATTGCGCGGGCGCGGATCGATATCGAGATGACGCGATTGCTGTGTCTCAAGGCGGCGGACATGATGGACCGCGCCGGCAATAAGAGCGCGCAGCAGGAAATCGCCATGATCAAGGTGCAGGCGCCGAACATGGCGCTCAAGATCCTCGACGATGCGGTGCAGGCGCATGGCGGCGGCGGTGTGTCGGGCGATTTCCATCTCGCGCACGATTGGGCGAGCATGCGGACATTGCGGTTCGCCGATGGCCCGGACGAGGTGCACAACCGGGCCATCGCACGGCATGAGTTCGGCAAATATGCGGATCTGCCCGATGCGGTGGCGGCAAAGGACGCAGTGCGGCGGTAAGCGGATCACGCCGTCGCCCAAGCGAAAGCTGGGGCCTTCCGGTAACGAAGCGCGCGCTTGCGGCTTGAGCTCCCAGCTTTCGCTGGGATGACGAGGTTAAGAATGAAAGCAGCTGTACTCTACGCCCCCAAGACCGATCTGGTGATCGAGGACATCACCGTGTCCGATCCGGGGCCCCGCGAAGTGCTGATCCGCACGATGGCGGTCGGCGTGTGCCGCAGCGACCTGCATTTTATCGACGGTGCGTTCCCCCACCCGATGCCAACGGTCCCCGGCCATGAAGCGGCGGGGATCGTCGAGGCGGTTGGCTCGGACGTCGCGCATCTAAAGGTCGGCGATCACGTCATCACTTTCTTCACCGTGTTCTGCGGCGCTTGCGAGTTCTGCGTGTCCGGGCGACCGAGCCTGTGCGTCGATGCCTCGACGCGCCGGGCCAAGGGCGCGCCGCCGCGGCTGAGCCTTAACGACGGTACACCACTGGCGCCGTTCCTCAATCTCTCGGCCTATGCCGAAATGATGCTGGTGCATGAAAATGCCTGCGTGGCGATCTCCAAGGAGATGCCGATGGACCGGGCGGCGTTGCTCGGCTGCGCGGTAATTACGGGCGCGGGGGCGGTGTTCAACGACAGTCAGTTGCGCCCAGGCGAGACGGTGGCGGTGATTGGCTGCGGCGGGATCGGGCTGGCGGCGATCAACGCCGCCAAGATCGCCGGCGCGGGGCAGATCATCGCCATTGATCCTGTCGCGGATAAGCTCGCCCTAGCGGAGAAACTGGGCGCGACGCATGGCTTCGACGCGATGGATCCTGAGTTGACCAAAAAGGTCATCGAGCTGACCGGTGGCGGCGTGCATTATGCGATTGAAGCGGTCGGACGCCCGAATACAGCGGAACTGGCCTGGAACATCCTCCGGCGCGGCGGCACGGCGACGATCCTCGGCATGATCGCGCCGGGCGGTGACGTGAAGATACCGGGACCGACGTTCCTGACGGGCAAGAAACTGCAGGGGTCGCTGCTGGGCTCGACCCGCTTCCCGATCGACATGCCGCGGCTCGTGCAACTGTATCTCGACGGCAAACTCGATCTCGACACGATGGTGGCGGAGCGGATCAAGCTTGAGGATGTCAATGAGGCGATGGGCAAATTGCGCACCGGCGATACGGTGCGCTCGGTGATCGAGTTCGCCTGATGGATGAATCGCCGCAGACGATGGACGTGCCGGAAAAGGACCGGCTCGACGAGGCCAAGCTGACCGCGTGGATGGACGCGCACGTCGCGGGGTTTGCGGGGCCGCTGCGTTATTCCAAATTCTCCGGCGGGCAATCCAACCCGACATTCAAGATCAGTTCGCCGTCCGGCGACTATGTGTTGCGGCGCAAGCCGTTCGGCAATCTGTTGCCCTCGGCGCATGCGGTGGACCGCGAATATCGCGTGATCGAGGGCCTGTACCCGACCGGTTTCCCGGTCGCGCGGCCATATGGGTTGTGCACCGATCCGGACGTGGTGGGGACCGATTTCTACGTCATGGGCTTCGCCGATGGGCGCAATTTGTGGGACGGGACGCTGCCGGACTATGCGCCGGTAGAGCGGACCGGCATCTACAATGCGATGTGCGATACGCTGGCGGCGCTGCACAATACCGACGTGCAAGCGGCAGGCCTGGGCGACTATGGACGGCCGGGCAATTATTTCGAACGCCAGGTCGCGCGCTGGACCAAGCAATATCGGGCGTCCGAGACCGAGCATATGGAATCGGTCGAGCGGTTGATCGATTATCTCGGGCGAACCGTGCCCGAGCAGACGCGGACCGCGGTGGTGCATGGCGATTACCGCATCGACAATATGATCTTCGATAAGACCGAACCGAGCGTGATCGCGTTGCTCGACTGGGAATTATCGACGCTGGGCGATCCGCTGGCCGATTTCTCCTATTTCTTGATGAGCTGGGTGACCGAGCCGGAAGGTCGTTCGGGCGTGAAGGGCCGGACCGGGCCGGAGACCGGCATCCCGACGATCGACGATATGGTCGCGCGCTATTGCGCGGCGACCGGGCGCGAGGGGGTGCCGGATCTAAACTGGTACTTCTCCTACAATCTGTTTCGGCTGACCGGGATCGTGCAGGGGATCAAGAAACGCATCGTCGAGGGCACCGCGTCGAGCGCGCAGGCGGAAAAATCGGCGGCCGGCGTGTATCGGTTGGCGGATGCGGCGTGGGACTTTGCGGTGAAGGCGGGGGCTTGATCATTCCCCTCCCGCCTACGGGAGGGGTTAGGGGAGGGCGTGTCCAGAACTGCAGCGCCGCGTTTGGCGACAGGCCCTCCCCCAACCCCTCCCGCAAGCGGGAGGGGAGTTTAGAACAGGAGAAGATATGTCGTTATTCGATCTGAGCGGCAAAGTGGCGATCGTCACGGGTTCGACCAAGGGCATCGGCAAGGCGAGCGCGGTCGAGCTGGCCGAGCACGGCGCCAAGGTGGTGATATCGAGCCGTAAACAGGATGCGTGCGACGCGGTCGCGGGGGAGCTCAACGCGCGGTTCGGCGCGGGGACGGCGATCGCGGTGGCGGCGAATATCTCCGACAAGGCTGGTCTGCAGCATTTGGTCGACGAAACCCGCGCAGCGTTCGGGCAGATTGACATCCTGGTCTGCAACGCGGCATCCAACCCCTATTACGGGCCGCAGGCGGGGATTACCGATGAGCAGTTTCGCAAGATCCTCGACAACAACATCGTCTCGAACCACTGGCTGATCGCGATGGTCGCGCCGGAAATGCGCGAGCGGAAGAGCGGCTCGATCGTCATCGTGTCGTCGATCGGCGGCCTTCGCGGCTCGGACGTGATCGGCGCCTATTGCATCTCGAAGGCGGCGGACATGCAGTTGGCGCGCAACCTGGCGCACGAATTCGGCCCGGACAATGTGCGCATCAATTGTATCGCGCCGGGGCTGATCAAGACCGATTTCGCCAAGGCGCTGTGGGAGGATCCGGCACGGATCGAGGCGGCGAACAAATCGGTACCGCTGCGGCGGATCGGCGTGCCCGAAGAGATTGCCGGGGCGGTGGTGTTCCTCGCTTCGCCAGCCAGCGCGTTCATGACCGGGCAGTCGATCGTGATCGATGGCGGGGTGACGATTTAGGCCCATGCCGTCGCCCCAGCGGAAGCTGGGGCTTCGTGCGGCTGGCGAACAACGTTTGCCGCTTGAGATCCCAGCTTTTGCCGGGATGACGGTCGGTGGTGATGGAGGTAGGAATGCGGTTCAGCGGTAAATCGATCATCGTGACCGGCGCTGGTTCGGGCATCGGGCGAGCGGCGGCGCGCCTATTTGCCAGCGAGGGCGGGTCGGTGGTCTGCGCCGATATCACTGCGGCGGCGGAGGAAACCGCGGCCATGATCGTCGCGGCCGGCGGGACGGCCCACGGCATCATCATCGATGCGGGGAACGAGGAGGACGTGATCCGTGTGGTCACCGTCGCTACCGAATATTATGGCGGGCTCGACGTGATGTTCGCCAATGCCGGTATCTCGGGCGGCATGGCCAATATCTTCGATACCGATGTGGCGCTGATCACCGAGGTGCTGCGGGTCAATCTGATCGGGCCGTATCTGGCGATCAAACATGCCGCGCCCAGGATTGCCGAGCGCGGCGGCGGGGCGATCGTGCTGACCGCAAGCGTAGCAGGAATCCGCTCAGGCGCAGGCTCGCCGGCTTACTCCGCGTCTAAGGCGGGGGTGATCAACCTGGCGATGGTCTCGGCACAGCAGCTGTCGGGATCGAACGTGCGCGTCAACGCGATCTGCCCGGGGCTGACCGAGACGGGCATGACCAAGCCGACCTTCGATTATGCCCGCAGCGCCGACAAGCTGGACCGGGTCGGGCGGCTCAATCCGCTGCGCCGGGGGGCGCAGCCTGAGGAACTGGCCAAGGTCGCCGCGTTCCTGGCGTCGGACGATGCGAGCTATGTCAACGGCCAGGCGATCGCGGTGGATGGCGGCCTATCGTCGAGCCATCCGGTGACCAAGCAGGAATATGGCAAGACCGCGGTGTGAGCGCACGGCAATACTGCGGCGCGGAAGGTTAGGCTAAGGTTAGGCCAAGAAGCATAGTTCGCGGCGGTAGATCGGCGGGTCGCGACATCGCTGCGGTCGCGCGTAATTGTATCGAATCGACCGTCTCAAAGAACGATACGATCATGTCATGGCGGCGCGTTGTAGGACAGCAGTTTGTGATACGTCGGCCGAGGCGATCGGGCTGACTTGCCAGCAGCTTTCGGTGGCGGCAAGTTCGCTATTTGCAGGTCGCTACCAGGAGGCATCATGTCGGACGCAATCGTTTCCTGGAACCGGAATGTCGAGGTCGAGGTACGGGTGGCAATCTCGCCGGCGGGGCTGCTGTCGATCGCCGCGATCGTGCTGGCCGGGGCGGTGGTGACGGGCGTCGCCATTCGCGAAGCGCGGCGGCCGGGCCGTCCGCGCCTTAACGAAAGTGCAGTCGGGAAGAACTAAACGCGTCGACCCGATCGGCGAGTGCTGCCCGCGGCCGTTCGGGCGCTAGCCTTACACAACAGCCCGCCGTCCCCAAACGAGAAACGCCAAATCCCACATGATCGAACCGCCGATGGAGCGGCGCTCTTCCTCGATGCGCTGCGCGAGCGTGTCGAGCCCAACGTCTTCGGCGCTGGCTACGCCGCGCTCGATCAGGCGTGGCAGCATGGCTCGGGCAAGCGTCGGCAAGAATGACGGCGCGCCGGGCTGGAACAGGATCGCTTCGCTGCGCGTGTCCGCGATCGAGAACCCCGCTGTTGGGAGCAATTCGACCAAACGGAGCGCCAGTGAGACGTCCCCGCCCTCCGCTGCGACCGTATCCCACATCCAGTCATATAGGCGGCGATGCACGGCGAGTTCGCCGAGCCCGTAGGGCAATGCGGCCCGCGCATGTTCCTGAAAGGCGATGATCGCGCCGGGCTTGGCCAGGACGGCAAGCCGAGCAAGCGTTGCCGCTGCATCAGGAAGATACATCAGCACCCGGCGGCCGACGATCGCGTCGAACCGGCCCAGGTCAGGTAGTTCGCCAGCCAGGTCTGCCTGACAGTATCGAATGGATGCAGCATGCGCATCCGCCTCGACGGCGCGGCCCAGCGCCAGTGCCGGCTCGCTGGAGTCGATCGCGACAATTTCGCCCGTTGGGCCCGCAAGGCCGGCGATCAGGCGGCTCAGGTCTCCATTCCCGCACCCGACATCCAGCACCCGCATGCCATGGGAGATGCCGAGCCCGGAAAAGAAGCGGGCGCTGGGCGCGTTAGCGGGATTCGAACCCGCTGGCGATGGTATATGAGACATTGTAACATCGGTAGCGCCAGCGGGCGGCTATGGCTACCCTTCGTTTACTGCCTTGCTCAATACGGCTTCCACCGCCCGATCCACGCGTCGACGATTCGGCCCAGCACGCTAAGCGGCACGCCGCCGGTGCTGACGACGAGGTCGTTGAACGCCTTGCCGTCGAACCGCGGGCCCAGTTCGGCGCGGGCCTTGGTGCGCAGGCGGTTAATTTCATTATGGCCAGTCTTGTAGCCGAGCGCTTGACCCGGCCAGGCGCAATAGCGGTTGAGCTCGCTCTGGCATTGCGACGGCGTGTAGCCAGTCGCTTCGCCGAACCAGCGCGTCGCTTGCGCCATGGTCCAGCGCTTGTGGTGCAGGCCGGTGTCGGCGACGAGGCGGCTGGCGCGGAAGTTCATCGATTGGAGATAGCCGATGCGGCCGATCGGATCGCGCTCGTAGAAGCCGACCTCGTCACCGATCTGCTCGCCATACAGGCCCCAGCCTTCGCTATAGGCGTTGAACGCCAGCAGCGTGCGGATCAGCGGCAGATCATAGGTATATTCGCCCTGCCAGACATGGCCGGGGATGCCTTCGTGGAAGGTCAAAGTGGGCAGCGCAAAGCGCGGCCAGATGCCGGTATCCTTGAGGTTGATGTAATAAGCGCCCGGCGTCTTGCCGTCGATCGAGCCGGCCGAGGCGTAGCCGTTGGGCATGCCGTTTTCAATCGAGGGCGGCACGCGCTTGACGTCGAGCCGGCCGGGCACGAGCTTGTGGAACGCTTGGGCCATGCGCGGGCGGATGTCCGCGACGACGGTGTTGAGATAGGCGAGCAGCTCGGCGCGGCCTTTGTCCGTATTGGCGTAAAGCAGGTCCGGGCGCTTGCCGAGTTCGATCAGGCGCTGGCCGACCGTGCCCTTGGCCAGGCCCTGGGCCTTGAGCAGCACGTCCATCTCGGCGGTGAGCGCCGCGACCTGCTCCAGGCCGGACTGGTGGATGTCTTCCGGGGTGCGTTTGGTGGTGGTGCCGGCCTCGACCAGCCAGGCATAGCTGCGCTCGGCGCCGGGCAATTGCCACATGCCGGGCGTGTTGCCTGCCTTGGGTTTCAGTGCCTCGAATGCGGCGGCCTGGCGGGCGAGCGCGGGGGCGATCGTGCCAGTGGCGATTCTGGTGGCTCGGTCGGACCAAGCGCCGGGCAGGCCGGCTTTGCTGGTCTTGGCGGCAAAGGTGGTGACGAGGTTCCAGTCGGCGACCGGCTGCGCGGCGGCGGTGGCGAGCTGGGCGGCGGTGATGTCGATCAGGAAACGCGGCAGGATGAATCCGGCGGCGGCGTCCGCCGTGATCCGCGCGGTTTCGGCATCGAGCTGTGCCGCATAGGATTCGAGCCGAGCGAGATAGGCGTCGGCGTCGGCGCGGGTGGCGACTTTGTGCTTGCTCTCCAGCATGTCGGGGATTTCGGCGAACGCGCCGGTGCCCTGGCTGACGATATAGGGCGTGCTGCGATAGGATGCGTTCTGGTTGAGGATGGCGACGTCGCCGTGCGGCAGCGCCACGCAGCCGTCATGCGCGAGATCGTAGGCGGCCTGCGTGACATCCACGTCGAGCGCGATCTGCGGCGTGAGCGTGGCGCGATCGATCTTCTGGAGCTGGGTGCGACGGATGTCGATGCGGTCGCGGCGGGCGCGATCGGCGGTGAGGCTGTGATCGGTGAGCTTTGCCTTCAACGCGGCGCGCGCGCCGACATCGATGCCGAGCTGGGTCGCGCCTTCGGGGAAGTCGGCCAGCAGTTCTTCGGCGATGCCGGCGAGCGTCTTGCTCGCGCCGGCGTCGCCGGGGGCGGCTTTGGCGCCTTGGGCGATGGCGGGGAGGGTGGTGGCGAGACCGGCAATACCGGCCTGGGCGAGCAGCGTGCGACGATTGAGCATGGCCCAAGGTGCCATGGAATGGCGCGAGCGCAACAGCTATTCGCGCAGCCGCATCAATCCTTCCTGCGCGACGCTGGCGACGAGGCGGCCGTCTTGCGCGTAGATCCGGCCGCGATTGAAGCTGCGGGCGTGGCCGGCCCAGGGGCTATCGCAGGCGTAGAGCAGCCATTGGTCGGCGCGGAAATGCTCGTGCAGCCAGACCGAATGATCGAGGCTGGCAGTCTGCAGGTTGTGTGTCATCCAATTGACGCCGTGCGGCAGCGTGCCGGTGCCGAGCAGGGCCATGTCCGAAGCGTAGGCCAGGATCGCGCGGTGCAGCGCGGGATCGTCGCCGATCGGCGCGGCGATGCGGAACCAGGTTTGCTGGCTGGGGTCGGACTTCACCGGGTTGAGCCAGGCGCGCGGGGACACCGGGCGGATCTCGATCGGGCGGGCTTTGAGGAATGTACGGCGGAAGCGTTCGGGGATGCGATCGACCATCTCGGCGCGCAGCGCGGTGTCGGTCTGGAGGCCGTCGGGGCCGGGCACGTCGGGCATCGTGTCCTGATGGTGCAGGCCCTGTTCAGGTACTTGCAGCGAGCAGGTCATGCTGAGGATCGGCTGGCCTTTTTGCATGGCGATGACGCGGCGGGTGGCGAAGCTCTTGCCCTCGAAATCGCGCACAACGCGGTAGAGGATGGGAAAATCCTCGTTGCCCGGGCGCATGAAGTAAGCGTGCAGCGAATGCGCGATTTTCGGCGCATCGGTGGAGCGCTGCGCGGCTTGCAGCGCTTGCGCGATGACCTGGCCCCCGAACACGCGGCCATAGCCGTCCTTGCCGCGCTTGCCGCGATAGAGATCGGTGTCGATTTCCTCGACGTCGAGAAGATCGCAGAGATCTGCGGCAAGGGCTTCGGGGGTGGGGGTATCGGTCATCGCAGGTCTTTCAAGATCACGGCGCTTCCCCGGTACAAGCCGGGGTCCAGTCGCGGAGGTCGAGGTGAAGAAGCGCAGGCCTGGGTTACGTCTGCGCCTCGACTGGACCCCGGTCTGCGCCGGGGAAGCGCTCTAGCACAAGCGGATCAGTAGCCTGCGGCTTTGGCGAGCTTGTCGGCGTGGAAATTGGCGTCGCCGAACATCTCGGCCAGCACGCGGGCGCGCTTCATGTAGAAGCCGATATCATATTCGTCGGTCATGCCGATGCCGCCGTGCATCTGCACGCCTTCCTGCACGGCGAGCGTGGTGGCGAGCGCGGTCATCGCCTTGGCGACGGATACGGCGTCGTCGGCCTTGTCCGAGCCTGAGTCGAGCAACTGCGCAGCCTTGATGACCGCGGCGCGCGCCACCTCCATTTCACTGTAAAGGTGCGCGGCGCGGTGCTGCAGCGCCTGGAAGCTGCCGATCGTTGCGCCGAACTGCTTGCGCTCCTTGAGATAGCCGATCGTCATGTCCATCGCGCCGCCGCCGACGCCGAGCGATTCGGCCGCAGCGCCGGTGCGGCCGGCGTTGAGCAGGCGCCGCAGCGGATCGCGACCGGCGTCGATCTCGCCGATCACGGCATCGGCATCGAGCTCGACACCGTCGAACTCCAGCCGGGCGGCGAGGCTGGAATCGGCGAGCCGTTCGGCCGCGGCGGTGAGGCCGGCAGCGTTCTTGTCGACCGCGAACAACGTGATGCCCTGGTCGTCATCGGCGCCGCCAGCAGTGCGGGCGGCGACGATCAGTAGGTCGGCGATATGACCGTGGGTGACGAACTGCTTCTTGCCGCTGAGCTTGAAGCCGTTGCCCGAGCGTTCGGCCTTGAGCGCGATATGGTCGCGGTGCTTGGCCCCTTCGTCGATGGCCAGAGCGGCGATCGTCTCGCCGGCCAGGATGCCGGGGAAATAGCGCTGTGCGTGCGGCGTGCCCTTCAACGCCTCGACTGCGGCGACGGCGGTGGTGAGGAACGGGGAGGGCGAAAGGTTACGGCCGATTTCCTCGAGCAGCACGCCGGCTTCGACATGGCCGAGGCCGAGGCCGCCGTCTGTGTCGCTCATCAGCATGCCGGTGAAGCCCATCTCGGCGAAGCTTTTCCACAGGTCGCGGGAAAGGCCGTCGGGATTTTGCTCGTCGCGGAGCTTGCGCAGGTGGCTGACGGGGGCGTGTTCGGCGATGAACTCCCGCGCGGTGTCGCGGAGCATTTGCTGTTCGTCGTTGAGGTAGAGGGGCATTTTATTCTTCCTTCTTCTTCTCCCTCTCCCCGCTGGCGGGGAGAGGGCCGGGGAGAGGGGCAGTCACGGGTGGTGTCGCTGCCGCCCTGCCCCTCTCCCTCGCTTCGGCTTCGCCTCGCTTGCCCTCTCCCCGGAGGGGAGAGGGAGAAGTTTACGTACTCGGCAATTCCAGGATGCGCTTGGCGATGATGTTGAGCTGGACTTCGCTGGTGCCGCCTTCGATCGAATTGGCCTTGGTGCGCAGCCAGGCGCGCGGGGTGCTGCCGCCCGAGGAGGCCTCGCTTTCCCATTCGAGCGCGTCCGAGCCACCGGCCGACATCATCAGTTCGTAGCGGCTCTTGTTGAGCTCGGTGCCGTAATATTTCATCATGCTGGGCTGGGCGGGGTGGGCGCGGCCGGCTTTCAACTCGTCGATGAAGCGCTCGCTCATCATGCCGAAGGCTTTCGAGCGGACCTCGAACATCGCGATGCTGGCGCGTAGCAGCGGATCGGCGAGGCGGCCGTCATGATCGAGGCCGACAGTGGCGATGGCGCCGTCGATCAGCGGGTTGCCGCCGGTCGAGGCCAGACCCATGCCGGAGATCATCTCGCGTTCGTGACCCAACAGGTATTTGGCGACGTCCCAGCCCTTATTCTCTTCGTGGACGAGGTTTTCCTTGGGCACCTTCACGTTATCCATGAAGGTCTCGCAGAACGGCGAATAGCCGCTGATCAGCAGGATCGGCTTGGTCGACACGCCTTCGCTGGCCATGTCGAACAACACGAAGCTGATGCCGCCCTGTTTGGTGGCCTTGTCGGTGCGGACGAGGCAGAAGATCCAGTCGGCCTTGTCGGCATAGCTGGTCCAGACCTTCTGGCCGTTGACGAGGTAGTGATCACCTTTGTCCTCCGCGGAGGCGGCGAGCGCAGCGAGATCGGAGCCGGCATTGGGTTCGCTATAGCCCTGGCACCAGCGGATTTCGCCGCGCGCGATCTTGGTCAGGTGGTTGAGCTTCTGCTCTTCGGTGCCGTACTTTAGCAGCGCTGGCCCGAGCATCGAGATGCCGAAGCTGTTGAGCGGATTGCGCGCGCGGATGGCGGCCATTTCCTCGCGCAGGATCTTGGTTTCGGCTGGGCTGAGGCCACCGCCGCCATAGGCCTTGGGCCAGTCGGGGACGGTCCAGCCCTTGACGGCCATCTTGTCCATCCAAGTCTTCTGTGCGGGGGTGAGGTTGGATTGGTCGCGGCCGCCCCACACGGCGTCCTTGTCGGAGCGGACGGGTTCGCGCATTTCGGGCGGGCAGTTTTCGGCGAGCCAGGCGCGCGTTTCGGTGCGGAATTGGTCGAGGTTGGTGTCGGTCATGTCGGTTTCCTTCTTCTCCCTCTCCCCGTTGGGGAGAGGGTCGGGGAGAGGGGCAGTCATGGGCTGTGTCGCTGCCGCACCGCCCCTCTCCCTCGCTTCGGCTTCGCCTCGCTTGCCCTCTCCCCGGAGGGGAGAGGGAGAGTCAGTTGAACTTACCGCCGCTCTCGGCCTTGTTCTTGAGCAGATCGGCGACCTTGAAGCCGTGTTTCTCCAGCGCCGCGACGATCTTGGGCAGGCCTTCGGTGTCGGCCCAGAACATCGGGCCGCCACGATAGACCGGCCAGCCATAGCCGTAGATCCACACCACATCGATATCCGACGCGCGCTGCGCCATCTTCTCGTCGAGGATCAGCGCGCCTTCGTTGACCATCGTGTAGAGCGTCTTTTCGATGATCTCCTGGTCGCTGATCTCGCGCTTCTGCAGGTTCGATTTCGAGCGGAAATCCTCGATGATCTCCGCCACGCGCGGGCTCGGCGTCGGATTACGCTTCTCGTCATAATCGTAGAAGCCGGCCTGTTTCTTCTGGCCCCAGCGACCTTCGGCGGCGAGTGCGTCGCGGATGCTTTCGATGCGGGTCGGATCGCGGTGCCAGCCGATATCGACGCCGGCGAGATCGCTCATCTGGAACGGGCCCATCGGCATGCCGAATTCGACATGGACGCGGTCGATCTGTTCCGGGGTCGCGCCTTCCATGAGCAGCTTGTTGGCTTCCTGCTGGCGCGGCGAGAGCATGCGGTTGCCGATGAAGCCGGGGCAGACGCCGGAGACCACGGCGACCTTCTTGATCTTCTTGCCCAGCGCCATGACGGTGGCGAGCACGTCGTCCGACGTCTGTGCGCCGCGCACGACTTCCAGCAGCTTCATCACATTGGCGGGCGAGAAGAAATGCATGCCGATCACGTCGCCGGGGCGGCTGGTGACGGCGGCCATCTCGTCGATGTTGAGATAGGAGGTGTTGGAGGCGAGGATCGCGCCGGGCTTGGCGATCTGGTCGAGCTTGCCGAATAGCTCCTTCTTGACGTCCATATTTTCGTAGATCGCCTCGATGATCAGGTCGCAATCGGCGAGCGCGGCGAGATCGAGCGTCGGCGTCAGCGCGCCCATAGCCGCCTCGACCTGTTCGGGCTTGATGCGGCCGCGGGCGGCGGAGCCTTCGTAATTCTTGCGCATCACGCCGGTGCCGCGATCGAGCGCTTCCTGCTGCGTTTCGACAATCGTGACGGGAATGCCGGCGGAGAGGAAGTTCATACTGATCCCGCCGCCCATCGTGCCGGCGCCAATCACCCCGACCTTCTTGATCTCGCGCAGCGCGATGTCCGGCGCGATGCCGTCGATCTTGGCCGCCTGACGCTCGGCGAAGAACAGATGGCGCTGCGCGGCGGATTGCGTGCCGGTCATCAGCTTCATGAATTGCTGGCGTTCGAACTTCATGCCGTCGGCAAAGCTGCCGTGGGTGGCGGCCTCCACGCAGGCGATGTTGGCCTCCGGCGCTTCGAAGCCGCGGAACCGCTTGGCGTTTTCCTTGCGGAAGGCGGCGATCGCTTGCGGGTCGGGTGCGGCGGTCTTTTCCGAGGCGCGGGGCAGCGGGGTGACGCTGGCGATCTCACGGGCGAAGGCGATCGCATCCGCCTCGAGATTGCCTTCGGTGGCGAGGCGATCGATCAGTCCGGCCTCGACGGCCTTCTTGGCGCTGATCGGATCACCCTTGGCGGTCATCTCCAGCGCAAGCGGCACGCCGGCGATACGCGGGATACGCTGCGTACCGCCGGCGCCGGGGAGCAGGCCGAGCTTGACCTCGGGCGTGCCGAGCACGGCGGAAGGGACAGCGATGCGGTAATGGCAGACGAGCGCGGTTTCGCAGCCGCCGCCGAGCGCGGTGCCGTGGATCGCGGCGACGACCGGCTTGGTCGATTGCTCTATCATGTCGAGCACGTCGTGCAGGCCGGGCTCGACCGGGGGCTTGCCGAATTCGGTGATGTCGGCGCCGGCGAAAAAGGTGCGGCCGTCGCAGCGGATGACCATCGCCTTGATACTGTCGTCGGCCAGCCCCTCCTCGACGCCGGCCTTGAGACCCTGGCGGACGGCGGCGCCGAGCGCGTTGACCGGCGGGCTGTTGGAAATGATGACGAGGACGTTGTCGTGGCGCTCGGTGGTGATCGGGCTGGTCATTTTTCTCTCCTACTTGTTCCCCGGCGAAGGCCGGGGCCCAGTCGCGGAACAGTCAATGGCGGGCGTTGCGTGTCGTTACCTCGACCTTCGCAACTGGGCCCCGGCCTTCGCCGGGGAACTGTTTAGATTAAGGCCGAATAAATCAACGTCTTCAATTCTCTGCGGATCGGGTACTGGCTGCTGGGCGACAGCTGCGTCATGAACACCATGCTCAGCCGCTCTATGGGGTCGATGAAGAAGGCGGTCGAGAACATCCCACCCCAATAATATTCGCCGACCGAGCCGGGCACCATCCCCGGCGCCAAATCCTTGTTGACTGCGAAACCGAGCCCGAAACCGGTGCCGGCAAGCGCCGCTTCGCTGAACAAGGAGCGCGACATCTGGGTGAGATCGCGATCGCCAGGCAAGTGATTGAGAGTCATCAGTTCAAGCGTCTTGCGGCTGACGATGCGGGCACCGTCTAGCGTGCCGCCGTTGAGGCACATCTGGCAGAAGCGGTTGTAATCGAGCGCGGACGAGACGAGCCCCCCGCCGCCGGAGAGGAATTTGACCGGGCGGCCCCAGGCGCTGTCCGCGCCGCGATCGTACATCGCGCGGCCCTTGCCCGGCGCGAAGGTATAGCAATCGGTGAGGCGGTCGATCTTGTCTTCGGGCACGGTGAAGAACGTGTCGTGCATGCCGAGCGGTTCGAAAATGCGGGTGCGCAGGAAGTCGTCGAACGGCATGCCGGAAAGCCGCTGGACCACGGCGCCGAGCACGTCGGTGGAGACGGAATAATTCCACGCCTCGCCGGGGGAGAATTCGAGCGGGATTTTGGCCAAAGCGGCGACGAAGCCGTCAAGATCGTAATTGCCGTGCCAATTCTCCAGCTTGTTCGCGCGGTAGGCGGCATCGACGCTGGTGCGGTATTGGAAGCCGTAGGTCAGGCCCGACGTGTGGCGCAGCAGATCGACCATGCGCATCGGCTGGCTGGTCGGCTTGGTCTGGAACGGGACCGAGCCGCCGCCCGCGACATAGACCCCCAGGCCTTTAAATTCCGGCATGACGTGATGCACCGGCGTGTCGAGCGCGACCTTGCCTTCCTCGAGCAGGATCATGAAGGCGATCGAGGTGATAGGCTTGGTCATGCTGGCGATGCGGAACAGCGCTTTTTCATCGAGCGTCGCGCCATCCTCTCGCGCGCAGCCCTGGCTCGCGAAATGCACGATCTCGCCGTCGCGCGCGACCAGCACCTGCGTGCTCGCCAGCTTGCCGCTGTCGATATAGCGTTCCTTGAGCAGAGCATCGATGCGGGCGAGGCGCGTGGCATCCATGCCATGATCTTCTGGCTTGGCGATCTTCATGGTCTGACCCATACCCCGGTTTCGAACTTTACCGAACCCTATTGCCTTGAGTGGAGCGGGAATCAACACTAAACGGGCATCAAATGGCGGATAAGCCAAACCCGATGTTCAGATTCTTGGGAGAGCTGCCTTGGAAAACCAACCGCTGATCGCACTCGATCCGGCCTGGCCGGCGGTGTCGCTGGCGCATGCCCAGGCGATGCTGACCGCGCCGGGCGCGAAGTTCGAGATGGAAACGATCGACATTCGCGGCGTGCCCACGCGCGTGTGGAAGAATGCCCCGCCCCATCTTGGCTGGCTGGCGCAGGCGGCGCGGGCGCATGGCGCCAACCTGTTCACCATCTACGAAGACGAACGCGTGACGTTCGAGGCCAATTATCGCGCCGTGGCGCTGCTGGCGACCAAGCTGATCGCGCTTGGCGTGGTCAAGGGCGACCGGGTCGCGCTGGCCATGCGCAACCTGCCGGAATGGCCGGTGATCTTCTTCGCGGCGGCGAGCATCGGGGCGATCGTCGTGCCGCTCAACGC
This sequence comes from Parasphingomonas puruogangriensis, assembly GCF_036663635.1. Classification (NCBI taxonomy): domain Bacteria; kingdom Pseudomonadati; phylum Pseudomonadota; class Alphaproteobacteria; order Sphingomonadales; family Sphingomonadaceae; genus Parasphingomonas; species Parasphingomonas puruogangriensis. Next base: position 891,940 of record NZ_JAXOJI010000001.1, on the reverse strand, counting down.
CTGGTGGACCGCAGGCGAGCTGGAATATGGCATCGATGATTCGGCGACGCGCGTGCTGTTCGTCGATGACGAGCGTTATCAGCGCTTCGTGGAGGCGGCGCCGGCGCTCCCCGCGGTCGAGCGGATCATCGTGGCGCGCGCCTCGACGCCGCTGGAGGGCAGGGCATCGCGGCTGGAGGACCTGATCGGGACGCCGCATGATTATGCGCGCCTAGACGAGGTACCGTTTCCGCAGGTGGCGATCGATACCGATGATGATGCGACGATCTTCTACACCAGCGGCACGACCGGCAATCCCAAGGGCGCGCTCGGCACGCATCGCAACCTGATGACCAACATCATGTCGGGTGGCTATGCTGGGGCGCGATCGTTCCTGCGGCGCGGGCAGCCGATCCCCGATCCGGTGCCGCGCACGTCGCTGACGGTGATCCCGTTATTCCATGTCACGGCGTGCAGCGCCGGGCTGATGGGCGTGGTGGCGAGCGGGTCGACCGCGATCTTCATGCGCAAATGGGATGTGGTGCGCGCGATGGAGCTGATCGAGCGCGAGAAGGTCAATATGACCGGGGGCGTGCCGACGATCGCCTGGCAGTTGCTCGAGCATCCCGACCGGCACAAATACGATCTCTCCTCGATCGAGGCGATCGCCTATGGCGGGGCGCCGTCCGCGCCCGAATTGGTGCGGCGCATCCATGAGGAGTTCGGCGCGCTGCCCGGCAATGGCTGGGGCATGACCGAGACGATGGCGACGGTGACCAGCCACGCAGCGGAGGACTATCTCAACCGCCCGACCAGCGCCGGGCCGCCGGTGGCGGTCGCCGATCTCAAGATCATGGACGACGATGGCACGACCGAGCTGCCGGTGGGTGAGGTCGGCGAATTGTGGGCGCGTGGGCCGATGGTGGTGAAGGGCTATTGGAACAAGCCCGCGGCGACCGCCGAGACGTTCGTCGACGGTTGGGTGCGCACCGGCGATCTGGCGCGGCTGGATGACGAAGGCTTCGTCTATATCGTCGATCGCGCCAAGGACATGATCATCCGCGGCGGTGAGAACATCTATTCGAGCGAAGTCGAGAACGTGCTATACGCGCATCCGGCAGTGACCGATTGCGCGCTGATCGGACTGCCGCATCGCATCCTGGGCGAGGAACCGGCGGCGGTGGTGCATCTGGCGCCGGGCATGACGGCGAGCGAGGCGGAGCTGCAGGCGTGGGTGCGGACGCGGCTGGCGGTGTTCAAGACGCCGGTGGCGGTGCGCTTCGTGCACGAGACGCTGCCGCGCAACGCCAATGGCAAGATCCTCAAGAAGGACCTCAAGGTGCTGTTCGAGGATCGGGAGAACGTGGCGGCGTGAGTTAGCACCGGGCAAGGCAGCGGGGCCCCGGGTCGAGCCCGGGGTGACGATGTATGGCCGATGCTAACTCATGGCGCCCTAACGCGGCCCGAGCACCGCATCGATGCTGACCGAAGCGATCGTGGTGTCCGTACCGGCGAGGACCGGTGGCGGGGCGGCCTGGGGGGCGGCGCGTTCATAGGCCATGTCGTAGCTTGGGCTCGGAGCGGACGTGCTGCCGTCGCGGATCGAGAGAATGCGGACGACCTTCAGGTTCGCCGCGGCGGCGATTGCGTCGGCCCGCGCGCGGGCCGCCTTGAACGCGGCGGCATAGGCTGCGCCGTTGACCGCGCCATCGTCGGTGACGCGCAGAGCGGGGCCGGACAGAACGTTGGCGCCGGCCTGCGTGGTGGCGGCGACCGCCGCGCCGGCCTTGTCGACCGTGCGGATGCGCACCTCGACGACGTTGTTGGCCTCGAACTTGTTGCGGTTCTTGCCCCAATCGATCCGGCCGACGGTCAATTGCTTGGTCTGGATATCGTCCTTGGCGACACCGAGCCCGGTGAGCGCGTCGATTACCGCGTTCATGCGGGCATTATTGGTCTCGGTCGCGGCGGCGGCGCTGGCGCCGATCGTGGAGACGCCGGCCGAAAAGCGCGCTTCGTCCGGCTTCGCCTCGGCCCGGCCGGTTGCGCTGACCTGCAGCAAGGTTTCGTCGCGACGGAGATCGTTTGGGCCCTGTTTGCCCGAGCCGCAGCCGGCGAGCGTCAAGGTGAAAACAGGCAGCAGCAAGAACAGGCGCATGGATTGCCTTTCAACATACCGTTTGAGCAAGGCTTTTACATCGTCAAATTAGCGATGCAATCATGGCGCGTGCCGCCAGCAAATAGCCATCGGTACAGTATAAGACCAGGAGGCGGTATTGGCTAAGGGCCTTGAGCACCGCCAAGTCGCGGGCTGCTATTGGCGGATCGAACGAGATCCTTTGACATCGTTTCGCGGTTAAAACGCGGGGATAAGCATCACCCCGGTGTTGTCTTTCTGGCGGGACGCGCAGCGACGACGGTTTCGACGGCTCTCGTCCAACCGGCCAGCCTGAAGAGCCGGTCATCGTCCGTCATAAGCGGTTCGAACGTTTCGACCGCGCCGCGCATCGTGCTGGCTTCGGCGAGGTCCTTGAATAGGCCGATGCCGACGCCGGCGAGCATCGCCGCGCCAAGCGCGGTGGTTTCGGCAAATTTCGGGCGTTCGACGGTGACGCCGAGCATGTCGGCCATGTCCTGCGCCATCCAGTCGTTGGCGACCATGCCGCCGTCGATACGCACGCAGTTCCAGTCGATCCCGTCGGCGGCGAACGCGGCCTTCAGGTCGTGCGCCTGGTGCGCCATGGATTCGAGCGCAGCGCGCACGATATGCGCCTTGCTGGTCGAAAAACTGAGCCCGGAGATACTGCCGCGCGCTTCCGGTTCCCACCATGGGGCGCCGAGACCGGAGAGTGCGGGGACAAGATAGGTGCCGCCATTGTCGGGGACGCTGCGGGCAAGGTGCTCGGTCTCGCTGGCGGTGCCGATCAGGCCCAGCGTGTCGCGCAGCCATTTGATCAGGCTGCCGGCGACGAACACCGACCCTTCGAGCGCATAAGCGCGGCGGCCGTCGAGCTGCCAGGCGATGGTCGAGAGCAGGCGGTGGCGCGAGGTGGGGGGCGTGGGGCCGGCCTGGGTCAGGACGAATGCGCCAGTGCCGAACGTCGCCTTGGTCTCGCCGATCTTGAGGCACGACTGGCCGATCGTGGCGGCCTGTTGGTCGCCGGCGATGCCGCAAATCGGGATGGGCGCGCCGAACAGCGTGGTCTCGCCGAACTGGCCGGCGCAATCGACGATCTCGGGCAGCGCCTTGCGCGGGGCGCCGAACAGTTCGATCAGCCCGTCGTCCCAATGGCCGCTGCCAATCGCCATCAACGCGGTGCGGCTGGCGTTGGTCGCGTCGGTCACGTGCAGACCGCCCCGGTCTTCAGTGGCCGTCAATTTCCAGATCAACCACGAATCGATCGTGCCGATGGCGAGGTCGTCGCCGGCCTCCTTGAGCTGCGGCCAATGCGCCATCGCCCAGCCGATCTTGGAGCCGGAGAAATAGGGATCGAGCAACAGGCCAGTCTTGGTTTGTACCGCGGGCTCGTAGCCTTGCTCCTTGAGCTCGCGGCACGTGGTCGCGGTGCGGCGGTCCTGCCAGACGATGGCGGGGGCCAGCGGCTCGCCGGTGCGGCGGCTCCAGAACACGATCGTCTCGCGCTGGTTGGTGATGCCGATCGCGGCAATGCGGTCCGCACCGCCGGCCTTTTCCACCACTTGCCGCGCCACCGCCAGGGTTCGGTGCCAGATTTCCGCCGCATCATGCTCGACCCGGCCCGGCTCGGGATAATGTTGCGTCAGTTCCTGCTGCGCGGTGTGACGGCAGCTGCCGTCGGGGGCGAACAGCATCGCCCGGGTCGAGGTAGTGCCTTCGTCGATGACGAGAATCTGATCGCGCATGGCGCCTTGCTAGCCGGGATTACAAGCGCTGGGAATGCCGCTAGGGTCGGGCGGGGTAGGCGTGAGGACGAAGCGGGATGGCGACAAGCGACGAGACTGTAGTGCCGGCGTCCGCGCCGTCGGAGCCGGCCCCGGTCGAGCAGATGGGCGCCTTAGGGCTGCCGCTGGAGACGGGCGAGGAGCGCGAGGATCTGGCGCGGATCGCGCTGCGCCGCGATCGATTGCTGGCGGCGCTGACGCTGACCGCTGGCGTGGGGCTTGCCTTGGCCACCCCCTTCGCCCTGAAGGCCGGAGCGGAATTCTTCCTGCCGACGACCACCGCTTTGGTGATCGCGGTGGCGCTGATCCCGTTGCTCGAATGGCTCGAGCGGCGCCGGGTACCGTCCGCGCTGGCGGCGTTGTTCTGCGTGTTGCTGTTCCTCATCGTCGCGAACATCGCATTGGCCGCGATCGTCGTGCCGGCGACGGAATTCTTCCGCCTGCTGCCGACGCGCATCGATCGTATCCAGACCAATCTTGCCCCGTTGCTCGATCTGTATTCGAGCCTGGAAAAATACGCCAATCGCACGCTGCGGCAGATCGCCACCACGCCGATCCGCCAGGCGCCCACTGCGGGCGTCGCGCCGCCGAGCTCGATCCTGGAACTGGCCGCGACCTCGGCGCCGGGGGTGATCATCCAGATCTTCTTCGGCATCCTGACGGCATTTTTCTTTTTGTCGGGTTGGACCCGGATGCGGAAGCGGACGATCACCAGTCGGCAGAGCTTCGGCGGGGCCATGGCGACCGCGCGGGTGATCCAGGACGTGGTCGACGACGTGTCGTCGTATCTCGGCACGATCACCGCGATCAACATCGTGCTCGGGCTGTGCATCGCCGGAGCGCTCTATGCGCTGGGCATGCCGTTCCCGCTCATGTGGGGCGGCATCGTCGCCTTGCTCAACTATGTGCCGTATTTCGGGCCCGTCGTGGCGGCGTTGCTGCTGGCGATCGGCGGGTTGATGACCTTTTCCGACGTGTGGGTGGCGCTGGCGCCGCCGGCGATCATGTACGGCCTCCACTTGGTCGAGGCCAATGTGGTGACGCCGCTGATCGTCGGGCATCGGCTGACCATCAACCCGATCATGATTCTCATTTCGATCAGCTTCTGGGGCTGGGTGTGGGGCACGACGGGCGCGCTGCTGGCCGTGCCGTTGCTGATCATCCTGCAGACCGTGATCGGCGCGGCGGGCAAGCCGGACATTGCCGGCTTCCTGTTCGAGCATGGCACGCTCACCCAGCGCAAGCGTCGCGACCCGACCGTCGACGTGCGTTCTGACACCGGAAGTTGATTTGTCGAAAGAAGGCCGTTGACAGGGTGCGGCCCCGCGCATAGTGAGCCGCCTCCACGCTTTACAAGCGGGTGTAGCTCAGTTGGTTAGAGCGCCGGCCTGTCACGCCGGAGGTCGCGGGTTCGAGCCCCGTCACTCGCGCCACTCCCTGTTTTGGGAGGGTGTCGGACCCCCAAATACTTGTCGTCATGCTGAACTTGTTTCAGCATCCAGGCGCGGTCATTCGCCTCATAGACCGTGTCCGTTTGGGCTACTGGCCGCGCATGGATCCTGAAACGAGTTCAGGATGACGAGGTTTACTGAGTAGGCGCCCGCCATGTGCCGGTCTCCATCCACTGCAGCAGGCGGCGCATCGGCAGTACCCACAGCCAGATCACGCCAGTGAAGACGTAGAACACCAGTTGCAGCAGCCAGTGCCAGCCGCCGACCACATTCGACAGGCTGGCGACCCCGACCACCCAGACCGCCAGCAGCAGCAGGATGAACAACATGCCAGCGGGTTTGCGCCAGGAGGGTGTCATGGCGTGATCCAGTCGGTTTCGGTGGCGATGGCGTGGAGCGGGACATCCCACGGGTCCGCCGGAAGCGAGTCGACCTGCTGGATGCTCCAGGCGATGCCGACGCGCCACGCCTTGGGGAAGGTGACGAAGGCGCGGTCGTAATGGCCGGCGCCCTGGCCCAGGCGGTTGAGCGTGGCATCGAACGCGACCAGCGGGGTGAGGATGATGTCGGGCTGGCGCTCGGCGGCGCTGTGCGCGGGCTGGTGCAGGCCGAACGGGCCGGCGACCAGCGCCGCCTCGGTATCCCAAGCGAGGAAGCGGAGCGGCGTGGCGCGATCGACGACATGGGGGAGGACGATCTCGCAACTGGCCTCGACCGCGGCGCGGGCGAGCGGCGCGGGGTCGGCTTCGCCGCCCATCGGCACGTAGGAGGCGACGGTAAGGCCATGCTCGAGCCTGTCCAGGAACGCCTGGGGGACGTGGATGGTGGGACGCGTCGCGACACCTGGCGTCACCCCGGACTCGTTCCGGGGTCCACCGGCCCGCACATCCGCGGACCGTAGATTTTGCGGCGCGGTGGACCCCGGAACAAGTCCGGGGTGACGATGGGGGGATGGTTGCGCTCTTGTCGCCAAGGTGTCTTCGGAAGGGGGCGGGGTCAGCCGATCGCCATAGCCTTCCACGAAGGCGAGCCGCGCGGCGCGCATCTGGGCACGGAGCGTCTGCTTGTCGATCATGCGCGGGGGCCAGATGGGGTGGCGGGACCACCATGGCCGTTTGCCTGAATATCCTCTGACGCCAAAAGCATCAGGTGGGGATCATGTACGACAGACCAGGATCTGCGCAGGGACAACCCCCTAGGAAGAAGAATCGCCTCAGGGATAATCGGTAAGGCTCGTACCGGGCAGTGCCCGCCACCGATGTATATAGCGTGGTTCACGCTATTTCTCAATACTCTCGGCGAGCGCTTCGAGGCGATCGGCGAGCTTTTCTAGCAGGTCGCCGGCGGCATCCGCGGCGGGGCGCCGTTCGGCCTCGTCCAGCGAGTCGGCCAGCATCAGGGCGACGAGCAGCATGGTGCGTTCGCCGTTCATGCCGCCTGCCGCGCGCGCCGCGGCCGGCCAGCGGGCGTCGAGCATCTCACCGAGGCGGCGCAACTGATCCTCCTCGCCATCGCGGCACGCGACGATGTGGCGGCGATCGCCGATGGTAAGCGTAACCTCGGCCATTATTCGGACTTTCCGCGGGCGATGACCTCGTCAAGCGCGGCGACGGCTTCGGTCATGCGGGTGCGTAGTGCGGCGTGGCGGTTGGTTAGCGCTTCGCTGGCTTGCGCGCGGCGCGCGACGGCGGCCGCAATCCGGGCGATCGCGGCGTCGATCCGGTCGATGGGGGTGTCGGGCATGGGCAAGCGGATAGCATGGTTGGACAGGGCGACAACACGGATTTGCCGCAGCCCGGTTGACGCAGCGGCCGGTCCACCGCAAAGACCGCGCACATTGACCCCGTGGGGACGGATCCCCGCGACCAGCCGGTGGAGATTCCGACGATAGGCCCGTCCGTGGCCAGTTCCTTTCAACCGCCGCCGCCGTTCGCCTCTTGTCGGAGGTTGATGCCTGTGGCTTCGACACGCCGGCCCGGACGGCCGACAGCCAGGAGAATAGCATGACGATCAAGGTAGCGATCAACGGGTTCGGGCGGATCGGTCGGCTTGTCGCCCGCGCGGTGCTGGAACGCGGCGATACGGGACTGGAGCTGGTTGCGATCAACGACCTGGCCGATGCCAAGTCGAATGCGTGGCTGTTCAGCCGGGACAGCGTGCACGGCAAATATCCGGGCCAGGTCTCGGCCGAGGGCAATGACCTGGTGGTCGATGGCAAGCGCATCCGCGTGACCGCCGAGCGCGACCCGGCCAACCTGCCGCATGCCGAACTGGGCGTCGACATCGTGCTGGAATGCACCGGCTTCTTCACCGATCGCGAGAGCTGCCAGAAGCATCTCGATGCCGGCGCCAAGAAGGTGCTGATCTCGGCCCCGGGCAAGGGTGTCGATCTGACCGTGGTGTACGGCGTCAACCACGACAAGCTCGAGGCCGGCCACAACATCGTCTCGAATGCCTCGTGCACGACCAACTGCCTGGCGCCGGTGGCCAAGGTGCTCAACGATGCGATCGGCATCGAGCGCGGGCTGATGACCACCGTCCACGCTTATACCAACGACCAGAAGATCCTCGACCAGATCCATCCCGATCTGCGGCGCGCGCGGGCAGCGGCCATGTCGATGATCCCGACGACGACCGGCGCGGCGCGCGCCGTGGCGGAAGTGTTGCCAGAGTTGAAGGGCAAGCTGGACGGGTCGGCGATCCGCGTGCCGGTGCCGGACGTGTCGCTGATCGACCTGACCTTCACGCCGGCGCGCGACACGACGGTGGAAGAGGTCAATGCCGTACTGAAGGCGGCGTCGGAGAGCGGGCCGCTGAAGGGCATCCTGGCCTATACCGACGAGCCGTTGGTCTCGATCGATCTGATGCACACGCCGGCAAGCTCGACCGTCGACAGCTTGGAGACCGCAGTGATCGACGGCAAGCTGGTGCGCGTGCTGAGCTGGTACGATAACGAATGGGGCTTCTCGAACCGCATGATCGATACCGCCGGGGCGATGGGCAAGTTCATCTGATGAAGCATGTCGTCATGCCAGCGGATGCTGGCATCTCCCCGTTCGGGCCGGAGCGCTCGCCGCAGGGAGACTCCAGCTTGCGCTGGGGTGACGACAAGGTTGGGGTGCTCGGCGGAATCGCGCGACATGGTCGGCCCAAGGCGGCGATGGAAACCGTCGATCACGTCCTCGTCACGCTCGAGGGCGGGATCAGCGGCGATTATCGCGGGGCGATGAAGGGCAAGCCGCACCGGCGGCAGGTGACGTTGCTAGAGCGCGGCGACTGGGACGCCGCCTTGGCCGAGGTGGGTGCGGACATTCCGTGGCAAGAGCGGCGCTCGAACCTGTTGGTCGATAGACTGGATTTGCCGCAGACCAAAGGCGTGCGGCTGCGCATCGGCAGCGACGTGGTGTTGGAAGTGACTCGCGAAACCGATCCGTGCGAGCGGATGGAGGCATTGGCACCGGGGCTCGAGGCGGCGTTGCTGCCCGATTGGCGCGGCGGCGTGTGCACAATGGTGATACAGGGCGGCACGATCGCCGTCGGCGATACGATCAGGATCGAGACATGACCAATAGAACGTTCAAAACGCTCGACGATATGGGCGATGTGCGGGGCAAACGCGTGCTTGTGCGCGAGGATCTCAACGTCCCGATGAGCGACGGTGCGGTGAGCGACGATACGCGGCTGCGCGCGACCTTGCCGACGATCAGCGAACTCGCCGATCGGGGTGCGATCGTACTGATCCTGGCGCATTTCGGGCGACCCAAGGGGATGCGCAATCCGGACATGTCGCTAGCGCTCGTGACACGGCCGTACGAGGCGGTACTTGGGCGGCCGGTGCGGTTCGTCGATTGGGACGGCGCGGGCGAGGCCGCGGCGATGATGCAGCCGGGCGATGTAGCGATCCTGGAAAATACGCGCTTCTTTGTTGGCGAAGAGCAGAACGATCCCGAACTCATTGCAAAGATTGCCGAACTTGGCGATTTTTACGTCAACGACGCCTTCTCCGCCGCCCACCGCGCGCACGTTTCCACCGAGGGGCTGGCGCATGTGCTGCCGGCCTTTGCCGGGCGGGCGATGGAGGCGGAGCTTGACGCGCTGGACAAGGCGCTGGGCAATCCCGAGCATCCGGTCGCCGCCGTGGTCGGGGGCGCCAAGGTGTCGTCCAAGCTCGACGTGCTCAAGCATCTGGTGACCAAGGTGGATCACCTGATCATCGGCGGCGGCATGGCCAACACGTTTCTCGCTGCGCGCGGCGTGAATGTCGGCAAGAGCCTGTGCGAGCATGATCTTACCGGCACCGCAGACGAGATTTTCGATGCCGCCGAGCGCGCCAATTGCACCATCCATCTGCCCTATGACGTGGTGGTGTCGAAGGATTTTGCCGCCAATCCACCGAGCTTGCGGACCTGCAACGTGCACGAGGTGGCGGCGGACGAGATGATCCTGGATGTGGGGCCAGCGGCGGTCGAGGCGCTGGGCGATGTGCTGAAGAATTGCCGCACCCTCGTGTGGAACGGGCCTTTGGGGGCGTTCGAGACGCCGCCGTTCGATGCCGCGACGGTGGCGCTGGCCAAGACGGCGGCGGCGCTGACGCGCGATGGTTCGTTGGTCTCGGTGGCGGGCGGCGGTGATACCGTTGCGGCGCTGAACCAGGCCGGGGCGGGAGACGACTTCACTTTCGTGTCAACGGCGGGCGGCGCGTTCCTGGAATGGATGGAAGGCAAGGATTTGCCGGGTGTGACCGCGTTGACGCGTTGATTAACAGCGCCCAGCTTGCTATGTTAAACGTGTTAAACGGAGCATGGTCATGCTGGGCGTTCGCCTCGATACCGATCTGGAACAGCGCCTGACGGCGGTGGCGCGCACGCAGGGGCGCAGCAAGAGCGATATCGCGCGTGATGCGGTGCGCCGCTACGTCGAATTGCATGATGAGGCCTATCGCGCGGAAGCGCGTCGCCAGTCGTCGCGCGCAGCAGCGCGAGACGACGGTGCGGACTGGGCGTTTTTGGAAGCTGTCGAAGGCGAGGACGGTGCGTGGAGCTGAGGCGGGGTGCGATCGTGCTCGCCGCTGGCCCAGGCGAATACTCGCGCAAGCCGCGGCCCTTCCTCATAGTTCAATCCGATATATTCAACGAGACGCACGCTTCCGTAACCCTGTGCCCGATGACCAGCAATGTCGGTGGCGAAACGCTGTTTCGCGTACCGTTTGCCCCGTCTGAGGCTACCGGCCTTGCCGGCGAAAGCGAGGCGCAGATCGACAAGGTGCAGTCGTTGCGCCGTGAACGGATCGTCAAGCTACTGGGGTACGCCCCGGCCACGACCATGGAACAAGTCGATCAGGCGCTGCGGCGCTGGTTGGCACTTTGAAACAGCGCTAAGGAGATTAAAATGACGCCGCAAGTCCAGGCCATTCTCGACAAATACGAATCTGATTCGCCCGCCACCAAGACCAATCTCGCCCGCATCCTGATGCAGGGGAAACTGGGCGGCACCGGCAAGCTGGTGATCCTCCCGGTCGACCAGGGCTTCGAACACGGCCCGGCGCGCAGCTTCTCGGTCAACCCGGCGGCCTATGACCCGCATTACCATTACCAGCTGGCGATCGATGCTGGGCTCAGCGCGTTTGCCGCGCCGCTCGGCATGATCGAGGCGGGGGCCGCAACCTTTGCCGGGCAGATCCCGACGATCCTGAAGGTCAACAGCTCGAACAGCTGGGCGCAAGGCGCCAACCAGGCGGTGACCGGATCGGTCGAGGATGCCGTTCGGCTCGGCTGCGCGGCGATCGGCTTCACCATCTATCCGGGATCGGACGATCTGTTCGACATGATCGGGCAGATCCGCGAAATGTCCGCCGAGGCCAAGTCGGTCGGCATCGCGACGGTGATCTGGTCGTATCCGCGCGGTGGCATGCTGCCCAAGTCCGGCGAGCTGGCGCTGGATGTCGGCGCTTATGCTGCACACATGGCGGCGTTGCTCGGCGCACATATCATCAAGGTGAAGCTGCCGAGCGACCATATCGAGCAGAAGGACGCCAAGCCGATGTACGAGGGCACCGACTGGTCCAAGCAGTCGGACCGTGTGCGCCACGTGGTCCAGTCGAGCTTTGCCGGGCGGCGCATCGTGGTGTTTTCGGGCGGCGCCTCGAAGGGCGTCGACGCGGTGTACCAGGATGCGCGCGACATTCGTGATGGCGGGGGCAACGGCTCGATCATCGGCCGCAACACGTTCCAGCGCCCGCGCGACGAAGCGCTGGCGATGCTCGAGCGGATCATCGCGATCTACAAGAACGAAGAGTAACGGACGCCTATGCAGTTCGCCTATCATCGTAGCCTTGGGCCGATGATGGGCGTATTGCTGGGGTTGGCGATCGTCGAGATGCTGGTCGTGCATCTCGTCGTCGTGGCGTGGCTTGGGCCCTGGGCGGCGCTGATCAATGGGGCGATCGACCTATCGGCGGTGGTCGCGCTGGTGTGGCTGCTGCGCTCGTTCAAACGTCGGCCGGTGACCATCCGCGATGGCATTCTGACGCTGCATGCCGGCTATCTGCAGTCGATCGCCGTGCCGGTCGAGCAGATTGCCGGCCTGCGGGGGAGTTGGGATGCGGCGGCGATCAAGGATCGGCGCTTGCTGAATTTGGCGTTGGTCGCGTGGCCCAACGTGGTGATCGACCTGAAGACGCCGATCGCGCTGCGGCGCGGACGGCAGGTGCACGCGGTGGCGCACAAGCTTGATGATCCGGCGGCTTTCCATGCCGCGATCGCGGCGCTATCGCGCGGGGATGGATATTGACCCGCTCGGCCCGCTAGACCCCAATTTCGCCGCGCAGTTCACGCGCGATATCAGACGGCCGGCCTGCCAGCTGTATTTGGTCTCGCCACTCGACGTGAGCGGGACGTTTCCCGATCGCTTGAAAAGCGCGCTGGAGGCGGGGCCGGTGGCCGCGTTCCAGTTTCGCGTGAAGGACGTGGACCAGCATGTCGCGGCGGCTTTGGCCGAACCGCTGCAGCGCATTTGCGCCGATGCGGATGTGGCGTTCATCGTCAATGACAGCATCGCGCTGGCCAAACGGCTGGGCGCGGACGGCGTGCACCTGGGGCAGGGCGATGGCGACCCGCGCGAGGCGCGCGATCAGCTCGGCCCGACCGCGCAGGTCGGGGTGACCTGCCATGACAGCCGCCATCTGGCGATGGAAGCGGGCGAGGGCGGGGCGGACTATGTTGCGTTCGGGGCCTTCTATCCGACCATGACCAAGACGGTCGAGCATGTCGCCGAGCCGGTGCTGTTGAGCTGGTGGTCGACGGTGTTCGAGATACCGTGCGTAGCGATCGGCGGGATCACCCCGGCCAATGCCGCACCGTTGGTAGCGGCGGGGGCGGATTTCCTGGCGGCATCTAACGCGGTTTGGGGCGGGGACGAAGCGGCGGCGGTGCGCGCGTTCGCCGAGGTGATGGCGCGGCCCAAAGTCGGCTAGAGATTGGTCGGCTGGTCCGGTTTAACAAAGGCGCGCCAAAGCTTTCGCCGATCGTATCCGAATTTGGCTCTACCGAGGAAGCCGAGGCGTATGACGTCTGGTTTCGCGCGAAAGTGCAGGCGGCGATCAATTGCGATGAGCCAGACATCCCTCATGATGAGGCGATGGCGGAAATGCGGGCGCTTATTGATAGTAAAAGCGATGCGTCTCGTCTGGCGGGCTAAGGCCCGCTCAAACCTGCGCCGGTTTTTAGATTATATTTCCGACCACCATCGCATGCTGCCAATGCGCTACAAGCTGCTACCATGCGCACTGTGAATTTCTCAGCGCCCACCGGCAAATGTACCGGCCAGGGCGTTTGCCGGACACGCGCGAGGCGGTGATTCACCCCATTACGTTATCGTCTATCGGATCGCGAAGGACAGCGTGGTGATCCTTGCTGTTTTGCACGTCCGTCAGGAATACCCCTGACCACTCACCACTGGCGTACGCGGCCGGTATCCACATGGACGAAGCCGTCGCGCGGATAATAGCCGACGCCGCCGCCGCCGAGCGCCAGTGCGGCGCCGCGCAGTTTGTCGAGCGTGACGCCGGGGACCACGATATCGGTCGCTTTGCCGAGCATATGCTGGCTGGTGCTCGCCACGCCGGTATGGGCACCGCCACGCGCGCGCAGCGCGGCATTGGTATGGGGCGAGCGATAGCCGGAGATCAGTTCGATCTTGCTGCGGCCGGATAGGTCAAGTTTTTCGCGCAGTCGCACCAGCAGGGCCAGCAGGCGGCGGTCCATTTGGATGGCTTCGCCGGTACGCCAGTCGCGCAAACCGTGGTTGAGTTCCGCCAGGCCAGAGGGCACGAACTGGCCGGAGCGGGCGAACACAGCGTCGACCGTTTCGTTATTATGGACGTTGCGGATCGCCAGGCGCCATTCGCTCCCGGCGGCCATGGCGGAGAGCGGCATCATCGCGGCAACGCCGCCAAGCGCGGCACCACCGATCAGGCTGCGGCGAGAAAGCTGCGGTAATCGTGACGGCTGGGAAACAAGCCGCTCGTTTATCGTTGTCTGCATAGGAATATATGTAGGAGTTTGAATTGGTGAGGAAAACGGTTGTGGTCGCAGTCTGTCTGGCGGTTGCCTCGCTTGGTCCTATCCCGGCATTGGCGCAGGGAACAAAAGCTGCGCCGGTCGGCCTCGATCGCTCTACGCTGCACGTTCAGGTAATCCTCGACCATCTCGGGTTCTCGCCTGGCGTGTTGGACGGTCGATCCGGCAAGTCGCTCACCGCAGCGCTCAAGGGTTTTCAGGAATCACGCGGGCTGAAGAAGACCGGAGCGATCGACAAGCCGACGCTGCAGGCATTGTATCCCTATCGCGCGCTGCGCCCGACCAAGATGCTGGCGCTGACCGAGGCAATATTGGCAGGGCCATATACCAATCCGCTGCCGAAGGACCCGGCCGAACAGGCCAAACTGCCGCAACTCGGCTATCGCAATGCGATGGAGAAGCTGGCCGAAATGTTCCACACCCGCCCCGAGGTGCTAGTCGAGTTGAACAGCGCGGATACGCGGCTGGCACCGGGCACCAAGGTGGTGTTCCCCAATGCGCTGCCAGCATCGCGCGACTATGACGCCAAGTTGCCCGAGGCGTGGCGCAAAACGCTCGCCGATCTCAATGTCGACGCCACGCAACCGCAGGGCGTGAAGGTGGTGGTCGATAAGTCGGACGAAGTGCTGCGTGTGCTCGACAAGGACGGCAAATTGGTCGCGCAATTCATGGCCACGATGGGCAGCGAGCATGATCCGCTGCCGATCGGAAAATGGACGATCAAGGGCGCGTCGTACAATCCGCCGTTCCACTATAATCCCGACTTGTTCTGGGACGCCAAGGACGATTCCAAGGCAGCCAAGCTGCCGCCCGGGCCGAACGGGCCAGTAGGCGTGATCTGGCTCGATCTATCGAAGCCACATTACGGCATCCACGGCACCCCGTCGCCCGAGACGATCGCGCGCGCGGAAAGCCATGGGTGCATCCGGCTGACCAATTGGGATGCGGCGCGGCTGTCGATGATGGTCAAGCCGGGCACGCCCGCGGTATTTCAGGAATAAGGTCGCGCCGGGGGGTAATCATGCGAAAATTTGGGCTGGTCCTGTTGGGTGGGGCGGTGCTGGTCATCGGCATCTGGGTTGCCATGCTGGTGTTTCTGCCCGACGCCCCGGGCGGGCGGGCGGTAAAGCCGTCGCCGCAGGTGGTTAACGCTAAGATGAAGGTCGGCGGCGCCCCGTTGGCCATGCCTGTTGCGGGGATCTCGCGCTCGGCAGTGACCGATAGCTGGGGCGATCCGCGCGAAAACGGCCTACGCGAACATCACGGCAATGACATCATCGCGCCAGCGAACACGCCAGTGGTGGCCGCGGCGCCCGGGACCGTGGAGAAGTTGTGGAACAGCGCGGCAGGCGGGACGACTGTGTACGTCCGCTCACCGCAGCGCCGCTGGACCTATTATTATGCGCATCTTAGCGGTTACGCGCCGGGGCTGCACGAAGGGCAGGCGGTAAGGGTCGGCGATCTGATTGGCTTCGTTGGGGATACCGGCAATGCCGGCGCGGGCAATTATCACCTGCATTTCGGGCTGACCCGCACCGCGCCGGAGCAACATTGGTATGAGGGGCGGCCGGTCGATCCTTACCCGTACCTTGCCGGAAAGCCGGGTTCCCGCTAAGGCCCCCGCTTCGCTCTTTCCAGCTACAGGTTTCCCATGAAGATCAATGCGGTCGAAATTCGTCCCGGCAACATTCTCGAGTATGAAGGCGGCATCTGGAAGACCGTCAAGATCCAGCATACCCAACCGGGCAAGGGCGGGGCCTATATGCAGGTCGAGATGAAGAACCTGATCGACGGGCGGAAGACCAACGTCCGCTTCCGCTCCGCCGAAAGCGTCGAGCGCGTGCGGCTGGACACGGTCGATTTCCAATATCTGTTCCGCGAAGGCGACACGCTGACCTTCATGGACAAGATCAATTACGAGCAGATCACGCTCGACGCCGGCATCCTTGGTGACGCCGCGGCGTTCCTGCAGGACGGCATGGATGTGGTCATGGAATTGTGGGAAGAGCGCCCAATCTCGGTGCAGCTGCCCGACACGATCGAAGCGTTGATCGTCGAGGCCGACGCGGTGGTGAAGGGGCAGACGGCGTCGTCGTCGTTCAAGCCGGCAATCCTGGAGAATGGCGTGCGCGTGATGGTGCCGCCGCATATCGGCGCAGGCACGCGGATCGTGGTCGATGTGTACGAGCAGACCTATGTGAAGCGGGCGGACTAGCCTGCTACTCCCCTCCCGCTTGCGGGAGGGGAGGAGTTTTATTATGGTTTCCCATTCCGGTTTGATGACGGTCATGGACCGCGCGGCGCGCAAGGCGGGGCCACGGCTGCGTCGTGATTTCAACGAGGTGCAGCAACTGCAGGTCAGCCGCAAGGGGCCGGCCGACTTCGTGTCGATCGCCGATCAGCGCGCCGAGCAGACCCTGTTCGAGGAACTCTCGCACGGGCGCCCCGATTGGGGCTTCCTGATGGAGGAGCGCGGCGAAGTGGCCGGCGATCCCAATAAGCCCCGTTTCATCGTCGATCCGCTGGATGGCACGTCGAACTTTCTGCACGGCATCCCGCATTTCGCCATCTCGATCGCGGTCGAGGAGACCTTGGCCAATGGCAAGCGCGAGGTAACTGCGGCGTTGGTCTATCAGCCGCTGACCGACGAGAGCTTCTGGGCCGAAAAGGGCAAGGGCGCCTGGGTCCAGTCCGAGCGGCTGCGCGTGTCGGCGCGGCGCGATATGGCGGATGCGCTGATCGCCACCGGCATCCCGTTTCTGGGACATGGCAATTTCGGGCAGTGGAGCCGCATTTTCGGGGCGATCGCGCCGGAAGTGGCGGGTATTCGCCGCTTTGGCGCGGCGTCGCTCGATCTGGCTTGGGTCGCGGCTGGCCGGTTCGACGGTTTTTGGGAATCGGATCTCAAAGCGTGGGACGTGGCGGCGGGCATTTTGCTGATCAAGGAAGCCGGCGGCTTCGTCACGGATTACCGTGGCGGCGATCAGATGATCGCGCGCAAGGAAGTGCTGGCGGCGAACGACGTGCTGCAATCGAAAATGCATAAGCTAGTGGCGAACGCGTTGCGTTGATGTCCCTCCTCCCCGGCACGGGGAGGTGTCACGCGTAGCGTGACGGAGGGGGCGGGCCGGCAACGGTGCGCTACGAGCAGGCGCTTCGCAACGACAGAGTGCGTTGCCGGCGCACCCCCTCCGTCAGCCTTTCAGGCTGCCACCTCCCCGTACCGGGGAGGAGACGACTTGCGAGTCATTCTCACACCCCCCAAGCCTTGCCCGCTTCCGGCCATGCGCCTAAAGCGCGGGCTTCCACTTCGCACATGCGAGATAACCTTGGTCGACCTGTCGCAATACCTCCCGATTCTGCTGTTCCTGGGCGTCGCCCTGGTGCTGTCGAGCGCGTTCGTGTTCCTGCCGATGATCGCGTCGCGCTTCACTGGCAGCCACAAGCCGACCGCAGAGAAGCTCACCGAATATGAATGCGGCTTCCCGGCGTTCGAGGACAGCCGGAGCCAGTTCGACGTGCGCTTCTATCTCGTCGCCATCCTGTTCATCATCTTCGATCTGGAGGCGGCGTTCCTCTATCCCTGGGCGGTCAGCGTGTTCACGCTCGGCTGGACGGCGTGGTTCTCGATGATGATCTTCATCGCCGAATTGGCGCTCGGCCTTGTCTATGCCTGGAAGAAGGGAGCGCTCGAATGGGAGTAGAACTCACGCATCCGTCAGCGCCTGTCGCTGCCGGTACGCTGCCCGACGTCGCTTTCCTTAACGACATCAATGGCGAGCTGAACGACAAGGGCTTCCTGGTCACGTCGACCGAGGAGCTGTTCCAGTGGGCTCGCACCGGTTCGCTGTGGTGGATGACTTTCGGGCTCGCCTGCTGCGCGGTCGAGATGATTCACGTGAACATGCCGCGCTACGATCTCGAGCGCTTCGGCGCCGCGCCGCGCGCGAGCCCGCGCCAATCGGATGTGATGATCGTCGCGGGCACGCTGTGCAACAAGATGGCCCCGGCGTTGCGCAAGGTTTATGACCAGATGTCGGAGCCGAAATACGTCATCTCGATGGGCTCGTGCGCCAATGGCGGCGGCTATTATCATTACAGCTACAGCGTGGTGCGCGGGTGCGATCGGGTTGTGCCGGTCGATATCTATGTGCCGGGTTGCCCGCCGACCGCGGAGGCATTGCTGTATGGCATCATGCAGCTGCAGCGGAAGATCCGCCGCGTCGGGACGATCGAACGGTGAGGGCGCCCGCACCAGCTTATGCCGCCAATGATGGCGTGATCGATGCGGCGACGGCGGCGTTGGGCGGCAGCTTGCTGGCGTCGCGCGATGCCGTCGGCGAAGTGGCGTTGACGGTCGATCGGAGCAGCCTGGTCCAGACGATGATCGCGCTGCGCGATACGCCGGGGCTGGAATATCAACAATTGATGGAAATTGCCGGCGTCGATTATCCCGATCGTGGCGGCGAGCGCTTCGAAGTGGTCTATTGCCTGCTGTCGTTGACGCGCAACCATCGCCTTCGCGTGCATGTCCGGGCCGACGAGGAAAACCCGGTGCCATCGGTGACGGGCATCTGGCCGGTGGCGGGCTGGCTCGAGCGCGAAGTGTACGACATGTATGGCGTGCTGTTCTCGGGCAATGCGGATCTGCGTCGCATCCTGACCGATTACGGTTTCCGCGGCCATCCGCAGCGCAAGGATTTCCCGCTCTCGGGATTCGTCGAGCTGCGCTACTCGGAAGAAGCCAAGCGTGTGGTGTACGAGCCGGTCAAGCTGGCGCAGGATTTCCGCACGTTCGATTTCCAGTCGCCATGGGAAGGCGCCGAATATACGCTGCCGGGTGACGAGAAGGCGGCCTTGCCCGAAGCCAAGGGTGCGCCGACGCCCTTAAAGGCGGACGACATCGTCAAGGCCGATGCGGCGCAGAGCGCGACCGCGCCGGCGCGCGCACCAAGCGAGCCGTATGGCAAGACCGCCGAGAGCCGGGCGGAGACCGGCGCTGGCGACAAGGATGCGGGCAATTTGGCCAAGGACAAGCCGGCCGATGCGGACGTCGTGCCGACCGCCGGCAAGGGACAGAACCAGTGAGCGATCATCTCGAAGCCGTCGAGCGCCGCATGGATGCCGCCGACCCCACCGTGGGCGACGTCGAGATCCAGAACTACACGATCAATTTCGGTCCCCAGCATCCGGCCGCGCACGGCGTGTTGCGACTGGTGATGGAGCTGGACGGCGAGATTGTCGAGCGGGTCGACCCCCATGTCGGGCTGCTGCACCGCGGCACCGAGAAGCTGATCGAGTACAAGACGTACCTGCAGGCGTTGCCCTATTTCGATCGGCTCGATTACTGCTCGCCGATGTGCATGGAGCATACCTATGTGCTGGCGGTCGAGAAGCTGCTTGATCTGGAAGTGCCGATCCGTGCGCAATATTTGCGGGTGTTCTTCGCCGAACTGACGCGGATCATGAACCATCTGCTCAACCTTGGATCGCATGTGATGGATGTCGGTGCGATGACACCGAACCTGTGGCTGTTCGAGCTGCGCGAAGACACGATGGGCTTCTATGAGCGGGCCAGCGGCGCGCGCATGCATGCGGCGTACTTCCGGCCCGGCGGCGTGCACCAGGACGTGCCGTTGAAGCTGCTGACCGATATCGGCGACTGGCTGGACACGCGCCTGCCGCGGCTGTTCGACGATGCCATTTCGCTTGTCGCCGACAATCGCATCTTCAAGCAGCGCAACGTCGATATCGGCGTGGTCAGCCGTGACGACGCGATCAAATGGGGCTTTTCGGGGCCGATGATCCGTGGTTCGGGCATCGCCTGGGATCTGCGCAAGTCGCAGCCCTACGATGCCTATGCCAAGATGGACTTCGACGTGCCGGTCGGCACGCGCGGCGATTGCTATGACCGGTTCATGGTGCGCGTCGAGGAAGTGAAGCAGTCGGCGCGGATCATGAAGCAATGTTTGAGCGAGATGCCCGAGGGGCCGATTTCGTCGCTCGATCGCAAGGTCGTGCCGCCCAAGCGCGGCGAGATGAAGCGATCGATGGAAGCGCTGATCCATCACTTCAAGCTGTACACCGAGGGCTTCCATGTGCCGGCGGGCGACGTCTATGTTGCCACCGAAAGCCCCAAGGGCGAGTTCGGCGTGTATCTCGTCGCCGACGGCTCGAACAAGCCGTATCGCTGCAAGATCCGCCCTACCGCGTTCAGCCATCTCCAGGCGATGGACTTCATGGCCAAGGGGCACATGCTCGCCGACACGACCGCCATTCTCGGCGCGATGGATATCGTGTTCGGGGAGTGCGACCGGTGAGCAAGATCGACACCGCGGAGCGCATGATCGCGCTGTACAACGCGCAGGACGCCGACGGCTATGTCGCGCTGATGACCGATGCGGCGTGTGAGGCGACCTATCGCGGCGCTGTCGTGCGTGAAGGCAAGGAAGGCGTTCGCGCCGGCCTGAAGACGATGTTCGCGCAGTTTCCCGAGAACCGCGCCGAAATCTTGAGCGCGAAACTGCTCGGCGACACGGTGTTGCTGCACGAAAACGTGTCGCGCGGGCCCGGCGGCGAGCAGTTTGAAGACATGTCCATTTACTCGTTCGTCGGCGATAAGGTCGATCGCGTGGAGTTCATCCGCTAATGACTGAAGCAGCCCAAATCCCCGACGAAGCCGAGACCCGCGCGCGCTGGGGCGCGTTTGCCTGGACCGAGGACAATCAGAAGAAAGCGAACGAGATTCTCGGTCGCTATCCCAAGGGGCGTGAGCAATCCGCCTCGCTGCCGCTGCTCGATCTGGCGCAGCGGCAGGTCGGCGCCGAGACGCAGACGCAAGGGTGGTTGCCGGTGCCGGTGATCGAGTTCGTCGCGCGCGTGATTGGCCAGCCGTACATGCGCGTGTACGAAGTCGCGACCTTCTACACGATGTTCAACATGGCGCCGGTCGGCCGCTATCACGTCCAGGTATGCGGCACGACGCCGTGCATGCTGGGCGGCAGCGACGACGTGATGGCGGCGTGCAAGAATCACGGGCTGATCAAGGGCAAGACCACGCCCGATGGCCTGTTCACGCTAACCGAGGTCGAGTGCCTGGGCACTTGCGCCAACGCGCCGATGGTGCAGATCAACGACGATAATTTCGAGGATCTCGATTACGATCGTACCACCGCGATCCTCGAGGCGCTGGCCGCCGGGCAGATGCCGACGCCTGGATCGACGATCGGGCGCAAGTCAAGCGAGCCGGCCGGTGGGCCGGTGGCATTGAAGGCGATGGTCGACGAGAACCACGATTATCGGGGCGAGTGGGCATGAGCAAAAATACGCTCGTGACCCTGCTTGCGATCATTGGCGGGATCGTCGTGCTCGGCTGGGTGCTAAAAATTAGCTTCAAATTGCTGGGCCTCGCCATCGGCGTGGCGATCGTCGTTGCCGTGCTGGCCGGTGGCCGGAAGCTTCTGGGAGGCGGCAAGTAAATGCTCGCTGATAAAGATCGTATTTTCACCAACGTTTACGGGTTCCAACCGTGGAACCTGCAGGCCGCGATGGCGCGTGGCGATTGGGACAAGACCAAGGACCTGATGGTGCTCGGGCAGGACGGCATCATCGACAAGGTGAAGGCATCGGGTCTGCGCGGGCGTGGCGGGGCGGGCTTCCCGACCGGTATGAAGTGGAGCTTCATGCCCAAGGAACCCAAGGCTGACCGGCCGAACTTCCTGGTCATCAATGCCGATGAATCCGAACCCGGTTCATGCAAGGATCGCGAGATCATCCGCCACGATCCGCACAAGCTGATCGAGGGCGCGCTGATTGCGGGCTTCGCGATGCGCGCGCGCGCCGCGTATATCTACATTCGCGGCGAATATATCCGCGAGGCCGAGACGTTGTTCGCGGCGGTGGCCGAGGCGTATGACGCCGGGCTGATCGGCAAGAACGCTTGCGGCTCGGGCTATGATTTCGACGTGTTCGTGCACCGCGGTGCGGGCGCGTATATCTGCGGCGAAGAGACCGCGATGCTCGAGAGCCTCGAGGGCAAGAAGGGCCAGCCGCGGCTGAAGCCGCCGTTCCCGGCGGGTGCTGGCCTCTATGGCTGCCCGACGACGGTCAACAATGTCGAATCGATTGCGGTGGTGCCGACGATCCTACGCCGCTCGCCGGAATGGTTTGCGAGCTTCGGCCGCGAGAAGAACGAAGGCACCAAGCTGTTCCAGATCAGCGGCCATGTGAACAAGCCGTGCGTCGTCGAAGAGGCGATGAGCATCTCGTTCCGCGAACTGATCGAAGTGCATTGCGGCGGCATTCGCGGCGGCTGGGACAATCTGCTCGCGGTGATCCCCGGCGGCTCCTCGGTGCCATTGGTGCCGGCCAAGGAGATCATGGACGCGCCGATGGATTTCGACGGTCTGAAAGCGCTCGGCTCGGGCCTCGGCACCGCGGCGGTGATCGTGATGGACAAGTCGACCGACATCGTCCGCGCGATCTCGCGTCTCAGCTATTTCTACAAGCATGAGAGCTGCGGCCAGTGCACGCCGTGCCGCGAAGGCACCGGCTGGATGTGGCGCGTGATGGAGCGGATGCGCACCGGCGACGCCGACATTTCCGAGATCGACACGCTGTATCAGGTGACCAAGCAGGTCGAAGGGCACACGATCTGTGCGCTCGGCGATGCCGCGGCCTGGCCGATTCAAGGCCTGATCAAGCATTTCCGCCCCGAGATGGAGCGGCGCATCACCGAGAAGAACGGCGGTGGGCTAAGCCCGATGATGGAGGCTGCGGAGTGACGATCGAACAGGGCGACCTGATCCTCGAAATCCTGAAAAAGATGCAGAGCGATTTCGCTGAGATGAAGCATGAGCTGGCTGTTCAGTCGATGCGCATTTCGGCGCTCGAGGACCATTTCCGTGGTACGTTGACCACGCTTTACAGCATTCAAGCCGATGTAGCGCACCTCAAGGTCCGGGTTGACCGGATCGAGGAGCGTATCGGGCTGCGCGATACGGAACACTGAAATGCCAAAACTCAAAGTAGACGGTGTCGAGGTCGACGTGCCCGCCGGCGCCACGGTGCTGCAGGCGTGCGAGATCGCCGGCAAGGAAATCCCGCGTTTCTGCTATCACGAGCGGCTCAGCATCGCCGGCAATTGCCGCATGTGCCTGGTCGAAGTGAAGCCTGGCCCGCCCAAGCCGCAGGCGTCGTGCGCGCTGCCGGCGGCGGACAATCAGGAAGTGTTCACCAATTCGCCGATGGTGAAGAATGCACGCGAAGGCGTGATGGAATTCCTGCTGATCAACCATCCGCTGGATTGCCCGATCTGCGATCAGGGTGGCGAATGCGATCTGCAGGACCAGTCGGTGGCCTATGGCCGTGGCCAGTCGCGCTATGACGAGAACAAGCGCGCGGTTACCGAGAAATATATGGGGCCGATCGTCAAGACGGTGATGACGCGGTGCATCCAGTGCACGCGCTGCATCCGTTTTGCCGAGGAAGTCGCCGGCGTCGAGGAGATCGGCGCGATCGGGCGTGGCGAGGATATGCAGATCACCTCGTATCTCGAAGGCGCGGTGACCAGCGAGCTTTCCGGCAACGTGGTCGATCTGTGCCCGGTGGGCGCACTGACCTCGAAGCCGTATTCGTTCGAGGCGCGGCCTTGGGAGCTCAAGAAGACGCTGTCGATCGACGTGATGGATGCGGTAGGCACTAACATCCGGCTCGACAGCCGCGGTCGTCAGGTGCTGCGCGCGCTCCCCGTGATCAACGAGGACGTCAACGAGGAGTGGGCCAGCGACAAGA
Organism: Parasphingomonas puruogangriensis; assembly: GCF_036663635.1. Classification (NCBI taxonomy): domain Bacteria; kingdom Pseudomonadati; phylum Pseudomonadota; class Alphaproteobacteria; order Sphingomonadales; family Sphingomonadaceae; genus Parasphingomonas; species Parasphingomonas puruogangriensis. Next base: position 868,221 of record NZ_JAXOJI010000001.1, on the reverse strand, counting down.
CGCGGCATGCGGTCGACGGCCTGGTGCGTGGGCGGCTCGATGCGCCGTATGTGCGGGTGAACGGCAAGCTGCAGAAGGCGAGCTGGGACGATGCGTTCCGCGCCATCGCCGCGGTCGATGCCGGGGACAGCGTCGCTGCCGTGCATGGCGATCTGGTCGATTGCGAGACGCTGTTTGCCGCCAAGATGCTGCTTTCGTCGATGGGCTCGACGCTGATCGAGGGCCGGCAGACGGGGATGGATTACGACGCCACCTCGCTGGCGGCGGTCAACTTCAACACCACGATCGCCGGGACCGAAGAGGCCGATGTGATCCTGCTGGTCGGCACCAATCTGCGCTGGGAAGCGCCGTTGGTGAATACGCGCGTTCGCAAGGCGATCAAGAAGGGCGCGAAAGTGTTCGCGATCGGGCCGGAGACGGATCTGACGTACCGCGTCGAATGGCTCGGCGACGATCTGGCGCTACTCGGCGATCTGCCGCAGGCGGCGCGCGAGGCTTTCAACGGCGCGGCCAAGCCGATGGTGATCGTCGGTGGCGCGGCGCTGAAGGGCGGGCAGGGCGCGACTTTGGCGCTGGCCGGGTCGCTCAATCTGGTGCGCGACGGCTGGAATGGCTTCAATGTGGTGCACATGGCGGCATCGCGCATGGGCGGGCTGATGCTCGGCTGGGCGCAGCCGGGCGGGATCGCCGCTCTCGCCGCGGCCAAGCCGAAGCTGGCTTTCTTCCTTGGCGCGGACGAACTCGATTACGGCGCGTTCGCCGATAGCTTCAAGGTCTATATCGGGCATCATGGCGATGCCGGCGCGCGGCATGCCGACGTGATCCTGCCGGGCGCCAGCTATGCCGAGAAATCTGGCACCTGGGTCAATCTCGAAGGGCGCGTGCAGCGCGGCGAGCGTGCCGTGTTCCCGCCGGGCGATGCACGCGAGGACTGGACGATCCTGCGCGCCTTGTCCGCCGTGCTGGGCCAGACGCTGCCGTTCGACACGATCGACGAGCTGCGCGCGGCGATGGGCGCGGCCGTGCCGGAACTCGGTAGCCTGGGGCTCAAGACATTCGCGTGGAACCCGCCGGCGCTCGATGCGACCGGCTCGGGCACGATCACCGGCTATCCGATCAAGGATTTCTACCTGACCAACGCGATCTGCCGGGCGAGCCCGACGATGCAGCGTTGCTCGGCCGAACTGGTCCATGGCCAGGAATTTGCAGAGGCCGCGGAATGACCGCTTTCTTCACTTCCCACGGCATGGATTACGGCTGGGCGTGGTTCCTTTCCACGATCATCGGCATCCTGGTCATCGCGCTGCCGCTGATGCTGGCCGTCGCCATGATCATTTATGCCGACCGCAAGATCTGGGCGGCGATGGCGCTGCGTCGCGGGCCCAACGTGGTCGGGCCGTTTGGGCTATTGCAGAGCTTCGCCGATGGCCTGAAGGTGTTCCTGCAGGAAACCATCGTGCCGACGGCGGCGAATAAGGGCCTGTTTCTCCTCGCTCCAATCATCACATTCACGGTCGCGCTGATCGTGTGGGCGGTCGTGCCGTTCGACGTTGGCGTGGTGCTGGCTGACATTAATGTCGGGTTGCTCTACGTGCTCGCGGCCTCGTCGCTGGGGGTGTACGGCATCATCCTGGCGGGCTGGTCGTCCAACTCTAAATACCCGTTTTTCTCGGCGATCCGCGCCGCGGCGCAGATGGTCAGCTATGAGGTCGCGATCGGCTTCATCCTGATCTCGGTGGTGCTGTGGAGCGGCAGCTTCAACCTGTCGGACATCGTCAATGCGCAGCGCGCGATCTATCCGTGGCTGCCGGTCAACGGGTTCATCTTCAATCCTTTGCTGTTCCCGATGGCGATCATGTTTTTCATCTCGTCGCTGGCCGAAACGCAGCGTGCGCCGTTCGATCTGACCGAGGCGGAGAGCGAACTCGTCGCTGGGTACCAGACCGAATATTCGTCGATGTCGTTCGCACTGTTCTGGCTGGGCGAATATGCCAACGTCATCCTGATGTGCGCGCTGAACGCGATCCTGTTCTGGGGCGGGTATCTGCCGCCGTTCGATTGGGCGCCGCTGTACTGGGTGCCGGGGATCATCTGGCTGTTCGCCAAGATGCTGTTCTTCTTCTTCCTGTTCAGCTGGGTGAAGGCGACCGTGCCGCGTTATCGCTACGATCAGTTGATGCGGCTGGGCTGGAAGGTATTCCTGCCGGTCTCGCTGTTCTGGGTGTTCCTGGTGTCAGGCTTCCTGATGCTGACCCGGGTGGGCACCGAGTGCGACGCCTCCGAGCGCGTCTATCTGAAGCAATATGGCACTGCGACCGCTCTGTATCAGGCGCAGCGCCCCGTTTACCCGACCGACGGCGTGTGCCGTGACAAGGTCATTTCGGAGAAGCGCCCGTGAGCGTCGCTCAATATATCAAGGCGTTTACGCTGTGGGAGTTCGTCAAGGCGCATGCTTTGACCTTGAAATACTTCTTCAAGGCGAAGGCGACGATCAACTATCCGTTCGAGAAGAACCCGCTCTCCCCGCGCTTCCGCGGCGAGCATGTGCTGCGCCGCTATCCCAATGGTGAAGAGCGCTGCATCGCATGCAAATTGTGCGAGGCAGTGTGCCCAGCCCAAGCGATCACGATCGAGGCCGAGCCGCGCGACGATGGCAGCCGCCGCACGACGCGCTACGATATCGATATGACCAAGTGCATCTTCTGCGGCCTGTGCCAGGAAGCATGCCCGGTCGATGCGGTGGTCGAAGGGCCGAACCTCGAATATGCGACGGAAACGCGCGAAGAGCTGATCTACGACAAGGCGAAATTGCTCGCCAACGGCGATCGCTGGGAACGCGCCATCGCTGCGAACCTTGCCGCCGATGCACCGTACCGTTAAGCGCGCCGTGAACGCAGGGACCGCGATGAATCATTTCCACACCGTCATCCCAGCGAAGGCTGGGATCTCTTCATTGCAGGGCGCTCCCTTGCGGCTTGAGACCCCAGCTTTCGCTGGGGCGACGGCTAAGGACGGGGCACGCGCGGCATGATCCAGGCCATTGCCTTCTATCTCTTCGCCGCGATGGTGATCGTATCGGGTGCGTTGACCATCACGTCGCGCAACCCGGTGCATGCCGTGCTGTGGCTGATCCTGGCTTTCTTCAATGCCGCTGGGCTGATGGTGCTGGTCGGTGCCGAGTTCATCGCGATGCTGCTGGTGATCGTCTATGTCGGTGCGGTCGCCGTGTTGTTCCTGTTCGTGGTGATGATGCTCAACGTCGATTTCGCCGAGCTGCGCGCGGGGTTTGCGCGCTATGCCGCGATCGGGCTGGCACTGGCCATCGCGCTGGCGGCCGAAGTGATGATCGCGTTCGGCGCGTGGAGCGCGGGCGGGATCGAGTTGGCGCGGCGTGCGGCGCCGATCGATCCGGTCGTGTCCAACATCGCGGCGATCGGGCAGCTCCTTTATACGCGCTATCTGTTCGTGTTCGAGGGCGCGGGCCTCGTGCTGCTGGTAGCGATGATCGGCGCGATCGTGCTGACGCATCGTGAGCGCGGCGGCGTGCGCGGGCAGAATATCTCGCGCCAGGTCGCCAGGCGGCCGCAGGATGCGACGCGCAACACGCAGCCCGTGGTCGGGCAGGGGATCGAATTGTGATTGGGCTGACGCATTACCTGGTCGTTGCGGCGATCCTGTTCGCGCTGGGGGTGGTGGGCATCATCGCCAACCGCAAGAATTTGATCGTCATGCTGATGGCGGTCGAGCTGATCCTGCTCAGCGTGAACCTCAATTTCGTCGCCTTCTCGAGCTATCTGCAGGATCTGGTCGGCCAGATCTTCGCGATGTTCGTGCTGACCGTCGCGGCGGGCGAGGCAGCGATCGGGCTGGCCATTCTGGTAATCTATTTCCGTGGACGCGGGACGATTTCGGTCGACGACGTCAATCGGATGAAGGGGTGATTTGGTGATCCTCCTTATCGTATTCCTGCCGCTGCTCGCGGCCATCGTCGCCGGGTTCGGCAATCGCACGATCGGCAACGGTCCGGCGAAGATCGTCACGACGGCGGCATTGTTCGCCTCGGCGGCGCTTAGCTGGCCGGTTTTCTTCTCCTATATCGGCGGCAGCGCCGAGCCGCAGGTCGTGCAGGTACTGCACTTCGTCCATTCGGGCGCGATGGACGTGTCCTGGGCGCTGCGGGTGGATTCGCTGACCGCGGTGATGCTCGTAGTGATCACCTCGGTGTCGGCGCTCGTCCACCTGTATAGCTGGGGCTATATGGCAGAGGACGACAGCCAGCCGCGCTTCTTCGCCTATCTGTCGCTGTTCACCTTCGCGATGCTCATGCTGGTGACCGCCAACAACCTGGTGCAGATGTTCTTCGGCTGGGAAGGCGTGGGGCTCGCTTCGTACCTGCTGATCGGTTTCTGGTTCCGCAAACCTTCCGCCAATGCCGCGGCGATCAAGGCGTTCGTGGTCAACCGCGTCGGCGATCTCGGCTTCATGCTCGGCATTTTCGGCACGTTCCTGGTGTTCGGTACGGTCTCCATTCCGGAGATCCTCGCTGCAGCGCCGGGCATGGCCGGCTCTACGATCGGCTTCCTCGGCTACCGGCTCGATACGATGACGGTGCTGTGCCTGCTGCTGTTCGTCGGCGCGATGGGCAAGTCGGCGCAGCTCGGGCTGCACACCTGGCTGCCCGACGCGATGGAAGGCCCGACCCCGGTGTCGGCGCTGATCCATGCCGCGACGATGGTCACCGCCGGCGTGTTCATGGTCTGCCGCCTGTCGCCGATGTTCGAGACGTCGCCGGTCGCCCTCGGCGTGGTGACGACGATCGGCGCGGCGACGTGCCTGTTCGCCGCCACCGTCGGCTTGGTGCAGACCGATATCAAGCGCGTGATCGCCTATTCGACCTGCTCGCAGCTCGGCTACATGTTCTTCGCGGCCGGCATCGGCGCCTACGGCGCAGCGATGTTCCACCTGTTCACGCATGCCTTCTTCAAGGCGTTGCTGTTCTTGGGCGCCGGTTCGGTGATCCATGCCATGCATCACGAGCAGGACATGCGATTCTATGGCGGCCTGCGCAAAAGCATTCCGATCACCTTCTGGGCGATGATGATGGGCACGCTGGCGATCACCGGCGTCGGCCTACCGGGCGTGTTCGGCAATCCCCTGGCGATCGGCTTTGCCGGCTTCCATTCGAAGGACGGTATCATCGAGGCGGCCTGGGCCGCGGGCCAGCCGGGCGTGTGGTTCGTCGGCGTGCTCGTCGCGCTGCTGACCAGCTTCTATTCGTGGCGTCTGATGTTCCTGACCTTCTACGGTGCTCCACGCTGGGCGCAGTCGGAGCATATCCAGCACGCCATTCATGACGCGCATGGCCATGGCCATGACGATCACCATGCCGCGGCGCACGATGCGCATCCGGCGGCGGAAGATGCCGGCCACGCGCCGGACGCGCACGCCGCCGATGCGCACGCGCTGCCGGAGGGGACGGGGGGCTATCACCCGCACGAGAGCCCGCTGCCGATGCTGATCCCACTGATCGTGCTGTCGGTTGGCGCGATCGCCGCCGGCTTCGCGTTCCACGGCTTCTTCATCGAGCCCGAGGCGGGCGAGCGCTACTGGAAGGGCGCGATCGCGTTTCGCGAGCATCTCATGCACGAAATGCATGGCGTGCCGACGATCATCAAGCTGTCGGCGACGATCGCCATGCTGCTCGGACTTTGGACCGCGTGGATGGCCTATATCCGCAATCCTGGCTTCCCCAAGACGGTGGCGACGCAGTTCAGCGTGATCTACGATTTCCTGCTGCACAAATGGTATTTCGACGAGCTGTACCACTTGCTGTTTGTCCGTCCTGCCTTCGCCATCGGCCGGTTCTTCTGGCACCGCGGCGATGAGAAGACGATCGACCGGTTCGGGCCCAATGGCTCGGCCTGGCTGGTGCAGCAGGGTACGCGCGTTACCGCGCGGGTCCAGACGGGATACCTTTATAGCTATGCGTTCGTGATGCTGATCGGCCTGACCGCCGCGATTACCTGGGCGATTTCGAAGTGAGCGCTACACCAAATATCGTCATCCCAGCGCAAGCTGGGATCTCATGCGGGTCCTGTCCCGCGCTCACCCTTGAGACCCCAGCTTTCGCTGGGGTGACGGGGGTGGCGCTATGAGCGGCTTTCCGATCCTGTCCGTCATGCTGGCGATCCCGGCGATCGCCGCCGTGGGGTGTCTGTTCGTTGGCGCGACCAACGCGCGCTGGCTGGCCTTCGCCGCGACGCTGATCAATCTGGTGCTCGGCATCGGGCTGTGGGCGCAGTTCGACGTCGGTGGCGCGCAGTGGCAGTTCGTCGAGGATGGCGGGTCGCTCGGTGTGTTCAGCTGGAAGCTCGGCATCGACGGTATCGCGCTGATGCTGATCATGCTCAGCGTATTCCTGATGCCGATCTGCATCGGCGCGAGCCAATCGATCACCAAGCGCGTGCCGGAATATATGGCCGCGTTCCTCGTCACCGAGACGCTGATGATCGGCACGTTCGCGGCGCAGGATCTTTTCCTGTTCTACATCTTCTTCGAGGCCGGCCTGATCCCGATGTATCTGATCATCGGCATCTGGGGCGGCGTGAACCGCATCTACGCCTCGTATAAATTCTTCCTCTATACGCTGCTCGGCTCGGTGCTGATGCTCGTGGCGATGCTGTGGATGGTGCACCACGCCGGCACCAGCGACATTCCGACGCTGATGAACACGGACTTCCCGGTGCAGGCGCAGACCTGGCTGTGGCTGGCCTTCTTCGCCTCGTTCGCGGTGAAGATGCCGATGTGGCCGGTGCATACCTGGCTGCCCGACGCGCACGTCCAGGCGCCGACCGCGGGCTCGGTCATCCTGGCCGGTGTGCTCTTGAAGCTCGGCGGTTACGGCTTCCTGCGTTTCTCGCTGCCGATGTTCCCGGAAGCCTCGGGCGAACTGACCTGGCTGATCCTCGGCCTGTCGGCAGTCGCCGTGATCTACACCTCGCTGGTGGCGCTGGTGCAGTCGGACATGAAGAAGCTGATCGCTTATTCCTCGGTCGCGCATATGGCGATCGTGACGATCGGGCTATTCGCGTTCAACCAGCAGGGCATCGAAGGCGCGATGATGATGATGCTGAGCCACGGCCTGGTATCGGGCGCGTTGTTCCTGTGCGTCGGGGTGATCTACGATCGGCTGCACACGCGCGAGATCGACCGCTACGGCGGGCTGGCGATCAACATGCCGCGTTACGCCTTGTTCTTCCTGCTGTTCACGATGGCCTCGATCGGTCTGCCGGGGACCAGCGGGTTCGTCGCGGAATTCCTCGCATTGATGGGCGTGTATCAGGTCTCCACCTGGGCGGCGCTCCTGTGTACGACGAGCATCATCTTGGGCGCGGCGTATATGCTATACCTCTATCGCCGCGTCGTGTTTGGCGAGCTGACCAAGGACGATGTCCGCGCGATGCCCGATATCTCGCTGCGTGAATTCGCGCTGCTGGCGCCGATCGCGGCGGTGGTGCTGTGGATGGGCGTGTATCCGGAAAGCTTTATGGCGCCGATGCGCGGCGACGTGGCGAGCCTTGTCGCTCGTGTTGCCCGCGCTGCGCCGACGAGCGATTCCAATCCAACTGTAGGCAAGGCACCGGCTCCTGCAGCCGCGCATGCCGGGGGCCACGAATGACCACTTCCGCCAATCTGTTGATGACGCTGCCGGAGATCGTCCTGTCGTTGGGCGCGCTGGCGCTGATGCTGGTTTCCGCCTGGGGCGGCCAGGCGGTAACGCGCGCCGTCTCCTGGGCCAGCGTCGCTGTGTTGATCGGCGCTGGCATCGCGCTGATCGGGCCGGCATCGAGCGGTGGCGAGGCGTTTGGCGGGCTGTACCGCGCGGATGCGTTCGCGGCATTCTGCAAGGTGCTGATCTATGCCACCAGCGCCGTTGCCATCCTGATCGCGCCACGCTTCTTCGCGCGCACCGCAGGCGATGACCTGCGCCCGGAATATCCCGTCCTGATCCTGCTCTCCTGCGTTGGCATGGGCATGATGGCCTCGGCCAGCGATCTGCTGACCCTGTATGTCGGGCTCGAGCTGCAGAGCCTGGCCGCCTATGTGCTGGCGAGCTTCATGCGGCAGGATACGCGCTCGGCCGAAGCGGGGCTCAAATATTTCGTGCTCGGCGCGCTGGCCAGCGGCATCCTGCTGTACGGCATCTCGCTGATCTACGGCTTCAGTGGGTCGACCACGTTCGACCAGATCGCCACCGCCTATACGACCAGCGGCCAGTCGCTCGGGCTGACCTTCGGGCTGGTGTTCGTGTTCGCAGGCATCGCCTTCAAGCTGGCCGCGGTGCCGTTCCATATGTGGACGCCCGACGTGTATGAAGGCGCGCCGACCCCGGTCACCGCGTTCTTCGCCAGCGCGCAGAAGGTGGCGGCGATGGCCATTGCCGTGCGCATCGCGATCGAGGCGATGGGCTCGGCGACCGATCAGTGGCGCCAGATCGTGATCTTCGCGGCGTTGGCGTCGATCATCCTCGGCGCGGTGGCGGCGATCGGGCAGAGCAATATCAAGCGGCTGCTGGCCTATTCGTCGATCAACAATGTCGGCTTCGTGCTCGTCGGTCTGGCGGCGGGGACGGAGGCGGGGATCGCCTCGGTGCTGTTCTACCTCACCGTCTATGTCGTGATGACCTTGGGCAGCTTCATCGTCGTGCTGCAGATGCGCGATGCGAGCGGCGAACCGGTCGAGACGATCTCCAGCCTGTCCGGCCTGTCGCAGACCCGGCCGCTGCTGGCGCTGGCCATGGCGATCTTCATGTTCTCGCTCGCGGGTATTCCGCCACTGCTGGGCTTCAACGCCAAGCTGGCGGTGTTCAACGCGGCGGTCGGCGCGGGCCTGTATCCGCTCGCCGTGGTCGGCTTCCTCGCCTCGGTTATCGGGGCCTATTATTATCTTCGCATCGTGAAGGTGATGTATTTCGACGATCCGGCGCCTGAATATCACAAAGAGCCGAATGTCGTCGAAGGTGGCCTGATCGCGGCGGCGGCGGTGTTCGTCTCGCCGATCGGCTGGGTGATGCTGGCGCCGTTGGGTGTGCTGACGCTGAGCGCGGCTCACTCGCTGTTCTGACACCCGTGATACGCACGGTTGCGGAGACGGGGTCGACCAACGCCGATATGCTCGATCTGGCGCGGAGCGGCGCGGCCGAGGGGCTGTGGCTGCGGGCGGAGCGGCAGGTGAGCGGGCGCGGGCGACAAGGCCGGACGTGGGTCGCGCCGCCGGGGAATTTATCGGCTTCTACCTTGGTGCGGTTGCGGGGGACGGACCCGCAGGCGGCGACGTTGGCGCTGGTCGCGGCGGTGGCGCTGGAGGAGGCGGTAGGCATTTACCTTTGCTCCTTCCCCGGCGAAGGCCGGGGCCCAGTCGGCAAGGTCGATGCAACGACGCGCCTTGCTCAGCCAAATTCTGCCTCGCTACTGGGCCCCGGCCTTCGCCGGGGAAGCGCTGGGGGGGGCGTGGCACTTAAATGGCCTAACGATCTCCTGATCGATGGCGCGAAAGTCTCCGGCATCCTGCTCGAACGCGCCGGCGATGCCGTGGTGATCGGCATCGGGGTCAATCTCGCCGCGCACCCGGACGACCTCGAACGCCCGACCACCAGTCTCGCCGCCCACGGCATCACCCCCGACCCAGCCGAATTCCTCGAAACGCTCGCCGAAGGCTTTGCCCGCTGGCTGGCGCGCTGGCGCGGCGAAGGTCTTGCGCCAGTCCGCACGCGCTGGCTTGAGCGTGCCCACCCGATCGGCACCGCGCTGACCGCGCGGTTGCCCGATGGCGACGCGATCGACGGCCTGTTCCAGGGGCTGGACAGCGACGGCGCGCTCATCCTGCGCTTGGCGGACGGCACCCAGCGTGTCATTCACGCCGCCGACATATTTCTGATCTGAAGGGTCGCCATGCTGCTCGCCATTGATGCCGGCAATACCAATGTCGTATTCGCGCTCGTCGAGGCGGGCGCGATCAAGGCGCGCTGGCGCATCGCCACCGATCCCAGGCGCACCGCGGACGAATATGCCGTGTGGCTGAGCCAGTTGCTGAGCCTGGAAGGCTATGACCGCAAAGCGGTGACCGGCGTGATCATCGCAACGGTGGTGCCGCGCGCGCTGCACAATCTGCAGGTGCTGGCGCGCAAATATTTCGGCGGCGAGCCGCTGATCGCCGGCGAAGCGCCGGTCGAATGGGGCATGGCGCTGGATGTCGACGAGCCGCGTTCGGTCGGCGCGGACCGCGCCGTGACGATGATTGCGGCGCACAAGCTGCACGCCGGCGACCTGATCGTGATCGATTTCGGCACGGCGACAACGTTCGACCTGGTCGATTATTCCGGCGCCTATAAGGGCGGAATTATCGCGCCGGGGATCAACCTGTCGCTCGATGCGCTGGTAACGGCCGCGGCCAAGCTGCCGCGTATCGCGATCGAGGCGCCAGACAATACCAGCGTGATCGGGCGTGATACGGTCAGCCAGATGCATATCGGGATTTATTGGGGCTATGTGGCGATGATCGAGGGGCTGGTCGCGCGCATGAAGGCCGAGGTCGGCCGGCCGGTGAAAGTCATCGCCACGGGGGGGCTGGCTACCCTTTTCGAGAAGCAAACCAGCGTGTTCGACGTGATCGAGGCCGACCTGACCATTCAGGGGCTGGCGATGTTGTACGATCGGGCCCATATAGCGGGTTGAGCTTACGAGTGCGCGCCTTCGTGGCGGCGCCCCTTTCCTCAACAGATCATTCGCGCCTGACGGCGCATCCCTATGTCGCCCGCTGATGGGCGAGCGGCCGTTTCAAGAAAGACCTACGTGACCAACCCAAAGAACGAACTGCTCTATGTAGCCCTTGGTGGCTCCGGCGAGATCGGCATGAACGTCAACCTGTATGGCTGTAATGGCAAATGGGTGATGGTCGATTGCGGCGTTACCTTCGCCGATCCGCAATATCCCGGCATCGACCTGATCCTCCCGGATCTCGCCTTTATCGAGGAGCGCCTCGGCGATCTCGTCGGCATTGTGCTGACGCATGGCCATGAAGATCATATCGGTGCGCTGCCGTACCTCGCCGAAGATCTCGGCGTGCCGTTGTTCGCCACGCCGTTCACGGCCGGGCTGATCCGCGGCAAGCTGGAGGAGGAAGGCAACGCCTCGCGCGTGAAGTTGAAGACGATCCAGGTCGGCGAGGGCTTCGATCTCGGGCCGTTCCACTTCACCTTCGTGCCGATGTCGCACTCGATCCCCGAATCCAGCGCGCTGCTGATCGACACGCCGTACGGCAACATCTTCCACACCGGCGATTGGAAGCTGGATGCCACCCCGGTGATCGGCAGCCCGGCCACCGCCGAGCAGCTGTCGGCGATCGGCGATGCCGGCATCCTGGCCTTGGTGTGCGATTCGACCAACGTGTTCAACATGGAGCCCTCGGGCTCCGAGCGGGACGTGCGCGCCGGGTTGATGGAGCAGGTCGCCAAGGCGCCGGGCCGGGTGATGGTCACGTCGTTCGCGTCCAACGCCTCGCGCCTGCACACGCTGGGTGAAGTGGCGCGCGAAACCGGGCGCCAGCTGTGCGTCGCTGGGCGCTCGCTCGATCGCATCATCAAGGTGGCGCGCGCGACCGGTTATCTCAAGGATTTCCCCGAGCTGATCTCGCCCGAGGCGGCGATGCGCCTGCCGCGCGACAAGGTGCTGGTGATCGCCACGGGCGGGCAGGGCGAGGAGCGCGCCGCGCTCGGCCGTGTTGCCGCCGGGTCGCACCCGATCTCGCTCGATGCCGGTGATACGGTGATCTTCTCGTCAAAGCAGATTCCGGGCAACGAGGTCGCCATTGGGCTGATCCAGAACAAGCTGGCGGCCAAGGGCGTGATGATGGTCAATGATCGTCAGGCGCTGGTCCATGTCTCGGGTCACCCGGGTCGGCCGGAACTGGCGCAGATGTATCGCTGGATGCGCCCCGAGGTGCTGATCCCGGTGCATGGCGAAATGCGCCACCTGATGGAGCAGGCGCGCTTCGCGCTGGCCGAAGGCGTCGAGCGCGCGTTGGTGCAGACCAATGGCGATATCGTGCGCCTCGCGCCGGGCGAGCCGACCAAGATCGGCCATGCCCATCATGGCCGCTTGGTGCTCGATGGCGACGTCATCTTGCCGGGTGATGGCGCGACGATCAACGAGCGCCGCAAGCTCGCGGTCAACGGCCAGATCTCGGTCGCCGTGGCGGTCGACAAGGGCGGGCGCATGCTCGGCCAGCCGCAGGTTCGCTTGCAGGGCATTCCGGTCGAGGAAGATCGCGATCCCTTCGTCGCCGAAGTGGCCGGCGCGTTGGTCCAGGCGACGCGGCAGGGCGGCCGCGACCGTGCCAAGCTGCGCGAGGCGCTGCGCCTCGCCGTGCGCAAGGTGGCGACGCGTTGGACCGGCAAGAAGCCGATCGTCGACGTGCTGTTGATCGAGGCCTGATCCGCGCATGCGCTGGACCTCGGCCCTGGCGATCTACATCCTGTTCTGGGCCTTTTCCGTGTTCTTCGTGCTGCCCTTCGGGGTACGCACGTCGGACGAGGCCGGGGTGCCGCGCGTGCCGGGGCAATCGGAAAGCGCGCCGCATACGTTCGCCGCGGGCAAGGTCGCGCTTCGCGTGACGATCGTCGCGACCGTGCTGTTTACCCTGTTCATGCTGAATTACGTAAATGGTTGGGTGGTCGCGAAGGACCTGGATTTGTTTGGGGCGTTGGCCGGGCTGGAGTAGCCCAGCCCAATTAGCTCCTGTCCTCCTGAACTTAATTCAGGAGCCGTCGTGCCCCACGCTCCTCGGTATGGGGGCGGGCATGGCCAAGCAGTCTTACGTATATATTTTGGCAAGCAAGCCGTACGGTACGTTGTATATCGGCGTGACCGCGCATTTGCTTGCGCGGCTGGATCAGCGTCGTAGCGGGGGCGTGCCGGGGTTCACCTCGCGTTATGGCATATTCGTGCTGGTCCGGTACGAACTGTACGCCGACATGCCCTCTGCCATTGCGCGGGAGATGCAGTTGAAAGCTTGGCGGCGGGATTGGAAGATTGCGCTGATCAGGACGTATAATCCGCGGTGGAAGGAGCTGGCGGTGGGGTTAGGGCTCGAGCTGGTGGATTCGTCTACGCGGCACGATGGATCCTGAAACGAGTTCAAGATGACGGCAGCTTTTAAGTCAGGTGCGCAGCCGTTCGATTGCCTGCGCCAGCGCCACGTACAGCTTGCCCATATCCGACGACAGCAGCGTTACGCCGAGCGGGGATCCGTCGCGTTGCGCCAGGATCGCGCGCAGCATCGCTTCGAAATCGTGGATGTAGCGGTTGACCTGGTCGCGGAACGCGGTGTCGTCGTCATAGAGGCGGACGATCTCGCGCGCGTCGCCGGCGTCGAGCAGGCGCACCGCGCGGCGGGTGAAGACGCCGCGATCGCCCTTGAGATAGGCCGCCCAGGCGCTGTCGGTGACGTCCGCCGAAAAGGCCTTGGTGATGTCGATCGAGGCTGAATTGAGCGATTCGATCAGCAGCGACACGCGCCGCGCGAACGTATCCTGGTCGGCCGCATCGCGCTCGGCGCGGGCGTCTGCGATGCGGCTGTCGACCACTGCCGTGGAGTCCGCGATCGCTTCCATCTGGCGCGTGAGCCGATCGGAGGCGCGCGCGGCAGCGTCGGCGGCGGCCTCGGCGGCCTGGCCGATCGCGGCGATCTGATGCTGCAGCGCCACCCCAGAGGCGCGCTCCATGGCGGCGGCGCTGGCATGTTCGAGTGCGGCGGCAGCCTCCGGGATGACCGTGGCGAGCGTTTCGCGCGCGCGTTCGGCGGCGGCGCTGGCGGTGTCGCGGACCCGGATCAGCGCCTCGACCAGACGCGGCGCGGCTTCCTCGGCGAAGCGGTGCGTGCGGCCGATCGTCTCGTCGACCATATGGCCGAGCTCGTCTGCCTTGACGCGCCCATCGCTCAGCGTCTGGAGCAAGGTGCCGGACAATTTGTCGAGCGTGGCGCGCTGGCCGGATATGACCCCGGCAATCGCTTCGATCGCGTCGTGCGTGCTTTCCGCGGCCGTAACCAGGGCGAGCAGTTCGGGCTTGGCCTGGCCGACGATCTGCCGGCTAGTGACGACGCGATCGTCAAGTCGCGCGAGCGCATCGGGCAGCGTTTCGTCAATCTCGCGCGCGGCGGCGTCCAGCGCCAGGAGCAGATGTTCGGTGGTGGTGATCGCGCCGCGCGCCATCACGTCGCCGGTCTTGAGCGCTTCGGTCATCGCGTTGGCCGAGCCGCCCAGCGCGCTGATCGACGCGGCGAGATCCTGCGTGCGCTCGACGCCCTGCACGTGCAGCGCATCGAGCCGACCGGAGACATGGGTGATGCCGCTGTCGAGCTCGTCGATGATCGCGTCGCTGACGGTACGCTGGTCGCCGAGCCGATCGGCGATGCGATCGATCAACGCCTCGATCGCCGAGATGCGCGCGGACAGCGCCTCGGCGCTGTCCCGCGCGGCGCGATCGAGCGCGGCCTGGTTGATGCCGAGCATGGCCAACATCGCATCGCCCTGCGTGGCGATGCCCTTACGCGCTTCGTCGACCGCGTCGGCGGTGCGTCTGAGCAGCGCATCGACCGCGTCGGACATCTGTTCGGTGACCAGCTCGAGCCGCGCGCCGGCGGTCTCGCCGGTCGCTTCCATCCGGCTGATATGCGCGGCGAGGCGGTGGGCGGCGCCGCTGGCCAATGCGTCGGCATCGCGGCCGCGCTCGGCCAGCGCGACCAATTGCGCGTCGAGCGCGCCGACATGGGCGGCAGCACTCAGCCCGGCCTGGTCGAGCGCCGCGCCGATATCGATCGTTTCGCTGTGTGCGCGGGGCAGCATCGACAGCAATATGTCGAGCTTGGCGTGCGTCGTGGCGGCGGCATCGGCCAGCGTGCGCGCCAGTGCGTCGCTTTGCGCGACCTGTTCGGCTAGCCCGGTAGCAACCGAGGCGAGCTTGCTGGCCGCGCCGTCGCCGATCGCGACCAATTGCGTGGTCTGTTCGGCGAGCTTGGCGCGATTGGCGTCGATCGTGCGGGACAGCATGCCGACGGTACGCTCAAGACTGGCGGCTTCCTCGCGCATGGCGTGCGCGGTACGGCCGAACCGGCGCGCCTCGGCCGTGCTGGTGCGCAGGCGGAGCAACAGCAGCACGCCGATCAGCGCGGGGGGCACGCACAACGCGGCGATGAAACCGGTCAGTTCGATTGGTCCAATACGCTGCAGCGCCGGCCAGGACAGCGCCAGCATTGCGCCAATCCAACCAACAGCGATCAACAGGCCCAACGCCGGCATGACCCAGTCATAATGCTGCTCAGGCGCGTAATCGGCGTCGAACGAGTCGGGCAGCGGATCATAGGTGTCGATGGGAACGCTCTCTTCCAGCAGCAAATCATCATCGAGGCCGGCATGGCCCGTGCGTAGATTGATGATGCGCGAACCCCCGTTCATCCCCCCGTTTACCACGAAATCGCGCGCCGCAAAGCGAATAGCGAAACCTTGCCTTAAGGATGCCGGGGTAGAAACGGCCCATGGCCTATGATCCCGGAGCAATCGATGCAACCTTGGCGGCGGCAGTGGGCGATGAGCCCGTGCTGATTGCCGAGCTGCGCGAAGCCTTTCTCGACAGCGCGCGGCGCGGGCTCGACGGGCTGGAGCGCGCGCGCGACGCGGCCGGCTGGCAGGCGGCGGCGTTCCGCTTGAAAGGCTTGGCCGCAAGCTTCGGCGCGGTACGGCTGATGGCCATCGCCAGCGAAGCAGCCTGCGCCGAGGTGCAGGACGTCGTCGTGCTGCGCAAACTGCGACGTGCGGTCGAGCGGCTGTAACGAGGCCGCGACGCCGACCCGCCCGTCTGCCTTTGCCAAGCAGGGCGCGACCGCCTAACAGCCGCACGATGCTGGCTGGACTGATTTTTGCAACCGACGATGCCGATGACCGCGCGGGAACGCTGGCGGCGACCTTGCCGTTCGGCGGGCTGACGCTGATCGAGTTCCAGGCGCGGCTGCTGGTCGGCGCGGGGGTAAGCCAATTGCTCGTCGTCGTGACGCGGCTGACACCCGAATTGCTCGGCGCCATCGCCCGGATCGGGCGGCGCGGCGCGTCGGTCGATGTGGTGCGCAGCGCGGTCGAGGCGGCGGACAAATTGCATCCGCTCGCACGGGTGTTGGTGATGGCCGATGGGCTGGTGACGACCGGCGACGTCTTGTCGTTGCTCACCGAAGAGGGGGGCGATGCGCTGCTCACCGTCTCCGACCGCGAGGCGGCGCCGGGCTTCGAGCGGGTCGGGGCGGAGACGGCCTGGGCCGGGCTCGCGCGGCTCGATGCCAAGCGCATCGCCGAGGTGGCTAAATTGCCCAGGGATTATGATTTCCAGTCGACCCTGCTGCGCGTCGCCGCGCAGGGCAAGGCAGCGCATATCCGTTTGCCGGCGGCGCTTTCCGGCGGGGCGCACGGGATCGAGCGCGATTCGCGTGCTTTGGCGACGCGCGGCACGCTGATGCTGGCGGTGCTGGTGTCCAAACCCGTGGTATGGGCTGATCGCTATATCCTGGCACCGCTGGCCCGCCTGGCATTGCCGCCGCTGATGGCGCGAACCGTGCCGAGCCTGGCGGTGACGGCGACCGGCATCGTGCTCGGCATCGGCGCATTGGCGGCGATCGTGTTCGAGACGGCGTCGGTCGGCATCGCGCTGGTGATCCTGGCCAGCCTGGTGTTCACGAT
Organism: Parasphingomonas puruogangriensis; assembly: GCF_036663635.1. Taxonomy (NCBI): domain Bacteria; kingdom Pseudomonadati; phylum Pseudomonadota; class Alphaproteobacteria; order Sphingomonadales; family Sphingomonadaceae; genus Parasphingomonas; species Parasphingomonas puruogangriensis. Next base: position 851,441 of record NZ_JAXOJI010000001.1, on the reverse strand, counting down.
CGGCGCCGCGCTGGCCTGGTTGCGCGACGAAGAGCCGCTGGCTGCGTTCCAGAATGGTGCGATTCCGGGGCTGGCGGCGCTTGCCACGCTGCTGCTCGGCCATGTCACCAGCGCGGGCGACGGCACCGCGACTGGCTGGACGCTCGGCATCGCCCTGGTCGTGGCGGCGGCGTTGGGCGAGCGGGCGGCGGGCCCGGGCGCGAAGCGGCGCTGGTGGGGCAGCCCGGTAGCCTATCTGCTGATCGTGCTGCCCTTCAGCATCGCCGGCCTGCCGCTGATCGCGCTGGCGGCGGCGGCGACCTATGCCACGGTAACCCTGGCGGCGGCGATTGAGGGATTTCGCGAAAAGCCTTAGGGCTGCCTTAACGACATTTCCCGTAAGTGAGCCGAATGGCGAGCAACCTTCGCGACATGGACGATGGGGTCCACGGGGATCCCGGCCAACTGATCGCGCGCGCGACCGGGGCGGAGACGCGTGGTCGCGCCCGGCTGTCGACCGCAATCGACGATTTCTTTTTGGCGCGCGAGGGGCGGCTCGACGATCGTATGCGCACGGCCGTCGCGCAGACGCTGGCGGGGTTGATCGGCGCGGTCGAGCGGGCCCTGACCGCGCATGCCGCGCGGCTGCTGAACGCGCGCGAGGCAGTGGCGCTGGCGGCGCGGGTCGGGCGCGGCGATGGATCGGTGCTCGAGCGGCTGGCCACGGCCGGCGTGCTGCGCGACAGCGAATTGATGCGCGAACTGATCGCGCGGGCGCAACAGGATGTGATTGGCGACGCATTGCCTGCCGCCGCGCCGCCGCGCGCCGACGACCCCAGCCTGCTGACGCGGCTGGCCAACCATTCCGACAGCGTCGTAGCGGCGGCCGCGGCCGCGTTGCTGGCCGCGGAGAGCCGGCGGCGCGGGGGCATCGAGGGGGATTTGCGCGCGGAATTGTTTCACCGACTGATCTGGTGGGTGGTGGCGGCGCTGCGCGACCGGTTCGGCGATGCCGAGGATCTGCCCGCGCTCGATCGCGCGCTGACCGACGCGGCACTGCGCAGCCTAGCCGCGCATGACGAAGGCGATCGGATGGAAGCCGTCGCGCTGCGGCTGGCGGCGGCCTATGATGCGGCGCCGCGCGATCTGCCCGATCTGCTGGTCGAGGCGCTTGGTGATCGCCGCATCGCCTTGTTCACCGCGCTGCTCGCGCACGCGCTAGGGCTGGAGTATGAGCAGGCGCGTGATGTCGTTACCGATCCCGATGGCGGCCAGTTGTGGCTCATGCTGCGCGCGCTCGACGCCGGGCGCACGGCCATCGCGCGGATCGGGCTGGCCTTGTGCGAAGCCGATGGGCGGCGCGATCTCGACGGGTTTGCCGAGTCGCTCGACCCGATCATGGCCATTTCCGCTCACGACGCGCGGGCGGCGCTGGCGCCGATGAAGTTGCATCCGGATTTTCGCGCGGCGCTGGCTGCGCTGGCGGGAGCAGCCAAGTGAACGCGCCCGAACTTGGTATGGCGCCGGTGCGTGGCCGGATCGACCTGCACGGCCGGCTGGTCGAGGCTGACCAGCGCCTGAGCGACCTCAACCAGCGCGCCGGCGGGGCGATCGGGCAGCCACTGGCGATCCCGCAGATCGCGACGCTGGCGCGGCTGGCGTCGCGGCTCGGCATCCTCATTTCGCGTGGCGTGGTGGCCGGCGATGGGGATGGCGACATGGATCTGTGGGTCAAGGCGGATCCCGACCCCGATGGCGTGCGGCTGGAGATCAGCGGCTGGCGCTTACGCGCGGCGTGGCGGCCGGGCGGCTCGGACGACGAACGCGACGGGGATTTCGTGCGCAGCGGGGCGGACTGGCTCTGGGAGTCCGATGCGGCGCTCCGGCTGACTTTTCTGACCGCGACGGCGGGCGCGCGCTATGGCTTCGATGTCGGCGAGATGCTCGGGCAACCGCTGACCCGGCTGTTCGTGCTGGGCGAGGATATGGAGGGGGCGTTTCCGATCCTGGGCGGGCTGGCGATGCGCCAGCGCTTCGACGACCAGCGCGCGACGATCCGCGGTACCAACCATAAGGTGCGGCTGGCGGCGACGCCGCGGACCGACCGCGTCGGTGTGTTCGCCGGGTTTATCGGGGCGGTGCATCTGATCGAGGAGCCGGCAGTCGATCCGGCGCCGGCGGCGGAAGAGGGCTTGCCGGGCGCATTCGCGATGCGGCTGGATGCGGCGCTGCGCACCCCGCTCGGGCGGATCATCGCCAATGCCGACAGCATCAATGCCCAATCCGAAGGGCCGCTGAGGCAGGATTATGCCGATTATGCCGCCGATATCGCCAGCGCCGGACGGCATTTGCTCGGCCTGGTCGATGATCTCGTCGATCTGCAGGCGATCGAGCGACCCGACTTCGCCGTGGCCATCGAGGCGATCGACCTGGCCGACGTGGCGCGCCGCGCCGCCGGTCTGCTCAGCGTGCGCGCGGGCGAGGCCAATGTGCGGATCGACAAGCCGGCATTCGGCGAATTGCTGCCGGCGAGCGGGGAATTCCGCCGCGCGTTGCAGGTGCTGGTCAACCTGATCGGCAATGCGGTGCGCTATTCGCCCGAGGGCGGCATGGTGTGGATCCGCGCCGAGCGCGAAGGCGATGTCGCCGCGGTGATCGTGGCGGATCAGGGCAAGGGCATCGCGCTGGCGGATCAGGTGCGGATCTTCGAAAAATTCGAGCGCGTCGATCCGCGCGAACCGGGCGGCAGCGGGCTGGGCCTGTATATCGCCCGGCGGCTGGCCCGCGCGATGGGCGGGGATATCACCGTCGATAGCGCGCCGGGGCAGGGGGCGCGGTTCGTGTTTACGTTGCCGGCTCGGGGGTAGGGGAGGGCTTGCTCTCCTAACACGCGGAAAGCCGGGCCCGGTAGTGAACAGCAGATTTCGGGCGTTGCGCTCCGTTACATCCACCTTCGCGACTGGGCGCCCGCCTTCGCCGGGGAAAGCGCCATTCATCGGGTGATCCCGCAGCACCGGCCACCTTGTGTTGGCGCCAGCGTGCGGCCAAAGATGGGGCATGAAGAAACTTACCCTCACTGCGCTGCTGCTGCTCTCCGCCGTCCCCGTATACGCCGCACCGCGCGACGCGGTCGCCCCGATCCTGACCACGCCCGAGGCGCGCGATGTGCTGTCCTATGCCCGGCCCGAGATCGCCCGCGTGACGCATGTCGCGCTCGATCTGGTCGCCGATTTCGCGACCAAGGAACTGCGCGGCGCGGCGACGCTCGATATCCTCGCCGCACCCGGCGCGCGCGTCATCGTGTTGGACGACAAGGGGCTGGTGATCGAGCGGATCGTCGACGCCCGTGGCAAGCCGCTGGCGTGGACGGTCGGCACGGCCGAGGAGTATAAGGGGGCCCCACTGACGGTGACGATCGGCGCAGCGCGCAAGATCATCATCACCTATCGTTCCAAGCCGAACGCCAGCGCGCTCGGCTGGATGGCGCCGGCGCTGACCGCGGGCAAGCGCAAGCCGTTCCTGTTCAGCCAGGGCCAGGCAATCGAAACGCGCAGCTGGATCCCGACTCAGGATAGCCCGGGGATTCGCCAGACCTGGAGCGCCAAGATCACCGTGCCCGGCGATCTGATGGCGGTGATGAGCGGCGAGCGGCTGACGCCGAAGGGCGTGGCGGTCGCGGGTGGGCAGAAGCGCTTCAGCTTCCGCATGGACCATGCCGTACCGCCATATCTGATCTCGCTGGCGGTGGGCGATCTGGCGTTCAGGCCGCTCGGCCCGCGCACCGGCGTCTATGCCGAGCCGGTCACGCTGGCGCGGGTGGCGCCCGAACTCGACGATACCGAGCGGATGGTGACGGCCGCCGAGGGCTTGTACGGCCCGTATCGCTGGGGCCGCTATGACATGCTCGTGCTGCCGCCGTCGTTTCCCTATGGCGGCATGGAAAATCCCACGCTGACCTTTCTGACGCCGACGATGTTCACCGGCGACAAGGCCAATGTCGATGTCGTCGCGCACGAACTGGCGCATAGCTGGTCGGGCAATCTGGTAACCAATGCGACGTGGTCGGATTCGTGGCTCAACGAAGGCTTCACGACCTATTTCGAGAACCGCATCGACGAGATCGTCTATGGCAAAGAGCGCGCCGCGGTGCTCGCCGATCTCTCTTGGGATGGACTGCAGCGCGATCTGAAGGAAGCGACGCCGAGCGCCACGCGCCTGCATGGCGGGCCGGAGGAATTGTATGGCGAGCTGGCCTATAACAAGGGCGCGACGTTCTTGCGGACGATCGAGCAGGCCGTCGGGCGGCCGCGCTTCGATGCCTACCTCAAGGGCTATTTCGATCGGCATGCCTTCCAGCCGCAGACCACTGCCGGGTTCCTGACAGATATCCGCGCCAATCTGATCAAGGGTGATGCCGCGCTGGAGGCCAAGCTGCAGCTTGATCGCTGGTCGTATGACGCGGGGTTGCCGGACAATGCGGTGCACGTCGTGTCGGCGACTCTGGCTGACGTGGACAAGGCGATCGTCGCGGCGAAAGCCGGAGCGCCGATCGCGTCGATCTCCTTTACATCGTGGGGGACGCAGGAATGGCAGCGCTTTCTCAACGGCTTGCCGCGCAAGCTGTCCGCCGAACGGCTAGCCGAGCTGGATGGGACGATGAAGCTGTCGGCATCGCCCAACGCTTATGTGCGCTCGGCCTGGCTCGTGCTGGCGCTTGGCAATCGCTACCAGCCGGCAGTCGCGTCGGCAGAGGAGTTCCTGCCGCGCATCGGGCGCATGCTGCTGATCCGCCCGGTGTATCGCGCGCTGGCCGAGCAGGGGGAGTGGGGCATGCCGATCGCCCGGCGCATCTATGCCGGGGCACGACCGGTCTATCATCCGGTGACGGTGGCGATGGTGGATAAGCTTCTAAAGTAACTGGTCCCTTCGCCATCGGCGGCGGGTGTGGGTCTCTGCAGCCAGTGCGGCGCGCCTCACTGTCGGGGAGAATGATCCGGCGGTTCGCGGTTGGCATCGAGATCGCGGGCGACGTTGCGCTCTTCGCGGCCGTCCAGGGGATGGCGGTTCGATCGCTTGCGCAGGAAATAGGCAAAGCCGATCGCGACGACCACCAAAACGATGACCAACGTGCCGAGATTGAGCGACGATAAAAAGCTCGAAGATGTCATGACCGAAGACCTTTTTAGGCCCGCCCATCAAATCAACCGTCGCCGCTGTCGATAGTTCCCCGCGCTAGGCTAGCGCCGCCGCGCGCGCCAAATCGCGAATAGTCCGACCAGCGCGAGCAGTGTGCCCGCCAGCGCCCAGGGCCGCTGATCGAGCATGAAGCTCGACGCCGGCCAGTGGACCATCCCCAGGCCCTGCCCGATCCAGAGCAGCCCCACCAGCAAGGCGAGGATGCCGACGATCAGCAACACGGCCCGGGGCATGCGCATCAGCGCTTGTCCACCGGCGCGTAATCACGCTGCGTCGGGCCGGTATACAGCTGACGCGGGCGGCCGATCTTCTGCTCCGGATCGGAGATCATTTCGTTCCACTGCGCCACCCAGCCGACCGTGCGGGCAAGCGCGAACAGCGCGGTGAACATCGTGGTCGGGAAGCCGATCGCCGAAAGGATCACGCCGGAATAGAAATCGACGTTGGGGAACAGCTTTTTCTCGATGAAGTACGGATCGCTGAGCGCCATTTCCTCGAGCTTCAGCGCGACATCGAAGATCGGATCGGTCACGCCCAGTTCGCCGAGGACTTCGCGTACCGTCTGCTGCATCACCGTCGCGCGCGGGTCATAGTTCTTATAGACGCGGTGGCCGAAGCCCATCAGGCGGAACGGATCGTTCTTATCCTTGGCGCGGGCGATATATTCCGGGATCTTGTCGACCGTGCCGATCTCGCGCAGCATGTTGAGCGCGGCTTCGTTGGCGCCGCCATGCGCCGGGCCCCACAGGCAGGCGATGCCGGCGGCGATGCACGCGAACGGATTGGCGCCCGACGACCCGGCCAGACGAACGGTCGAGGTCGAGGCGTTCTGTTCGTGATCGGCGTGCAGGATGAAGATGCGGTCCATGGCCTTTTCGACGATCGGATTGACCACATAAGGCTCGGCCGGCACGCCAAAGGTCATGCGCAGAAAATTGCCGGTATAGCTCAGTGAGTTGTCCGGGTGCATGAACGGCTGGCCGACCGAATATTTATACGCCATCGCCGCGATCGTCGGCATCTTGGCGATCAGCCGATGGCTGGCGATCATGCGCTGCTGCGGATCGCTGATATCGGCCGAATCCTGGTAAAAGGCGCTGAGCGCGCCGACGACGCCGCACATGATCGCCATCGGATGCGCATCGCGCCGGAAGCCGCGATAAAAAGTGGCGAGCTGCTCGTGCAGCATGGTGTGGCGGCTGATCGTATAGCTGAACGTCTCGAGCTCCTGCTTGGACGGCAGTTCGCCGTTGAGCAGGAGGTAGCTGACCTCCATGAACGAAGATTCCTCGGCCAGTTGGCCGATCGGATAGCCGCGGTGCAGCAGCACGCCTTCGTCACCATCGATATAGGTGATCGCGCTGTCGCACGACGCGGTCGAGGTGAAGCCGGGATCGTAGGTGAACTTGCCGGTCTGTGCATAGAGCTTGCGGATATCGATCACGTCGGGGCCGACGCTGCCCGACATCACGGCCAGTTCGAGATCCTTGGCGCCGACGTTCAGCTTTGCGGAGTCGCTCATCAATCGTCCTTTAATGTCGCCGGTCAGGCGGTGATCTGATCGGCGATCCGGCCGAGGCTCTCTTCGCGGCCTAGAAGGTCGAGCACCTCGAAGATTCCGGGTGAGGTCTTTTTACCCGTCAGGGCCGCGCGTAACGGCTGCGCAACCTGGCCGAGCTTGATGCCTGCATCCTCGGCTGTCTGCCGAACCGCTTCTTCGAGGCTCTCCGTATCCCAGCGCGCGATGGCGTCAAGCTTGCTGTGTGCAGATGCGAGAAGCGCACGGGATTCCGCGGTGAGCAGATCGGCGGCGGCAGGATCCAGCACGAGGGGACGCGTGCGAAACAGGAACGCGGCGCTGCTCGCGAGCTCGTTCAGATTCGCCGCACGCGGTTTCAGCGCGGGCATCGCACGGCGCAGCAGCTCGAGCTGCTCCGGAGATACCGTAAAATCGAGTCGCTCAGCGAGCAGGGTGGCGAGGCGCTCGTCATCGGCCAGGCGAAGATAGTGGCCGTTGAGGTTTTCGAGCTTCTTGAGGTCGAAGCGCGACGGCGAGCGGCCCACCCCGGCGAGATCGAACCATTCCACCGCCTGTTCGCGGCTGATCACTTCGTCGTCGCCATGACCCCAGCCGAGCCGCAGCAGGTAATTGTCGAGCGCCTCGGGCAGGATGCCGAGTTCGTCGCGATAGGAATCGACGCCGATCGCGCCGTGGCGTTTGCTCAGCTTGGCGCCGTCGGTGCCGTGAATCAGCGGGATATGCGCGTAGATCGGCTCGGGCCAGCCCATGCCGCGGATCACGGCGAGCTGGCGGAAGGCGTTGTTGAGATGATCGTCGCCGCGGATCACGTGGGTGACGCCCATGTCGTGATCGTCGACCACCACCGCGAGCATATAGGTAGGCGTGCCGTCCGAGCGCAGCAGGACAAAGTCGTCGAGCTCGGCATTCTGCACGGTCACCGGCCCCTGGACCTGGTCATGGATCGTCGTCGCCCCCTCCTTGGGCGCCTTGATGCGCACGACGAAAGGGGCACCGGCGGGGGCGTCGCCCTCGGCACGGTCGCGCCACCGGCCGTCATAGCGCATCGGCTGCTTGGCAGCCTTTTGCTGTTCGCGCAGCGCGGTCAATTCTTCGGCGGTGGCGTAGCATTTATAGGCGTGGCCCGCGGCGAGGAGCTGGTTGGCGACTTCGGCGTGACGGCTGGCGCGGGCGAATTGATAAACCGTTTGGCCGTCCCAGTTGAGCCCCAACCAGCTCATCGAATCGAGGATCGCCTCGATTGCCGGCTGGGTCGAGCGCGCGCGATCGGTATCCTCGATGCGCAGCAGGAACTCGCCGCCGTGATGGCGCGCGAACAGCCAGTTGAACAAGGCGGTGCGCGCCCCGCCAATGTGCAGGAAGCCGGTCGGCGAGGGCGCGAACCGGGTGACGACCTTGCCCGTAGCGGGGGTCGCAGAAGGAGAACCGGAAGCCGAGGCTTCGGGGGTGGCTATTGCGCCCAAACGCGCATCCTTTCAGACTTGAAACTATGGCCAGCTCAGCCGCCGACGCCCCTAGCATGCGACCTTGGCCGCGCCAAATCGCGCGCGGCTTCGGGGTGGCGCGGGATGTTGTCGAGCGCTGGCTTGAGGCAGAGCGCGACCAGATCGTGCTGTGGCTGCCGGTAATGCTGGGCGCAGGCATCGCCACCTGGTTCGTGCTGCCGGATCAAGCGGCGTGGCTGACGGCGGTGTTGCTGTGTGGCGCGGGGGCATTGGCGGCGCTGGCGGTCGGGCAAAGCGGGCGGGCGTCACGGGCGCTTGCGGTGGCCTTCGTGACGGCGGCGCTGGGGCTCGGCTTGATATGGTGGCGGGCGGAGCGAACCGGCGGCGTGGTGCTGACCCGTCCGGTGATCGTCGCGTTCGAGGCGCGTGTGGTGAGCGTCGAGCCGCTGGCAGCGCGGGAATTGGTGCGGTTGCGGCTGGCACCGACCCGGGTGGTGGATTCACCTCCGCTGGCTGGAAGGGGGAGAAGCGTTGAGCTGCCCGCCTTCATCCGGGTCAATCTGGCGGTGAAGGATGTGCCGCCCGGGCTGACGCGCGGCGCGACGATCGCCTTACGCGCGCGGCTGATGCCGCCACCCGAGCCGGCGGTGCCGGGGGCGTATGATTATGCCCGCGTCGCCTGGTTCGACCGCATCGGCGCGACCGGGCGGGGCTTTGCGCCGCTGACGATCGTCAAGCCCGGCGAAGCGGCTGGGGCCGATCTACGCGATCGGCTGTCACGGCATATCCAAGCGCGCGTGGCGGGCAGCGCGGGCGGGATCGCCTCGGCTTTGGCGACCGGCGACCAGGGCGCGATCGCCGAGGAGGATGCCGAGGCGATGCGGCGTGCGGGCCTCGCGCACCTGCTATCGGTGAGCGGGCTGCATATCACTGCGGTGGTGGCCTTGGTAATGCTGGTGGTAATGCGCGTGCTGGCGCTGAGCCCATGGCTGGCGCTGCATGTACGGCTGCCGCTGATCGCCGCGGCGGCGGGCGCAGCGGCGGCGGTGGGCTATACCTTGCTGACCGGATCGCAGGTGCCGACGATCCGGTCGTGCGTGGCCGCCCTGCTGGTGCTGGTCGCGCTGGCGATCGGGCGCGAGGCGATGACGCTCAGGTTGGTCGCGGCGGGGGCGGTGGTCGTGCTGCTGCTATGGCCCGAGGCGCTGGCGGGCCCGAGCTTCCAACTGTCGTTCGCGGCGATCACCGCCATCGTTGCCTTGCACGAGCATCCGCGCGTGAAAGCGTGGTTCGCGCCGCGCGGCGAGGGGCGGCTGCGCGCCTTTGGCCGGGGCGTCGGATCGCTGGTGCTGACCGGGCTGGCGGTTGAACTGGCGCTGATGCCGATCGCGCTGTTCCACTTCCACAAGGCCGGGCTGTATGGCGCGCTGGCCAATATCGTCGCAATCCCGCTGACCACCTTCGTGGTGATGCCGCTGGAGGCGCTGGCCTTGGCGCTGGATGCCGTGGGCTTGGGCGCGCCGGTTTGGTGGCTGACGGATGTCGCGTTGCGGCTGCTGTTGTGGATTGCGCGCACCACCGCAGCGTTGCCGGGGTCGGTGGCGGCTTTGCCGGCGATGCCGGCAGGGGCTTATGCGCTGATCGTGGTCGGCGGATTATGGCTGGCCTTGTGGCGGACGCGGTGGCGGCGGCTGGGGTTGGCGCCATTCGTCATGGGGCTCGGCTGGGCAGCGGTGGCACCGTCGCCGGATCTGTTGGTGACGGGCGACGGGCGGCACATTGCGGTGCGCACGGCGGGTGGGGGGCTGGCGATGCTGCGCGATCGGGTGGGGGATTATACCGCGGACATGCTGGCGGAGAATGGCGGGGTGGATGGCACGCCGCTGCTGCTGGCGGATCAGCCGGAGGCGCGGTGCACGCGCGATCTGTGTTTGACCGAGCGGGTCGCCGGCGGGCGCACGTGGCGGATCCTGGCGACGCGCAGTGCGTATCTGGTGCCGGTGCGGGAGTTGATCGCGGCGTGCCGAGAGGCGGATATCGTGGTCAGCGAGCGGCGGCTGCCGCGGGGGTGTGCGCCGCGCTGGTTGCGGCTGGACCGGGCGACGCTGGCAAAGACTGGGGGGGTGGCGATCGCGTTGGCGGAGGGGCTGGTAAGGACGGTGCGGGTGGCGGGGGATCGGCATCCTTGGCGGGTGGCTGCCATGCCCCGATCGACCGCTGACATCACAACACGCTACCGATCACGCGCTTCCCCGGCGAAGGCCGGGGCCCAGTAGTAGAGCAGAAGGTAACTGGCGCTATGCGCGATCACGTCCGCCTCCCGACTGGGCCCCGGCCTTCGCCGGGGAAGCGACTAAATAGGGAAGCGACTAAAATAGGGAGCGAAAAAAATAGGGAAGCGGTGAACGGGTAGCGCAAAATTGGAAGGTCAGGCTTAGGTGAGGGCCAATCAGTCGTAGCGGCGCAGCAATCCGGCAAGCTTGCCCTGCACGCGGACCTGCTGCGGCGCGTAACGCTGCGGGTCATAGGCGCGGTTGGCCGGATCGAGCCGGACCATGGCGCCTTCGCGGCGGAAATATTTCAGCGTCGCTTCGGTATCCTCGATCAGCGCGACGACGATCTCGCCGTCGCGCGCGACATCCTGACGGCGGATCAGCGCGTAATCGCCGTCGAGAATGCCGGCATCGACCATCGAATCGCCCGACACTTCGAGGGCATAATGATCGCCCTTGCCGAGCAAGGCGGCCGGCACCGACAGCATCGCGCTGCTTTCGAACGCCTCGATCGGCACGCCCGCGGCGATCCGCCCATGCAATGGGATCTCGATCACGTCATTGGCCGGCTGCGGCAGCGAATGTTGAGAAAGTTGAGGCGCTGGAGCTTTTTTGGTGAGCTTCACCACCTCGCCGCGCTCGGGCATCTTGAGGATCTCGAGCGCACGCGCACGATTGGGCAGGCGGCGGATGAAGCCGCGTTCCTCGAGCGCGCTGATCAGGCGGTGCACGCCCGACTTGGACTTGAGGTCGAGCGCGTCCTTCATTTCCTCGAACGAGGGTGACACGCCGGTTTCCTCCAGGCGATCACTGATGAAGCAGATAAGCTCGTGCTGCTTGCGCGTTAGCATTGCGTTCCTCCGTCAGAACAGACGCGGAACCAATATGGAACAACCACGCCCAAGTCAAGCGAGGATGAGGATTTCCGCCGAGTCGCCGATTTGGGCGGCCGGCGCATGTGGCGGGCGCACGATCAGGCAGGTGGCGCGGGCCAAGGTGCGCAGCATCGAACTGTCCTGGATGGTCGAGGCAAAGGCTTTGTCATCACGCAGTTCGCCACGCAGATAATCGGTGCGGTGATCGTTGGCCGGGAGCGGCTCGCCGAGCGGGGCGGCGATCGTGACGGGGAACGGATCGCGCGCGCCGGACATGGTGGCGATCAGCGGCAGCAGGAAGAGTTGCGCGGTAACGAAGGCGGAGACCGGGTTGCCGGGCAGGCCGAGCACCACTGCGTGGCCAAGCTGGCCGGCCATCATCGGCTTGCCTGGTCGCAGTGCGATCTTCCAGAAATCGAGTGTGCCGCCAGCGGCCTTGAGCGCGGGACGGACGAGATCGTGATCCCCGACCGAGGCGCCGCCGGTGGTGACGAGAATGTCGGCGTCAACCTCGGCAAAGGCGGCGGTCATCGTGGCAAGGTCGTCGGGGATGATGCCGAGATCGATCAGCTCGATCGGCAGGCCAGCAAGCATCGCCGCGAGCATCAGGCCGTTCGATTCGGGCAGCTGACCGGGCGTAAGATCCTGGCCTGCGGGGACCAGCTCGTCGCCGGTGGCGGCGATGGCGACGCGCAAGCGGCGCGCGACGGGGAGGGTGGCGTGGCCGCCGATCGCGGCCACGGCGAGCCGCGCGGGGGTAAGGCGCTCGCCCTTGGCCACGAGCACGTCGCCGGCGCTGAAATCGAGCCCGCGGAGGCGGACATTGCCGCCGTGGCGGCGCGGACCTTCGCCGCTGAGGTGGATCGAGGCGCCGTCTTGCGTCGCTTCTTCCTGGACGAGGACGCTGTCGGCGCCGTCCGGCATCGCCGCGCCGGTGAAGATACGCACCGTCTCACCCGCCGCCATCGTGCCGGGAAACGGGCGGCCCGCGGCGCTTTCGCCGATCAGCGTGAAGGGGCCGGGGCGGTCGGCGTAGCGGATCGCATAACCGTCCATTGCGGAGAGGTCGGTGGTGGGTTGGGTGCGGCGCGCGAGGATATCGGTGGCAGCCCAGCGGCCGGCGGCGGCGGCGAGCGGGACGTGCTCGGCCGGCGCAGGCAGGGCGAGCGCGAATAGACGGGCCTGGGCTTCGGCGACGGGGAGCAGGGTCATGGCGGCGGCGTATCGCGGGCGGGGGATAGGGTCGAGGGCTGATCGTGTCGGCCTCGACCGGGAAGCCTGGCCTCGCCACCAGTGTTGCCCGGATCACACACCTCTTGGCGTATTGCTGGAGTGTTTCCAGATCGTCACGATTCCGTCTTATTCGCCGCCTAGGGCGGCGCCAAGCGCAGGGCATACCTCATAAAACAAGCAAAACCGGCACCGGTTCACGGTGACTGGTCACTGTCGTGCGCGGCTATTTTCGAACCAAGCCTTTCATCTCCGGGGAACCCTTCATGCTGAATACGACCGTCATCAAATCCACCCTGCTCGTCGGCGCTGCCTTCGGCGCGCTGCTCGGCGCGACGGCCGCGTCGGCGCAGACCGCGACCGACGTGGCGGTGAGCGATACGGCATCGGATAGCGATCTCGGCGAGATCGTGGTGACGGCGGAACGCCGCTCGGAGAATCTGCAGAAGGTGCCGGTCTCGGTCGCGGTCGTCAGCGGCGATTCGCTGCGTGGCTTCCAGAGCGGTGGCGAGGATATCCTCAGCCTCGCCGGTCGCGTCCCCGGCCTCTATGCCGAGACCACCACGGGCCGCATCTTCCCGCGCTTCTACATTCGCGGCCTGGGCAATGTGGATTTCTATCTCGGTGCGTCGCAGCCGGTGTCGATCGTGCAGGACGATGTCGTGCTCGAGCATGTCGTGCTGAAGTCCAACCCGGTGTTCGACGTCAACCAGGTGGAAGTGCTGCGCGGCCCGCAGGGCTCGCTGTTCGGCCGCAACACCACGGCCGGCATCATCAAGTTCGACACGATCCGCCCGAGCCAGGAGTTCGAAGGCCGCGGCACCGCCTCCTATGGCAGCTACAACACGATCACCGCGGATGTCGGCATCGGTGGCCCGATCGTGCAGGACAAGATCGCGTTCCGCATTTCCGGCCTGTACCAGCACCGTGACGACTGGGTGGACAACAACTTCGCCGGCACCGGGGCGGACGGCACCAAGGGCGGCAAGAACGCGCTTGGCGGCTTCGACGAGAAGGACGTGCGGCTGCAATTGCTGTTCACGCCGACCGAGGCGCTGTCGATCAACGTCTCCGGCCATGCGCGCGACTATGACGGCACGGCGAGCATCTTCCATCGCGGCGCACTGGTAAAGGGCTCGAACAACGTTCAGGACGAACCGCGCACCAGCTTCGCGCAGGACGAGGGCGACAACAACCCGCAGGCCTACAAGACCTATGGCGCGTCGGTGAACGCGGCGTGGGATTTCGGGCCGGTTACGCTGACCTCGATCACCGCCTATGAGACCAGCCACGGCTATAGCCGCGGCGATACCGATGGTGGCGTGGCACAAAACTATGCCGGGCGGCCGTCCTACGGCCAGAGCCGCGGCAACCTGCGCGATCTCGATCAGTGGACGCAGGAAGTGCGGCTCGCCAGCAATGGCGAGGGGCCATTCAAGTGGCAGATCGGCGGGATGTATTTCGATAGCCGCGACGATACCGAATTCTACCAGCGCACCTATTTCCTGACCGGCCCCGATCTCAACAACACGCAGCCCAACCCGAATAATTTCGTGCAGTTGCACAATGTGAACACGTCGTGGGCCGGGTTCGGCCAGATCAGCTATGCGATCACCCCGGAGCTTACGATCACCGCGGGCGGCCGCATCACCGAGGACAAAAAGACCACGCAGCTAGTGCGCAGCGTGCGCAACGCTGCGGGCACGACCGACTCGTTCCCGGCAGGGGTCGCGCGTTATTTGGAGCTGAAGGATACGCAGCCAAGCTGGGATATCTCGGCGCTGTACCAGATCAACCCCGATGCCAGCATTTACGTGAAGGCGGCGCGCGGCTTCCGCGGGCCGACCATCCAGGGGCGCTCGGCCGTGTTCAACAGCGCGTTCACCACGGCGGATTCGGAGACGATCATGTCGTACGAAGCCGGCCTGAAGACCCGCCCATTCGGCAACATGCGCTTCAACGTGACCGGCTTTGCCTATACCGTCGAGGACATCCAACTGAACGGCAATGATGCCAACGGCAACGGCGTGCTGTTCAACGGCGATCACGCCAACGCCTACGGCGTGGAAGCCGAGTTCGAATGGCGGCCGATCCGCAACATCACTTTCTCGCTGGGCGGCAGCGCGTTGCATACCAAGATCCGCGATCGCACCACGGAAGTGCAGGTCTGCGCGCTCAACGGCGCGGTGGTTTGCACTGTGGAAAGCGCCGTACGCCAGGTGGGCTCGGTGTTTCTGACCAAGATCGACGGCAATCCGCTGCCGAATGCGCCGAAGTGGCAGCTCGACGCCGCGCTGCGTTACGACATTCCGCTCTGGACCGGCGGCAATCTGTTCGTGGCGACCGACTGGAACGTGCAGGGCTATACCAATCTCGTGCTGTACAAGACGGCGGAATTCTATGCCGACGGCAATTTCGAGGGCGGCCTGAAGGTCGGCTATACGACGCCGGACAACAAGTATGAGATCGCGGCGTTCGCGCGCAACATCACCAACGAGAAGAACCTCAAGGGGGTGATCGAGAATTACAACGCGGCAATCTTCAACGAGCCGCGGATCATCGGCGTGTCGCTGGGCGGCAAGTTCTGAGCTGAGACGATTGGGTAATTAAGGGCGGTGCGCTTTTAGCGCGCCGTCCTTTTTTTTGTGCTGCCACTACCGTCATCCTGAACCTGGTTCAGGATCTATGCGCGGTCATTTGCCAAACTGACATCATCCGTGGGGCGGCTGTACGCGCCTGGATCCTGAACCAAGTTCAGGATGACGGTAGTGGGGTTAGGCTTGCGCTATCCAATCGCCGGATTTTCCGCCGGTCTTGGTCAGCAATCGCACGCCATCGATCTGCATGCCTTTGTCGATCGCCTTGGCCATGTCGTAGATCGTCAGCAAGGTCACCGAGACAGCGGTGAGCGCTTCCATCTCCACGCCGGTCTTGCCGTCGGTGCGCGCGGTGGCGGTGGCGGTGACGCCGCTATCGTCGCTGACCAGTTCGATCGCGACACGGGTCAGCGGCAGCGGGTGACACAAAGGGATCAGATCGCTGGTGCGCTTGGCGGCCATGATGCCGGCGATGCGCGCGACGGCGAGCACGTCGCCCTTGGCGGCAGCGCCGGTACGGATGGCGTGGGCCGCTTCCGGCGACATGGTGATGCGGCCGGTGGCGGTGGCTTCGCGCGCGGTGATCTGCTTGGCGGAAACATCGACCATGTGCGCAGCGCCGGCGGAGTCGAGATGGGTGAGGCTGGTCATCTTCTTATTCTCTCTTCTGCCGCTTCCCCGGCGGAGGCCGGGGCCCAGTCGGAAAGGTTGATGTAACGACGCGCGACACCAGCCAACTTCTGTCTCGCTACTGGGCCCCGGCCTTCGCCGGGGAAGCGGCAGAAAGGGTGGCGCCGTCGTTATCCCACCAACGTCCGCGTCGCCGCTTCGACATCGTCTTGCCGCATCAGCGCTTCGCCGATCAGGAAACATTGCACGCCGTGTTCGGCCATCGCGTCGAGATCGGCGCGTGTCGTCAGCCCGCTTTCCGCGACGAAGGTGCAGCCGGCCGGCGCCTTGGACACCAATTCGTAAGTGCGCGCGAAGCTCACGGTGAAGTCGCGCAGATTGCGGTTGTTGACGCCGATCAACCGCGATTTGAGCTTCATCGCACGATCGAGCTCCTTCTGGTCGTGCACCTCGACCAGCACGTCCATCTCGCAGTCGATCGCGCTGGCTTCGATCTCGGCCAGCAAGGTGTCGTCGAGCGCGGCCATGATCAGCAGGATTGCGTCGGCCCCGATCGCGCGTGCTTCGGGCGCCTGCCACGGGTCGATCATGAAATCCTTGCGCAGCACCGGCAGCGTGCAGGCCGCGCGGGCATCGACGAGATACTGGTCGTCGCCCTGGAACCATGGCTCGTCGGTTAGCACCGACAGGCAGGCGGCGCCGCCCGCCTGATAGGCGCGGGCATGCGCGGGGGGATCGAAATCGGCGCGGATCAGCCCCTTGGACGGGCTGGCTTTCTTGATCTCGGCGATCAGCGCGTGGCCGGTCTGGGCCTTGGCGTCGAGCGCGGCGCGGAAGCCGCGTGGCTTGGACTGCGCCGCGCCCCGCGCGTCGAGCTCGGCGAGGCTGATCGTGGCCTTGCGCGCGGCGACTTCGGCGCGCTTGGTTTCCAGGATACGGTCGAGGATATCGGTCATGAATAAGCGATCCAGGCATCGAGCAGCGCGGTGGCACGGCCGGCATCGAGCGCTTCCGCGGCGGCGGCGGCGCCTTCAGGCAGCGTAGGACTGTGGCCCGCGACCATCAAGGCGGCGGCGGCGTTGAGCAACACGGCGTCGCGATAGCCGCCGGTCTCGCCGTGCAGCAGGCGGCGCAGCGCGAGCGCATTATAGGCCGCGTCGCCGCCGTGGATCGCGGCGATCGGGTGCCGCGGCAGGCCGGCATCTTCCGGCGCGATGCGCGACGGGAAGGCGGCGCTGCCGACATTGACGACGATGCTGGGCCCGGCGCAGGAGAGCTCGTCGAGTCCCTCTTCGCCCGCCACGACGATGGCGGCTTCGGTGCCGAGCTGCGCCAGAGCTTCGCCATAGAGGCCGGCGTAATCCGGGCGGGCGATACCGACCAATTGCCGCGTAACGTGCGCCGGATTGGCCAGCGGGCCCATCAGGTTGAAGATCGTGCGCCGGCCGATGCGGCGGCGGATCGGGGTGATGCGCTTCATCGCCGGATGGTGGTTGGCGGCGAACAGGAAGCAGATGCCGAGATCGTCGAGCGTCGCCTGGGCCATGGCGCCGGCGCGTTCCATGTCGAGCCCGAGCGCTTCCAGCGTGTCGGCGGCGCCGGCCTTGGACGAGGCGGCGCGGTTGCCGTTCTTGGCCACCGGTACGCCGCAGGCGGCGACGATCAGGCTGACCGCGGTGGAGACGTTGAGCGTGTGCTGGCCGTCGCCCCCGGTGCCGCACACGTCGATCGCCCCCGCCGGTGCGGTGATCGGGATCAGCCGGGCGCGCAACGCCTTGGCCCCTTCGGCGATCTCGATGCTGGTCTCGCCGCGGATGGCGAGCACGGTAAGGAAGTCGGCGACGGCGTCTTCGGAGGTGCGCGCGTCGAGGATGTCGGCAAAGGCCTGGGCGGCGGATTCGTGGGAGAGCGGGGTGCTGGGGTCGGGGAGCAGGGTGAGCGTGGTCATACTATTCCCCTCCCGCCTGCGGGAGGGGTTAGGGGAGGGCGTGTTCCGAAATGCGAAGGCTGGTTTAGGCCCGACAGGCCCTCCCCCAGCCCCTCCCGCAGGCGGGAGGGGGGAAGAAGAACGCTCATGCCAGTTCTCTCACGGGCAAGCCCGCCAGCCGCAGGAAATTCGCCAGCATCTTATGCCCATGTTCGGTCGCTATGCTCTCCGGATGAAACTGCACGCCGTGGATCGGCAGCGTCTCGTGGCGGAAGCCCATCACCGAGCCGTCGTCGCTGCGCGCGTTGATCACCAGGTGCGCCGGAATATCCTCGACGATCAGCGAGTGATAACGTGTTGCGGTGAACGGGCTGGGCAGGCCTTCGAACAGGCCAGTGCCGTCATGCGTGACGGGCGAGGTCTTGCCGTGCATCAGCCCGCCGCGCACCACATTGCCGCCGAAATGCTCGCCGATCGCTTGGTGGCCGAGGCACACGCCGAGCAACGGCTTGCCCGCCTCGGCGCAGGCGGCGACGAGATCGAGGCTGATGCCGGCTTCGGTCGGCGTGCGCGGGCCGGGGGAAATCAGGAAGGCCTGCGCGTTGCTTTCGATCGCCTCGCGCACGGTAAGGGAGTCGTTGCGCACGACTTTCGTCTCGGCCCCCAATTCCATCAGATAATGGACCAGGTTCCAGGTGAAGCTGTCGTAATTGTCGATGACCAGGATCATGCCTGCCGCCATAGCCTATGCATGATGCAGCGCAACAGCGCCGCGTTTCGGCCGTCATTGACGATCATTCAGGGTGGAGCAATCCGTCCATGGGCACGTTGAGCCCCGAAACAGGAGTTGATCATGATCCGCCTATCGCTTGCCATCGCGCTGCTTGCCGCGCCCGCCGCTGGCATCGCCCAGCAGCAGACCTCCAATGCCGCGCAGCAGGCCGAGAGCGGCAAGGGCGTGCAACGCATCCGCAACGTGCAGCTGCAAAAGGGCGAGAAGTGCCCCACCGCACAGTCGGACGATGAAATCGTGGTGTGCGGCACGCAGGAAGAACCGTATCGCATCCCCAAGACGCTGCGCGAGCGCAAGCCGGATGCGGTGCAGCAGAGCTGGGTCAATCGCGCCGCGACGATCGATGACGTGAGCCGCGAGGCCGCCGGATTGCCGGATACCTGTTCGCCGGTCGGCTCGGGCGGGCAGACCGGGTGCACGGCCAAGCTGCTGCGCGATTATGCCGCCGACAAGCGTGAGAAGAAGCGGCTGGCCGATTCGGTGCCTTGAGGCCCGCCACCGTCACCCCAGTGAAAGCTGGGGTCTCATGCAGCTCCTGTCCCGTGGCCGGATCGAGATCCTAGCGTCCGCTGGGATGACGCCGCTGGCAGGCAGGTTACTGCCCGAAGCCGCTTTCGCCAGCCCGAGCGATCGCCTCCCGTGCCGCCGCGAACAACGCGCCGGCCTTCGCCTCGCATTCGCGCTGTTCCGACGCCGGATCGCTGTCTGCCACGATCCCCGCGCCGGCCTGGACGTGCATCACGCCGTCCTTCACCAACGCGGTGCGCAGGACAATGCAGCTGTCCATCGATCCGTCAGGTGAGAAATAGCCGACGCCGCCGGCATAAGCGCCGCGTTTCTCCGGCTCGAGCTCGGTGATGATCTCGCACGCACGCACTTTCGGTGCGCCGCTGACCGTGCCGGCCGGGAAGCCAGCGAGCAAGGCGTCGATCGCATCGTGCTCGGGTGAGAGCTGGCCGACCACGTTCGAGACGATGTGCATGACATGGCTGTAAAGCTCGACGGTATAGCTGTCGGTGACCCTGACCGTGCCGGCGGCGGCGACGCGGCCGGTATCGTTGCGACCGAGATCGAGCAGCATGAGATGCTCCGCGCGCTCCTTGGGGTCGGCGAGCAATTCGGCACGGTTGGTATCGTCCTCGGCCGGGGTCTTGCCGCGCGGCCGGGTGCCGGCGATCGGGCGGATCGTCACCTCGCCATCGCGCACGCGGACGAGGATTTCAGGGCTTGATCCGGTGAGCGAGAAGCCGGGCAGGTCGAGATGATACAGGAATGGCGAGGGATTTATCCGGCGCAGCGCGCGGTACAGCTCGATCGGCGGCAGCGGGAAGGGCGTGGTGAAGCGTTGCGCGAGCACGACCTGGAAGATGTCGCCAGCGCGGATATACTCCTGGGCGGTGGCGACCATCTCGGCATAATGGCCGGGCGCCAGCACCGGGGTCAGCACCGGCGCTTCGGGCGCGGTGAGGCGCACCGGATCGGGCAGGCCGGCCGCGGCCAGCCGTGCGGCGACCGCGTCGATGCGCTCCTCCGCTGCCGCTACGATGGCGGCGGGATCGCGGGTGGCGTCGGGCCAGGCGGGAGCGACGAGGAACAATGCGTCGGCCAGGCGATCGAAGATCAGCACCACCGTCGGGCGCACGAACATCATGTCGGGCAGGCCCAGTGCGTCGGTGTCGGGCACCGCCAGTCGTTCGACCAGCCCGACCGTCTCATAGCCGAAATAGCCGACCAGGCAGGCCAGCGCGCGTGGCAGTTCGGCCGGAACGTCCATGCGGCAATCGGCGACCAGCCCGCGCAGCGCGTCGAGCGTCGGCGTGTCGCAGGGCGCAAAGGCGTCTCGCTCGGTCAGCCAGTGGCGATTGATTTCTGCGTGGTTACCCTGGGCGCGAAACACCAGATCGGGGGCCAGGCCGATCAGGCTGTGACGCCCACGGATCGCGCCGCCTTCAACCGATTCGAGCAGGAAGTCGCCGCGCCCGGGCTCGATCAGTTTCAGCGCGGCGGCGACCGGCGTTTCGGTGTCGGCGATCTGGCGGCGCCAGACCAACGCCGGTCGGCCCGCCGCCAGCGCGCGCGCCGCGTCCGCATCAGCCATCAGTTCTGGCGGGTCGTGGTGGCGCCGCTCAGCTCGGCTTTCAGCGCGGCGATGCCCTTGTCATTCTTCTTCACGCCCACCTTGGCCTGCACCGCCTGGGTAAACTGTTCGGCGTATTCACGTCCGATCGTACGACCCATCTCCGCCCGCATCTGATCGATTACCGGCTTTTGCGTGGCCGCGTTGCCGCGTTGGATCGCATTAAGATGGACGATGAACCAGCCTTCGTTGTTCGGCGCTTCGAGCAGCTTGGTGCTGCCTTCGGACATGCTGAACAGCAGGGTCAGCGGGGGCGGCGCGCCGCGCGGATCGGCTTTCAGCTGTGCGCGGGCGACGTTGATCGGCTGGATTGGCGGCGTCTTGATTCCCGTCGCGGCGAACAGCGCCGGCAGCGCGCCACCTTTGTTGGCCTTGGCGACGATGTCCGCGGCCATCGCGCGGGCGGCGCGGCGTGCCCGGTCGATCAGCACGTCGCGCGACACGACCGGGCGGATCTCGGCCAGCGGCGGCGCGGCAGGGGCAACGATGCGACCAACCGATACGACGGCGAAACCGCCATCGGTACCGAGCGGCACCATCTGCGGCGCATCGCCCGATTCCGCAGCAAAGGCGGCGGCGACGACGGGGACGAAATCGGGCGCCGCCTTGATCGTCGGGTTAGTGGGGTCGCGACCATCGCCGAGCAGGGGCGGGGTGGTCTGGGCGGCAAGCTTCTGATCGGCGATGATCTCGTCGAACGTCGCGCGATTGGCCGCGGCGTCGTCGATCGCGTCATGGATGCGGCCCAGTGCCTGCGCCGTCTTGTCCTTGGTCACGGCGGCGAGCAGTTCGGCGCGCGCTTCGGCAAACGACTTGCCGGGCACCTGCACGACATCATCGATGCGGGCGACGGTAAAGCCCAGAGCGCCCCGTACCGGCCCGACGATCCCGCCCTTGGCCGCGCCGAAGATCGCCTCCACGACGGCGGACGAGCTCTGCTTGGCATAGCTCGCTTTGTCGGTGGCGGTGAACGTGCTGGGTTCGAGGCCGGCGGCGCGCGCGGCATCCGCGATGGCGATGCCTGTCTTGAGCTTGGCGGCGATGGCATTTGCGGCCGCCTGATCGGCGACGATGACCTGCTGGAAGGTGCGCTTCTCGCTCGGCGCGAAGCTGGCGCGCTGCGACTGATAGGCTGCGGTCAGTTCCGCTTCGCTCGGCGTCGTCTGCGCCTTGATCTGATCACCGGTGACCACCGCATAGCGTACGATGCGGCGCTCGGGGATCGTGTAGCGCGTGATGTTGCGCTTGTACCAGGCCGCGAGTTCGGCGTCGTTCGGCGCTGCGCCGGTGGCGAGCGCACGTGTCGGGATGATGCCGATCTGGCCCTGGCGCTTTTCGAGCGACAGCGAAGCGTAGGGCAGGGCGAGCTGCGACGGCACCTGGCTCGCGCCGATCGTAGGTAGGATCAGTTGGCGGGCGATGGTCTCGCGGACAATATCAGTGCGAACCTGCTGGTCGGTGAGCTTGCGATCCTGCAACAGGCGATCGTAGAGCAACTGGCTGAATTCGCCGTTCGGACCCTGTAGCGCCGGGATGCTGGCGATCTGGCCATCAACAGCGCGCTTGCTAACGACCATGCCGGCGTCGCGGCCGAATTGTTCGAGCGCCAGGCCGGCGACCAGCTGGTTCATCGTCGACTCGATGCCGCCGCCGGCCACGAACTGCGCCATATCGAGATTGGGCTGTTGCTGGCGATAGGCTTCAAGCTGGTCCTGCGCGCGGGCGCGGAGCTCGGTGCCGGTGAGCTTGCCCTTGCCAACGGTGACGAGGGCGTCGCCCGCCAGCGGTGCGCCGGTCGAATTCATGCCGGTGATGTCGCTGGCCGCGAAGGCGAGCCCGATGATCGCCAGGAAAGCGAAGGTGATGACCAGGCCGACCTTGGAATGAATGAGGCGGCGAATGACGCTGAGCATGAAGGACCGATCTGTTACGGGTCGTGGAGTTTGAGTGTCGCTTTACGGGCAGCGTCCCCCGGCTTCAAGGTTGCGCAGACAAGCTTGCGCGCTCTATCGCCACGCCAACGGTATTTCAGGGGGATGGCATGACGCGACGCAAGCTGGTGGCGGGCAATTGGAAGATGAATGGCGGTCGTGCGACGCTGGGCGAACTGAGTGCGATCGCGCTCGCGGCGCAGGATGCCGATGGCGTGGATGTGGCGATGGCAGTGCCGGCGACGCTGATCATGCCGGCGGTGGTGGCGGCGCCGGGTTTGGCGATCGGCGCGCAAGACGTGCATGCGGCGGCCCAGGGCGCGCATACCGGATGCCTGTCGGTCGGCATGATCGCCGAGGCCGGCGCGCGTTTCTCGATCGTCGGGCATAGCGAGCGGCGCGCGGACAATGGGGAAAGCGACGCCGAAGTCAGGGCCAAGGCGGAAGCGCTGCGGGCGGGCGGGTTGCGCGCGATCCTGTGTGTCGGCGAGACGCTGGCGCAGCGCGATGCCGGCGATGCCGAGGCAGTGGTGACGGCGCAACTGGCGGGGTCGCTGCCCGCGGGAGCGGCGGCGGACTGGCTGTCGATCGCTTATGAGCCGGTCTGGGCGATCGGCACGGGGCGCACACCGACCGTGGCGGATGTCGCGGCGATGCATGGGGCGATCCGGGCCAAGCTGCGCACGCTGATCGGCGCCGATGCGGATGCGATGCGGTTGTTGTACGGCGGGTCGGTGACGGGGGAGAATGCGGCAGCACTGCTCGGCGCGGCGGATGTCGACGGGGCGCTGGTCGGCGGCGCCAGCTTGAGCGCGGCGAAGTTCGTGCCGATCATCGAGGCGGCGGTGGCGTTGGGGTGATGGGGCGGAGCTGCCCCCGCTGACGCTTCTGGCGTCGGCGGGGCCCAGTTCCGAGAAAGTTTCGCGCGTTGCGCTACGTCACATCTACCTTCGCGACTGGGCCCCGGCCTTCGCCGGGGAACGGTACGGGGTGATTAGCCCTTGCGCTGCTTGGCGAGCTCGTTGGCCTTGGCGCGGCTCGGGCCGGCTTCCTTGAAGATTTCTCGCACCTGGCTCGTGCTGAGGCCATGCTTGCGGGCGAAATAGCTGACTTCGTAGGGCTGGCTGGCCGAGACGAGTGCGGCGTCGGACGATTTGCGGGGTTTGCGGGCGCCATTGCTCGTGGCGGCTTTGCGCGGCGTCTTGCGCGCGGCGGGGGCCGGCTTCTTGTCGCGGCGGAAATACCAGGCGGCAAGCGCGGCCGAGCCCAAGAATGCGGCGCCGATGCTGGCGAGCTGCGCCAGCGCCGGGGTGATCAGCGGCTCAGGCTTGGCCGGCGCCGGCGTCGCGACGAGCTTGGCGCCGTCATTATGGGGCGCTGGCTGCAGCGGATAGGGCGATTGCGCCGCATCGGGCACGGGGGGCTGGTGTGTCATGGTGCGCTCAACGCGCTGAGGCGAGGAGAGTTTCGTTTCGCGTCCATCACCCTGGAAAGCTTAGCCGTAGCGCGCCTTGAGCAGCGCCCAGGCCGCGCGCAGGCCGAGCGCGTCGCCGCCTTTGGGGCGGCCGGGTTTGCTCGAGGGGCGCCAGGCGAAGGTGTCGAAATGTACCCAGAGCGTGGTGGCGGGGACGAAGCGCCGGAGGAACAAAGCTGCAGTCGTTGCGCCAGCGTAACCACCTTCGGCGGAATTGACCATGTCGGCGATATCGGACTTGAGCATGTCGTCATAGCCATCCCACAGCGGCAGGCGCCACAGCGGGTCGCCGACCTGTTTGGCGGCGGCGAGCAGCGTATCGGCGAGCGCATCGTCGTTGCTGAACGTGGCGGGGAGATCGGGGCCGAGCGCGACCCGCGCCGCGCCGGTAAGCGTGGCATAATCGATGATCAGGTCGGGATGGCCTTCACCGGCCTTGGTCAGCGCATCGCCCAGCACGAGACGGCCCTCGGCATCGGTATTGGTGTTCTCGACCGTCAGGCCAGCGCGCGAGCGCAGCACGTCGCCGGGACGGAAGGCGTTGCCGGCGATGCTGTTTTCGACCGCGGGGATCAGCAGGTGCAGGCGGACCTTGAGCCGTGCGGCCATGACCAGACCGGCGAGCGCGAGCGCATGGGCGGCACCGCCCATATCCTTCTTCATTGCCGCCATGCCGCTGCCGGGCTTGATGTTGAGCCCGCCCGTGTCGAAGGTGACACCCTTGCCGACAAGCGCCAGCCGCGGATGCTTGGGGTCGCCCCATTCGAGCTCGATCAGCCGCGGCGCGCGATCGGCGGCGGCGGCCTGGCCGACCGCGTGGATCATCGGAAAGCCCTTCGCCAGCGGGTCGCCCTTGGTGATGGTGAGCGTCGCACCAAAGGCCTCGGCAAGGTCGGCGGCCTCGGTTTCAAGCTCCGCCGGGCCCATGTCCGAGGCGGGCGTGTTGACGAGATCGCGCACCAAGGCGGTGGCGGTGGCAAGGCGCACCATTTCCTCGATCCGCGCCGGCTCGCCGGTAAGCAGCACGCGCGCGCCGGTCGTGTCGGTCTTCTTGTAGCGATCGAAGCGATGCTGGGCGAGCAGCCAGCCGAGCATCGCTGCGCCAGGCTCGCCCTCGGCGAGGCGATAGGTGCCCTCCGGCAATTGCTCGCCGAGCGAGGCGATGCGCCACGGTGAATCGACGTTCTCATCGCACACCAGCAGCATCGACCAATCGTCCGCGCCGTCGCCGGGCAGGACGGCGCGGTTGCCCGCCTTGCCGATCACGCGATGCGCAGCGACTGCGGTGCGCACGCGCTGCGGCTGGGCGATAAGCCAATCGAGAAAGGCGTCCGGGTGGACGACATGGATGGTCCGGGCGGCCTGTCCGCGATCCGGTTGGAGCAAAAGGGCGAAATCGGTCATCCCGACGTCCTAGCCCAAGAGCGGCATGCTTTGCCAACCGGGCACCGTTTCACGCAATCGGACATGCAGAAATAGCATGCGCGCCGACAACGGAACCAACCCGTCGCCCTCCCGTTGCGATGCCGAACGAATTATTGCTGGGACATTGCTATCATGCCGAACCGCCGCAGCTGGCCCGCCACGATCCTGGGGATCGTGATCGGGCTGATAGGTCTCGTGCTGGCAATGGGCGGGGCGTGGCTCGCGGTGCTGGGCGGCTCATTGTATTACGTCATCACCGGGCTGGCGATGATCGCCGCTGGCGTGCTGCTGGTTCGCGGGCGGATGACCGGCGTGTGGCTGTATGTCGCGATCTTCGTGCTGACGTTTTTGTGGGCGCT
The DNA here is from genome assembly GCF_036663635.1 of Parasphingomonas puruogangriensis. Classification (NCBI taxonomy): domain Bacteria; kingdom Pseudomonadati; phylum Pseudomonadota; class Alphaproteobacteria; order Sphingomonadales; family Sphingomonadaceae; genus Parasphingomonas; species Parasphingomonas puruogangriensis. The sequence goes on along the minus strand of NZ_JAXOJI010000001.1, from coordinate 825,630 downwards.
GTGGGAAGTCGGACTGGATCCCTGGCCGATGGTGCCGCGGGTGATCGCGCCGCTGGTGCTGCTGATTGCCGCCTTGCTGGTGATGCCGACTCTGCAACAGCATGATGGGCGCTGGAAGCGCGGGCTGATCAGCGCGGGCGCGGTGTTCGTTGTCGCTGCGCTGTTTTTCGGCGTGCTCGGCACACGCGACACCATCGCGGTGGCGGCGTTGCCGGGCCAGACCGCGCCGGGGATGACCGATCCATCCGGGCAGACGACCGGCGCGGACTGGCCGGCCTATGGCGGCACGACAAGCGCACGACGCTATTCGCCGCTGACGCAGATCAGCCTCGATAATGTCGGCAAGCTCGAACAGGTGTGGGAGACGCATACCGGCGGACTGCCGACCGATCCGCAATTCACCAAATTGTACGGCACCGAGAATACGCCGCTCAAGGTCGGCAACCTGCTCTACACCTGCACCGCCAAGAACGTGATCGTGGCGCTCGATCCGGCGACGGGCAAGCAGGCCTGGCGCTTCGACCCGAAGGTGCCGGACGACTGGATTCCCTACACCACGGCATGCCGCGGCGTGGTCTATTATGCCGTGCCCAATGCCGCGCAGGGCAGTCTTTGCGCGACGCGCATCGTCGAAGGCACGCTGGATTCGCGGCTGATCGCGGTCGACGCGCTGAACGGTAAGCCGTGCACGGATTTCGGCACCAACGGCCAGACCGATACCAAGATCGGCATGGGCGACGTTTATCCGGGCTACGCCTCGATCAACTCCGCGCCGACCGTGGTGCAGGGCGTCGCGGTGGTCGGCCACCAGATCCTCGACGGGCAGACCAAGACTGCGCCTTCTGGCGTGATCCAGGGCTTCGACATGGTCACCGGCAAATTGCGCTGGGCGTGGGACATGATGCACCCCGACTGGACCGGCTATCCGCCGGCGGGGCAGTTCTGGTCACGCGGGACGCCGAACAGCTGGACCGGCGCCTCGGGCGATGAGCGGCTCGGCCTGGCCTATGTGCCGATGGGCAATGCGGCGAACGATTATCTCAGCCGCCATCGCAGCCCCCAGGAAAACCAGTTCGCCACCTCCTTGGTCGCGCTGGACGTCAATACCGGCAAGCCGCGCTGGACCTTTCAGGCAGTCAAAAAGGACGTGTGGGATTATGATTTCGGTAGCCAGGCGACGTTGATCGATTACAAGGGCGTGCCGGCGATCGTCGTGCCGAGCAAGCAGGGCGATTTCTACGTGCTCGACCGGGCAACCGGCAAGCCGCTGACACCGATCGGCACGATCCAGGCACCTGGCGGTGGCGCCGAGCCCGAGCAGCGCGCGCCGACGCAGATCGTGTCGCTATGGCATACGCTGCGCAAGTCGGTGCTGACCGAGCGTGACATGTGGGGCATGTCGCCGATCGACCAATTGTTTTGCCGTATCCAGTTTCGCGGCGCGGATTATCGCGGCTTCTTCACCCCGCCCAGCGTGGGCAAGCGCTCGGTCGAATATCCCGGCTATAATGGCGGCAGCGATTGGGGCGGCGTATCGGTCGATCCGGTGCGCGGCGTGATGATCGCCAATTACAACGATATGCCCAACTATGTGAAGCTGGTGCCGCGGGCCGAGGCGAACAAGCTCGGCGTGCTGCCGCGCTTCATGACGCCGGGCAAATCGTCGTCGACGTCGCACTCGATCGATCCGCAGTGGGAATCGCCCTACGCCGTCAACGTCAATGCCGGCTGGCGCGTGCCGTGGACCGGGATGCTGTGCAAGCAGCCGCCGTACGGCGGGATCCGCGCGATCGACCTGGCGACCGGCAAGACCTTGTGGGATCGTCCGTTCGGCACCGCGCGCAAGAACGGGCCGTTCGGTATTCCCTCCTATCTGCCCTTCCATATCGGCACGCCGAACAATGGTGGCAGCGTAGTGACGGCAAGCGGGCTGGTGTTCATCGCCGCGGCGACCGACGAACTGATCCGCGCGATCGATCTCAGGACCGGCAAGACAGTGTGGACCGCGCCGTTGCCGGCGGGCGGGCAGGCGACGCCGATCGTGTACGAACAAGGCGGGCGCGAATATCTCGCGATCTTCGCCGGTGGTCACCACTTCATGGAAACGCCGGCCGGGGATAGCATGATCGCTTATGCGCTGCCGAAATCGTGAGGGGCGGGGTGATGCCCGCTCTTTCAATCCCTTAAGCGCTTCCCCGGCGGAGGCCGGGGCCCAGTCGAGATGGTCGAGGTAACGGCGCGCTGCGCCTGCCAATTTCTGCCTCGCTACTGGGCCCCGGCCTTCGCCGGGGAAGCGCAAGCACAGATAGGCGCACTATGCTGACCACCGAACTGATCGTCCTCGGTCTCTCCGTGATCCTGCTGGTGGTCCATATCGGCTTCCAGGGGCAGAGCGTGACCAAGGAGCGCGGCACGACGTGGAACGCCAGTGCGCGCGATGCGCCGGAACAGCCGCTCGGGCAGTTCGCGGGGCGGGCGCAGCGCGCGCTGGATAATTACAAGGAAACCTGGCCCGCGTTCATCGCTTTGGCGCTGGGGCTGGCGGTGAGTGGGCAGAGCGGCGGGATCGGGGCGATCGGGGCATGCCTGTGGTTCGGCGCGCGGATCGTGTATTTGCCGTTGTATCTGCTCGGCGTGCCGGTGTGGCGGACGGTGGTGTATCTGGTGTCGCTGGTCGGGCTGGCGATGATGTTGGTGCGGTTTTTCTGAGGTCGCTCGCCGTCATCCCGGACTTGGTCCGGGATCCAATGCGCCGCAAGCGCAGCGCTCACATCACTATTCCTATCCCTAGCTGCCCGTTGGATCCCGGACCAAGTCCGGGATGACGGGTAGGGCGGTGTTGCGAGAACGGGTTCTGCCGATATCGTGGGACATCGTTATATCCCGCTTATAAGCTGCCCCTTCATCCAGCGGGGGAACGCGCGTGAAGCTTCGTTACATTCTAGGTCTGGTCTGCCTCGCCACGACCAGCGCGAACGCCGCGCCGCCCGACGCGGCAACGCTTGCGCAAGTCGACGCGATCTTCGCCGAGTGGCAGCGGAGCGCGCATGTGCCGGGGCTGGTTTACGGCATCGTCGCCGACGGCAAGCTGGTCGCGGTGAAGGGGCTCGGCGTGCAGGATATCGACAGCAAGACGCCGGTTGGACCGGACAGCCTGTTCCGCATCGCCTCGATGTCCAAGGCGTTCACCGCGCTGGCGATCCTCAAGCTGCGCGATGCCGGCAAGCTCTCGCTCGATGCGCCGGCCGAGACCTATGTGCCGGAACTCAAGGGCTGGACCTATCCGACCAAGGACAGCCCGCGCATCACGGTGCGCGATCTGCTCACGCACAGCGCGGGGTTCGTCGAGGATAATCCGTGGGGCGATCGGCAGCAGGTCATGCCCGAGGCCGAGTTCACCGCCTTGCTCAAGCGCGGCGTGGCCTTTGCGCGGGCGCCGGGCCTGGGGATGGAATATTCCAATCTCGGCTTCGCGACCTTGGGGCGGATCGTCTCCAACGTGTCGGCCGTGCGCTATCAGGACTATATCCGGCGTGAGATCATGGCGCCGCTAGGCATGGCGGCGACCGGCTATGACGTGTTCGCCTCGGCCCAGGCGCGGCGCAGCATCGGCTATCGTTGGCAGGACGGGGCGTGGCTGCGCGAGCCCGACATGAAGGACGGCGCGTTCGGGGCGATGGGCGGGGTCGAGACCAATGCGACCGATTACGCCAAATGGGTGGCGTATCTGCTGTCGGCATGGCCGGCGCGGGATGACGCGGAGGCTGGGCCGGTGAAGCGATCGACGGTGCGCGAGATCGTCACGGGATCCAACTTCGCCAGCGCGACGATGCGCAATCCGGCGATCGGCGGGGCGTCGTGCCGGCGGGCGCGCGCCTATGGCATGGGCTGGTTCGTCACCGACGATTGCGATCTGGGGCGTGTCGTGGCGCATTCCGGCGGCTATCCCGGCTATGGCTCGTACGTGATGCTGCTGCCGGACAAAAATGTCGGGCTATTTGCCTTTTCGAGCAAGACCTATGGCGGCGCGACTTTGCCGGTGTTTCGCGCGGCATTGGCGTTGCACAAGGCTGGGGCGTTGAGCGATCGGGCGATCCCGGTAAGCCCGGGGCTGGCCACGGCCTATGACGCGGCGCGCACGGTGTGGCGCTCGGGCGAGATTACCAGCGCGCCGCTCGCTAACAACGTGCTGCTGGATCACGACAAGGCGGCGTGGGCGGCGATGATCGCGCGGGTGCGTGGGGCCGTTGGCACGTGCGCGGCGCGCGAGGCGATCGTGCCTGTGTCGGCGATGGAGGGACGGTTCGATTGGGCGTGCGAGAAGGGGCGGGTGAGCGGGCGGGTGCAGCGGGCGCCGACGCTGGATGTGGAGATCCAGGCGCTGGAGTTTGCGCCTGCTGCGCCGTGAGGGCGGTGTTCCGTTCAATTAGCTTGTTCTCCTGCGAACGCAGGAGCCCAGGGTAACAAACGATGCGCTTGGGGCTCTGGGCCCCTGCTTTCGCAGGGGAACGGAGTGGTGCTGATGCTAGACCGGCACGCCGTACAGATCGTGGTCGTCGGCATCCTCGATCAACACGTGCGTGATGTCGCCCGCCTTGAGATGGCCGGCATCGCGCAGGAAGACCTCGCCGTCGATCTCGGGCGCGTCGGCCTTGGAGCGGCCGGTGGCGCCGCCTTCCGCGTCCACGGCGTCGATGATCACGTCGAGCGTGCGGCCGATCTTGGCCTGCAGCTTTTCCGCCGAGATGCGCGCGGTGAGCTCCATCAGGCGGGCGTAGCGCTCTTCCTTGATTTCCTCGGGCACGTGATTGGGCAGCAGGTTGGCGACCGCGCCTTCGACCGGCTCGAAGCGGAACGCGCCGACGCGGTCGAGCTGCGCTTCCTCCAGCCAATCCATCAGATAGGCGAAATCGTCCTCGGTTTCGCCGGGGAAGCCGACGACGAAGGTCGAGCGGATGGCGATGTCGGGCGCGATCGTGCGCCAATTCTTGATCCGCTCGAGCACCTTGGTTTCATTCGCCGGGCGCTTCATCAATTTCAGCACGTTGCGGCTGGCATGCTGGAACGGGATGTCGAGATAGGGGAGGATCAGCCCCTCGGCCATCAACGGGATGACCTGGTCGACATGCGGGTATGGGTAGACGTAATGCAGGCGGATCCAAGCGCCGAGCTTGCCCAGCTCACGCGACAGATCGGTCATGTGCGCGCGGACTTCGTGGCCGTGCCACATGCGCGGATGATGGCGGATGTCGACGCCGTACGCCGACGTGTCCTGGCTGATCACCAGCAACTCCTTGGTGCCGGCTTCGATCAGCTTTTCGGCTTCGCGCAGGATCGCATCGGGGCGGCGGCTGACAAGATCGCCGCGGAGGGAAGGGATAATGCAGAAGCTGCAGCGGTGGTTGCAGCCTTCGCTGATCTTCAGATAGCTGTAGTGACGCGGGGTGAGTTTCAGGCCGCTGTCGGGGACGAGGTTGAGGAACGCGCTCGGCGGCATCGGTGCCGCTTCGTGCACTGCGCCGACCACTTCCTCATATTGATGCGCGCCGGTGACGGCGAGGATACCGGGGAATTTCAGGCGGATCATCTCCGCTTCCTTGCCCATGCAGCCGGTGACGATGACGCGGCCATTCTCCGCGATCGCTTCGCCGATCGCTTCGAGGCTCTCCTCCTTGGCGGAATCGAGGAAGCCGCAGGTGTTGACCAGCACCACGTCGGCGCCGGCATAATCCGGGGACATGGCGTAGCCGTCGCTGCGCAGCTTGGTGAGGATGCGTTCGCTGTCGACCAGGTTCTTGGGACAGCCGAGCGAAACCATGCCGATTTTCGGCGGGGAGGGGAGTATTGTTGCCATGGGAGGGGCGGCATGTAGGCGCGTTCGGGGGAATTTTCCAGTCATCGCGGATTTGCGCTATCCATCACACCAATGCTGCGCTTCCCCGGCGAAGGCCGGGGTCCAGTCGAGGAACGATCGTGAGCGACGGGCAGCCCGGCGTTTACATCATGGCCAATCGGCGCAACGGGACGATGTATATCGGATCAAGCGACCATCTCGTGCGGCGCGTGTGGGAGCATCGCGCAGGTGTCGTTCCGGGCTTCACGAAGAAATACGATTGCCGTTTGCTGGTCTGGTATGAAGTACATGGGACGCTTGAATCGGCGCGGGTGCGCGAGTTTCAGATGAAGGATTGGAAGCGAGCGTGGAAGGTGCGCGAGATCGAGGGGCTCAATCCGGGGTGGGACGATTTGTACGACCGCATCGCCTTACAATGACGGACGTCGCTACTGGACCCCGGCCTTCGCCGGGGAAGCGCTGATGGGGGTGTTCGCGTTCGATTTGCTCCCGCATCCCGATTTTCCGCCGCTTGCTGGGCGCGCGGTCCGCGCGTCTGGTTCACTGAGCGCCCGCGGCGCGGTAGTGTCCTATGTGCTGTCGGGAGAGGCGCCGACGATTCCGTCACCGGCAAATCCCGTTCGGACGGACGGTCTTTGGCAAACCACCTGCTTCGAGTTGTTTGTCATGCAGGCCGGTGAGGAGCGTTACGTCGAACTCAACTTTTCACCGTCCGGGCAATGGGCCGCATACACTTTTGAAAGCTATCGGGCGCAAGGTCGGGACCTTTCACTAGACACTGCGCCCCACATCGAGCCGATTGAAGGGGGTGTTCGGGCCGTCGCCGCTTTTACCTTTGACCCAATTGGCGCTTTGCGTTTCGGGCTGTCCGCCGTGATCGAGGAAACCGACGGCACCAAATCCTATTGGGCGCTGGCGCATGCGCCGGGGCCGCCGGATTTCCACAACCGGGATTGCTTTATCGCCACCCTCCCGGCACCAACCGCGCCATGAAATTCGGTATCGATCGCCTGCTCTCCGAGCCTGAACTCCGCAAACCGCTCGACGGCAAACGTGTTGCGCTGCTTGCGCATCCCGCCTCGGTCACCGCGGACCTGACGCACAGCCTGGACGCGCTGATCGCGTGCGGCGTTAACGTCTCCGCCATGTTCGGGCCGCAGCATGGCGTGCGCGGCGATCTGCAGGACAATATGATGGAGTCGCCCGACTTCACCGATCCGCAGTACGATATCCCGGTGTTCAGCCTGTACGGCGAGGTGCGGCGGCCTACGGGGCAGTCGATGGGGACGTTCGATACGATCCTGATCGATCTGCAGGATGTCGGATGCCGGATCTACACGTTCGTCACGACCTTGCTCTACGTGCTGGAAGCGGCGGCCGAACATGGCAAAGCGGTGTGGGTGCTCGACCGCCCCAATCCCGCCGGACGACCGATCGAGGGCCTGACCTTGCTGCCGGGGTGGGAGAGCTTCGTCGGCGCGGGGCCGATGCCGATGCGGCATGGGCTGACGCTGGGGGAACTCGGCCACTGGTTCATCGATCATTACCGGATCAACGTCGACTATCGGGTCATCGCAATGGAGGGCTGGGTGCCTGATGCCGCGCCGGGCTTCGGCTGGCCGAAGCGCCGGGTATGGATCAACCCCAGCCCCAATGCTGCGAACGTCAACATGGCGCGGGCCTATGCCGGCACCGTGATGCTCGAAGGCACCAATTTGTCCGAAGGACGCGGCACGACTCGCCCGCTGGAATTGTTCGGCGCGCCGGATATCGACGCCAAGGTGGTGATCGCCGAAATGCGGAGACTGGCGCCGGGCTGGCTCGCTGGCTGCACGCTGCGCGACATGGCGTTCCAGCCGACGTTCCACAAACATGTCGGGCAGTTGTGCAGCGGGGTGTTCATCCATGCCGAGGGCGCCGGATATGATCATGCCGCGTTCCGGCCGTGGCGGGTGCAAGCCGCGGGCTTCAAGGCGATCCGCGCGCTGTATCCGGACTATGACCTGTGGCGCGATTTTCCGTATGAATATGAGTTCGGCAAGCTGGCGATCGACGTCATCAATGGCGGGCCCGGGCTGCGCGACTGGGTCGATGATACGGGCGCCGAATCGGGCGACCTGGACGCCGCAACGGTCCCCGACGAGGCGGCGTGGGACGCGCTACGGCGACCATTTCTGCTTTACTGACACGGTCCGCAACGACTCGTCACGGACTCGCGGCATCTTGTCCCAAACCATTGGCACGCGTCGTTTTTGTACAACACTACGCTGCGTGACGGGGAATCGTTTGCGGGGGCGACTTCGATGGTGTCGGACTTACATTATTACGCACGGCGGGTTGCGCAGGAACAGAACGCCGCGCGCACCGCGGTGACGCACGCGGCGCGCGAGCGGCGGCTGGCCTTGGTCGAGCAGTTTCGCGCCAAGCTGGAAGCGCTGAGCGCCTGACCGCGACGCCATGTCGTAACGCGCCGTTTACTGTTTTGCGTCAAGCCCGATCCTCGGGAGAGGTTCAATGGCATCGCGCGCTACGCAGTTCAGGAAAGTGTTGCCGGCGCTGGTGGAAAACCGCGCGGCGCCACGCCATCGCGTCACGATCAGCACGGCCAGCGTCCGCCGCCACGGCGATCCACCAAGCGACGCCGAATTGTGCGATCTCTCGGTCTATGGTTGCCGCGTGCGATCGCCCGACATGCATGCCGTCGACGAGCGGCTGTGGGTGCGGTTCCCGGGCGGCAATCCGATCGCGGCCACGGTGGTGTGGACGCGCGAAGGGTTTACCGCCTGTCGCTTCGACGCGCCGATCGAACGGGCGCAGGTCCGCGCCATGATCGTGCCGGCGGATTGATCAGCGTTTGCGTGTCAGTTCGCGCATGCCTTCGTCGAGTCCGGCCAAGGTCAGCGGGTACATACGGTCGGTCATCAATTCACGGATGATCTTCACCGACTGCGAATAGCCCCATTGCTCCTTGGGCACCGGGTTGAGCCACACGGCGGCCGGATAGGTCGTGGTCAGCCGGTGCAGCCACACGGCGCCGGATTCCTCGTTGAAATGCTCGACCGAGCCGCCGGGATGGGTGATCTCGTACGGGCTCATCGCGGCATCGCCGACGAACACCAATTTATAGTCGTGGCCGAATTTGTGCAGCACGTCCCACATCGGCGTGCGCTCGGTAAAGCGGCGCTTATTGTCCTTCCACACGCCTTCGTACGGGCAATTGTGAAAATAGAAGAATTCGAGGTTCTTGAATTCGCTGGTCGCGGCGGAGAACAATTCCTCGCACAGCTTGACCCACGGATCCATCGAGCCGCCGACATCCAAAAATAGCAGCAGCTTGACCGCATTGCGCCGCTCGGCGCGCATCACGACGTCGAGCCAGCCTTGCCGCGCGGTGCCGTCGATCGTGGCGTCGATATCCAGCTCGTCGGCGGCCCCTTCGCGGGCGAACTTGCGCAGCCTGCGCAACGCCACCTTGATGTTGCGCGTGCCCAGTTCCTTGGTGCTGTCGAGATTCTTGAAATCGCGCTGGTCCCACACTTTCAGCGCGCGCTTGTGCGTGCTTTCGCCGCCGATGCGGACGCCTTCCGGGTTGTAGCCGCTATTGCCGTACGGGCTGGTACCACCGGTGCCGACCCATTTGTTGCCGCCCTGATGGCGTTCCTTCTGCTCGTCGATGCGCTTCTTGAGCGTCTCCATGATCTCGTCCCACGAGCCGAGCGACTTGATCTTGTCCATCTCCTCCGGGGAGAGGTATTTGGCGGCCACCGCCTTCAGCCAATCTTCGGGAATGTCGGCATTCTCGGTGCCGAAGGTGGTAGCGATACCGCGGAACACCTTGGCGAATACCTGATCGAACTTGTCGAGCAGCCCCTCGTCCTTCACGTACACTGCACGCGACAGGTAATAAAAATCCTCCGGCGTGCGATCGATCACCTCCGCGTCGAGCGCTTCCAGCAGCAGCAGATGCTCCTTGAGGCTGGCCGGGATGCCGGCAGCGCGGAGCTCGTCGAGGAAGTTAAAAAACATCGGCAGCCTTCTATTCGGTGTCTTGCGTCGATCATGCCACGTCGCCCAGTCGTCTGACAGTCCCTCCGACAGCGGTGTAGACAGAGCGCGAGGGCAACGGTAGTTTTGCCGTGGGTTTCCGAACTTGAGCATGGCGACTCTCGCCACGATGGAGGGATAAACCATGCAAGTGCTACGACGTGGCGATCACGGCCCTGCCGTGCGCGAGATCCAGGGCAATTTGCGGCGCGCGGGCGCCAAGATCGACATTGATGGCGTTTTCGGACTGAAGACCGAGCAGGCGGTGAAGGCGTTGCAGGCGGCGCGACATTTGCCTGCCGACGGCTTAGTCGGGCCGAGGACGCGTGGCGCCTTGCTGCGCCGACCGGCGCAGCCCAAGCCGGCCGGCGCGGATGCGTTCAACCCGGCGGCGTTCGGGGCATGGTTGGCACGGTTGCCCGGCATGATCTATGATGCGGTCACGCCCGACGAACCGGTGGCCGGTCGTCAACAGACGCCGGCGGCGAGCGCGCCCCGGGCAGCGGCGCCGCCCAAAGCGGCGGTAGGTAAGCCGGTCGTGTCGCCGGGCCAGAACCGCAAGCATCGCCGCATCGCCTTTCCCAACTATGCTGGGCGGGGCTATATATTGCAGGATTTCGAGCAATATGATGGCTATGCAATCCGCTTGGTCGGCGGCGTATCGGTCGCACCCTGGGATCCGAAGAAGCTGATCAAGAACGAATGTGCGCAATTCGTGCAGTTCTTCGGTGTACCGCGGACCCGCGAATGGCGCGCAGGCCCGCAGGTGTGCCACCAAGAGCCGGGGTCGATCCCGGTCGGCACGGTGGTGGCGACATTACGCGATGGCATGTACCACAACGATTATTCGGGCCGCTCGCACGTGGGCATCTATCTCGGCCACGATCCGCTGACCAAGAAGGGCGGCGGCGTGTTGCTGCTCGATCAGTTCAACAAGAACCCGATTCGCCGTCGGCTGAAGCGTTACGACGTCGATGCCAACGAAGCGGGGCGCGCGACCAAGGCATGGACCGATGCGGCGGGCAAGAAGCACGACCATCGTGTCCATTGGTCGGCCGACGGCGAAGAATATTTCGTCCTGCTGACCGGCAGTTGAGCGGAGAATAGCATGTCGTTTTCGAAGGATCTGCTCGGTCGGATGGCCGCGCTCGCTTTGGTGCCGATGGCGGGCGGTTGCGGCCCGGCCGCGCCGGGCAATGCAGCGGTGGCGCAGCCGCCGCTCGTGGCGGCCGATTCCACCGCACCTAGCGCGGCGACAGCTGTTGCAACACCAACGCCGGGGCCGTTGGTGGCGGCCTCGGGGACGCGCTGTCCAGCCACGCTGACGGGGAGCGCGGTGGCGAGCGGCGCGCGGTTACTGGGCATTGCCGGCGGTGCGGCGATCGGCCTGTCATCGGCGACGGTTACGGCCAATGCCCCATCGGCCATTGCCGAGGACACGAGCGGGATGGCCGAAGTCGAGCCCGAGGAGGGACCGCAGAAATCAGGCGTGACGGTGCAAGTCTATGATGCCGAGCCGAGCGCCGAGCAGCCTTATACGCTGGTCTGCCGCTATGGTGCGACCCGCCCGCCGTTGCTGGCCGAGGCTGTGCTGCTACTGCCGATCGCGGCCGGCGCCCACTATGTTTGCACTACCGAATTGCCGCAGGGGGCATCGCGCCGAGCGGTGTCGGCGGTCTGCGTGCGCGAGGAAAAATAACGCGATCAGTAAGCGTCGATCAGTGCGCCGACATAATCGGGGTTGCGGCCGGTGAGTTCGGGGGCGGGGGTGGCGTCGGCGACCGCCTTGGGGGCGGTGCGGTCAGGGCTGCCGTAGATGAAGCCGTAGACCGGGTAGATACTGCTGCCGAGCCCGTCGCGATCGCGGTACCACACCTTGACCGAGGTCCAATTGTTGCCGGGTGAAACGTCGGTCAGCGTCACGTCCTGCTCGGCATGACCACGTTCGCCATTCTGGCGCGACCAATTGGCGTGCGTGACCATCACCACGCGCCGCGTGACGACGCGGCTGACCACCGCAACATGGCCCAAACGCAGCTTTTTCGATTTTTCGAACACGATCACCGCGCCGACGCGTGGCGCATCGCCGCGCTTGTAGCGGCCATCGGCCTGCCCCCACCAAGTCCAGGCATTGCCGTAGATCTGGATGCCCGAGGCAGCGCGGGCGAACGGCACGCATTCGCCGACATAATCGAGCAGTGAACCGGCCTGCGCCGGAACCGTGGCCGAAAACGCGGCCAGCGCTAGAATGATGGATCCGGTAATACGACGCATAATGGATACCGCGTTAGTGGTACCCCCCGAAGCTTGCGTAACCGGGAATGCTTTATGGCGGGTAAACCACCTGCCGTATTGGTGAAGAGAGTCGCCCGTTGCCGTATTTGCCGACTTGGTCGGATGACCCTCTGTCGGTGGTCAGCCCTTATTCTGTTGGCGCTTGGCCATGAAGGCGAGTCGTTCGAACAGCATCACGTCCTGCTCGTTCTTGAGCAACGCGCCGTGCAGCGGCGGGATCGCCTTGGTCGGGTCGCGATTCTGCAGCACCTCGAGCGGCATGTCCTCGTGCAGCAGCAGCTTAAGCCAATCGAGCAATTCGCTGGTGCTGGGCTTTTTCTTCAGGCCGGGCACGTCGCGGACGTCGTAAAAGATGTCCATCGCCTTGCTGACCAGCAACTTCTGGATGCCGGGGAAATGCACGTCGACGATCGCCTGCATCGTCTGGCGATCGGGGAATTTGATGTAATGGAAGAAGCAGCGGCGCAGGAATGCGTCGGGCAATTCCTTTTCATTGTTGCTCGTGATGACGACGATCGGCCGTTCGACCGCGCGCACCGTTTCCTTGGTTTCGTAGACGTGGAACTCCATCCGATCGAGTTCCTGCAACAGATCGTTGGGGAATTCGATATCGGCCTTGTCGATCTCGTCGATCAGCAGCACGGGGGGCTTGGGGCGGGTGAACGCCTCCCACAATTTGCCCTTGCGGATATAGTTGCCGATGTCGTGGACGCGCTCATCGCCGAGCTGACCATCGCGCAGGCGCGCCACGGCGTCATATTCGTACAGACCCTGCTGCGCCTTGGTCGTGGATTTGACGTTCCACTCGATCAGCTCGGCGTCGACCGCCTTGGCGATCTCGTAAGCGAGCACGGTCTTACCGGTGCCTGGTTCGCCCTTGACCAGCAGCGGGCGGCGCAAAGTGACGGCGGCGTTGACCGCGACCTTCAGGTCGTCGGTGGCGACATAGCTTTGCGTGCCTTCGAAGCGCTTCATCGTCATCCGTCCCCGAATTTGAATATCGGGTTTGGCGATAGAGGCTTTAGGCGCGTGCGCGCAAGCTCTCAGAGACGATCGCGGGCGCTGGCGCGCGCTTCGAGCAGGCACCACAGGCCGCGATGCTGGGCGAGCAATTGCTGCGCGCCGAACGCCATGGCGCGTTCGATCGCTGGCGTATGGCCGAGCGACAGCACGACGGTCTCGAGATCGGCATTCATCGGCAGCGCGAAAGGCGGCGGCTCAAGGCCAAAGCGCTGCGCGGCGGCATCCAGCGTGGTGCGGATGGCCGACCAGTCGAGCACCAGGGCAATGGCGGCGCCGGTGGCGCAGCCGGCGCGTTCCGACTGGGCGAGCATATCGAGCGCATGGCGCTGGCCAAGCACGGCGGCTTCGGATTCGGACTGGCCGGGAGTCGAAGGCTGATGCCCGGCGGCAGCGGTGAGCGTGGCGAGATAGGAGCGCTCTGCGGCGAATCCGGCGGCGGCCTCGGTCAGCCAGTCCTGCGCCAGGGGTTGCGCATTGGCCTGCCCGGCATGATCGATCACGCCGGGTTGGCGGCCATGCAGCCAGCACAAGGCATGCACCGCGTCAGCCAGATCACGCGCCGGGGCATCGCGCAGCGCGAGACGACGCGGCAGGGCATGGGCAGCGCTGCCATCGGCATCGACCAGCGCGGCGATCAGGCCCCAATTGCTGTCGCGTTGGGCAAGGTTTCTCGAATCTAGCGGCATGATCCCCCGGTGCGCCAATCCATCTTCGGGCCGGCGTGATCGTTCATCGGGGACAAGCCTATACTGAAGCGCGTAAAAACCTGGTGTATCGGCAATTAACCTTGTCTCCATTCGTCGCATCTGTCGGGGCTGACATCCTGCACCAGCAAGGCGAAGCCTTGGCGGTGCGGCTCGATCGTCACGAGCAGGAGGCGATCCGGGGCGCGCGGCGAGGGCAGATCGAGCTTTTGCGCGACGCCGCTGGCCTGGACGTGACGCAGCGCGCGCAGCAGCGAGTTGCGCACCGCGCTGGGGACGAGCCCATCCGCTGCCATGCCGGGCGCGACGGCAGCGCCGAAATAGGCGCGCGCCGGCCGGCTGGCGGCCGTGATGCGCAGATCGGCATCGACAATCAGCACCATGTCACGGATCAGATCGAGCAACGCGCCGCTATCAACGCCTTCAGCCGCCGGATCGGGCAGGTGCGGGGCCAGCAAGGCCTCCATCACTTCGATCGAGGTCAGCACGAGGCGGGGGCGCCCGCGGAACATCACATAGACCGGCGCGCGGGCGGCGCGCTCCTGCCACAGCCCGAAATGGCGCACGAGATCGGAGGCGGTGACGATATCGGCGCGCGGCGTCGTCGCCCCGGGCAGGGCCGCACCGGGATTGCGGGGTTCGTGGCGGGGCAGGGCGCTCATGACGCGTAGCGCAAACAGATGTTGGCCGATCTCGGCAAGCAGGCCCGTCCGGAGCGGTGGCAATTCTTTTCTGGCGCGACCGGCGGGGGGGTATCGAACCGGTTCGACTTGCATCGCCGGTCGCGCTTCGACAGTCTTATGCTGGATGGGGGACGCGGAATGCGACATTGGTGGGCGCTGCTGATCGCTTTGGCGGGGACGATCATGCTGGCGGTGATCGGGACGACACCGCCGGCGCCGGTGGCCGCAGATCCGTCGGGGGGAAGCTTTTCGGCCGCTCGGGCGATGATCGACGTGCGCGCGATCGGGCACACGCCGCATCCGACCGGCAGCGCGGAGAATGCCCGGGTGCGCGCCTATCTGATGCAGCGGCTCGCCGGCCTGGGACTCGAGGTGCGGTCGAGCGGTACGCCGATGGACGCGGCGGTGGCCGCGCGTATCGCGGCGTGGAACAAGACTCCGTTGGTGCGGCCCGACGTGGTGAATATCGTTGCGACGCTGGCCGGGCGCGACCGCCGCCGGCCGGCCGTGCTGCTGATGGCGCATTATGACAGCGTATGGGGCTCGCCCGGCGCGGCGGACGATGGCGCCGGCGTGGCCACCGCGCTGGAAACGGTACGCGCAGTGCTGGCGGGCGGACGACCGGCGCGCGACGTGATCGTGCTGCTGACCGATGGCGAGGAGGCCGGATTGCTCGGCGCCAAGGCTTTTTTCGCGCGCGATCCGCTGGCCAAGCGCGTCGGCGTGATCGTCAACATGGAAGCGCGCGGCGGCGGCGGGCGCGCCTCGATGTTCGAAACCGGCGCGGATAACGGCGCGATGATGCGGCTGTTCCAGCGCGCAGTGCCGGGGCCGGTGGGCACCTCGCTCAGCGTGTTCATCTACCAGCACCTGCCCAACTCGACCGATTTCACGCCGGCCAAACGGGCCGGCTATGCCGGCTTCAATTTCGCCTTCATCGGGCGGCCCGGCCTGTATCACTCGCCACTGGCGACGCCGGACGCGCTCGACCAGGGATCGGTGCAGGATATGGGCGGACAGGTGCTGGCGCTGACCCGCGCGCTGCTGGCCGCGCCGGTGCTGCCCGGCAAAGCGGCGGACATCACCTTCTTCGATGCGTTCGGGCTGGCGCTGGTGGCCTATCCGGCGGGGTTCGGCTGGGCGCTGTTCGGGCTGACGGCGGTGCTGCTGGCCGCTGCGGCGTGGCGCGAGCGCGGCGGCCGCGACGTCCCGCGCGGGATCGGCGCGACGCTGGCGTTGATCCTGCTGTCCGCGGGGCTGCTATATCTTGCCAATCTCGTGTCGGGCGCGGAGGGACCGGTCAATTATTACGACCGGCTGGCGGCGATCCCGCGCTTGCAGGTGCAGGCAGGGCTGCTGTGTGTCGCGGCGGTGCTAGCGGTGGGGGCGTGGATCGCGGCGGGGCGGCGGTCGGTGGCGGGACTGACGGCTGGAGCGGCGCTGCCGCTGCTATTGCTCGGCGGGCTGGCGCAATGGGCAGCGCCGACCGTGTCCTACGTCATCCTGTGCCCCCTAGTGCTAGCGGCGATCGCGGCGGCGGTCGGGGCGTTCGTAGGCGAATCCGCCGGGAAGGTAGCCGGCGTGGTCGCGGGCGCGCTGGTGATCGGGTTTCTGGGAGCGCTGACCTTTCAGCTGTTGCAGGCGGTGGGGCCGGATACGCCGTACGCCGCCGCTCTGCCGCTGGCGTTGAGCGCCGTGTTGGTGTGGCCGTTAATGCCGGACCTAGAGCGGCGGCGCACATTGGCGGTGGCGGGTGCGCTGATACTGGTAGCGGTGGGGATCGCACTATGGGTGCGGCTAGATCCGCTGGCCCCGAGCGTGGCGCTGTTCAGTCGGGCGGGGTGAGGGCTGGCGGTTACCACCCCAACGCAGCGCGCCGCACGGACATGGTCCGTGCGGCGCGATAGACCCTGAACCGGGTTCAGGGTGACGGAGCGTGCTTACTGGTCGAGGAACGACCGCATCTTGCGGCTGCGGCTCGGATGCTTCAGCTTGCGCAGCGCCTTGGCCTCGATCTGGCGGATGCGCTCGCGCGTAACGCTGAACTGCTGGCCGACTTCCTCCAGCGTGTGATCGGTGTTCATGCCGATGCCGAAGCGCATGCGCAGCACGCGTTCTTCGCGCGGGGTGAGGCTGGCCAGAACCCGGGTGACGGTTTCCTTGAGGTTGGCCTGGATCGCGGCATCGACCGGAATGATCGCGTTCTTGTCTTCGATGAAATCGCCGAGATGCGAATCCTCCTCGTCGCCGATCGGCGTTTCTAGGCTGATCGGCTCCTTGGCGATCTTCATCACCTTGCGCACCTTCTCCAAGGGCATGGAGAGGCGCTCGGCCATTTCCTCGGGCGTGGGCTCGCGGCCCTGCTCGTGGAGGAACTGGCGGCTGGTGCGGACCAGTTTGTTGATCGTCTCGATCATGTGCACCGGGATACGGATGGTGCGCGCCTGATCGGCGATCGAGCGGGTGATAGCCTGACGGATCCACCACGTCGCATAGGTGCTGAACTTGTAGCCGCGGCGATATTCGAACTTATCGACCGCCTTCATCAGGCCGATATTGCCCTCCTGGATGAGATCCAGGAACTGCAGGCCGCGATTGGTGTATTTCTTGGCGATCGAGATCACCAGGCGCAGGTTGGCCTCGACCATTTCCTTCTTGGCGATGCGCGCCTCGCGCTCGCCCTTCTGGACCATATTGACGATACGGCGGAACTCGCCGAGCGACATGCCGGTGGCCTGGCTGATCTCGGCGATCTCGTTGCGGATGCGATCGACCGAGTCGGTCTCGTTGGCAACGAACGCGGTCCATTTCTTGTCGAGCTTGCCGAGGTTGGGGATCCACTGCTCGTCGAGTTCGTGCCCGATATAACGATCGAGGAAATCCTTGCGCGGCACCTTGTGGCGCTCGGCCAGGCGCAGCATCTGGCCGCCCAGGGCAGTCAGGCGGCGGTTGAACGCGTACAGCTGATCGACGAGATATTCGATCTTAGCATTGTGGAACTGGACGCTCTCGACTTCTGCCGTGAGTTCCTCACGCAGCTTGTGATACTTGCGCTCGTCAGCGGCGCTGAGTTCGCCGCCGGCGCCCATCGCGTCGAGCCGCGACTGCTGCACCTTGCTGAACTTCTTGTAGAGCGCGGTGATGCTGGCGAAGCGTTCGAGCGCGATCGGCTTCAACTGCTCTTCCATCTGCGCGAGGGAGAGCGTGTTGTCCTCCTCCTCGTCATCGGACGGGCGCGGCGTGCGCCGCTCCTGCATCGAATCCTCTTCCTCCTCGGCGGGGGCCTCCTCGGGCTCTTCCTCTTCCTTGAAGCTGGGACCGGCGGTTTTCTCGCTGATCTCGCCCGAACCTTCTTCGTCGTCGGTCAGCGATTCGGGCGCGGGATCCTTCGACAGCATGGCATCGAGATCCATGATCTCGCGCAGCTGCATCGTGCCTTCGTTGAGCGCGGTCGACCAATCGATGATCGCGTTGAACGTGATCGGCGACTCGCACAGGCCGAGAATCATCGTGTCGCGGCCGGCCTCGATGCGCTTGGCGATGGCGATTTCGCCTTCACGGCTGAGCAGTTCCACCGCGCCCATTTCGCGCAGGTACATGCGCACCGGATCGTCAGTGCGATCGATGACTTCTTTTTTCTTTACGTCGAGCTGCTGGGGGCCGTCGTCCGACGCGTCGACCGATTCGACTTCGTCTTCATCGGCAGGCTTCTCATCGCCTTCTTCGCCGGCTTCGTCATTCTCGACGATGTTGATGCCCATTTCGGACAGCGCCGCGCTGAAATCCTCGATCTTGTCGGGGGACGTCTCGTCCTGCGGCAGCGCTTCGTTCAACTGATCATAGGTGATGTAGCCGCGCTTCTTGGCCCGGGCGATCACCTTCTTCAGCGCCGCATCGTTCAGGTCGATCAGCGGTGCATCGCCGGATTCGGTCGTCTCGGCAGTATCCGCCATGTCGGTCTTCGCCATCAATTGCCCTCAGCACTAAATACTCTGGCGTCTTCGTTCGCCTGAACCAAATTGGCAAGCCGAGCGTCGAGCGCCTGTTGTTCCTTCACCAGCGCTACTTGCCGTTCGAACGCCCCGTCCCAATCGAACGTTGCGTCAGTCGAGCGCGCCTGCATTTCTGCCGTCGCATAGGCCAGTGCCGCATCCACTTCCGGTCGCGACACCAGGATCGCGATCGCCTCGTCGAGGTCCTCGCGCGCCTGTATCGGTTCCGCATCCTTCTGTGTGAACGAGCAGGATAATTGATCGGCCCGCAACAGATCATGCGCGATTATATCAAATCCAGATGCCGCCAATATGGTGAGGAGGCCCTCACTATCAAGCATCTTTCCCGCATGGGCATCTTCGACGGCCAAATCGACCACTGCTTCGAACAATTTGCCGAGCGCGCCATCGGCCAGTTTGAGGCTGCCGAGCACCTCCATATGGCGGGCGATTTCGGCCGGGTGGCGGATCAGCCCGGCCAGCACCGCCTTGGCGAGAATGCGATCGATCCCGCCGGCGCGCACGCCTTTGACGCCTTCGCCGACCGGGCCGGGGGGCGCTTTCCAGGGCTGACCTTGTTTACGTGCGCCGCGGGGTTGTGGGGTGAAGGGGCGGAACGGCTCGCGCTTGCGGGCGTAGAGATCATCGAAGCGGCGGCGGAATTCGGCGATATATTCGTGTTTGACGTTCTGATCGGCGATCAGCCCGGCGAGTTCGTTGAGACGGTACTTAAGCCCGGCCTTTTGCTCGGGCGTGTTCAGCGGCTCGAGCGCGAGTTCGTGCGCCCATAGCTTGTCGACCAGTGGATCGGGGGTTTTGAGCAACGCCTCGAACGCGGGCGCACCTTTCGCGCGGACCAGATCGTCGGGATCCTGGCCCTGCGGCAGCGTGACGAAGGCGAGGCTGCGGCCGGGGGCAAGCATGGGCAGCGCACGGTGCGCGGCGCGGATCGCGGCCTTTTGCCCCGCACTGTCGCCGTCGAGGCAGAGAATCGGTACGTCGCTCATCCGCCACAGCCGTTCGAGCTGCGCCTCGGTCAGCGCCGTGCCGAGCGGGGCGACGGCTTCCTCGAACCCCGCCTGGGCGAGCGCGATGACGTCCATATAGCCTTCGACCACCAGCACACGGCCGGTCTTCCGCGCGGCGGGGCCGGCGCGGTCGAGATTGTAGAGCGTGCGGCCTTTGTCGAACAACGGGGTTTCGGGGGAGTTGAGGTATTTCGGCTCGCCCTCGCCGATGATGCGCCCACCGAACGCGACGGTGCGGCCGCGCGGGTCGCGGATCGGAATCATCAGCCGGCCGCGGAAGCGATCATACGGTGTCTTCTGCTCGACCGAGATGAGCAGGCCGGCCTCGATCAGCAGCGGATCGCCATAGTCCTTGAGCGCGTCCTTCAATTTGCCGCGCGAATCGGGGGCATAGCCGAGGCCGAAGGTGCGTGCGGTCTCCTGTTTGATGCCGCGTTTATCGAGGACAGAGCGCGCTTCGGCGCCGGCAATGCCGTTGAGCTGATCGGTGAACCAGCTGGCGGCATCGGCGCAGGCTTCGTGCAGGCCCTTGGCGGCTTCGGCTTTTTCGGCGGCGCGCGGGTCCATCGCCGGCAGTTCCATGCCGGCATTCTGGGCGAGTTCCTTCACCGCATCCATGAACGGCAGGCCGCGCTGATCGGTCATCCAGCGGATCGCGTCGCCATGCGCCGAGCAGCCGAAGCAATGGTAGAAGCCCTTGTCGTCGTTGACGTAGAAGCTCGGGGTCTTCTCGTTGTGGAACGGGCAGCAGGCGCGGAATTCGCGGCCGGCTTTTTGCAGCTTGGTGGTCTGGCCGATCAGCGACGAGAGCAATGTACGGCTGCGGAGCTCGTCGAGGAATTGTGGGGAGAGGGTCATTCTTCTTCATCCCCCTCCCGCTTGCGGGAGGGGCTAGGGGAGGGCCTGTCAGCAAGCACGCGCTCGATTTCCGCGACTACGCCTTCCACATTGCCCATGACGTCGTTGTTCCAGAAGCGAATCACGCAATACCCTCGGCTTTCGATATAGCGCGTTCGGCTCAAATCCGCCCGCTCCGTGTTCGCGTGCTGTCCGCCATCGACCTCAATTACCAACTTGGCGCCACGCGAGACGAAATCGCAAACGAACGGCCCGATTGGGAACTGCGTATTGAAGCGCACGCCGGCGACTTTTCTGGCGCTGAGATGGCCCCATAGCTTGCGCTCCGCATCCGTCATGTTGGCGCGCAAGTCGCGGGAGCGGGCGGTGGGGCGTTTATAGCCTTTGTCCGACATGCCCTCCCCCAACCCCTCCCGCAAGCGGGAGGGGAGTTTTGTTGCGTCTGCCTCGCCGCAATAACATCTCCCTCCCGCTTGCGGGAGGGGTTAGGGGAGGGCCTGTTATCCTAAGCCAACGCCGCCTTCACCAGCCCGCTGGCCTTGCTCATATCCAGCTCGCTCGCATGCCGCGCCTTCAGTTCCGCCATCACGCGCCCCATGTCCTTCATGCCCGCCGCGCCCAGCTCGAGCTTGATCGCCTCGATCGCCGCCGCGGTCTGCGCTTCATCCATCTGCTGCGGCAGGAAGCGTTCGATCACCGCTACCTCTGCCGCCTCCGCATCTGCCAGTTCCTGGCGCCCGCCCTTGGTGAACATGTCGATCGACTCGCGGCGCTGCTTGACCATCTTCTGCAGCACTTCGATCACCAGCGCGTCGTCGCTGGCCGGCGGGGCGCCTGTGCGCGCTTCGATATCGCGGTTCTTGACCGCGGCCTGGATCAGGCTGACCGCATTGCGGGTCACTTTGTCGCCGGCCTTCATCGCGGTGATCTGCGCGGCCTTGATGTCGTCTCGAATCATTCTACGTCCTTTTTGTCGCGGGCGGGTCTAGCCGGTTTAAGCGATTGACGCATCCGACATGCGTCTCTAGCCAACGCCGCTTAGCGACATCGATAACGAACGGAGTGCCCGCCGACATGGCCGACGCCAAACCTATTGCCATGCCTGACAAGGTTTCGGCCAAGGCTCCAGAGGGCGCGACCGGCGTGCTGGTGCTGTCGACCGGGGACGTGGCGTGGGGGCGCGGGTTCGGCGCGGAAGGCGTGGCAGTGGGCGAAGTGTGCTTCCACACCGCGATGACCGGCTATCAGGAAGTGATGACCGATCCGTCGTTTGCCGGGCAGATGGTGACCTTCACTTTTCCGCATATCGGCAATGTAGGGGCCAATCCGGATGATCTGGAGGCGGACGATCCGCATGCCTTGGGCATCATCGTGCGCGAGGACGTGACCGAACCGTCGAATTTTCGTTCGGTCGAGCGGCTTGATGCGTGGATGGCCAAGCATGGACGGATCGGCCTTGCCGGAATCGATACGCGCGCGCTCACCAAGCGCATCCGCGTGGGCGGCGCACCCAACGGGGTGATCGCGCATTCGGCGGTGGGGGAGTTCGACATCCCGGCGCTGCTGGAACAGGCGCGCGCCTGGCCAGGCCTGGAGGGGATGGACCTGGCCAAGGACGTGACCACCGAGACGCATTATGGCTGGGAAGGCGGCGTTTGGAAGTTGGGCTTTGGTTATGATCAATCCCCCTCCCGCTTGCGGGAGGGGCTAGGGGAGGGCATGTCCGCAAATGCGCCGTCCAACCCGCTGATAGGCCCTCCCCCAACCCCTCCCGCAAGCGGGAGGGGAGCAGAGCGCCCCCATGTCGTGGCGATCGATTACGGCGCGAAGCGCAACATCTACCGCAATCTCGCCGCCGCCGGCGCCAAGGTCAGCGTGCTGCCGGCCACCGCGACCTATGACGACGTGATGGCGCTCGCGCCCGATGGCATCTTCCTGTCCAACGGCCCGGGCGACCCCGCCGCGACCGGCGACTATGCCGTGCCGGTGATCCAGCAATTGCTCAAGACGCGCATCCCGCTGTTCGGCATCTGCCTTGGGCACCAGTTGCTCGCGCTGGCAGTGGGCGGCCGGACGACCAAGATGTTCCAGGGACATCGCGGCGCCAACCACCCGGTCAAGCGCCTCGCCGACGGCGTCGTCGAGATCACCAGCATGAACCACGGTTTCGCGGTGATCGGCGAGAGCCTACCGGAAACCGCGCGCGAGACGCACGTGTCGCTGTTCGATGGCAGCAATGCCGGCTTCGAGCTGACCGACCGGCCTGCGTTCAGCGTGCAATATCATCCCGAGGCAAGCCCGGGCCCGCAGGACAGCCTGTATTTGTTCGAGAAATTCGTCGGTAGCTTGAAGGTGGCGTCATGACTCTTCCCGAAGTCGATCAGGCGCGGCTCGATGCCGAATGGGCAGCGGACAAGGACGTGCTCGCCAGCCTCGCCGAGAATGGCGATGTCGCGGAAATCGTGCGGCCGGTGGATGTCAGCTTCCGCGGCGACGAGGGTGCGCTGGATCGGCTCGAAGAGAATGCCGAGGAGCTGGGCTTCACGGTGATCGAGCGCGAAGAGGACGAAGATGGTGAAATTTCACTGTTCCTCGGCTGCGAACAGGCCGCCGACGAGGCCTCGATCAAGGCGCTGACTTTGCGCTGCCTGCAGATCGAATTGCTGTACGACGTGGAATATGACGGCTGGGGCTGCACATCCGAAGATGGCACCGGCGAAGACGGACAAGATTGATGCCAAAACGTACAGACATCTCTTCCATCCTCGTCATCGGCGCAGGACCGATTGTCATCGGCCAGGCGTGCGAGTTCGATTATTCGGGCACGCAGGCGATCAAGGCGCTGCGCGAGGAGGGCTATCGCATCGTGCTGGTCAATTCGAACCCGGCGACGATCATGACCGACCCCGAACTGGCCGATGCCACCTATGTCGAGCCGATCACACCGGAGATCGTCGCCAAGATCATCGCCAAGGAGCGACCGGACGCGGTGCTGCCGACGATGGGCGGGCAGACCGCTTTGAATACGGCGCTGGCGCTGTTCAATGACGGCACGCTGGAAAAATACGGCGTGCAGATGATCGGTGCCGATGCCGAGGCGATCGACAAGGCGGAGGACCGGCAGAAGTTCCGCGAGGCGATGGACCGGATCGGGCTGGAAAGCGCGCGCTCGGGGATCGCGCATTCGGTGAGCGAAGCGTTCGAGGTGCTCGAGCGCACCGGGCTGCCGTCGATCATCCGGCCGTCGTTCACGATGGGCGGATCGGGCGGCGGGATCGCGTATAATCGCGAGGAATTCGAGGCAATCGTGCGCTCCGGCCTCGATGCCTCGCCGACCACCGAGGTGCTGATCGAAGAGTCGCTGTTGGGGTGGAAAGAGTATGAAATGGAGGTCGTTCGGGACAAGAACGACAATTGCATCATCATCTGCTCGATTGAGAATGTCGATCCGATGGGCGTACATACCGGCGACAGCATCACCGTCGCGCCGGCGCTGACGCTGACCGACAAGGAATATCAGATCATGCGCAATGCGAGCATCGCGGTGCTGCGTGAGATCGGCGTAGAGACGGGCGGCTCGAACGTGCAGTTCGCGGTCAATCCGGCCGATGGCCGGCTGATCGTGATAGAGATGAATCCGCGCGTGTCGCGCTCGTCAGCGCTTGCCTCCAAGGCGACCGGCTTCCCGATCGCCAAGGTCGCGGCCAAGCTGGCGGTGGGCTATACGCTCGACGAGATCACCAACGACATTACCGGCGCGACGCCGGCGAGCTTCGAACCGACGATCGATTACGTTGTCACCAAGATCCCGCGTTTCGCGTTCGAAAAGTTCAAGGGCGCCGAGCCGATCCTCTCGACTGCGATGAAGAGCGTCGGCGAAGTGATGGCAATCGGGCGCAATATTCACGAGAGCCTGCAGAAGGCACTGCGCGGGCTGGAGACCGGTCTTTCCGGCTTCAACATGATCGAGCATCTCGTCGGCGCGCCACGTGCGGAGATCGAGGCTGCCTTGGCGCGCGCCACGCCGGATCGGTTGCTGGTCGCGGCGCAGGCGTTGCGCGAGGGCTTCACGGTTGCCGAGGTGCATGCGATCGCCAAGTTCGATCCGTGGTTCCTTGAGCGCATCGCCGAGATCATCGCGGCGGAGGAGCAGGTCTGCCAGCACGGTCTGCCGATCGATGCGGCCGGGATGCGCAAGCTCAAGTCGATGGGCTTCAGTGATAAGAGGCTCGCCTATCTGGCTCTAAAGTCAGCCAATTTGCGCGGCAATGCGCGCGGCATCGCGCGTGGCTCCGGGCTGATCCACGATGCCGTGGTCGCGATGACCGGCGGCGTGACTGAGGACGAGGTGCGTGCGCTGCGCCACCGGCTCGGCGTGCGCCCGGTGTTCAAACGCATCGATACGTGCGCGGCGGAATTCGACGCCAAGACGCCGTATATGTATTCGACCTATGAGGCCGGCAGCTTCGGCGAGCCGGAATGCGAGAGCATGCCCAGCGCGCGTCGGAAAATCGTCATCCTGGGCGGCGGACCGAACCGGATCGGGCAGGGCATTGAGTTCGATTATTGCTGCTGCCATGCGTGCTTCGCGCTGGAGGAAGCGGGCTATGAGACGATCATGGTCAACTGCAATCCGGAGACCGTATCGACCGATTACGACACGTCGGATCGGCTCTATTTCGAGCCGCTAACCGCCGAGGACGTACTGGAAATCCTGCACACCGAGCAGCAGAATGGCGAACTGGTCGGCGTGATCGTGCAGTTCGGTGGGCAGACGCCGCTCAATCTCGCGCGCGCGCTGGAAGCGGCGGGGATTCCGATCCTTGGCACCTCGCCGGACGCGATCGATCTGGCGGAGGATCGCGAGCGTTTCTCGGCGCTGGTGACCAAGCTCGGGCTGTTGCAGCCGGCCAACGGCCTGGCGCGTAGCCGTGACGAGGCGGTCGCCGCGGCCGAGCGGATTGGCTATCCGGTGCTGATGCGGCCGAGCTATGTGCTCGGCGGCCGCGCGATGGAGATCGTCGACTCGCTCGAGCAACTCGACAATTATATCGCCACCGCGGTGCACGTCTCGGGCGATTCGCCGGTGCTGATCGATCAGTATTTGCGCGATGCGATCGAAGTGGATGTCGATGCGATCTGCGACGGGACCGATGTCACTGTCGCTGGCGTGCTGCAGCATATCGAGGAAGCCGGCGTGCATTCGGGCGACAGCGCCTGCTCGATTCCGCCTTATTCGCTGTCCGACGAGATCATCGCCGAGATCGAGCGGCAGACGGTGGCGCTGGCGCATGCTTTGTCGGTCGTCGGGCTGATGAACATCCAGTTCGCGGTCAAGGATGGTCTGGTCTATCTCATCGAGGTCAATCCGCGCGCCAGCCGCACGGTGCCGTTCGTCGCCAAGGCGATTGGCGCGCCGATCGCCAAGATCGCCGCACGCGTGATGGCCGGCGAGAAGCTGGCGAACCTGCCCAAGATCGATCGCCACATCGATTATTATGCGGTGAAGGAAGCGGTGTTCCCGTTCAACCGCTTCCCCGGCGTCGATCCGGTGCTTTCGCCGGAAATGAAGTCGACCGGCGAAGTGATGGGAATCGATAGCAATTTTGCCATCGCCTTCGCCAAAGCAGAGCTTGGCGCGGGCACCGTGCTGCCGAGCAAGGGCAATGTGTTCATTTCGGTCAAACCGAACGACAAGCCGGTGATCCTGCCCGCCGCGCGGACGCTTGCCGAGCAGGGTTTCCGCATCATCGCGACCGACGGCACCGCCGCCTTCCTCACCGCCAATGGTGTGTTGGTCGAGCGGGTCAACAAGGTGGCGCAGGGGCGGCCGCATATCGTCGACCGGATGAAGGACGGCGAGATCGACCTGGTGTTCAACACTACCGAAGGTTGGCAGAGCCTGAAGGATTCGCAGCCGATCCGCGCCGCGGCCCTGGTGCAGAAGATTCCGCACTTCACCACCGCGGCGGCGAGCGTCGAAGCGGCGCGGGCAATTGCGGCGCTGGCCAACCACGACCTTGAAGTACGGCCGCTGCAATCCTATTATTCGCACTCGCACAACTAACCCCCAAATTACAAAACGTGCGGGCGGGCCCACCAGGGCCGGCCGAATGGGGCAATTGACGAAGGACGAAGAGGGATGGCGACCGTCGAAAAGATGCCGATGCTGCAGGAAGGCTATGAAAAGCTCAATGCGGACCTGAAACGGCTTAAGGCGGAGCGCCCGACCATTGTCGACGCGATCGAGGAAGCGCGCGCGCATGGCGATCTTTCGGAAAACGCCGAATACCATGCCGCCAAGGAGCGCCAGGGCCAGATCGAAGCGTCGATCAGCGATATCGAGGACAAATTGTCGCGCGCGCAGGTTATCGACCCGCGTGACCTGACCGGCGACAAGGTGGTGTTCGGCGCGACCGTCACGCTGATCGACGAGGACGAGAAGGAATCGACCTACCAGATCGTCGGCCAGACCGAGGCGGACGCCAAGGGCGGGCGCATCTCGTACAATTCGCCGCTCGGCCGGGCGCTGATCGGGCGCCGCGTGGATGACGAAGTCGAAGTGACCGTGCCGGCGGGCGACCGCTGGTATTCGGTGTCCAAGATCGAGTTCATCTGACCCTTATGGATTGGCGCCAGACACGCGCGACCGCGATCCTCGTGGTCGCGACGATCTTCGTGTCGGCTTTGGTCATCCTCACCGGTAATGCCGGCTATGCCGCGGTGGTCGCCGGGTTCATCCCGGCGATCGCTTCGGGCGCCGTCCTGCCGCCGGAATTCGGCGCCAGCGTGCCATGGTGGCTGACGCCGCTGACCGCGACATTGCTGCACGCCAACTTCATTCACCTGACGCTGAACCTCGTCATGTTGTTCTATTGCGGGCAGATGACCGAGCGGGCGTTGGATGCGAAGGGCCTGGTGGTGCTGTATGTGGTCGGCGCTTATGCCGCGGCCGCCGGCCAATGGCTGCAGGACCCGAGTGGCGTGGCGCCGATGATCGGCGCGTCGGGCGCGATCTCGGCGGTGATCGCGGCTTATTCCTTGTTCTACGGAGAGATGCGCGCCAAGCCGATCGGCCCGGTACCGGCGAGCGTGATCCATGTGCTGTGGCTGGCCGCGGCATGGATCGGAATCCAGTTGCTTACCGGGCTTGCCGGCCTCAACGGCGACGTGCGCATCGCCATCGGTGCGCATATCGGCGGGTTTATCGCCGGGCTGGTGCTGGCGCGGCCATTATTGTTGTGGCGCTACCGCGGCGCGTGACGTCGTACGACGCCAAGCCTGGCGACAGTGAAAGAGACTGATGACGCGTTACGTATCCGCCACCTCGGTCGAGGCGATCCGCCGCGCCGGCGAGATAAAGCTTTACGATGCCGAGGCGTTCGCCGGCATGCGCAGGGCCGGGCAGGTCTCGGCCGCGGTGCTCGACGCGTTGACCGATCGGGTCGTCCCGGGCGTGACGACGCAAGCGCTGGACGATTTCGCCGCCGAAGCGATCGTCGCGGCGGGGGCGGTGCCGGCCAATATCGGCTATCGCGGCTACGCCCATACCAGCTGCATTTCGATCAACCAGGTCGTCTGCCATGGCATCCCCGGCGAACGCACGCTGAAGGAGGGCGATATCCTAAATATCGACCTGACCTCGATCGTCGATGGGTGGCATGGCGACACGAGCCGCATGTATCTGGTCGGCGACGTCGCGCTAAAGGCCCGGCGGCTGGTGGATGTGACCTACGACTGCCTGACGCTCGGGATCGAGCAGGCGCGGCCCGGCAACCGGCTGGGAGATATTGGCCACGCGATCCAGCGGCATGCCGAAAAACATCGCTACGGCGTGGTGCGCGATTTCGTCGGGCACGGTGTCGGCCTGGTCTATCACGATACGCCGGACGTGCCGCATTATGGCAAGGCCGGCACCGGGCCGGAGCTCAAGCCCGGCATGATCTTCACGATCGAGCCGATGATCAATGCCGGGCGCGCCGATGTTAAGGTGCTCGACGATGACTGGACGGCGGTGACTCGCGATCGATCGCTCTCGGCGCAGTTCGAACATTCGATCGGCATCACCGATACGGGCTGCGAGATTTTCACCACTAGCCCCGCTGGACTGCACCGCCCACCTTACCGATAGGCGGGCGGTAGCCGCTTCAGAGCGTTGCCTTGGCGATCATATCGGGCTGCATCAGCCGGTGCAGATGGACCACGACGTACTTCATCTCTGCATCATCGACGGTGCGCTGTGCTGCCGCGCGCCAGGCCTTTTCGGCGCTTTTATAGTCCGGAAACATACCGACGATCTCGATCGAATCGAGATCGTCGAAGTCGAGCGTGCGCGGGTCGCTGACGCGGCCGCCGAAAACGAGGTGGAGCTTGCTCATGATCGTATCCTGGGGATGGGGTTCATAAGCGCCTTAGCCTCGGCGGCCGCCGTCGTCTATTCCGCGCTTATTTCCGCTTTGGCCTTGGCCTCGCGCGACGCCGTGATCGCCGCGCTGCCCGCGGTGGCCAGCGCCGTCAAAATACCGCCGACGAGCTTGCCGCCCTGTTCGCTGAGCGCGCCTTTGCTCAGCCCCAACGCGCCCAACTCGGCCAGGCCGGTGGTTTTGGCGCTTTGCACAGCATCGGTGGTGGTGGCGCGGAGCTTGCGACCGACCGGCGCGAGCAGCTCGGCCTCGCGGCGGCTGCGCGGCACAAGCGCGCCGGCCAGCGCGCCGATCACCACGCCACCGACCAGCGCCGGCAGCGGATTGGCGTCGATTGCCTTGGCGGTGCGGTCGGCCGCATCGCGCGCACTGTCACGCGCCGTGTCGAGCGCGTGCGTAGCAGCCAAGCGGGTCTTTTCGATGGTCGTCTTGGGTGGCTCCGGCTGAGCCTGAACCTTGTTCTTGGTACCATTGGCTGGCGCGACTGGATCGGTCATTTCGGCTTCCTTTTGACAGCACGGGGCTTTCGGAGGGTCAAACTATCGGGTGTCGGCGAGGTTGCATCACCGTTTTTCGTCAGCAATTTGGCGATCGGCTTGCGGGCCAGGAACAGGGCCACGGCGCCGAGCGCACCGGCGACCGTCAGCGGGTTGCGACGGACGACCTCGACACCGCTGGTGGCCACCGCCTGTCCCTTGTCCAACAAGCCTTGCGCCGCTTCCTGCGCCAGCGCCTTGGGGGCGAGGCGGGATTGTAGGGTCGAGAGCGTGGCGCCGAGCCGAGCGCGGGCGATAACAGCTTGGGCCTCGGCGGCGGTGACGGCGTCACTCATTTGGCCGCTCCCATTTTTCGGATGTGGCGCAGCGCCAGCCATCCGAGCAGCCCTGCAAACGCCAATGTACCGCCGACCACGATCATCGTCGCCCAGCCGGGGCCGACGCGGGGCGCCAGCGTGAGGAGCAGGCCGACGAATAAGGCGATGATCGCGCAATTGGCCAATAGCAGCGCGCTGACACCGAACAGGGCGACGAACTTGGCCTGCCCCAGCCACGCCATAGCCTTGGCGCGATAGATGGCAAGTTCGGCGAGCGCATAGGCGCGACCGTCTTCGACGACGTTACCGACCAGCGTGCCGATACTTTCCTCGGGCGGCGGTTGCGTCACCATGTCGAGCCCCGCCGCCGCTGCATCACGCTTGGTCGTTGTCGGCATTGAGACCCGACTGGACGAGACGGATCAGCACGAAACCGAGCGCCGCGGCTGTGCCGATGGCGATCGCCGGGCTTTTCTTGGCGAACGCCGTGGCGTCCGCGATTAGATCGTCGACATTCTTGGCTTTGAGCGAGTCCGAAAAGCCCGAGACCGTGTCGGCAGCGGTACGGGCATATTGGCCGTATTGCGCGCCGATCTTGTCGTCGACCGTGCCAGCCGCATCGTTGATCATCTGGGCTAGTTCGTCGAGCGCGCTATTGGCGCGCGATTTGCCGTCCTCGACATAGGTCTTGGCGCGATCGCCGACCGTCTGCGCGACCTTGGCGGCGCCATCCTTAAGCGTCTGGGCTGTGCCGGAGGGTGCGTTTGCCGCGGGCTGCTCCGTCGGTGCGTCGGCTGCGCTGGCAGCATCGACATCGTTGGCTTCGCTTTCGGGACGGAAGCTGGTGTCGGCCGGCGGCGTATCGTTGACGTCTTTGGCGCCTGCATTCTCGAACACGCCGTCGGTTGGTTTGTCGTTCTGGTCGGCCATGATATCGCCCTTTCCGTTGTTAACCGCTCAACTTGTCGCGCGCATCGCGGTTCCATCGTCGCACCGAATTGGCGGGGCGAATTGCCGGGGGGACGGATAGCCGATACAGGCCCTCGCACCGCCGCCGAGGCGCCTAGACTATAAGGATCGTTCCGTGACCGCAATCATCGACCTGCACGCCCGCCAGATCATCGACAGCCGCGGCAATCCGACGGTCGAAGTGGACGTGATGCTCGAGGATGGCAGCTTCGGCCGCGCCGCGGTGCCGTCGGGTGCTTCAACCGGCGCGCACGAGGCGGTCGAGCGGCGCGATGGCGACATGAGCCAATGGCTGGGCAAGGGCGTGCAGGGCGCGGTCGACGCGGTCAATGGCGAGATTGCCGAGGAAGTGGTCGACATGGATGCCGAAGACCAGTCGGATATCGATCGCGCGATGATCGATCTCGACGGCACCGAGAACAAGAGCCGGCTCGGCGCCAACGCGATCCTCGGCGTCAGCCTTGCGGTCGCTAAGGCGGCGGCGGATGCGCGCGGATTGCCGCTATATCGCTATGTCGGCGGGGTTTCGGCGCATGTCCTGCCGGTGCCGATGATGAACATCATCAATGGCGGCGAGCATGCCGACAATCCGATCGATTTCCAGGAATTCATGATCGTCCCGGTCGGCGCGGACACGATCTTCGATGCGGTGCGCTGCGGCTCTGAAATCTTTCACACGCTGAAAAAGGGCCTGCACGACAAGGGCCTGGCGACGTCGGTCGGCGACGAAGGCGGCTTTGCGCCGAACATCGCCAGCACTAGCGATGCGCTCGACTTCATCATGTCGTCGATCGAGAAGGCGGGCTATACGCCGGGCGACGATGTGATGATCGCGCTGGATTGCGCCGCGACCGAATTCTTCAAGGACGGGCGCTACAATATATCGGGCGAGAACCGCATTCTGGAGAGCGCCGAGATGGCCGAATATCTCGCCGATCTCACGCGCCGCTACCCGATCTTCTCGATCGAGGACGGCATGGCGGAGGACGACTGGGCCGGCTGGAAGGCGCTGACCGATCTGGTCGGCGACAAGGTGCAGTTGGTCGGCGACGATCTGTTCGTGACCAATCCCAAGCGGCTGAAGCGCGGCATCGACGAGAAGATCGCCAATTCGATCCTCGTCAAGGTCAACCAGATCGGCACGCTGACCGAGACGCTGGAAGCGGTGTCGATGGCCAATCGCGCAAGCTATACCGCGGTGATGTCGCACCGCTCGGGCGAGACCGAGGATAGCACGATCGCCGATCTCGCGGTGGCGACCAATTGCGGGCAGATCAAAACGGGCAGCCTGGCGCGCAGCGACCGGTTGGCGAAGTACAATCAGCTGATCCGGATCGAGGAAGAATTGGGTGATGCCGCCGTTTATGCCGGGCGGGGCGTGCTGCGCGGGTGATCGAACCGATCCTGGTTAAAAACTCCTTGATACGATAGGCTTAGCCTGCGAGAATCAGTCTATGGCCAAGCGTTCAACCTTTTCGACGATGCTCCGCGGCGCGATCGTGCCGGCGGTGGTGGTGATCGTGATCGTCGGTTTGGGCACATACACCGTGCTCGGGCCGAACGGCGCGCGGGCTTATGGCGACGTCAAACGGCAGCTGAGCGTGCGCGAGGTGCAACTTGCCGCGCTCAAGACGAAGCGCGCCGAGTGGCAGAACAAGGTGGCACTGCTTGATCCGAAGCGCGCCGATCCGGACATGGTCGACGAGCTGACGCGCGAGAAGCTGAATGTCGTACATCCGGATGAGGTCATCGTGCCGCTGAATTGAGCGCGGGTGAGTTCGCCGCTGCTGACGCAGCAAGAAGGGCGGCGCTCCATCGGGAGCGCCGCCCTTTTGCGTTCGACCATCAGCCGCTGATCAACTGCGCCTCGTGATCCGACGTCACACCACGCCCGTGCCCCAGGAACGTCAACAGATCGTTCGTGAAGCGATCGCTTTCCGTCACCGTCAGCCCGTGGGGGGCACCGTCATATTCGACCAGTTGCGCGCCGGCGATGCCGGTGGCCGCCGCACGGCCGGTGGCGTCGATCGGCACGGTCTTGTCGGCGGTGCCGTGGACGACCAGCGTGGGCACGCGGAACGCAGATAGGTCGCCGCGGAAATCGGTGTGGCCAAAGGATTCCGCGCAGGCGAGGATCGGCTTGAGGCCGCCCTGCATGGCCAAGCGCCAGGCCCAATCGACCGTCTGGCTGCTGACCGGCGAGGAGATGAACCCAACGCCGAAGAAATCCTGCAAGAAGGAATGGAAGAAGCCCGGCCGATCCTTCTTGATGCCATCGCCGATCGCGTTCAGCTGCTCCTCGGGCACGCCGTTGGGATTGTCATCCGTCTTGAGCATGTACGGTACGACCGAGGAAATCAGCCCGGCGCCGATCACGCCTTTGCCCTCGTGCCGGCTCATATAGCGCGCGACTTCGCCGCCGCCCATCGAGAAGCCGACGACGGTCGCATCTGCCGCGCCGGTCTGATCGAGCACGTCGGCGAGATCGTCCGACAGCGTATCATAATCATAGCCGGTCCAGGGCTGGCCCGAGCGGCCGAAGCCTCGGCGGTCATAAGCGATGGCACGGAAGCCCGCTTCGGCCAGCGCCATCGCCTGGGCGTCCCAACTGTCGGCGGACAGGGGCCAGCCATGGATCAGCACCACCGGGCGGCCGCTGCCCCAATCCTTGACATAGAGGTCTGTGCCATCGCGTGTCTTGATATAGGGCATGGGGGAGCTCCGTAACGCTGACCAATCGTGCGGCCTGAACGGACCGGCGGTGGGTACAGTTCCGGTGGCCGTCGCGTCAGCGGACCGGACTGGCGGGCTGCACGTCATCCGCTTCATCGGCCTTGGGATTGCGGATCGACGGCCGTAAGCGGGCGAGGCTGCACAGGCCGGCGACCACCGCCAGGCCGGCGGCGACCAGCGGCGGGACGATGCCATTGCCGACGCCGACGGCCAGCAGTGCAGCGACGAGAGTCGCGCCGGTGGTCTGGCCGACCAAGCGCACGGTCGAGACCAGGCCGCCGGCGGCGGCGGCGCGTTCGCGCGGCGCGCTGCCGATGATCAGCCGCGCATTGGGCGGCAGGAAGGTGCCGAAGCCCGACCCGCACAACGCCATCCGCCAGGCGACGTCGAACAGGCTGGGGTCAGCCGGCATGAAGGCCAGCAACAGCAGCGCGGTGATCGAGATGCACATGCCGATGCCGCCCAGCAGCCCGGCCGGAATGCGATCCGACAACCAGCCGGCCAGCGGTGCGACGATCATGTTGGTCAGTGGCCAGGGGGCAATGGCGGCGCCGATCATCGCCGGTGTGAAACCAAGCGCGCCGAGCCGGAACGGCGTCGATAGCAGCAGCGTCATCGAGGCGATGAACGCGGTATAGGCGCCGATCGCCGAGAGCGC
Source organism: Parasphingomonas puruogangriensis (assembly GCF_036663635.1). NCBI lineage: Bacteria > Pseudomonadati > Pseudomonadota > Alphaproteobacteria > Sphingomonadales > Sphingomonadaceae > Parasphingomonas > Parasphingomonas puruogangriensis. The sequence goes on along the minus strand of NZ_JAXOJI010000001.1, from coordinate 791,552 downwards.
GAGCACCGGGCGAGAGAGCAGATCGATGGGCAGGATGGGATCGGGCTCGTGTCGTTCGCGACGCACGAAATAGACCCCGATCGCCGCGCCGATCAGCACGATCGCGGCCGAGACGACGGGCGAATCGCCATGCACGCTGGATTCCAGCCCGCCGATGACCAGGCCGAACATGGCCGCGCACATCACCGCGCCGATCACGTCGAAGCGTGTTTCGCGCGGCTTGGGATCGGGCAGGGCGCGCCCTAGCGCGAGCGAAATGATGGCGAACGGCACCGCGCTGGCGAACACCCATGGCCAGGGCGCAAAGGACAAGACGAGGCCGCCGATGGTCGGCGCGGCCGCCGCGCTGCTCGATACGATCACCGAATTGATGCCCAGCCCGCGGCCCAATTGCTTAGCAGGGTAGGTCTGGCGGATCAGCGCCGAAGAGACGCTGAGCGCCGCCGCCGCGCCGATCGCCTGGAACGCGCGAACGATGAGCAGGAAGGGCAGGCTCTTGGCGAAGAAGCACAGGATCGTCGCGACGGTGAAGATCAGCTGGCCGAGCTGGTACATCTTCTTCAGCCCGATGCGGTCGCCCAACCCGGCGAAGGGCAGCAGCAGCATGACCAGCGTCAGCTGGTAGATCGTCACCACCGCGACCACTGCGCTGCTATCGACGCGCAAATCGCGCGCGATGGTCGGCAGCGCGACCGTGGCGACGGCGCCGTCGATGATGATCAGCGCGGTGCCGCAGGAAAGCGCGCCGATCGCCAATAAGCGGCGGTGCATGGGGAGGCCGTCGGTCATGGCAGATGCGCTTAGGCTTGTGCGCGGCGAGCGCAAGTCACGGCTGCCAGCCGGGCGGGGCGAGTTCGAAACCGGCGAACTCGAATGCCGGCGTGACGACACAGCTGACCAAGGCCCAGCCATGCCGCGCTTCGGCCGATTGCCAGGCGTGCGGTGGGACCAGCGCCTGCGCTTGCTGCCCGCCCAAGATGTCGGCGCCGAGCATGTGCGTCATCGTGCTGCCTTGATGGATCGACAGAGCGAGCGGGCTGCCGGCATGCCATAGCCATAGTTCGGCGGCGTCGACGCGGTGCCAGTGCGAGCGTTGGCCCGCCTCGAGCAGGAACAGGATCGCGGTGGCCAGGCCGCGGCCGCCATCCGGATTGGCCTGGCGAAAGGTTTCGCGGAACCAGCCGCCCTCCGGATGCGGGGCCAGATCCAAGGCGGCGATCAAGGCCGTCGCGTCGCGCATGCCATGGGTCCATTATCCGAAAGACAGCGTTTACCCTGAAGTATCTTGCTGCACTGCAGCGTAATCGATATGTTGGCGGGATGACCGATACCATGACCGCTGAGCGGCCGCCCGTCCAGACGCCCACCACCACCCCCACGGTGTTCGAGGCGATCGTGCGCAAGATGTGCCTCGCCGCGACGTACAACAAGACCGAGATGACGCTGGCGCCGCATGTCATCTATACCAAGCATGACGAGCTGTTCATCGACGCCGAAGTGCTGACGCGCGACGGCAAGCCGCCCAAGGAACCCAAGATGGGCACGTTCAAGTTGATCGGCCTGACCGCGTTGCGCATCACCCCGCGGGCATTCCAGGTCAGCAGCCTGTTCGACCAGGGCAGCTTCAAATATGCCGATACCACGCTGATGGCGGTCGAGCCGGACTGACATTCCGCGCCATATACGGTCGGCAAAGCTTGCGAAGTTACGGCATTTTGCGTTCGTTTTTCGCCTTTCGGGCGAATTTGACAATGTTCACTTGCCGAGCAGGGCAATGGCTGCGCGATGATCGTGGCGATGCGCGGTGCCGGTGAAGCGGCCGCGATAGAATAGGGGCAGGTGATAGCCATCGACCGCGCGCGCCATCGCGCGGTCGAATGCGTCGAGCCGCGCTTCGTCGAGCGCGCGATCCCAGGCGGCGGCGAACTCGGTCGCGTCGGGGCGCTTGCGCAGCTTGTAGGCGGATTGCGGTGAGCAGCCGACCGCGCGGGTGGAGGCCTGAACCGAGCCGACTTGTCGCAACGCGGCGATGAAGCAGCGCTGGCGGCGCTCGCTCCAGCCGGCATGGCATTTGCGCGACGGCACGGCGGCAGAGGTGAGGGCATAATCGTCGAGATCGACGGGCGGAGCGGGGGGGTGCGAATCGGTCATTCGTCGATCATGACGCGCGATTTCCAACATTTATCCAACATTCGCACTGCGCGGAAACGCGGCTAACGGGAGAGGCGAGGGCGCCCCTCCCCGGATGTGCTCAGCGGCAGACAGTGACGCGACGATGGTTGCGATAGATCACGCGGCACGGGCGGCGATTGTTGTTCCAGCCGTAGTGACGGCCGTTGTTGCGCCAGCGGCGATCGTTGCGGCGATTGTCATGGCGATCGTAGCGGCGATTGTCGCGACGATCGTAACGTCGATTGTCGCGGCGATCATTGCGCACGTCGTCGCGGCGATCGTTCTGGCTGTAACCGTCGTGGCGCTGTGCCGAGGCCTCGGTGGAGACGCCGATCCCGGCCATCATCAGGGCGGCGGCGATCAAATGGGTAAACTTCATGAGCGATCCTCTCGCGGCCCGGGTTGGGCCATGGGCAAGGGGTACGCCCTGCGACGGGTATCGTTCCTGAATGGGGGTGTAGGGTGAGGTACAGGTTTGCGGTGAGCACCCGGGGCGTGGCTGCTCAGAGCGGTTCGACGGGGATGCCGAACGACGGAGCGGCCTCGGCCATGGTTTTGTCGAGCGTGACGATGCGCAATCCTGCGCCGGCCGCTATGGCGAGGTGCAGGGCGTCGCCAGCGCGCAGGCCGAGCTTGTGCTGATCGGCGAAGGTAGCCGCGGCCATGAAGTGGCTGGACTCGACCGGTGACAGCGTCAGCACCCGATCGCGCCAGCCGCGCCATGTGGCAAGCGCCTCGGCGCGCTTTTCGGTCGACAGGATGCCGGTGCGCATCTTGAGCGCGAGCGCGCTGGACACTTCGGTGTCGCTCCATTCGCTGACGTGGAGCGTGCCCTCGTCCTGCGCCGCCATCCAATCCGATGCGCGCTCGCTATGCGCTTCGAGCGTGAGCGCCGCGACGATCACCGACGTGTCGAGATAAAACATCAGTAGCGATCGGAATCACGCATCTGGCGGATGAACTCGCTGGCAGAAACGGGCTGCATTTGCTGGCCTTCGCGTAGCTTGCGCAGCGCAGCGAGGTCGATCTTCTGCCTGGGCTTCGGCACGGGGCTAAGATGCGCGGCGGCGATGCCGCGGCGCGTGATCTCGACGGTTTCCCCCGCTTCGACGCGGTTGACGATCTCGCTGAGATGGGCTTTTGTGTCGGCGAGGTTGATGCGTTCCATGTGGTGCGCGCTCCATGACTAGGTGGATGACCATATCAGGGTTGTGTGCAATTTTGAAGACTGCCGGCAAACGCTTGGCTGAGTGATAGCAAGGTTTCCTCCGCACCACGCCCGTCACCCTGAACTTGTTTCAGGGTCCATTGCGCCTCCCGCTCGGTCGGAGGTTGCGGCACGATGGATGCTGAAACAAGTTCAGCATGACGAGTTGAGTAATGTTAGCAGCTCGACATCAGGTCTTGGTGAGTGGAAAGCACCCCGCGTCCCTATTGTCTGTGTCCATCTAAGCCGCGCTTAAATCACGCAATGGCAATCCCGCCGTCTTCAACGTGGCAAGGTCCAGCTTGGTCGAAGCCTGGTCGATATCGATCCCCACGATATTCCCGGCCGCATCCAAATCGATATTCACACCGTCCGCCACTTCGCGCGTCTCCGCGCCGGCGCCCGCGCGCAACTCGATATAGATGCTGTCGGTCTCGGGATAATAGAGCAGCTTCATCTCTCGGCCTCGCGACAGGTACGGTCTAAAAAGGCGTTGTGCACCGTCTCGCCTTCTTCGAGCGTCACGACGCGCGGGATATAGGATTTCCCGACATCGTCCACTATCCGCCGCCACAGGCGGATGCGGCCGGATCATGCCATTGGTTAGGTGGCATTAGTCGCATTTCCCCACCCCAACCCCTCCCCTGAAGGGGAGGGGCTTTAAGATAGTTAGTCGCCAACCGTCACGAAACTATCCATCACCCGCTTCCGCCCCGCGCTCTCGAAATCGATCTCCAGCTTGTTGCCTTCGATCTCGGCGATCGCGCCGTAGCCGAACTTCTGGTGGAACACGCGCATCCCCACCGACACGTCGTCGCGGCCCTTATTGCCCAGGCTGACCGCGCTCGCCCGCGCCTCGACGACGCGCGAGGGTTCGCGCGAGAAGGTGCGGCTGGTGAAGGCGCCGCCGGGTTTGGCGGGGTCGACGCCGGGGGTGAGGCCGGCGGCGCGTTGCCAGCCGGGGCCGCGGCCGCTGCCGCGGGCGATGTCGGCGAATGGGTCGGCGCGTTCGGACCAATTCGCGCGCCACAGGCTCTCGCCGCCGGACATGGTCGTTTCCTGCTCGATATGCACGTCGGGCAATTCGCCGACGAAGCGGCTGGGAATGCTGCTGGTCCATTGGCCATAGATGCGGCGGTTGGCAGCGTGGATGATGATCGCTTTCCGCCTGGCGCGCGTGATCGCGACATAGGCGAGGCGGCGTTCCTCCTCGAGGCTGGCGAGTCCACCTTCGTCGAGCGAGCGCTGCGAGGGGAACAGGCCCTCTTCCCAGCCGACTAGGAATACGGTGTCATATTCCAGCCCCTTGGCAGCGTGGATCGTCATGATCGTGACCTTGGGATCCTCGGCATTGCTTTCATTATCCATGACGAGCGAGACGTGTTCGAGGAACGCGCCGAGATTCTCATATTCCTCCATCGCGCGGACGAGTTCGGTAAGGTTCTCGAGGCGGCCGGCGGCTTCGGCGGACTTTTCCGCCTGCCACATCGCAGTGTAGCCGCTCTCGTCGAGCACGATGCGGGCGAGCTCGGGATGCGGCATCTCGCCGGCCATGCTGCGCCAGCGCGCCATGTCGCCGACGAGATTGCCGAGCGTGCGGCGGGCGGCGCCGGTCAGTTCGTCGGTGTCGAGGATGCGCGCGGCGGCGGTGGTCAGCGGGATGCCCTGCGCGCGGGCGAGTTGGTGGACCTTCTGCACCGCTTTGTCGCCCAGGCCGCGTTTGGGCACGTTGACGATGCGTTCGAAGGCGAGATCGTCGGCCGGCTGCGCGACGATGCGCAGATAGGCCAGCGCATCGCGGATTTCGGCGCGTTCGTAGAAACGAAAGCCGCCGACGATGCGATAGGGCAGGCCGATCGAGATGAAGCGATCCTCGAATTCGCGCGTCTGGTGCTGCGCGCGGACCAGGATGGCGACATCGTCGAGCGATTTGCCCGCACGTTTGCACGTCTCGATCTCGTCGCCGACGCGGCGTGCCTCCTCGGGGCCGTCCCAGACGCCGAGCACCTTGACCTTCTCGCCGACGTCGAGCTCGGTCCACAATTGCTTGCCGAGGCGGCCGCTATTGTTGGCGATCACGCCGCTGGCGGCGCCGAGGATGTGCGGGGTGGAACGGTAATTCTGCTCCAGCCGGATCACCTTGGCGCCGGGAAAATCCTTTTCGAACTTGAGGATATTCTCGACCTGCGCGCCGCGCCAGGAATAGATCGACTGGTCGTCATCGCCGACGCAGCAGATGTTCTTATGCTCTTGGGCAAGCAAGCGGAGCCACAGATATTGGACGCTGTTGGTGTCCTGATATTCGTCGACCATGATATATTTGAAGCGGCGCTGATATTCGGCGAGCACCGCGCGGTCGGTCTTGAGGATAACTAGCATGTGCAGCAGCAGATCGCCGAAATCGCACGCATTGAGCGTCTTGAGCCGGTCTTGGTACGCGGCATACAGCTCGCCGCCGCGGCCATTGGCGTAGAGTTCGCTCTCGCCGGCATCGATATCGGCGGGGACCAGGCCTTTGTTCTTCCAGCCATCGATCAGCCCGGCGAGTGCGCGGGCGGGCCAGCGTTTCTCGTCGAGATCGGCGGCGAGGATCAACTGCTTCAACAGGCGCAGCTGATCGTCGGTATCGAGGATGGTGAAATTGCTCTGCAGGCCGACCAATTCGGCGTGGCGGCGCAGCATCTTGGCGCCGATCGCGTGGAACGTGCCGAGCCACGGCATGCCCTCGACGACGTCGCCGACGAGCTTGCCGACGCGGTGCTTCATCTCGCGCGCCGCCTTGTTGGTGAAGGTGACGCTGAGAATTTCGGACGGCCAGGCCTTTTTGGTGAAGAGGAGATGGCCGAGCCTGGCGGTAAGCGCGGCGGTCTTGCCGGTGCCGGCGCCGGCGAGGACCAATACGGGGCCTTCGGTGGTCAGCACGGCTTCACGCTGGGGTTCGTTCAGCCCGCGGAGATAGGCGGGATCTTGCGGGGAGGGCGCGGGGAGGGACATTCGTGAACAGGTAGGGAACGCGGGCGCGCAGAGCAACCACGCAGCGCGTCGCCCGATGGTAATAGATCTATGGCAATTGTGTCCGACGCGGGCGGCATTACGACGTCGCGCAACAAGAATGAGGTTTTGGCATGCTCCGTCGTGATGTGATTCGAACATTGGCAGTGGGCGGCGCCGCCGTCTTGACGGGCGCGGGGCGGGCGATCGCGGCCGAGCCGCGCGTGGTCGTCAGCCGCATCCAGTTGCTCGGCGACCGTGTCGTCATGCCATTGACCATCAATGGCGCAGGGCCGTATCTGTTCCTGATCGACAGCGGCGGTTTTCTAAGCCTGATCGACAAGGAGCTCGCACGCGCGCTCAAACTGTCGTCGCGCGGTTCGGTGCGCATGGGCGGTGTCGGCGGGCGGACAATGCTGCCGCTATATCTTGCGCGCGACGTGGTGTTCGGCGGTGGCGCCATGCAACGCGGCGTGGCGTTCGGCGCAATGGAGAGTGGCTTCAATCGCGAGATACGGGGGACGCTGGCGGCGGGCATGCTGACGGCGACCGATAGCGATCTCGATATCGAGAATGGCGAATGGCGCAGCTATCTGGACGGGCGGCCGGCGCGTAGCGGCTTTTTCCGCATCGACAATGCGATCAGCAGCGTCGCCTCCGGATCCGGCATGGGGGCGGGATCGCCCCATCTTTATGGCGATGCCACGGTCAACGGGCGGCGGCTGCGCTTCCTGCTCGATACCGGTGCGCCACGAGGTTTTTCGCTCGACCGTTCGGTCGCCAAGTCGATGGGGCTATGGAGCGATACCCAGCCTTATGCGCCAACGCGGCCGCACGGCGTGGGCGGGGAAGCGCGCATCGCCCGGACCGTGCGCGTCGAGCGCGCCGAGTTCGGCGGTGCGTCCTACGTATCGCCGCTCGTTACGCTCAGCGGAGAAGACCGGCCGACGCAAGGTGTGGACGGTGTTATCGGCCTGCAGGTGCTGCGGCAGTTCAACCTGTCGACCGATGTGAAAGCCAAGGCATTGTGGGTGAAGCGCAACGCCAATGCCATGCCGTTGCCGGATCGCTATGGCCTGTCCGGGCTATGGCTCGATCAGGAGCGCGACGCGATCACCGTGGGTGCGGTCGGCACCGGCAGCCCCGCAGCCAAGGCCGGGATGAGGGTCGGCGACCGTATCGTGGGGGATACGTTCCCGCTGGCGCTGCGCAAGATCGTCGGCGCGCCGGGCAAGGCGGTATCGCTGGAGATCGAGCGGGACGGCGCGCGCTCTGCGATAGCGTTCACGCTCGCACCCTATCTGTAGCCCCAACAACAACGGCCCGACACGCGTGTCGGGCCGAAGCCGTCCAGGGAGCAAACCTGACAGGCACCTGGGTAATTCCTATTCACGAGATAGGAAATCAACTCTTGCTTTACGGAGCGGTAGTTTGGCTTGGAACGCTATGGCGCTACCGGCGCCGCTGCGCGAAGATCGGTGCGTCTATCTTAGTTAGTTAAGCGGTAACTATGAGGAATTGATAAAAATTGGACAAAAGCGACAGCATAATTTATGTAAAGATCAGTGATCGTAAGCTATAGATCCAAGTATGTCTGGGTTGTACTTGACTCTCCTACTCGAAGCATCGAATTATGTTGATGCGGTCGAGACAGTGGGAGAGTCGAAATGGTCATGGGACGTAGTAGCGCTTCGCTTATCTCGGTACGGGAACTTCCGGGCATCGTCGAGGCGGCCGTCAAAGCCGCGGGCGTACGGGTGGAAGGGGAGTCGCTCGTGCTCCGCTGGGATCTGGCCGGCAAGGTCGTGCGGGATTTTGGCGAGGGCAAGAAGTTCGCCGACGCGGTTGCCAAGCAGGTGACCGAAGCAGGGTTCGAAGCCTCGCCGGCGGTGCTGCAGATCGACGATCGGATCCTCGCGGGCTTTTTCGAGCGCATCGATATTCCGCAGTTCCGCAATTTCTAAGGCGGCGGTTGCGATGTGCGATGCCGATGCCCCCTTATCTTGTCCGAGCGCGCAACCCGACATGGTGGACGCGCAAGTCTTTGGGGTGGTTGCCGGGACGTTGGCCGAACCGCGCATCGCCTATTTGAAGCAGCGCGCCGAGATCACGCCGGCAATGATGGGCACCCTGGGGGAGCTCGATCCTACCCTGGTGTTTCGGTATTCCGGGCGGTGCGAAAATGGGCGCTGCGGCCAGTATGCCGATGGGCGATGCGGGCTGGGCCAGCGTATTCTCGAGCAATTGCCCGCGGTGGTGACGACGCTTCCTTCGTGCCAGATCCGTGCGACGTGCCGCTGGCATGAAGAACGGGGCGACGCCATCTGCCTGCGGTGCCCGCAGGTGATGACACGCGTCCCACCCGACCAGGTGGCGTTGCGTACGGCGGCGCGGGCGGGAATGGACAGTGTCAGCGGCGGCGCCGACGCCATGGCCGAGACGGCGGCGATCTGACGCTATGCGGACACGAAAAGGCCGGCCGCCCGTGAAGGCGACCGGCCCGTTCTCGCAGCACCTAAAAGGTGCAGCGAGATTACTCGACGGTGTTGACCGTCGTGCTGTTGACCGTCGTCGTGGTCGCATCGACCGAGACGTTGTCGGCCGAGTTGCCGAGCAGATCAGCGTCCGTGCCGCCGAGGTTGTCGAGCGGAGCTTCTTCGGAATTCAGCACCGTCTCGTTGTCGATCGTGGTCACGGTGTTGCTGCTGGTCTTGTCGCCGCAAGCTGCGAGGCTCAGTGCAGCGGCCGAGATGAGGGCGAGGGTTGCGATCTTCTTCATCGGAAATTCTCCTGTTTCAGGTCTTGCGACAGATCCCCATTGCCGCCTGAAACGCGGCGCCGAACGACGTCAGGCACCGTCTTACCGCGAAACTCCCCAGTTTTAATAGGAAAAAGAACTTTCAGGGTCGGCAAGGCTGGCTTTTTCTCGACTCGGGACATTTTAAGCCTTATGAAACAAACAGGGAACGCTTGGGGAGAGACGAGATGACGGTGACGGGCGGGTGCCGCTGTGGCGCGATACGATATGTGGCAGACGGCGCGCCGGAGCATCATGCGCTGTGCCATTGCGAGCCGTGCCGCCGCTCGGCCGGGGCACCGATGGTCGGCTGGGCGCTGTTCGCGCGCGATGCGGTGACGATCACCGGCACGCCGACGCAGTACAATTCATCCGGTGATGTCCAACGATCCTTTTGCGGCACGTGCGGCACCGGGCTGTTCTTCGAAAGCGAATCAGTCTTTCCCGGCAAGATCGACATCCAGAGCGGGTCGTTCGACGATACCGATGCAATCGCACCGCAGGCGTGCATTCAGATGGCGGACGCGCCGGACTGGATCGGCACTGTTCCCGATCTGCCCAAATTCGACCGCTATCCGGGCAGCTAAGTGGCCGGCCCACGCACCGCCGTCACGCCAGCGTCACGCCCACGTCTTGGGCGCGTCATTTAAAGGACGTAGCGGCGACCTCGGACAACGGGGGACGCGGCATGGCGAGCTTGAAGCTTCATCGGGCTACAGTGAAGAAGGTCGGCGCGGCGGTTCACCAGCATGACGGCGGCAGCAAGGCGGGCATGCTGGAGCGTGCCTTTACTTTCGCGTTCCGCGGGCTGGTCTATGCCCAGATCTGGGAAGATCCGGTCGTCGACATGGAAGCGCTGGCGATCACGCCGGATAGCCATGTCGTGACGATCGCCAGCGGCGGCTGCAATGTATTGTCGTATCTGACCGCCGATCCGGCGCGTATCACCGCGGTGGACCTCAACACGGCGCACGTTGCGCTGGGCCGGCTGAAAGTCGCCGCCGCGCAACACCTGCCCGATCATGCCGCGTTCCACCGCTTCTTCGGCGCGGCGGACAGTAAGGCCAATGTCCGCGTCTATCAGGAGGTGCTGCGGCCGCATCTCGACGATGTGACGCAGCGCTATTGGGAGGGCCGCGACCTGATCGGCCGGCGGCGCATCCGGGGTTTCGCCTCGAACATCTACAAGCGCGGCTTGCTCGGGCAGTTCATCGGCAGCGCGCATCTCGTCGCGCGGCTATACGGCATCGATCCGCGCGAGATTCTCGCGGCCCAGACGATCGAGGAGCAGCGGCGGGTGTTTGAGACGCGGCTGGCACCGGTGTTCGATAAGGGTTTCGTACGGTGGTTGATCGATCAGCCGGCGTCGCTTTTCGGGCTGGGAATCCCGCCGGCACAATATGTTGCGCTGTCCAATGACGATCCCGGCGGGATACGCGCGGTGCTGCGCGGGCGGCTCGAAAAACTCGCATGCGACTTCCCGGTGAGCGATAATTACTTCGCGCAGCAGGCCTTCGGACGGCGTTATGGCCCGGGCGAGGGGCGATCGGTGCCGCCGTATCTGGAACCCGCGCACCATGCCGATATCGCGGCGCGGGCGGACCGGATCGAGGTGTTGCACGCCAACCTGACCGAGCATCTGGGCGGGCTGCCGGCGGGGAGCCGCGATCGTTATATCCTGCTCGACGCGCAGGATTGGATGACCGACGAGCAATTGAACGACCTGTGGCGCGAGATCACCCGCACCGCCAAGCCGGGCGCACGCGTGCTGTTCCGCACCGCCGCCGCGCCGACCCTGTTGCCGGGGCGGGTGGCCGACACGGTGCTCGATCGCTGGGAGTATCGCGCCGTGGAGTCGCTCGATTACACCGCGCGCGACCGTTCCTCGATCTATGGCGGCGTGCATCTCTACGTGCTGAAGGGCTGAGCCGGTGGAGCCCCAGGCGGCGCGGATGGACGCGATCTATGCGCGGCAGCGCCATTTCTACGATCTGACGCGCAAATATTACCTGCTCGGGCGCGACCGGCTGATTGCCGAGCTCGATCTGGGGCAAGGCGGCAGCGTGATCGAGATCGGCTGCGGCACCGCGCGCAACCTCATCGCGGTGGCTAAGGCCTGGCCCGCAGCGCGGTGCTTCGGGCTTGATCTGTCGGCGGAAATGCTGATCACGGCGCGGGCTAACGTGGCGCGCGCCGGGCTGAGCGACCGCATCGTGCTGGCGCAGGGCGATGCCACCGGGTTCGATCCCGTGGCGCTGTTCGGCGAGGCGGCATTCGATCGGGTGATGCTGTCATACACGCTATCGATGATACCCGATTGGCGCGCCGCGCTTGGCCAAGCCGCGGCAGTGGCGCGGGGGCGGGTGGATTGCGTCGATTTCGGGCAGCAGGAGCGGTTGCCGGCGATGTTCCGGCGCGGCTTGTTCGCCTGGCTGGGCAAGTTCGACGTAACGCCGCGGGCGGATCTGGCAGCGGCGTTGGACGAGGTCGCGGCGCGGGATGCGTGGCGGACGAGTTTTACGCCGCGCTATCGGGGCTATGCTTGGGCGGGGCGGCTGGAGCGACCTTAGTCGCTGCCCATGCGTCATCCTCGCGAAAGCGGGGATCCCGCTGCCTTGCGCGCGGCCAGAAGAAGAAGCGAGGCCCCCGCTTACGTGGGGCGTGACGGAGAGGGGAAGGCGTGAACCGGGCCCTAGCGTCATCAATTCGTCATCAAGTTGTCATGAACTCCAGCGAAGGCGATCCCATCATGGCCACACACGCTATCGCAGCTGCACAGCTGCCCCTCGACGCGCCCGGATCACGGTTCGATCGCCCCGTTCCGCCGATCGCCCGGACTCTGTTCCTCGCCGCCCTGATCGGCGGGTTCGCTTATGCCGGTTACAGCGTGTTCGTCGACACGCGGCAGGTGGGCGAGAGCCTGGCGCTCGGCGTGTTCGCGTTTCTCGCGCTGGCGCTGCTGATCGCCTTGGGCTTCGAATTCGTCAACGGCTTCCACGACACCGCCAATGCCGTGGCGACGGTGATCTACACCAATTCGATGCCGGCTTATGCCGCGGTTGTTTGGTCGGGCTTCTTCAATTTCCTTGGCGTGATGCTGTCGACCGGCGCGGTGGCCTATTCGATCATCACCTTGCTGCCGGTCGATCTGATCCTCAACGTCGGCAGCAGCGGCGGCTTTGCGATGATCTTCTCGCTGCTGCTCGCCGCCGTGCTGTGGAACCTGGCGACCTGGTATATCGGCCTGCCCAATTCCTCCAGCCATACGCTGATCGGCTCGATCCTGGGCGTCGGCTTCGCCAACCAGTTGCTCACCGGCGGCAGCGCCGGCGGCACGGCGGGCGTCGATTGGAGCCAGGCAAGCAAGGTGTTGACCGGGCTGTGGATGGCGCCGCTGATCGGCTTCTTCGCGGCGATGGCGTTGCTGTTCGCGATGAAGATGCTGGTGCGCAAGCCGGCGCTGTACGCGCCGCCGGTGGAAGGCGCCCCGCCGCCCAAGGGTATTCGCGCACTGCTGATCTTCACCTGTACCGCCGTCAGTTTCGCGCATGGTGGCAATGACGGGCAGAAGGGCATGGGGCTGATCATGTTGATCCTGATCGGCTGCGCGCCGACCGCCTATGCGCTGAACCGCACGCTGCCGAGCAGCGCGACGCCGGCGTTCGTCGCAGCGGCGAACAGCGCAAGCGCAACGTTCGACGCGAAATCGGGCGGGCTGGATATTCCGCTGATCGCCGCGCGCGGCGTGCTGACCGATGCGTTGCAGGCCAAGAAGGTCGACAGCCCGGAAGTGTATGGCGCGGTGGAAACGGTGTCGCGCGACCTGGCGACGCGCGTCGGCGGCTATGGCGCGCTGAGCAACGTGCCCGCGGAAGCAACGCATAACGTGCGCAACGACATGTATCTGCTGCTCGATACGACCAAGCTGATGACCAAGGCCAAGGATGCCGAGACGCGCTTTTCGGCACAGGAGCTGAAGAGCATCGGCGATTATCAGGGCATGTTGGAATCGGGCACGCGGTTCATTCCCTTGTGGGTCAAGATCACCGTGGCGATCGCCTTGGGCCTGGGCACGATGGTGGGCTGGAAGCGAATCGTCGTCACGGTGGGTGAGAAGATCGGCAAGAGCCATATGACCTATGGCATGGGCGCCTCGGCCGAACTGGTCGCCGCGGCGGTGATCCTGATGGCCGAGCGCTTCGGCTTGCCGGTATCGACGACGCATATCCTGACCTCGGGCGTGGCGGGGGCTTCGGTGGCCAACGGGCAGGGGCTGCAGGTGCGCACGATCCGCAACATGGCGCTGGCCTGGGTGATGACGCTGCCGGCAGCGATGCTGTTGTCGGGCGGGCTATATTGGTTGCTGCTAACGCTGGTGCGGGCGAACGGCGGGGCTTGAGCCTGCCAGATCACGTCATCCCAGCGAAAGCTGGGATCTCGCGTAGCTCCTGTCCCTTCCATGCCGCTTGAGATCCCAGCTTTCGCTGGGATGACGGTGAGAGGCTTGACCCCTCGATCCGATAGCGCGAACGCATCGGCATGACCGCTCCCCAAAGCCCGATGCGGGCGCATCGTCGCATCCTTGTCGCCAGCCTGATCGGCACCTCGGTCGAGTTTTACGATTTCTATATCTACGCCACCGCCGCGGCCTTGGTGTTCGGGCCATTATTCTTCCCGGCGGAAAGCCAGTCGGCGCAATTGATGCTGTCTTACGCCAGCTTCGGGCTGGCCTTTTTTGCGCGACCGCTGGGGGCCGCGGTGTTCGGTCATTTCGGCGATCGGCTGGGGCGCAAGTCGACGCTCGTCGCGTCGCTGATGCTGATGGGCGGCGCGACCGTGGCGATCGCCTTCCTGCCGAGCTATGCGCAGGTCGGCTGGATCGCACCGCTGCTGCTGTGCATCTTGCGCTTCGCCCAGGGCTTCGGGCTGGGCGGCGAATGGGGCGGGGCGAGCCTGCTGGCGGTGGAGAATGCGCCGCCGGGCTATGAAAATCGCTACGGCATGTTTCCACCCCTGGGCGCGCCGATCGGGTTCATTGCCGCGAACGGCTTTTTCCTGCTGCTGGGCGCCGTGCTCACCGACGCGCAGTTCCGCGATTGGGGCTGGCGCGTGCCGTTCCTGGCCAGCGCGATCCTGGTCGGCCTGGGGCTGTGGGTGCGGCTGAAGCTGACCGAGACGCCCGCGTTTCGCGAGGCGGCGGCGCACGACGCCTTGCCCAAGGTGCCGATCGCGACATTGTTCAAATCGCATCTGCGGCCGACGATCGCCGGCACGGTCGGGGTGATCGCCTGCTTCGCATTGTTCTACCTGACCACGGCGTTCGCGCTGAGCTACGGCACGACGACCCTGGGCCATGGGCGGCAGGCGTTCCTTGGCGTCGAGATCGCCGCAATTCTGTTCCTGGCGCTCGGCGTGATCGTGTCGTGCACGCTCGCCGATAAGAGCGGCGCGCAGGCGATGTTGCGCATCGGCTTTGCCGGCTGTGTGCTGTCGGGCCTGCTGATGGGGCCGATGCTCGGCGCGGCGAGCTTGTGGGTGGTGTTCGCCTGGCTGGCCTTTTCGCTGTTCGCGATGGGCTTTTGCTACGGGCCCCTGGGCGGCTGGCTGCCGTCATTGTTCGAGGCGGGCGTGCGCTATACCGGTGTCTCCATCACCTTCAACCTGGGCGGGATCTTCGGCGGGGCGCTGGCGCCGATCGCCGCGCAGGCGCTTGCCGAGCGCGGCGGGCTGAACATGGTCGGGGCGTATCTGGTGGTGGCCGGCGTGCTGAGCCTGGCGGGGCTGGCGATCCTGCGGCGTTAGCCGTACCAAATCTTTACCAGCCTGGGGCCATCGTGCCGGGCTGGGAGATAATCGATGAGTCCGCAGCAAATCGAGCTCCTGCGCGACAGCTTCATGCACGTGCTGTTCGCCCCGGAGGAAGCGGCGACGGTGTTCTACGATCGCCTGTTTGCCTTGGAGCCGGAGACGCGGTTGCTGTTCCGCGACGATATGGTCGAACAGGGCCGACTGTTGATCGGCGCGATCGCCAAGATCATCACCGGCCTGAGCCGGCCGATCGACATGTTGCCGGAACTGCACGCGCTGGCCATCCGTCATGTCGGCTACGGCGTGGCGGAAGCGCATTACGCCGCGGTGGGCAGCGCCTTGCTGGAGATGGTCGCGGTACAGGGCGGCGGCCGCATCGACGCGGCGACGGAGGCCGCCTGGTGCGAAGCCTATGCCTTTGTGGCGGAAACGATGATCGAGGCCAGCCGTGTGGTGGCGCCGCCCCCGATGGCGCGGGTTCAGGACTGACGCAGGAGCGTCAGCTTGGCCTTGCCGGACGTGCGCTCGACATCGATCTCGAAACCGTC
Source organism: Parasphingomonas puruogangriensis (assembly GCF_036663635.1). NCBI lineage: Bacteria > Pseudomonadati > Pseudomonadota > Alphaproteobacteria > Sphingomonadales > Sphingomonadaceae > Parasphingomonas > Parasphingomonas puruogangriensis. The sequence goes on along the minus strand of NZ_JAXOJI010000001.1, from coordinate 776,029 downwards.
GACGTCGATCGTCTCGTCCTTGGCCGTTTCGATGCTGATCCAGGTCGCCGGGCCGATCCAGCCAAGCCGGCCGAGCTTGTCCAAGGCGACGGCGCCGGCGCCGGTGCCGTAGGGCGGGTCCATCAGGATCACGTCGATGGGCTGGGCGACGTGCGCCAGGGCCAGCACCGACTGCGCGCGCACGTCGGCAGTGGCGCCCAGTTTGGCGAGATTGGCGCGCAGCGCGTCGAGCGCCGGCTTATCCTGTTCGACAAACACGCAGCTTGCCGCACCGCGCGACAAGGCTTCGATGCCAAGCGCGCCGGAGCCGGCGAACAGATCGGCGACCGCCAGATCCTGGAAACTGCCGAGCCGGCTGGTCAGCATCGAGAACAGCGTCTCGCGCGTGCGATCGGCCGTCGGGCGGGTGGCATCGCCCTTGGGCGCGACGATCTGGCGACCGCGCCACTGGCCTGAAATGATTCGCATGATTTACTTCCGGTTACGGGGTGGGGCCCCACGCGGCGTGTTGCCGCCGGTCGGGCGGGGCCCGCTTTTCGGTGTGGGGCGCGTCGAGGGACGCGACGGCCGCGCGGCATCGCCAGCAGCGCGGGGCGCACCGGGAGCCTTGGCGCGGACGTTGCGGCCGAGCTCGGCGTTGAACACGCGGGCGGGACGCGCCGGCTGCCCGTCGCGCGCTGGGCGCGCAGGCTGGCCATCGCGCGCCGGGGTGGCGGCGCGGTCGCGTGGCGGCTTGGCGTCGTAGAAGCGCTTCGGCTTGGCGCCGGCGATCGGCTCGCGTGCCTGATGCTCGGTTGGCGGCTGCCAGCCATCGGATTTGGCGGTAGGCTTGGGCTCGGGCCGGGCCGGGCGCCCGCTGGCGCGCTGGCCACGCGTCGGCGAATCGATGAACGCGGCGCGATCGGCGGCGGACGCCGCTTCACGCGTGATGCGCGTGGCGGGCTTGCCGGCCTGGACCGGGCTCGGTTTGCGTGCGGCGCTCGGCGACCCCGGCGCGGGGCGCGGGCCGTCCGGGCGGGGGCGGGCGGTGTTGGCCTGGACCGGCGTCGGCACCGGCAGATTTCGGGGCCGCTCGCTGAACTTCTCGTCACGGCGCAGGCGCTCGGGTGGCGGATTCTTGGTCGGGTTCTTGCGGAACGCGGCGACGTCATGCCCCTTCACTTCGCCGATCCCGCCGACCGGCAGATCGGCTAGCAGGAACGGGCCGTAGCGCGTGCGGATCAGCCGGCTGACCTTCAGCCCGAGGAATTCCAGCACGCGGCGTACTTCGCGATTCTTGCCTTCGGTGAGGATCATCTCGATCCACACATTGGCGCCGGTGCGACGCTCAAGATTGGCGTTGATCGAGCCATAGCGCACGCCTTCGATCTCGATGCCGTGGATCAATTCCTCGAGCTGCGCCTGGGTGATGTTGCCGTAAGCGCGGGCGCGATAGGCGCGCTCGACGCCGGTGGCGGGCAGCTCGAGCTGACGCTTGAGCTCGCCGTCGGTGGTCATCAACAACAGTCCCTCGGTGTTGATGTCGAGCCGGCCGACCGGGACCAGGCGGGGCAGATCGTCGGGCAGCTTGTCGTAGATCGTCGGGCGGCCGCCGGGATCGCGCTCGGTAACGAGCAGGCCGGCGGGCTTGTGATAGAGGAACAGGCGCGCGGCGGCGGGCGCCTCGACCGGATCGCCATCGACGGTGACGCCGGCGAGCGAGGTCAGCACGGTCGCCGGCGTGTCGATGACCACGTCGTTAAGCGCGACTCGGCCCTCTTCGATCATGCGTTCGATTTCGCGGCGCGAGGCGATGCCGGCGCGGGCGAGGAGCTTGGCGATGCGTTGACCGTCGCGGGGCCCCTCGCGGGGCGCGGAAGTGTTGGATGACTGTGACACGATTGCGCTGATACAGCTTAAATGCGTGCCGAGCGGAAAAAAAATGTTGCGACCAAGGCTAGGTGCGCGCGTTAAGGGTCACAGGCGTAACGAGGTCGGCGGGAATGTCCTGCCGGCCCAAGGGCAAAGGCGGGTTCCCACCCCATGCTGTTCGGCAAGAAAACACGGCGGATCGTGCGGCTGTTGATCGTCGAGGACGAACCGTTGGTGGCGTTCGACACCGAACATTTCCTGCGCGACGAAGCGTTCGAGATCGTCGCCACGGTCGACCGCGTGGTGCATGCGATGGCGGCGATCGAAAGCGAGGACGAGATCGACCTGATGCTGGTCGACGTCAACCTGGCCGATGGCAGCGGGCTGGATGTCGCGCGGGCGGCGCATGCCGCGGGCATCCCGGTGATCTTCGTGACCGGCGAATGCCCGGCCGGCGCAAGCGAGGTGGCGGTCGGCTGCCTGTCCAAGCCTTACGCGCAGAAGAGTTTGCTGGGCGCGATCAACGCGGTTGAAGGCGTGCTCGACGGCAAGCCGCCAAAGCGCTTGCCGAGCGGGTTCCGGTTGTTCGAGGCGGCGTAGCATTCCCTCTCCCAGCGGGAGAGGGAGGGAGCGCGTAGCGCGGAAGGGTGAGGGCGGCATATCTGGCCGGTCGCGCTCATCCGGCGCTTCGCGCCACCTTCTCCCAAAGGGAGAAGGATTTACAGCCGCGCTTCCACCTCGTCGTGGAACCGCCGCATCCCGCTCTCCAGCGTGCCCAAAGTCAGCCGCTCCAACGCTCCAGACGCGAGCCCCTGCTGGCCGAGCGCCGCGGCGCGGAAATCCTCGGCGCCGAACACGCCGCCATCGAGCAAGGTCCAGCTCTTTTCCCAATGCGCCAGCGCTTTCTCGCTCTGCGGCGCCTCGGGGATGAGCATGAAATCCTCGACCAGCACGCGGCTTTCGCTTTGCGGCATCAGCGTCATCAGGTTCATATAATCCGGGCTGACGATCAGGATCGTGCCGGGAAACATCTGGTAGGTGTAAGTGATCGCCGCGCGCAAGGTCGGCCAATCGCTGGCATCGGACAAGGCCGCCGCGCGGCCGACGGCGGAGCGCTGGTGCGGACCGACCGTGTCGCCGCTGGCCACGCCATCCTTGAAGAACGGGCCGATCGTCGCCGAATGCAGCCGCTGGACGTGGTAGCTTTCGAGGAACGCATCCATGATCAGCTTCCAGTTCGCCGCGACATCGTGCGCGCGGCGACGGAAGAGATATTGGCCAGCTAGATCGAACGCGGCGAAATCCTGGCCCAGCGCTGCGGCATCGGTGAAATCGGCGGCCTCGTCGAACGAGAACCAGATCAGCCCGCCGGCTTCGAGCGTGGGCAGGCGCTTGAGCGCGAACTGCGCCTTGTCGAGCCCGGGGAAGCTGTCGGGCCGGGGCAGGGCGGCAAGCTGCCCGTCGAGCGTGTAGCTCCAGGCATGATAGGGGCAGACCAGCCGCGCCGCGCACACCGGGTCGTTGCCCTCGACCAGCCGCGTGCCGCGATGCTGGCAGACGTTGAGGAACACCTGCGCCGTGCCGTGCTTGTCACGCGCGATGAGCAGCGGCTTGCCGAAGCCGTCGTGCGGCACGGCCATGTTGCGCTCGGGCAGCAGCGCGGAGGGCGCGATCACCAAGGCGCTGGTCGCGAAGATGCGCGCCTGTTCGGCCGCGTGTCGCGCCGGCGATATGTAAGCCGCGGCATCGATATAGCTGATCCCGGCATTAGCCCGCGCGCCGCCATCGGCGAGCTGCCGGGCAAGCGCCAACTGCCCATCGGTTGGGCGCATGATCGTCTCGAGCGCGTTCATGACGCTTCCTCTCCCATATTTTGACGCTAGTCTCTGCGCCTTGGACGCGGGGAGCAAGAGACGAATGACCGATACGACAACCGGCGCGAGTTGGTGGGACGGGCTCAAGCCCTATGTCGAAAAGGCCCCGCTTGCCGCGCTGGCGCTCGGTATCTCCTCGGGCTTTCCCTATGCGATGATCGGCGCGACGCTGACCACGCGGCTGGCGCAGGACGGCATCGACAAGAAAACGGTGACCGCGTTCAGCCTGGCCTTCCTGGTCTACAATCTCAAATGGCTGTGGGCGTGGGTGGTGGACGGCGTGCGCTTGCCGCTGATCGGCCGGCTCGGGCAGCGCGTGTCGTGGATGATCGTCGCCGGCGTGCTGGTGATCGCGGCGGTGGCCAATCTCGCACTGATCGACCCCAAGGCGGACATCATGGCCACCGCCATTGCCGCGATCCTGGTCGGCGCTGCCGGCGCGACGTTCGATATCGTCATCGACGCCTACCGCATCGAGATTCTCGAGCCACGGCAATTGGGCGTGGGATCGGGCATGTCGCAATATGGCTGGCGGATCGGCTCGGCCGGCGCCGGTGCGCTGGCGCTGGTGATCGCCGCGCGCGGCGGCTGGGAACTGGCCTATCTCGCCTGCGCCTCGTTCGCGCTGCCGGCGGTGATCGCCGCGCTGATCGTCGGTGAGCCGGAACGACACCGCGAACCGAGCGATGGACGCACCGGGCCAGCGGCATTCTTCCGCTCGATCTGGGGCCCGTTCGTGCAGTTCTTCGCGCGCGAAGGCGCGCTGATCGTGCTGGCGTTCATCCTGATCCACAAGATCGGCGATACGCTGGCCAATCTGACGCTGCGATTGCTGTTCGAGGATCTGAAATTCACCAATGATGAGATTGCCTTCTACGACGTGTGGATCGGCTTCCTCGCCTATCTGATTGGCATCTTCGTCGGCGGCGCGCTGTACGCCAAGATGGGGATGAAACGCTCGGTGCTGCTGTCGCTGGTGCTGATGGCAGTGTCGAACCTGAGCTTCGCGGCGCTGGCCGCGGCAGGCCATTCCAATATCGGCATGGCCAGCGCGATCGGCTTCGAGAATTTCGCCAGCGGCTTCGGCGGCGTGGTCGTCGTGGCCTATTTCGCCGCGCTTACCGACCTGCGCTTCACTGCGGCGCAATATGCCCTGATCTCGGCGGCATCAAGCATCGTCGGCCGGTTCGTCACCGGTACGACCGCGGGGGGGCTGGTGGAGACGTTCGGCTATGTGAACTTCTACCTGCTGACGACCGTGCTGGCCTTTCCTGGCGTGCTGCTATTCTGGTGGATGATGCGCAGCGGGCTGGTCGATCGCTCGATCGGCGATGCGGGCACGGCGGGCGAGGGCGACGTACGGGAGGGAGGCGGCTGACTGGTTATCCCGGTAGGCGCTTCCCCGGCGAAGGCCGGGGCCCAGTTGCGGAACAGACGTTAGCTGGCGTTGCGCGCCGTTACCCCCACCGTCGCTACTGTGCCCCGGCCTTCGCCGGGGAAGGGCTGGGATAGTAGATCACGCCGCAATGGGTCGCCCGGCATCGGCGAACGCCTGGGATACCGCGCAGGCGCTGGCCAGCACGCCATCGACGCGGCGGTTGCCGAGCAGGTCGGCGAGCAGCAGTCGGGCGATGTCGGGCGCCGTGTCGGCGCGCGACAGGACGGTGAGCAGCGCGCGTTCCGCCGGGGTCATGCGGCCGCAGCAGCACGGTGCGATGGCGATCGGCTGCGTCGCATTCTCGGCGAGTTCGGCCATGAACACGCGCGTCAAAATCAGCGGCCGGCGAAAGCCTTCGCCGAAGCCGCCGACAAAGGCATGCGCGACGTGCGCATCGGCGAGGCCACAGGCGCCCATGCGCCGGATCGCGAACAAGGCGATGTGCGCGTTGCGGCACGGCGGCAAAGCGTGCGGCAAGGCCGCCGCGGTGCTGGGGGCGACGGTATTCACGCCGGAAGTGTTGGGGGTAATGGTCATGATCGGCGACTCCGCTTCGGTCACCTGCAAGCTGGTCGGTTCGTTATTGCAAGTCAATAGCAATAAGCGATCAGGTCGGGAGCTCGTCGTTGGCGGCGAGCACCTCACCGGCGAGATAGAGCGTGCCGGCGATCAGCACGAGGCGGGGGGCGTCGCCCAATTGCTCGATCGCGGCGTCGAACGAGGGGGCGGTCGTGGCGCCGAGGGCGAAGGATGCGGCGATGGCAGCGAGCGCCTGGGGGTGGTGATGGGCGTGGCCGGGGACCGGCACGGCGATCACCTGCGCGAGATGCGGCGCGAGTTCGTGGAGCACGCCGGGCGCGTCCTTGTTGGCGAGCATGCCGGTGATCAACGTGACCGGGCGGCCCTGGGCGATGCGGCCGAGCGCGCGGGAGAGCGGGCGGGCGGCGGCGGGGTTGTGCGCGCCGTCGAGCCAGATCTCGCTGCCGGACGGCAGGCGCGCGAGCAGCGGACCGGGCCCGAGCCGCTGCATGCGCGCGGGCCAGTGCGCCCAGTCGGCGGCGGCGCGCAGCGCCGCGTCGGGAATGGCCAGCGCGCTTTGATGCCGCAGCATGGCGATGGCCAATGCCAGATTGCGCGATTGGTGCGTGCCGACCAGGCGCGGGCGATTGGTTACGAGCGTGAAGCCGATATCGTTGTACTTCAGCGTGTTGCGCGCGGTTTCGCTGGTCCAGGCGGCGCCCCGCGCAAGCACGCGGGCGCCGGCCTGCCGGGCGATGGCGGCGATGCGCTCGCGGATCGGGCGGGGATAGTCCATCGTCACCAAGGGCACGCCCGGTTTGGCGATGCCGGCTTTCTCGCCGGCGATCTGCAGCAAGGTGTCGCCCAGGAAGCTCTGGTGATCGATGCCCAATTGGGCGATGCCGGTGATGACGGGGGTGACGACATTGGTCGCGTCGAGCCGGCCGCCCAGCCCGACCTCGATGATGCAGGCGTCCGCTGGTGTGCGGCTGAAGGCCAGGAAGGCGACCGCGGTGGTGACCTCGAAGAAGCTCGCGCCGATGCCGTCGGCGACATCGAGGACTTCCTCCAGCAGCGTGGCCAGCGTGGCATCGTCGATCAGCGCGCCGGCGATGCGGATACGCTCGTTGAAGCGGACAAGGTGCGGGCTGGTATAGACATGGGCGGTGTATCCCGCCGCCTCGATCGCGGCGCGCAGGAACGCGCAGGTCGAGCCTTTGCCGTTGGTGCCGGCGACATGAAATACCGGCGGCAGCCGCTCGTGCGGATTGCCGAGGCGGGCGAGTAGCTGCGTGATGCGCTCGAGACCGAGGATATCGGCGCCGGGCGAGAGCGCCCACAGCCGGTCGAGCTGGCGCTGGACGGCCGGGTTGGTGGAGTGGGCGTGGTCGGGCATCTTAAAGCCCTCTCCCCTTCGGGGAGAGGGTTGGGAGAGGGGCAGCGGCAAGCGCCGAAGCCAGCGTGTCTAACACGCCCTCGATGTTCTGCATCACGTCGCTATTGGTAAAACGGATCACACGATAGCCCTGGGTTTCGAGCCACGCGGTACGGTGCGCGTCACGCTCGGCATCGGTATGCGTATGACCATCGATCTCGATGATCAGCTTGCGGGATCTGGCGACAAAATCGGCGATGTACGGGCCAATAACGACCTGGCGTGCAAATTTGACGTGCTCGAACCGTTTCGCGCGCAACGCGGTCCAGATTTCGCGCTCCGGTTGGGTCATGTTGGTGCGCATTGATTTGGCGCGTTCCAGCAACAGCTTGTCGGTCTGCGGCACTGCCCCTCTCCCAAACCCTCTCCCCGGAGGGGAGAGGGCTTTATCGCGCTAGGCGGCCTGCTTCACGCACAGATAATCCACCACCTTGGCCAAAGTCGCGCGCATCTCCTTGCGGTGTTTGACCATGTCCAGCATGCCGTGATCGAGCAGATATTCCGCGCGCTGGAAGCCCTCGGGCAGCTTCTCGCGGATCGTCTGTTCGATCACGCGCTGGCCGGCGAAGCCGATCAGCGCGCCGGGCTCGGCAATCTGCACGTCGCCGAGCATGGCATAGCTGGCCGTGACGCCGCCGGTCGTGGGATCGGTCAGCACGACGATATAGGGCAGGCCGGCATCGTGCAGCATGGCGATGGCCACCGTTGCGCGGGGCATCTGCATCAAGCTGAGAATGCCTTCCTGCATACGTGCCCCGCCCGCCGCGGTGAAGATCACGTACGGGCAATGATCGGCAATGGCATTCTCGACGCCGCGGATGAACGCCTCGCCGACGGCGAGGCCCATCGAGCCGCCCATGAAAGCGAAATCCTGCACGCCGAGGACGACCTTATGCCCCTCGATCGTGCCGCGCGCATTGATCAGCGCGTCGCCTTCGGAAGTCGCGGTGCGCGCGGCCTTGATGCGGTCGGCATATTTCTTGGTGTCGCGGAATTTCAACGGATCGTCCGGCACCTTGGGCAGCGGGATGATCTGGTAGCTGCCGGGATCGAACGTATATTCGAAGCGCTTTACCGGGCCGATACGATCGTGATGCTCGCAATGCGGGCAGACGTGGAGATTCTCCTCCAGTTCCTTGAGGAACACCATCTGCCCGCAGCCCTTGCACTTGTGCCAGAGATTGTCGGGCGTCTCCTTCTTCGCCGGCACGACATAGGCCAAGGCGTTGCGGACGTTGGTGAGCCAGCTCATGCGACTTTTTCCAGGCGGGCGGCGCGGATCGCCGACGAGAGGGAAGAGATATAGGCGCGCACCGCGTCCGGCGCATCCGCGCCATGCTCGGCGACGAGATCGACGATCGCCGAGCCGACGACGACGCCGTCGGCGACCTTGGCGATGGCGGCGGCCTGTTCGGGCGTGCGCACGCCGAAGCCGACGGCGACCGGAATGTCGGTGGCGGCCTTCAGCCGCGCAACGGCGTCCTCGATCGAGGATTGCACCGCCTGTTGCAGCCCGGTGATCCCGGCGACCGAGACGTAATAGACGAAGCCGCTGGCGCCATCGAGCACCGCAGGCAAGCGCGCGGCATCGGTGGTCGGGGTGGCGAGGCGGATCAGATCGATACCCGCGGCGCGCAGCGCCGGGCCGAGCTCCGGATCTTCCTCGGGTGGGATATCGACGCAGATCACGCCGTCGACGCCGGCATCCTTGGCCGCGGCGGCGAACCAGTCGCCACCGCGGATCGTCATCGGATTGGCATAGCCCATCAGGACCAGCGGGGTTTCCGGGTGGCGGGCGCGGAACGCCTTGGCGATGGCCAGGATGTCGGCGGTCTTGGTGCCTGCGGCAAGGCTGCGCAGATTGGCGGCCTGGATCGCCGGGCCGTCGGCCATCGGATCGGTGAAGGGCATGCCGAGCTCGATCACGTCCGCGCCGCCCGCGACGAGTGCGTCGAGGATCGCGGCGGTGGCGTGCGGCGTGGGGTCACCGGCGGTGACGAAGGTGACGAGTGCCGGGTGGGCCTTGGTGAAGGCGGCGGAGAGGCGAGTCATGCGTGCTTATCGATCGGGAATGAGATGGAGGTGAGCAGCATAGTCAGCAGCAAGATCGGTAGTCCCAGGTAAAATCCCACTGCCAGAAAGCTCAGCCCGAGCCCACCTTCAGGCTCCATGAACAATATTGCTCCGCAAGCGGTCAAGCACGCGCTTGCGAGCGCGATCCACGGCAGGGGGTCCGCGAACCGGCGCCTGACCGTTGCTCGCTTTGGCAACGCAAAACGCAGTGCGAGTGAAAAAAAGAAGATATACGGAAACGATACCACGTCTAAGGCAAACGCATCTCTGGAGCCCAATACGAAGAGCGCCACTGCCAACAGGATTGTTATAGCCAACGCAATCTGTCGGGTATCGTCAAACGGCTTGTTGATGATTTTCACATCTTCACTCCCAGCGCATCCGCCACGGTGAAGATATCCTTGTCCCCTCGGCCACACAGATTGGCGAGGATGATCTGTTCCCGGTCCATCTCCCGCGCGCGCTTGGCGACGGCAGCGATGGCGTGCGACGGCTCGAGCGCGGGAATGATGCCTTCGGTGCGGCACAGCAATTGGAACGCGTCGAGCGCCTCGACGTCCGTCGCGCTGGTATATTCGACGCGGCCGATCGAATGCAGCCAGCTATGCTCCGGGCCGATGCCGGGATAATCGAGTCCGGCGGAGATCGAGTGCGCCTCGGTGATCTGGCCGTCTTCGTCCTGCAGCAGATAGGTCTTGTTGCCGTGTAGGATGCCGGGCGATCCGCCCGCCAGGCTGGCAGCATGTTCCTTGTCGAGGCCGTGCCCGGCGGCTTCGACGCCGAGCATCTTGACCTCGGGATCGTCGAGGAACGGGTGGAACAGGCCGATCGCATTCGATCCGCCGCCGATCGCCGCGACCAATAGATCGGGCAGGCGATCGATGCGGCTTAACATCTGGGCGCGCGCTTCCTTGCCGATCACGCTCTGGAAATCGCGCACCAGTTCGGGATAGGGATGCGGGCCGGCGGCGGTGCCGATGATGTAGAAGGTGTCGTGCACGTTGGCGACCCAATCGCGCATCGCCTCGTTCATCGCATCCTTCAGCGTGTGCGCGCCGCTCGTCACTGGCCGCACTTCCGCGCCGAGCAATTTCATGCGGAACACGTTGGGCGCTTGCCGCTCGACATCCTTGGCGCCCATATAGATCACGCACGGCAGGCCGAAGCGTGCGCACACCGTGGCGGTGGCGACGCCGTGCTGCCCCGCGCCGGTCTCGGCGATGATCCGCGTCTTGCCCATGCGCATGGCGAGCAGGATCTGCCCGATGCAATTGTTGATCTTATGCGCGCCGGTGTGATTGAGCTCGTCGCGCTTGAACCACACTTGCGCGCCTTTGCCATCGGGCGCGCTGTCGCGCAGCGCATCGGTGAGGCGTTCGGCATAATAAAGCGGGCTGGGGCGGCCGACATAATGTTCGAGCAGATCGTCGAACTGCGCGGCGAAGGCGGGATCTTCCTTCGCGGCGCGATAGGCGCGATCGAGATCGAGCACGAGCGGCATCAGCGTCTCGGCAACATAGCGGCCGCCGAACGCGCCGAAATGGCCGCGCTCGTCGGGCTGCGCGCGGTAGGAATTGGGGGTGAGCGTGTGAGGGGCGTTCATGGCTGTGCGCTTAATCACCCGCTTCGTTCGTGTCGAGGGATACGCGGCGCGGCGCGGCCACCCTTATTGGCTCGAACGATATGGTGGTGACCGACCGAATATCGCCACTCCGGGCTTGACCCGGGGTCCCGCTGCCTTGCCCCGCACTCAGAAGAAGTAGCTGGGCCCCGGCTCAAGGCCGGGGTGACGACGTTGGTGGCAGGCTCAGGCTGCCTGTACCGCCGCCAGAAACGTCTGGATCTTGGCTACATGCTTGATGCCCGGCGCGATTTCGACGCCCGACGACACGTCCACCAGTTCCGCCCCCGTCACTCGGATCGCTTCCGCCACGTTGAGCGGATCGAGCCCGCCGGACAGTGCCCAGGGCAGGGGATGGCGGAACCCCTCAAGCAAGGTCCAGTCGAAGCGCACGCCCATCCCGCCGGGCAAGGCCGCGCCGGGCGGAGTCTTGGCGTCGTAAAGGATGCGATCGACTGCGCCGGCATAGGTCTGCGCGGCGGCAAGGTCCGCGCGCTGCTTCACCGCCACGGCCGCCCATACGGCGAGGCCGGTGGTGGCGCGGATATGCGCGGCGCGGGTCGGGCTGGTATTGTGCAGCTGCAGGATATGCAGCGCGCCGGCGGAGATCGACGCGTCGAGCAGCGCATCGTCGGGATCGACGAACACGCCGACGCGCGCGACATGGCTGGGCACACGCGCGGCCAGTTGTTGCGCGCGGTCGCGCGAGAGAGTGCGCGGCGAGGGGGGGAAGAAGACGAAGCCGACATGGCTCGCCCCGCCGCGCACCGCTGCGTCGAGCGTTTCGGGGGTGGAGAGGCCGCAGATCTTGGCGTTGATGGTCATGGGGTTCCTTTATACCTCTCCTGTCGGGCGAGGGAGGGCCCCCGCGAAGCGGCGGGGCTGGCGATCTTTCTGACGCGCCCTCACCCGGCCTCGCTATGCTCGGCCACCCTCTCCCAAAAGGAGAGGGATTAAAGCGTGGCTTCGATTTCGCGCGCCGCCATATCGGGATTGTCCGCCTGCGTGATCGGCCGGCCGATGACCAGGATCGACGCGCCCGCATCGAGCGCGGCGCGGGGGGTGACGACGCGTTTCTGGTCGCCGACCGTGCCGTTGGCCGGGCGCACGCCGGGCACCACGAAAAAGCCCTTGGGCCAGACCGATTTGGCCGCCGCCACTTCCGCCCCCGAACAGACCACGCCGTCGACGCCGGCGGCCTTGGCCAATTCGGTCAGCCGCATCACCTGCTCGTGCGGATCGCTCGGGCAGCCGATGGCGGCGAGATCGGTCGCGTCGAGGCTGGTCAGCGTGGTTACCGCGATGACCTTGGTGCCGACCGCGGCGGCAGCCTTGGCGTCCTCGAGCATCGCCTGGCCACCGGCCGCGTGGACGGTAAGCAACGCCGGTTCGAGCCCCTGCAGCGCCTGGATCGCCTTGGCGACGGTGTTGGGAATGTCGTGAAACTTCAGGTCGAGGAAGATCGGCAGGCCCAGATCGGCCATCTCGCGCACGCCGGCGCGGCCATTGGCCATGAAGAATTCGAGCCCGAGCTTGATCCCGCCGACATGGTGCTGGACGCGCGTCGCCATGGCCTTGGCGCGGGCCAGATCGGGCGTGTCGAGCGCGACATAGATGCGGTTGCTCATGCGCCGCCCGGCGGGACGGCGGTGAGGATCGCGGGCGGCGCGGGCTCGGCATCGGGGCGCAGCACCGGCGCGGGCGGCAGGTTGGCCGGGGTGCGCAACGCCTCGACCGTGCCCTGTGCGGTGGCCAGGCGCTGGCGCAACCGCCAGCGCACCGTGTGATGATAGAGCAGCATCGGCAGCAGCCCGAGCAGGAACACCGTCAGCAGCAGCAGCGGCAGGTTCACTTCCGCGATCAGCCCGCCCCATAGCTTGATCTGCACGTTGGTCCAGTTGGCCAGGGTGAACAATGCCGCGACGAACGCGAGCAGGCACCAGAAGAGGATTTTGAGAAATTGCATGGCGGGCAGGCTAACGTGGGCGGGCGGGTTTGGCCATACTCCCTCTCCCTTTGGGAGCGGGAAGGGGCCCGCGCCGCAGGCGTGGGAAGGGTGAGGGCGATGGCGGGTGCCCAACCAATCGGGGTCACCCTCACCCTTCCGGCGCTTCGCGCCTCTCCCCTCTCCCGATGGGAGAGGGATTTGCTAGCCGATCTCCCGGCGCAGCGTCTCGATCAGCCCCGGAATAGCCGTTAGCTTGGGTTCCTCCTCGTCGACGATCGCCAGAAACGCTGCGCGCTTCACGGCCGCTATCCGCCCCGGCTTCAGCCGGACATTTTCCGGCAGGGTCGAGACCAGGATGTCGATCATCCGCTCGGCGCCGTGCAGCCGGCCCCAGATATAATCGTTCTCGCGGTACGCGCGGCTGAAAAAGGCGCCGAAATTGTTGAACTGGATACCCTTCAGCGTCGCCTCTGCGCCGCCGCCGCGGATCGATTTGGCGTCGTCGGGCGAGATGCGATCGACCTTGATCGGGTCATATTCGTCGAGCCCCTCGCCCTGCAGCAGGGGCAAGGTGGCGGTATCGAGATAGGGAAAGCCGAGATAGGTCAGCAGCACCGGGCGGCGCAGGTCCTTGGGCAAAGCGGCAAAGGCAGCGGCGAGGCGGGCGTCGGTTTCGGTGTCGAGCCGCTTGAGATCGAGCGATCCCGCCAGCCGATCAAGCAACGGCCCGGCATCGCCGCGCAAGGCGCGCACGTCGCGTTTGAGATGCGCGTGGACGTCGCTACGCTTGCGATCGAGATAGGCGGCAAGGCTGAGATAGATCGCTTCGCGCAACGGACCGAATTCGAGCTCGGCGCCTTCGGCCTCGAGCTCGCCGAGCCGGCGTGCGAGGATGCGCAGCCGGCGAATGCGAAAGCCCAGATCATAGGCGCGCAGGAACGCGATCGTCTCCGCGCTGGCGCCGCCGGAAAAGGCTGGGCCGATCGTGTCGAACCCGCGCGTCTTGATGGCGTCGCAGATATGGCGATGGATGCGGTCCCATGGCCCGGGGCCGGGCTCGCCGCCGGCATGATAGAGCAGGCCGACGATCAACTCGATCACGCCGGTGATCTTGAGATGGCCGTAGGCGGCATAGGTATAGCCGGCCTTGACGGCTGCCGCGCTCTGCGCGCGGTTGCGCCAATTGGCGAGCCGCGTGGTGGTCGGCGAATCGAGGAACAATGTGTAGCCGAACAGCGATTCGACCTGCGCCTCCACCTCGGGGCGGATCGCCGCGATGATGCCGCGCATGCGCTCGATGCGCTGCGATTGCTCGGCCAGTGCTTCGAGATTGTCGCGGATCGGCTGCTGGCGGGGCAGTTCGGACGCAGCGCCGACGATGGTCTGGAAAAAGCTCGGCAAATCCTCCGCGCCGCTGCTGAAGCGCATCTTATTGCCTGGCGTGGGATCGATATAGATGAAGCGGCGATCGATCTGTCGCCGTGCCGGGCGTTCGCGCAGCGCGTCGATCGCCGGGCGGAACGGCGCATTGGCGAGCACCGAGCCGTCGATCAGCACCGCGCCCTCGGCGGCATTGGCGGCGAACTGGCGCGGCAGGATGCGCTTGAGGAAGGCCATGCGCTCGGGCCATTTGCGCTTGCGCGTCTTCAGAACGGCGTCGAGTTCCTTGACCGTAAAGGGCGGGAAGGCACCGGGAAAGCTGGATGTGGCGCGGCCGGCAAAGGCCAGCTCCGCCGGGTGCGCCAGCGTATCGCGGGCAATGCCGTGATCGGAGAATGGCACGACCAAGCGGTGCTCGGTCTCCATCACTTCGGTCGGCGAATGCAGGCTGAGCCGTTCGGGATGGCCGCGGAAATCGGTGACGGTGACGAACAGGTCGAGCGGCTGGCCGTCGGGCAGCAGGCGGGCGCCGCGCGGCCCCTTGGCCATGGCGTCGAGCGCGTCGAGGATCAGCCCGGTGAAGCGCTCGCCACCGAAGGGCGGGGAGAACCAGCGCGAGCGAATGAAATGCGAGAGTTTGCGGCGCACTTCCTCGCGCGTCTCGGGATCGACGGTTTCGTCGAGCTTGCTGACCCCGCGGCCCGCCGCCATCCACACCAGCGGCAAGGCCCAGACCTTGGTCAGGCCCGATTGCGGCGCCGCGGTCTGATCGATCAGCGCTTCGACATCGGCCGAATCGAGCCACAGATCGGTCAGCGGTTCGAGGCTCTGTCCGGTGGTGATGGCCTGCGCGAGGAACACGCCGTTGAGACCGCCCGCGCTGGCCCCGGCGATGATATCGACCAGCACACGCAGCCGCACGCCGGTTTCCGCCTCGATCTCCTCGAGCAAGGCGCGATAGACGTGCTGGCTGCCGCTGGCGGGTTCCTCGCCGGCGTGAAACGCCTGGCTGGCGCGCGCCAGACGCCAGATTTCCTTGGAAATGCCGTGCATGTAGACGGCCAGGCTGATGCCGCCATAGCAGACCAAAGCGAGGCGAAGTTCCTTCTCGCGCATCAGCCGACGCCCCTCGACCCGTCTTCCGTCACCCCCGCCTGCGCGGAGATGACGGAAGGGGCGTATGGTTCGGCGAAGGTCATGTGCTCGCCAGCACGGCCCAGATCGGAAGATGATCGGATGCCTTGCGCGAGGCGGCGCTGTGATGCGCGCCGCAGTCGACGACCTGCAACTCGCGCGAGACCATGATGCGATCGAGCCGCGCCACCGGGCGGCGGACGTGGAAACTCGGCGCGGTTGCGGCGAAGGCGTGATCCTTGCCGAAATCGCGCAGACAGCCGCGGCCGGCGCTCCATTCGTTGAGATCGCCCATCAGCACGGTCGGGCGACGTTCGGCGCTGGCGTCGACATGGCTGAGGATGGCGTGCGCCTGACGCCGTCGCCACAGGCCGGACAGATCGAGATGCATGCCGACGACGCGGATCGCCGCGCCGCCGACCCGGACGTCGGCCATCACCGCGCCGCGCGGCTCGAGCGCGGGGAGGTGGATCGCCTCGCTGTCGATGACCACCGCCTCCTTGCGCACCAGCAGCACATTGCCGTGCCAGCCCATCGATCCGGCGCGGACCCCGAACGAGATCGGCTTCCACGGCGAATGTTCCTCCAGCGCATGCAGCGGAATAACGCAGGCCTTGGCGCCGAAGCGGCGATCGGCCTCCTGCAGCGCGATGACATCGGCATCGATCTCGCGCAGCACTTCGAGGATGCGCATCGGATCGCGGCGCCGGTCAAGCCCGATGCCCTTGTGGATATTGTAGCTCGCGACCTTGATCATCTGGGGAAGAAACGCCGTTCGCGAGAAATGGTGCCGGTCGCGCGAGCCGAACCGCGATCCGGTTACCGGCGCGGCGCAGTCGAACAGGGAGCGACCGTTCGGACGCCGCAGAACTATGCGACGTCGCAGGTGTCGCGGCTTCGCGGCCGACAGTCAACACGCCCGGCGCAAAGAGTGCGGTACATTGAAGTGTCGAGCATCGACGTTTAGCGCTACGCTGCCCCGCGCGATCCGGTCAGCGAGCAGGCGAAGGACATAGACATGCTTTATCCAGGGACGGCCCTGCGCTTGATGCTCGCCGCATCGTTGATCGTGTCGCTGACGGCGCACGGCGCCAGCGCGGCTCAGGGCGACGGGGCGGCGGCGCAACAGCGTGGCAGTGCGGCGGCCGAGAAGGACCTCGATCGCCACCTGTCGTTTCTCGCTCGCCGCGACAGTCTGATCAAGACCGGTGGCACCGAGCTGATCTTCGTCGGCGATTCGATCACCGATGGCTGGCGACAGAACCCGCAGCACGAGCTGTTCGACGATTATTTCGGCCGCTACCGTCCCTATAATATCGGCGTCAGCGGCGACGAGACGCAGCACGTTCTATGGCGCATCGACCATGGCGAGCTCGACGGGCTCGCACCCAAGCTGGTCGTGCTGATGATCGGGACCAACAATCTCGCCAATGCCAACAAGATGGGCCCGGACGAGACCGCCGATGGCGTTGCCGCGGTGGTCCAGGCGATCCGCCGCAAACTGCCGGGCAGCAAGATCCTGCTGCTCGGCATCTTCCCGCGCGGCAACCGCAAGGACGACCCGCTGCGCGTCGCGGTCGATGCCGCGAACACGCGCATCGCCGGGCTGGCCGATCGCAAGACGGTCTTCTACCGCGATATCGCCGCCAGCTTCCTGGCGCCGGACGGCACACTGTCGGGCGAGGTCATGCCCGATTATCTCCACCCCAACGCGCGCGGCTATCGCATTTGGGCCGATACGATCCGGCCCGATATCGACCGGCTCGTGCGGGGTGCGCGGTGAGCGGCGAGGACGGTACCGAGCGCAGGCGCGAGGCGCGCATCGCCGCCGATCCCCGCTACCAATCGCTGGTGCGCGATCGGCAGCGTTTTTGCTGGCTGCTGACCGCCATCACGGTGATCGTGTATAGCGGCTTTATCGCGCTGATCGCGTTCGACAAGCCGCTGATGGCGCAGCCGATCGGCGCGGGCACGACCAGCATCGCCGTGGTGCTGGGGGCAGCGATACTGGCCGGCACGGTGGCGATCTGCGCGGTCTATGTGCGGCGCGCCAATGGCGAATTCGATACGCGGCTGGCCGAACTGCTCGCGGATATCCCGGCATGACCGGCAGCCTGATGCGCAGCGCGGTGCTGCTGACCTTGCTTGGTTGGGCCAGCGGCGCCAATGCGGCGATCGCCGGCGCGGTGCAGCAGCAGCCGACCAACTGGACCGCGATCCTGATGTTCGCCGGCTTCGTCGCGATCACCTTGTGGATCACCGGTGCCGCGGCGAAGCGCACGCGCACCGTGTCCGATTTCTATACCGGGGGCGGGATCACCGGCTTCCAGAACGGGCTGGCCATGGCCGGCGATTATTGCTCGGCCGCCTCGTTCCTCGGCATTACCTCGCAGATCTTCAACGATGGGTATGACGGGCTGATCTATGCCATCGGCTTCCTCGTCGGCTGGCCGATCGTCTTGTTCCTGGTTGCGGAGAAACTCCGCAACCTCGGCCGCTTCACCTTCGCCGACGTCGCTTCCTATCGCTTCCTGCAGGGGCCGGTGCGCAGCTTTTCAGCGATCAGCACGCTGTTTGTCGTCTCCTTCTACCTGATCGCGCAGATGGTCGGGGCGGGGCAGTTGATCCAATTGCTGTTCGGGCTGCCCTATCTCTACGCCATCACCGTCGTGGGCGGGCTGATGATGGTCTATGTCCTGTTCGGCGGAATGCGCGCGACCTCCTGGGTGCAGATCATCAAGGCAGTGATGCTGCTGTGCGGCGCGACCTTCCTGGTGCTCGGCGTGATGGCGCATGTCGGCTTTTCGTTCGAGAATTTGTTCGCGCAAGCGGTCGCGGTGAAGACCAAGCTGGCGCTCGACAGCGGTCTTTCGGCCGGCGATGCCGCGGCCAAGGGACAGGCGATCATGGGGCCGGGCGGGTTCATCAAGGATCCGATCTCGGCCTTGTCGTTCGGTTTCGCGCTGATGCTCGGCACTGCCGGCCTGCCACATATCCTGATGCGCTTCTTCACCGTTCCCGATGCCCGCGAAGCGCGCAAATCGATCATGTGGGCAACGGTGTGGATCGGCTATTTCTACGCGCTGACCTTCGTGCTGGGCTTCGGGGCGATCGTGATGGTCTCGTTCAACCCCGCTTATGTCGATGCGGCCGGCGCCTTGCGGGGTGGCAACAATATGGCGGTGATGCATCTGGCGCATGCGATCGGCGGCAACCTGTTCCTCGGCTTCATCTCCGCAGTGGCGTTTGCGACGATCCTGGCCGTCGTCGCCGGGCTGACGCTGTCGGCCGCTTCGGCGATCAGCCACGACGTCTATGCCAGCGTGATCCATAAGGGCGATGCCGATCCCGTGAAGGAATTGCGCGTCTCGCGCATCACCACGATCCTGCTCGGCATCGCCGCGATCATCCTCGGCATCGTGTTCCAGAAGCAGAATGTCGCCTTCATGGTCAGTCTTGCGTTCGCCTTGGCCGCGTCGGGCAATTTTCCGGTGCTGGTCATGTCGTTGCTCTGGAAGGGCTGCACCACCAACGGCGCGGCGTGGGGCGGGGCGATCGGGCTGCTTGCCGCGTTCGGGCTGACCGTGCTGTCGCCGGTAATCTGGGTCGCGGTGTTCGGCTTCGAGCAGGCGATCTTCCCATATAGTTCGCCCGCCTTGTTCTCGGTGCCGGCCGGTTTCCTCGCCATCTGGCTGATCTCGTTGCTCGATCGCTCGCCGCGCGCGGCGATCGACAGGGCCGGCTATCCCGAACAGCGATTGCGCTCGGAAACCGGACTGGGCGTCCATAGCGCGGCGGCGCACTGACCGGACTGGGCGGCGACGATGACCGTTTTCGTGTCGGCCAGGCGGGCTTTCCGCGCGACTTTGCTTGCCTCCAGCTATTATTACGATTGACGATCTCCGTAATAATATCCTAACTCGCCTGATGCCGTTCGACAGCACCGAAAGTGCGATCTCCCGCTTAAGCCTGAGCCTGCCGGCCGATGTGTTCCGGCAGCTTGACGTGATGGTGGCGGAACGTGGCTTGAGCAATCGCTCGCAGATCATCGTCGAGCTCATTCGGCAGGAGCTGGATCATTATGGCGCGCGCGACCGGCCCAACGATACGATCGCCGGCACGATGACGCTGATCTACCGCGCCGAAAGCGGCGAGGTGCGTCATGCGCTGGCGCTGGCGCAAGCCAAATATCTCAAGGAAGTGATCTCGTCGCAGCACGTTTTCCTCGAGGACGACCAATCGCTCGAAGTGCTGTTGGTGCAGGGACCGGCCCACCGCCTCGATGCGTTGTGCGACGCGTTACGATCCATTCGAGGGGTGCAGCAACTGAACTTCGTCGCGACCACTTCTCTCCTTCGCCCCCTGCATGCGCCCGGCGAGGCCACCCCATCCGTTGGAACGAGCGAATGAGCAACACGACCGCAAATCCCTATGGCGCACAGGCGCATGCCCGCGCGATGGCCGGCACGATCGTCGAGGCGATGCCGACCGTGCCCCCGACCCAGGCGATCGATCGACCGAGCGACGTGTCGCCTGACGATATGTTGTGGGCGGAGACGATCGGGGCAGGAGGCTATGCCGCACGACGGCTGCCGCGTGGGGCGCGGCTGCGCATCGCCGATCTGGAGGGCGATGCCTGCCTGTCCATGCTGGTGTTCAATGCCGAACAGCCGATCGAGCGGCTGAATGTCGCCGATACGATGAAGATCCAGTGGAATGCCTATCTGGGAGCCGGCAGCATGCTGCTGTCGGACATGGGGCGCGTCATGGCCAGCGTGGTGGCCGACGATACCGCCGGACACGACCTGGTCTGCGGCGCCTCCAACGCCGCCAGCAATGCCAAGCTTTATGGCGATGGCGCCAATCACGGCGTGCATCCCAATGCGCGTGATCGCTTTGCCATTGCCGTCGCCAAGCTCGGCCTGGGCCGGCGCGACATTCATCCTTGCGTCAATTGGTTCAAGCCGGTGCGGATCGGCACGGCGGGCGAGGTCGCGCTCGATGCCGGCCCGTACGCCGCCGGCCGCGCGGTTACGTTGCGCGCCGACATGGAGCTGTTCGTCGTGCTGGCCAATTGCCCGCACGTGCTCGATTCCCGTGCCGACTATCGCGTGACGCCGGCGCGCGTGCTGGCGTGGCGTGGCGCGCCGGCTGCCCCCGATGACGCGATCCGGCACGCGACGCCGGAAGCGACGCGCGCTTTTGCCAATACCGACGATTTCTACCTGCGGTGAAGGACGGATCGATGAATGAGCAGTCTGACGCCCCGCGCGTTCGCAATTCGGTCCTGCTGGACGAGATCGTGCCCGCGCGCGCGCCGTGGATGCAGGCGCTGGCCAAGGGCGAGTATCTGCGAATCGTCGATGTGGAAGGCAATCAGGCGGTCGATTTCCTGATCTACGCCGCCGCCGACGATGCCGAACGCTATAGCGCGCAGGATACGATCGCCGCGCAGGGCAATATCTTCCTGCGCACCGGTGCAGTGTTGCTGTCGAACGAGGGGCGGGCGATGATGACGTTGGTCGACACCAACGTCGCCTATCACGACACGATCGGCGGCGCCTGTTCGTGCGAGTCCAATACCTTGCGCTATGGTCATCACACCAAGGCGCAACATGCCTGTGTCGACAATTTCCTCGACGCCAATGCGCGCGCCGGGCGCGGCAAGCGCGACATGGTGTCCAACATCAACTGGTTCATGAACGTGCCGGTCGAGGCCGACGGCGCGCTCGGCATCGTCGATGGCATTTCCGCGCCGGGCCTGTGGGTCGAACTGCGCGCGGACATGGACGTGACGGTGGTCGTGTCCAACTGCCCGCAAGTCAACAATCCCTGCAATGGCTTCAACCCGACGCCTGTCCGCATGATCGTGAGCGCCTGAATTTTGTTCGATACCGTCTTAGTCGCCAACCGGGGCGCGATCGCTTGCCGGATCATTCGCACGTTGCGCCAGATGGGCATCCGCTCGGTCGCCGTGTTCAGCGACGCCGACGCCGGATCGCTGCATGTGCGCGATGCCGACGAGGCGGTGCATATCGGCGCCTCGCCGGCCGCCGAGAGCTATCTCGATATCGCCGCGATCCTGGCGGCCGCGCGCGCCAGCGGCGCGCAGGCGATCCATCCGGGCTATGGCTTCCTGTCGGAAAGCATCGCCTTTGCCGAGGCGTGCGAGGCGGCCGGCATCGTGTTCATCGGGCCGACCCCGGCCAACATCGCGGCCTTCGGCCTCAAGCATAACGCGAGGGCGCTGGCCGCCGAGCAGGGCGTGCCGTTGGCGCCGGGCAGCGCATTGCTCGCCGATGCCGAGGCGGCGGTCGGCGCGGCCGAGGTGATCGGCTATCCCGTCATCCTCAAGGCGACCGCCGGCGGTGGTGGCATCGGCATGCGCATCTGCGCCGATCAAGCGGCGCTGCGCGATGGCTTCGCCGCTGTGGTACGACAGGCGGCGGGCAATTTCGGCGATGGCGGCGTGTTCCTCGAGCGCTACGTGCCGCGCGCGCGCCACATCGAGGTGCAGGTGTTCGGTGATGGTCGCGGCGGCGTGCTGGCGCTGGGCGAGCGCGATTGCTCGCTGCAGCGGCGCAACCAGAAAGTGGTAGAGGAGACTCCGGCGCCCGGCCTGCCCGAGGCGACGCGCGCGGCGATGAGCGCGGCGGCGGTGCGCCTGACGGCGGCGGCAAACTATGCCTCGGCGGGGACGGTCGAGTTCCTCTACGATGCCGATCGCGACGACTTCTTCTTTCTCGAGGTCAATACGCGGCTGCAGGTCGAACATGGCGTGACCGAACAGGTGACCGGCATCGACCTGGTCGAATGGATGATTCGGGGCGCCGCCGGTGAGCGCGCGTTCCTCGATGGCTGGGACGGCCAGGCGCGGGGCGCGTCGATCCAGGTGCGGCTCTATGCCGAGGATCCGGCGCAGGGCTATCGCCCGAGCACCGGCATGTTGATCGACGTCGCCTTCCCGACCGGCGACGATATCCGGGTCGACGGGTGGGTGGCGACGGGCAGCGAGATCAGCGCATTTTACGATCCGATGCTGGCCAAGGTGATCGTCACGGCCCCTGACCGGGCGCTGGCGATCGTGGCGATGCAGCGCGCGCTGGACGCTGTGCGGCTGGCGGGGATCGAGACCAATCTCGATTGGCTGCGCGCCGTGGTGCGCAGCGACGCCTTCACTAGCGGCAATGTCTCGACCCGGACGCTCGACGATATCGTCTATCGGCCGGCCACGATCCAGGTGCTGAGCGGCGGTCCGGCGACGACGGTACAGGATCACCCCGGGCGGCTGGGCTATTGGGATGTCGGCGTGCCGCCATCGGGACCGATGGACGCGTTCGCGTTCCGGCTGGGCAACCGCTTGCTGGGCAATCCCGAAGGCATGGCCGGGCTCGAATTCACCGCGGCGGGGCCGACATTGCGCTTCGCCACGGCGGCGACGATCTGCCTGGCCGGCGCACGGTTCGACGCTACCGTGGATGGCGCGGCGATCGAGCCTTATGCGCCGGTGCGCGTGACGGCCGGGCAGACGCTGAAGATCGGCCGGGTGACGGGCGTGGGCCTGCGCGGCTATCTGCTGCTGGTCGGTGGGTTCGACGTGCCGGCCTTTCTCGGCAGCCGATCGACCTTCGTGCTGGGCGAATTCGGCGGCCATGCCGCGCGCGCCGTGGCGACCGGCGACACGCTGCATCTTGCCACGCCGCAAGATGCTCCGCTGCCCCCGGTGCTGGACGCGGCGGCGCTGCCGCCGATCGCGCGCAACTGGACGATCCGCGTGCTGTCCGGGCCGCATGGCGCGCCCGATTTCTTCACCGACGACGACATCGCCACGTTGCGGGCGACCGATTGGCGCGTGCATTACAATTCCAACCGCACCGGCGTGCGGCTGATCGGCCCGAAACCGCGTTGGGCGCGGCGCGATGGCGGCGAGGCAGGGCTTCATCCGTCCAACATCCACGACAATGCCTATGCCATTGGTGCGGTCGATTTCACCGGCGACATGCCGATTATCCTCGGGCCGGACGGTCCGTCGCTGGGTGGGTTCGTTTGCCCCCTGGTCGTGATCCAGGCGGATCTGTGGAAGGTCGGGCAGCTGGCGCCCGGCGATACGCTGCGCTTCGACGTGGTCGATGATGCCACGGCGGTGGCGGCGGAACAGGCGCAGGACCGCGCGATCGCGGGACTGACGGCTGCGGAGGCGCCGCTGGCGCTGGACGACGTGGATATGTCGCCGATCCTGCGCAGGCGCGATGCCTCGGGCGAGATTCCGCGCGTGCTGTATCGCCGCCAGGGCGATCGCAACCTGCTGGTCGAATATGGTGAGATCGTGCTCGATCTCGAACTGCGCCTGCGTGTTCATGCGCTGATGCTCGAGCTCGAGCGTCTGGCCCTGCCCGGGATCATCGATGTGGTGCCCGGGATCCGATCGCTGCAGATCCATTTCGACAGCCGCATCCTCTCGCAGACCGCGTTGCTCGATGCGCTGGAGGATGCCGAGGCGCGGCTCGGCGGGCTCGACGATTTCGAAATACCGTCGCGTGTCGTATATCTGCCGCTCAGCTGGCAGGATCCGGCGATCTACGAGACGATCGACAAATATATGCAATCGGTGCGCGACGATGCGCCGTGGTGCCCGGACAATATCGAATTCATCCGGCGCGTGAACGGGCTCGACGATATCGATGCGGTGAAGCGGATCGTGTTCGACGCGCGCTATCTCGTCATGGGCTTGGGCGACGTCTATCTCGGCGCGCCGGTGGCCACCCCGATCGACCCGCGCCACCGGCTGGTGACGACCAAGTATAACCCCGCGCGCACCTGGACACCGCCTAACGTGGTCGGGATCGGCGGCGCCTATATGTGCATCTACGGGATGGAGGGGCCGGGCGGTTACCAGCTGTTCGGGCGCACGATCCAGGTGTGGAACAGCTGGCGCGAGACCGACGCGTTCGCCGCGGGCAAGCCGTGGCTGCTGCGCTTCTTCGACCAGATCCGCTTCTTCCCCGTGACGCATGACGAACTGACCGAATGGCGGCGGGATTTCCCGCTCGGCCGGCGCTCGATCCGGATCGAGGAGGAGGTGTTCCGGCTCGCCGATTACCGTGCGTTCCTCAAGGAACACGCCAAGGGCATCGACGCGTTCCAGGCGACGCGACAGGCCGCATTCGATGCCGAACGCGCGGATTGGGAACGGCGCGGGGAGTTCGACCGGGTCGCGGCGTTGGTCGATGAGGGCGGTGGCGATGCCGCGATCGTCGAGATCGCGGTGCCGGATGGCGCGACCTTGGTGGAAGCACCGTTCGGGGCGAGCGTGTGGAAGCTGCTGGTCGGCGTGGGGGATAGGGTCACGGAGGGCCAGCCGATCGCAATCTTGGAGGCGATGAAGATGGAGACCGAAGTGTCGAGCCCGCATGCCGGCGTGGTCGCCGGTCTGTATGTCGAGGAACGGCAGGCGGTAAACCCCGGCAGCCCGATGATCGCGATCCAGCCGGCATGACCGATCGCCTGCTGCAGGATGCCATCGTAATCGCCGCCGATGTCGGCGCCGCGCGCGTGTCTGCGCTTGCCGTCGCCCGGGAGACGCTGGCGCGGGTCGAGGCCTATGCCGCAATCCAGCCGGAAGTATGGATCACACGGCTGCCGGCGGATACCGTGCTGGCGATGGCGGCGGAGGTCGACGCCCGCATTGCTGCGGGGGAGCATTTGCCGCTCGCCGGCGTGCCGTTCGCGATCAAGGACAATGTGGATCTGGCAGGCTGCCCGACGACTGCGGGTTGCCCCGATTTCGCCTATACGCCCGATGCCTCCGCCACCGTCGTGGCGCGATTGATCGCGGCCGGCGCGGTGCCGATCGGCAAGACCAATCTCGATCAATTCGCCACCGGGCTGGTCGGCACGCGCAGCCCTTACGGCGCGCCGCAATGCGTGTTCAATCGCGCCTATGTCAGTGGCGGATCGAGCTCGGGATCGGCGGTGGCAGTGGCGGCCGGGCTGGTCGCCTTCGCGCTCGGCACCGATACGGCAGGGTCGGGCAGGGTGCCCGCCGCGTTCAACGGCCTGGTCGGGCTCAAACCCAGCGTCGGGCGCTGGAGCAGCACCGGGCTGGTGCCCGCGTGCCGCACGCTCGATTGCATCACGGCGCTGACCGGTACCGTCGCCGACGCGGCATTAGTCGATAGCGTGGTTGCCGGCATCGACCTGGCGGACGATTTCAGCCGGGCCATTGCGGATCGCCCGCTCGGGCGGCGCATCGGCATCCCGCTCGAGCATCAGATCGACGGCGATGCGGAGACGATCGCGGCGTTCCGCGTGTCGGTCGATGCGGCAATCGCGGCGGGCTGCACGATCGTGCCGCTGGATATCCAGTTCCTACTCGATACCGCGCAATTGCTCTACCAGGGGCCATGGGTGGCCGAGCGCACCGCGGCGATCGAGCAATTGCTGATAGAGCGCCCCGACGCGATCGATCCGGTGGTGCGCGAGATCGTCTCGGGCGGGCTGGCGGTCAGCGGGGTCGAGACCTTTCGTGGGATCTATGCGCTGCGCCACGCGCGGCGGCAGGCCGAGCTGATGTGGCAGGACGTGGATGCGCTGTTGCTGCCGACCACGCCGACGATCTTCCGCCTGACCGAGCTTCGCGCTGCGCCGATCGCGCTCAATGCCAGGCTGGGCCGCTATACCAATTTCGTGAACCTGCTGGAGATGAGCGCGCTGGCGCTGCCGGCGGGGTATCGGTCGAACCGGACGGGGATCGGCGTGACGTTCGTCGCGCCAGACGGCGCAGACCGCGCGCTGCTCGATCTCGGGTCCGACTGGCTGGCCAAGATGCCGGTGCGCACGACTCCCCCGTTGAACCTGGAAGGAACTATCATGGAAACCGTCGAACTCGCGGTCGTCGGCGCGCATCTCGAGGGGATGCCGCTGCATTGGCAATTGACCAGCCGCGCCGCCGAATTCGTGCGCAGCGCGCACACCGCCGACAGCTATCGTCTCTACGCCATGGCGGGCACCGTGCCGCCCAAGCCGGCGCTGGTGCATGACGACAGCGGCGCCGCCATCGCGGTCGAGATCTACCGTCTGGATGTCGCGGCGTTTGGGAGCTTCGTGGCCGAGGTGCCGGCGCCGCTGGCGATCGGCACGGTCACGCTCGACGACGGCACGTCGGTCAAGGGCTTCGTCGCCGAGCCGCGGGCGACGGTCGGCGCACGCGATATCACCGAGCTTGGCGGCTGGCGGGCGTTCGTGGCGGAGGGGGCGGGGGGCACCGTCTAGTCTGCTACCCCCAGCCTAGGGTCGGCTGTGTTCTCGGCCTACTATACATCGTCACCCCGGGCTTGACCCGGGGCCCCGCTTCTTTGCCGGCCAAGAAGCGGGGCCCCGGCTCAAGGCCGGGGTGACGGGTAGGGGAGATCTTATTCTGCTTAAAAGTTCGGATGCCGGAGGCAACGATCAGGCGGCGACCTTCTTGTCCGCCTGTTTCTTGCTCGCCGCATTATCCTCGATCTCGCCGTCCTGCTCGTGCAGCGGCGGCAGCAATGCGGTGGTGGTGACGAGTTGCAACTGATGCACGCCGCGGATCCGGCGCAACGCATCGCAGAGCGCCTTTAGCCGCGTGGCGGGGCCCTGTACCAGCAGCACTTCGAGCGACTGATCGTCTTCCAGGAAGACGTGCTGCGACGAAATGACTTCCTTGAGATATTCGGCCTGGGTCTGTGCGAGCTGATGCCGCACGCGGCCGCGATCGCCGCGATAGACCAACGTGATCGTGCCTGCGAGCATGTCCTCGGGCCGGGTCAGCGCCTCATGTTCGGCCAGCGCGTGGCGAATCAGTTCGGCGATCAGCTGCGAGCGCGACGGCAGGCCGCGTTCGTCGACCATGACGTCGAGCTGGCGAAACAGCTCGGCGGGAAGACTCATGCTGAGACGGGCGAGAGTGGTGGGTTCGGTGCTCATGTTGCAGGCTTCTAATCCTGAACATCGGCGATGGTAATAGCTTTTGCGACCGCCCGAGCCCGTCGCAGCAGCGGAAGATCGTATACCGCGGTCGCGCCGAAGCGGTGGGGCGCGTGTGGATCGTGGCGGCGCTTGTCCAGCGTCAGCACGCGGGTGGCGAGCGAGAAGGCTTCCTTGATATCATGCGTCACCATGATCACGGTCAACGCATAGTCGCTCCACAAACGCGTGATCAGCGTGTGCATATCCGCCCTGATGCCGGGATCGAGCGCACCGAACGGCTCGTCGAGCAGCAGGATGCGCGGGCGCTTGATCAGCGCCTGGGCAATGGCCAGCCGCTGCTGCATCCCGCCGGACATCTGCGCGGGATAAAGATGCAGATTGTCGCCCAGCCCGACGGCGTGCAGCATTTCCTCCGCCTCCAGCGTTGCGGCGCGGCGGCGCGCGCCGAACAATCGGGCGGACAAGGGGGCCTGGGCGCATTCCAGCCCGAACATCGTGTTGCGCAGCACGGTGAGGTGCGGAAACACCGAATAGCGCTGGAACACGACGCCGCGATCCGGTCCGCATTCGGGCTTCAGCGGTGCGCCGTTGAGCAGGATCGCGCCGCGCGTCGGCGCTTCCTGGCCAAGCACGACGCGTAACAGGCTGCTCTTGCCGGCACCCGACGGGCCGATGATCGACACGAACGATCCCTCCTCGATATCGAGGTTGACGCGTTCGAGCACGACCTTGTCGCCATATTCGACCCACACGTTGCGCAGGCTCAGCACGGCGCTCAATGGTCCGCTCCATGCGCCCAGGGGAATAGCCGGCGGCTGGACCAGCTGAGCATCATGTCCATGCCGATCGCCAGCACCGCAATCCAAGCGACATAGGGCAGGATGACATCCATCGCGAGATAGCGGCGGACGAGAAAGATACGATAGCCGAGACCGATATCGGAGGCGATCGCCTCGGCCGAGATCAGGAACACCCAGGCCGGCCCGAGCGACAGCCGCACGGCCTGGATCAGTCGCGGCATGGCTTGGGGCAGGGCGACGCGCAGCAGCACTTGCCAGCTGCTCGCCCCCAGGGTCTGCGCTTTGATGATCTGCTCGCGCGGCAGCGCGGTGACATGCGCGGCGACGT
This sequence comes from Parasphingomonas puruogangriensis, assembly GCF_036663635.1. NCBI lineage: Bacteria > Pseudomonadati > Pseudomonadota > Alphaproteobacteria > Sphingomonadales > Sphingomonadaceae > Parasphingomonas > Parasphingomonas puruogangriensis. The sequence goes on along the minus strand of NZ_JAXOJI010000001.1, from coordinate 747,673 downwards.
CGCGGATCATGAACGGTGCGATGCCGATGAAGATCAGCGCCACCTTGGACATTTCGCCGAGCCCGAAGGCTATGAACAGGATCGGCAGCAGGGCGATCGGCGGGATCACCGCGATCCCCGTCACCAGTGGCCCGAAGGTCGCCCGAACGGGGGGCAGCACGCCAAGCAGCAGCCCGACCAGCAAGGCCGATAGCGTGGACAGGCCAAGCCCGATGCCCAGCCGCTGCAGGCTGGCGAGCGTATCCGCCCAGAAGATCAGCCGCCCGGAGAGTTGATCCGGCTGGAACAGCAATACCGCCATGGCGTCGACCATGCCGCCGGGCAGCGGCAGGATCTTGTCATTGGGGTTCAGCGCATGGCGGCTGGCCGCGGCGATGACATAGACCAACGCCAGCAGCAGGATCGGGAGCGCGCCGAGCAGGATGCTATGCCCCCGGCTGATGCGGCGGTTCACCCAGCGCATAATGCCCGATCCCGACTGCGCCGGCCGCCGTTACAGCTTACCATCGGCGGCCATCTGCATGTAGCTGGGATCGAAGCGCAACGTGACATGGTTGGGGTCGCCCAGTGTCTTGTTGCCGGGGAACGCCATGCCGACCGCGTCGGCCGATTTCGCGCCCTGGCCAAACAGCCCCTTGGCAAAGCTGAAATCGCGCACCCGCGTCATGGTGGTGATCAGGCCGGGCGCGGACATCGCCGCCACGGCCGCCTTGGGCTCGGCATACAGGTAGGTCGTAGCAAGTTGGCTGTCGAACAAAGCCGGAGTGGTGCCGCCCAGCTTCGCCATCGCGGCGCGCGCCGCTTTGCCTTGCGCATCCTGGCGCTGCATCAGCGCGGTGGTTTCATACCAGATGCCGGCCAGCGCCTTGCCCAGGTTGGGATTGGCCTTCAGCGTCGCGGTATCGACCGCCAGCAGATCGAGGATCTCGCCGGGTATGTCGGCCGAACTGAACACCTGTTTCGCGCCTGGCGTCGCCTTCATCGTCATCAGCTGCGGGTTCCAAGCGACGGCGGCAGTGACCGCCGGGGCAGAGAAGGCGCCGACAATGTCCGCATCCGACGTATTGACCGTCTTGACGTCGGTCAGTGCCAGCCCGACCGTTTCGAGTGCCCGCGCAAGCAGATAATGCGATACCGATAGCTCGACGAGATAGACTTGCCGGCCCTTGATCGCGGCGAGCGTCTCGGCGCCCTTAAGCACGATGCCGTCATTGCCGTTCGAATAATCGCCGACGATGATGGCGCTGGTATCCTTGCCGCCGGCGGCGGGAATGGTCAGCGCATCCATATTGGCGACGGTCACGCCGTCCAATTTGCCGGCGGTATATTGGTTCACCGATTCCACGTAATCGTTGACCTGCACGATATCGATCTTGATGCCGTATTTATCGGCCCATTTCTTCACGATACCGGCCTGCTGCGCATAGGGCCACGGCATCCAGCCGGCATAGATCGACCAACCGATGCTGAACTCCGTGCGCGGCTTGGGGGCTTCTGTCGACGAAGGTGCGCAGGACGCCGCCAGCAGCGTGCAGGCCATGAGCGCGATTTTTCCAGCGCTGCGAATCCGGTGAAGCATGATTCGATCCCCTTTCGCATTGCAGCATCGCTGCAACACCACGCTTTGTCCATGCGTCATTATTACTATTGCGACGATCGGTAATATCAATATCATGGCGGTGACGCAGCGCCAAGGGCGGCTGCTCGGGGCACATTTCGGGGGAATTCCATGGCGCAGACAGCGACCGACACGCCCGCACCGGCCGGCAGTGCCAAGCCTGTGGTGGCACGCACCTATCCCAACGGCAATCCCGATCTGGGTTATAATCCGCCCGGTGTCCGCAACACCGACAGCGCGATACCGCTGCACCGCAGCAAATCGGTGGTGCACGATTATGCCTGTGATGGCCCGGCGCCGGGCAATCTGGCGTTTCGCTGGACTTATGGCTCCAACGTTGCGGCCAAGAACCGCGATCCGCGCGTGCAGGTCACGCAATATAACGAAGACACGTTCGTGCTGCGCCAGAATGTCTGCGTGCATTGGGAAGCGCCGTTCACTTATCTGCTGTTCGGCAATAACGGCGCCTTGTTGATCGACAGCGGTGCAACGGCCGACGCCAATCATTATCCGTTGCGCGAGACCGTCGACGCGATCATCACCCGCTGGGGGCAGGCGCGCGGTCGGACCAGGGTTCCGCTGACGATCGCGCTGACCTCGGGCGAGGATGTCGCGCAGAACCAGGGCCTGGTGCAATTTGCCGACCGCGCGAACACCACCATCGTGCCGCGGCCGCTGGCAGTGATGAAGCGCTTCTACGCTTTGGCCGGCAGCTGGCCCGCCGGCGTCGGCAAGATCGATCTGGGCGATCGGGTGATCGAGGTGATCCCTACGCCAGGCACGCACAAGGACGGGGTGAGCTTCTACGATCCCTATTGCGACTTCCTGTTCACTGGCGACCTGCTGTTTCCCGGCAAGATCAATATCAGCAATGATGACGATTATGTCGCCTCGCTGGAGCGGCTCAAGGCCTTTGCCGCCAGCCAGCCGGTGAAATGGGTGTTGGGCGGCCATATCGAGATGATGTTCGTGCCGGGCAAATATTACCGGCGCTTCGCCAGCTACAAGCCGCACGAGCGCGTGCTCGAAATGAACCCCGCGCTGATCAACGAGGCGATCGTTCATGCGCGCGCGGTGCAGGGCAAGGATATGATGCTGATCCGGCCCGATTTCGTCTTGTTCAACGGCGTCAGTCCCGATCAGCGCACACGCATCTGGCCGGACGGCGTGCCCAATATCACGCCGCCGTTTCATTTCTGACGATTGGGAGCGCCTTCATGGATCGCCGCACTTTCCTGACCTACAACGCCGCGGTGGCGGCCATCCCGTTGTCCGGCGTCGCGCTGACCGGCTTGGCCAAGGCGGCATCGGCCTCCGTCCGGCCGCCCCCGGTCGATTTCACGACCAATGTCCCGGGCAAGGGCAGCTTTCCTGCCAAGTGGATTTGCGGCTCGTCCTCGAGCATGGACAATAAGGATCCCGCGATCCAGGTGCATTGGTACAACCCGCACACTGCGATCCTGCGCCAGAACAAAGCCTATAGTTACGAAGCGCCGTTCGCGCCGCTCTATTTCGGCAATGATCGCGTGCTGCTGCTCGACGAGGGCTATGTGCAGTTGCGCAACGATTACGACCTGCGCGGCGTGGTCGATCAGTGCATCGAGCAATGGTGCCAGCGCAACGGCCGCGATCCCGCCAGCATGGAATTGCTGGTCGCCTTCTCCCATCTGCACGACGATCATTATGCCGCGACCAACCAGTTCGCCGACCGCCCCAACACCCGCTATATGGGTCTGACCCATGACGAGATGGTCGGCTTCTGGGGTATGACAAACTTTCCCGAAGAACGCGTGACGCTGGATCTGGGCGGGCGCGATATCCTGATCTGGGGGTCGCCGGGCCATGTCGTGTCGGAATTCGCTTATTACGACAGCTACACGCAGATCCTCTACACCGGCGACATGTTCTATCGCGGGCGCTGCTATATCAGCTTCTGGCAGCCATGGTTCGACAGCATGAAGCGGCTGATCGACTTTTGCGACACGCATCCGGTGACCCATGTCATGGGCTGCCATGTCGAGATTAGCCGCGATGGCGAGGATTATGCCTACGGCATGACCTATCAGCCGGACGAAGCGCCGGTCGAGATGACGGTGCAGCAACTGCGCGAGGCATTTGCCCATGCGCAGAAGATCACCGAACCCGGCATCTTTTTCACCGGCACCGTCTTCCTCTGCAACCAGACGCGGGGAACGACGACGATCGACAAGAATCCATATCGGTACAGCTGACTCGCGGCGCGGGTCGGAGGGGGAGTGAGCAGATGAAACGTATCCTGGGATTGATGTCGATCGCGGCCGGGCTATGCGCCGCCGCCCCGTTGGATCCTCTGGCGCTGCGCGAAACGGTGTTCACCGTGCCGGGCTTTGCCGATTTCCTGGCGGTCGACGGCAAAACGGTGTGGGCCACCAATGCCGGTCGTGTCGAACAATGGTCCAGGCGCGGCAAGCTTGCCTCGGTGTCGGTGCCAAAGCCGTGTGGGGCTATGGCGGTGGCGTTCGGATCGTTGTGGGTGGCCAATTGCCAGGGCGGCAATCTGTACCGCATCGATCTCAAGACGGCGCGTCTCCAGGCCATCATCGCCACTCCGATCGGCAATCCCAAGGGCGAGCTCAACGTCGTCGCCGCGGCGGGATCGATCTGGGTGCCGAGCGACGAAGCGGGCAAGGTCGCGCGGATCGATCCACAGACCAATACCGTGCGCGCCACGATCGCCGTCGATCCCGGCACCTTCTATCTCGCTGCCGGATTCGACGCGGTATGGGCGGTCAGCAGCGCCGCACAGTCGCTGCAACGGATCGACCCCCAGACCGATACCGTGGTGAAGACGGTCAAGCTCGGCAAGCAACCCGGCTTTCTGGCGGCAGGCGAGGGGGCGGTTTGGGTGCAGGAACAGGGCGACGGCACGGTCGCGCGGATCGACCCGGAAAGCGTGACGGTATCGGGGCGCGTGACGGTCGGCAAAACGCTGATCTATGGCGATATCGATGTCGGCGGCGGCAAGGTCTGGCTGCGCACGACGGAGGAGCAGACCTTCGTGGCGATCGATCCGACCTCGCTGGCGATCCTGGCGCGCGCCGGCAAGGCCGCCGGTAGCGGCGCGCTGCGCTATACGCCGTCTGGCATCTGGACGAGTGCGCACGACGTGCACACGCTATCCTGGTGGAGCGCCGCACGCACGCCGAAATAGACGCGGGGCTCAGCGGCCAACGAGTCGATACGGTGTGCGCGGGGAGGCGCTCGCCGCGGTCCAATTCGGCCTGCTTCGTTAATAAGCACGATAGCGAAACATGCCCGGTTTTTGCCCAAGAAATGGCTGTTATCTGGTATTTTTGCCACGTCGATGACACTTCCGTGTCGGGCTCAATTAATACTCTTGACGCAATACGTAATATGAATAGCCTGTGACGCAACGCCTCGAAGAGCGGGTTTAGGGACAGGAGAGGATCGAAACATCAGGCCGGTTTGTCGGCTCGGATGGGGAGATGTTCTGTGGACCAACAGCCTGCTACTGCTGCTCTCTCTGCCGACCTGCGATCGATCGGCGGTGGCGCCTATGTCGCCGATGAGGCGTCGTCCGCGGCCGCGGGTCGGACGACCATCAAACAGGCGGTTTTCAACCTGTTGCCGCCGGCCACCGTGGCGGTGATCATCTGTTTCTGGGCATTCGGGCCGACGTCCTGGATTAAGAGCCCGTGGTCGATCGTCATCGCCGGCGCGCTGACCACGGCATTCGTCCAGACGCTCGAATGGGTGCACGAGCGGCATGCCGATTGGCGGCTCGACAAACGCGAATTCGCCACCGACGTGTTCTACGTGATCCTCGGCTATACGGCGATCGCGTGGGCCTCGGCCACGCTGGCCGAGGAGCCGCTGAAAGCGCTGAAGCAATCGCTGGGCATCACCACCCCGTGGGTGATGCAGCTGCCGTTCGTCGTGCAGGTCGCTTTGGTCGTCTTCCTGATCGAGTTCGGCCAATATTGGATGCACCGGCTGATGCACAATACGGTGCTGTGGTGGACGCATGCGCCGCACCATCACATCACGCAGCTGAACGCGATGAAGGGTGCGGTGGGCAATCCGCTGGAACTGTTCCTGATCAGCCTGAGCGTGGTCGCCTTGTTCGATCTGCCCCAGGCCGCCCTGTTCTGCGGGTTCAACATCCTCGGCGCGGTATCGACCTTCGCCCATGCCAATGTGCGGTCGGATCCGCCGCTTTGGTATGCCTATGTCTTCACCACGATCAGGCACCACAGCCTGCATCACACCGCGCTCAGCTATGAGGATACGCGGTGCAATTACGGCAACTCGCTAATCTTGCTCGATCGCCTGTTCGGCACCTACCGCGACGGGGAATCGACCGTCGTCGGGCAGGACGATCGCAAGAGACTGTCGATCTGGGAGCAGACGATCTTCCCGGCCCGCCCGTTGATCGACCGGGCCAAGGCGAGAAGGAGCCCGCCTGTCTCGGCGAGCGGCTGAGCCAGGCGGAACCTGCGGCGTAAGCATTGATCGAACGCCGCGACACTTTTGAAATTCGAACAGTTTGCCCGTCGGCCAGCATGCCGGCGAGCGGCGCCGGCGACATGCGCCCGGTGTCACGAACGAAGGCCGCTCGGGCTCCGGCGCACCAGCGCCAGCGCACGGGAGACCCATAACACGAAGGGGGAATATCATGTTCTATCGCGCGACACTGAGATCGGCACTGTTATCGGCCACGATCATCGCTGGCACCGTCCTCGCCATGCCGGCCGCGGCACAGGAGACGCAGCTGACCCCCGATGAGGAGAGCGGCGGCGAGATCATCGTCACCGGCACGCGCCGCAACACCACGCTGATGGAAACCCCGATCAATATCGTGGCGATCAGTGCCGCGGACATCGCGCGCCAGCGGATCGACGACGTGCGCGATCTCGCCGATTTCACCCCCGGCATGACCATTTCGGATACCGGGCCGGGGTCCACGGGAGCGATCGTGCTGCGCGGCCTCAATGCCTCGGACGTCACGTCCGGCGGCAATAGCTACGACAATGCCATGGGCATCTATCTCGGCGAAGTGCCGCTCTATTACGACTTCAAGCTGATCGACATCGCGCGCGTGGAGACCTTGCTCGGGCCGCAGGGCACGCTCTACGGGCTGGGCACGATGGCCGGTGCGATCCGCTATATCCCCAATCGCCCCAATCTGACCGAATTTGAAGGCGAAGCGCATGGCCGCCTCTATGGCAAGAGCCACAGCGGCAAGGCTGGCTATCAGGCGGATGGCGTGATCAACATCCCGATCGTCAAGGATCACATCGCGTTCCGCACGGCGACGGGCTATTATTACGATCCGGGCTTTATCGATTACCCGTTGCTGGTTCAGCAGCCCGGCGTGTCGCTGCCGCAGCCAGGCGGTACCGGTGGCGTGTCCGATGCCGATTATGCCGCCAATCTGCGCGGGCAGAAGGATCTCAACTTCGAAAAGACCTTCACGACGCGCAACCAGCTGCTGTTCCAGACCACCGACGACTTTAAGGTCAACTTCACCTACGCCTTCCAGCGCACCAAGACGGACGGCTCGCAGTCCAATAGCGCCGGCGTGCTCGGCACGGGCAAGTATCAGAATGCCGCGCGCTATATCGAACCGGTCAATCGCCGCGCGCATTTGCTGAGCATGGAGGTCGACGCAAACCTCGCCGATATCGCGGATCTCGTCGCGACCACCGCCTATACCAACGTCCGAACCAAATCGCAGTCCGACAATACCGATCTGCTGCTTGATCTCGACTATGATTACGAGCTGTTTCCCGCGTTCACGAGCTGGAACGAATCGGATGGCACGCGCAAGCAGTTCAACCAGGAAGTGCGGCTGGTCTCGCGGCACGGCGGGCCGTTCAGCTGGGTGCTTGGTGGTTTCTACAACCAGCAGAAGCGCAAGAACGATTATGCCGAGCATGTGCCGGGCCATCCGTGGGTGGATCTTGCCACCAACCCTGACGAGCTCGAATACGTATCCTACACCCGGGCCAAAGTGACCGAGAAAGGCGATCTTTGGCGAAGGAACGTTCAAGGTGACGCCCGAATGGCAGGTCACCGCTGGCGCGCGCTATTACAAATATACCTCCGAGATCAAAGGCGCGCAGACTCTGCCGCTGCTCGGCCAGCCGCTCAGCCCGTACGACAAGACGGTGAACGGCGGCAGCGGCGGGCAAGACGGTTGGGTGTGGAAACTCAACTCTTCCTACAACTTCACCCCGGGCCTGATGCTCTATGCCACCTACAGCAAGGGCTATCGCATCGGCGGCCCGAACACCGTCGCGCCGTGCGACAATCCGTTGCCGGAAGGGCAGAACATCTGCGCCTTGCCCGATGAGCTGCAATATGGTCCCGATACGACCAAGAACATCGAAGTCGGCGTCCGCACCCAGCTGTTCGACCGCAAATTGAGCTTGAGCTTCGACGTCTACCATATCGATTGGAGCGGCATCCAAGTCGCCTCCGCCACGGTCAACGGCGCGACCGGGATTACGGTGAATGGCGGCACGGCGGTGTCCAAGGGCGTCGAGGCGACGTTCCAGTTCAGGCCCGTGCCTGAGCTCGCGATCCAAGGCAGTTATTCCTACAACGATGCCAAGCTGACCGAGGACGTGCCCGGCATCATCACCATTCGCGAGACTCCGGGCGACTATTCCAACCGGTTCGTCCAGCTCGATGCGCTGTCAGGCGATCGCCTGCCTGGCTCCGCCAAGAATTCCGGCAGCTTGGGCGCGACCTATACAATGCCGCTGATGGACGGGAATCTCATCGCCAACTGGACCGCGACCTATCGCGGCAATGTCGTGTCGCGGCTCGGCTGGGATCGCGCTTATGGCGACAAGATCCCGGGCTATGTGCTGCACCGCGCGACCTTGGGCTACGAGACCGACAGCTACAGTTTGAGCCTGTTTGCCAACAATATCTTCGACAAATATGCAGTGGTATCGGTCGGCAATGATCGCTCGCGGATCGGCGTCAATGACGGCGTCGCGGTGCGCTATTATGGTCAGGCCGTGATCAATCCGCGCACCGTCGGGATCGAGGCACGCATCAAATACTGATCGTGACGAGCGGGGCGCTTTCCCGGAGGAAAGCGCCCCGCTCGCTTCGCCGGTCAGCGGCGCACGTAGAACAGATGCGTGCCAACCCGCGCGATCTTGGTCAGCGAATTGCGCCAATAGGGCACCATCCAATTGGCATGATAGTGGGTGGCGCCGCCGACATCGGCAAAGACTCGTCCGGCCAGCGCGCGCCGTGCCGTGCGGCGTGCCGCAGACCAGCCGCGCCGCACTGGCCGCCGGGCCACGGAGCCGTCGCAGGTGAACGAGAATTGGCAGCCCGTGATGCGGGCATAGCCCTGGTACACGACGCCGCAGATGGTGCGCGGAAAACCGCGTGCGCGCGCTCGGTTAAGGATCACCTGGATGACGGCTTGCTGCCCCCGCGCATCCGCCCCGGCCTCGTACAGCGCTGCGGTGGCCAGACAGTCCACGGCCTCGGCCCGCGCGGTTGCGCTGCCCCGGAAGCGGTAAGGCGCGGCGCGGATGCGGCGTCGTGCCTCGATCGGCACGGCGGCGTTGGAGGCGCGCGCCTGCGCCATGGTCATCGGCACGGCGCCGTCGCGTATCCGCTTCGGAAACGGCCAGGGAGCGAGCATAGCGACGATCACCAGGAGGATGATGACGCCGATCAGCAGCAGCCACCGCTCCGCCGCCGCGTCGCGCGCGCCGCTGGTCGCGCCGGCATGCCGGCGGGGGGAAGTACGTCGCTGCGCCATCGCTGCGGTCTAGCCAACATGGCGCGGTGCAAGCAACGCTGCGTGGGCACGACCGGGTTGATTGGCCGGGCAGGCGGCAGGTTGATCGCCGCCCTGGACGCTGTCGCGCACCACCCGCGGCGCCATCCCGACGTCCTGCTTAATTGGGCGTCAGGTCGACCTTGGTCGGTGCCGCGCTCAGCGTGATCGCCGTGCCGCCGCGCTCGGCGGTGCCGCTGCCGATCGTGTACTGACGGCCCGTTTTGGTGGTGGTCTCGACCAGGACGCGCGCCACCGGGGTCGCGGCTGTTGCAGGATCGAGCGTCAGTGTGATCCTGCCGGTGGCCGGCGTGTAGCTGGCCGAGGCGATTTTGCCGGCAGCGAGCGTGATCCAGGCGCCAGCGGGGGCCACGAACAGGCGTGCGCGAGCGCCATCCTTCGGCGTCACGGTGATCCGACCGCCGGCCTGACGGAGATTGCCGCCATAGCTGATCCAGCCGAACTGCGGATCCTGCACCATATAGGTCGCCGCGGCATAGGCATGGCCGAAGAAGCCCATGCCGTAGTCGCCGGTATAGGGATCCCACGACATCATGTCGGGCCAGCTATGGAAGGCGGCTGACGCAAAGCCCTGCTGGTCGATATTGGTGATCCCGCCCATCAGGCCGCCATAAGCGACGCGCAGCAGATGCGCATCGGCTGGGTTCGCGCGGTATGCTTCGAACAGCGGGACCGCGTTGAGCGTCGAGCCGTAATGGTGGATCTGGCGCTCGATCCGCGCGGTCTTGCCACCGTACAGGAAATCCCAATAGCGCCGGGCATTGCCGTTATAGCCCCAGCTCGGGATGGTTGGATCGTAACCTAGGATCACTTCGCGAGTCTGGTCGGCCTGCTTCTGATAGCCGAAATAGCGCAGCCAGGCGTAGACCTCAGGCTGGCCGGTCGAGTCCCATGCCATTTCGCTGCCGAAGGGATAGGGCAGGGAGGCCCAGTGATCGGCGCGGCGCTTCATCAGCCGCTCCATCTCGGTTGCCTCGGCGGTCATGTTCTCGCGCTTCAGGTCCTTGAGGATGTCGACGAACACGTCGCCCTCCATCAGCCCGAATTGCGTGTAATAGGGCGCATCGCGCATCATCGCGACGGTCGTCTGGTAGGCGTGTTCCAGGTAGAAGCGCCAGTCGCGCTGCGTGACCAGCCCGGGGTGGTTGCGCGCGACGCGGTACAGCACCCAGTGGCCGATCGCGACGTGCGGATAATTGTACGCGCGGCCGAGATCGCCGGCATCCTTTTTCGACCAGGAAGTCCAGGATGTCCAATTGGCGGTCTTGTCGTAATAATCGGGATGCCCGGCCGGATCGTAATAAAAGATGCTCTTCTTTACCGCGCCGGCAGTCGGGCCGTCGGCGACCTGCAGCTTGCCGATGACGGTTTCGTTGACCACCCGCTCCAGCTTGGCGACTTCAGCCGGAACCGGATTGTCGAGCTGCTTGATCATCGCCGCCACCCAAGCGCCGCCGCCGCCCTCGTCGCTCATCCCGGCGATCCACACGCGCGGTTCCTGCGTGATGATCTTGTCGGCATCGCGGTCATAGCTGAGGATGGCAGGCGCGCGCTTGAACGGGTCCGCCTTGTCGTCGAAGAACTGCTTGGTGGTGGAGAAGCGGCCGAGATCGGCCATCGTCTGGTCGAGCGGTTTGGTGACGAAATAGCTCACCGTCTGCACGCTGCCATCGGCATAGGTGATCGACAGCCGCGCCTGGCCCCAGCGCACGCCACGCACCGTATACTTGGCCCAGCCCTTGGCCGAGCCGGCGGCGGTGACGGTCAGCGCGCCGGCCGGGTAGCTTTCGATCTTGGCGACCCTGTGCGGGGCCTTGAGAAACAGGCTCGCCTCCAGATCGGTCGGCACGACATAGCCGGGCACGCCGACCGCTACGGGCCGCTTCTCAGCGGTCAGCGTCGTTTCGATGGCGCGGATCGAAGGCGATGCGACGAAGCGCACGCCGATCGCGCGCGAGGCGCCGGGGGCAAGCGTGAAGCTGGTCGGTGCGTTCCATTGCTCGCCGGCCTTGCGCCATTCTTTTTCGGCGAAGCCCTTGCTTGCCACGGTCCAGTCGTAAAAGCCTTCCGAGGTCTGGCCACGCGGGCTCTTGTCGGTGAAGATCGACAAGGCCGAGCGATCGCCCGGCTCGAGATTGGGGCGATAGGCTTCGAGTGGCGTGCCTTTCTCCGGCAGTACCAGCAACGCGGGCCCCTTGCCGCTCAGCCGCGTGACTTGCAGATAACCGGCGTCGCGACCGATATAGGGATCCACGAAGCTGGCGCTCTCATGCGCCTGATCGAGCGTGCGATCGCTGATGATATTGTCGAACACCATCGGCAGGCCGAGCGCGCCGATTTCGACCGGTGTCCGGGAGGTGTTGGTCAGCACGAAGCGTAAGCCCAGCGTGCCATGCTCGTTGACCCAGCGGCGCTCGACTTTCAGCGGGATGCCCACCCCCATCGAGGCGGTGATATCGGCTGCGGCGATCGTCCTGGCGCCGGCCGGAAGCACGTGGATCGCCTTGCGCGCATGGGCCGAGGCGAAGTCCTGCCAGTCGCCCGCATTGCTCTTCAGGCGGATGTTGAGATCGCCGATATGCTGATAGCCATCGCCCTGGCGCTCCGCCTCGCGCCCGCCGGGGGTGAAATCGAACTTCGGATCGGCTTTGGGGGACAGCCGCTCGAGCGTCTGCGTATCGCTGCGCAAGGCCAACTCGAACGCGCCGACCGAAAACAGCGTAGTGGCAATCGGCTTGTATACCGGCTTTGGCGGCTGCGTTTTCTGCGCGAACAGGGCTGGCGCCGAGGCGATCGACGCACCGGCAAGCAGCAGCGCGATCGGCGATAGCGTGCGGGACAAGGACATGGTGGTTCTCACTAACTCGCGATTGCCGAGGCACGCGCTGGTGGCACGGGGGTTGGGCGGCTGCGGCCATGGATCGGCGCGGTGCAGGAACCGGCACGGCTGCCTGTTAGGCGGCTCAGGGAGCTGCAGGCGTCCATCATTCGCGGTGCGCGCTTGATGAGAAGTAACCGATCATGACATCCCCCTCTACGGTCTTACAGCAATCCCCACGCCAAGGGTCAAGGATATTATACGGTATATTATTGAGACTTGCCTATCGGGCTGGCGTTGACTTACGGCCGTTATCGAAATATCGTATACCGTATTCTAAGAAGGCGACATGATGTTTCAGGGAAATCGGCGCGAACTGATGCTTAGCGCGGCGGCAGTGGCGATTGCTGCGCGGGTGCCAGCAGCGATGGCGGCACCTGCCAGCCTGCTGCCACGCACCGCGCAGCCCTTGCCGCTATCGGCCGTGCGCCTAGCACCCTCCGACTTTGCTAACGCTGTCGAGGTCAATCGTACCTATCTGCTGCGCCTTCAGCCTGACCGGCTGCTGCACAATTTCGTCAAGTTTGCGGGGCTTCCGCCCAAGGCGCCGATCTATGGCGGCTGGGAAAGCGACACGATCGCCGGGCACACGCTGGGCCATTATTTGACCGCGCTGACGCTGATGCATGCGCAGACCGGTGATCCCGAATGCCGTCGCCGCGCCGATTATATCGTCGCCGAACTGGCCACCGCGCAGGCCAAGCGTGGCACCGGCTATGTCGGCGCGTTGCAGCGCAAGCGCAAGGATCTGAGCGTCGTCGATGGCGAGGAGATCTTCCCCGAGCTGATGCGCGGCGAGATCCGCTCCGGGGGGTTCGATCTGAACGGCGCCTGGTCGCCGCTCTACACCGTGCACAAAGTGTTTGCCGGTCTGCTCGACGTGCACCAGGCCTGGGGCAACACACAGGCGCTGCAGGTGGTCACCGGCCTAGCGCGCTATTTCGAGCGTGTGTTCGCAGCGCTCGACGACAAGCAGATGCAGGAAGTGCTGAGCTGCGAATATGGCGGGCTCAACGAAAGCTATGCCGAACTATATGCGCGTACCCGGGACAACAGGTGGCTGGCTGTTGCCGAGCGGCTGTACGACAATAAGGTGCTCGATCCGCTCGCCGCGCGTGACGACAAATTGGCCAATTTCCACGCCAATACGCAGGTGCCCAAGCTGATCGGCCTGGCGCGTCTGCACGAACTGACCGGCAAGCCGGAACAGGCCACGGCGGCGCGCTTCTTCTGGGATACGGTGACGCAGCACCACTCCTATGTGATCGGCGGCAATGCCGATCGCGAATATTTCTCCGCGCCCGATACGCTCGCCGATCACATCACCGAGCAGACCTGCGAGCATTGCAACACCTACAACATGCTCAAGCTGACGCAGAAACTGTACAGCTGGCAGCCGGATGGCGCGTTGTTCGATTTCTACGAACGCGCGCACCTCAACCACACGATGGCGGCGCAACATCCCAAGAGCGGTGGCTTCACCTATATGACGCCGCTGATGACAGGGGCGGCGCGCGATTATTCGACCGTGGACGACGATGCCTTTTGGTGCTGCGTCGGTTCGGGCATGGAAAGCCATTCCAAGCATGGCGAGGCGATCTTCTGGGAAGGCGAGGGGGCCTTGCTGGTCAACCTCTACATCCCGGCCAGCGCGACGTGGAAGGCGCGCGGCGCTGAACTGACGCTCGAGACCAACTATCCGTTCGAGCCGGAATCGACCTTGACCTTCGCCAGGCTCGACCGCGCCGGCAAATTCCCTGTCGCGTTGCGCGTGCCGGGCTGGGCCGAGGGCAAGACAGTGCTGACGCTCAACGGCAAGCCGATCGAAGCGCAGCATGCCGGCGGCTATGCGATCGTGCGGCGCAAATGGGCGGCGGGCGACGTGCTGGCGATCAGCCTGCCGCTCGAGCTGCGCATCGAAGCGACGCCAGGCAATGCCGCTACGATCGCTATCCTGCGCGGGCCCTTGGTGCTCGCTGCCGATCTCGGCCCCAAGGGAACGCCGTGGACGAGCGCGGATCCGGCATTGGTCGGCGAGAACCTGCTTGCCGCCTTTACGCCCGCGCCGGGCGACGCCAGCTTCGCCACGCGCGGCATCGTGCGTCCGGCCGATCTCGGCTTCGTGCCCTTCTATCGCCAATATGACCGGCGCAGCGCGGTCTATTTCAAGCGCTTTTCCGAGGCCGGCTGGAAGACCGAGGAAGCGGCGTTCAACCGCGAACAAGCGCGGCTCAAGGATATTGCCGGCCGCTCGGTCGACGTCATGTATCTCGGCGAAATGCAGCCGGAGCGCGATCACAACCTCGTCTCCGAAATCTCCTATCCGGTCAATTATCGCGGCCGCAGCGGGCGCGATGCGCGCGCCGGCGGGTTCTTCGAATTCACGCTGAAGACCAAGCCCGGCCCGCTGATCCTGCAGGCGAGCTATTGGGGCGGCGAGCGCACGCGCGACTTCGACATCCTGGTCGACAACGTCAAGATCGCCACACAACACCTGTCCGAGGATAGTCCGGGCAAGTTCATCGACGTCGAATATGCGTTGCCCGAACCGCTGACCAAGAAAGCCGCGATCAAGGTGCGCTTCGTGCCGCATGATCGCAGTTCCGCCGGGCCGGTGTTTGGCGTGCGCCTGTTCACGGCCAAGCCTGCCACGTGAGCGTCGCGACGCAAGGCGATGTGCGGCTGACGCTGGACGAGGTGCGCGCGCTCGCGCGTCGCGTGCTGCGCGCCGCCGGGCTGGCCGAGCCGCACGCCGTCGCGGTGGCCGAGACGATGGTCGCGGGCGAGCGCGATGGCTGCGCGTCGCACGGCATTTATCGCCTGCTCGTTGCGGCGCGCAGCATCGCCGCCGGCGTGGTGGTGACGGATGCGGTGCCGCTGGTCAGCGAACCGGCGCCAGCCCTGGTGCAGGTCGATGGCGGTGGCGGTTTCGCGCAATTGGCGTTCGAGACCGGGCGGCCGCTGCTCGCCGAAAAGGCGCGGCGCTATGGCATTGCCGCGCTGGCGCTCAACCAGGTCGTGCATTTCGCCGCCTTGTGGCCGGAGGTCGAGGCGTTGGCGGAGGATGGGCTGGTCGCGTTGGCCTTCACCCCGAGCCATGCCTGGGTGGCGCCGGCCGGTGGTACCCAGCCGGTGTTCGGCACCAATCCGATCGCGTTCGGCTGGCCGCGGCCCGGCGAACACCCTTTCGTGTTCGATTTTGCCACCAGCGCGGTGGCGCGCGGCGAGATCGAGCTGCATCGTCGCGCGGGAAAACCCGTGCCCGACGATTGGGGCTATGATGCGGCCGGTGAACCGACGACCGATGCGCAAGCCGTGCTGGCGGGCGCGCTGCGCACGTTCGGCGGGCACAAGGGATCGGCACTGGCGGCGATGGTCGAACTGCTGGCCGGGCCGCTGATCGGCGACATGACCAGCCGGGAATCGATCACGCTCGACGATGGACGCGGCGGGTCGCCGATCGGCGGCGAATTGATCGTGGCGATCGATCCGGCGGGTTTCCTGGGGCTTGGTGTCACCGATCACCTGCAACGCGCCGAAGCGCTGTTCGCCGCGATCGAAGGGCAGGGCGCGCGGCTGCCGTCGCAACGGCGCTACGACGCACGGGCACGCAGCCTGGCTGAGGGCGTGCTGATCCCGGGTCAATTATACGCCGATATCCTGGCGCTGTCGGATGGAGAGAGATGATGCAACGCACGATGATGGTCGTCGGTCTGCTGCTGAGCACGGCAAGCGGCGGGGCGTTGGCGGCCCCGGCCAAAACGGCGGTGGCGAAAAAGTCTGCCGATGCGCGTTTCAAGGCCATCTACACCGCGGAATATAGCTGGCGGCAGCGCCACCAGGCGCCCGACGAGGACAGCCCCAAACAGGCGGGCAGCAAACTCCCCGACGTCGGCCCCGTCGCGCAGGCCGAAAAGCTCGCGCGGTGGAGCGCGGTCGACAAGCAATTGGCCGCAATCAATGTCGCGGCGCTGTCGCCCAAGGTGCAGATCGACTTCGCGGTCTATCGCCAGCAGATCGACAGCCTGCTCGCCGAGCAGCGCTTCCGGGAGTATGAAAAGCCGCTCAATTCGGACACCAGCTTCTGGGGCGATGTGACCGAATGGTCGCGTGGCAGCTTCCGCACCGAGACTGATTATCGCAATTATATCGCCATGCTGCGCGAGGTGCCGCGCTATTTCGATCAGCAGATCGTCAATATGCGTGCCGGGCTGAAGCGCGGCTTTACGCCGTCGCGCATCACGCTCGAAGGCCGCGACATTGGCGTGGCGCAGGTCGCCGAGGCCAGGAGCGCGGCGGAGTCGCCCTTTTACGCGCCCTTCAAGACGTTCCCGGCAATCATTCCGGCGGCCACGCAGGCCAAGCTGCGCGCCGAAGGGCTGGCGGCGATCGGCGACGCGGTGACGCCCGCGCACGCCAAATTGCTCGCCTTCCTGCGCAGCGACTATATTCCCGGCGCGCGCACCAGCCTGGCGGCGTACGACCTGCCCGACGGTAAAGCCTATTATCGCTCCAAGATCCGCGAATTCGTCACGCTCGATGTCAGCGCGGAGGAGATCCATGCCACCGGCCTGGCGGAAGTCGCCAAGATCCGCGCACGCATGCTCGACGTGATGAAAGAGGTCGGCTTTACAGGCGATCTCAAGGCATTCCTGCAGCATTTGCGCACCGATCCGCAATTCTATCCCAAGACGCCGCACGAATTGCTCAACCGCGCGGCGTGGATTGCCAAGACGTTCGACGGCAAGGCATCACAATATTTCGGCCGCCTGCCGCGCAGCCGCTTCGCCATCAAGCCGGTGCCGGACGATATCGCGCCGTTCTACACCGGCGGTCGCGGCGGTCCGGGAATCTATCTGGTCAACACGTACAATCTGCCCGCGCGGCCCTTCTATTCGCAGATCGCGCTGACGCTGCACGAAAGCGCGCCGGGCCATGCCATGCAGATGCCGCTGGCGATGGAAAATACCGATCTGCCGCAGTTCCGCCGCGACGGTTATCTCTCGGCTTATGGAGAGGGCTGGGCGCTGTATTGCGAAGCGCTGGGCGAGGAAATGGGGATGTACGAAACCCCCTATGATCGCTTCGGCATGCTGAGCTATCAGATGTGGCGAGCGGCGCGCTTGGTGGTCGATACTGGCATTCACACGCAGGGCTGGAGCCGCGAGCGCGCGCAGCAATATTTCCGCGACAATACCGCGCTGTCGGACCACGAGATCACCACCGAGGTGGATCGCTACATCGCCTGGCCCGGGCAGGCTTTGTCTTATTATATGGGCCAGCTGGCCATCCAGCGCGCGCGGGCGCGCGCCGAACAGGCGCTGGGCAGCAAGTTCAACATCCGCGCCTTTCACGATGCCGTGCTCGAATTGGGCGCGGTGCCGTTGCCGGTGATCGACGCGCGCGTCGATCGGTTGATCGCCCAAGGCGGTAAAGGGCCGTACCCGGACAGCGAATGACGCAGAAGCGCTGGGCGGGAGCTGTTCTTCCCTGGGCGGCGCCGGGGAACGTCGCCAGCGCAACGGCTTACCCGAACGGCCGATCGATCGAGTGCTGTGGTTCGGTGAACCACGCCGCGCCCGTTTCCGTTACGTGGAAATGATCCTCCAACCGCACGCCGAAGCGATCCGGCACGACGATCATCGGTTCGTTCGAAAAGCACATGCCGGGCGCGAGCACCGTGCGGTCGCCGCGCACCAGATAGGCCGGCTCGTGGATCGACAGGCCGATGCCGTGCCCGGTGCGATGCGGTAGCCCCGGCAACTTATAGTCCGGCCCCAGACCATGCGCCACCAGCACGCGGCGCGCAGCCGCGTCGATCGCCTCGCACGTCTCGCCCGGCCGCACGGCGGCGAAGGCGGCTGCCTGCGCCTCCTTCTCGATCGCCCAGATCGCGCGCTGCTCGTCGCCGATCGCGCCGAAGGCATAGGTGCGCGTGATATCCGAATGATAGCCTTCGACCAGGCAGCCGGTATCGACCAGCACCAGGTCGCCCTCGGCGAGATATTGCTCGCCGGGCAGGCCGTGGGGGAAGGCGGTGGCGCGGCCGAACTGCACGATGCAGAAGCTCGAGCCGGACGCGCCGAGCGCACGGTGCGCGGCATCGATGAAGCGCACCACCTCCGAGGCGGCGATCCCCGGGCGCAGGATCGCGGCGGCGCGACGGTGGACCTCCAGCGTCATCGCCTTGGCCTGCGACAGCAACGCCAGTTCGCTGGCCGATTTGATCTGGCGGCACGTGTCGATCGGTGCGGTGCCGTCGGCGAGCCTAAGCCCACGCGTGCGCAGCTTTTCCCCCCAGGCAAACGGCAGCGACGGATCGACCGCGAGCACCGCATCCGGCCCGAGCAGCCGTGCGACAAGATCGGCCGGCTCTTCATCCTCCTGCCACAAGGCGAGCTCTGCGTCGATCTTGAGATCCGCCGCCAAGGTGCCCTGCTCGAACGCCGGGCAGATCATGACCGGCCGCCCGCCGACCGGCAGCAACATCGCTACCATCCGCTCGCTCGCCCCCCAGGGCACGCCGGCGAAATAGCGCAGGCTCGCCCCGGCATTGACCAGCAACGCGGTCGCGCCGGCCGCGTCGGTCAGGGCGCGCGCACGATCCAGTCGCGCGTCATATTCGGCGCGGCCGATCGGCGCTGCCCGGTCGCGCCAGGGGGTGAGCGTGGCCAGTTCGCTGGCGCTGTCGGATCCACCAATCGTCATCGTCTCGTCCTCAAAACCGCTCGACATCGAACGGGGTGATATCGATCGCCGGCGCTGTATCGCGTGCCAGCGCCACGACCAACTCGGCCGTGATCGGCGCCAGCGTCAGCCCAAGATGCTGGTGCCCGAAGGCATAGAGCAGATTGCCGGCACGGCGCGAGCGGCCGATCGCCGGGAGATAATCGGGCAGGGTGGGGCGGGCGCCGATCCAGCGCACGAACGGGCCGGTAAGCGGCAGGCCAAGCGCACCGACATGCTCCTCCAGTCGCCGCCATTTGGCGTCGTCCGGGGGCGCGTCGACCGCGCCAAACTCGACGAAGCTCGCCGCCTGCACCTGATCGCGATAGCGCGTGACGATCATCGCGCGATCCTCGAACACGATCGGCGGCATATCCGCGGGCCAAGCCGCGGCGGCGGCGCGGATATGATAACCGCGCTCGGCGATCAGCGGCACCTGGTGGCCCGCCGCCCGCATCAACGCCGCCGAGCGCGCGCCGGCGGCGATCAACACCAGATCGCTTTCGCTTCCGACAACGCACGCGCGGCCATCCTTGACGATCAGGCCGGCCGTCTCACGCACGATCCTTCCGCCCGCCGTCACCAAGGCGCGTTCCAGCGCGTCGGCGAGATCGCCGAGATCGCTGATCTGGCCGCTACCGGCAAAGCGGATCCCGTCGAGATACGGCGTGGTGTTGAGCGCATCGATCGCGTCGAGTTCCGCCATCGTCGCGTCCCGAAACGTCGCCGTGCCGGTCTCCGCCGCCGCCCATGCTGCGCGACCGCGCTGCGCCGATGCCTCCGATTCCCACAGGACGAAATGCCCGTCCGTTCTGATCAATTCCGGGGCGCCGACCGCTGCGCCCAGCCGCTGCCATGCCGGCAGCGCATCGGCGAGCAACGGGGTCAACGCCGCGCGGCCGCGGGCAAAGCGCCCCGGCGTCGAGGCGCGCAGCATCTTCAGTGCGAACGGCAGCCAGTGACGGATCATGTTCAGGGGTAGATCGAGCGCGCCGCCGCGCGCGAACATACGCCCCGGTACCGAGCGGAGCGACGCCGGCGAGGCCAGCGGCGCCAATTGCTCGGTCGCGATATGCCCGGCATTGCCCCATGAGGCAGCATTGCGCGCCGCGTCGGGTTCGAACACACTCACCGCGAACCCCGCCTGCGCCAGCGCCACCGCGCTGGTCAAGCCGACGATCCCGCCGCCGACGATCGTTATTCGCTGCACCCGCCAAATCCCTTGTTGCGTCGCAAAATCCCATATCGTATACAGTATAAGAACTCAAGAAAGGGTATTGTAATGACGATCGGTTGGAAGGGGGTCTTCCCAGCTGTAACGACCCAGCTGCGCGAGGATCTGTCGATTGATCTCGCGGATACGCAGCGTGTTGTCGATGATTTGATCCGCGACGGCGTCACCGGCGTGATCGCGCTCGGCACGGTCGGCGAGAATAATTCGCTCGAATATGACGAGAAGGTCACCGTGCTGACCGCGATCGTCGAAGTCGTCGCGGGCCGCGTGCCGGTGATCACCGGCGTGTCGGAATATGATACGCGCCGCGCGTCGCGCTACGCGCAGGCAGCGGAAAAGGCCGGCGCCGATGGCCTGATGCTGCTGCCGCCGATGGTTTACGTGCCGCAGGAACATGAGCTCGTCGCGCATTTCAAGGGCGTCGCCGAGAGCACCGCGCTGCCGATCATGCTGTACAACAACCCGCCGGCCTATCGCACGGTGATCAACAGCGCCGTGCTGTCGGCCCTGGTCGAGGTCGAGAATATCGTCGCGGTCAAGGAATCCGCGCCGGACACGCGCCGCTTCACCGATTTCCGCAACGAATTCGGCGACCGCTATGTGCTGTTCGCCGGCCTCGACGATGTTGCGCTCGAAGGCCTGTATCTCGGTGCGCAAGGCTGGGTCTCCGGCCTGACCAATGCCTTCCCCAAGGAATCGGTCGAGCTGGTCGCGGCGTTCGAACGGGGCGATCATGCCAAGGCGATCGAAATCTATCGCTGGTTCATGCCGCTGCTGCATCTCGATGCCGAGCATGATCTGGTCCAGTCGATCAAGCTCGCCGAGCAGGTCATGGGCCGTGGCTCGGAGCGGGTGCTGCCGCCGCGTTACCCGTTGATCGGCGCGCGCCGCGCCGAAGTGATCGCGATGGTCGAGAAGGCCGCGGCAACGCGCCCCCATCTTGACCAAGCCAAGGCGGCCTGAGCGAGAGAGATCATGCGCAACACCTTCTTTTGCATCGACGGCCATACGGCGGGGAACCCGGTGCGGCTCGTCGCCGGCGGTGCGCCCTTGCTCAAGGGGGCGACCATGTCGGAGCGCCGCCAGGATTTCATGGCGCGCTTCGACTGGATCCGCACCGGCCTGTGCTTCGAGCCGCGCGGCCATGACATGATGTCGGGCGGCTTCCTCTATCCGCCGACACGGGACGATACCGATATCGGTATCCTGTTCATCGAGACCTCCGGCTGCCTGCCGATGTGCGGGCATGGCACGATCGGCATGGTCACGTTCGGGCTGGAGCACGGGCTGATCCAGCCAGCCATAGCGGGGCAGCTGAAGGTCGAAGTGCCTGCCGGGATCATCGACATCGCTTATACGACCGAGCGCGACAAGGTGACCGCGGTGCGCATCACCAACGTGCCGTCTTATGTCGCCGCGACCGGCATCCAGATCGACGTGGCGGGGATCGGGCCCTTGTCGGTCGATGTCGCTTATGGCGGCAATTATTATGCGATCATCGAGCCGCAGGGCGCGTACACCGCGCTTGACGATCTTGGTGCGAGCCGGTTGATCGATCTCAGCGGCCGGATCCGCGACGCGATCCGGGCAAAATACGAACCGGTCCATCCGCTCGACCCGACGATTCGCGGCGTCAGCCATATCTTGTGGGCCGACCAGCCACGCGGAGACGGCGCCGATGGCCGCAACGCCGTGTTCTACGGCGACAAGGCGATCGACCGCAGCCCGTGCGGCACTGGCACCTCCGCCCGGCTGGCGCATCTTGCCGGCACCGGGCGGCTGGCGGTGGGCGAGCGCTTCGTCCACGAAAGCTATATCGGCAGCCAGTTCATCGGCCGGGTCGAGCGGGCGACGACGCTCGGCAATCAGGCGGCCATCATTCCCTCGATCGAAGGCTCCGCCATCGCCACCGGTTTCAACACGATCTGGATTGATCGCGCGGACCGCTTCTGGGATGGATTTCAGGTGAAGTGATCAACCGGCCGTTTTTCT
This sequence comes from Parasphingomonas puruogangriensis, assembly GCF_036663635.1. Lineage (NCBI taxonomy): Bacteria > Pseudomonadati > Pseudomonadota > Alphaproteobacteria > Sphingomonadales > Sphingomonadaceae > Parasphingomonas > Parasphingomonas puruogangriensis. The sequence continues at coordinate 725,391 of NZ_JAXOJI010000001.1, read as the reverse complement.
CGGTTGCGGTGACACCCCTGGATGGAGTGACAGAGCGATGAGCCTCGTCGTACGTACCCTTTCCGAACGCGTGTTCGAGATCGTCCGCGAGCAGATCGTCACCGGCGCGCTGCCCGATCTGCTGCCGATCCGCCAGGACGCCTTGGCCAACGATCTCGGCGTGAGCAAGATTCCGCTGCGCGAGGCGCTCGCCCGGCTCGAGCAGGAAGGTCTGCTGACCAGCCAGCCCAACCGCGGCTATTTCGTCCAGCCGATGTCCGCCGCGCAGGCCGACGAGATCTTCGAATTGCGGCTGGCGCTCGAGCCGCGCTCGGCCGCCTTCGCCTCGACGCTCGCCAACGATGCCGACCGCGCCGCCGCTTATGAGGCGTTCGAACTGCTCGACAGTGCGGCAAACAACAATCTCGCCGAAGTCGCGATCCGCAATCGCGCCTTCCATACAGCGCTAGTGCGGCCGGGGGACAAATTGCTCACCACGCAATTGGTCGAGCGGCTTGCGGTGCTGGCCGAACGCTATGTCGTCGCTCAGCTCAAGCCCGCCGGCCGCGATGCGCGCGCGCATCTCGAACATCGCGGGCTGATCGACGCCTGGCTGGCGCGCGACGTGCCGCTGCTCACCGAACGGCTCACTGCGCACATCCAGGGCACGCTGGACGATCTGCGCGCGCAATTCAAAACGACCATGACGACCTGACACAGGCGCTGACAAGGGGGATAGAATGTTCGGACCACGCAAGTCGCTCAGTAACGTTACGCAGCATGAGACGGGACAACGCCTCGCCAAGACGCTGAGCTGGCCGCATCTGATCGCACTGGGGGTCGGCGCGATCGTCGGCACCGGCATCTATACCCTGACCGGCGTCGGCGCCGAACGCGCCGGACCCGCCGTGATCCTGGCCTTTGCCATTGCCGGCGCGGTCTGCGCCTGCGCTGCGCTGTGCTATGCCGAACTGGCGACGATGATCCCGGCAGCGGGCAGCGCCTATACGTTCAGCTATGCGGCACTCGGCGAAAAGATCGCCTGGGTGGTCGGCTGGAGCCTGATCCTCGAATATTCGCTGGCCTGTTCGACCGTCGCGGTCGGCTGGTCGGGCTATCTGGTCGGCTGGATCGAGGCGGCGGGGGTACATCTGCCGCATGAAATCCTCGTCGGCCCGCATGGTGGCGGTATCGTTAATCTACCTGCCGTGTTCGTCGCGCTGGCCGTGATGGGCATGCTGATCGCGGGTACGCGGGAAAGCGCAACGCTCAATATCGTGCTGGTGATCATCAAGCTCGTCGCGCTCGGCGTGTTCATCGCCTTCGCGCTGCCCGCCTTCCAGTCGAGCAACCTCGAACCGTTCATGCCCTATGGCTTCGCCAGCACCGAGATTGCCGGCCACAAGCGCGGCGTGATGGCGGCGGCGGCGATCGTGTTCTTCGCCTTTTATGGCTTCGATGCCGTGGCGACGTCTGCGGAAGAGGCGAAAAACCCCGGCCGCGATCTGACCATCGGCATCATCGGTTCGATGGCGGTGTGCACCGTGATCTATATGGCGGTGGCGATCGCCGCGATCGGCGCGCTGCCGTTCCAGCAACTGGCCAATTCGCCCGAGCCGCTGGCGCTGGTGCTGCGCAGCCTGGGCCAGCCCGTCGCGGCCTATCTGATTGCGCTCGCCGCGGTGATCGCCTTGCCGTCGGTGATCCTGGTGATGATGTACGGCCAGAGCCGCATCTTCTTCGTCATGGCGCGCGACGGCCTGCTGCCGCGTCGCCTCGCCAAAGTGTCCCCGCGGACCGGCGCGCCGACCTTGATCACGCTGCTGACGGGGATTTCGATCGCCGTGGTGGCCGGCATCTTCCGGCTCGACGAAATCGCCGAGCTCGCCAATGCCGGTACGCTCGTCGCATTCATCGCGGTCGGCGCGTGCCTGATGGTCTTGCGGCGCACTGCACCGGACATGAAGCGGCTGTTTCGTTGCCCGCAGCCCTATGTCGTCGGCACGCTGGCGATCCTCGGCTGCCTGTACCTGCTGTTCAGCTTGCCGACCTCGACCTTGGTGCGCTTCGTGATCTGGAACGGCATCGGGCTGATCGTATATTTCGCTTATAGCCGCAGCCGCAGCTTGGTTGGGAAGGCCGAGCCCGTCACGCCGTAAGCGATCTGGTCTGGGGGCGGGCGAAACCGTCCGGTGAAATCGACTTCCCCGGCGCAGGTAAGCCCGGCCCCGGGGAAGTTATTGGCTACCACAGCTGTGATGGTCCGTGGCGGAAGAGCGATATCCCGACCCACGGACAGGCTATTTGCCGAACAAATCCTTATACTGCCGCGGCTGGCTGCGCAGATATTGCGGCGGTGCCTTCACTTGCCCGCCGAGTGCGGCCGCCGCGTGCCACGGCCAGCGCGGATCGTACAAGGCGCCGCGCGCGATCGCGATCAGATCGGCGTCGCCGGTGCCGATGATTGCCTCGGCCTGTTCGAATTCGGTGATCAACCCCACCGCGACCACCGCCATGGCCACGGCGCGCTTGACGTCGCGCGCGAGTGGCACCTGATAGTTCGGGCCGACCGGGATATGCTGCGCGCTTGTCAGCCCGCCGCTCGACACGTGGATCGCATCGCAGCCGCGCGCTTCGAGCGCCTGCGCGAACGCCACGGTCTGCGCCGAATCCCAGCCGCCCGCGGCCCAATCCGAACCCGACACGCGCATCGTCACCGGCCCGCCGAACGCGGCCTTTACGGCATCGAACACTTCCAGCGGAAACCGCATCCGGTTTTCCAAGCTTCCGCCGTAGGCGTCGTCGCGCTGGTTCGACAAGGGCGAGAGGAATTCGTGCAGCAGATAGCCGTGCGCGCCGTGCAACTGCACCGCATCGATGCCGAGCCGCTTGGCGCGCAGCGCCGCTGCCACGAACGCCTCGCGGATCCGCGCCAGCCCGTCGGCATCGAGGGCGACGGGCGGATGCTCATCGGTCTCGAACGCCAGCGCCGATGGCGCCTCGGTTTGCCACCCATGCTCGGCGTCCGGGGCGATCTGCTTGCCGCCGTCCCACGGCTTGGCGCACGACGCCTTGCGGCCGGCATGGGCGAGTTGGATAGCGATCGGCATGTCGGACCAGCGCCGCACGGCGGCGAGCGTGCGGGCCATCGCGGCTTCGGTGGCATCGTCGTACAGCCCGACATCGCCATAGGTGATCCGCCCCTCAGGAGTCACCGCGCTGGCCTCGATCGTCAGCAGAGCGGCGCCCGACAGCGCCAATTGCCCGAGATGGATCAGATGCCAGTCGGTCATGCAGCCGTCTTCGGCAGAATATTGGCACATCGGCGCGATGACGATGCGATTGGCAAGCTCAAGCGCGCCGACGCGCAACGGGGTGAATAGGGCAGGGGTGGGCATGCATGTCTCCGATAATGACAGGTCCGGATAACGCGTGGATCGCTCAAACGTCGCGCCACAGCGGAAACGATTTATGCGGCGGTGCAGCGAATTTCCGTAGCGATCGCAGGCCCGCGCGGTCAGCGGTAGTTATCGTTTCAAGCGATCAACAGACCGAAGGTCAACGCCATGGATGGCGGGCCACTGCTGCTCTGTGAGTGACAAAATCGATCAACAGCCGCGAGTTTGACGATTTCCTTTCTTAGCTTGAGCGCATTATATGCTGCACTGCAACGACCAATCGGAGATCATTCATGTCGCTCGTCGGAACCTCGATCAAGCCCTTCACCACCCAGGCCTACAAGCAGGGCAAGTTCGTCGAGGTCACCCAGGCCGATGTCGCCGGCAAGTGGGCCGTGTTCTTCTTCTATCCTGCGGATTTCACCTTCGTCTGCCCGACCGAGCTCGAAGATCTCGCGGATATCTACCCGACGCTGCAGAAGATGGGCGTCGAAGTGTTCTCGGTCTCGACCGACACGCATTTCAGCCACAAGGCCTGGCATGACACGTCGCCAGCCATCGGCAAGATCAACTATTTCATGCTGGGCGATCAGAACCACACGATCAGCACCAATTTCGACATCCTGCGCGCCGGCCAGGGCCTGGCTGATCGCGGCACCTTCGTGGTCGACCCGCAGGGCGTTATTCAGCTCATCGAAGTGACTTCGGAAGGCGTTGGCCGCAACGCGGCGGAGCTGCTGCGCAAGATCAAGGCGGCACAGTATATCGCCGCGCATCCCGGCGAAGTGTGTCCGGCCAAGTGGGAAGAAGGCGAAGAGACGCTGGCCCCCTCGCTCGATCTGGTCGGCAAGATCTAAGCAAACCGCCTTCGGGTAAATGAGCGGCCCGGGGTGGATTTTACCTCCGCCCCGGGCCGTTTGCGTTCAAGAAACAGGAATTTCCCATGCTCGACGCCAATCTGCAGCAGCAGCTCAAGGCCTATCTGGTCAATATCAAGCAGCCGATCGAACTGGTCGCCTCGTTGGGTGACGATGCCAAATCGCGCGAGCTGGGTATTTTGCTGAACGAAATCGCCGCGCTGTCCGACAGCGTGACTGTCGTCACCGCCGACGACCAGCGCACGCCCAGCTTCATGATCCGTCGTGTCGGCACCGATCTTGGCGTGCGTTTCGCCGGGCTGCCGATGGGCCATGAATTCACCTCGCTGGTGCTGGCGTTGCTGCAGGTCGGCGGCCATCCGTCCAAGGCCGCGCAGGAGATTATCCAGCAGGTCAAGGATCTCGATGGCGACTATGCCTTCGAAACCTATTTCTCGCTGTCGTGCCAGAATTGCCCGGATGTGGTGCAGGCGCTCAACCTGATGAGCGTGCTTAACCCGCGCATCAGCCACGTCGCCATCGATGGCGGCCTGTTCCCCGACGAAGTCGCGACCCGCAAGGTGATGGCCGTGCCCACGGTCTATCTCAACGGCGAGGTGTTCGGCCAGGGCCGCATGGAGCTCGAGCAGATCGTCGCCAAGCTCGACCGCGGCGCCGAGGCGCGCACCGCGGAAAAGCTGAAGCACAAGGATCCGTTCGACGTGCTGGTGATCGGCGGCGGCCCGGCCGGTGGCGCGGCGGCGATTTATGCCGCGCGCAAGGGAATCCGCACCGGCATCGCCGCCCAGCGTTTCGGCGGGCAGGTGCTCGACACGATGGCGATCGAGAATTTCATCTCGGTTAGTCATACCGAAGGGCCCAAGCTCGCCGCGCAGCTCGAGCAGCACGTCCGGGACTATGACGTCGATATCATGAACCATCAGACCGGCGCCAAGCTGATCCCGGCGCGCACGCCCGGTGGCCTGCATGAAGTACAGCTTGAGAGCGGCGCATCGCTCAAGGCGCGATCCGTGATCCTATCGACCGGCGCGCGCTGGCGGCAGATGAACGTGCCGGGCGAGGACGAATATCGCAACAAGGGCGTCACCTATTGCCCGCATTGCGACGGCCCACTCTTCAAGGGCAAGCGCGTCGCGGTGATCGGCGGCGGCAATTCGGGCGTCGAAGCGGCGATCGATCTTGCCGGCCTGGTCGCGCATGTCACGCTGATCGAATTCGCCAGCGACCTGCGCGCCGACGCCGTGCTTCAGCGCAAGCTCGCCAGCCTGCCCAACACCAAGGTCATCACCTCCGCGCTGACCACCGAGGCGGTCGGCGATGGCGAGAAGCTGACCGGGCTGATCTATAAGGACCGCAACCACGATACGCTGCACGAGATCGCGCTCGAAGGCATCTTCGTGCAGATCGGCCTCGTCCCCAACACCGAGTGGCTGCGCGACACGATCGCACTGACCCAGCATGGCGAGATCGAGATCGACCATCGCGGCGAGACGTCGCGTGCGGGCATCTTCGCGGCCGGCGATTGCACGACGGTGCCGTTCAAGCAGATCGTGATCGCCATGGGCGCCGGCTCGACCGCGGCGCTGTCCGCCTTCGATTATATGATCCGGCTACCCGAGGAGGAATTGCAGGCCGCCGCCGCTTAGCGGGTCTGCCGCGCCATCCGAGCAACCGAGGCCTCTCCCTCTTGCCAAGGGGCCGCGGTTGTTGGCGCGGGAGTGGAAGGCCGGAATGTGATGATCTCCCTGGGAACGTATCAGCGATCCAGGCCGTTCTCGCGGGACAGGGGGACCATTGTAATGAACGCCAGCGCACGGCTGACCACACTTACACGGATCGGATTCGCCACGCGCGGTATCCTGTATCTGGTTATTGCTTTTCTGGTCATCCGCGCCGGGCGCGCGGAAGATCCCAGCGGCGCGCTGCAATATGTCGGCGATGGCGCAGGCCGCATATTGCTCTCGGTCATGGCGGTGGGCTTGGGCGCTTATGGCGTCTGGCGACTGTGCGATGCCGCGTTCGACATCGAGCGGCACGGTGCAGATCGCAAGGGTGTGATGGAGCGGGTCGGCGCAGCGATCAGCGGGATCGTCCATCTGTTGCTGACCTGGCAGGCGGTCCGCCTAATCCGTGGGCTGGGCTCGGGCGGCAACGGCGCCCGCGAGGGCACGCAGGTCGCGCTCGACCTGCCCGGCGGCACGCTGTTGGTGATGGTCGGCGCCGTCATCCTGTTCGGTGTCGGCATCCTCCAGTTGGTCAAAGCGGCCAAAGGCAGTTTCCTCGACTATCTCGAGCCGCACATCGCATCGCAGCCCTGGGCGCGGTGGAGCGGTCGTGCCGGCTATGCCGCGCGCGGCGTCGTGTTCGTCATCTGCAGCTATCTGTTGTTCAAGGCGGGTATGAACGATCAGGCGAGCCAGGCCGGCGGCATGGCGCAGGCACTGTCCTGGCTGACCAGCCCGGCGGATATCGTCATCGCCATCGGCTTGATCGGCTTTGGCGTGTTCAGTCTGATCGAAGCGCGGTTCCGGATCATCCACGATGTGGCCGTAGGCGATCTCGCGCGGCACGCGACGGGGCGATAGCTGGGTTTCTGGGCTCTGTGTTCGCCAGGCCGAGCTGACTGGTCGGCAGTGTTGAATCGGTCAGATTACGATACGGAACAGCGCACCGCCGCTTGGCCCATCAACGACTTCGATATTGCCCCCATGCGCGGTGACGATCTGCCGCGCGAGGTTCAGGCCTACGCCGGTGCCGGTTGCACGCGTGGTGAAGAAGGGCAGGAAGATATCGTCGCGCAGGGCGTGGGGCACGCCCGGTCCGCTATCCGACACTTCAAGGGCAATCGCGCGCCCCGGCAGCCGCTGCATCGCCAGGATAATGATCGGTTGGGCGACGGACCCACAGGCCTGGGCAGCATTGCGCAATAGGTTGATCAGCAGTTGCGCGATCAGATCGGGATCGGCGTCGAGCTCGAGCGCCGGCTCGAGTGCCACGTCGAGCGTTACGCCCGGCCATTCGGCAGCAAACAGCCGCTGTATTTCCGCAACGAACGGCGCCGCTGCAAACACCCGGCGCTGCAGTCGCGGGGGGCTGGCAACGGCGCGGTAGCTGTCGATGAAGCGGCCCAGCCCCTCGGCGCGACGGGCGAGCGTGGTGACCGCGTCGCGCGCATCGGACAATTGGGGATCGGTGCCGCGGTCGAGGTCACCGAGTAGCGCCGCGGCGGTCGCGGCGAGGGACGTGACCGGGGTCAGCGAGTTGAGGATTTCGTGGGTCAAGACACGCACCAGATCAGTCTGCGTGGCCATTTCGACGGCGTTGAGCGTTTCTTGCACCGGTTGCACGATGACCGCGCGGGTGGCGTGGCCGAGCCGGGTCAGGCTGGCAGAGCGGACCAGCGCGCGCTTGGCGTGGCCGTCGAGATTGAGGATCAACATCTCCTCGCGCCCCGGCCCGGCATCGGCCAGTCGCGCGGCGAAGGTCGCGCCATAGATCGCATAATCCTCCGGCCGCGCGCCGCCAACCTGAGCAAACAAGCGCCGCGCCGCCTTGTTGCCGGGATCGACCCGCCCGGTTGCATCGATGGTCAGCAGCGCCACCGGCATGTCGTCGATCAACGCCTCCAGATAGCGGAGATCGTCGCCGCTTGCGCGGCGTTCCTCGCGCACCTGCGCGATCGCGGCGTTGAATGCATCGCCCATCGTGCCGAAGCCCGATCCCTCGTGGCGGTGAAAATGCGTGGTGACATCGCCACGATGCAGCGCTTCGACGAAACGCGCAACTTCCACATTGGTGCGCGCGATGCGCTGCCACACGCCGTATATCGCGGCCGCCAGCAACGCGCCGGTCAGCCAGCGTACTGCCCATAGCCCCGGCGTCTGCACGGCCCACACGAACGCCAGCATCGCCGCCAGCAGGCCCGCAAACTGCAGCATCATCGCCCGCGTGAAGCGATCAGAGCCCATGCTTTTCCATCCGGCGGTACAAGGCCGCACGCGACAGGCCCAGTTCGTGGGCAGCGAGCGAGATATTGTAGCCGTGGCGGCGCAGCGCCTGCTCGACCAGCCGGCGCTCGACGCGATCGAGGTTGAGGTCGTCGGCGGGGCCGGGCGCGACGATCGCTTCCGGTGCGATGCGCGGCGCAGCGGCCCCCAGCGCGAAGTCCTCCGCCTCCAGCACTGGCCCGGCGGCCAGGATCACCGCGCGCTCAACCGCATGACGCAAGGCGCGGACATTGCCCGGCCAGTCATGCCCGGCCAGCACCGCGCGCGCGGTCGGCGACACGCGCGCGACGGGGCGATCGTAGCGCCGCGCGTAGAGCTCGAGATAATGATCGATCAACAGCCCGATATCCTCGCGCCGATCGCGTAACGGCGGCAATCGAATCTCGACCGTGTTGAGCCGGAACAGCAGGTCCTGCCGAAAATATGCCTCATCATGCAGGCGGTCGGGCGACAGGTTGGTCGCCGCCACCACGCGGATGTCGATCGCCACCGGCTTGTTGGCGCCGACCGGCGTCACCTGGCGCTGCTCCAGCGCGGTGAGCAATTTGGGTTGCAGGCGCAACGGCAGGTTACCGATCTCGTCGAGGAACAACGTGCCGCCATCGGCCGCCTGGAGCCGCCCGATGCGATCACTGCGCGCATCGGTGAAGGCGCCTTTGACATGGCCGAACAGCTCGGAATCGATCAGATCTTCGGCCACCGCGCCGAGATCGACGGTGACCATGACCCGATCCGCGCGCCGCGAGGCGGCATGCAGGGCGCGCGCGACCAATTCCTTGCCCGTGCCATTTTCGCCAAGCACCAGCACGTTGGCATCGGTCGGCGCGGCGCGCGCGATCAACGAATGCACGCGCGCCATCGCCGGGGCATCGCCGAGCAAGGGAGAGTTGCCGGCTCTGGCTGGCGCGGCAATCGTCGCGACCTTGCCGCGTTCCGTCGCCACCGCACGGCGCGAGCGGCGCAGCGCGGCGGCGGTGCGGACAGTGGCAAGCAGCCGCTCGTTGCTCCACGGCTTGGACACGAAATCCGTCGCGCCGTGCTTCATCGCGGTCACCGCGACCTGCACGCCGGCATGCGCGGTGATCATCACCACGACCAGTTCGGGATCGGCCTTGAGCAGCGCATCGAGCAAGGCCAGCCCCTCGCGCGCATCGGTCGCCCCGCGCCCGAAATTGGCGTCGAGCAAAAGTACATCGGGCGAGCGCCCGGCGATCAACGCCAGCGCCTCGTCCGGCGCGCGCGCGGTCAGCACCTCGGTGAATAAGGTGCGCAGCAACAGGCGCGCCGCCATGAGGATGTCCTCATCGTCGTCGACCACGACGCATAGATCGAATTCGGCCCCCATCACGTTCGCTTCCGTACAATCAGTGTGCGGAAACGGACAATCAATTTACGTGCCAGACGCTTTCGCCGGTAGTGACCCCAGCGAAAGCTGGAATCTCCGGCGGCTTTTTCCCGCGCTGCCGGCGTGAGATCCCTGCTTTCGCTGGGATGACGCGCGGTGAGGGCGGGTTTGGCACACCCCCTGCAACGTATCACACGTCGGCAGCCTGCCGCCGCACGAGGAACGACGCATGCACCCCGACTGGCCCCCGAAAATTCTCGCCGCGATGTTGGCGCTGATCGCCGTGTCGGCGCTGACGCTGGCATCGGCCTATGGCTGGATCCAACTGCCGCAGATCCACGCCGCCGCTACGGTCCGGTTGAGCATCACCGTATGAGCGCAGCACCCGCCATTCTGTCCGAAATCGAACGCGACTGTTCGCTTTCGGACAGTCGCGTGCACGGCCGCCACGCTATTCCCTCGGCACGATCTGGCACGACGATTGCGAGAAACGTCGTATGAGCATCGTCCACCTCCGTGATGACAACGACAACCCCGGTGCCGCCGTCAGCGGCAGCGGCATGGATCGCGTCGTCGTCTCGCGCAAACTGCCACTCAAATACAAGCTCGCGGCCGGCGTCGTCGCGCTCCTGCTCGCCGCCGCGGCCTTCTGGTATTTCGCACCGCGCAGTGACAGCCAGAGCGTCGCCGCCAGCCGGTTGACCATCTCCACCGTCTCGCGCGGCACGTTCGACGATTTCATTCCGCTGCGCGCTCGCGTCACGCCGCTGCAGACCGTGTTTCTCGACGCGATCGAGGGCGGGCGGGTCGAGAAGGTATTGGTCGAAGACGGCGCCAGCCTCGCCGCGGGCCAGCCGATCGCCTTGCTGTCCAATGCCGAGCTGCAGCTGTCCGTGCTCGCGCGGCAGAGCGAAGTGACCGAGCAGCTCAACAACATGCGCAGCCAGGAGCTGGCGCTGGCGCAGACGCAGCTCGCCAACGAACGCTCGATCCTCGAGGCCGATCTCGCGCGCACCAAGGCCGAACGCCAATATGCCCGGGAAAAGGCGCTCGCCGCGCGCGGCTTCGTCGCCGCCAAGACGTTCAGCGACACCAGCGATTCCTACGCCTACGAGCGCGAGCGCGGCACCGTGCTGCGCCGCGGCCAGGCGACCGATCGCAAATTGATGTCGAGCCAGCTGGCGCAGCTTCGTGCGTCTTCGAACTCGCTGATGTCCAGCCTGGCGCTTGCTCGCGGCAATCTCGACGCGCTCAACCTGCGCGCGCCGGTCGCGGGGCAGCTGTCGGGTTTCTCGATCCAGGTCGGCCAGTCGCTGTCGCGCGGGCAGCGCATCGGGCAGATCGATTCCCCGGGTCGCAACAAGCTGATCGCCGGGGTCGACGAATATTATCTCGGCCGCGTCGTTATCGGGCAGAAGGCGACGATCGATGTCGGCGGCAAGAGTTTCGCCGCGCGTGTCAGCAAAATCTACCCGCAGGTGCAGAATGGTGAGTTCCAGCTCGACCTGCAGTTTATCGGTGTCGAGCCGAAGGACATCCAGCGCGGCCAGTCGCTCCAGGCACGCCTCACGCTCGGCGATCCGGCGCCGGCGATCCTGCTGCCCAACGGTGCGTTCTACAACGAAACCGGCGGCACCTGGGTGTTCGTCGTCGCGCCCGGCGGCGGCCAGGCGATCAAGCGCCAGGTGCGCATGGGTCGCCGCAACACCGAAAGTATCGAAATCCTCGATGGGCTCGATCCCGGCGAGCGCGTCATCACCTCTCCCTATACGGGCTTTGCCGACAAGGCCGAGCTCTCCCTCGCCAAGTGAAGGATGCTCCCATGCACACTGCTCTGCTGACGATGCGCAATCTCTGCCGCATCTATGCGTCCGATATGGTCGAAACGACCGCGATCGATGCCATCGACCTGGATATTCAGTCCGGCGAGTTCGTCGCTATCATGGGACCTTCGGGCTGCGGTAAATCGACCCTGCTCAACCTGATCGGCATGCTCGATAGCCCGTCGAGCGGCTCCTATGTCTTTGCCGGTAAAGAAGTTGCGGGCTTGAGCGAAGCCGGCCTGTCGGTCGTCCGCAAGGAAAACATCGGCTTCATCTTCCAGAGCTTCAATCTGGTCGACGAACTGTCGGTGCGCGAGAATATCGAACTGGCATTGCTCTACCACAAGGTCTCTCCCGCCGATCGCAAGAGCCGCACCGATGCGGTGATGGACAAGGTCGGCATCGCCCACCGGGCCAAGCACCGCCCGAGCCAGCTCTCCGGCGGGCAGCAGCAGCGCGTCGCCGTCGCCCGCGCGCTGGTCGCCGCGCCGAAGCTGATCCTGGCCGACGAACCGACGGGCAATCTCGATACGCAGCATGGCGAGGAAGTGATGAAGATGCTGCAGGCGCTGAACGCCGAGGGCTCGACCATCGTCATGGTTACGCATTCGCCGGCGCACGCCGATTATGCCGGCCGCGTCGTCAACATGCTCGACGGCCGCATCCTGCAGGAACGCCGCCGCGCTGCCTGACCCCGATTTCCCGGAGACCTTGCCATGTGGCGCAATTACCTGACCGTCGGTCTGCGAGCCCTGCTCAAGAACCGTACCTACGCCTTCATCAACATCCTCGGCCTAGCGATCGGCCTCGCCGCCTGCCTGCTGATCTCGCTGTTCGTGCGCGAGCATCTGTCGTTCGATCGCTTCGTGCCCAATGCCGACAATATCTATCAGGTGCAGGCGGTGACGAGCGATGCCCAGACCGGCGCGGTCGATCCGATCCAGATGTCGCCTTATGCCGTCGGACCGGCGCTCAAGAAGGATTTTCCGCAGATTGCGCGGCTTGCTTATATGACCAATTGGCAGCCTGTCATCATGGACAAGGGCGAGCCACGCCAGCTAACCATCACGCAGGTCGGCGCCGATTTCTTCAAGATTTTCGACCTGCCCTTCGTGCGCGGCTCGGCGGCGACCGCGTTGCCTGACACCAACAGCATCGTTGTCTCGCAAAAGACCGCACTCTCGCTGTTCGGCAGCGAGGATGCGATCGGCCGGACGGTCACTGCCCAGGCGCGTGAGGGCAAGCGCGATTTCCGCGTCACCGGCGTCTACAAGAATCTGCCGCGCAATTCGCACAACCGCATGGGCATGGCCGTGCTGGCCGATCCGGCCAGATTCCCGCCCGGACAGGAAAATAATTGGGGCCAATATAGCGGCTATAATTATCTCGCGCTGCAGCCGGGCACGGACGTCGCCGCGCTCAACGCGCAGCTCGACGCCTGGAAAGAGCGCGCCGCGCCCAAGGACATGGTTGGCGGGCAACTGATCAGCCAAACGGCAGATACCAGCTTCAAGCTGGTGGCATTGCCCGACATCCATCTCGGTACGGGCAAGTCCGGCCCCTCGGCCAACGAAGAGGATGCCGGCACCATCGTTACCTTCGCCATCCTCGCCGCGCTGATCCTGGTCATGGCCTGTGTCAACTTCACCAACCTGGCCACGGCGCGCGCCTCGCAGCGCGCGCGCGAAGTGGCGCTGCGCAAAGTGCTGGGCGCCAGCCGCGGTCAGTTGATCGCGCAGTTCCTCGCGGAGTCGGTATTGGTCTCCGCCATCGCGATGCTCGTCGCGCTGGCGATCGTCGAGCTGTCGCTGCCGTGGCTGCGGACCTATCTCAACATGGAGTTGGCGCTGCAATATTTCGGCGGCGGGGGCGTGCTGTTACCGGCGTTGGTGCTGCTGCTGGCGGTCGGCCTGGCCGGCGGTTTGTATCCCGCTTTCTATCTCACCCGCTTCCAGCCGGCACGTGTGCTGAAAGCGAACAAGTCGGCGGCCGAAGCCGAAGGATCGGGCGTGCTGCGCAACGGGCTGGTGGTGGTGCAGTTCGCCATTTCGATCGGGCTGATCATCTGCACCGCGATCGTCTATTCCCAGACGGCTTTCCTGCGCAGCGCCGATCCCGGCTTCAAACGTTCCGGCCTGATCCAGGTGGAGAATATGAGCCGCACGGCCGTACGCCCCTCGATCGACACGATCGAACAGCAAGTGCTGCGCACACCCGGCGTCAAGCATGTCGCGCGCACCAGCATTGCGGTGGCGACCGACAATCGCATGAACCAGAGCGTCATGCTGCCCGGCAAGCCCACTCCGCTCACCCTGGGGTCGTACAGCGTCGGGTTCGATTATCCCGAAACGATGGGGATGAAGTTGCTCGCCGGACGCACGCTGCAGCGCGATCGCGCGATGGACGACGCGACCGTTGCCGATGTGCCCGACGACGCCAAGGAAAAGGCGTTGGTCGCGCGCGGCATGAACGTGATGGTCAATGAAAGTTCGGTGCGGCAGATGGGCTTTGCCAGCCCGCAGGCGGCAGTCGGCAAGCAGATTCGCATGAGCTTCGTCGATCCCAAGAACGGCACCGTGCCGGCGACGATCGTCGGCGTGCTCGGCGACACGCGGTTCCGCAGCGCGCGCGAGCAGGTTGAGGACATGATCATGTATCATGACGAATATAACCTGCCGTGGCTGGTGGTGCGGGTCGAGGATCCCGATCCGGCGGCGGTGATGGCGCGGATCGGGGCGGTATGGAAACGCATCGTGCCCACCGTGCCGTTCGACGCCGAATTTTCCGACGATAAGGCCGCCGATCTCTATCGCTCGGACGTGGCCACCGGGCAGGTCTTCGCCGGCTTCGCCATCCTCTCGGTAATCATCGGGTGTCTTGGCCTCTTCGGGCTTGCCGCCTTCACCGCCGAACGCCGCACCAAGGAAATCGGCATTCGCAAGGTGTTGGGCGCCGGCACGCGCGATATCGTGCGATTGCTGGTGTGGCAGTTCACCCGGCCGGTGGTGGTCGCCAATTTGATCGCGTGGCCGGTCGCGTGGTGGATGATGCGCGGCTGGCTGAACGGCTTTGATGACCGCATCGCGTTGGGGCCGTTGCCGTTCCTCGCCGCCGGCGGCTTGGCACTGGTGATCGCGACGACCACGATCGCCAGCCACGCTTGGCGGGTCGCGCGCGAAAACCCGATCCGAGCATTACGCTACGAGTGACCGGTGCGATCTGGCGCTCGTCCGATCGGACGAGCGCCAGGATCAACTGGACCAGGTCGGCGATCCTGATCGTGGGCTTTCGATCAGTTGGACGCTTCAGCGCGTGTCATCCTCCTGCCGCAAAACTTTACAATCATCGCGCTAATTGCTGCCGGTGGTCGGGATCGGAAGCGACAGGCTGGAAGGGATCAAGCCTTGCAAGTGATAAGCCACTTCCGGTCGTCGCTACGCCTCGCGCTGCTTCCTATAGCCGTGTCCTCTTCTCCACTCGCAGCGACTGACGCAGTCACCCAAAGGACGATCGCGCGCCCCTCCGATGGCGCTTGGCAGAAGACCGTGACGGGACGCCTCAGCAACGGGGTTCGCTTCGCCATCCTGCCGCGCCGCGGCAGTGAGCCCGGAATTGGCTTTCTGGTGCGCAATGAGGGTGGGTTCATTGCCGAACGACGCCCCGGCGAGCGGGGATTGGCCCACCTGATCGAACATATCTTCTTCCTTAGCCCGACCAACAAAGAGCCGGACGACTTCCGACATCTCGTTCGCATCGGCCTGCCGCTGACGTTCCCTGCGCCGAATGCCGGCTCGACCTCGTGGCGGGAAACCAACTATTATTTGTCGACCAAAACCACGGCACCGGCCGAGATCGACACGTTGCTGAGCCTGTTTCGGGACGCCGCGACCGACCTCACCTTGCGCGCCGATGCGGTCGATGCCGCCCGGGCCGAGGTCGTGCGGGAGATGGCGGACAAGAAGCTCGGCAACGAAATCTTCGCCGATTACATCGCGGCGGTCGCGCCAGGGTCGCCCAACGACGTGATCGAGGCTCAAAACTCCGATGATGTGCCGACCGCGAGTATCGATACGATCCGTAATCTGTACCGACGGCTGTATCAGCCCGAGACCATGATGATCGTGATCGTGGGGGATGTCGACGCCGAGCAGGTGAGGGCGCTGATCGAGCAGCGCTTCGGCACCTGGCAGCCCAGCAAGCCCGTGTCCCGCCGAGCGCCATTTCCAGTGTTTCAGCGCGATCGCATCCGCCCGATCAGTGTCTCCGCGCTGCCCCAGGGGCGCAGGACGGCGATGATGACGGTCGTCATGCCCACCCCCGCGCCGCCCTCGACGCGCGCCCGGCAGGCCGAGGCGGACCTCATGGATCTGCTGGCCGTGCGGGCGATCGACGGGCGCTTCGCCGCTTCCCAGCCGGGCAGCCCGGCCGGCAAGCTCGGCATGTTCATCGAAAGTAGCGAGGGTCATCGGCAGATCATGCTGTGGGACCGATTTGCCGTCGATCAGTGGCAGCCGGCGGTCGCGGGCCTGCGCAAGATGACCTGCGAGCTCGCGACGACCGGCTTTACGGAGCAGGAATGGGCGGCAGCCAAACGCAACGTCGCTGCCGATCTGCAATATCGCGCGGGAGAGATGGCCAAGGTGCGCAACGTCGATCTGGCGCGAGACCTGTCGCACGCTATCGCCGATGGGAAGGACCTGATCCCGCCCGATGAAATGCTCGGCTATGCGCGGAACATGCTGCCCCGCATCGATGCGCGGTCCGCCAGCACGTGGTGGCGCCGGCAATGGGGTAGCGGCGTCGAACACCTGCGCGTGGAGGCGCCCGAACTCGCCAAGGTTCGCCATCCGGAAGCGACGATCCGCGCCATTGCCGCCGAAGCCGAAGACACCTCTGGCTGCAAGGTGCGTCGCTCTCTTAAGGCTTCATGAGAGCTGGCGACGTCGTCCCCGCCGATCTGCGATCCCCCCAGCTTAAGACGTCACCGGGATAACATTGTCGTCGCCATTGCGGTCGATATACATGTTGTAGGGATCGATCCCCGCAAAGGCCGGCTTGCGCTTCGTGACGATGCGCACGGTCTGTATCCCGGAAACGATCGGCCGGCGCTCCTTGAGCAGCACGTCGCGCGCGGCAAAGCTGCCCAGGCCCGGGCGTTGCTCGAACACGCCAACGTCGATCGTGTCAGCAAGCGGCGCCGCCTTCTCGACGCCGCTACCGCTGGCGTAGAACTTGCCGGCATCGATGGTCAGCACCGTCTCGTATTGGCCGTCGGCACGCTGCCGCGTCGTCGCCGCTGTCGTCTTCAGGTCATACACCGTGATCCGGTCCAACAGGTCGAGCACGAGCTGTCGTTCGCCGGGGGTACGCGCGAGCGACAGGAACCCGGCGACCAGATCGAGCGAGCGCGGATACGGCTTGCCCTTGAAGCGATAGCGCTCAAGCAGGCCGCGCAGCATCGCGTTGACGCGCGCCTCGCCGAGCCGATCCTGCAGCAGGTACATGACCAGCGAACCCTTGCGATAATGGATATAGCCCTGGTTCTCGACGCGATCGAGCGGCACTTCTTCGATCACTTCGCCGCCGCGCGAGCGCAGGTAGGAATCGAGCTCGTATTTCAGGAAGCGGCGGATCTTGTCCTCGCCATATTGGTGCTTCATCACCATCAGCGCGGAATATTGCGCCATCGTCTCGAGCAGCAGCGTGCCGCCTTGCATATCGGCGGCGACCAACTGATGGCCCCAATATTGATGGCCCAGTTCGTGCGCGGTGACATAGCTGACATAGTCGATCGCATCCGGATCGCGGCCGTCGGCGATGAAGCCGATCCGTTCCGAATAGGGGATCGTGCCGGCGAACGCCTGCGCGTAGCTGGCATAGCCGGGAAATTCCATGATCCGGGCATAGTCGAACTGATAGGGGCCGAAATTGGCGCGGTAATAGCGCAGCGAGCGTTGCATCGCATCGAGCATGCGTGTCGTATTGAAGGCATGTTTGGGATCGTAGAACACGGCGAGGCGCGTGCCGTCCACCAGGCGGGTCTTTTCGGCGTAAGCGGCGGATTGCACCGAGAAGAAGGCGAGTATCGGCGCGGTCGAGACGAAGCGCGCCGTGCGTCGGCCGTTCGCCATCGTATCGGATAGCTTCCGGCCGGGCGCGATCGGCGTCTGGCCGGCGCTGGTCGAGACGGTGATGTCCGAACGCACCCACGGCGCATTGAACAGCATGTTGCGCGCCTGCGCCGAACGGTCCTCGAGCTTGGCTAGGCGCAATTCGGGCGGCAGACCGTATTTGCGGCGCTTGGCGCGGTCCTGCAGCAAGCCGTTCTGGTCCATGCCAAGCTGCGGGGCGAACTCGCCATTCTGCAGGAAGCTGCCATTGCCCACCACGCGGGTATCGTCGGCATTGGCGAGCATGCCGCGTTCCCAACGTGTCGCGTGGAAGCTGAGCGTGCCCCGCGCTCCGGGGGCGAGCGGTGTAGCGAAGCGGTAGATGCGATATTGCAGGTCGTCGTCGTCCATCACCAGCCTGGCGCCGGGGATGGCAACCGCGCCCAGCTTGGTCTGATCGTTCATCAGCCGCACGTGCAGGTCGCGGAGCGGGGCGCCAGTGTCGTTCACGAAGGCATAGCTGCCGGACGATTCCATCCGGCGCTGCTCCGGGTAGAGCGCGATGTTCAGCCGCATGTCGGTCACCGACGGTTGCTTCACCGCGGCGTATCTGAGGTACTTCTTCTCATAGTCGGCCATCCGACGTTCGCCGTCCTGCGCCGTGCGATAGGTGTTGATCACGTTCATGTCGTGATAGAGATACGCGCCGCTTGCCGCGCTCACGAGCAACGCGCCGGCCAGCACCGCGCCGGGCACGCCGATCAGACGTCGTGGCAATTGCAGCAGCCGCCGTTTCAACCGCGTCTCGGTGCCGCGACGCCACAACAGGTGCGCGAAGACGCCCAGCGCCAGCGCGATACCGCCCCAATAGAGCCGCAACCACCATGCGCGCGCGCCGCCGATTTGGTCACCGTTCATGTCCGAGAGCTGTACGGTGCCGGTGCTGCCATATTGGTAGAGTGGGTGCTCGTACCCAATGCTGGTCAGCGTGATCGTGCCGACGAGATAGACCACCATGATTGCCCAGCCGACATATTTGTTGGGGCTGAGCGCCTGGACGAACACCGCCAGGACGGCGAGGATCACGGCATCGGCGGTGGTGGGCAGCAGATACCAGGCGAAATACTGGCCCAATTCCAGATCCGTTTGCCCGCGCGCGAGCTGGACGAGGCAGGCGGCGACCACCGAAACCAGCGTCGTGGCGAACAATACGCCGGTGACCGCGAGCACTTTCGGCACCAGATACGCCCAATTGGGCAGCGAGGTCGCATCGACGATCTCGTGCATGCCGCGCTCGCGATCGCGCCAGACCAATTCGCCCGCATAATAAATCGCGATGATCAGCGGGATGATCGAAAAGCTGCCCTGCAAAGTGCCGATCACCGCGAAGGTCAGCTGGCGGATCGGCGTGCCGAACATCTCATTGGCGAACAGCAAGGCGGCGACGGCGTTGAACAGCCCGATCATCAGCAGGACGACGAAGGCGGGACTGCGGAACACCAAGCCCATTTCGAAGCGGCAGCGTGTGCTCAGCCGCGTCCAGGCGGCATGATTTGGGCGCGCGGCAGGCAGACGCTCGACCATGGTCGGCAATTGCGCGGCGAGCTTGGCGGTCTTACGCCGCTGCCGACGCAGTTTGCGTTTCGATACGCCGCGCTCGGCGAAGGAGAAGCGCGCATAGGCGATGGCGATCGCCAACAGCCCGACCGCGATCGAAATCACCCGGTTCCACACCAGCACGCCGGCAAAGGCCGGCATGCCCGCATTGGCGTCGCTCGCCGTCCAGTATCGCGTCGTCGTGTTGAACGCGCCAAGCCCGAACAATTCGACATAGCTGCCGAACGGGCGCCATTCGGGCTTGCTCCGCAGGATCGCGGTGAGCGCGAAATAGAGCACCAGGAACACGACCACGCCGAGATAGGAATACATCATCGACCGCGTCATCGTCGCCACCGCGAAGAAGATCGCCGAGGTCAGGAACACGTTGGGCAGGGCCAGCAGGAAATAGGCATAAGCGTAATCGCCAAGCCGGTTGGGCCCGAGCTTTTCGGGATCGATCCACGGCATCATCGAGCCCAGCCAGATCGCCAGCGGGATGGCGGCGAAGGCGATCGCCGCAGCGGCGAACGCGCCGAGGAAACGGGCGAGCAGATAATCCGTCTTGCTGACGCGGGTCGAGCGCACCATCGGCCCGAACCCGCTTTCATCATCGCGCACGATCACGTTGGCGACGAACGCCGTCGTCACGAACATGAAGAACAGCGACATGATCAGGTGGATCTGCGCGATCGCAACGGGCGCGTTCTTGTGGATGTTGGCGCCGCTGCCGATCTGGATCTGCTCGACCGTCATCGCGCCGAAGGTCAGCAGGAAGAACAGGATCGAGACGGTCCAGAAGACCGGATTGCGCAATTGGTAGCGCAGTTCGAAGCGGGCGATCTGGCCGAACATCGCGCTCAGGCCGCGATGGAGCTGGAGACGGGCTCGGCGGCCGGCACGCGGCGCGAGCGGGCGAGGGTGGAGAAATACACATCCTCCAGCCCGCCCTTTACCGGCGCGAAGCCGTCGCCGGGATCGTCATGCGCCAGGATGTGGATGATCGTGCGCCCGGCGAACAGGCGGGTCGAGATCACTTCGTAGCGCAGCCGGCTCTCGTCGAGCTCGTCGCGGCCGATCGTCTTGGCCCAGACATTGCCGCGCGTCTGCTCGATCAATTCCAGCGGCGCGCCTTCCAGCTGGATCCGCCCCGCTGCCAGCACCGCCATGCGCGGGCACAGATCGGCGACGTCCTCGACGATGTGTGTCGACAGGATCACCACGACATTTTCGCCGATCTCGGCAAGCAGGTTGAGGAAGCGGTTGCGCTCTTCGGGATCGAGCCCGGCGGTCGGTTCGTCGACGATGATCAGTCCGGGATTGCCGATCAGCGCCTGGGCGATTCCGAAACGCTGCCGCATGCCGCCCGAGAAACCCGCGATCGCTTTCTTGCGCACCGCCCAGAGGTTGGTCTGGTTGAGCAGGGTCTCGACCGTCTCCTTGCGCTCGCGCGCCGAGGCGATGCCCTTCAGCACCGCCATATGATCCAGCATGTCATAGGCAGAAACGCGCGGATAGACACCGAAATCCTGCGGCAGATAGCCCAATGTCTCGCGCAGTGCCTCGGGATTGGCGATGACATCGATCGCGCCGAACCGAATCGTGCCCGCGGTCGGCGTTTGCAGCGTGGCCACCGTCCGCATCAGCGTCGACTTGCCGGCGCCGTTCGGGCCCAGCAGCCCGAACATGCCGGTCGGCACAGTCAGGCTGACATCGTCGAGCGCCTTCGTTCCGTTCGCGTAGATATGGGTTACGCCGTTGAGCTCGAGCATGTGATCCCCCGCAATGTTAGGGTGATCATAGCGAGTGTGTTGTGCTTGTACACCACGTCTTTGAGCGCGAGTGGCGGCGCCTGCACCTTGACGTCCGGATTGGGCCTGAATGGGCGCCCGATGTTGGGCGGTGGTATGAAGACGGACAATGGTGACTTTTGGGTCGATCGCCTGCAAACAGACTAGCGCTTGATGTCTATAGCCCCGATCCGGCTTGCCACGACCTGCTTGGTGGCGCGATCAAGCGACCACAAGGTACGCGGCGCGGACGGGTCCCAGCTGATCGCTTGGCCGCCGGTGGGCAGGGGGATCGTGGCAATGTGTTCGAGCACGGTGCCCGCTTTCGGCAGCCGCAGCGCATAAAGCTCGGGCAGGTCATGGCCCGTGACATAAAGCAGGCCATCCGTGCCCCACGTGCCGCCGGAACAGCTCATCGGTGCAAAGCGCGCCAGCACGCTGTCGGGAAAGTGCCACAGTCCGGTCGGGCGCAAGCCGGCGTCCAGCCGGACGAGCGACGTCCAGCGATGATCGTGACCCGCTTCCCCGCCGCGGGCCACCGGGTAATTGGCCAGCCCGGCAAACCAATCCTTCCCGCGCCGCTCGATCCAGGTCAGCGATCCCGGCAGGGGCGGCAGCGTGATCGATCGGATATGGCGCAACGTAGCGGCGTCGAAAATCTCGATCGCGCTGGCCATCGGCACCGCGGGATAGTTGGACGCCGCACAGATCAACTGGGTCCGGTCGACGACACAGGAATTCATATGCGGAAACTGCGCTTTTGAACCCTGCCATTGCGCGACCCGGCGGCCGCTTTTCTTGTTGTATTTGCCGATCCGGTTGTTGCTGATCGCGTAGAAATGCCGCGCGTCGGCCGCGGCGCCCTGGCGCGCTTCCTCGGCCGTCCAGCGCGTGACGATCTGGGCCGGCGCAAGGGTCGGCACAGCGGCGACGGGCACGTCCTGCGCCGCGCTTGCCGTTGCTATCAGCGCGATGGTCATGCCGGCCGCAACTGCATTTCGGGAGAAGTACATTTCGTGCTCCGGTGATCGGCTTGCAGCATCTTCGGATGCCGGCGCTCTGTAGTCGATCGGTTCGACAGGTCTACTGCATCTGTTCAGCGAGCCTGGTCTGTCGCCTGGCATTCACGTCGTCATTCTCGTCCGGCAGCACGACCGGCACGGTCAGGCAGAGACTTTGCGTCGGCAGCACGTCACGCCACTGGGTGATGAGCTTTTTGAAAGCCGTGCCCACTGGCCGGATGTTGCGGTCCAGATCGAACAGGCCGAGCGGATTGACGTTGCCATTGGTCTCGCGCAGCGCGCTGTCCCAATCGATCTGATCGGTCAGGGAATACCAGGTGAAGCCGACGATCGGTACGCCGTCGTTGCGCACGCGCAGCACGTTGGCCCATTCCTTCCACAACCAGTCCACCGCCTCCCGGCCCGATGGGCCCTGGTTCAAATTGGTCTCGGTGTGCATGACCGGGAGCCGGTAGCGGTCATGATATTGGCGGGTGATCTCGCTATAGCCGAATATCTCGCCCGAGGCGCGCGTCGATCCGTCCTCGGCCACCCGATGCTCATTGGTGACGTAATAGTCGTTGCCCATGATGCAATGTTGCTTGAGGTGCTGGTTCAGGAAGAAGTGATATTCGTCCCGCGTCATCCCGTTATCGAGCAGATATTCGTACATTTCCGAATCCACGCGCCGGCCATAGTTCAGGTCTAGCGAGAGAAACCGCTGCGCGTTCATGATTTCAGCGGGCCGGATCGCCGCCGGGCTTTCGGCATGGAAATATTCGGAAGACTCGCTCTGGATGAAAATGGCATCCGGGCGTATCTTCAGGATCGCCTGCATGGCCAGCACGTTGGCCTTTACGAGATGCTTGAGCGCTGTAACAAATGCCTTGTCGCTGCTGAGTTGCTCGTTCCACCAGCCGTAGCGCGCCGAGAAGGTGGCGCAGATATACATCTCGTTGACGGGCGTATAGAGCTGGATCCAGGGGAAACGCTCGGCAAAGGCGGCGGCGTAGCGGGCAAATTGGTCGGGAAAGTCTGGGTTCTGAAAATTGCCGATCCAGTCCGGAACGCCGAAATGGCACAAGTCGACGATCGGGGCGATATTGCGCCGCTTCAGATCGGCAAAGGTCAGGTCGGCGAATTCCCAGTCGTAGCGGTCGGCACCCAGCCAGGTCTTGTGGATCGGCGGACCAAAGCGAAGATAGCCGATGCCCATGTCTTCAACGAGCGCGAAATCCTCCTGCCAGCGCCGATAGTGACCACAGCTTTCCATCTCGTCGACGCGCGTACGCCCACCATGGATCGTGGGTACGCTATTTTCGATTCCCGTCGCGAACATGAAGGTGGCGATGATCGGTCTCCCCAAGAGGTGCTCTTTCAACGCAGGCGGGCCACTTGCGAGCCAATCAACCTGCGAGCGCGGAACGGCGGAGTGCGCAGCCGTTATTCGACCGCCGCGATGAGCGCCCGTGTCACATCGCCCATCAATTGCATGCGTGCGGGGATCGGGCGCCGCGTGCTGCCGATCATCACCGCGACGGCATAAGTGTGGCCGCTGGGCGAGCGCAACAGCCCGACATCGTTATAGCCGGTGGCGAGGCTGGCGAGTTCCTGCCCCGTGCCGGTCTTGTGCGCAAAGCTCCAGCCGGGGCGGAGCCCCGATTTCAGCCGCAGCGGTCCGGTCTTGCTGGCGCGCATCAGCGTCAGCAGATGCACGGTGGAGGCGTTGCTGAGCAGCGCGCCTTTCTGCAGCAAAGCGAGCCCGAGCGTGATACCGTTGGCGGAAGCGCCATCATACGGCGCAGCGAGATAGCGCTTCAACGCCGCGTCGCGCGCCTCGTAGGTCATTTTCGCACGGGCCTCGAGAAAGCCCGCCCCACCGGCCCATTCCGGGCGCCAGTCGAGCCCGGCGGTCTTGGCCTGGAGCAGGCGCTCGCCCGGGCCGAAGCCGACCCCGATGACGCCCTTCTGCGCCAGCACGCGGCGGATCGTCGCGGGGCCGCCGACTTTCCACAGCAACACATCATTGCACGTATTGTCGCTGCGCGTCATCGCGCCTTCCAGCAACGCGCCGATGGTGGTGCGATAACCGTCCGCGCCGACCGAGGCGCGGATCGGCTGATGAAATACGGTAAGATCGGACCGGCGCACGGTGATCGCGTCGGACAGCGATAGCGTGCCGCGGTCGATCGCGTCCATCACCGCGATCGCCACCCACAATTTGCTCACGCTTTGCTGGGGTAGCGGGAGGTCGGCATTATGCCCCACCGCCCAGCCGTCATCGACATCGCGGATGGCGATGCCGACCTGGCCCGCAAAGCCGCCGCCCAAGGCCTGCACCGCACTGAGCAGGTCCGCCGGGGGCTGGTCCCGACGCACGTTCGGTCGCGTGGCGGGGGGCGCCGTGACGGATAGAGGCGGGGCCGCCGGCAATGGCCGGAACACCGGGGCGGCGGGCCGCGGCGGCGGGCCGTTCGGCACGCAGGCCGCCAAACAAATGCTCGTGCCAAGCGCAGCGATCGCGGCCCGGCTCACTGAAAATTTACGCAAACAACGACCCCGGTAATCTGCGCTTATCTTAGCCTGCGCAGGGCCGGCCAGGCCAGTGCCCCGCCATCGCTCTGCCGCGCGCCTGGGCACGTTGAGCCGATTATCGCGGGATCACTGTCCCGCAGCGTCCGCGCCGTCCACCGTCCAGGTCGCCAGTACGGTGCCGGAGACGGGATCGGTGATGGCGATTTCGTCGCTGGCGATGGCGATGAGGCAGATCGGGCGCTGCTCTGCGCCGGCCGGCTGGCGGCACGCGACCGGGCCGCCGCCGGGCGGCGCGGCGATCCGCCCGGTGATGCGCAATCGCAACCCCTGTGGGCCGGCAAAGGCCCCGTCGGGCAGGCGCACGACCGCTTCATAGGGTTTGTCGCCGCGTCGCCCTTGGCGCACGTCGTCCGCGCCGAAAAATTGCGCGATGGCCAGCGTCTGGCCGGGCAGGGTTACGGCGTCCGCGCCGCTGGGTGTCGCCGCTTCGCCAACTGGCGGGCAGCTATCGCTCGCGCTCCATGGGCGCGCGATCCAGAACCCCTCGACCGCGGCGACCGACTCGACGGCGGCGGCAGGCAGGATCTCGGTCGGGTTCCACACCACCGGCGCGACATGGACACGCAACACCTTGGTCTCGGCATCGTAGCGCCAGCGCATCGGCGCGTCGCTGGTCGCGTCAGCCGGACCCTGGCAGCCAAACGGGATATTGATTGCGAAACGCTGACCCATCGCGCGGGCGATGGCGGCGGGCAGCGGCTGGCCCGAGGCGACGGCATCGGTGGCTTGGGCGGCCAGCGCGATCAGATCGACGCGGGTCAGCACGCGATCGCGCGGGGCCGGCTGTTCGGCCTCCGGCGTGGACGGCGCCGGGGCGGCGATCGGCGCCACGACCGCCGGCGCCGGATCCCGCGCCGAAGTCGATCGCCCGAGCAGAAACCCGCCGCCGCCCACCACGACAACGGCGGCAAGGCCGGCGGCGAGCGCGACACGACTGGTGCGGAGGCTTGGCTCATTCATGGTCAGGGGATAGCAAAGCTTTGCGCCCGGTCATACCCGGTGTAGCGCCATCCACAGGAGAAGGTATGCCCCATTTCGTGATCGTGCCCATGGCCCGCGCGCAGCACCCGTGACATTCGATCAGATCCTCACGCTGGTCGTGCTGGTGGCGGTGGTCGCCGCTTTGATCTGGGACAAGGTGCGCGCCGACGTCGTTGCGCTGAGCGGCGCGGCGGTGTTGCTGGCGACTGGCGTGGTGCGGCCGATCGAGGTGCAGGGCGCCTTCGCCAGCCCGGCGATCATCGCGCTGGCCTCGCTGTTCGTCATCGCCTACGCGCTGGAATTGTCGGGCCTGCTCGATCGCGCGATCGAAGCGGCGGTGAAGATGTGCCGGCGGCTCGGCGCGGCGGGCCTGTGGCTGCTGCTCGCGGCGATCGGTTTGGTGTCGTGCTTTCTCAACAGCACGCCGATCGTGGTGCTCGGGGCGCCCGTGGTGCGCGATGTGGCGATCGCGCTGAAGCTACCGCCGAAACGCTATCTCATGCCCTTGTCCTACATCACGGTGTTGACCGGCTGCTGCACCTTGATCGGCACGTCGACCAATTTGCTGGTCGACGACATGGCGCGCGTCGCCGGCCAGCCGCGCTTCGGCATGTTCGAGATCACCCCCGTCGGCCTGCCCATCGCCCTGGCGGGGGCGCTGTACCTGTTCCTGTTCAGCGGCCGGCTGATGCGCGGCAGCATGACCGATGCCGCCCCGGCGACCGAGGCGACCGTGATCGACGTGCCGGGCGGGCAGGTCGGCGATGCCACTTTGTTTGCCACGCCCCGGCCGTTCCAGCCGGTCAAGGCGGCGATTGCGCTGGGCATTTTCGCCAGCGCGATTGCGGTCGCGGCGATGGGCCTGGCCCCGATCGCCGCGTCCGCCTTTGCCGGTGCGGTGCTGCTGATCTTGCTGCGCGTGATCACGGCGGACGAGGCCTATGGCGGCTTGCGCCCGCAGATCCTGATCCTGATCGCCGGCATGGTCGTGCTCGGCATGGCCATGGAGCGCAGCGGGCTTGCGGCAGAGGCGACCGGCGCCTTGGTCGGATCGATGCAGGAAGTCGGGCCGCTGACTGCGTTGATCGTGCTCTACGGGCTGACCATGGTACTGACCGAATTGCTCTCCAACGCCACCGTTGCGGTGTTGGTCACGCCGATCGCCGTGGCGCTGGCCGAGAGCCTGGGGGTCAGCCCGCGGCCGTTCCTCGTCGCCGTGATGATGGCCGGCAGCGCCGCCTTTGCCACGCCGTTCGGCTATCAGACCAACGTCATCGTCTATCAGATGGGCGGCTATCGCTATCTCGATTTCGTGAAGGTCGGGCTGCCGCTTAATTTCATCACCTTTGGCGTGGCGATCGTGGCGATCCAGACCTTCTTCCCGTTCTGACCGCCCCGGTGGCGCCCGATGGCGCTGGGTGGCTCGTGCAAATTGCGCGACGCTAGGCTGCTAAACGGTCCTTTTTCATGGTGAGCGTCACGGTGACGCCGCCGGCCGACCAGTCGGTCGAACAGGACCCTCCAAGCCGCGCCGTCAGGCGGGCGATCAGCTTGCTACCGAACCCCGCCTCGGTTGCCTTGGCGATCGTCGGACCGCCGCGTTCCGTCCATACCAGCGCCACATCATTGTCCCGCACGGTGCACGTGATATCGATCGTACCGGCGCAGACGGATAGCGCGCCGTATTTCACCGAATTGGTCGCCAGTTCGTGCAGAATGAGCGCCAGATTGGTCGCGGCGCCGTCGCCGGTGGCGATCCTCGGTACGGATACCCGCACTCTGCCGCTCAGCGCCGCCAGGCCGTCATAGGGCGCCAGCACCACGGAAATCAGGTCGCCGACCAAAGCGGAGTTTTCCCCGTCCGGCGTCGGTCGAACCAAGTCATGGGCGCGGCCCAAGGCCGACAGGCGCGTGGTCAGGTCGTTGGCCATCTCTTCCGCGCTCACGGCGGATCGCGACGCGATCGTGGTGAGGCTGGAGGCGATCGCCAGCAGGTTCTTGACGCGATGGCTCATTTCCCCCGCCAACAATTCGTGCGCTTCCTCCGCCTGCTTCCGATCGGTAACGTCCAGGAAGATGCCGAACATGACATCTTCGATGATGCCTGCATCGTCACCTTGGCCGCGGGCGGAAATCCACCGCACATCGTCGCCACTCAGGATGCGGAAATCGATATCATAGGCGCCGATCAGGGCACGCGTCGCCGAGAAAGCGGCCCGCACCCGATCCCGGTCGGCCGGGTGGATCTTTCCCGAGAGGTCCTCAAAGGTGATCTCGCCTTGCGTACCGACATCCCACAAGCGGAACCCGTGCTCGTCCATCGTGATGCGGTCGGTTTCGACGTTCCACGACCACAGCGCAACGCCCGCCGCCTGGGTCGCGCGGCGTAGATCGACGATACCCCATTGGGGCGTGTCGGCACTCTGGCTCGAATTCATTTGCCGCCCTCTGCGAAAGTGTTGTGCGGCTAGTGACGAAATCACTGGGAGCCCTATCGAACGATCACCGATCCGAGCCTAGCTGCATCCTGAACGCCATTATTAACTGAGATCAATTTCCTGGTGATGAAACAGGCTGTTCGTGATCGGCAACCCCGACGAAGGTTGTCGCGCCTGCAATGGCGTAGAACGTGCGTCGAGGTGCACCCCGGATAGCGCATCGCACTGGCCGTGAGCTCAACTTATCTGAGATATATGGTGGACGCACTTGGGCTCGAACCAAGGACCCGCTGATTAAGAGTCAGCTGCTCTACCAACTGAGCTATGCGTCCATATCCGCCGCGGCATCTGGTGGCGCTTGGAGGGCGCCGCCGCGTTCGGGGAGGGCGCGAACTAGCATCGTGCCCGGGGAATGCAAACCCTTTTATGCGCTTTTTCTCACCAAGCGCTGGTCTGGCGATTTTGCCGGTCGATCGACATCAGCACGCCGAGGCACAGCAGCACGGTCAACTGCGCCGAGCTGCCGAAACTGATAAAGGGCAGGGGGATGCCGACGACCGGTGCCAGGCCCATGACCATCGACATGTTGATCGCGACATAGAAGAAGATCGTCGCCGACAAGCCGGCGGCGGTCAGCCGTCCAAACCGCGTCGAGGCGTTGAGCGCAACGTTGACGCCCCAGAAGATGATGCAGAAGAAAGCGATGATCGTCAGCACGCCGCCGACCAAGCCCCATTCCTCCATCATCGTCGCCAGCGCGAAATCGGTATGGCCCTCGGGCAGGTAATCGAGATGGCTTTGCGAACCGTTGAGGAAGCCCTTGCCGAAAATGCCGCCCGAGCCGATCGCGATTTTCGACTGGCTGATATGATAGCCAGTGCCGAGTGGATCGCTTTCCGGATCGAGGAAGATGAGGATGCGGTTGCGTTGGTAATCGTGCAGCACGAAATTGACCGCCATCGGGATCGCTGCGCCCAGCGCCAGCGCGCC
Source organism: Parasphingomonas puruogangriensis (assembly GCF_036663635.1). Classification (NCBI taxonomy): domain Bacteria; kingdom Pseudomonadati; phylum Pseudomonadota; class Alphaproteobacteria; order Sphingomonadales; family Sphingomonadaceae; genus Parasphingomonas; species Parasphingomonas puruogangriensis. The sequence continues at coordinate 696,460 of NZ_JAXOJI010000001.1, read as the reverse complement.
GCCGACAAACAGCCGGAGCGGCACGCCGGCGAGAAACACCACCGTCACGCCGCCCGCGCAGATCATCAGCGCGGTGCCGAGATCGGGTTGCAACATGACCAGCCCGGCGGGCACGCCGATGAGCAGCGCCGCGGGCCAGATCGCGCCGAAGCGCCGCGTCTCGCTGGGCGGCAGCATGTCGTAGAATTTGGCGCAGGCCAGCACGATGAACGGCTTCATGAATTCGGACGGCTGCAGCCGGATCACGCCCAGATCCAGCCAGCGCTGGCTGCCGCCGCGCACCGCGCCGAGCAGTTCGACCAGCACCAGCGAGACCACCAGCACGCCGTACACCGGCAGCGCGATCTTGCCGAGAAAGCTCTCCCGGACCCGCGACAATGCGAGGGCCGCGGCCAGCAGCACGATGAAGCGCACGCCCTGGTTGAGCGCCCAGGGCCGCACGCTGCCGCCAGCGGCGGAATACAGCACGACCAGCCCGAACGCGCTGATCGCCATGACCAGCAGGATGATCCGCCACGGCAATTGCGCCAATGGCGCGGGGACGAAATTGCGACCGCTCATGGCGACGGCTCGGGCGAGCCGATGGTTTCGGCCACACCGTTGCCGGTGGCGGCATCGCGCGCCAATTGCTCGGCGGTGGCGTTGGCCGCGTCGGTGGCGGCAGCGACCGCGGGCGCGGCGGTCGGCGCGGTAGCATTGGTCTCGGTCGCTGCGCCGACGATCGGCGGCGGCGCGGCGGCGGTGGCGCGAAACGCGGCGGCCTGGGCATCGGCGCGGGTGCGGATGTCGCCGCCCCAGGTCGGCTCGAACTCGGCCAGCGATGCCATCGCCCGCTCGCGATCGAACATATAGGTCATGATGTCGCGCCCGGTCAGCGGCGTATCGAGATTGGCGGTGATATGGCCATTATGCTCGAGCACCACGGCCATCGCATATTTCGGTTTGTCGGCCGGCGCGAAGCCGACAATCAAGGCATGGTCGCGCATCTTGAACGGCAATTGGCCATTTTTGAGCACGCCCCCGGCGCGTTCCGCCATGGTGATGCGGCGCACTTGCGCGGTGCCGGTCTTGCCGGCCATGGCGACGCCGGGCACGAGCATGCGTGCCCGCCCGCCGGTGCCGCCCTGGTTGATCACGCCGAACATCGCGTCGCGGACGATGGCGAGCTGTTCAGGCGTCGCCGACAGCGGTGGGGCCGGGGGCACTGTGCCGTTCATGATCAGGCGCGGCGTCAATTGCCGTCCCGAACCGATCCGCGCCGCCATCACCGCCAATTGAAACGGATTGGCCAGCACATAGCCCTGGCCGATCGAGGCGTTGAGACCGTCGGCAATGGTCCACGCGTCCTTATACTTTTTCAGTTTCCATGCGCTGTCCGGCACCGTGCCGTAGCGCTGCGAATCGAAGGGCAACTCGAACTTCTGCCCGAGCCCGACTTCGCGCGCGATCGGCGCGATCGCATCATAGCCGACGCGCCGGATCATCTCGTAGAAATAGATGTCGCAGCTCTGCATCACTGCATTTTTCATGTCGAGCGGGCCGTGGCCGCCGCGCTTGTGACAGTGAAACACGCCGGTGCCGACGCGCATCGCGCCCGAACAGTTGATCCGCGCATGTGGATCGACGCCGGCATGCAGCAGGGCCAGCGCGTTCATCGGCTTGACCGTCGATCCCGGCGGATACAGGCCCTGCAGCGACTTGTTCATCAACGGCACGTGATCGTCGTCGGACAGCATCTTCCATTCCAGATGGCTGATGCCATCGGAAAAGCTGTTGGGGTCATAGGCCGGCATCGACACCATCGCCATGATGTCGCCGCTGTCGCAATCGATCACCACGGCAGAGCCGCTATTGGTGCCGAGCCGCCGCGCGGCATATTCCTGCAGCCCGGCATCGATGGTCAGACGGACCGTCTTGCCCGGCGTATCGATCTTCGTCTCCAGTTCGCGCACCAGCTTGCCGCGGGCGGTGACCTCGACGCGCTTGGCCCCGGCATCGCCGCGCAGCGTGGCCTCCAGCGTCTTTTCGAGCCCGTCCTTGCCCAGCTTGAAACCGGGCGTGACGAACAGCGGATCCTTGGTCTTCTGATACTGCGCGGCCGAGGCGGCGCCGACATAGCCGGTGAGATGCGCCACGGCGGCGCCGGCGGGATAGCTGCGCGCGAAACCGCGCGTCGGCGCCACGCCGGGCAGTTCGGGCAGGCGCACGCTGACCGCGGCAAACCGCTCCCAGTCGAGATTCTCCATCACCTGCACCGGCTGCAGCCCGCGCGCATGCTTGAGGTCGGTTTTGATCCGTTCGATCTCCTCCGGCGGCAGCGTGAGGATCCGGCTTAGTTCGGCCAGCACCTTGTCGACATCGAGCAAGCGATCGGGGATCAGATCGACGCGAAAGTCGGTGCGGTTGTTGGCGATCGGGGCGCCGTGGCGATCGACGATCCAGCCGCGCCGGGGCGGCACCAACGTCATGTTGACGCGGTTGCTTTCCGACAGCAGCCGGTAACGCTCGTTCTCGGCCACCGCGAGCCAGGTCATTCGTCCGGCCAGCAGCAGTCCGACGGTCGCCTGCGCGCCACCGAGCATCAACGCCCGGCGGGTGAAACTGTAGGATTGCGATTGTTCGCTGGCGATCCGCATGGGCCGACCTACGCGTCCCCGCGCTTGCCATCAAGCCAGGCGCACAACCGCGCGCAGAGCGGGAACAGCATGATCGCGATGCTTGCCTGGAGCAGCAATACGGTATCGACATGCGCGCCGAACGGCGTGGCAAAGGCCCGGCCCATGATCAGGCAGAATCCGATCGCGCAGGCCGCGACGAGCCAGTCCTGCCAGAAATCGCGATACACCAGTCGTTGGTCGATCATGTCGATGGCGAAGAAGCATAATTGCCATAGCAGCATCGCACTGCCGAGCGGCTGCCCGCTAAGCAGATCGTCGAACAGGCCAAGCGGCAGCGCCCCCCAGATCGGGAAGGAATCCGTGCGCAGCAGGCGCCAGCCAAGCAGCATCACCAGGCCCATTGGCGGCAGGATCGGGAAGCTGGCGATATACGGCCAGATCGTCAACAACGACCCCGCCATCACGCTGAGCGCCGGCAGCACGCGCGCGATCGGGCCAAGCGGCGCGGGATCGAACGGCCCGGCGCGGGGGCGTGGCGATCTCACGGCGCTGCCGCGGCCGGCGCCGGCGTAGGGGAGGGCGTCGGGGCCGGGGCGGGGGGCGGCAGGAATGCCTGCTGCACCAGCGCGAAATCGAGCGTGTCGGCCTGGGTGAAAGCGCGCGCCAACGCGGTATCGCTGGCGCGCCGCAAAATCCGCGCCACCGGGATGTTCGGGGCGTAGATCCCGCCAGTGCCCGAGGTGACAAACACGTCGCCCGGCTGGAACGCCACATTGGTCAGGCTGACCGAGCGGATGTCGAGCAGCCCGTCGCCGCGGCCGGCGGCCAGCGCCGCCAGCCCGTCGCGCGTGCGGCGCACCGGCACGATGCTTTCGGGATCGGTGATCAACAGCACGCGCGCCGTGTTCGGCCCGGCCTCCAGAATGCGGCCGATCAGTCCCTCCGGCCCCTGCACCGGCTGCCCTTCGCGCACGCCTTGCCAGGCGCCGGCATTGAGCACGGCGACCCGCCGCGTGCTCGACGCCGAGGAGCTGACCAACCGGGCCGTCACGATCGGGGCCACCGCGCGCTCGCGAAAGCGCAGCAGCGCCTTGAGCCGGCGATTGTCATAGTTCAGCGTCCGCGCACGCTGCAGCAGGCGCTGCACGTCCTTCAACTCGCGGCGCAATTCGGCGTTGTCGGATTTGACCGCGAAATGGTCGGCAATGCCCGCCGGGATCGCCGCGACGCCACGGCCGATCCCGGCCAGCCCGCTGGAGATCGGTGTGGTCAGTTCGGCCAGTGTCGCGCGCGCCACGGCATAGGCCGGCGGGTTCAAGGTCGCGAGCGCGAGCAGCACCACCGCGACGAGCGCGCCGACGCCGGCGATGACGTAGCCCAGAAATAGTCCGTATTGCGCCCGCCGCGAAAAACCCGGACGCCGATTGCGAGACGGCGCCATCTTTCCCCCTATCGTCGCGCCGGCCGCCGCTCGCGTCGGCCGGGCTTTAGAATATCGTCACGCGCGGCGCGCGCTGCTCGCTCAGGCGCTATGCAGCACACCACGATACACCGGATCTTCAAGCGCACGACCCGTGCCGAGCGCGACGCAGATCAAGGGATCGTCGGCGATCGTCACCGGCAGCCCGGTTTCGTCGCGCAACACTTCGTCGATGCCCTGCAGCAGCGCGCCGCCGCCGGTCAGTACGATGCCCTGATCGACGATATCCGCCGCCAGTTCCGGCGCGGTATTCTCCAGCGCGATGCGCACGCCTTCGACGATCTGGCCGACCGGCTCGCTCAGCGCCTCGGCGATCTGGCCCTGGTTGATCTGGATCTCCTTGGGCACGCCATTGACCAGATCGCGGCCCTTGACGTGGATGGTCAGCCCGATGCCATCGGCCGGCGGCTTGGCCACGCCCACTTCCTGCTTGATCCGCTCGGCCGTCGAGTCGCCGATCAACAGGTTATGATTGCGGCGAATATAGGAGACGATCGCTTCGTCCATCTTGTCGCCACCGACGCGCACCGACGTGGTGTAGGCCAGACCGCGCAACGAGAGCACGGCGACTTCGGTCGTGCCGCCGCCGATATCGACCACCATCGAGCCGATCGGCTCCGTGACGGGCATATCGGCGCCGATCGCCGCCGCCATCGGTTCCTCGATCAGCCACACTTGGCTGGCGCCGGCATTCGACGCGGCATCGCGGATCGCGCGGCGCTCGACCGAGGTCGAGCCCGATGGCACGCAGATCACGATCTGCGGCCAGCGCAGAAAGCGGCGCTGGCCGCCATGCACCTTGCGGATGAAATGCTTGATCATTTCCTCGGCAATGTCGATGTCGGCGATGACGCCGTCACGCAGCGGGCGGATCGCCTGGATCGTGTCGGGCGTCTTGCCCATCATCAATTTGGCGTCTTCGCCGACCGCTTTGACCTTCTTCACGCCGTTGATCGTCTCGATCGCCACCACCGACGGTTCGTTGAGCACGATGCCGCGGCCGCGCAGATAGACGACCGTATTGGCAGTACCGAGATCGATCGCCATGTCGTGCGACATCATTCTGAAGAAGCGCGAGAAGAATGCCATTGATCGTTCCGTACTTGGCCGCCCCGGAGCCGGGCCGGCAGCCTGTGTCAAAATCGCGCGCTATTCATATCGTGCCAAGGAACCGGGCGGGATTTCCTCGCTCAGAACTTGGCTAATGCGGGTCGCGGGATGCCGTCGCTTGGTCTAGGGGAAACCCCATGTCAATACGCCGCCTGCCCGAACATCTCGTCAATCGCATCGCTGCCGGTGAAGTGGTCGAACGGCCAGCCAGCGCGTTGAAGGAATTGGTAGAAAACGCGATCGACGCCGGCGCCACCCGAGTCGATGTGCGGCTCAGCGGCGGCGGAATCGACGGCATCGAAGTGATCGACGACGGCTGCGGCATGGCGCCGGCCGACATGGCGCTGGCGCTCGAGCGGCACGCTACATCGAAACTGCCCGACGAAGCGATCGAGGCAGTGACGACCTTGGGCTTTCGCGGCGAGGCGCTGCCGTCGATCGCCAGCGTCGCGCGGATGACGCTGGAGAGTCGGGTGCGCGGCGCCGAAGGCTGGGCGCGCATCGTCGATAACGGCGTGGTCGACGCCGACGGCCCGGCCGGCGTGCCGCCCGGTACGCGGGTGCGCGTCGACGGTCTGTTCGCGCGGGTACCCGCACGGCGCAAATTCCTGCGCTCGGCGCGCAGCGAATATGCCGCCTGTCTCGACGTGGTGAAGCGGCTCGCCATGGCCCGGCCGGATATCGGCTTTTCGGTCGAGCATGACGGCCGGCGCGCGCTGCAGGTGCTGGCCGGCGAAAGCCTGCCGCAACGCGTCGCCGCACTGACCGATCGGGGTATGATCGAGAATGGCGTACCGATCGATTTCGCGCGCGAGGGGCTGACGCTCGGCGGCATTGCCGGCCTGCCGACGTTCAACCGCGGCATCGCCGATCACCAATATCTGTTCGTCAACGGCCGCCCGGTCAAGGATCGCCTGCTGATCGGCGCGATCCGCGGCGCCTATGCTGAAATGATGCCGCGCGATCGGCATGCCATGGTGGCACTGTTTCTTGACGTACCGGCGGACGCCGTCGATGTGAACGTCCATCCCGCCAAGACCGAAGTCCGGTTCCGCGAACCGGCGCTGGTTCGCGGACTGATCGTCAGCGGCCTGCGCCGCGCGCTCGACGGAGCCGGGCACCGCAGCGTGCAACGCCCGGCCGAGGACGCGATGGCGGCATGGCAGGCGGAGCAACTTATCGTTCATCCCCGCGAAGGCGGGGATCCCGCTTCTTCCTTCTTCACGCCGTCGCCAGCCAGCGGGATGCCCGCCTTTGCGGGGATGACGGGAGGAAGCGCGGTGTACGAACGCCGCCAGACTTTCACGATGCCCGCCCCGCAAGGCCGCGCCGAACCGTCCTACGCCGCGCCGCCGGACACCATCACCCACCCGCTCGGCGTGGCCCGCGGCCAGGTCGCCAAGACCTATATCGTCGCCGAAGCGGAAGACGGCCTGGTGCTGGTCGATCAACACGCCGCGCATGAGCGCCTCGTTCTTGAACGCATGCGCAAGGCGATGGCCAATGGCGGCGTCGCCAGCCAGGCACTGCTCCTCCCCGAAGTGATCGAACTCGACGAACCCGCCTGCGACCGCCTCGACGCGCGCGCCGCGGAGCTGAGCGAGTTCGGCCTTGATCTCGAACGGTTCGGTCCACGGGCGATGCTGGTGCGCGCCGTGCCGGCCTTGCTTGGGCAAAGCGACGTCGCCGGCCTGGTCACCGACCTCGCCGACGAGCTCGCCGCGTTCGACGAGGCGCTTAGTCTGAAGGAGCGGCTCGATGCGGTGGCCGGCACGATGGCCTGCCACGGCTCCGTCAGGGCAGGGCGCGTCCTCTCGGTCGCCGAGATGAACGCGTTGCTGCGCGAAATGGAAGTCACGCCGCATTCCGGCCAATGCAATCACGGCCGCCCGACCTGGGTGAAGCTGCAGATGAGCGATGTCGAGAAACTGTTCGGGCGCAAGTAGGTCGCCGGTGCACGACCTCGTCATCCCGGGCTTGACCCGGGATCCCGCGAGGCCCGGGTGACGGTGGCGGATCGGCTCGTTCATCTCCTGGAAACCTTTTTGGCGCTCGCGCATTTCAGCCTCAGGTCCTCAGTTCACGAGAAACGAACCGGTCATGAAGCAGATACTTCCCCTCGTATTCGCGCTTATCCCCCTGGCTGCCGTCGTCGGCGCCTGCGTGGCGTGTCCCTGAGCTGAGCGTTCCCCGGCGTCCCCTCGCGCTGGCAGGAACTTGAACGAAGAAAGGCCCGCCCGGATCGCTCCGGACGGGCCTTTTTCTTACCTAAGCTGCAAGATCAGCCTTCGGTCGTCTCGTCGTCGTTCCGGGCGGCCGGCGCGGCGTCGTCGTTCGACGACATCTCGGCGGTCACGCCAGGCTCGGCGTTGGGATCGTAATCCTCGACGAAACCGGCCTCGTCCTTTTCGAACATCGCTTCCATCACGTTGACGCCCGAGGCCTGCATTTCTGCTTCCTCCGGCGAGCGTGCCACGTTGACCTTGACGGTCACCGAGACTTCCGGATGCAACGCGACCTTCACTTCGTACAGGCCGATCGCCTTGATCGGCTTGTTAAGCACGATCGACGACTTGGGCACCTTGTGGCCCTCGGTCTCGAGCAGGTCGAGCAGATCGCGCACCGCGACCGAGCCGTACAGCTGGCCGGTGTTCGATGCCTGGCGGATCAGCGTCAGCGTGATGCCGTCGATCGTCTTGGCTTCGATCTCGGCCTCGCCGCGGCGTGCCGCGTTGGTGGCAACGATCGATTCCTTGTTCTTTTCGAACACCTTGCGGTTGGCTTCGTTGGAACGAAGCGCCTTCTTGTTCGGCAGCAGGAAGTTGCGGGCGAACCCGTCCTTCACCGTGACGACGTCGCCGATGGCGCCGAGCTTCTCGACGCGCTCAAGCAGGATGACTTGCATGGGTCAGTCCTTCCTTACTTAACGATATAGGGCAGCAGGCCCAGATGACGGGCGCGCTTGATCGCCTGGGCGAGTTCGCGCTGCTTCTTGCCGCTCACCGAAGTGATACGGCTCGGGACGATCTTGCCGCGCTCGGACACGAAGCCCTGCAGCAACCGGACGTCTTTGTAATCGATCCGTGGGGCGTCCTTGGCCGAAAACGGGCAGGACTTGCGACGGCGAAAAAATGGGCGTGCCATTGTCTATATGCTCCTTATTCGCCGTCGAAATCACGACGCGGGCGCTCGGAGCGCTCGGGGCGGTCACCACGGTCAGGACGGCCGCCTTCGCGGTCACCACGACGCTCGCGGTCACGATCGGACTTGCGCATCATCACGCTCGGGCCCTCTTCATGGCCTTCGACCTTGACGGTCATGTAGCGGATGACGTCTTCGTTGATCTGCGTCTGGCGCTCGAGCTCGGCCACGACATCGCCGGGGGCGTCGATTTCGAGCATCACGTAATGCGCCTTGCGGTTCTTGGCGATCTTGTACGCCAGGCTGCGCAGGCCCCAATTTTCGGTCTTTACGACGCGACCATTGTTATCGTCGATGATCTTCTTGGCGTTTTCCGCCAGGGCGTCCACCTGCGCTTGTGCCAGATCCTGGCGCGCAAGGAACACGTGCTCATACAGAGCCATGTCTTGTCCTTCGTCTTGGCCGATCGCTGACGCCCGCACCATGCGTGACGCCCCTCCGGCTATCGTCTTGGTATGCAAACGAGGCGGAACGCGCATGCGGTCAACCCCGAAGTGGCGGTCCATAGCGGAATTGCCCGATAAGGCAAGGAACCATCCACACACCCCGTCATCCCGGACTTGATTCGGGATCCAATGGGCCGGCAAGGCGATGTTCACGCTTCATACGCCGTCCCAAGCCGCTGGTTGGATCCCGGACCAAGTCCGGGATGACGAGGGAGGGCCGCCGTAAAAAAGAGGGCGGCGGAACCGAAGTCCCGCCGCCCCTTCTGGCTAGAGAAGCAATCCCTTACCGGATCAGGCCGGCGAAGATCTGCGAGATGATGCCGCCATTGCTGACCAGAATGACATTGCGGTCGGACTGGACGTAGCGGTAGCCGCGCGGCGGTGCGCGCAGGCCGCGATACTGGCGATAGTCGATCTGGCGATAATTGCGGGCCTGGCGCTGGTCGAAGCGCTGGCCCTTGCGCCAGTCGCTGCGATACTTCGGTGCCTGCTGGCGCACGACCGTCTTCTTCACGACATTGCCGTTGCGCTTCACCACCGTGGTATGGCGCTCCTGCTGGCGGCCCTGCGCGCTGGCGACCGATGCGGCCATCGGGCTCAGGGCGATCGAGGCGGCAAGCGCGGCGAGGATGAACTTCTTCATGATCAGTCTCCGAAACATTCGGCGCCGTCGTTGGCGTCGAGAACCTATTTAGGGGTCACTTGTCGCAACCCTGTCCCGCCCAACGCGTAAATGGTCGCAAAGTGTCGCAAGCTTGCCAGAGCGCGCGCGCCTTTCTAGGCCGCACGCCTGAAATCAGGAGCGAAACATGCGCGCATTTATTTTTCCCGGCCAGGGCAGCCAGGCCGTCGGCATGGGCAGGGCGCTTGCCGAGGCCAGTCCGATCGCCAAGGCGGTGTTTCAGGAAGTCGATGACGCGCTGGGCCAGCATCTCTACCGCATGATGACCGAAGGGCCGGAGGACCAGCTTCTCCTCACCGAAAATGCCCAGCCGGCGATCATGGCCAACGCCATCGCCACGCTGCGCGTGCTCGAGCAGGAAGGCGGCATTCGCCTGGCCGACAAGGCCGATTATGTCGCCGGCCACTCGCTCGGCGAATATACTGCGCTGTGCGCCGCCGGTGCGTTCGATCTCGCCACCACCGCGCGCCTGCTCAAGCATCGCGGCCAGGCGATGCAGGCCGCAGTGCCGGTCGGCGAGGGGGCGATGGCCGCGTTGCTCGGCGCGGACCTCACCAAGGCCCAGGCCATCGCCGATGCCGCGGCGGAGGGCGAAGTGTGCACCGTCGCCAACGACAATGATCCAAGCCAGGTCGTCATCTCCGGCCATCGCGGCGCGATCGAGCGCGCCATTGCTTTGGCCAAGGACATGGGCGCCAAGCGCGGCATCCTGCTGCCCGTTTCCGCCCCGTTCCACTGTCCGCTGATGCAGCCGGCGGCCGACGCGATGGAGAAGGCGCTGGCCGAAGCGCGCATCGCCGCGCCGCTCGTCCCCGTCTTCGCCAACGTCACCGCCGCGCCCGTCAGCGACCCCGACACGATCCGCCGCCTGCTCGTTGAACAAGTCACCGGCATGGTCCGCTGGCGCGAATCGGTGCTGGCGATGACCGCGGCGGGCGTCGAGCGCTACGTCGAATTCGGCGGCAAGGTGCTGGCCCCGATGGTCAAGCGCATCACGCCTGACGTCGAGACGGCTAGTGTGATCTCGATGGACGATATCGAGGCGATGGCTAAGACGCTTTAAGAAGGTTGGTTCGCGCAGAGGCGCGGAGGACGCGGAGAAGAAGTGAAAGACATCGACGAGGTCAGCGGAGATGTACTCGATGTCGCTTTGCGGCTGCAACGCGAACTTGGCCCCGGCCTCATGGAAAGCGTATATGAGGCCTTGCTGGCGGGACGGCTGATGAAGATGGGCTACGCCGTTGCGCGGCAACAGCCGATCAGCATCGATTTCGATGGGATGCATTTCGAGGGCGCTTTCAAGATCGATCTGCTGGTCGATCAGCGTCTCGTCGTTGAGATCAAATCGATCGAACGCCTGCTGCCGGTCCACGCTAAGCAATTGCTGACATATCTCAGACTGACTAATCAGCCCGTCGGGCTGCTCATCAATTTCGGCGGCAACACGCTTAAAGAGGGCATACGCAGATTGGTGAATAACCACGTCTCTACGTCCTCCGCGCCTCTGCGCGAACCAATCAACCTCGGAGATTAAGAGATGTTCGACCTCACAGGCATGACCGCCCTCGTTACCGGCGCGTCCGGCGGCATCGGCTCGGCCGTGGCGCAAGCGCTCGCCGCGCAAGGCGCCCGGCTTGCTGTATCCGGCTCCAACCAGGCCAAGCTCGAGGCGTTCAAGGATAGCCTCGGTGGCGATCATGTCGCCTTGCCGTGCGATCTATCCGATGGCGCTGCGGTGGATGCGCTGGTGCCGTCCGCAGTCGCGGCGCTCGGCACGCTCGATATCCTGGTCAACAATGCCGGCGTAACGCGCGACAATCTCGTCATGCGCATGAAGGACGAGGAGTGGGACATGGTGATCCGCGTCAATCTCGAAGCGGCCTTCCGGCTCGCCCGCGCTGCCGCGCGGCCGATGATGAAGGCGCGCTTCGGGCGCATCGTGTCGATCACCTCGGTGGTCGGGACGACCGGCAATCCGGGCCAGGCCAATTACGCCGCTTCGAAAGCCGGGCTGGTCGGCATGTCCAAGGCGCTGGCGCAGGAACTCGCGTCGCGGGGCATCACGGTCAATTGCGTCGCGCCCGGCTTCATCACGTCGCCGATGACCGACGCGCTGCCCGACGCCCAGAAGGAGGCGCTCAACGCGCGCATCCCTGCCGGCAAGATGGGCCAAGGCGCCGATATCGGCGCCGCCGTGGTCTATCTTGCGAGTCGCGAAGCTGACTATGTCACGGGACAAACCGTGCACGTAAATGGTGGGATGGCGATGATTTGATCCCCATCCAACCCTGTGCGCCCCTTGCAAGGGCACCAACCCCGTTCTAGGTGCGTTCAGGAATTACCCAAACCCCCAGCGATAGAGGGACGATACCCATGAGCGAGACCGCAGAGCGCGTTAAGAAGATTGTCGTCGAGCATCTCGGCGTCGAAGCCGACAAGGTCACCGAGGACGCGAGCTTCATCGACGATCTGGGCGCAGACAGCCTCGATATCGTCGAGCTGGTGATGGCGTTCGAGGAAGAATTCGGCGTCGAAATCCCCGATGACGCAGCCGAGAAGATTACGACCGTCAAGGACGCGATCACTTTCATCGACGAGAACAAGGCCTGATCGCCGGTCGTTGCCGTTGCCCTTGCGGCACCGGCAGCGCCCGATGATTGAAGACCATATGATCGGCTCTCCGTCCCGGCATATCGCCAAGGGGTGGGGGGCCGTTCGCATTTTAAGACTTAACGGAGAACGCCCATGCGCCGCGTTGTCGTAACCGGACTTGGACTCGTCACGCCGCTGGGCGCCGATGTCGAAACCGCCTGGGCGAATATCCTCGCCGCCAAATCGGGGGCTGAGACGATCACGCGTTTCGACGCGACCGAGTATCACAGCAATTATGCCTGCGAAGTGAAGGCCCCGGATCACCCCTATGGCTTCGATCCGGGCAAACGCGTCGATCACAAGGTCCAGCGGCAGGTCGATCCGTTCATCATCTACGGCATCGACGCCGCCGGCCAGGCGCTCGAAGATGCCGGCCTGCTCGACATGACCGAGCAGCAGAAATATCGCGCCGGTTGCTCGATTGGCTCGGGCATTGGCGGCCTGCCGGGGATCGAGAGCGAATCGATCGTGCTGCACGAAAAAGGCCCGCGCCGCGTCTCGCCGCACTTCGTGCACGGGCGCCTGATCAACCTGATCACCGGCCAAGTGCAAATCAAATACGGGCTGATGGGCCCCAACCACGCCGTCGTCACGGCCTGTTCGACCGGCGCGCATTCGATCGGCGATGCCGCCCGGATGATCGCGATGGACGATGCCGACGTCATGCTGGCGGGCGGCGCCGAGGGCACGATCTGCCCGATCGGTATCGCGGGCTTCGGCCAGGCGCGCGCGCTGTCGACCAATTTCCGCGACGAGCCATGGCGCGCTAGCCGCCCCTGGGACAAGGATCGCGACGGCTTCGTGATGGGCGAAGGCGCCGGTGTCGTCTGTCTCGAGGAATATGAGCATGCCAAGGCACGTGGCGCGAAGATCTATGCCGAGGTGGTCGGGTACGGCATGTCGGGCGACGCCTATCACGTGACCGCCCCGCACCCCGAAGGTTCGGGCGCGTTCCGCTCGATGCAGATGGCGGTAAAACGCTCCGGCCTCGATCTCGCCGATATCGATTACATCAACGCGCACGGCACCTCGACGCCGCTCGGCGACGAGCTCGAACTCAATGCCGTGCGCCGGTTGTTCGGCAACAATATCGACACCATGTCGATGTCGTCGACCAAGTCGGCGATCGGCCATCTGCTCGGCGGCGCCGGCGCGGTGGAGAGCATCTTCTGCATCCTGGCGATGCGCGACCAGATCGTGCCGCCGACGCTCAACCTCGACAATCCCAGCGGGAATTGCGTCGGCGTCGATCTGGTGCCGCACAAGGCCAAGGAGCGGAAGGTCAAGGCCGTGCTGAACAACAGCTTCGGCTTCGGCGGCACCAACGCGTCGCTCGTCATGAAGGCGGTGTCATAACCCATCCGTGCCGCCACCCCGGCGAAGGCCGGGGCCCAGTCGAGGAACAGTCGTTGGCTAGCATTGCGCAAAGTTACCTCAACCATCGCGACTGGGCCCCGGCCTCTGCCGGGGAAGCGCAGTGAAACGGGGAAGTTCGATGAAGAAGCTCGGCTGCGCCGGCCTGTTGGTCGCCGCCATCGTGGTGATCGTCTTCTTCATCGTGCTCCAGCAATGGGGCGGCAGCGGCCCGCTCAAGCGCAACATTACGGTCGAAATCGCGCCGGGCACCAGCATGGCCGGTGCGGCGGCAGAACTGGAAAAGGCCGGCGCGATCTCGTCGGCGAGCAGGTTCAAGCTGTTCGCGCGCATCTTCGGCGGTGGCGCCGGGATCAAGGCCGGCGAATATCGCATCCCCGCGCAGCTCAGCCAGGCCGATATCCTGAAGCTGTTACAGGGCGGCCGCACGCTGCAGCGCTTCGTCACCATCCCCGAAGGCTGGCCCTCGATCATGGCGCGCGATGCGATCATGAACACCAAGGGCATGACGGGCAAGATCGGCGTGCCGATCGAAGGCACGATCCTGCCCGATAGTTACAGCTTCCAGCGCGGTGATTCCCGCGCCGCGATGGTCCAGCGCATGCAGCGCGCGATGACCACCTACCTCGCCGCGGCCTGGACCAAGCGCAAACCCGGCATCGCCGTCACCACGCCGCGCGACGCCCTGATCCTCGCCTCGATCGTCGAGAAGGAAACCGGCAAGGAGTCCGAGCGCCGCACCGTGGCGGCGGTCTATTCCAATCGTTTGAAGCGCGGCATGCCGCTCCAGGCCGATCCCACCGTTATCTATCCGGTGACCAAGGGCCGCCCGCTGGGACGCCGTATTCTGCGCTCCGAGCTGCAGGCGGACAACGGCTACAATACCTATGCCAAGGTCGGCCTGCCGATCGGGCCGATCGCCAATCCGGGGCGCGCGAGCATCGCTGCGGTGCTCGATCCGGCGCAATCCAGCGCGCTGTATTTCGTCGCGGATGGGACCGGCGGACATGTGTTTGCCGACACGCTGGAACAGCACAATGCCAATGTGCAGAAATGGTATGCGATAAGACGGGCAAGAGGCGAGATGTAGATCCTCCCCGGAACGGGGAGGGGGACCGCCCGGCTTCTTCAGCCGGGTGGTGGTGGGGGTGGGCTGGCAACGCGACGGTAGCGCTGCCGGCCCACCCCCTCCGTCAGCCTGCGGCTGACGCCTCCCCGTGCCGGGGAGGATTTTAACCCCGCAACCCGCTCGCCGCCTTCGCCTTCGCCTCGACGTCCGCCATCGTCCCGCCGGTCACCCAGCTCCCGCCGACACACAGCACCGGTGCAAACGCCAGCCAATCCGGGGCACTTGCCTCGGTAATCCCGCCGGTCGGGCAAAATTGGCATTGATAGAATGGCGCGGCCAGCGCCTTCAACGCCTTCAGCCCGCCCAACGCCTCGGCCGGGAAGAATTTGAAGTGCGTCAGCCCCAGATCCAGCCCGCGCATGATGTCGCCGGCATTGGCGATGCCCGGCAGATACGGCACGCCGCTCTCCACGATCGCGCCGCCCAGCCGATCGGTCAGCCCGGGCGAGACGATGAACTCCGCCCCCGCCGCCATGACCTGCTCGAACTGTGCGGTATCCACCACCGTGCCGGCCCCGACGATGGCGCCCGGCACCTGCTTCATCTCACGGATCGCATCCAGCGCGGCCGGCGTGCGCATCGTCACTTCCAGCACGCGCAGTCCCCCCGCGACCAACGCCTCGGCCAAAGGCCTGGCAGTGGCGGCATCATCGATCACCAGCACCGGGATGACCGCGCTGGTGCGCATGATCGCTTCGATATCCATCGTCATTCCTTACCAGCCCATCGCCGCCAGCATGGCCGATCCGCCACGCTCCGCTTCGTTCGCCTGTGTGCGCATCAGCGCGAACAATTCCCGGCCCATGCCGATCGCGGGGGCAGGGGCGACGGCGAAGTCCCGCGCCGCCCACTCGACCGGATCAACCAACGCGACCAGCTCGCCCGTCTCCGCGCTCAGCCGAATGATATCGCCATCGCGCACCTTGCCGAGCGGCCCGCCGCCCAACGCCTCGGGGCTGGAATGGATCGCGCACGGCACCTTGCCGCTGGCGCCGGACATGCGCCCATCGGTGACCAAAGCGACGCGAAACCCCTTGTTTTGCAACACGCCCAATGGCGGGGTCAGCTTGTGCAGTTCGGGCATGCCGTTGGCGCGCGGCCCTTGGAAGCGCACTACCACGATCACGTCGCGGTCGAGTTCGCCGGCCTTGAACGCGTCCTGCACCTGCTGCTGCGTTTCGAACACGCGGGCGGGCGCTTCGATCGTCCAGCGATCGCGATCGACCGCGCTGACCTTGATGCACGCGCGGCCGAGATTGCCGGCGAGAATGCGGAAGCCGCCCTCGGTCGAGAAGGGCGACGCGGCCGGACGAACGATCGTCTCGTCCTTGCTCGGCCCCGGATCACTCCAGGCGAGCACGTCGTCCTGCATCTCGGGCTTGGTGCCGAAATCGGCCATGGTCGCGCCGCCGGCGGTCAGCACGTTGCCATGCATCAGCCCTTCGCTGAGCAATTCGCGGATCACATACGGCATGCCGCCGGCATCTTCGAACTGGTTCACGTCGGCCGAGCCATTGGGATAGACGCGGGCGATCAGCGGCACGACTTTCGACAGGCGATCGAAATCCTCCCAGTCGATCACGATCCCGGCGCAGGCGGCGATCGCCGGCAAGTGGATCAGATGGTTGGTCGAGCCGCCCGTGGCAAGCAGCCCGATCGCCGCATTGACGATCGCGCGCTCGTCGACGCAGTGGCCGAGCGGGCGGTAATCCTCGCTTTGCCAGCCGATCGCGGCAATGCGGTGCACCGCCGCACGGCTGAGTTCCTGGCGCAATTTGGTGCCCGGATTGGCGAACGCCGCGCCAGGGATATGGAGACCCATCATCTCCATCATCATCTGGTTCGAATTGGCCGTGCCGAAAAAGGTGCAGGTGCCCTTGCCGTGATAGGCGGCGATCTCCGCGTCGAGCAGTTCTTCACGGCTGGCCTCGCCCACCGCATAGCGCTCGCGCACCGCCGCCTTGGCCTTGTTGGCGAGGCCCGTGCGCATCGGGCCTCCGGGGATCAGCAGCATCGGCAGATGGCCGAAGCGCAGCGCGCCCATCAACAGACCGGGGACGATCTTGTCGCAGATGCCGAGCAAGGCCGCGCCTTCGAACAGGCCGTGGCTGAGCGCGATCGCGGTGCTCATCGCAATCGTGTCGCGGCTGAACAGCGACAGCTCCATGCCGGGATAGCCTTGCGTCACGCCATCGCACATCGCCGGCACACCGCCGGCGACCTGCGCGGTGACGCCGATTTCGCGCGCCCACACCTTCATCTGCTCGGGGTAGCGATAGTAAGGCGCGTGAGCGGAAAGCATGTCGTTATAGGCGGTGACGATGCCGATATTCATCGAATCGCACGGCCGCATCGCATCGCGATCCTCGTCCGTGCCGGCATAACCATGCGCGAGATTGGCGCAGCCCAGGTTCGGCCGCTCCAGGCCATTCTCCCGCTCATGCCGGATCAGCGCCAGATAGGCATCACGCGTCGGCTTGGAGCGCGTGATCATGCGATCGGTGACGGCGGCGATCTCCGGATGAAGTGTCATGACCAAGCCCCCTCCCTTGTCCCGCATTTCACCACGTTCCCCTGCGAAAGCAGGGGCCCAGAGCCACGAGCGCCGCGCGCGGTACCCTGGGCTCCTGCGTGCGCAGGAGAACGGTGACGGAGGGCGCGCGTCATCATTCGCTCCAGTGGATATCCACGGGCAGCTCGGCATCCGCGAGCACGCGGCCGATCGGGTAGCTCGACGACGGACCTTGTTTGATCGCGGCTTCGATCACCTTGCGCTTCTCGGCGCCGGTGACGGCGATGAGCAAGGCCTTGGCCGAGACGATCGCAGCGCGGCTCAGCGTCACGCGCGGCACAGGCGCGTCCTTGGGCAGCGGATCGGGCATCACGCCGAGCCCGCGACGTTCCTTCGGCCCGGCGATCGCTTCCTCGAAATCGGGGCCGGGAAAGATCGAGGCGGTGTGCCCGTCCGTGCCGACGCCAAGCAGGCAAAGATCGAGCGGCCAGTGCAGATCCTGCATCAGCGCATCGGCCGAGCGGCCCGCCGCCTTATAGTCCGCCGCCTTGTCGCTGACGATCGGCATGACGCGCGCGCCCTTGGGCAGGAAGGTCTTGGCGATCATCGTTACGTTGCTCAGCGGATCGCCAAGCGGCACGATACGATCGTCGGTCGGGATGATCGTCACGCGCTTCCAGTCGATCTTCGCTTCGGCCAGCTTGGCGTAGATCGGGATCGGCGTCTTGCCGCCGGACAGCGCGATCACCGCCGCGCCGCGCGCATCGATCGCGCTTTCGATGATGAAGGCGATATCGCCGGCAACGGCCGCGGCCATCTCCTCGGCATCGTCATAATCCCACCATTCGATTTCGTGTTCGTCGTTCATGATAATTCCAATGTGTGTTTCTGGCTCTTAGCCCTCTCCCGCCCTTTGCGGGAGAGGGTTGGGTGAGGGTCTTCTTCATTTCGACGCTAGCCAAAAAGAAGACCCTCACCGCTGCGACTAGGCCCGCCTGGAGAAGGCGAACCAAGTCTCGCTCCTCTCCCGCAAGCGGGAGAGGGCTGGAAGTAGGTCAATCGTCGTGCCAGGTTACCCCGTCGCGCTCGGTCAGCGCCGTTGCGGTCGAGGGACCCCAGGTGCCCGACGGATAGGTCTTGGGCTTGGTGCCGTTGGCCGCCCAGCCGTCGCGGATCGAATCGATCCAGCGCCATTGCGCCTCAACCTCGTCGCGGCGCACGAACAATGTCTGGTCGCCTTCGATTAGATCCAGCAGCAGCCGCTCATAGGCAATGCGCCGCCGCGTCCCGGCAAACTCATTGTCCAGCGACAGGTTGAGCGGCACTTCGCGCAGCCGGATGCCGTCGCGGTCGAGCCCAGGCTCCTTGGCCATCACCAGCAGCTGGACATATTCCTCCGGCTGCAAGCGGATGATCAGTGTGTTGGGCTGCAACTTGCCACCACGTGTCGCGAACATCGAATGCGGCACCGGCTTGAATTGGATGACGATTTCCGAGCGGCGCGTCGCCATGCGCTTGCCCGTGCGCAGGTAGAAGGGCACGCCCTGCCAGCGCCAATTATCGATATGGGCTTTGAGCGCGACGAACGTCTCGGTATTCGATGGCTTGCCCAGCTCGTCGGTATAGCTCTTGGCCAGTTCGCCCTCGACCGCACCGGCCGAATATTGCCCGAGCACGGTCTGCTGCTCCACGTCGGCCGGTGTCATCGGCCGCAACGAGTGGAACAGCTTGGCTTTCTCGTCGCGCACCGCGGTTCCGTCGAAGCGGGCAGGGGGCTCCATCGCCACCAAAGCGAGCAATTGCAGGATATGATTCTGCACCATGTCGCGCAGCGCGCCGGCGGTTTCGTAATAACCGGCGCGATCCTCCAGCCCAACCGTCTCGGCGATGGTGATCTGCACGCTGGCTATCCCGCCGGCATTCCAGATCGGCTCGAAGAACGTGTTGCCGAAGCGCAGCGCCAGAATGTTCTGCACCGTCTCCTTGCCGAGATAATGATCGATCCGGTAGGTGCGCGGCTCCGGGAAGGCGTGGAACACCGCATCATTGATCTCGCGGCTCGATTGGAGATCATAGCCGAGCGGCTTCTCCAGCCCGATGCGCACCGTCTCGCCGGTCAGCCCGACCTTTTCGAGCCCCTTGATCGCCGGTTCGAATAGCGACGGCGCGGTCGACAGGAAGATCGCCAGGCCGCCGGAGACGTCGCCGACCTTTTCCGCCAGCGGCGCAAACGTATCCTCGGCGGAGAGATCGACCGCCTGGTAGAACAGCCGCTCGAGAAAGCTGACGATCGCCGTCTCGTCCTTGCGATCATCGGGCAGGAATTCGTCGAGCGCCTTCTTGGCGAAGTCGCGATAGCTGGCATCGTCGAGCTCCGACCGCGCCGCGCCCGTGATGGTCAGGCCTTCGGGCAACAATTTGTCGGCGTGCAGCCCGTACAGCGATGGCAGCAACATGCGCTGAGCAAGATCGCCGGTCGCCCCGAACAGGAGCAACTTGTTTACCGGATTGCGCTGCATGAAGGCTCTTTCGCTTAGAGGGTAAGTCCGGCCACAGGATCGAACCCGGCCATGATGTTGAGGTTCTGCACCGCCGCGCCGGCCGCACCCTTGCCGAGATTGTCGAGCGTGGCGATCAACCGCGCCTGGCCGGTATCGGCGTTGCCGCACACCCGGATCGTCAGCCGGTCGCTGCCGGCATCGTCCGCGATGCTCACCGTCGCCGCGTCGCCTTCGCCCAGCCGAATCAGCGCGAAGTCGCGATACGCCTCGCCCAGCACGGCTTCGCACACGTGCAGGCTCGGGCGGCGCGAGAACATGTGCAGCGGCAGCGGCACCTCGACGATCATGCCGCGATAGGTGTTCACCACCGCTGGCGCGAAGATCGGCGCATGTTCGATCCGGGCATGCTTCTGCATCTCGGCGACATGTTTATGCGCCAGACCCAGGCCGTAAGCGCGCGCCGCCGGCGGGGTGGCGGCGTCTTGATAGTCGGCGATCATCGCCTTGCCGCCGCCGGAATAGCCGGAAACCGCGTTGACGGTCAGCGGCCAATCGACCGGCACCAGCCCCGCGCGCACCAGGGGGCGCACCAATGCCAGGAAGCCGGTGGGATAACAGCCCGGATTGCTCACCCGCTTCGCCTCGGCGATGGCCGCCATCTGGCCCGGCTCGAGTTCGGCAAAACCATAGGTCCAGCCGTCGCCGATCCGGTGGGCGGTCGATGCATCGATCACGCGCGTGCGGTCATTGTCGATCAGCGCGACCGCTTCGCGCGCGGCGTCATCGGGCAGGCACAGGATGACGAAGTCAGCGTCGTTCAGCGCTTGGCGGCGGGAGTCGACATCCTTGCGCTTGGCATCGTCGAGTTGGATCAGCGCGATATCGCTACGCCCGGCCAGCCGTTCGCGGATTTCCAGGCCGGTCGTGCCTTCGGCGCCATCGATGAAGACAGTGGCGGTCACGCCTGCGGCCCGATTGCCGAGGCAAGGATATAGCCGACCAGTCCCTGTGCCGGCGCTAGGCCCCAGGCATTGCTCCCGGCCAATTCCAGCACCTCGAACGACTCGCCAGCGCGGAGCTGGGCAATCTCGGCCGAATTCATGGGTGCTGCTTCGCGGAGGATCACATCATTCTCCAGGACCACCGTCATGGGAGCAGCGTAATGTGGCGCGAATACACGGTCCGCAAGCCGCAGATCGGCTAGATCGCCACGCACTGCGTGTGTCCGGGGATCGAGTTTCGCCGACCGACCGGCCAGCGCAAAGCTGCTACGCGACGGCCCGGCGGGCGCTTGGCTGCTCGACCTCGCCGAGAAAATGCCCGAACTCTTCAAGAAAATCTGCCCCTTCAGTGGTCCGCGCGACGAAGATGTTCCGCTTGTCGGTATCGTCGCGCTGTCGGCGCAGATAGCCCAGGCTGCCAAGGCGGTTCAAGGCGCGCGTCACCACGGGCTTGGAAACGTTCAACGCACGGGCCAGCCCACGCACCGTATGCGGCCCTGGTTTCAGGTAGACGACCAGCAACAGGGCCATTTGGCGATTGGTCAGATCGGGTTCGCCCGATCGCACATAATCGACCAGCGCCTGCATCCAGGAACCGAGCGCAGAGCCGAAAGATGGTTTTTCCAATACAGTCGCCACGGTCAACTTCCACCAATACCCGATGCCGGAGGGATCGTGGCATCGGACATATAACGCCCGCAAGCGCGGGTGGTTTCAGTGGCACAACGAATTGTTAATGGCGCGGTCATGCGTTCGTCATACCGGCAGGGCGGTTGATTGGTGGCGCAGCCTCGCCTATGTGCCCGCCTTCCGGAACAGCCAAGAAACGTAACCGCACCCCATGTTCACTTTTCTGCTCGTCATTCACGCCATCGTCGCGGCCGCCCTGGTGGCGGTAATCCTGATGCAGAAGTCGGAAGGTGGCGGCCTCGGCACGGGCGGCAGCCCGTCCGGATTGATGTCGGCGCGCGGTGCAGCGGATTTCCTCACGCGCTCGACGGCGGTGCTCGCTTCGGCGTTCGTCGTGCTCAGCATCGTGCTGGCGGTGCTCGCGGCCAACCGCCAGACGGTGAAGATCGATCCCAGCCTGGCGCGCAAGCCGGCCGCGGTCGCGCCGGCGGCAACGGCGCCGCTGGCGGTCGATCAGGCGAACGGCACGGCGATCCAGGCCCCGGCGCCGGTCACCAACGATGCGGTGCCGCTCGCGCAGTAAGCGCGCACCTTCGCAACTTTATTACTCACCTGACGGAGTCGCGCGCTTGTCGTCGCGGCCCGATAGACGCTAGGCATTTGCTCCCATGGCGCGGTTTATTTTCATCACCGGCGGCGTGGTCTCCTCGCTCGGTAAAGGTCTCATGGCAGCGAGCCTCGCGGCGTTGCTGCAGGCGCGCGGCTACCGCGTGCGCATCCGCAAGTTCGATCCGTATCTGAACGTCGATCCCGGCACGATGTCGCCCTACCAGCATGGCGAAGTCTATGTGACGGACGACGGCGCGGAGACCGATCTCGATCTCGGCCATTACGAGCGCTTCACCGGCGTGCCGTCGCGTCAGTCGGACAACATCACGAGCGGCCGCATCTACCAACAGATCATCGCCCGCGAGCGCCGCGGCGACTATCTCGGCGCCACCGTGCAGGTCATCCCGCACGTTACCGACGCGATCAAGGAATTCGCCCAGGCCGAGACCGACGATCTCGATTTCGTCCTGTGCGAGATCGGCGGCACCGTCGGCGACATCGAATCGCTGCCCTTCATCGAGGCGATTCGCCAGCTGCGCAACGATCTTGGCCGCGGCAATTCGGTCAGCATCCACGTCACCTTGGTGCCGTACATCGCCGCCGCCGGCGAATTGAAGACCAAGCCGACCCAGCATTCGGTGCGCGAACTCGCCGCCTTGGGCGTACAGCCCGACGTGCTGGTATGCCGCTGCGAGCAATTCCTGCCGGCCAGCGACCGCGCCAAGATCGCTTTGTTCTGCAACGTGCCGCAGGCGGCCGTCATCCCCGCGCTAGACGCCAAGAGCATCTACGCGGTGCCCGAGCAATATCACGCGGAGGGCCTCGATTCGGAAGTGCTGCGCGCGTTCGGCATCGAACCCGGCGAAGCCCCTTTGCTCGATCGCTGGGCCGATATCATGGATCGGCTGCAGAACCCCGAAGGCGAGGTCACGATCGGCGTGGTCGGCAAATATGTCGGCCTGCCGGATGCCTATAAGTCGCTCAATGAAGCCTTGGTCCACGGCGGCATGGCCAACCGTGTCAAGGTCAACGTGCAGTGGATCGATGCCGAACTGTTCGAGCAGCCCGAGAGCGATATCGCTGCCAAGCTCGAGCCGCTCCACGCGATCCTCGTGCCCGGCGCGTTCGGCGAGCGCGGCGCGGAAGGCAAGATCGCCAGCGTGCGCTTCGCCCGCGAGCGCAAAGTGCCCTATTTCGGCATCTGCTTCGGCATGCAGATGGCCTGTGTCGAAGGCGTGCGGAACCTCGGCGGCATCCCCGACGCCTCGTCGACCGAATTCGGCCCGACGTCCGAGCCGGTGGTCGGCATGATCACCGAATGGATGACCGCGGAAGGCGTGCAGAAGCGCGAGGCGGATGGCGATCTCGGCGGCACCATGCGGCTCGGCGCCTATGAAGCCAAGCTCGACGGCAACAGCGTCGTCGCCTCGATCTATCAGTCCGACGATATCAGCGAGCGTCATCGCCACCGCTACGAGGTCAACACGCATTACCGCGACACGCTGGAAAAGGGCGGTCTCGTCTTCTCCGGCATGTCGCCGGATGGCATGCTGCCCGAGATCGTCGAGCGCCCGGATCATCCGTGGTTCGTTGGCGTGCAGTTCCATCCCGAGCTCAAGAGCAAACCGTTCGACCCGCACCCGCTCTTCGCCAGCTTCGTCGCGGCGGCAGTGAAGCAGAGCCGCCTGGTCTGATCCAGGCAGGCCGCCGCCGGCCTGACCGATACGTTCCCCGGCGAAGGCCGGGGCCCAGTCGCGGCGCAGCAGATTGGGGGGCGCCACGCTAAGTCGCATCAGCCGTCGCGACCGGACTCGGCTCGTGCCCGCAGCGCGTCCCGCCGATCTGCCAGCGTTGTCATCCCGGCGCTAACCAAAATCTCGCGCCGCGACTGTTCGCTCAGCGCCATAATCGCGCAACAAAGTCCGGCCTTTTCAACGCGATGAAGTTCAACTTCGCCCCCCAAAAGTTCTTCGTATAAAAGCCCACCAAATTAATAGGCATTATGATCGCCAACCGCCGCAATGGCGACAAGGGGATCCCGATGCTCGCACACGCTTGGTATGTTTTGATGGTGTCGACTGCCGCGCCGCTCACCGCCGCGCCGCCGGAAGCGCCGCTTCAGCAGACGCCGGTCGCCGCCGCCGATGGGGCCGACCCCGAGGGGCGCTCGGGCGACATCGTCGTCACCGCGCGGCGTCGCGAGGAGCGGGTGCAGGAAGTGCCGATCGCCATCTCGGTGATCGGCGGTGCCGAGATCGAACGCACCGGCGCGTTCAACGTCAACCGGCTGCAGCAGCAGCAGCCGAGCCTGCAATTCTATTCCAGCAATCCGCGCAACTCGGCGATCAACATTCGCGGCCTCGGCGCGCCATTCGGCCTGACCAATGACGGCATTGAGCAGGGCGTCGGCTTCTATGTCGATGGCGTCTATATTGGGCGCATCGGCGCCTCGACATTCGATTTCGTCGATGTCGCGCAGGTCGAAGTGCTGCGTGGGCCGCAGGGTACGCTCTACGGCAAGAACACGACGGCCGGCGCGCTCAACATCACCACCCGCCCGCCAAGCTTCGAGCCCGAGGCGAAGGTCGAGCTAAGCGGTGGAAATTACAATTTCGTCCAGGCCAAAGCGTCGGTGTCGGGGCCGCTGACCGACAATCTCGCGCTGCGCCTGTCATCGTCGGCAACGACCCGCAAAGGCACGATCTACAATAGCAGCTCGGGCGACGATCTGCATCGCCTGCGCAACCTCGGGCTGCGCGGCCAATTGCTGTGGAAGGCGACCGATGCGCTGGATCTGACCTTGTCGGGCGATTTCAACGTGCAGAGCCCGGATTGCTGCGTGCAATATTTTGCGCGCGTCGGAACCACGCAGCGCCCGCTCAGCCGCCAATATGACGCGCTCGCCGCCGCCTTCGGCTATACGCCGCCAAGCAAGAACCCATTCGATCGCGTGACGGACCTGGATGCCGGGATCCGGTCGCGCCAGGAAATCGGCGGGGTCTCGCTGGTTGCCAATTGGGATCTCGGGGCGGCCACGCTCACCTCGGTCAGCGCGTGGCGCTATTGGGACTGGCAGCCGCAGAATGATCGCGATTTCATCGGCCTGCCGATCACCACGATCTCGCAGAACCCGTCGCAGCAAAAGCAGGTGTCGCAGGAAATCCGCCTTGCCTCGAACGGCGCGGACAAGCTCGCGTACACGGTCGGTGCGTTCTATTTCCATCAGACGATCGATACGCAGGGTTCGCAGGTGCAGGGGCCGGCGGCGAGCCGTTATCTGCTCAACCCAGGCAATCCGCCCTTCCTGGCCAATGGCTGTGCGACGCTGACCGCCAATGCGTGCAACCCGGCGGTGCTCAATGGGCTCACCTCGACCAACACGATCAGCTTCGACAACACCAGTTTCGCAGTGTTCGGCAAGCTCAATTACGAGCTGTTCGAGGGCTTCCACCTCCAGCCTGGCCTGCGCGTCAATTATGACAAGAAAAGCGGCTCCTATGTCTCTGTCGTCACCAACGGCGCGGGCGCGCTGGTGATCTGCGATCCGGCGCCTACCAGCAGCGTGGTGCGCGACCAGTGCGCGACGCTCGCACCGCAAAGCTATGCGCCCAAGTTCAGCGATTGGAACGTCTCGGGCGACATCACCGCTTCCTACGACTTCTCCGCTGATATTCACGGCTATGCGACCTACGCCAAGAGCTTCAAGTCCGGCGGCATCAATCTCTCCGGCTTGCCGCTCAATGCCGCCGGCACTGGCGTTGATCTCAGCACGCAGACGGTAAAGCCCGAGAAGGTCGACAATTACGAGGTCGGCCTCAAGACCCAGTTCTTCGATCGTCGCGTGACGCTCAACCTCGCCGGCTTCTGGACCGAAGTCGCCGATTACCAGGCGACGGTGAATAACGGCCAGCTGACCGTCATCCGCGGCTATCTCGCCAATGCCGCCAAGGTGCGCTCGCGCGGCTTCGAATTCGATTCGAGCTTCCGCCCGAGCCAGCGCCTCAACCTCTACGTCAACGGCGCCTATACCGATTCGACCTATCAGAAGTTCACCAACGCGCCGTGCCCGCCCGAACTGTCCGGTGGCACGGTCGTGGTCGGCGCATCGGGCAATGCCGGCGTACCGGGGGCCAACAGCGCCGTGGCCTGCGACATTTCCGGCCAACGCCTGCCCGGCATCTCGAAATGGTCCTTCTCTTACGGCGCTGAATACAATGTCCCGGTCGGCGGATCGGGCGGCGAAGTCTATATCGGCTATGACGGCAATTATCGCTCGCGCTTCTCGTCTAACCCGTCGCCATCGGCTTATACCTGGATCGAGGGCTATTCCATGTCCAACGTCCGCGCCGGCTATCGCAAGGATGATTTCAACGTGTTCGGCTGGGTGCGCAACGCGTTCGATCAGAACTATTTCGAATTGCTCTCCACCCAGTCGGGCAGCACCGGGTTGATCGTCGGGCAACCGGGCGATCCGCGAACCTACGGGCTGACCGTAAGCAAGTCGTTCTGATCTCTTGCCCTAAAGCCCTCTCCCGCCCTTCGCGGGAGAGGGTTGGGTGAGGGTCTTCTTCTTTTGTTCGCCCGCTGTACCAAAAGAAGACCCTCACCGCTGCGACCAGGACCGCGCAGAAGTGCGCAGCCCAAGTCTCGCTCCTCTCCTGCAGGCGGGAGAGGGAATTTAGTGGCTGGATAGGCGCCCACGGCAAAGCCGTCGGCCGGGTCGGCGGAAGCGCCGCCCGCCGG
The DNA here is from genome assembly GCF_036663635.1 of Parasphingomonas puruogangriensis. Lineage (NCBI taxonomy): Bacteria > Pseudomonadati > Pseudomonadota > Alphaproteobacteria > Sphingomonadales > Sphingomonadaceae > Parasphingomonas > Parasphingomonas puruogangriensis. Next base: position 669,772 of record NZ_JAXOJI010000001.1, on the reverse strand, counting down.
CCGTTTTGGGCGATCCGCGGGCGGACCGGCACGTGCGCCTTCGCCCAAAAGCAAACGCCCGGGCCGTTGCCAGCCCGGGCGTCCTGCGTGACGATCGCTCGTCAGCCCCCATTTCCCGCTCCCGCTACACGCCCCGTAAGGCGGAACTGAAAGCTTCAATCCCCGAACCACGGCCATTGCCTGTGTCTCAGTGATTGTGTTGCTAGGTTGTGTACCGGTTCTTGTCACCGCCTATGTGCGGTGCGCCGTTGGATTGCGCCCACCCTGTGTCGATTCCGCCACACCAGCGCCTTAGTTGCCAGCGCCCGTACAGCGCCGTAGAGAAAGCGCGTCTCTCCTCGGGCACAAGCGTAACCATCCCTTTATGATCCTGTCCCGCTACGAACGCATGATCGCGCGCCGCTATCTGCTGCCCGGCAAGGGCGAGGCGTTCATCTTCCTCGTCGCCGGCATCAGCCTGGTCGCGGTGATGCTCGGTGTCGCCGCCTTGGTCATCGTGATGAGCGTGATGAACGGCTTTCGCGCCGAATTGTTCGACAAGATTGTCGGGCTGAACGGCCATGCCGTGGTGCAGGGTGTCGGCGGGCGACTTCCCGACTGGCGCGATATCGTCAAGACGGCCCAGGCCACCCCTGGCGTGACCAAGGCCACGCCGTTGATCGAACAACCGCTGATGACGACCTATAATGGTCGTGTCGAAGGCGTGTTGGTGCGCGGCATGCGTGTGGCGGACATTCGCAACAATGTGACGATCAATACCAAGCTGGTCGCCGGATCGCTCAACAGCCTGACCGCCAATAGCGGCACGATCGCGATCGGCTCTCGGCTGGCCGAGGCACTGGGCGCGGTGGTCGGCAGTCAGATTTCGCTGATCAGCCCGCAGGGTCAGACCTCGCCGTTCGGCACGGTGCCGCGCATTGTTTCCTATACGGTCGGCGCGATCTTCGAGATCGGCGTGTACGATTACGACAAATTGTACGTCATCATGCCGATGGAGGATGCTCAGACCTTGCTGTTGCTCGGCGACAATGTCGGCATGATCGAGTTGCAGACGACCAATGCCGATCGCGTCCAGACGATCCTCGCGCCGCTTGCCGACAAGCTGCAGGGCAGGGGCGTGATTGCCGATTGGCGGCAGATGAACGCGCAATTGTTCGAGGCGCTGGCGGTCGAGCGCGTGGCGATGTTTACCGTATTGTCGATCATCATCCTGGTCGCGGTGTTCAACATCCTCTCGTCGCTGATCATGCTGGTCCGCGCCAAGACGCGCGACATCGCCATCCTGCGCACGATGGGGGCCACGCGGGTGGGTCTTATCCGCATCTTCATGGTCGTCGGTACGACGATCGGCGCATTGGGCGTGCTTGCCGGGCTGCTGCTCGGCTTCGTCTTTCTGTTCTACCGGCAGGGCGTGGTCAATTTCGTCCAGCTCGTGACCGGCCAGAACTTGTGGGATCCCTCGATCCGCTATCTCACCGAATTGCCCTCCAAGACCGATCCGGTCGAAATCGTCGCGATCGCGCTGATGGCGCTGGTGTTCAGCTTCCTCGCCACGCTCTACCCTGCGTTCAAGGCGGCGAGCACCGATCCCGTTCAGGTACTGCGTTATGAATGATCACTTCAATTCCTCCCCGGAACGGGGAGGGGGACCATTCGCGTTCTTCACGCGAATGGTGGAGGGGGGGCTCCACGCACGCAACTGTAGCGTTGCCGGCACACCCCCTCCGTCATGCTTCGCATGCCACCTCCCCGTACCGGGGAGGAGTTTTTCATGACCGACATCCTCCGCGTCACCGGCCTACAGCGCAGTTTCGTCCAGGGCGACGTGACGATCGAAGTCCTGCGCGGCATCGATCTTACCGTCGGCCAGGGTGAGATCATCGCCTTGCTCGGTCCTTCGGGCTCGGGCAAATCCACGCTCCTGCAGGCCGTCGGGCTGCTCGAAGGCGGCTTTGCCGGCTCGATCGAGATCGCCGGCAAGGAAGCCGCCAAGCTCGACGCACATGGCCGCACATTGGTGCGCCGCGACCAGCTCGGCTTCGTCTATCAATTCCATCACCTGCTGCCCGATTTCAACGCCACGGAAAACGTCGTCCTGCCGCAGTTGATCAAGGACAAGAGTCGCGCCGAGGCCGATGAGCGCGCCGCGCAATTGCTTACCGCGCTGGGCCTGGGCCACCGCCTGACGCACCGACCGAGCCAGCTGTCCGGCGGTGAGCAGCAGCGCGTCGCCGTCGCCCGCGCGCTGGCCAACCGCCCCGCGCTGGTGCTGGCCGACGAACCGACCGGCAATCTCGACGAAGCCACCGCCGATATCGTGCTCGCCGAGTTCCTCCGCCTGGTCCGCGACGAAGGCTCCGCAGCGCTGGTCGCGACGCATAACGAGCGCATCGCCGCCAAGATGGACCGCGTCGTGCGGTTGCACGAGGGCCGCCTGGCATGAGCCTGTGGCGGAGCACGCCGACGTTGATCGGCCGTCACGTCACGCTCCGCCCGCTGCACGAAGACGACAAGGACGCGCTGGTCGCGGTCGCCGCGGCGGACGATCTGTGGGACACGTTCTACGCCAATGTCGCGCAGCTGAAGAACCCCGATGCGTTCATGGCGGCGACGCTGCGGGAACGCGACTATGGGCGCGCATTGCCGTTCGTCGTGCTCGATCCGGCAGGCACGATCATCGGCACGACACGCTTCATGCGCATGAGCGAGGCCAACCGCCGGCTTGAACTCGGCGGCACCTTCTACGCCAAGACGGTCCAGCGCACCGGCGTCAATACCGAGGCCAAGCTGCTGCTGCTCACGCACGCCTTCGAGGTGCTCGGCTGTCAATGCGTGCAGATCCGCACTGATTTCCTCAACAAGCGCTCGCAGGCCGCGATCGAGCGGCTTGGCGCCAAGCGCGATGGGATCCTGCGCGGTCATCAGCTGCTGCCCGACGGGCGATTGCGCGACAGCGTGGTCTATTCGATCCTCGCGCACGAATGGCCCGGCGTGCGCCAGAACCTCAACTTCCTGCTCGCCCGCCACGAAGGAACGCCTGCATGACCGCGATCACCGATATCACCGTCAAGAACGCCGACGGCAGCTCGGCCGATCTCTCGGCCTATGCTGGCAAGGTGCTGCTGATCGTCAACACCGCCTCGAAATGCGGCTTCACCCCGCAATATGAGGGCCTCGAAGCGTTGCACCGCGAGTATGCGGACCGAGGCTTCGAGGTGCTCGGCTTTCCGTGCAACCAGTTCGGAGGGCAGGAGCCGGGCGACGCGGCGGAGATCGCCAATTTCTGCTCGCTGACCTATGATGTGACCTTCCCGGTCTTTGCCAAGGTTGACGTCAACGGCGCCGATGCGGCGCCCCTGTTCGTCGAGCTCAAAAAGCAGGCACCCGGCCTGCTCGGCACAGAGGGGATCAAGTGGAACTTCACCAAATTCCTCGTCGGCAAGGACGGCCAGGTCGTTGAACGCTATGCCCCGACGACGAAGCCGGCGGACATCAAGGCGGACATCGAAAAACTGCTGTAGGCCCAGCCACAACCGTCATCCCAGCGAAAGCTGGGATCTCAAGCGGCTGGCAGCATTACAGAAGCCGCACCAGACCCCAGCTTTCGCTGGGGTGACGGGCAGGGGGCCCGGTAAGCCCATCTCCCACAAGAATTTTTGAGCAGGCGGTTACGCGAATCAAGCAAAGGCGGCATAGTCACACGCATGTCGCATTCCGCCTTCGTGCCGCTCCGTATCTTCTCCTCCTACACCATGCTGGACGGCGCGATCGAACCGAAGGCGATCGCCAAACGCGCCGCCGAACTCGGCTTCCCCGCCGCCGCGCTGACCGATCGCAACGGCCTGTACGCCGCCATGGCCTATTCCGATGCCTGCAAAGGTTCGGGCGTGCAGCCGATCATCGGCACCATGCTGGGCGTGTGCCGGCCCGACATGCCCGAGGGCATTGACGCCCCGCTCGATTGGCTCGCGCTCTATGCGCAGGACGAGACCGGCTATGACAATCTCTGCGAGCTGGTCAGCCAGGCCCATCTCGGCCGCCCGCTCGAACTCTCGCCGCATGTCAGCTTTGAGACGCTGGCCAAGCATGCCGACGGCCTGATCGCGCTCACCGCCGGCCGCGAAGGCGGGCTGACGCGGCTGCTCGCCGAAGGCCAGCTCGGTCGCGCGGAAGCCTATGCCGACCGGCTCGAAAGGCTGTTCCCCGACCGCCTCTATATCGAGCTCACCCGCCGGCTCGACGAGATCGAAGGCAAGGCCGAAGCGCCGCTGCTCGATCTCGCTTATGCCCGCAACCTGCCCCTGGTGGCCACCAACCCATGCTGCTTCGCCGACGAGGATTTCAGCGAGGCGCACGATGCGTTGCTGTGCATCGCCAACTCCACCTACATCGCCAGCGACGATCGCCCGCGCAGCTCGCCCGATGCCTGGATGAAGCCGGCCAAGGACATGCGCGCGCTGTTCGAGGATTTGCCCGAAGCGATCGCCAACACGCTCGTCGTGGCGCAGCGCTGCGCCGTTTCCGCGCCGTATCGCAAGCCGATCCTCCCGAGCCTCGCTGGCGACCGCGACGCCGAAGCGCTCGCGCTGCGCGCCGACGCGCATGCCGGGCTGACCGAGCGGCTCAAGAAGGGCCTCGCCCCCGACACGACCGAGGAGGATTACCGCAAGCGGCTCGATTTCGAGCTCGACGTGATCATCCAGATGGGCTTCCCCGGTTACTTCCTGATCGTCGCCGATTTCATCAAATGGGCCAAGGATCACGACATCCCGGTCGGCCCGGGCCGTGGCTCGGGCGCCGGCTCTGTCGTTGCCTGGTCGCTGACCATCACCGATCTCGATCCGATGAAACTCGGCCTTCTGTTCGAACGCTTCCTCAACCCGGAACGTGTGTCGATGCCGGATTTCGACATCGATTTCTGCGAAACGCGGCGCGAGGAAGTGATCCGCTACGTGCAGCAGAAATACGGCAGCGATCACGTCGCGCAGATCATCACCTTCGGGCGCCTGAAGGCCCGCGCCGTGCTCAAGGATACCGGCCGGGTGCTGCAGATGAGCTACGGCCAGATCGATCGCCTGGCCAAGCTCGTCCCCAGCCATCCGACCGATCCCTGGACGCTGGAGCGCACGCTCAACGGCGTCAGCGAATTCCACCACGAATATAAGTCGGACGCCAACGTCCGCCACCTGATCGATCTGGCGATGAAGCTGGAGGGCCTGCCGCGCCACAGCTCCACCCACGCCGCCGGCGTGGTGATCGGCGATCGCCCGTTGGCGCAGCTCGTGCCACTCTATCGCGATCCGCGCTCCGACATGCCCGTCACCCAGTTCGACATGAAATATGTCGAGGGCGCCGGGCTGGTGAAGTTCGATTTTCTCGGGCTGAAGACGCTGTCGGTGCTCAAGAAGGCGGTGCAATTGCTCGCCAAGCGCGGCATCACGGTCGATCTCGACGGGCTCGAATGGACCGACGAAAAGACCTTCAAGCTGATCCAGAGCGGCAACACCGTCGGCGTGTTCCAGATCGAGTCCGAGGGCATGCGCCGCACGCTCACGGCCGTGAAGCCGACCGTGTTCGAGGACATCATCGCGCTCAACGCTTTGTATCGCCCGGGCCCGATGGACAACATCCCGATGTTCGGGCGGCGCAAGAATGGCGACGAGCCGATCGAATATCCGCACCCGCTGCTGGAGGGTATCCTCAAGGAAACCTACGGCATCTTCGTGTACCAGGAACAGGTCATGCAGGCGGCGCAGATCCTCGCCGGCTACAGCCTGGGCGGCGCCGATCTGCTGCGCCGCGCGATGGGCAAGAAGATCCAGAAGGAGATGGACGACCAGCGCGCTACCTTCGTCGAGGGCTGCGCGGCGGCGCATAATATCGGGCCAGCCAAGGCCAACGAACTGTTCGACTTGATCGACAAGTTCGCCGGCTACGGCTTCAACAAGAGTCACTCGGCGGCTTACGCGCTGCTGACCTATCAGACCGCCTATCTGAAAGCGCATTACCCCCACGAATTCTTCGCAGCCTCGATGTGCTACGACCTGCATCTGACGGATAAATTGGCCATTTTCGCCGACGACATGCGGCGCTTGGGCGTCGCCTGCGTCCCGCCGTGCGTCAACAATAGCGAGGCGGAATTTAGCGTCGAGGCGACCGAGGATGGCCTGGCCGTCCGCTTCGCGCTGGCCGCGTTGAAGGGCGTCGGCGAAGGGGCGATGGAGAAGCTCGTCATCGAGCGCAAGCAGAACGGCTATTTCGCCAGCATCGACGATTTCGCCCGCCGCGTCGATCCGCGCCTGCTCAACAAGCGCCAGCTGGAAGGGCTGGCCGGGGCCGGCGCGTTCGACGGCATGAATGACAATCGCGCCGGCATCTTCGCTGTCGCCGAGACACTGCTCGCCACTGCGTCGCGCACGCAGGAGATGAAGGCCAGCGGGCAGGGCGGTCTGTTCGGCGGCGACGAAGCAGCCGAGCCCGATATCAAGCTGCCGCTCAGCGCGCGCTGGACCATGGCGCAGCGCATGGAGCAGGAGAAGGAAGCGTTCGGCTTCTATTTTTCCGCGCATCCGGTCGATCGCCACGCCCATCTCGCCCGCGCGCATGGCGTCCGCCAATTCTCCGCGCTCGCCGATCTGCAGATCCCCGACGACGGCACGCGGGCCGGCGCGACCATGGCGGCGCTGGTCGAGGATGCCCGCTGGCGCACGTCGGCGCGTGGGAAACGCTATATGATGGCGACCCTGTCCGATCCGTCGGGCCAGTTCGTCGCCACCTGCTTCGACGACAATGTCGCCGCCGATCTCGAGGAGGCCGCGCGCAATGGCGGCTGCGGCGTGCTGACCGTCGAACTCGATCGTCGCCCGGGTGAGGATACGCCGCGCGTCAGCGTCAAGCGTATCCAGCCGTTCGAGCAACTCGCCAGCCTGGCGCGCTTCAATCTGGTCGCCGACGTGCACAGCATCGCCGCGATGCGCCAGCTTGCCGACTTGCTCTCCACGCACCGCGGCGCGCGCGGCGAGGTATGGGTCAACGCCGCGCTACCCGACGGCCGCGCCGCCCGCTTGCTGCTGGGGCGCGATTTCCTGCTCGACGGCGAACTCGCCGGACAGATTGAGAGCCTGCAGGATGTGGATAACGTGGCACTGAAACCGGCGGAGACACGGCTGGCGCTGGTCGGCTGACGCGGCCTCGATACTAAACACAAGCATTTGCCACCGCCGTCACCCCAGCGAAAGCTGGGGTCTCCTGCGGCTCGCGTCCGCTGCGAGCCGCATAAGATCCCAGCTTTCGCTGGGATGACGTGGCAATGCGCGCGACAGGTCTGTCCCGCTGACCGAAGCACTTCGTTACAGTCGCGGGATTGCCCCGCGCGTCTCCGTCATTATGCTGGTGCGATAACCGCACGATAGCGGATGAGGAGAGCGACGTGCTGGGTGGAATGCAGGATTTCGAACTACGCGTCCCCCGGCTGCTCGACCATGCCGCCCGCGAACACGCCGGCCGCGAAATCGTCAGCCATTGGGCCGACGGCAGCGAGACCCGCACGAACTGGGCCGGCATCGCGCGAGACTCGAAAAAGCTCGCCCAGGCGCTCGAAAAGCTCGGCATCGTCGCAGGCGACCGTGTCGCGACCTTGGCGATGAACCATCATCGCCACCTGGTCGCCTGGTACGGTACGATCGGCATGGGCGGCGTCGTCCACACGATCAATCCCCGCCTGTTCGACGAACAGCTCGTCTATATTGCCAACCACGCCGCGGACCGCGTCCTGCTCTACGACAAGCTGTTCCAGCCGATCGTCGATCGCCTCAAAGCGCAATGGACCAGCATCGAACATTATATCTGTTTCGATGACGGTGCATTCGAGTCCCTGCTCGACGCCGAGACCGGCACCTACACTTGGGTCGAAGGCGGCGAGCGCGAGCCGTGCATGCTGTGCTACACCAGCGGCACCACCGGCCATCCCAAGGGCGTGCTCTATACGCACCGCTCGACCCTGCTCCACGCCATGCACGCTTGCTCCCCGTCGGTGATGACGCTCAGCGCGCGCACCACGATGCTGCCGATCGTGCCGCTATTCCATGCCGCCGCCTGGGGTCTGTGCTTCGCGGCGCCGCTGGCCGGCTGCAAAATGGTGTTCAGCCAGGTCAACGATGCCGCGGTCCTGTGCGGGCTGATGAACCGCGAACGCGTGACCTTGGCCAGCGGCGTGCCGACCGTGTGGCTGGCGCTGTTCCAGCATATCGACGCCACCGGCGAGCGCCCCGCCACCGTCGAACAGATCACCGTCGGCGGCTCGGCCGCCCCCCGCGCGATGATCGCGCGCTTCCTCGATATGGGCATCAAGGTCATCCACTTATGGGGCATGACCGAAACCTCGCCCGTCGCCACTGCCGCCACGCCGCCGCCCGAATGGGACGCGATGAACCGCGAGGCGCAACTCGACATGCTGCAACGCCAGGGCAGCATCCCGTTCGGCATCGAACTGCGGGTGATCGACGACGCGGATCGCGAACAGCCGCGCGACGGACTATCCTCCGGCCGTCTGCAGGTCCGCGGCCCGTGGATCGTGCAGCGCTATTTCGGCGCGCCCGAAGATGCGGTCGATGCCGACAATTGGTTCGATACCGGCGATGTCGCCGTGCTCCACACCGATGGCACGATGCAGATCACCGATCGCGCCAAGGACGTGATCAAATCCGGCGGCGAATGGATCAGCTCGGTCGAGCTCGAGAACGCCGCCGTCGGTTGCCCGGGGGTCGGGGAGGCCGCGGCGATCGGCATCTATCATCCCAAATGGGATGAGCGCCCCTTGCTGCTCGTCGTGCGCAAGCCGGACAGCCAAGTCACGCCGGCCGAGATCATCGCGCATCTCGGCAACCACGTCGCCAAATGGTGGTTGCCCGACGATATCCTGTTCGTCGAAAGCCTGCCGCACACCGCCACCGGCAAATTGCTCAAGACCGAACTGCGCGCGCGCTACAAGGATCACAAGCCGGCGGCGGTCTGACGCCACCGGCTTGTCGGTCGATCAATGGCTGGCGGTTTCGCCGGCCTCGCGGCGGCCGATATATTTGGTGGTTAGCGCCGGCAGGCTTTCCAGCACCCACGTGGCCATGCGCTGCTCTTCGCTCAGCGATAGTTCGAGCGGCGCGGCCAGATTGCCCACGCCGGCCGCCTCGGCCATGGTCAGCAGCGAGGTATAGGCAGCGATCTCGAAATTCTCGAAGGCGTAATTGGCGAAGCTGTTCTTGAGGATCTCGTCCGGCGCCGGAATGTGCGCGATCGCCGCCATATTGCCGGCAATGCTCAGGAAAATGTCCTTGAGCTTGGCCGGATCGCTATCGAATTCCGCCAGGATCGCGTCGACGCGCTTGATCTGCTCCTCGGTTTCGCCGCGATGCTTGCGCAGCATGTCCGACACTTCGGGATAGTTTTCGAGGTGATCGAGCTGCCGGTCGATCAGCGCTAACGCCTGGTTTTCCACACCGTGGATATTCTGCAGCCCGGTGATGAACAGGGACTGCGTCACGTCGTTGCTGTTAGCCGTGGCCATGATTCGTCTCCAAATGATCGAGTATCATGGCAACGAGTGAAGCCCGTCCCGGTTCACGACGGATCCGAACAATATCGCCGAACAACATAAGTTAGGTACGATCCGTTAAGTCTTGAGTCGTATAAGTGCTTGATGACAAACCGTTCCTCCCCCTGCGCCGGGTGCCGAGACGGCGCTGCGCTCGATTTCGCCCTATCCATGGCGTTTCAACCGATCGTCGATATGACGACGGGCCGGCCCTGGGCCTATGAGGCGCTGGTGCGCGGTGCCGATGGGGCCTCGGCCGCGTCGGTCCTGGGGCAGGTTACCGACGATAATCGCTATGCCTTCGATCAGCGCTGCCGGGTCGCCGCAATCGAACGCTCGGTCGCCGCCGGCATCCTCGATAGCGGCGCGCTGCTCTCGATCAACTTCCTGCCCAATGCGGTCTATTCGCCCGCGGCCTGTATTCAGCTGACCCTGCGCACCGCCGCGGCGACCGGGCTGCCGCTCGACCGGCTGATGTTCGAATTCACCGAAAATGAGCGGATGGTCGATCCCGAGCATGTCCAGAATATCGTCGATTCCTATCGTGCGATGGGCTTCACCACCGCGATCGACGATTTCGGCGCCGGCCATGCCGGGCTCAGTCTGCTGGCGCGCTTCCAACCCGACGTGATCAAGCTCGATATGGATCTGCTGCGCGGGATCGACGCCAGCATGCCGCGCCGCATGATCGTCGAATCCGTCGTCGGCCTCTGCGCGCGACTTGGTATCCGTCTCGTCGCCGAGGGGATCGAAACCCGTGCCGAGCTGGATGCAGTGCGCTCGATCGGCATCGACCTCGTCCAGGGCTATCTGCTCGCCAAACCGGCGTTCGAACGACTGCCGGCGATCGACATGCCCGTCGCTGCGTCGGCTCGTGCCGCTTGACCCATCCCGCCGGTTAGAAAAGTTCCCCCTGCGGCCCCGCCGGCGGCCGAAACAGATCGCTTCGCACCGCCAAGCGCTCGCCGGTGAAGCCGGCTTTGCGGCAAGCAATCTGGAAACGCGTGCGCAACAATTCCGCCCATGGCCCCTGTCCGCGCATCCGCGTGTGGAAATTCGGATCATTGTCCCGCCCGCCGCGCAACTCGCGGATCACCGCCATCACCTTCCCCGCGCGATCGGGAAAATGCGTGTCCAGCCAGGCCCGAAACAGCGGCGCCACCTCATGCGGCAACCGCACGGGTAGGAAGAACGCCGATCGCGCGCCGGCCATCGCTGCCTGTTCGATGATCTGTTCGAGCTCGTGATCGGTGATCCCGGGAATCACCGGCGCGATCGATACATAGGTCGGGATGCCTGCCTCGCTCAGCTTGCGCACCGCTGCCAGCCGCCGGGCAGGGGAGGGCGCGCGCGGTTCCAGCGTCATGGCGAGGCGCGGCTCGAGCGTGGTGATCGACATCGCCACCGCCGCCAGCCCTTTTGCCGCCATCGGTGCCAACAGATCGATATCGCGCGTCACGCGGTCCGATTTGGTGGTGATGGTCAGCGGATGATCGAACTCGGCCAACACTTGGATGCAGGACCGGGTGATGCGCCAGTCGCTTTCGATCGGCTGATACGGGTCGGTGTTGGTCCCGAACGCGATCGGCCGCGCCACATAACCCTTCTTGGCCAGCTCGACACGCAGCAGGTCGGCAGCATTTGGCTTGGCGAACAGCCGGCTTTCAAAATCCAGCCCTGGCGACAGATCGTGATAGGCGTGGCTCGGCCGGGCGAAGCAATAGATGCAGCCATGCTCGCACCCGCGATAGGGATTGATCGAGCGATCGAAGCCGATATCCGGCGACGCATTGCGCGAGATGATCGTCCGCGCCGTCTCTACCGTCACGGTGGTGCGCAGCTTGGGCGCCGGCCCGTCCAGCTCCTCGCGCGCATCGAGCCAGTCGCCGTCCGCCGCGCGATCGGGCAAGCCGAAGCGGCTGCTCTCCTGGTTGAGCGTTGCGCCACGCTGCGTACGGGCGCCGGAGGGGCGGGAGCCGACCATTGCCGATCGATAGCATGCCATAGGGAACATAACAAGAACGACGCGCGGCTCGCAGCGGCTCAGCCAGGCAGATCGTCCTGCATGACCTCGGCAGCGATCCGTTCGAATACCCGCTGCAATGCCAATGGCCCGGCGTCACGGACTGCACCCTGCGCGACCTCATCGACCGACCAAAGCCAGGATCGCGCCGGATCGTGCAGCATTGCCCAGGCCGAGAATAGCCGATCGGGGACCTCCGCCCGACTAAGCAAGGTGACGGCCAGATGCCGATCGTCGATCGAGATCCGCTGGTATAATGCGTCGATCGCCGCCGCATCGCCTTCGAGCAACTGCAGGTAGATGTCTTGGCGGCAGATCAGCGCACCGGTAATCGCGTGGCGCGGATTGTTGCGGCGGGCGGCTGCTAGGATTCCCGCCAGCATCGCGCTGTCATAGCCGAACGGCTGCGACATATAGATCAATTGCGTCACCATGGTCGCTCTCCCCCACCTCCGAAAGGCTACGCTATTCGTCGCGCGGGGAACAGCGCTTCCCGCTCAGCGCTCCATGAGCCGCGGCATCAGCTCGACGAAATTGCACGGTTTGAACCGGCTATCCAATTGATGAACCAGGATCCCGTCCCACCCATCCTTCACCGCGCCGGTCGAGCCGGGCAGCGCGAAGATATAGGTGCCACGCGTCACGCAGGCGCAGGCGCGCGACTGGATCGTCGACGTGCCGATGGTCTGGAAGCTGAGCCAGCGGAACAGTTCACCGAAGCCCGGAATCGCCTTGTCCTGGATCTGCTCGATCGCCTCGGGCGTCACGTCGCGCCCGGTGACGCCGGTGCCGCCGGTGGTGATCACGCAATCGACCTGGTCGTCGTCGATCCAGCGGTGCAGCTTGCTGACGATCGCCGGCACGTCGTCGGTGACGATCGAGCGGTCCGCCAGCACATGCCCGGCCGCGGTCAGCCGATCGACCAGCGCCTGGCCAGACCGATCGTCGGCCAGCCGACGACTGTCGGAAATGGTCAGGACGGCAATACGGACGGGCTTGAACGCCGCGCCCTCGTCAATTGGCACTGAGGATCACACCCTTCGGGGCTGCGGTAAGCCGTACGCTGCTGGCGCCTGCCATGCCGGGGAAGCGCGGCCACAGGCCCTGCGCCAGCGCAGTGCGGCTCGGCGATGCCGGCTTGCCGCTCTGGCTCTCGTACATCCAGTAATTGCGCAGCACGGTGCTGACATAGCCGCGCGTCTCCCAATAGGGGATCGACTCAATATATAGCAACGGATCGCCACCATCGCGCGACAGCGCGTTCCACAATTGCACCGGCGCCGGCCCGGCATTGTAGGCCGCGATGACCTTGGGCAGCAGCCCGCCGGTCAGTGGCAGATCGCGCAATTGCTCGAGATAGCTCTGCCCGACTTCCATATTGACCGAGGGCCGCGACAGCATCGTGCGATCGTACAGCCGGCCATGTTTGCGCGCGATATCGGTCGCCGCGGCGGGCATCACCTGCATCAGGCCGTAAGCGCCGGCCGGGCTCACCACATCGGTGCGGAAGCGCGATTCCTGCAGCGTGTGGGCATAGACCAACGCCTTATCGACGCGCCAGCCGCCGTCCGGCGTCCAGTTCGGCGCCGGATAGCGCGCCGCGACCGAGGTCGTCGCGCCAACCGGGCCGTTATAGGACAGCCACACCGTCGTGCTGGGCAGGTTGAAGCTGTTCGACAGCCGTACCAAAGCGGGGAATTCCTGCGGGCTGCCGAGCTTGGCCTCCTGCTTGATCACTTCGTCGGCCAGATTGTTCTCGCCGATCTCCACCAGCGCGGCGGCGACACGCACATTGGGGCGCCGCGCAAGCGTCTGCCAATCGCTGGCGACATATTTGTCCGGTTTCGGCGTCACGTCGCGGATGCCCAGTGCCTGGCGCGCGAGCAGCCCGTAGAACGTTTCGCGATACTGCGCCGCGCTCTTCAGTCGTGCCTCGATCCGGTCGGGCCGCGCGCACGCCATGTCGGCGCGCGCTGCCCAATATAGGCCGGCGGAGCGCAATTCGATGTCGCCGGCCCGCGCCGAGACGCGCTCGAACGCCTGGCCCGCCGCGGTGCAATCCTTCTGCCGCCACGCCGCCAGCGCATTGACCCAGTCGCCCTGGATCGCCCAGTCGCCCGAGCCCTGCGCCGCCTTCGACGCCATGTCCCGCGCGGACCGATCATTACCCTGCAGATAATAGATCCACGATACCTTCTGCTGCCACTCGGTCAGCGCCTCCGGCGTCAGGCCGACGGTCGACTCGAGCAGTGCCTGGGCCGATGCGCCATCATCCGCCTTGACGAAAGGATGCATCTTGATCGCCAGTTCGGCGCTCGACAGGTCGCTCTTGATGCTCTTGGCGCGCAACCGTACCGGCGCGCCGCCCAACCAGGTCAGCCGATTGGCCTCCGGCAGCGGCGGCAGGTCGACCCCGCCGCGCGACTTGGCCATGGCATAGATTTGCGTCGCCTGTGGCAGTTCCGGCGCCTCGGCGAGCAGCTTCAGCAGCGGATCGAGATCGGCCTTGGGCGAACCCTTGGCGGTGAGCATTTCCGCGCGGGCGATGGCGTGCAGCGGGCCCGGCTTCATCGAATCGAGCTGCAATTGCGCATCGAGCCAGCGCTGGTCGCGGATCGCGGCGAACACCGTGCGATAGCCGTCGCGCTGCCCAGTATCGAGTTGATCGGGAATGCCGTCCGCGCGCGGCGCCTCATAGGGTGCAGCCGCCGGAACGGGGGCGGGGGCCGCGGTGCCGGCGGCCATGGCGCCGCCCAGCGGGATCACGGCCATCACCCCGGCCAGAAATACGTTTCTCACGATTCCAATCCCTCGATCAGCATCTGCAAGTCTTTCCATGCTTCGGCCTTGGCGGCGGGTTTTTCGAGCAGGAAGCGGGGATGAAAGCTCGCCACCGCTTCGATCTCTGCCGCTATCGTGCCAGCTTTAAGGTTAAGCGAGTGTAAACTACCACGAACCCGCATCGCATCCGCCCCGAGCAGCGCACGGCTCGGCGCATTGCCCATCAGCAGCACGCGTTTGGCGCCGGTCAGCGCGACATGATGCTGCGCCAGTTCGTGCAGCCGCGCTTCCATCTCCGGCGCGACACGGCCCGCCGCCGGCCGCTTGGTGCACACGGCCGCCAGATAGATCGTTTCGCGCGTCCGGCCGATCGCGGCCAGCATGCGATCGAACAATTTGCCCGCGGCACCGCTCAACAGCATGCCGCTGTCGGCATCCTCGCGCTCGGGCATGTCGATCAGGATCATGATCGGCGACGCCGGATCGCCCTGCGCGACGATCCCCGGACCATGCCAGGTCGCTTCGGGCACGTCCGCGCCGGCGCGCCAGATCGCAAAGTCGGCCGCCGTCTCGGGCAAGGCCACCGGTGCGGCGACGGTGGCGACGGTCGTTACGCTGGCGGCAGCGGCCGGCCGGGCCAGCCAGTTGCGCGGTTCCTCGTCGATAATGATGTCGACGCCGGCATCCTGCCACCACGCAATCGCGCTCGCAGCGGCTTGATTCCAGTCGTAATTCTGATCGGCCCCCATATATCCCTATAGGAGACATGTTGACGCGAAGGTCAACTTACTGGCACCGCAACTTGGACGGGGCGTTGCTGCCACGCGACGAGAGCGCGCGGGCATGGTCCTTGATGGAGACGAAGAGTGAGCGAACGCGAATCCATGCCCTATGACGTCGTGATCGTCGGCGCTGGGCCCGCCGGCCTTTCCGCGGCGATCCGCATCAAACAGGCCGCGGCGGCAAAAGAGGCCGACATCTCCGTCTGCGTGCTCGAAAAGGGTTCGGAAGTCGGCGCGCACATCCTGTCCGGCGCGGTGATCGATCCCAAATCGCTCGACGAATTGCTGCCCTCCTGGCGCGATGATGGCTGCCCGCTCGCTGAAGTGCCGGTGAACGACAACCAGCATTGGATCCTGACCAAAAGCAAGCAGTACAGCATGCCGCATATCGCCACCCCCGGCTTCATGCATAATAAGGGCACCTATACCGGCAGCCTGGGCAATCTGTGCCGCTGGCTCGCCACCCAGGCGGAAGAACTCGGCGTCGAGATCTTCCCTGGTTTCGCCGCGGCCGAAGTGCTGTTCAACGAAGATGGCTCGGTCAAGGGCGTCGCCACCGGCGACATGGGCGTCGCGCGCGATGGCACGCACAAGCCGGATTATACGCCGGGGCTCGAACTCCATGCGAAATATACCTTCTTCAGCGAAGGCGTGCGCGGGCATCTGTCGAAGGAATTGATCCGCACGTTTGATCTCGCCAAGGACGCCGAACCGCAGGTTTACGGCCTCGGCGTCAAGGAATTGTGGGATATCGATCCCGCGCTGCATGCGCCGGGTCGCGTGATCCACACGCAGGGCTGGCCGCTCAGCGAAACCGGCTCGAACGGCGGCGGCTGGATCTACCACCAGGCCAATGGCCAGGTGTCGATCGGCTTCGTCACTTGGCTGAGCTATTCCAATCCCTATCTCTCCCCGTTCCAGGAAATGCAGCGCTGGAAGACCCACCCGCAGGTCGCCGCCTTGCTCAAGGGCGCCAAGCGCGTCAGCTATGGCGCGCGCGCGATCAGCGATGGCGGGCTGCAGTCGATCCCCAAGCTGGTCTTCCCCGGCGGCGCGCTGATCGGCGACAGCGCCGGTTTCCTCAACGTGCCGCGGATCAAGGGCACGCACACCGCGATGAAGTCCGGCATGATGGCCGCCGAGGCCGCGGTCGACGCCGTGATGTCGCAGCGCCAGCATGACGAGCTCGTCGCCTATCCGGCGGCGTTCGATGAGAGCTGGGTGAAGAAGGAATTGTCCGTCGTCCGCAACGTGCTGCCGATCGTCGAGAAGTTCGGCGCCTTGCTCGGCACGCCGCTCGCCGGCATCAACATGTGGCTGGAAAGCTTCGGCATCAAATTGCCCTTCACCATGAAGCACCATGCCGATCACAAGAGCCTGTGGCGCAAGGACATGGTCAAGAAGATCGACTATCCCAAGCCGGACGGCGTGCTGACCTTCGATCGACTGTCCTCGGTGTTCATTTCCAACACCAATCACGAGGAGGACCAGCCGGTCCATCTGACGCTGAAGGATCCCACTATCCCGGTCGAATACGACCTGCCGATGTATGACGAGCCGGCGCAGCGTTACTGCCCGGCCGGCGTGTACGAGATCGTCGGCGAGGAGGAGGGTAATCCCAAGTTCGTGATCAACGCGCAGAATTGCGTCCATTGCAAGACCTGCGACATCAAGGATCCGACGCAGAACATCAATTGGGTGGTGCCGGAGGGCGGCGGCGGGCCGAACTATCCGAATATGTAACGCGCCGGCCAAGACGCAACGAAGTTGCGTCGCGGCTCAAGGCGCGTCCGGTCGGCGGCGCCCAAGCGCCGACCGACGACGCGGCTTCGCCGCGGCGCGCTTTCCTCTCCCACCGCTTCCCCGGCGAAGGCCGGGGCCCAGTCGCGAAGGTTGAAATAACTGTGCGCAGCGCCCGCCAACCATCGTTCCACGACTGGGCTCCGGCCTGCGCCGGGGAAGCGCTGAACAGGGGAGTTTGCGCATGACTGCCGAACCGGCCCCCGCCAAGATCAACCTCGCACTGCACGTTCGCCGCCGCCGCGCCGACGGCTATCACGAGCTAGAGACGCTGTTCGCTTTCCTCCGCCACGGCGACGAAATCCGCCTCGAACCGGGCCAGCCCAGCTTCCACATCGACGGGCCCTTCGCCGCTGGCCTCGATCCCAAGGCCGACAATCTCGTCACAGCCGCCGCCAGCATCTTCGCGCAACGCTTTGCCATAGAACAAGATTACGCCATCACGCTGACCAAGAACCTGCCCATCGCCTCGGGCATCGGCGGTGGCTCGGCCGACGCCGCCGCCACACTCCGCGCGCTTGCCCGCCTCAACCACATCCAGCTCGACAATCCGATCCTGTTCGCCTGCGCCGATACACTCGGCTCAGACGTTCGCGCCTGCCTATACGGCCGCAGCGCCGTCGGCACGGGCAGGGGGGAGCGACTCCAGCCGCTGGACGGCCTGACCGACATCCCGGTCCTGCTGGTCAATCCGCGCGTCGCCGTCTCCACCGCCGCCGTGTTCCAGCGCTGGGACGGCGTCGACCGCGGTCCGATCAGCGACGGCCCGCTGCTCGATCGCGCGCTGGCGGGGCGCAACGACCTCGAGCCGCCCGCACGCACGCTTGCCCCTGTGATCGGCGCAGTGATCGACCGACTCACCATGACCGATCCGCTCCTGACGCGCATGTCGGGCTCGGGCGCGACCTGCTTCGCGCTATATGCCAGTGCGGCCGAGCGCAGTACCGCCGCCGCTGCCATCCGCGCCGCAAATCCAGCCTGGTGGTGTCTCGAATCGACACTCGCGTAACAGTCAAACGCCCCGTTACGGGACAGTCGGATCAGGTCCTGGCGATCAAACCGCAGAAATCCGCCACTGGCCCCATCCTTGCTGTTACAAGCACGAACGGATCCGGCGCGCTGCGCAGCGTCCGCTGATGATCCCCTCGCGGGCGTCATCCCGAAGGACGGCGAGCGCAATGCTCGCCGTCCTTTTTCGCGCAATAGACTTGCGTCAAACCTGCCTCTCGCGACATAGGCGTGCGCATGACACGCTCCTTTGACAAATCCACGCTGCCCAGCCGTCACGTTTCGGTCGGTCCTGAACGCGCGCCGCATCGCAGTTATTATTATGCCATGGGCCTAAGCGAAGAGGAGATCGCCCGCCCGTTCGTCGCTTTGGCCTCGGCCGGCAACAACAGCGCCCCCTGCAACACGACGCTCGATGCGCAAGCTGACGCCGCGCAAGCCGGGGTCAACGCCGCCGGCGGCATGCCGCGCCGCTTCAACACCATCACCGTCACCGATGGCATTGCCATGGGCCATCAGGGCATGAAGAGCTCGCTGGTCAGCCGCGAGGTGATCGCCGATTCGGTCGAACTCAGCGTCCGCGGCCATTGCTACGACGCGTTGGTCGGCTTTGCCGGCTGCGACAAATCCTTGCCCGGCATGATGATGGCAATGCTGCGCCTCAATGTGCCCAGCATCTTCGTCTATGGCGGCTCGATCTTGCCCGGCCGCTATCACGACAAGGACGTCACCGTCGTCGACGTGTTCGAGGCGGTCGGCCAATACGCCGCGGGCAATTGCCCGATCGCTGACCTGCACGAGCTGGAAAAGGTCGCCTGTCCCGGCCACGGCGCGTGCGGCGGGCAGTTCACCGCCAACACCATGGCCTGTGTCGGCGAGGCGATCGGATTGTCCTTGCCGAACAGCAACATGGTGCCCGCACCGTATAGCACGCGCGAGCAGATCGCGATCGCCGCCGGCGCGCAGGTGATGGAGCTGATCAACCTCAACATCCGCCCCCGCGACATCTGTACGCGCGAAGCCTTCATCAACGCCGCCCGCGTCGTCGCCGCCACCGGCGGCTCGACCAACGGCGCGCTGCATCTCCCGGCCATGGCGCACGAGGCCGGCATCGACTTTGACTTGTTCGACGTCGCCGAGGCGTTCAAATCGACGCCCTATATCGCCGATCTCAAGCCCGGCGGTCAGTATGTCGCCAAGGACATGTACGAAGCCGGCGGCGTCTACATGCTGATGAAGACGATGCTCAGCGGCGGCTTCCTCGACGGCAATTGCCTGACCGTCACCGGCAAAACCTTGGGCGAGAATATCGACCAGGTCACCTGGAACCCGGACCAGAAGGTAATCTACGACATCAAGACGCCGATCACCCCCACCGGCGGCGTCGTCGGCCTGCGCGGCACGCTCGCGCCCGACGGCGCAATCGTCAAGGTCGCGGGCATGCACCGCTTGGTGTTCGAAGGCCCGGCGCGCGTGTTCGATTGCGAGGAGGATACCTTCGCTGCGGTCGAGGCACGCGAGATCAACGACGGCGAAGTGATCGTCATCCGCTACGAAGGCCCCAAGGGCGGCCCCGGCATGCGCGAGATGCTCTCCACTACCGCCGCGCTCTATGGGCTTGGCCTCGGCGAAAAGGTCGCCTTGGTCACCGACGGTCGCTTCTCCGGCGGTACGCGCGGCTTCTGCATCGGGCATGTCGGCCCGGAAGCCGCAGAAGGTGGACCGATCGCCCTGGTCGAAAATGGCGATCTGATTCGCATCGATGCGGAGATCGGCACGATCGATCTGCTGGTCGACGAGGACGTGCTGGCCACGCGCCGCGCCGCCTGGGTGCCGCGCGCCAACGATTACCAATCCGGCGCCTTGTGGCGCTATGCCCAAAACGTCGGCCCCGCTTATAAGGGCGCCGTCACTCACCCCGGAGCAGCGGCCGAAACCCATGTCTATGCGGATATCTGACGCCGATACGCGTCCCTTCCTTCTGGTCCTGGTCTGCCTGCTCGCCGCGTGCGGCGAGCAGAAGACCGATCACGCCACGCTCGCCAAATACGAGGCGGAGCGTAGTGCCGCGCAAGGCGATGACGGGCGGCTGATGTGCGCGCAGGGGCAGGGGGCGTTCGCGCCGACCTGCACGGTCGAGCGCCAGACCGGGCCGGACGGGCTGGTCCTGACGCTGCGCCACGCCGATGGCGCCTTCCGCCGCTTGCTGGTGACCAAGGATGGCCGCGGCGTCGTCGCAGCGGACGGGGCGGAGCAGGCCAAGGTCAGCGTCCTTCCCGGCAACCAGATCGAAGTCGCGCTGGGCGGCAGCCGCTACCGCCTGCCGGCCACGGTAAAGGGCGGCACGCCCGCTTCATGACGCCACTGGCCGGCCCGATCCTCACCGCCGCCGAGATGCGCGCGGCGGAACAGGCCGCCATCGCCGCCGGCGCCACGGTCGAAAGCCTGATGGCGCGTGCCGGTCAACAAATCGCCGCCACCGTCCGCCGTCTGGCCGGCAGCAATCCGATCCTGATCGTGTGCGGCCCGGGCAACAATGGCGGCGACGGCTACGTCGCCGCCCGGCTGTTACAAGAATCCGGTTTGCGCGTGCGCGTCGCCGCCCTTGCCGACCCGAAGACCGACGCGGCCAAGGCGGCGAGGGCAGGGTGGCCCGGCCCCGTCGAGCGGTTCGCCGACGCGGCGCCCGCCCTGATCCTTATCGACGCCCTGTTCGGCACCGGTCTGACCCGCGGACTGGACGACACCCCGGCCCCACCGTCATCCCAGCGAAAGCTGGGATCTCAAGCGGACAACGGCGCCCAGGAGTCGCGCGAGACCCCAGCTTTCGCTGGGGTGACGGCGAAGGACGACGAGAAAACAACCCCGATCGCCACCAAACTCCGCGAACTCGCCAAAGCCGCGCACCTCACTATCGCCATCGACCTGCCCAGTGGCGTCATCACCGACGACGGCCACGTGCTCAGCGACATTCCCAACTTCGACGTCACCTTGGCGCTCGCCGCGGCCAAGCCCAGCCACCTGCTCCAGCCCGCCGCCCGCCACTGCGGCGCGATCCGCATTCTCGACCTCGGCGTGGCCACGTCCTCGGCAGCGCAAATCCTCGCGCGCCCAATGCTCCCGCCTCCCGGCCCGGATGCGCACAAGTACACGCGCGGCATGGTCGCGATCATCGCCGGCAGCATGCCCGGCGCCGCCCGCCTCGCCAGCATCGCCGCAATGCGCGCCGGCGCCGGCTATGTCCTGCTGCTCGGCGACGACCAGGGCGGGCCGGACGCGTTGGTCCACAAAGCCTTTTCTGCCGAAGCAATCGCCGAGAAGCGCATCAACGCACTCCTGATCGGCCCCGGTCTCGGCCGCGATGCCGACGCGGCAGCCAAGCTCGACGCCGCGCTCGGCACCGATCACCCACTGATCATCGACGGCGACGCGCTCCACCTGCTCAAAGGTAGCCGCCTCGCCCAACTCGCTAACCGCAAAGCGCCCACAATCTTCACCCCGCACGCCGGCGAATTCGACGCCTTGTTCCCCCGCGAAGGCGGGGGCCCAGACTTGACCCCCGTCGCGGGGGAACAAGGTTGCGCGGTCAGCAAGATCGATCGCGCCCGCGATGCAGCAACTCAAGCCAACGCAACAATCGTCTTCAAGGGCGCCGACACCGTCATCGCCAGCCCCGACGGCACGGTCCGCATCGCGCAGACAGCCAGCCCCTGGCTCTCAACCGCCGGCACCGGCGATGTCCTCGCCGGCGCGATCGCCGCCATGCTCGCCGCCGGCTTCGCCCCGCTCGACGCGGCAGCCGCCGGCGTCTGGCTCCACGCCGAGGCCGCACGCCGCTGTGGCGCCGCCTTTATCGCCGACGACCTTGCCCAGGCGCTGAGTGCCGCTAGAGCCTCCTCATGAACGACACCATCATTCGCGTCGCTGCGCGCGGCGACGGCCTCACCGCCGATGGCCGCAGCGCGCCCCTGGCCGCGCCCGGCGACACGCTCACCGCCGCCTTCGAGGTCATTCCCGGCCCGCACCACCAGCTACCGCCCTGCCGCCATTTCCCGACCTGCGGCGGTTGCCAGCTCCAGCATCTCGATGACGAGAGCTATGCGCAGTTCATTACGGACCGCATCCAGGGTGCGCTCGCCGCGCACAACCTCTCGACCGAAATCCGCACGCCGATATTGTCACCCCCCAAGACCCGCCGTCGCGCCGCGCTGCAAGCCGAGCTCAAGCAGGGCAAGGTGCAGATCGGCTTCAGCGAAAATGCCAGCCACACGTTGGTCGATATCCACGAATGCTGGGTGCTGACCCCCGCACTGTTCGCCGTCATTGCCCCTATGCGCGTCCTGTTGGCCAGGTTCCTGCGCAAAGGCCGTCGCGCCCGCCTCCATCTCACCCAAGCCGATCAGGGCCTCGACCTGCTCATCGAAGGCGTGGAAGCCGAAGGTCTCGACGCGGCCGAAGCGATCAGCGCCTTTGCGCTCGCCAATAACGTCGCGCGCTTCGCGATCGATAGCGGCATGGGCCCCGAGATCCGTTGGGAGCCCGAGCCGGTGACGATCACGCTGAGCGGCGTGCCCGTGCCGCTGCCCGTCGCCGCCTTCCTCCAGGCCACCGCAGACGGGGAAGCCGCACTGATCGAGGCGGTGCGCGCCGCCACCAGCGGCGCCGCGACGATCGCCGATCTGTTCGCCGGCCTCGGCACCTTCACCTTCGCCTTGCCGGGCAAGGTCTATGCCGGCGAAGCGGCGCGTGACGCGATCCTGTCGCTCAAGGGCGCTGCCGCCCAGGCGCGCCGCCCGATCTTTGCCGACCATCGCGATCTCTATCGCCGCGCGCTGACCACTGCCGAACTCGATCGCTTCGACGCCATCGTGCTCGATCCGCCGCGCGCCGGCGCGCGCGAACAGGTGTTGCTGCTGGCCCCGGCTAAAGTGCCGGCGATCGCCTATGTCTCGTGCAATCCCAGCAGCTTCGCGCGCGATGCGGAGATTTTGTGCCAGGGTGGCTATACGCTCGACTGGATCCAGCCGGTCGGCCAGTTCCGCTGGTCGACGCATGTCGAACTGGCCGCCAAGTTCAGCCGGGATAGTCCGCCCCGATAAAGAACAGCCCATCCGGCGGCGCGTTGAGTCCCAGCCGCGTGCGATCGCGCGCGGCCAACGCCTCCGCCATATCGTCCGGCGACCATTTGCCTTGCCCGACCAGCGCCAGACACCCGACCATCGAGCGCACCTGGTGATGCAGGAACGACCGCGCCGAGGCGAACACGCTGATCCGATCTCCCGCTGCCACTACGTCGAGCCGATCGAGCGTGCGCAGCGGGCTATCGGCCTGGCAATGCGCCGAGCGGAAGGTGGTGAAATCATGCCGCCCGATCAGGCGCGCCGCCGCCGCCGCCATCGCTGCCGTATCCAGCGCCACCGGCACGCGCCACGCCAGTCCGCGCTCCCACGTTAGCGGCGCCCGTCGCATGATGATGCGATATTCGTAATGCCGCCCCAGGCAGGAAAACCGCGCATGCCAGTCCTCCGGCACCGCTTCGCAAGCAAGGATCGCTACCGGTGCGAGCGCCAGCTTGGCGTTGATCGCCGCCGCCAGCCGAAAACCGGTCAACGGCTTCGCCACATCGACATGCGCACGCATCGCCGTCGCATGCACCCCCGCGTCGGTCCGCCCGGCGGCATGCACAGCCACCGTCTCGCCCGTTACGGCCAAGATCGCCGCCTCGATCGCTGCCTGCACGCTGGGCGAATGCGTTTGCCGCTGCCACCCGGCGAAGGGGCGGCCGTCATATTCCACGGTCAACGCGAACCGCGTCAAAGCTGCGTGCCTTCAGGGATCGCAAAGCCGCGCAGCAACTCGCTCGCCGTCATGACGCCACGCCCAGCGCGCTGCAGCAGGGTAGGGCCGATCAAGCCCTCGGCGCAGGCGATCGTAAGTTCGTCGTCCACCACCACACCGTCACCCCAGCGAAAGCTGGGGTCTTCCGCGGCCGGCGCACTGCCGGTTGCCACGAGATCCCCGCTTTCGCTGGGATGACGCGGGGGGGTAGCCAGCACGTCCGCCGCCAACACCCGCACCCGCTCTCCGGCAACCTCGAACCACGCCCCCGGCGGATTGAACCCGCGCACCTGCCGCTCGGCCTCCACCGCGCTCCTGGAGAAATCCAGCCGCGTCTCCGCTTTGTCGATCTTCGGCGCATAGGTCACGCCTTCCACCGGCTGCGCCACCGCCGGATAGGCGGCGATATCCGCCAGCACCTCGACCATCAGCCGCGCCCCCATCGCGCTCAAATCGTCGGTCAGTTCCCCCCCCGTCTTGCGTTCAACAGCCGTGCGCCCCTCGAGCCGCACCGGCCCGGTATCCAGCCCCGTCTCCATCTGCATGATGCCGACGCCCGTCTCGGCATCGCCGGCCAGGATCGCGCGCTGGATCGGCGCCGCCCCGCGCCACCGCGGCAGCAAGGAGGCATGCACGTTGAGACACCCGAGACGCGGCGCCTCCAGCACCACGCGCGGCAGGATCAGCCCATAAGCCGCCACCACCGCCACATCCGCGCCGAACGCGGCAAAGTCCGCCTGCGCTGCCGGATCCTTCAACGACACCGGCGTGCGCACTGCGATACCCAATGCCTCGGCCCGCGCCTGTACCGAAGACGGCGTCACCGCCTTGCCGCGCCCGCTGCGCCGCGCCGGCTGGCTATACGCCGCCACCACGTCATGCCCCGCATCGACCAACGCCTGCAGCACCGGCACCGAGAATTCGGGCGTACCCATGAACACTATCCGCATGGGGAACGCTCTGGCCGCTTGGCATTCCCTCACGCAACCCCCTATCTGTTCCCCATGGCCTCCCCACAGATCGAAGCGCTCACGCAAGCCCTGGCGCGGCTTCCCGGACTCGGCCCCAGATCGGCCCGGCGTGCCGTGCTCCACCTGCTCAAGAAGCGCGAGACCGCGCTCGGCCCATTGCTCGATGCGCTCAACGCCGTCGATGAAACGCTGTCGACCTGTGGCGTGTGCGGCAATATCGACACCACCAACCCCTGCGCGATCTGCGCCGATCCCCGCCGCGATGCCCGCGCGCTCTGTGTGGTCGAGGAAGTCGCGGATCTCTGGGCGCTCGATCGCTCGCGGCTGTTCCCCGGCCGCTTCCACGTGCTCGGCGGTCGCCTGTCCGCGCTCGAAGGCATCCGCCCGGAGGACCTGACGATCGATTCGCTCGTCCGCCGCATCGAGGCGGGCGGCATCGACGAAGTCGTGCTGGCGATGAACGCCACGCTCGAAGGCCAGACCACCGCCCACTATATCGCCGACCGCATCGACCGCTTCCCGATCCGCGTCACCCAGCTCGCCCACGGCCTCCCCGTCGGCGGCGAGCTCGACTATCTCGACGAAGGCACGCTCGCCCAGGCGCTCAGAGCCAGGCGCCCAGTGACTTAAGCCCGCGCAGCGCAAAATTCTCTCCGTCCCTTCGCGTCCCTTCGCGCCTTCGCGTGAAAAAGGTGGGTTCACGCAAAGGCGCGAAGATACGCGAAGAGCGCGAAGCCTCTTCTCCTCCGCGTCCTCCGCGCCTCTGCGCGACCCAACTTTTGCTTGTTCGCGTAGAGCCGCAGAGAGCGCAAAGAGGAAGGAAACTTGACGTACATCGCAGGCTTTCCTAGCCCGCGCCCATGGCAATCCTAGAAATTCTCGAAGTACCGCATCCCGGCCTGCGCGCCGTCGCCAAACCCGTGGCGGAGGTGGACGACGCGGTCCGCTCGATCGTCGCCGACATGTTCGACACGATGTACGACGCGCGCGGCATCGGCCTCGCCGCGACGCAGGTGGCGATCGAACAGCGCATCGTCACGATCGACCTGCAGGAGCCGGAATCGGACGAGGAAGACGCCAAGCCGGTGCGAAGCCCCCACGTGTTCATCAATCCCGAACTCGTCTCGGTCAGCGAGGAACTGTCCAGCTACAGCGAAGGCTGCCTGTCGATTCCCGAGCAATATGCCGAGGTCCAGCGCCCTGCGCGCTGCCGCCTGAAATGGCTCGACGAGCAGGGCGCGAGCCATGAGCAGGATTTCGACGGCCTGATGGCCACCGCCATCCAGCACGAGATCGACCATCTTAATGGCGTGCTGTTCATCGACCACATCTCGAAGCTGAAGCGCGACATGCTGCTCAAGAAGCTGACGAAGATGCGCAAGGGCTAAGGGCAGGACCCCTCGCCAATACGTCGTCCCAGCTAAAGCTAAGATCTCAAGCGGCTTCGGGTTCGCTATCCGCGAGAGACCCCAGCCTTCGCTGGGGTGACGGTGAGGCGGCGGGGTGAGGGGGCCTTAAACAACGCGCTCACAGTACCACTTTGAGCGAAATCTAGAACAACCCCTCGATCTCGCCCCCGGCCCCAAAGCGGATCCCCTCCGCCGCCGGCACCCGCGGCAGTCCCGGCATCGTCATCACCTCGCCGCAGATCGCCACCACGAAGCCCGCGCCGGCGCTCAGCCGCACCTCACGCACCGGCACGACATGGTGCGTCGGCGCGCCCAGCTTCGCCGGATCGGTCGAGAAACTATACTGCGTCTTGGCCATGCACACGGGCAGGGCGCCGAACCCGGCCTCCTCCCAGCGCTTGAGCTGCGCATGCACTGACGGCTCGGCGATCGCCTCCTCCGCACGATAGATCCGCGTCGCCACAGTGTTGATCTTCTCGAACAGCGACAGACCGTCGTCATAGAGCGGCGCGAATTGCGGGCTCCCGTGATCGCACAGCTCGGCGACTTTCTCCGCCAGCGCCACGGCGCCCGCGCCGCCGTCGGCCCAATGCGTGCATAGCACGGCGTCCGAGCCCTGCGCCGCAGCAATTTCGCGGATCACCTCCAACTCCTCGTCGCTATCGCCATCGAAGCGATTGATCGCCACCACCACCGGCCCGCCGAACATGCGCACATTCTCGATATGCCGCGCCAGATTGACGCCACCGCGCCGCACCGCCGCGGCATCCGCCGGCCCCAGATCGCCCTTTGCCACGCCGCCATTCATCTTCAGCGCCCGCACCGTCGCCACGATCACCGCCGCCGCCGGCTTCAGCCCCGATTGCCGGCACTTGATGTCAAAAAACTTCTCCGCCCCCAGATCCGCGCCAAACCCCGCTTCGGTCACGACATAATCGCCCAGCGCCAGCGCGGTGCGCGTCGCGATCACCGAATTGCAGCCGTGCGCGATATTGGCGAACGGCCCGCCATGGACGAACGCCGGATTGCCCTCCAGCGTCTGCACTAGGTTCGGCTTGATCGCCTGCGCCAGCAGGACTGCCATGGCACCATCGGCCTTGAGATCGCGCGCCGTCACCGGCCGGCGCCCCTCTGATCCTTGGCCGCGCGTATAGGCTACCACGATCCGCCCGAGCCGCGCCTCGAGATCCTCCAACCCATCGGCTAGGCAGAGGATCGCCATAACCTCCGACGCGACGGTGATGTCGAACCCGCTTTCGCGCGGATAGCCATTAGCCGGCCCGCCCAGCGACTGTGCGATATCCCTGAGCGCCCGGTCATTCATGTCGAGCACGCGCCGCCACACGATGCGCCGCACGTCGATATCCAGCGCATTGCCCCAATGGACATGGTTGTCGATCATTGCCGCGAGCAGATTGTGCGCGCTGGTGATGGCGTGGAAATCGCCGGTGAAGTGAAGGTTGATATCCTCCATCGGCGCGACCTGCGCATAACCACCGCCCGCCGCGCCGCCCTTGGTACCGAAGCACGGGCCCAATGAAGGTTCGCGCAGGCACAGCACGGTGTTGCGTCCGATCAGGTTTAGCGCATCGGCCAGCCCGACCGAGGTGGTCGACTTGCCTTCGCCCGCCGGCGTCGGGTTGATCGCGGTGACCAGGATCAATTTGCCCTGTTTGCCCGTCGCCGGGACCCGCGCCAGATCGATCTTGGCCTTGAAATGCCCATAAGGTTCAACAGCTTCTGGCGGGATGTTCAGCTTGGCGGCGATCTGCCCAATGGGCTGAAGCGTGGCGGCGCGGGAGATGGCAATGTCTGTCAGCATGCGCACCGTCCTAAGCCCGCCCGACGCGGCCGCAAGCCGAAGTGTGCGATTTCTCTCTGTCCTACAAGCAGTGTTCAATCTATGTTCCCGGCATGCGTTACCCGAACCAAATCGCCGCCAGTTACGATGCTGATCATGCGGGAGGGGGATTTCGAGGGGGACGTAGTGTTACTTTCGTTACTTTCGGCGGGGCGCGGTGATGGAAATTTTGCTCGTCGCGCTGATCGCCGTGATCCTCGGGGCTGCCCTGGGCTGGCTGCTCGGCAGCCGCCCCACGGCCCAAGCCCGCGCCGAACGCGATGCTCGGACCGAGGAATTCAAGCGCGCGATCACCGAACTCGCCGCTGCCGAGGAACGCGGTAAGGCCGCTGCCTATCTGCGCGATCAGCTCGATCTGATCCGTGAGGAGCGCGACTCGTTCCGCGCCGAGAACGCCGCGCTCAAGGCGCATTCCAGTGCGTTCGAAGCGCGGCTGGAGGAATTTAAGAATTCGCGCGAGGCGATGACGGGCCACTTCAACGAAGTGGCTGGCAAGTTGCTCGGTGAGGCTCAGAAAGCGTTTCTCACGCGTGCCGAAGAGCGCTTCAAACAGTCCGAGGAAACCGCCGGGCAAAATCTCAAATCCATGCTCCAGCCGGTCAGCGATCGACTGCTCAAATATGAGGAAGCGGTTTCGAAGGTCGAGAGCGAGCGCAAAGGCGCGTTCAGCGAACTGAAGGGCCAGATCGAGCAAATGCGCATCGGTCAGGAAAAGGTCTCGACCGAGGCCGCCAAGCTGGTCAATTCGCTGCGCAACGCGCCGAAATCGCGCGGCCGCTGGGGCGAGCAGCAATTGAAGAATGTCCTCGAAAGCTGCGGCCTGTCCGAACATGCCGATTTCCAGACCGAGGTCAGCGTCGCCGGCGAGGATGGCGGGCGGTTGCGCCCCGACGTGATCATCAACATCCCTGGCGGCCAATCGCTGGTGATCGATGCCAAAGTGTCGCTCAACGCCTATCAGGACGCGTTCGGCGCGGCCGACGATGCCGGGAAACTGGTCGCGCTCGGCGCGCATGCCACGGCGATGCGCGCGCACGTCAACGGGCTCGGCAACAAGGCCTATTGGAGCCAGTTCGCCGACGCCCCCGATTATGTCATCATGTTCGTGCCGGGCGAGCATTTCCTCTCCGCCGCGCTCGAACACGATCCGACCTTATGGGATTTCGCCTTCGACAAGCGCGTGTTGCTCGCCACGCCGACCAACCTGATCGCCATCGCGCGCACCGTCGCGGCCGTCTGGCGGCAGGAAAAGCTCGCCAAGGAGGCGCGCCAGATCGGCGAGCTGGGCAAGGAGATGCATGATCGCCTGGCCAAGGTGGCCGACGATTTGCGCAAGGTCGGCTCCGGGCTGAACAGCGCGGTGAGCAATTTCAATGCGTTCAGCAATTCGTTCAACGGCCGGTTGATGGTCACCGGCCGCAAGTTCAAGGCGCTCAACATCGAAACCGGCGCGCGTGAACTGGAAGACGTCCCGGCGATCGAGACGCTGGCGCGGCAGAGCACGGCGCCGATCTTGCTGGAGGAGTCGAAGGAGGCCGCCGAGTGAGCGGGCGCCTAGCCGTGGAAATGCGCTTCGGCGTCGCGGCTCGCGTGGAGAACGTTGATCACTTCCACAGCGTTCGTGGTGTAACGGAAGTAGATCACGTAGCCTTCGCAGGGATACCGGATTGCAGCTTGGGTCTTTCCGTGCCGAGCGAGCCGGGCAGGGCCGCGAGCTTCCGGCACTTAGCACGCAACCGATCGGCGAACGCATCCGCCAGGGCTGCACTTCCGGTCTCATCTTCGAGATAGTTTGCGATAGCTTCCAGATCACCTCGCGCCGACGCCAGGTAATTCAGAGGCCGCGTCATCCCGCCGCCGTCGCAGCAGCGCGCCGGTCACGCCGTGAGGCAATATATGCGCCAACTTCCTCGTCGCTATATGCCCCACCGCGCGCGATCGACGCCGCCAGTGTCTCGCGCAACGCCTGCAGCTTTGCCTCGCGCTGCTCGACCAGCCGAAGCCCCTCGTTGACCACGTCGCTGGCCGACTCGAACTTGCCGTCCCTCACGGCGTCCTCCACGAAGCCTTCCCAGCGCTTTCCGATTGCAACGTCCACCGGCGGTCTCCTGCATCACACCATAAGAGATCATACCACAACAGGCGGACACAATTCCACCGGTCGCCGTTCAGCCGCGCCGCTGCGCCAGTACCTCATAGGCCATCACCGCCGTCGCCACCGCCGCGTTCAAACTGTCCGCCTTGCCGAGCATCGGCAGCTTGACGAGCAGGTCGCATTCCGCCGCCATCTCCGGCGGCATGCCCTGCGCCTCGTTGCCGGTCAGCAGAAAGGTCGGGCTGTCATATTTGGCCGCGCGATAATCGTTCTCGGTGTCCAAACTGAGCCCGACCAACTGGCCCGGCCCGCTGCGCAGCCAGGGCAGGAACTCGTCCCACTCCGCCTGCACCACCGGCACGGTGAACAGTGCCCCCATGCTGGCGCGCACCGCCTCGATCGAGAAGGGATCGACGCACTCGCCAAGCAGGATCAGCCCGCCGGCGCCGACCGCGTCGCCGGTGCGCAGGATCGTCCCCAGATTGCCGGGATCGCGCAGCCGCTCCGCCACCAGCCAGATGTCCGCGCTGCTCCGGTCGAGCACCGCCAAGGCCGAATCGAACGCCGCGAACACGCCGACCACGGCCTGCGGATTGTCCTTGCCCGACAGCTTGGTCAGGATGTCCGGCACCGTTTCGATCGCCTGACCGCCACTATCCTCGACATCGAAAATCAGCGTGCGCACCAGCGGATGCGCAGCGCCCTCGCGCGAATAGAACAGGAATTCCGGGATGCGCCCGTTCTCGCGCGCCTCGGTCAGGATGCGCAGGCCCTCGGCGAGGAACAGCCCCTCGGCGCGGCGATGGCGCTTCTCGCGCAGGCTGCGCATGCGCTTGATCAGCGGGTTGGAGAAGGCGGTAATCTCGCGGGGCACTAATTCCCCTCCCGTTTACGGGAGGGGCTAGGGGAGGGGCTGTCTGTCATCACCGCTCACATGCCCTCCCCCGACCCCTCCCGCAAGCGGGAGGGGAGGATGAGGTCATCCGACCCCTCCCGCAAGCGGGAGGGGAGGATGAGGTCAATCCTCGCCGAACTTTGCTTCTACCAGTTCTGTTAGTGCGGCGACGGCGGCTTCGTCGCCATCGCCATCGGCCGAGATGACGATCGAATCGCCCATCGCCGCGCCAAGCATCATCAGCCCCATGATCGACGTACCGGTCACGGACCCCGCGCCGTCCTTCTCCACCGTCACCTCGATCCCCTGGGTCGAGGCCAAGGTAACGAACTTGGCGCTGGCCCGGGCATGTAGCCCACGCTTGTTGGTGATCAACACGGTACGCTGCACGGCCATCAGGCAGCCGCCTCGCCAAGCACTTCCGAGGCCACGGTGATATATTTGCGCCCTGCCTCGCGCGCTGCGGCGACGGCTTCGACGACCTTCATCTTCGAGCGCGCCGAGCCGAGACGGATCAGCATCGGTAAGTTGATTCCGGCAATCACTTCGACGCGGCCTTTTTCCATCAGTGAAATGGCGAGATTGGAGGGGGTGCCGCCGAACAGGTCGGTCAGCACGATCACGCCGCTGCCATCATCCACCTGCACGATGGCGTCGGCAATATCGGCGCGGCGCGCTTCCATGTCGTCATCGGGGCCGATCGGGATCGTGGCGACCCGCTCTTGCTTGCCCACGACATGCTCCATGGCGGTGACGAATTCATCCGCCAGCCGCCCATGCGTCACCAGAACAAGGCCGATCATTACAACTGCATTCCACTGCCAGGGCCATCGGCCGGGGCGCCTTCCAGCGTATCCTGGGGCGCCGCGGCCAGATCGCGGTGCCGAACCGTGGGCGAAAATGCTGCGTCGCGCAACCGCTTCGCGACGCGCTCGGCGACGTGCACGGAGCGGTGTCTCCCGCCGGTACAGCCAAATGCCACCGTAACATAGGATTTCCCCTCGGCCCGGTAACGCGGCAGCAGCAAGAGCAGCAACGACTCGATCTGCGCTACCGCCGCCTCGTAAGCGGGGTCGCCGGCGACATACGCCGCGACATCCGCATCCAGCCCGGTCCCCGGGCGCAGCGCCGCCACCCAATGCGGATTACGCAGGAAGCGCATGTCGAACACCAGATCGGCATTGCGCGGCAGCCCGCGGGCAAAGCCGAACGACAGGATCGACAGCGTGGGCTCGCCAAGCCGTCCGCCGGAAAAGCTCTCGCGAATCTGTTGTGCGAGTTCATTGGCGGTCAAAGTGGTGGTGTCGATCAGCCGGTTGGCCCAGCGCCGCAACGGTTCGAGCAACTCGCGTTCGCGCGCGATGCCGTCGCTGGCCAGCCGGTCGAGCGCGAGCGGATGGCGGCGCCGCGTCTCCGAATAGCGCCGCTCGAGCTCGCTGCCGGCGCAATCGAGGAACAAGGTGCCGATATCATGGCCATGCGTCTCGCGCAGAATCTTGATGCGCTTGACGATGCCGCCGGGATCGAAGCCGCGGGTGCGCGCGCCAATGCCGATCGCCAACGGTTGATCGCTGCCCTCCGACCCTTCGGGCAGCGGCGCACCAAGCAGTCGATCGAGCAACAACAAGGGGAGGTTGTCGACCACCTCCCAGCCCAGATCCTCCAGCGTGCGCAGCACGGTCGATTTTCCGGCCCCCGACAGGCCAGTGACGAGCAGAATTTGCTTCGGTTGCGGCATCAATTTCCCGTCCGTGCCAGCGCCAGCTCGACCTTGATCGGCGCCGACGCTTCGAGTCCGTTAAGCGTGATAAGCGGTATCGTGACGCCAACAATCACCTGCGCGGCAGGCTCGGGCATACGCTCGACCTGGGCCGACAACCGAACGAGCAATCCCACCGGCGCACACAGGAGATGCGCTACCGTGACGATCCCTAGGCCACGGACTTCCATCCGCCCAGCGATCGTTTGCGGCGCACGCGCGACCAGCCGGTCATCCTCCCGTGTCAGCAGGGTATAATCATCGCTTACCAGGGTCGCCCCGCGATCGATCAGGCGCAGCGCGAGATCGGATTTGCCGGCGCCCGACGGCCCCTCGATCAGCACCGCGCGGCCGCCGATCGCCACCGCCGTAACATGACGTGTCTCGCTAGCGGTGACCTCTGCCATCATCGTTGGTCCGCCAACGGCAATCGTACCACGAAGCGGGCGCCCTGCAGTCGGTCTTCCCGCGATTCGACCGAAATGTCCCCCTGATGTCCTTCGACGATGGTTCGCGCGATGGCGAGGCCAAGCCCGGAATGTTTGCCGAACTCCTCGCTGTCCGGGCGCAACGATTGAAAGCGGCTGAACACCTGTTCGCGGGCATCCGCGGGGACGCCGGGGCCCTCGTCCTCGACTCTGATCGTCACCCGATCGCTGCCGCGTAGCGCACCGATCGTGATCAGTCCGCCATCGGGCGAGAAGGACACGGCATTGTCGATCAAATTCTCGAACACCCGTTCGAGCCGCTGTCCCTCGCCCATCACCACCAGCGAATCGGCCGGATGGCGATCGAACAACAGGCGCACGCCGCGTTCGATCCCGCGTTGCTCGCGCTGGTCGAGCAGCCCGGCGATCATCGCGCCGATATCGACCGGCTCGAATTTGGCGCGGCTGAGCTGCGCGTCGAGCCGCGAGGCCTCGGAAATATCGGTGATCAGCCGGTCCATACGGTGCACGTCATCGCGCAGGATGGCTAATAATCGCGCCTGCAGCACGGGATCCGCGACCATCGACATGCCCTCGATCGCCGAGCGCATGGAGGCGAGCGGGTTCTTCATCTCATGCGTCACATCCGCAGCGAACGCCTCGGTCGCGTCGATCCGGGCCCGCAGCGCCAGGCTCATGTCGGACAGCGCCCGCGCCAGCAAGCCCAGCTCGTCACGGCGGGAGGGCAGGCGAGGGACCACCACTTCCCGCGCGCGCCCCAGTCGCACGCGCACTGCGGCCCGCGCCAGGCGCCGTAAGGGCCGCACGATCGTCCGCGCCAGGAACAGCGACAACAGGATCGACACGATCGACACGATCAACAGCACCATGCTCAGCCGGAAGCGCTCGACCCGCACGGTCTGCGTGATCTCGGTTGCGTTGCTGGTGATCAACACCGTGCCCT
The DNA here is from genome assembly GCF_036663635.1 of Parasphingomonas puruogangriensis. NCBI lineage: Bacteria > Pseudomonadati > Pseudomonadota > Alphaproteobacteria > Sphingomonadales > Sphingomonadaceae > Parasphingomonas > Parasphingomonas puruogangriensis. Next base: position 635,572 of record NZ_JAXOJI010000001.1, on the reverse strand, counting down.
GGCCCGGCACCACCGCGGCGGCGGTGATCACGGGGGTGCGATCCGGCGCGCGCCATACCGACGCAGGCACTGCGCCGGTATGGCGCGCGGCGCGCACATCCGGCCAGCCCAGGCCGTCGCGCCGTTCGCGATACAGCGGCGCGCGCGGCGCTCCCACCACGGTGTCGATGACCGCGTCGAGAAAGCGCGCGGCGCCCTGGCCCCAATCCTGTTTGTCCGGATCGCGCAGCACCACGTTGCGCAGGCCCAGCGCCCGCGTATCGGCGAGCAAGACACCGGTATCGTCGTACAGCCGCAGTCGCGATCCGGTATCGCGACCGAGCCGCAGCATCAGCGCGTCGCGGCGCCCGGGCGCGACCGACCGCAGCGCTTCGGCCATCAATCGTGCTTCGCTGATCGATTGCGCGACGCGGCTGTCGACGATCCGGCTGCGATAGGAATCGAGATAGAAGAAACCACCGGCGAGCAAGGCAAGCGCGAAGATATTGACCGCCAGGATGCGCGGCGTGAGCGAAATGCGGCCCGACCAGCGCAGGTCGAGCCGGTCGTCATCCTCCCAGCCCACCTGGTTCATTCCTCGGAAAATCGGTAGCCGGCGCCGTATAACGTTTCGATTGCGTCGAATTCCGCGTCGCTCTGCCGGAATTTGCGCCGCACGCGTTTGATATGGCTGTCAATAGTGCGGTCATCGACATAGATGTCGTCCTGATAGGCCGCATCCATCAACTGGTTGCGCGTCTTGACGATGCCCGGGCGCTGGGCGAGCGTTTCGAGGATGAGGAATTCGGTCACCGTCAGCGTCACCGGCTTGCCGTCCCAGGTGACGCGGTGCCGCGCCGTATCCATCGCCAGGCGCCCGCGAACCAATTCGCCCGCCGCGACTTCGGCGTCCGCCGCCGGGCCGGCCTGGACCAATTCGGTACGGCGCAGGATCGCGCGGATGCGGGCGATCAACAGGCGCTGTGAGAAGGGCTTGGCGATATAATCGTCCGCGCCCATCGCCAGGCCAAGCGCCTCGTCGAGTTCGTCGTCCTTGCTGGTCAGGAAGATTACCGGCGTGGCCTGCTTCTCGCGCAGCCGGCGCAGCAGTTCCAGCCCATCCATGCGCGGCATCTTGATATCGAAGATCGCCAGATCCGGCGGATTGTCGAGCAACGCCTTCAGCGCGGTCTCGCCATCGGAATAGACCCGCGTGACGAAGCCTTCGGCTTGTAAGGCGATCGACACCGATGTCAGGATGTTGCGGTCGTCATCGACGAGCGCGATCGTTGCCGTCATTGGGTCACCTTGCTTATCGCCTATCCGACTAGGGCAAATGCGGCGGCCGCTCAACCTCGCCCATGCAGCGCTTATAAGACGAACATTTCCAGAAATTGTCCGATAAATCGCACCAGTTTGTCCACTGGACAACAAACGATCGGCCGCGATAAGCCTGCGGGCAAGTATGTTGATACGGCATGTACCGTAAGCATCACAGGAGAGTTGAGTTGAGCGATCGTATCCCCGATGCCGGTTTGGAAGCGCAAGGTATCGAAACGCGCGCCAACCTCCACTGGAACCTGGTCACCGCGCGGCTGATCGAAACGGCAGTGGCGAAGAACGAAGGAAAGCTTTCCGCCGATGGTCCGCTGGTCGTCGAGACCGGCGATCACACCGGCCGCTCGGCGCAGGACAAGTTCATCGTGCGCGACGCCGAGACGGATTCCGTCGTGTGGTGGGGCAAGAGCAACAAGGGCATGAGCCCGGATGATTTCGCCGCGCTCAAGGCCGATTTCATGGCCGCGCTGAAGGATAAGGAAGACCTGTACATCCAGGATCTGTTCGGCGGATCGCAGCCGGAGAACCGCGTTCGGGTCCGCGTCGTCACCGAACTCGCCTGGCACAACCTGTTCATCCGCACGATGTTGGTACGCCCCAAGGAATCCGAACTGCGCGCTTTCGAGGCGGAATATACCATCATCGATCTGCCCAGCTTCCGCGCCGATCCGGCCAAGCATGGCTGCCGTAGCGCCACCGTCATCGCGGTCAATTTCACCGAGAAATTGATCCTCATCGGCGGCACGAAATATGCCGGCGAGATGAAGAAGAGCGTGTTCGGGCTGCTCAACTATCTGCTGCCGGTGAACGGGGTGATGCCGATGCATTGTTCGGCCAATATCGGCCCGAACGGCGATACGGCAGTGTTCTTCGGCCTGTCGGGCACGGGCAAGACGACGCTCAGCGCCGATGCCAGCCGCACCCTGATCGGCGACGATGAACATGGCTGGTCGGACACCGCGGTGTTCAATTTCGAGGGCGGTTGCTACGCCAAGATGATCCGCCTGTCGGCCGATGCCGAGCCGGAGATCTTTGCCACGACCAAGCGCTTCGGCACCGTGCTGGAAAATGTCGTGATGGACCCGGTCACGCGCGCGCTGGATCTCGAAGATAACAGCCTGGCCGAGAACAGCCGCGGCGCCTATCCGATCGACTTCATCCCCAATGCCAGCGCGGACAATATGGGGCCGGTGCCGCGCAACATCGTCATGCTCACCGCCGATGCGTATGGCGTGCTGCCGCCGATCGCCAAGCTCACCCCGGATCAGGCGATGTACCATTTCCTGTCGGGCTATACCGCGCGCGTCGCCGGCACCGAGATCGGCGTGACCGAGCCGGATGCGACCTTCTCGACCTGCTTCGGCGCGCCGTTCATGCCGCGCCATCCTTCGGTCTACGGCAATCTGCTCAAGAGCCGCATCGCCAAGGGCGGGGTGGATTGCTGGCTGGTCAATACCGGCTGGACCGGCGGCAAATACGGCACCGGCCACCGCATGCCGATCAAGGCGACGCGGGCCTTGCTTAACGCTGCGCTCGACGGCTCGCTCAACGATGCCGAGTTCCGCACCGATGCCAATTTCGGCTTCCAGGTGCCGGTCAGCGTGCCGGGCGTGGACAGCGCGATCCTCGATCCGCGGGAGACCTGGGCCGACAAGGAAAGCTACGACGCGACCGCGGCCAAGCTGGTCGATCTGTTCGTGGAGAATTTCGCGCAATTCGCCGAGCATGTCGACGAGGGCGTGCGGCAGGCGGCGCCACGCGTTCGCGAGGTGGCGTAGTTAAGCTCCGTCCCCGGCGCAGGCCGGGGCCCAGTCATGGCGTAGAAGGTAACGGGCGCAACACCCGACCGGCTCGACCGTCGCTACTGGGCCCCGGCCTGCGCCGGGGAAGCGGCTAGGGTAGGGGCTCGATCACCAGCACACCGCGATCGACCTCGATGACCCGCATCCGGGCGCCCACCGCGCTGTCCGGCCCCCGCGCCGGCCATACGCCGTCCGCGACGCGTACCCGCCCGCCGCCGGCATCGATCGCCTGTTCCACCGTTACGATCTCCCCGATGAGCCGGGCGGCGCGATCGTTGAGCAGCGGATCGGTCGTCGCCACCGGATAGTCGCGATACCAGCGGCGACCGATCAGCACGGTAACGCCGCTCCAGATCGCGAACGAGGCAAGCTGCGCGGCAAGCGGCAGGTCGGCCAGTGCGAGCGTCGCCACGCCCGTGATCGCCGCAGCGATGGCAAGGAAGATCAGGAACACGCCGGGGATCAGCAATTCGGCCAGCCCCAGCAGCAGCGCAACTGCCAGCCACAGCGTTCCCGCGCCGATCCCGTCCAGCGTCATTGGCCTTCTTGCTCGAACGGCCCGCGCACGCGCGCCGGCGGGGCAGGGGGCTTGGGCGCCGCCGGGGCGGGCGCGTCGGACAGCGCCTGCTTGGCCAGTTCGCCGATCCCGCCCAGCGTGCCGATCAGCTGCGTCGCCTCGACCGGGAACAGGATCGTCTTGGCATTGGGCGACGTGGCGAACTTGCTGATCGCCTCGACATATTTCTGCGCGATGAAATAGTTGAGCGATTGCGCGCTGCCCTGTTCGATCGCGATCGACACGAGCTGCGTGGCCTTGGCCTCCGCCTCGGCCGAGCGTTCGCGCGCCTCGGCATCGCGATACGCCGCTTCGCGCCGGCCTTCGGCTTCGAGGATCTTCGACTGCTTCTGCCCCTCGGCGCGAAGGATTTCGGACGCACGGCTGCCTTCGGCTTCGAGGATATTGGCGCGCTTCTCGCGCTCGGCCTTCATCTGCCGGCCCATCGCGTTGACGATGTCGGCGGGCGGGCGAATATCCTTCACTTCGACGCGCGTGATCTTCACGCCCCATGCCGCGGTGGCGTGATCGACCACCACCAGCAGCCGCGCGTTGATCTCGTCGCGCTTCGACAGTGTCTCGTCGAGGTCCATCGAGCCCATCACGGTGCGCAGGTTGGTCGTCGTCAGCTGCAGGATCGCGACATACAATTCGGACACTTCATACGCCGCCTTGGCCGCGTCGAGCACCTGGAAGAACACCACGCCGTCGACCGCCACCATGGCATTGTCCTTGGTGATGATCTCCTGCCCCGGAATATCGATCACCTGCTCCATCATGTTGATCTTGCGACCGACGCGGTAGAAGAAAGCGGGGTAGAAATTGAACCCTGGACGCGCTGTGGTGGTGAAGCGGCCGAAATGTTCGATCGTATATTGATAGCCTTGCCGTACGATCTTGATGCTCGTCATGAGATAGAACAGCACCAAGGCGACCGTGATCGCGCTCAAGATCAACGCCATGTCATCCCTCCCGAAGTCCGCAGGCAATTTAGCAGATCGGTGGGGCAAACATAGCCAAATGCGCGGGGCTGGCCGAGCGTCGGGACCCTAAGGTTAGGCTAAGGTTAGGCCAACGCGATATCTTTCCGTCTGTCTCCCCATCCTAGAGTGCTACCAAGCCACTGTTGCGCGACCGGGAACGTAAGCAGAACATTTCCAACATTGCAAGCGGGGGGCGGACGCTGATTTCCGGCGCTTGGCCTCGTGGCGCGTTGGATCCCGGACCGGTCCGGGTTGACGGTTTGTGCGTGACGGGGTGCGTGCCGATGCCCGCCCTAGCGCAATGCCCCCCACTTGGTTACATGGCACGCCACGATTCTCCCCACGCAGGAACTGGCTCCCATGGACATTCGCCTCGGCCTCACTTTCGACGATGTCCTGCTATATCCGGCGGAATCCGATATCGTCCCCAGCCAGGCCAATACGCGCACGCAGCTGACCCGCGGCATCGCGCTCGATATTCCCATCCTGTCCTCGGCGATGGATACGGTGACCGAGGCCGACATGGCGATCGTCATGGCGCAATTGGGCGGCATCGGCGTGCTCCACCGCAACATGGAGATTGACGAGCAGGTTGCCGCGGTGCGCCAGGTCAAGCGCTTCGAAAGCGGCATGGTGGTCAACCCGATCACCATCCACCCGCGCGCGACTTTGGCCGAGGCGCGCGCGCTGATGAGCAACAACCGCATCAGCGGCATCCCGGTGGTGGAAAGCGACGGCAAATTGGTCGGCATCCTGACCAACCGCGACGTGCGCTTCGCCGAGAACCCGCTCCAGCCGGTGTCCGAGCTGATGACGCACGAAAATCTCGCCACCGTGTCGTCGGGCGTGGGCAAGGACGAGGCGCGCCGCCTGCTGCACCACCGCCGGATCGAGAAATTGCTGGTGGTCGACGATAGCTATCGTTGCGTCGGGCTGATCACCGTCAAGGATATCGAAAAGGCCGTCACCTATCCCAACGCGACCAAGGACGAGAGCGGCCGCCTGCGCGTCGCCGCGGCGACCACGGTCGGCGACAAGGGCTTCGAGCGTACCGAGGCGTTGGTCGATGCCGAGCTCGATCTGATCGTGATCGACACCGCGCACGGCCATAACCGCGATGTCGCGCGCGCCGTGGAACGCGTGAAGAAGCTGAGCAATTCGGTTCAGGTGATCGCCGGCAACGTGGCGACCGCCGAAGCGGCGCGCGCGCTGATCGACGCCGGGGCGGACGGGATCAAGGTTGGCATCGGGCCGGGCTCGATCTGCACCACGCGGATCGTCGCCGGTGTCGGCGTGCCGCAGCTCACCGCCGTGATGGAATGCGCCGCGGAAGCGGCCAAAAGCGGCGTGCCGGTGATCGCCGATGGCGGCATCCGCACCTCGGGCGATATCGCCAAGGCCCTGGCCGGCGGCGCATCGAGCGTGATGATCGGCTCGCTCCTGGCGGGCACCGAGGAAGCGCCCGGCGATACGTTCATCTATCAGGGCCGCGCCTATAAATCCTATCGCGGCATGGGCTCGGTCGGCGCGATGGGGCGTGGCTCGGCGGATCGCTATTTTCAGGGCGACATCAAGGATCAGCTGAAGTTGGTGCCCGAGGGCATCGAGGGGCAGGTCGCCTTTAAGGGCCCGGCGCGCGACGTGATCCACCAATTGGTCGGCGGCGTGAAGGCGGCGATGGGCTATACCGGCTCGGCCACGATTCCCGACCTGCAGCAGCGCGCACGGTTCGTGCAGGTCACCGGCGCCGGGCTGATGGAAAGCCATGTGCACGACGTGTCGATCACCCGCGAAGCGCCGAACTATCCGACGCGCTAAGCTTTCACTGCTGGTGCTTCCCCGGCGGAGGCCGGGGCCCAGTCGCGATGGCAGTGGTAACGGGGAGCAGCGATCGATGATCGGCTGTTCCACTACTGGACCCCGGCTTTCGCCGGGGAAGCGGTTATGCTTGGAATATAGGGCGTTCGTGCTGCGTATCATGCACGGCGTCAGGAATTTGACATGACTCCCTCCGCCCGCATCCAGGCCGCGATCGACCTGCTCGACGCCATCGTCATCGCCGCGCGCGATCAGGGCGCCGCAGCGGACACCATCATCGCCAAATATTTCGCCCAGCGCCGCTATGCCGGCAGCAAGGATCGCCGCGCCGTCCGCGAGCTGGTCTATTCGGCCATCCGGCAGCTCGGCGAGCGGCCCAAGAGCGGCCGCGCCGCGATGCTCGCGCTGGCGGCGACCGATCCCGACATCGCCGCATTGTTCGACGGCTCGACCCACGCGCCGGCGGCGATCGGCGACAAGGAAGCCGCTGCTGCCCCTGGCATCGCGCCGGAATGGATCGTCACCAAGCTCACCGCTGACGGCATCGGCGCGGACGAACTGCCCGCCTTGATCGACCGCGCGCCGCTCGACATCCGTATCAACCGACTCGTCCCTGCGCCCGAACCGATCGACGGCGCCGATCCGATCGCCGGCCTGCCCGATGCGCTGCGCCTGCCCTCGGGCACCAGCATCGAACAGCTCGACGCCTTCAAGGATGGCGCGATCGAAGTGCAGGATGCCGGCAGCCAGATCGTCGCGCTCGCCGCGCGCGCGTTGCCCGGGCAACGCATCGTCGATCTGTGCGCCGGGGCGGGGGGCAAGACGCTCGCGCTGGCCGCCGCCATGCGCAATGACGGCGCACTGCTCGCCACCGATACCGATCGTGCCCGCCTGTCGCGGCTGACGCCGCGCGCCGCGCGCGCCGGCGCGACGGTGGTCGAGACGCGGTTGCTCAATCCCGGCAGCGAGGTCGAGATGCTTGCCGACTGGAGCGACAACGCGGATTGCGTGCTGATCGATGCGCCCTGTTCGGGTACCGGCACGTGGCGGCGCAATCCCGAGGCGCGCTGGCGGCTGACGCCGGACCGGATCGAGCGGCTGGCGGCAACCCAGGCGCATGTCCTGGAAATCGGCGCCGGCCTGGTCAAGCCGGGCGGCGCCCTGGTCTATATCGTCTGCTCGCTGCTCGACGAAGAGGGGGCAGGGCAGGTGTCGGCGTTCCTCACCGCGCATCCCGGCTGGCAAGTCGACAGTCTCGATCTCCCCGCTGGCCGCGCGCATGGCGGCGGCGTGCGGCTGACGCCGGCGCATGACGCCACCGACGGCTTTTTTGTCGCGCGCCTCCTGCGGCCATGCTAGCCAAACCCATCGTGCCTACCCCGGAGAGCATCATGCGTTATTCGTCCGTCGCCGCTGCCGTCGCGCTGACTCTGCTGACGGTATCGACGTCGCTGCACGGCCAGCGCCCCGACGACCAGATCGATCCCCGCTCGCTCGCGCTGCTCGCGCAGGGCCGTGCAGCGCAGGCGGCGGGCAATCTCGACGGCGCCACCGATTTGCTGGAAACCGCGCTGGCGGTAGATCCGCGCAACCGCCCGGCCTTTATCGTGCTCGGCGATGTGGCGCAGGCGCGCGGCCTGCCGGGCAAGGCGATCCGCCTGTACCGCGAGGCGTTGCTGCTCGAACCCAATGATCGCGTCGCGCTGGCCCGTCAGGGCGCCGCGCTGGTCAGCAAGGGGGCAGTGACGCAGGCTAAGGGCAATCTCGTCAAGATCCGCACCTTGTGCGGCAAGGCCGCGTGTCCGGAAGGCATGTCGTTGGCCGCCGTCATCGCCAAGGGCCCGCCGGTGCAGACCGCGGCAGCGACCAAGGTGCCGGACAAGGTGCCCACCGCGACGGAATAAGCCGGGCGCCCCATAGCGTCAGCTTGGACTTGCCCTGTGCTGTTCCCGCCGGGCAAGTACCCCTTGTTCCCCCGCGCAAGCGGGGGCCCAGGGCCGCAAAGGCTGACGATCGGTGCCCTGAGCTCCCGCCTTCGCGGGAGAACATTACGGTACATTTCGCAAAGGTATGATCGCCGGCTCGTTAGGGGGGACTCTACCGCCGGCACCACGATCGACAATTGGGCGCAACGAAAGCCGCTTAGTGGACCCCGGAACAATCCCGGGCGATGAAACGGCTCAGACCCCCGTCACCGCCACCGTATCCTTGAACATCACGCGTTCGACGAACTCGCCCTGGTCCGTCGTGATGTCGATATGGCAGGACAGGCACAGGCTGCCACTGCCCAGCTCTTCGCACATGATCGCTCGCGCATCCTGCACGGCGGCGGCATGCGCCGCCTCCAGCGAAGCGAAATCGCGACCATCGGGGTCGGGCGTTACTGTCCCGCACTCATGCAGGATGAAGAAATACCGTGCCATGCAAGGCAAGCGTCTGATCGGGCAGGAAGTTTCGCAAATTTATCGAGATCAGGCGAATAATCTCGGCAGGCCCGCTTCATCGACCCTTTCGAGCGCCAGATATCGCGCATCGAACTCGCCGATTGACTGCAACAGCTTCCAGTCGAGAATGTGCAGACGCTTGTCGGTAATGTGCGCTGCCCCGGCTTCGCGGAGCGCGCGCAGCGTGCGATTGACATGGACCGGGGTCAGGCCGGTCGTATCGCCCAGCGTCGTCTGGGTCAGCGGCCAGTCGATCACTTGCTCGGCGCGACAGTCCTCCTTGGAGAAACGGCTGGCCATTTCGCACAGCAGATGCGCGACGCGGCCCTTGGCCGATAGCCGCGCATTGACCAGCGCCCATTGCGACAGCGCGGCGGCATCCACCATGCAATCGCGCCAGAATGCCTCGGCCAGCGCCAGCGACTGGCTCGCCAGCTTGTGCACCGCGCTATGCGGCACCCGGTAGATCAGCGTCTCGCTCACGCTCTGCAGCGCCGTCGCCGCTTTCGGTAAGACGACCGAATGAAGATCGGCCATATCCCCCGGAATATGCAGCGCCGTCATTTGGCGCTCGCCGTCGCGGGTCTGGCCGAACCGTCCGGCCAGGCCGGAGACGACCAGACAGGCCCGATCGACCTGCTCGCCGAGCCGCACGAAATCGCGATTGGGCCGGATCAATTCGAGCTCGCCGGGCAGTGCCAGGATCGCTTCGCACTCGGCATCGGTCAGCGTGGAGCGCAGGGTCAGTCGGTCGAGCCACAGGGAAAGGCCATGTCGAGCATCAGTCATTGCGACGCTCTACAATGAATTCAACACGCTATCCAATAGATCACACGCTCATCGCGCGCGCGACGGCGGCGAAGTCGGCCACGCTGACGGTTTCGGCGCGGCGCGTCGCATCGATGCCGACCGTCTCCAGCGCGGCGAGCGCACCGGGCAGACCCTTGACGCTCTGCCGCAGCATCTTGCGGCGCTGGCCGAAGGCGGCGGCGGTGAGCCGCTCGAGCATGGCGAAGTTGACGCCGTCGGGCGCCGCGATCGGGGCGATATGGACCACCGCCGACATCACCTTGGGCGGCGGCGTGAAGGCCGAGCGGTGTACCGGCATGGCCAGCTTGGCGGTCGAGCGCCACTGCGCGAGCACCGCGAGCCGGCCGTACGCATCGTCGTCGGTACCCGCGACGATGCGGTCGGCCACTTCCTTCTGGAACATCAAGGTCAGGCTCTGCCACCATGGCAGCCAGTCGGCCGACAGCCAGCGCACGAGCAAGGCAGTGCCGATATTATAGGGCAAGTTGGAGACGATGTGCGGCTTGCCCTCAAACAAGGCGGTAGTGTCGAGTTCGAGCGCGTCGTCCTCGATCACACACAGCTTGCCCGGAAAGGCGTCGCCCAATTCGGCAAGTGCGGGGATGCACCGGCGGTCGCGCTCGACCGCGGTGACGCGCGCGCCGGCCTGCAGCAGCGCACGGGTCAGGCCGCCGGGGCCGGGGCCGACCTCGAACACTTCGGCGTCCTGAAGATCGCCCGGGATACGGGCGATGCGCGCGAGCAATTGCTGGTCGAGCAGGAAGTTCTGGCCCAGCGCCTTGCTCGCGTTGAGGCCATAGCGCGCGATCACCTCGCGCAGCGGCGGCAGATCGATGCTCACGCCTCGGTGGCAATGCGGCGTGCGGTGGCTTCGCCGGCCATGCGGATCGCGGCGATCATCGCGCCGGGATGGGCCATATCCTTGCCGGCAATGCCGAACGCGGTGCCGTGATCGGGCGAGGTGCGGACGATCGGCAGGCCCAGCGTGATATTGACGCCATCGTCGAAATGCAGCGTCTTGAGCGGCACCAGCGCCTGATCGTGATAGCAGCACATCGCCACGTCATAGCTGGCGCGGGCGCGATCGTGGAACATCGTGTCGGCGGCGAACGGACCGGTTGCGTCGATCCCCTCGGCCTGGAGCTGCTCGATCGCGGGGATCAGCAGATCGATCTCTTCGTGACCCAGCGCGCCATTCTCGCCGGCATGCGGATTGAACCCGGCAAAGGCCAGACGCGGCCGTTCGATGCCGAAATTGCGCTGCAGCCCGCGCGCGGTGGCGCGCGCCTTGGACACGATCAAGTCGATCGAAAGCAGGCCGGAGACGTCGGCCAGCGGCACATGCGTGGTGATCGGCACCACGCGCAAGGTGGGGCCGGCAAGCATCATCACCGCATTGTCGCGCGCGATGCCGCAGCGCTCGGCGATGAATTCGGTCTGGCCGGGATAGCTGAAGCCGATCTGGTAGAGTTGTGATTTGGATACCGGCCCGGTGACCAGCGCACTGACCGCATCGGAGCGGGCCAGCCCGGCGGCGAGCTCGAGCGAATGCAACGCGCAGCGTGCGCCATCGACGTCCGCCATTCCGGGATTGATCTGCCCGCCATCCTCCACGTTGAGCACCGGCAGCGCGGTGGCGAACGCGGCCGCGGCCTGACCGGGATCGCCGATCTCGGTGACCGGGCCATCCCATACTGCGGCAATCGCGCGCGCGTCGCCGACCGCGAAGAACAGCGGCAGGCGCTGGGTGTCGCGTACCGCCCAGGCCTTGGCAATGACCTCCGGGCCGATCCCGGCGGGATCGCCCATCGATACCGCCAGGGGCGCGATCACGGGGCCGGCCTCAGCGATATTCGACGATCGCGTCGCGCCGCAGATCGCGCAGCATCTGCTGGGCGCGCAGGTTGACGCGCTGCTGCTCCATCTGCCCTTGCAGCTGCCCGGCATTGGGCAACTCGCCGTTGCGCGGTTCGTCGCGACCGCACACGACCAAGGCACGCACGCCGTCCTGCGCCGAGCCGAACGGCGGCGTCGCTTCGCCGACCTGCAGCTGCAGCAGGATTTGCTGCAATGCCGGCGGCAAGTCGCGGATCAGGATCGCATCGCGGTCGACCACGTCGGCACCAAGCGTCGCGGCGATCTTGGCGACGTCGCCGCAACCCTTGATCTCCTTCACCGCCGTAGCAAACGACCCCACGCGCGCCGTGGCCTGGGCCTGGCTGGTGCCGGCGGGGAAGCTGACCGTCAGCTGCTTGAGCGCCAGCCGCGCGTCACGCGGATCGGCGGTCAGCACCTGCCGTTTGTCGACCAGATACAGCAGCGAGAAACCGCCCGGCACCTCGATCGGGCCCGCGATCTGGCCGGTCTGCATCGTCGCGGCGGCCTTGGACAGCGAATCCGGCAGCTGCGCGGTACGCACCCAGCCAAGATCGCCATCGACTGCCTTGGTCGATGCTTCGGAGAAGTTACGCGCGAAATAACCGAACGGCGCTTCGCCCTTCTGGATCTTCTCGATCATCTGGCGCATCGCCGCGAACACCTGGTCGGCGCGATCGGGCGTGGCCGAGAGATAGATTTCGGCGACGTGATATTCCTCGGTGCCCTTGGCGTCCTGCATGCGCTTGAGGATCGACGCGACTTCTTCCTCGCCGACATTGACGCTCGGCTCGACCTTGCGGCGCAGGAACCCGCTCCACGCCAGTTCGCCTTCGATCTGGCGCTTCATCGAGCGTTCCGACGAGCCGACCTTGCGCAGATACGTGCGGAATGCCTCCGGGGTCTGCTGGAAGTTCTTCGCCACGCTGTTGAAGCTCGAGGTGATCTGCGCCGGCGGGATCGTGATGTCGTTAGCCTTGGCCTCCTGGATCTGCAGCGCTTCGTCGATCAACTGGTTGAGGATCTGGGTGCGCAGGCGGATCTTGTCCTCGTCGCTGATCTTCAGCGGGTTGGCCGCCATGATCAAGGCAACGCGCTGGTCGACATCGGTGCCGGTGATGACGGTGTCGTTGACGATCGCGGTTGGCTTGCGCACGTTGGGATCGACCTTGCCGAACACCTGCATGTTATCCGGAATGTTGAGGCCGACCGCGGGTACGGCACTGTCTTCCACCGTTTGCGCAACGGCGACGGTGGCAATCGCGATGCCCGCACAGGCGGTCATCACGCGGGCGATACGGCCAGCCTTCATCTTCGAAATCATCACGGTGTTGTAAATCCCAAGAAGCGTCGCAGCGCAGATAGCGCGCTGGTCATGAAACGGCGGAGGTGAATGCCAGCTTAGCGGCCCAGATTTTTGAAGGAAAGGCTCAACGAAAAGCCGTTGCCGCTGCGCGCGTCGCCGGTGGTCTGATATTCGTGGCGCCAGGTAAAGCCAAGTTTCAGGCAATCGTCCTCATAAGCGACGCCAAGCCGGTGGCGCACCGGATCGAAACCGTCGGACACCGACAACACGTCTTCGCTGCGATCGGTAAGATCGATCACGGTCGAGCCGAACACCGACCAGAAGCGCGCGAATTGCGCGCGGCCGGCCAGGCGGACTTCCTCGCGATCGCGCAGATCCTCGGCCGTGCCCGTGATGTCACGGTTGAGCCGGAGGTAGCCGATCAGCGCATAGGTGGAACGCGACCCGAGCGTCGCATCGAGCTCGTTGCGGCGAATGGCCAAACCGCTCTTGTCGAGCCGATAGCGATGCGTGACCGAGACGATGTCGCGCACGCGCACTTCGGTGCGCCCGACAAAATCGGAAAAGCGATCGGTGAGACCGGTGCCGGACGGGAAGATCACCGGCCGCGAGCCAAGCCGATAGCTCTGGCCGATATTGGCGTTGATCGACACGCCGGGCAGATCGAGCGCCCAATCCGCGCCATAGGTGAAGCGCGTGGCATCTTCGACGCGGTCGTAGCCGGCAAAGCGGTTGAGCGCGAACAGGTTGGAATCCTCGAGATCGACCGCGCGGGCATCCTCATTGGGGATATCCAGATTTTCGACCTTGGGCGACGCGACGATCTGCACGCGCGGCGTCAGCCGCTGCGTGCCGCCGAACAGTTCGCCGATCAGCGGCCACTTCACGTCGACCGCCAGCGCGCCGACCAGCCGCCCCTGAAATCCTTCGGTACCGGAATAGCTCGCCACGTCGGTGGTGAGCGAATCGCTACTGTTATAGGCGTCGGCGCGGCCGTACGCGGTGAACGTCACTTCCTGGCCCCAGCGGGTCAGTTTGCGCAGGTCCCAGCGCGCGCTGGCAAAGGCGCGCTGCGTGTCCTGGCCTTCGGTGCGGGTCAGCGCGAGCGTGTTGACCTGCAGCTGGATCTTGCCGCCGAGCAGCCCGTCGTCGAAGCGCCGGCGATAATCCAGTTCGGGCAGGGCGATCGGCTGCAGCCCTTGCGGATCGTTGACCCGCACCGTCTGCACGAACCAGCCGGTCAGCCCGAAATAACTGTTCGCGTCGATCCGCTCGAGGCTGGCGGTCGACCGCAGGCGATCGTCGTAGGAGATGTCGTAGCGGCGCAGGAAGGTGCGGTCGGTGGCCAGGCGGATCGACGCGCTGGCGCTCCAATTCTCATCGAACTGAAAGCGTGCGACGCCATCGAGATAGCCGCGAAAGGCGGATTCGGTGCCAACCGGATTGGCCGTGTCGAGATCCTCGCTGCGCTGGCCATAGGTGGCATAAGCACGCAGCTTGAACGCGCCCTTGGTGCTGAGCTGGCTGTAATCGGCCTGCAGCATCGGCAGCACGCCGCTGAAAACGTGCGGGGTAACGATCAGCGCGCGATTGGGCGCCAGATTGAAGAAGTAAGGCTGGGCATATTCCAGGCCGTTGGTGGCATTATATTTGATGTCGGGTGAGAGCAGCCCGTTGGCGCCTTCGTTATTCCCGCCGACCGGATGCGAGAAAGCGGGCAGCGGCAGGCTGGGCAAGCCGAACACGGTGATCTTGGCGCCGCTATAGAAGATGCGGCCCCGCTCCGGGCGATACACCACGCGCACGGCCGTGATCTTCCACGACGGCTCTTTTGGGCAGCCGGCGGAATTGGTCACGGTGCACGGCGTATAGGCGGCATCGTCCAGCGTCAGCGTCTCGTCCAGCGCGCGGGTGCCGCGGCGCGCGGCGAGGCGGCCGCCGCGTTCGAGCACGACCAGCATGTTGTCGACCATGCCATCCTTGAGCGAATCGGTCAGCTCGATCGAATCGCCATAGGCCGTATCGCCGCCGGGATTGGTCACCGCGATATTGCCGGTCGCCACGACCTTGCCGGTCTTGCGGTTCCACACCACCTTGTCGGCGCGCAAGCGATCCCCGGCGCGAAACATGCGCACGTCGCCGATCGCCGTGACGATCTCGCCATCGCTGTCATATTGCAGCTCGGTGGCGGCGAATTCGACCTCGTCGTCACCAGCCGGCTTGGCTGCGGTCGATGGCGGCGGTGCGTCGACGGGGCGCGTCTGCAGGTCCTGCGCGTGCGCGGCGCCGGCAGCGAAGAGGGCGAGCGGAAGCGCGCACGTCGAGAAAAGATCGGAACGCTTCACGTTGGGAAACACACCCCCGGACGCACCGGAATGGCGCGCGATTGGGCGTCCTATCGCACCACCGCCCGCGCGCCGCAATCGCGCGCATGGCTTTGCCAGCGCTTTGCGGCTGGCCTAGAGGGTACGACTCAACAGATTCCTCACCGCAGCCCCAAGGATTGTCATGCAGATCGTTTTTTCCACCGCGCCCGCCGATGCCGGTGCCGTGCTTGCCCTGCCGATCGAAAAGGACGCGCTGGAGCGCAGCGCGCTGGGCGGGCTGGATGCGGCGGCCAAGAGCGTGGTGATCGGCGCGGCACGCGGCAACCGCTTCGATGGCGAGCCCGGCGTGGTGGTCGAGGCCTTCATCGCGGCAGGGGCGGGCGTGCGGCGCGTGCTGCTGCTCGGCGTCGGCGACGGTAGCGCGGCGGCGTGGGAGAAAGCCGGCGGCGCGCTGACCGCCAAGCTGCTGACTTCGGGAGTCATCACGGCCACCGTCGATCTGGCGGGCGCGGGCGCGCAGGGCAAGACCGCGGCGCTGTTCGCGGCCGCCGCAGCGCAGCGCGCCTGGCGGCATGACGTGTACCGCACCAAGCTGCCGGAAAAATCCAAGCCGACGCTGGGCGAAATCGTCATCGTCAACGCGCCCGAGGGCACCGATGCGGCGTGGATCGGCCAGAAGGCGGTCACCGAGGGCATGGAACTGACCCGCACCTTGGTCGCCGAGCCGGCCAACATCATCTATCCCGAAACCTTCGTCGCCAAAGTGCTGGCCGAGATCGAGGGGCTCGGGCTCGAAGTCACCGTGCTCGACGAGGCGGCGATGGGCGAGCTCGGCATGGGCGCCTTGCTTGGCGTCAGCCAGGGCTCGGCGCGCGAGGCGCGCTTGCTGGCGCTCAAGTGGAGCGGCGCAGGCGAGGGCGATCCGGCCATTGCGTTGGTCGGCAAGGGCGTGACGTTCGACACGGGCGGCATCTCGATCAAGGGTGCGGCCGGCATGGAGGACATGAAGTGGGACATGGGCGGCGCCGGCGCCGTCGTCGGCGCGATGAAGGCGCTGGCGGCGCGGAAAGCCAAGGCCAATGTGATCGGCGTGTGCGGGCTGGTGGAGAACATGCCTGACGGCAATGCGATCCGCCCCGGCGACGTGCTGACCAGCATGTCCGGCCAGACGATCGAAGTGCTCAACACCGATGCCGAAGGCCGGCTGGTGCTGTGCGATTGCGTCACTTGGGTACAGCGCACGCATCGCCCCACGACGATCGTCGATCTGGCGACGCTGACCGGCGCGATGATCGTTGCACTCGGCCATGAGCATGGCGGGCTGTTCGCCAATGACGATGCGCTGGCCGATCAGTTGCTGCAGGCGGGCCTCGCCACGGGCGACAAATTGTGGCGCTTCCCGCTGTCCGACACGTACAACAAGATCATCGATTCGCCGATCGCCGACATGAAGAATGTCGGCCCGCGCGGGGCGGGCTCGATCACCGCGGCGCAGTTCATCCAGCGCTTCGTCGATACCGGCGTGAAGTGGGCGCATCTCGATATCGCCGGCATGGTATGGTCGGACAAGGCCGGGCCGAACTACGACAAGGGCGCGACGGGCTATGGCGTGCGGCTGCTCGACCGGTTCGTGGCGGATAATTTCGAAGGCTGAGGGGGCACGTCCCTACGTCCGTCACCCTAGCGTAAGCTGGGATCTTGGTGGGGCGGGCGTCTGGCGCGCCTCAAGGAGATCCCAGCTTTCGCTGGGATGACGGTCGCGGGAATGACGGTAGCGGGGATGACGGGGAGGGGATAAATGCAGGTCGATTTCTACCACCTCACCACCACCCCGCTCGACCGCGCCCTTCCGCAGATCGCGGAGAAAGTGCTGTCGAGCGGTGCCCGTCTGCTGATCGTGGCGGAAAGCGCGGCGCAGCGGCAGGCGCTCGATCGCCTGCTGTGGAGCTATGCGCCGGAAAGCTTCCTGCCGCATGCCGAGGCCGGCGGGCCAAACGATGCGGTGCAGCCGATCTTGCTCAGCGCGGAGCCCGTACCGATCAATGGCGCCAAGCATATCGCGCTGGTCGACGGGATATGGCGCGAGCAAGCGCTAAATTTCGAGCGCGCCTTCCATTTCTTCGATGGCGATCGCATCACTGAGGCGCGGACCGCGTGGAAGGCCTTGGCCGATCGCGATGGCGTCGAACGGCGCTATTGGAAGCAGAACGACAATGGCCGCTGGGAACAGGCGGCCTAACTTGCATCCCCCGGGCTGCGCGACTAGTTAGCCGCGACTTCATTCCATTCCCCCATCGCAAGGAGCTTCACGGTCATGGCCGCGAATCGCACATTCTCGATCATCAAGCCCGACGCCACGCGCCGCAACATCACCGGCGCCGTCACCAAGATGCTGGAAGAAGCGGGCCTGCGCGTCATCGCGTCCAAGCGCATCCAGATGACCCGCGAGCAGGCCGAAGGCTTCTATGCGGTGCATAGCGAGCGCCCGTTCTTCAACGACCTGGTGTCGTTCATGATCTCCGGCCCGGTCGTCGTGCAGGTGCTGGAAGGCGAGAACGCCATGCAGCGCAACCGCGACATCATGGGCGCGACCAACCCGGCCAATGCCGAGCCCGGCACGATCCGCAAGGAACTGGCCGAATCGATCGAAGCAAACTCGGTGCACGGTTCGGATTCGGACGAGAATGCCGAGATCGAGATCGCCTACTTCTTCAAGCCCGAAGAAATCGTCGGCTGATATGCAGTGGCGCGTGCGACAGGCCGGGGCGGACGATGCCGATCGCCTGTCGCTCGTCGCCAATGCATGTTTTCTCGATACCTATGCGCCGTCGCTGGATGGCGCCGACCTCGTCGCGCATTGCCTGAAGCATAACCGCGCCGAGGCTTTCGTCGATTGGACGAACGATCCCGGCTCGGTGGTGAGCCTGGCCGAGATGCTGCCGGGCGGCGCGCCGGTCGGCTATACCGTGCTCACCGCGCCCGACTTTCCGATCGCGCTCGCGCCGGGCGATATCGAACTGCGGCGGATCTACACGCTGCGGCAAAGCTATGGCTCGGGCATCGGCGCCCAGTTGATCACCCAGGCGTTTGCCGATGCCAGGCGGCTGGGCGGAAAACGTATGCTGCTCGGTGTGTGGGACCAGAATTTCCGCGCCCATGCCTTTTACGAGCGCCATGGGTTTGCGGTGATCGGCTCGCGACAATTTACCGTTGGCAGCGAAACGCACGACGACCCAATTTACGCGCGGGATTTGTAAGGCAATTTCCCTGGCCTTTCCCCGGCGAAGGCCGGGGCCCAGGCGTGACGTCAGAAGTTACGTCGCGCACCGCCTGATAACCACTGTCTCGCTCCTGGGCCGCGGCCTCCGCCGGGAAGGTGCTATTTTGCCGGCTTCGGCCTCTCTCTCGCCCAGATCGCCTCCAGCCGAGCGACCGACGCGCTCCGCTCCTTGAGCTTCAGCCCCTCGAGCTTGAAGGAGCGGCCCAGCGGGAAGCCGCCCTCGGTCTTCCACACCACGTCATAGATCGCCGCATCGTGGCGCTCGACATCCGCGTCCCAATAGCTTGCGGTGATCAGCACCGGCAGCCGCCCGCTCTGCGTATCGGCGCCGCCATCGGTGAGTTTCAGCATCGGGGCGGACACCCAGCCGGCATCGATCTGCGGATCCGCGTCGGTCTTCGCCGCCACGCCCAGCGCCTTTGGGAAGACGATATCGATCGTCTGCACGTCGTGCGCCGGATCGCTGAGGGCCAGATTATCGCCCTCGACCGTCGCCTTGAGCATCACCAAGGTCCGCGTCTTGCGCTCGCTCGCCTGTTCGGCCTGCTTGGCCTGGTCGTCGGCGCGGCGATCGGACCAGGTCAGCCACAGCCCGAACGCGGCGATGATCACCCCGGCGACGCCGACCAATTCGGCCAGCGTGACCCAGCGGCGGCGCGTCGCCGCAGCCTCGGCGCGATCGACGGCCTGTGCGACGGTGTCCGCTGCCGGCGCGGCTGCGTTAGAGGGCGGTGGGGGAACGAGTGGATCGACCGGAATGGGGGGCACTGTCGGTGGGTCTCCGTTCATCGTCCGCCCGCCTCGAGCAGGCGCCCAGGCGCGACCAGCTCCCAGCTGATCGCGATGCGGTCCGCCACACGGTCCCAATCGACCGCGCCATCGAGCCGCATCGCGATCCAGAAGCTGGGCCCGAGATAGGGTGGGGAATAATAGAAGGCAGGATCGGCCTCGATCAGCATCTGCTGTTCGTCGGGGCCGGTCGTCTTGACGATCGCGACCGTCTCGCCGTCGCTGTGAATATCGTGCCAGAAATAGGCGAAGGCCTTGCCCTTCTCGATGAAGAAGCCGGGCGAGCCGTGCGACAATTTCTCATAGCTTTCGGGCAGCGCCAGCGCGGCATCGCGCACCTTGGCGAGCAGGGGTTCGGGATCGGGGCTCATCGTGCCGCGAAGTCTGCCAGAACTCGTGGGTAAAGGCGATGCTCGGCTGAAAGGACGCGCTCGGCCAGCGTGTCGGGCGTATCGCCGGGCAGGATCGGGACCTCGGCCTGGCCAAGTATCTCCCCGCCGTCGAGTTCCTCGGTGACGATATGGACGGAGCAGCCGGCGATCGTATCGCCGGCGGCGATGGCGCGGGCGTGGGTATCGAGGCCCTTATATTTGGGCAGCAGCGACGGGTGGATATTGAGAATTTTTCCGCGCCATTTGGCGACGAAAGCGTCGGACAGGAGGCGCATATAGCCGGCAAGCGCGATGATCTCGACGCCTGCCGCGTGGAGGGCGGCGTCGATCGCGGCTTCGTATTCGGCCTTGGGAATGCCTTTGGGGGAATGAGCGAAGGTCGGGATGCCGTGGTCGGCGGCCCAGGCCAGGCCGGGGGCCTCGGGCTTGTCGGAAGCGACGAGCGCGATTTCATAGCTGTCGCCGGCGGTCGCGGCGAGCGCCATCATGTTGGATCCGCGGCCTGAGAGCAGGATGCCGATGCGGGCGGGCATCCCTCTCCCGCTTGCGGGAGGGGTTAGGGGTGGGCTCGCGCTGTCAGCGGAAGCTGCCGGGGAAAGCGGGCGCCCACCCCTGGCCCCTCCCGCGAGCGGGAGGGGGGAAGAAGGCTCACCCATGATGCGTCGCAGTCCAGTCGGCGCGCGCGCCCCAGGTCTCGGTCGAACCGCTAACCGTGCAGCCCTTTTCGCCTGCTTCGATCGCCCCGATCCGGAACACCGCTTCGCCCGCCGCTTCCAGCGCCGCGCTCACGCCGGCAACCTCATCCGCCGCCACGACCACCGCCATGCCGATCCCGCAATTGAACGTGCGCGCCATTTCCTCCGGCTCGATCGCGCCCTGCGCCTGCAGGAACGCCATCAGCCGCGGCTGCGGCCAGGCGTCGGCGTCGATTGTCGCATGGACGCCCTCGGGCAGGACGCGCGGCACATTCTCCAGCAGCCCGCCGCCGGTGATGTGCGCAAGACCCTTGATGCGGCGCTCGGCGAGCAACGGCAGCAGGCTCTTCACGTAGATCCGTGTCGGCGCCATCAGCGCGTCAATCAGGCGCACGTCCTGATCGAACAAGGACGGGCGGTCGAGCTTCCAGCCCTTGTCCGCGGCCAGCCGGCGGACCAGCGAGAAGCCGTTGGAATGGACCCCCGACGAAGCAAGGCCAAGGATCACGTCACCCGGCGCGATCTCGCGCCCGGTGAGCACTTGGGTCCGCTCGACCGCGCCGACGCAGAAGCCGGCCAGATCGTAATCGCCCGGCGCGTACATGCCGGGCATCTCCGCCGTCTCGCCACCGATCAGCGCGCAGCCGGCCTGCAGGCAGCCCTCGGCGATCGAGGCAATGACGCGCTCGGCGACCGCCGAGTCGAGCTTGGCGGTGGCGTAATAATCGAGGAAGAACAGCGGCTCGGCACCCTGCACGATCAGATCGTTGGCGCACATCGCGACCAGATCGATGCCGACGCCGTCATGCGCGTCATGCTCGATCGCCAGCTTGAGCTTGGTGCCGACGCCGTCATTCGCCGCCACCAGCAGGGGATCGACGAAGCCCGCCGCCTTCAGATCGAAGAACCCGCCAAAGCCGCCGAGATCGGCATCCGCGCCCTTGCGGCGGGTCGATTTGGCCAGCGGTCCGATCGCGCGGACCAGCGCATTGCCGGCAGCGATCGAGACGCCCGCCTGGGCATAGGTGTAGGGACTATTCTGTCGGGGCGTGTCGTTCATATGCCGCCCCTAGCCATATCGCGCTTGGATTTCCACGCCTGCTTCGCCACAAGGGCCGCGATGTCCGCCAAAATCTCCTTACCGCATGTGAAAACAGCGCTCGCCCTGTTGCTCGCCACGGGCAGCGCCATGGTCTTGGCGCAGGACGAGGGCGGGCCGCAGGGCTATTCGATGGGCGATGCCTCGGGCAGCTACGAAGTAAGCGGCGTCGAAGTTGACGTGACCGGCAAGAACGCCGTGGCGGCGCGCGAGGCCGGCTGGCGGCTGGCGCAGCGCAAGGGCTGGGTGATGCTCTCGCAGCGGCTCGGCGCGGGCGGTGGTGGGCTGTCCGACGGCACGTTGGATGCGATGGTCTCCGGCATCGTCGTCGAGAATGAGCAGATCGGGCCGAACCGCTATGTCGCGAAGCTCGGCGTGCTGTTCAATCGCGGGCGCGCGGGATCGCTGCTCGGCGTCGCCGGCCAGTCGTTGCGTTCGTCGCCGATGCTCGTGCTGCCGCTGCAATATTCCGGCGGCGCCGGGCAGATTTTCGAGAAACGCACCGAATGGGCGGAAGCGTGGACGCGATACCGCACCGGCAACAGCGTGGTCGATTATATCCGCCCGGCGGGGTCGGGGCCGGATGCGCTGCTGCTCAATCTCGGCCAGACCGGGCGGCCGGGGCGCGGCTGGTGGCGCACGATCCTCGATCAATATGGCGCGCTCGACGTGCTTGTGCCGGCGGTGCGACTGTATCGCCAATGGCCGGGCGGGCCGGTGATCGGCGCGTTCGAGGCGCGGCATGGCCCGGACAATCGCCTGGTGACCAAGTTCACCTTGCGCGTGAACAATGGTGACGGGCTGCCGGCCTTGCTCGACGCCGGGGTCAAGCGGATCGACGAATCGTATCAGGCGGCGCTGCGCGGTGGCGGCCTCGCAACCGATGCCGGGCTCGCTTATGTCCCGCCGCCGCCGCCGGGAACGGTGGTCGAAACGCCGGTCGCAGAGCTGCCGGTTGATCCGGCGACGGCCGTCCCGACTGCCGCGACGGTGTCGATCAACATCCAGTTCGATACGCCCGGCGTTGCCGCGGTGACTTCGGGCGAGGCGGCGCTGCGCGGTATTCCCGGCGTGCGCAGCGCGCTGACCAGCAGCCTGGCGCTGGGCGGGGTGTCCGTCATGCGCGTCGGGTTCGAGGGCGATCCGGCGGCGTTGCAGGCGGCGCTGGAGGCGCGCGGCTGGATCGTGCAGGGCGCGGGCACCACCTTGCGCATCCGCCGCCCGCTGGCCCCGCCCGCGGCCTCCCCCGCGGACAATGCGACCGGCGGATGAGCGTTGGCCCCACAGGCGGGCAGATCGCGCTGCCGTTCGAATGGCCGGCCGATCCCCGCGACGACGAATTCCTGGTCAGCGAATCAAACGCGCGCGCCGTACACCAGCTGGAGCATTGGGCGTCTTGGCCGGTGATGACCGTGGTGCTGACCGGCCCGCGCAAATCGGGCCGCAGCCTGCTCGCGCGGATCTTTGCCGCCAAGAGCAATGGCACGATTATCGACGATGCCGAGCGGCAGCCAGAGACGACCCTGTTTCACGCCTGGAACCGCGCGCAGGAGGAGCGTCATCCGCTTGTCATCGTCGCCGACCATGCCCCGCCCGAATGGTCCGTCAAACTTCCCGATCTGCGCTCGCGTCTGGCTGCCAGCCCGGTGGCGCAAATCGGTGCGCCGGATGACGCGCTGATGCAGGCACTGTTCGAACGGATGTTCATCAGGCGCGGGCTGGATGCGCGGCCGGACCTGATCCAATGGCTGCTGACCCGCGTCGAACGCAGCCATGTCGCGCTGATCCGCGCCGTCGACGTGCTCGACCAGGCAGTGCTGGAACGGCGCAAACGCTTGTCGATTCCGCTGGCCAAGGCCACATTGACCGAGGCGAGCCTGATCGTCGATCCGGCCCCCACATTGCCATTCGAGGTTCCATGACCCGCCCCGCCCATATCGCGCGCCTCGCCGAGGATGATGACGACCAGTTCGCCGCCGAGGAAAGCGGCGATCGCTATTTCAACCGCGAACTCTCCTGGCTGGCGTTCAACCGCCGCGTGCTGGAGGAAGCATGCAACGAAGCGCATCCGCTGCTGGAACGCGTGCGCTTTCTGTCGATCTCGGGCTCGAACCTCGACGAATTCTTCATGGTCCGCGTCGCCGGTCTCAAGGGCCAGCTGGTGCAGGACGTCGATCGGCGCTCGGCCGACGGCATGACCTCGGGGCAGCAATTGGCCGCGATCGTCGCCGAGGCGGACGAGCTGATCGAGAGCCAGCGCTCGGTCTGGCGCGACCTGCGCCGCCAGTTGAGCGACCAGGGCATCGATATCCTTGGCTCGCGCACGATCGACGATTTCCTCACCTCGGAGGAAGTCGATTGGCTGCAGAACCAGTTTCTCGAACAGATTTTCCCGATCCTGACCCCCCAGGCGCTCGATCCCGCGCACCCCTTCCCGTTCATGTCGAACAAGGGCCTGGCGGTGATGTTCGATCTCGTCCGCCTGTCGGACCAGGAGCCGATCCGCGAATTGATCATGCTACCCAGCCAGATGCCGCGCTTCGTGCGCGTGCCGGGCGAGCGCGCGCGGTTCGTCGCGGTCGAATCGCTGGTCAAGCGCTTCGCGCCGCTGATCTTCCCGGGCTATGAAGTGTTGGGCGGCGCGGAATTCCGCGTGCTGCGCGACAGCGATCTCGAGATTGACGACGAAGCCGAGGATCTGGTCCGCTACTTCGCCAACGCCATCAAGCGCCGCCGCCGTGGCCGGGTGATCCGCCTCGAACTTGAAAGCGGCATGCCGCAGGCGCTCGGCGAAGCTTTGCGCGACGAATTGGGCGGGCACGCCTTCGTGACCGAAAGCGGCGCGTTCCTGGGCGTGGGCGATCTCGACGCGATCGTCGACGAGGATCGGCCCGATCTCAAATTCACCGCTTTCTCGCCACGCTTCCCCGAGCGCATCCGTGAATTCGGCGGCGATTGCTTTGCCGCGATCAAGGCCAAGGACATCGTCGTCCATCATCCGTACGAGACGTTCGACGTGGTGCTCGCCTTTCTCAAGCAAGCCGCCGCCGACCCCGACGTGGTAGCGATCAAGCAGACGCTGTACCGCGCCGGCAAGCAGCCGGCGGTGATTAACGCGCTGATCGCGGCGGCGGAATCGGGCAAGTCGGTCACCGCGGTGGTCGAGCTCAAGGCGCGGTTCGACGAAGAGCAGAATATCATCTGGGCCAGCGCGCTGGAGCGGGCGGGCGTGCAAGTGGTGTACGGCTTCATGGAGTGGAAGACGCACGCCAAGATCTCGATGGTGGTGCGCCGCGAGGCCGGGCAATATCGCACCTACTGCCATTTCGGCACCGGCAATTACCATCCGATCACGGCCAAGATCTACACCGATCTCAGCTTCTTCACCGCCGATCCGCGCATCGGGCAGGATGCCGCGCAGATGTTCAATTACATCACCGGCTATGTCGAGCCGGAGAATATGGCGCTGGTCAGCCTTTCCCCGCGCGATCTGCGCCCCAAATTGGTCGATCTGGTCGATGGCGAGATCGCCAATGCCAAGGCCGGCAAGCCGGCGGCGATCTGGGCCAAGATGAATTCGCTGGTCGATCCGGCGATGATCGAGAAATTGTACGAGGCGAGCGCGGCGGGCGTGGAGATCGATCTGGTGATCCGCGGCATCTGCTGTCTGCGGCCCGGGATCGCCGGCCTGTCCGAGCATATCCGCGTCAAATCGGTGATCGGCCGGTTCCTCGAGCACAGCCGCATCTGGGCGTTCGGCAATGGCAAGGCATTGCCCAATGACGATGCCAAATTGTTCATCTCCTCGGCCGACTGGATGCCGCGCAATCTCGATCGCCGCGTCGAATATATGCTGCCGATCCTCAATCCCACGGTGCACGACCAGATCCTCGACCAGGTGATGGTCGCCAATCTGATCGACAACGAGCAGAGCTGGGATCTGAAGGCGGACGGCTCCTATGTGCGCGAAACGCCGGGCGACCGGCCGTTCAACCTGCATCGCTATTTCATGACCAATCCGTCGCTGTCCGGGCGCGGCGCGGCGCTGAAGGGCAAATCGGTGCCCAAATTGTCGTTGCGACGAGGACACTGACCGAGATCATGGCAAGTCTGTTTCGTAAACCGCGTACCGAGCCACAGAACGAACCCCGCCCGGGGATCATCGATATCGGCTCCAATTCGATCCGCCTGGTGGTCTATCAAGGGCCGGAACGCGTGCCCTCGGTGCTGTTCAACGAAAAGGTGATGGCCGGGCTCGGACGCGGCCTGGCGCAGGACGGGGCGATCTCGCAAGCCGCGCTGGACCTGGCCGAACAGGCGCTGGCGCGGTTCGCCGCGGTGGCGCGCGAGATGGACGTCACCCGGCTGCGCACGGTGGCGACGGCGGCGGTACGCGATGCTTCGAACGGGGCGGCCCTGCTGGAGACGGTGCGGCAGCTCGGGCTGGACGTGGAGACGCTGTCCGGCGAGCAGGAAGCGATGGCGGCGGGGCACGGCGTGCTCTCGGGCATTCCGGCGGCGGATGGCATTGTCGGCGATCTCGGCGGCGGCAGCCTCGAGCTGGTCCGCGTCGAGCGTGGCGAGCTGGGCGAGCGCGTGTCCTTTCCCTTAGGCGTGTTGCGCATCGGGGCGGTGCGCGCCAAGGGCCCGGGGGCATTGGAGCGGCAGGTGCATGGCGCGCTCAGCGCGGCGGGCTGGCTCGGCGCCGGCGCGGGTCTGCCGCTGTATCTGGTCGGCGGCTCGTGGCGCGCGCTGGGGCGGCTCGACATGCATCTGTGCAGCTATCCGCTGCCGGTGATTCACCAATATGCCATGCCCGCCGAAGCGATCACCCGCATGGGGCGGACGATCGCGCACGTGAACAAGCAATGGCTGCGCGCCGTGCCCGGGCTATCCTCGGGTCGTGCCTCGACCTTGGGCGACAGCGCCGCGCTGCTCCAGGCATTGCTCAAGCATATCGGCAGCGATCGCACCATCGTCTCCGCCTTCGGGCTGCGCGAGGGGCTGCTCTACGGCGCGCTGGACGCGGCGACGCAAGATGAAGATCCGCTGATCGTCGCGACGCGCGACGAGGGGCGGCGGCACGGCCGCTTTCCCGAACATGGCGATCTGCTGGACCGCTGGATCGCGCCATTGTTCGGCAATGACGATGCCGAGATGGCGCGCCTGCGCCATGCCGCGTGTCAGCTCGCCGATGTCGGCTGGCGCGCCAATCCCGAATTTCGCGCCGAACGCGGTGTGGAAATCGCATTGCACGGTAATTGGGTGGCGATCGACGCGCGGGGCCGCGCGCTGATGGCGCAGGCCCTGTTCACCAGCCTGGGCGGCGGCACCAACACGCCAGCGCCGCTGGCGATGCTGGCGCCGGCCGAGGATCTCAAACGCGCGCTGACCTGGGGGCTGGCGATGCGGCTCGGGCAACGGCTCAGCGGCGGGCTGGCCGGGCCGTTGCAGCGCTCGCGGCTGAGCGAGGATGCGACGGCAGTGACGCTGCATCTCGCCGACGCCGATCGCGCGCTCTACGGCGATGCGGTCGAGCGGCGGCATACCGCGCTCGCCACTGGCGTGGGGCGGGCGGCGGTGGTGGCAGACTAACCTAAACTCCCCTCCCTGGAAGGGAGGGGAGGAAGATTACCCGCAGGTAATCCGTTCCGCCTCGCCCTTCAGGCCAACCCAAACATTCACGCGCGCTTCGTTGAATTCCATCGTCACGCGCATTTCCGGCGTGATGCGCCGCGCGGTGCTTGCGCCGGAGCGGCGTTGCACTTTCTCCACCAACGCCGGCGTTGCTTGTTGCCCGACGAAGCGCTGTACCGGCGCCGCCTTGCACAGGCCGGCAGGCGCGGGCAGCGGGGCGGGGTGTTCTTGCGTGCAAGCAGCCAGGGCGAGCACGAGGGCGGGGGCGGCGAGGGCGAGCTTCATGGGGTATCCTCCGTACGGGTCATCTTGAGCTTGCCGCCCACCACGGCAAAGGCGAGCCGGCCCTCGACCAGATCGAGCGCATCGCGGCCGAACTGTTCGAAGCGCCAGCCGGTGAGGATCGGCAGATCGGCGCGCGTACCCGCAGCCAGCGCCTCGAGATCTTCGCTGCGCGCCAGCAGCCGCGAGGCGACGTCGATTTCCTTCGAGCGGATCTTGAGCAGCAGCTTGAGCAGATCGGCGACCAGCGCGCCGTCCTTGCCCAGCCCGGGCTTGCGATCGTCGCGCTGCGGCATCTCGTCGGCGTCCATCGGCACGGCAGCGTCCAGCGCGGCCATCATGCGCGCGCCGATATCGTTGTTCGCCCAGCTCGCCGAGAGGCCGCGGACCTTGGCGAGATCGCCCTGCTTGCGCGGCGGATGGCCGGCAATGTCGGCGATCGTCTCGTCCTTGACGATGCGGCCGCGCGGAATATCCTTCTGCCGCGCCTCGATCTCGCGCCACCGCGCCAGCGCCTTCAGGCGACCGAGCAGATCGGGTTTGCGGCCGGGCACGCGGATGCGCTTCCACGCTTCCTCGGGATCATTGGCGTAATTGGCGGGATCGCCGATCCGCTCCATCTCCTGGTCGAGCCACGCGCCGCGCCCGGTCTTGCGCAGCCGCGCGAGCATCTTGGGGAAGATTTCGGCGAGATGCGTGACGTCGCCAATGGCATATTCGATCTGTCGCGCGTCGAGCGGACGGCGGCTCCAATCGGTGAAGCGCGCGCCCTTGTCGACGACGATCCCAAGATAGGCGTCGACCAGGTTCGAATAACCAATCTGCTCGCCTTGCCCGAGCGCCATCGCCGCGACCTGCGTGTCGAACAGGGGATAGGGCGTCTTGCCGGTGAGATTATAGATGATCTCCAGATCCTGCCCGCCGGCATGGAACACCTTCAGCACGTCGGGATTCTCGGTCATCAGATCGAGCAACGGCTTCATGTCCAGCCCCGGCGCCATCGGATCGATCGCTGCCGCCTCGTTCACATCGGCGATCTGGATCAGGCACAGTTCCGGCCAGAACGTGTTCTCGCGCATGAATTCGGTATCGACGCAGACGAAGTCGGCTTGGGCGAGACGGGCGCACAGATTGGCGAGAGTCGCACTGTCGGTGATGAGCGGATGGATATGCATGGGCGTGCCATAGCGAGGCCTGCGCGGCTTGACAAAGGCGGGCTGGAAAGGGAAGCGCACACCCACCCAATTCACCGTCATCCCAGCGAAAGCTGGGATCTTTGTGGGGCGCGCGCGGCGCTCACCCCATGAGACCCCAGCCTACGCTGGGGTGACGATACGAGAG
The DNA here is from genome assembly GCF_036663635.1 of Parasphingomonas puruogangriensis. Classification (NCBI taxonomy): domain Bacteria; kingdom Pseudomonadati; phylum Pseudomonadota; class Alphaproteobacteria; order Sphingomonadales; family Sphingomonadaceae; genus Parasphingomonas; species Parasphingomonas puruogangriensis. Next base: position 606,819 of record NZ_JAXOJI010000001.1, on the reverse strand, counting down.
TAAAACAATGCACGCCTATCGCACGCACACTTGCGCCCAGCTCCGCGCCGCCGATGTCGGCACGTCCGTCAAGCTCAGCGGCTGGGTCCATCGCAAGCGCGATCACGGCAATCTGCTGTTCGTCGATCTGCGCGATCATTACGGCATCACCCAGATCGTCACCGACAGCGACAGCCCGACGCACGCCGTGCTCGACAAGCTTCGCGCCGAATCGGTGGTGACGATCACCGGCGATGTCATCGCGCGGTCGCCCGAGACGGTGAATGCCAATCTGCCGTCGGGCGAGATTGAAATCCGCGCCCGCGACGTCGTTGTGCAATCGTCGGCGCAGGAATTGCCCATGCCGGTGTTCGGCGAGAACGAATATCCCGAAGAGACCCGCCTGCGCTATCGCTTCCTCGATCTGCGCCGCGAGCGGCTGCACGCCAACATCATGCTGCGTTCGAACGTCATTTCCAGCCTGCGCCAGCGCATGATCGGCCAGGGCTTCACCGAGTTCCAGACCCCGATCCTGACGGCATCGTCGCCCGAGGGCGCACGCGACTATCTGGTCCCGAGCCGCGTCCATCCGGGCAAGTTCTACGCGCTGCCGCAGGCGCCGCAGATGTTCAAGCAGCTGCTGATGGTTGCCGGCTTCGATCGCTATTTCCAGATCGCGCCGTGCTTCCGCGACGAAGACGCGCGCGCCGATCGCTCGCCGGGTGAATTCTACCAGCTCGATTTCGAGATGAGCTACGTCACGCAGGAAGACGTGTTCGCCGCGATCGAGCCGGTGCTGCACGGCGTGTTCGAGGAATTCGCCGATTGGCAGGGCAAGGGGCGCAAGGTCAGCCCGTTGCCGTTCAAGCGCATCCCCTATCGCGACTCGATGCTGAAATACGGCAACGACAAGCCCGATCTGCGCAACCCGATCCTGATCCACGATGTGTCGGAACTGTTCCGCGGTTCGGGCTTCGGCCGCTTCGCGTCGATGGTCGAGGGCGGCGACGTGGTCCGTGCGCTGGCCGCGCCGAACACGCATGAGAAGAGCCGCAAGTTCTTCGACGAGATGAACAGCTGGGCGCAGAGCGAGGGCTTCCCCGGCCTCGGCTATGCCACGCAGAAGGACGGCGTGTTCGGCGGCCCGATTGCCAACAATCACGGCCAGGACGGCATGAAGGCTATCGCCGAGGCGTTGGGCCTCGGGCCGAACGACGGCATCTTTTTCGCCGCGGGCAAGGAGGCGCAGGCGGCCAAGCTCGCCGGCCTGGCGCGTACCCGCGTCGCCACCCAGCTCGAGCTGATCGACGACAAGACGTTCGAATTCTGCTGGATCGTCGATTTCCCGATGTTCGAATATGACGAGGACGCCAAGAAGGTCGATTTCAGCCACAATCCCTTCTCGATGCCGCAGGGTGAGATGGACGCGCTGGAGACGATGAACCCGCTCGATATCCTGGCCTATCAGTACGACATCGTCTGCAACGGCATCGAATTGTCGAGCGGAGCCATCCGCAACCACAAGCCGGAGATCATGTACAAGGCGTTCGAGATCGCCGGGTACACCCAGGCCGATGTCGATCTGAACTTCGCCGGCATGATCAACGCGTTCAAGTGCGGCGCGCCGCCGCATGGCGGCTCGGCGCCGGGCGTCGATCGCATCGTCATGCTGCTCGCCGACGAGCCCAACATCCGCGAGGTCATCACCTTCCCGATGACGCAAAAGGCCGAGGATCTCATGATGGGCGCGCCTAATTTTGCGACCGAGAAGCAGCTCAAGGAACTCAACCTCAAGACGGTGGCGCCGGTGGTGGCGAAGACGGTGAGCGACGCGGTTCGGCCGGAATAATCCGCACTGCTATTGCCCCAAATCCACCGTCATCCCGGACTTGATCCGGGATCCATCAGGCGGCTTGGTACGCGCGTCACGGCGGAGCGCCGGGCGTGCGGCACGATGGATCTCGGATCAAGTCCGGGATGACGGGTATGAAAGGACGCCAGTATGACGATCAACCTGTCCGACTACGAAGCCGGCAAGAAATATGACGGCGACTATTCGGACGATCTCGCGGCGCTCCAGGAGCGGCTCGCGCATATCCAGGTCGCCTATATCGTCCACAAGAAGCGCGCCATCGTGTTGTTCGAGGGCTGGGACGCGGCGGGGAAGGGCGGCATCATCCAGCGCCTGACCGGCAATTGGGATCCGCGCAATTTCGAGGTCTGGCCGATCAAGGCGCCGCATCCCGAGGAACTGGCGCGGCATTTCCTGTGGCGCTTCTGGAAGCGGTTGCCGGCGGATGGCAATATCGGCGTGTTCGATCGCAGCTGGTATGGCCGCGTGCTGGTCGAGCGGGTCGAACGCTATGCCAAGGAAGCCGAGTGGCGTCGCGGCTATGACGAGATCAACGAATTCGAGGCGCAGCAGGCGGATTCGGGCACGACCATCATCAAGCTGTTCGTCCACACCACACAGGAAGAGCAGGATGCACGCCTGCTCGAACGGCTCGATCACCCGTGGAAGCGGTGGAAGACCGGCGCCGAGGATTATCGCAACCGCGACAAGCGCGATCTCTATCTCGAGGCGATGGCCGAGATGTTTCAGCGCACCGACACGCGCTGGGCGCCGTGGCAGGTGATCGACGGCAACAACAAGAAAGCCGCGCGGATCGCCGCGCTGACCTTCATTGCCGATCAACTCGAAGCCAATGTCGATATGGCGCCGCCCGAACTGGACCCGGCGTTGGAAAAGCTCGCGCGCAAGGCCCTGAAGAAGGGCTAGGCCGCGGCGATGGGCGCGGCCGGAGCGAACGCGCCCGTCTCGTCCATTACGTGCAGCACGCCGTCGGCGATGGCGAAATAGGCGCCGTGCAAGGTCAGCGTGCCCGCGGCTTCGCGCTCGGCGACGAATGGGAAGCTGCGTAGATTGGCGATCGACACGCGTACCGTCTCCAGTTCGAGCGCGCGGACGGCTTCCGGCCCGTTGCCATGCTGCGCGATGATGCGGTCGCGGGCTTCATCGAGCATGTCGACCCAATGCGCGATAAAGCCGCCCGCGCCCGGCGCTTCGCCCTCGAAGCGGCGCGACAAGGCCGCGCTGACGCCGCCACAGGCGCCGTGGCCCATGACCACGATCTCGGGCACTTCGAGCTGCGTCACGGCGAATTCCAGCGCCGCGGAGACGCCGTGGCGCCCCCCGCCCACTTCGAACGGGGGTACGAGGTTGGCGACGTTGCGCACCACGAAGATCTCTCCCGGCACGGTATCAAACACCTGCGCCGGATCGACGCAGCTGTCTGAGCAGGCAATCACCATCACGCGCGGGCTCTGCCCTTCGCTGAGTTCGTCCCACCGAGCGCGATGGCGGCGATATTCACTGGAGCGGAAACGGCCATAGCCATCGAGCAGATCGGTAAAGTCGGTCATGCCGGCGGTTCTAGCGTGTGTTGTAACGGCTTCAACCCATCGCTAGATGCACCCCATGAACGAGATGTCCCCGCTCGCCCCCATTGCCCGTCAGCGCAAGCCGGACTGGCTGCGCGTGAAAGCGCCGACCTCGGCCGGCTTTGCCGCAACGCGCGATCTGATGCGCTCGAAAAGCCTCACCACCGTGTGCGAGGAAGCGGCTTGCCCCAATATTGGCGAATGCTGGAGCAAGAAGCACGCCACGGTGATGATCCTGGGCGACACCTGCACCCGCGCCTGCGCCTTCTGCAACGTGAAGACCGGCATGCCGCGCGCGGTCGACCTCGCGGAGCCGCAGAACGTCGCCGATGCCGCGGCGCAGATGGGGCTCCAGCATATCGTCGTCACCTCGGTCGATCGCGACGATCTGCCCGATGGCGGCGCGTCGCAGTTCGTGCGTGTGATCCAGGCGCTGCGCGCCACCACGCCGGGCACGACGATCGAGATCCTCACGCCCGATTTCCGCAACAAGGCGCAGGCCGCGATCGAGTCGATCGTCGAAGCGCGCCCGGACGTGTACAATCACAATCTCGAAACGGTGCCGCGCCTGTATCCGACGATCCGCCCGGGCGCGCGTTACTATGCCTCGCTGCGCCTGCTGGAGAGCGTCAAGCGGCACGATCCCTCGATCTTCACCAAGTCCGGCATGATGATGGGTCTGGGCGAGGAGCGGATGGAGGTTCACCAGGTGATGGACGATATGCGCAGCGCCGATGTCGATTTCCTCACGCTCGGCCAGTATCTGCAACCGACGCCGCGCCACGCGAAAGTGCTCGATTTCGTCACGCCCAAGGCCTTCGATGCCTATGCGCAGATCGCCCGCGCCAAGGGCTTCATGCTGGTCGCGTCCTCGCCGCTGACGCGCTCGAGCTATCATGCCGGCGACGATTTCGCTCGGTTGCGCGCGGCCCGCGAGGCGAAGCTCGCGCGCGGCTGATGCCCAAGCATTCCGAAACCCGCCGGTTGCCCTATAGCTGCGAGCAGATGTTCGATCTGGTCGCCGATGTCGGCCGCTATGCCGAATTCCTGCCCTGGGTCACCGCGATCCGCGTGCGTTCGAACAGCGAGACCGAGATGCTCGCCGACATGATCGTCGGCTTCAAGGGCCTGCGCGAGACGTTCACTTCGAAGGTCGAGAAGCAGCGGCCCAGCCATCTGTCGGTCGATTATATCGATGGGCCGCTCAAATATCTGCGCAACGACTGGACCTTCCGCCCCGATGGCGAGCACGGTTGCTTCGTCGACTTCACGGTCGATTTCGCGTTCAAGAACCGCGTGTTCGAAATGCTCGCGGGGCAAGTGTTTGGCAGCGCGCTGCGGAAAATGATCGGCGCGTTCGAGGAGCGCGCCGCAGTGCTTTACGCCTCCTCGGGCGGCATCAGCAGTTCGAGCGCGCAAAGCGCCGCCTGAAGCCGCACGCCGCCGCGGCCGAGATCGCCGAAATTCTTGCGGTCGGCGACGATATCGGCCGGATCGGCGCCCTTCTCGGCCCGGGCGAACACGACGGTGCCAACGGGTTTCTTCTCGGACCCGCCACCCGGCCCGGCAATCCCGGTGATCGCCACCGCAACATCGGCGCCGCTGACTTCAAGCGCCCCCTGCGCCATGCTCCACGCCACCGCGATCGATACCGAGCCGAACGTCTCGACGACATCCGAGCTGACCTTGAGGATATCGAGCTTGGCGTCGTTCGAATACGTCACGAAGCTTGCCTCGAGCACGTCGGACGAGCCGGGAATCTCGGTCAGCGCGGCGGCCACCAGCCCGCCGGTGCAGCTTTCCGCCACGCTGATGCGGCGCCCGAGCGCGATGTTGCGCTCGACCACTTTTCGCGCGGCCTCGACCAGCTCGGTAGGGAGGATGGTGTCCATCGTCATGGCCTTGGCAGCGAGGAGAGGACCGAGGGGGCAGGGCAGATCTTAAACGGCGATTTGTCGCGCTTGCCCTCGGTGCCGAGCGTGAACAACAATACGGCGACCCCTGCGACATTGCGCGCCGGCAGCGGGGCCAGCAGCGTGACGATGCGTTCGACCCTGGGACAATCCGTCGGTTTGATCTCCTTGGCGAGCATCGGCGCGATCATCGCGGTGATCAGCGGCCGCATCAGTTCCGGATCGAGGCCCTGCATGTCGTTGCCGATCAGCTTGGCGAAAGCGCTCTTGGCCTGCGGCAAAGCGGCCGGTCCCTCGGCGCGATAGCGCGTGACGATCGAACTGAGCCCCGAGCGCAGCATGGCCTCGGGCGGCAGGTTGGGGGCGCAGGTCGTGCCCACCGCCTCGACCATGTCGGGCAACAGGCTGATCACCAGCCCTTCGGCTTCCGGTTCGGTCAGGCACGGTGTCGCCGCTTGGGCCCCGGTGGCCGCCAGCGCCAGCCATAAGGCCGCCGCCGTGCCGATCGTTCGTCTGCGCATCATGCCCCCTGCATCCCGGCCGCTATTCTGATCGTCGCCATGGCTTGCGCCGCGATCCCCTCGCCGCGCCCGGTAAAGCCGAGCCGTTCGGTCGTCGTCGCCTTGACGCTAACCTGCGCGGATGACAGCCGCAATAATGCCGCGATGCGGGTGCGCATCGCCTCGCGGTGCGGGCCGATCTTGGGCGCCTCGCACATCAAGGTGAGATCGATGAAGTCGATGATCCCGCCGGCATCGCGCACCAGGCTGGCGGCATGGTCGAGGAATTGCGCGGAGTCGGCGCCCTTCCATTGCGGATCGCTGGGCGGGAAATGCGTGCCGATATCGCCGGCGGCGATCGTGCCGAGCAGTGCGTCGGTAATCGCATGGAGCGCGACATCGGCGTCGCTATGCCCGGACAGACCCTTGTCATGCGGGATCAGCACGCCGCCAAGCCACAATTCCTCGCCGACTTCGAGGCGATGGACGTCGAAGCCGCTGGCGCTGCGCGAAACGAGGCCGGCACTATGCCGCGCCTCGGCGGCAGCGAAATCGGCGGGGTAGGTAATCTTGTCGAGCATCCCATCTCCTTCGACCATCGCGACGCTGCCGCCAAGCCGGCGCAGCATTTGCGCATCGTCGGTCGGCTCGTCCCCGACCCACCCGCGATGCGCGCGAAGGATCGAAGCGAAGCGGAACGCTTGCGGCGTCTGCACGCGCGACAGGCCGGTGCGGTCGATCGTGTCACCGTGTGCGTTGGTCAGCGTGTCGGCGACGGGCAGGGTGGGGAGTGCGCCCTCGTGCTCGTCCAGCGCGGCAAGCAGGCGATCGATCACGGCCATCGGCAGGAAGGGGCGGGCGGCATCGTGGATCAGTACGCGCTCGACCAGTTCCGTCGGCGGCACGGTGGACCCCGGAACAGGTCCGGGGTGACGGGTAGGGGTGGCAAGCGCCTCCAGCCCGGCCAGCACCGACAGCCGCCGCGTCGCGCCGCCGATGACATATTCCACGTTACCAACCGCGCCCCGCAGCGCCGCCTCTTGCCCCGCACCGATCACCACGATCAGGCGTTCGATCGCCGGATGCGCGCTCAACGCCGCGACGCTGTGCGCGATCATCGGCTTGCCAGCCAGCATCGCGAATTGCTTGGGCGCATCACTGCCGCTGCGCGTGCCGGTGCCGGCGGCGACGATGATGGCGGCTGTACGGGGCGTCGTCATGCCAGACCGCCTAGCCCAAGCCGCACCGGCTCGCCAGCCTTGCCATTTTGGCTACGCGGCGCTACTGCCCATTTTTCAGGCACATGATCAAGAAGCTCACCCCCATCCAGGTCGGCCCGGTGCGGATCGACCACCCCGTGGTGCTCGCGCCGATGACCGGTGTGACCGACATGCCGTTCCGCACGCTCGTCCGGCGTTACGGTTCCGGCCTCAACGTCACCGAAATGGTCGCCAGCCAGGCGGCGATCCGCGAGACGCGCCAGTCGCTCCAGAAAGCGGCGTGGCATGTCAGCGAAAATCCCGTGTCGATGCAATTGGTCGGGTGCACGCCGTACGAGATGGGCGAGGCGGCCAAGCTTAGCCAGGATCGTGGCGCGGCGATCATCGACATCAACATGGGCTGCCCGGTGCGCAAGGTGACCAATGGCGATGCCGGATCGGCGCTGATGCGCGACCTCGACAATGCGGCGAACATCATCCGCGGCGTGGTCGATGCCGTGACCGTACCGGTCACGCTGAAAATGCGCATGGGGTGGTGCCACGACAGCCTTAACGCGCCGGAACTGGCCAAGATCGCGCAGGATCTGGGCGTGAAACTGATCGCGGTGCACGGCCGTACGCGCAACCAGATGTACAAGGGCTCGGCCGATTGGGCGTTCATCCGCAAGGTCAAGGACGCGGTCGAGCTGCCGGTGATCGCCAATGGCGACATTTGCGGCATCGAGGATGCCGAGGCGGCGCTGGAGCAATCCGGCGCGGATGGCATCATGATCGGTCGCGGCGCTTACGGCCGGCCCTGGCTGCTGGGCCAGTTGATGGCATATTTCTCCACCGGGCGACGCGTGCCCGATCCCGATCTTAGCGAACAATATGACGTCATCGCCGAGCATTATGAGGCGATGCTGAGCCATTACGGCAATGAGGTTGGCGTCAACATGGCGCGCAAGCATATCGGCTGGTACACGCGCGGCATCCACGGCTCGGCCGAGTTCCGCAACCGCGTCAACCAGATCCCCGATCCCAAGCTGGTGCAGACCATGTTGGCGGAATTCTACGCGCCCTATCGCAGCCGCGCGGCGGCCTGATGGCGGCTGCCCGGGCGAGCAGCGTGCCGAGCTTTTCGGAGCTGCTGGCGGCCTTGCCCGTCGCCGTTCTGGTGCTCGATCCGGCCGACCGCGTGGTGCATGCCAATGCCGAGTGCGAGGCGCTGCTCAACCTGTCCGAGCGCGCCATGCTCGGCCAGTCACTCGAATCGATCCTGCATTCGCCGCGCGACGCCACCGCGCATGACAGCCACGGCTTCGCCGCCTTCGATGTCGAGATCGAATTGGTCCGCGGCGGGCGGGTGCGCGCCGATTTCATCGAGGCGGGGGTGGCCGATCGTCCCGGTTGGCGCACCATCACGCTGCATCATGCCGCCGCCTCCCGCCGGCTCGGCAATAGCGCCGATCGCGCCTCCGCCGCGCGCGCGGCCGTCGGCGCGGCAGCGATGCTGGCGCACGAGATCAAGAATCCGCTGTCCGGCATCCGCGGCGCGGCGCAATTGCTCGGCATGGAAGCAGGCGCGGGGGACGACGGCGCGGGGGCGGCGGAGCTGACGACGCTGATCGTCACCGAGGTCGATCGCATCGCCGCTTTGATCGATCGGATGCAGGATTTCACCGACACGCGGCCGCTGACCATCGCGCCGGAAAATATCTATCCCATGCTCGATCATGTGCGCCGCGTCGCGCTGGCCGGCTTTGCCCGCGACGTGCCGATCGAGGAGCGCTTCGATCCGTCGCTGCCGCCGGTGCTGGTCGATCGCGATGCGATGGTCCAGGTGATCCTCAACCTGATCAAGAATGCCTGCGAGGCACTGGCGGGCCAGGCCGATGGCCGTATCACGCTGGCCACTTCCTATCGCCACGGCATGGCGGTGAGCGCCGCGCCGGGCCGCGCGCGGCGCCCGCTGCCGATCGAGATTGCGGTGATCGACAATGGCCCCGGCGCGCCGGCCGAGATCGCCGATCATCTGTTCGACCCGTTCATTTCCGGCAAGCCCGAGGGCGAGGGGCTGGGCCTCGCATTGGTCGACAAGCTGGTCCGCGACATGGGCGGGATCATCCAATATGCGCGGGAAGGATCCCCCGAGGCGACCGTATTCCGCATCCTGCTGCCCCGAGGCGAATGATGACCAAAACCGGCACTATCCTGGTCGTCGACGACGATGCCGCAATTCGCACCGTCGTCGCGCAAGCGCTGCGCCGCGAGGGGCATCGGGTGAGCACCACCGGATCACTTGCCGAATTCGACGCGCAGCTGCGACTGATCACGCCCGACGTCGTCATTTCCGACGTGATCCTGCCCGACGGCAACGGTCTCGATCGCGTCGCACGGTTGATCGTCGAACACCCGTCGCTGCCGGTCATCATGTTGTCGGCGCAGAACACACTGTCGACCGCGGTGCGCGCCACCGAGGTCGGCGCGTACGACTATCTGCCCAAGCCGTTCGATCTCGAAGCGCTGTCGCGTGCGGTGCAAGGCGCGCTCGCGCGGACCGCCAGCGGACCGCTCGACTCGGTCGATCAGGACGAGGGCACGCTGCCGCTGATCGGCCGCTCGCCGGCGATGCAGGACGTGTACCGCATCATCGCCCGCGTCGTCTCCAACGACCTGACCGTGCTGATCTGCGGCGAATCGGGCACCGGCAAGGAGCTGGTCGCCCAGGCCATCCATGATCTGGGGCCGCGCCGGCGCTCGCCCTTCGTCGCGCTCAACATGGCGGCGATCCCGCGCGAACTGATCGAGGCGGAACTGTTCGGGCACGAACGCGGCGCCTTCACCGGCGCGCAGGCGCGCTCGGCCGGCCGGTTCGAGCAGGCGGCGGGCGGCACCTTGTTCCTCGATGAGATCGGCGACATGCCGATGGAAGCGCAGACGCGGCTGCTGCGCGTGCTGCAATCGGGCGAATTCACCACTGTCGGCGGCGCGCGCACGATCCGCGCCGACGTGCGCATCGTCGCCGCCACCAACCGCGATCTCGGCGGCCTTGTCGCCGGTGGGCAGTTCCGCGAGGATCTGTTTTACCGGCTCAACGTCGTGCCGATCGCGCTGCCCGCCTTGCGCGCGCGGCGGCAGGACATTGCGCTGCTCGCCCGCCACTTTCTCGACAAGGCAGCGGAAAGCGGGCTGCCGCGCAAGCAGCTCGAGCCGCAGGCGATCGCCGCGTTGGAACATTACGACTGGCCCGGCAATGTCCGCGAGCTCGAAAATATCATGCGCCGCATGGCCGTGCTGGCGCGTGACGAGCGGATCGATGCCGGCGAAGTCCGCGCCATGCTCGGCAATCATAATGCCAGCCCGGTCGAGGTCGATCCGGGCATCGAGGCGGCAGTGCGCGGGCGGCTCGAACGGATGGCGCGGGAGGAGCCCGCGGTGTTCGACGACGGTACGCTCTACGATCGCATCATCGGCGAGGTCGAGCGCCCGCTGATCGAAGCGATGCTCGCGCGCCACGGGCAGAACCAGTTGCGCGCCGCCCGCGCCCTTGGCATCAACCGCAATACCTTGCGCAAACGACTGGATACGCTGGGCATTGATCCGGCCACCGGGCGGTCGAGCGAGCCGATATCGGGGTAGGCCGCCACAAACTGTGTTCTATTGGCCACATTCTTGTTGTACCAAGGACACGATGATCGCCGACACTACCGCGATGGACATGCCGCAAACGACGAACCGCCGGTTCAGCGTGACGCCCTTTATCGAGTTGCTCGTGCTCGCCGGCGCGATCGCGATCGCGACGGTCAGCTATTTCGTCATCGTCGGCGAGCAATCGTCGCAGCGTCTGCTTACCCCGCCGGTGGTGGCCTTGTTGCTGGTGTCGAACCTGGTGCCGGGTATCGCCTTGCTCGTCCTGCTCGGCCGGCGCATTGCCATGCGGCGCGCGGCACGCTCGCCGATCGGCGGCAATGGCCGGCTGCATGTCCGGCTCGTCGCCTTGTTCTCCGTCGTCGCCGCCGTGCCGATGCTGCTGGTGACGATATTCGCCTCCTTGCTGTTCCAATATGGCGTCGAATTCTGGTTTTCTGACAAAGCGCGCGGCATGCTGGAGAATGCCACCGTGCTGGCGCGCGTCTCCTATCAGCAGCAGCTCGATCGCTGGAACACCGAGACGCTGGCCATGGCGCAGGATATTTCGGGTTTCCTGCGCGAACGGCCGATTGAGGATCCCCAGTTTCCCGACTTTTTCGGCCGGCAGGTCTATTATCGCAACCTCAACGAGAGCGCGATCTTCACCGTCTCGCCGACGCGGGGCATCCAATCGCTGGCGCTGGTCAATCCTTATGCGCGCAACCTGACCGAACAGGTCAGCCCCAAGACGATCGCTGCGCTGAAGGCCCAGAAGAGCGTGGTTACCGATATGGGCGATCGCATCCAGACGGTGACGATGCTGCCCGGCGCGAGCGACCTGTATCTCTACACCGCACGGCTGACCGATTCGAAGACGATGACCGCGCAGACCGACCGCGCCGAGGCGGTGCTGGGCGATTATCGCGATCTGCTCGCACGATCTCGATCGTTGCAGATCCGCTTCAATGCCGCCTTGCTCTTGGTGTCCTTATTCATCGTAGGTGTGGCTGTGTGGATCGCGCTGGAGGTAGCCGATCGCCTCGTTAGGCCGGTCGGCGAACTGGTCGGTGCGGCGCGCGCCGTGGCGGGCGGCGATCTCACCGCACGCGTGCCGTCGCCCAAGACGCGCGACGAGGTCGGCGTGTTGGCCGATGCGTTCAACCAGATGACTCGCCAGCTGGAAGAACAGACCGGCGCACTGGAAACGCGCCGCGCGCTGATCGAGGCGGTGATGTCGGGGGTCAGCGCCGGCGTGGTGGCCACCGGGCGCGACGGCACGATCCGGCTGATCAACCGCTCGGCCACCGATCTCCTGAAGACCGGCACGGACAGCCCGGTGGGACGCCTGCTCGCCGACATCGCGCCCGAACTCGCTGCCCTGATCGGCACCGACCAGCGCGACGCGATCGTGGAAGTCGATGCGCAGGGCGAAGCGCGCACGCTGGCCGTGCGCATCGCCCGCGCGGAAGCTGGGCCGATCCTGACGTTTGACGATATCACCCAGCAATTGCTCGATCAGCGCCGCGCCGCCTGGTCGGATGTCGCGCGGCGCATCGCCCACGAGATCAAGAATCCGCTGACTCCGATCCAGCTTGCCGCCGAACGGCTGCAGCGCCGCTATGGCAAGCAGATCGAGAATGATGACGGCACGTTCGGCCGGCTGACCGAGACGATCGTGCGCCAGGTCGGCGATCTCCGCCGCATGGTCGATGAATTCTCGTCCTTCGCGCGCATGCCCAAGCCGCTGTTCAAGCATGAGTCGCTGGTCGATATCGCCCGCCAGTCGTTGTTCCTGCACGAGGTCGCGCATCCCGGCGTGACCTTCTCGCTGGTCAGCACGCCGGCCAGCGTCGATCTGGTCTGCGATCGGCGCCAGATCGGCCAGGCGCTGACCAACATCATCAAGAATGCGGTCGAGGCGATCGAGGCGCAGGGTGAGGGCAATGCCGGCGAAGTCGCGATGACCATCAGCGGCGATCCCGCCAAGTCGATCGTACTCGAGGTCGCCGACAATGGCGTAGGCTTGCCCGCCGCGCGCGACCGCATCGCCGAACCCTATATGACGACGCGCGCGCGGGGCACCGGGCTGGGCTTGGCGATCGTCAACAAGATCGTCGAGGAGCATTGCGGCACCATGGCGTTTGGCGATCGCCCGGGCGGGGGCACGATCGTGACGATGCGCTTCGACGCGGCGGCGCTGGCCCGCATGGATGCGGGCGACGACGATACGATCGACAGCAAGAACGACCGGCTCCCCACCGAACTCACCAGAACACGGACATAAATCATGGCGCTCGACATCCTCGTCGTTGACGACGAACGCGATATTCGGGAGCTCGTTTCGGGCGTGCTCGAAGACGAAGGCTATGCCACGCGCACCGCGGCGGACAGCGATGCCGCGCTGGAGGCGATCGCTGCCCGGCGCCCGTCCTTGGTGCTGCTCGACGTGTGGCTCAAGAATTCCAAGCTCGACGGGCTCGATCTGCTCGACGAGCTCAAGCGCCGCGATCCCTCGATCCCGGTGCTGGTCATTTCCGGCCATGGCAATCTCGATACCGCGGTGGCGGCAATCCGCCGCGGTGCGGTCGATTTCATCGAAAAGCCGTTCGAAGCCGAACGCCTGCTGCTGATGGTCGCACGCGCCACCGAGACCGAGGCCTTGCGCCGCGAGGTCGCGAGCCTGCGCGCCAGCGTCGGTCGCGATACCGATCTGACCGGCAATTCGACCGCGATCAACGGCGTGCGCGCGACACTGAAGCGCGTCGCCGCAACCGGCAGCCGGGTGCTGGTGATGGGCGGGGCAGGGGTCGGCAAGGAAGTCGCCGCGCGCCTGCTGCACGGCTGGAGCCAGCGCGCCGATGCGCCGTTCATCATCGTCAGCGCGGCAAACATGACGCCGGAGCGTGTCGAAGAGGAATTGTTCGGGGTCGAGGAAAGCGGCGATCTGGTCCGCCCCGGCATGCTCGAACAGGCGCATACGGGGACGCTGTTCCTCGACGAGATTGCCGACATGCCGATCGCCACGCAGGGCCGCATCCTGCGCGTGCTGACCGATCAGAGCTTTACGCGGGTCGGCGGCCAGCGTGTGGTCAAGGTCGATGTCCGCGTCGTCTCAGCTACCGCGCGCGATCTGGTCCATGAGATTGCCGAGGGCCGCTTCCGCGAGGATTTGTATTACCGGCTCAACGTCGTGCCCGTGCTGATTCCCAATCTCAGCGAGCGGCGCGAGGATATTCCGCCCTTGGTGCATCACTTCATGGCGCATTACGCCAATGAACGCCGCGTGCCGACGCCGGAGATCGCCTCCGACGCGATGGTCGCGCTGCAGAGCTACGAATGGCCGGGCAATGTCCGCCAGCTGCGCAACGTGGTCGAGCGCACCATCATCATGGCGCCGGGCGACCGCATCGGGCGGATCGAGATCGACCTGCTCCCCGCCGAAGTGTTGGGCGAACCCGGCGAGATGGGGGCGGGCAGTTCGGCCATCATGGGCAGCCCGTTGCGCGAGGCGCGCGAAACGTTCGAACGCGAATATCTCCGCGTGCAGATCCGCCGCTTCTCCGGCAACATCTCGCGCACCGCGCATTTCATCGGCATGGAGCGCTCGGCGCTGCACCGCAAACTCAAGCTGCTCGGCATCACCGAAACCCGCGACGAGTAAGCCGCCCGGTGCGGCAGCGCCGCGCCGGGGCAATCAATCTCCATCGAACAGTGGACGTTGGCCCGCCCAATCCCTAGATTGGGATGGCGCGGTAGCTCAACCGCGCGCTCGACGCCGGAACCGGCGCAATGCGGGGAAACTCCCCGCCAATAACAAGGATCGCGCCGATGGCCGACAAGCAGACTTCCCTCCAGGACCTGTTCCTGAACGCGCTTCGGCGCTCCAAGACCCCGGTGACGATGTTTCTCGTCAAGGGCGTCAAGCTCCAGGGTATCGTTACCTGGTTCGACAATTTCTCCGTGTTGCTGCGCCGGGACGGCCAGTCGCAACTGATCTACAAACATGCCATTTCCACCATCATGCCGTCGGGCACGGTGGATGTCGCGGCGATCGTCAATGCGGTCGGCGAGGCGCAGAAGCGCACGCCGTTGCTGCAGGAAATCTTCCTCAACGCGGTGCGCAAGTCGGAAGACAATGTCACCATGTTCCTGGTCAACGGCGTGATGCTGCAGGGGCAGATTGCGGCGTTCGATCTGTTCTGCATGCTGTTGCAGCGCGATGGCATGTCGCAGCTGGTCTACAAGCATGCCGTGTCCACCATCCAGCCGGCGCACCCGCTCAACCTGGCTGACGAACCCACCGACGAGGCCGAAGATTGACCGCTGGATTTGATCGCGACGCACAGGATTTTGCCCGCGGCGCACGCTGCGTCGTGGTGTTGCCCGAACAGGGCGGGTCGTCGCGAGACGTTGCTGCCCGGCTAGACGAAACCGCCGGCCTGGCCGCGGCGATCGGCGTGATCGTCGCGGACAAGGTCTCCTTCCGTATCCGCGAACGGCGCCCCTCGACTCTGCTCGGCAGCGGGCAGGTCGAGATGCTCGCCGCCACGGTGGCGATGGAAGAGGCCGACCTCGTCGTGTTCGATGCCGCGCTGACACCGGTGCAGCAGCGCAATCTCGAAAAGGCGCTGAAGGCCAAGGTGATCGATCGCACCGGGCTGATCCTGGAAATCTTCGGCGAGCGCGCCGCCACCGCCGAGGGTCGCCTGCAGGTTGAACTCGCACATCTCGATTACCAGGCCGGCCGCCTGGTGCGCAGCTGGACCCACCTTGAACGCCAGCGCGGTGGCTTCGGCTTTCTCGGCGGCCCGGGCGAAACGCAGATCGAAGCCGATCGGCGCTTGATCCGTGACCGCATGGCCGGGCTCAAGAAGGAACTCGAAAAGGTCAGCCGCACGCGCGGGTTGCACCGCGATCGGCGGCAGCGTGCGCCATGGCCCGTGATCGCGCTCGTCGGCTACACCAATGCCGGCAAATCGACCTTGTTCAACCGCCTGACCGGGGCCGAGGTGATGGCCGAGGACCTGCTGTTCGCCACGCTCGATCCGACGCTCCGGCAGATCAGCCTGCCGGGGATCGACAAGGTCATCCTGTCCGACACGGTCGGCTTCGTCTCCGAACTGCCGACGCAATTGGTCGCCGCGTTCAAGGCCACGCTCGAAGAAGTCGTATCGGCCGATCTGCTGATCCACGTCCGCGATATCGCCCATCCCGATACGATGGCGCAACGCGACGATGTCGAGGCGGTGCTGCGCGATATCGGCGTGGATGAAACCACGCCCCGGATCGAGGCGTGGAACAAGCTCGACCTGTTGGCCGAGGAAGACCGCGCCCAATTGCTCGGCGAAGCCGCGCGGCGCGACGATGTCGTGGCGATTTCCGCGCTGGGCGGGGAAGGGGTGCCGGGCCTGCTCGAGACGATCGCCAAGATGGTCACCGAGGGCCATCGCGATTATCATATCGAGCTCGACGCCGGCGATGGCGCGGCCGCCGCCTGGCTGCACGCGCATGGCGAAGTGCTGGGGCAAGACGTCGAAGGCGATCGCGCCAGCTACGACGTGCGCATGGCGCCGCGCGATTTCGAACGCTTCGGGCAGCGCTAGGAATAGGGAGGCGATACCTCCCAAACCCGTCATCCCAGCGCAAGCTGGGATCTCAAGCGGATAGCGCAGAACAGAGCCGCATGAGACCCCAGCTTGCGCTGGGGTGACGATGTAGCGCCTATTCCTTGGCCTTCGCCGCCCGCCACAACGCCTCTTTGGCGTCCAGATCGAGCCCCACAAAGGCATCGCCAGCATCGGCCTCCATCGCCTTGAAGCGCGCCTCGAACTTGGCATTGGCCGTACGCAGCGCCGCTTCCGGATCGACCCCCAGATGCCGCGCCCAATTGACCACCGAGAACAGCAGATCGCCGACCTCGCCTTCGCGCTCGGCCGCGGAGGCCGCATCGATCTCGGCCATCTCCTCGATCACTTTCGCCCGCGGCCCCGCCGCGTCGGGCCAATCGAACCCGGTCCGCGCTGCCCGCTTCTGCAGCTTTTCCGCGCGCAGCAAAGCGGGCAGGCCGATCGCCACGCCGTCCAGCGCGCCGCTGGCACCTTTGCCGGCGCGCTCCTCGGCCTTGATCTGTTCCCACAGAGAATGACCGCCCTCGGCCGCGTCGCCGAAGATATGCGGGTGGCGGCGCTCCATCTTGTCGCTGATCGCAGCCGCCACATCGGCCAGCGCGAAATGCCCTGCTTCCTCGGCGATGCGGCTGTGGAAGATCACTTGCAGCAACAGATCGCCAAGTTCGTCCTTGAGATCGGGCATGTCGTTGCGCTGGATCGCGTCGGCCACTTCATAGGCTTCTTCGATGGTGTACGGCGCGATCGAAGCGAAATTCTGCACGCTATCCCAGGCGCAGCCGCTGACGGGATCGCGCAGCCGCGCCATGATCTGGACGAGCCGGTCGATGGGGGATTGAGGCTGCATGTTATTTCCATCGGTTAGCACCAGGTAGCGGCTAGCAGCGGCGGCCGGGCGGGGCCATCGAAACCACATCGCCGGTTGCGCCCTGAAAACACCAGCCGCGTGACCGACTGTGGCGATCTGTGGCGTACTGAGCCGCCGCAACGCACCGATAGGGGTAACGCCGGTAAATCACGCCTGCAGGGTACGCATCCAGTCCGCGAACACCCGGTGGTCAACTCGTCCGCTGGAATCGATAGCTGGGGCAGTGAGCAGGATCGACGCGCGGGATCGGGCGATGGTCGGCGATATGCCGAACGCCTGGTTGAAGGCGCGCGCGAAGGTCGCCTCGCTGGTGAAGCCGTGTTCGAACGCGATTTCCCCGATCCGACGCGGTCGATCCGTGTGGGTAGCCAATGCCAATGCCGCTCGGATCAAGCGGCGGCGCCGGATATATTGCGCGACCCCGCCCACCGGCTCGAACAGGCGATAGAGCGACGCCCGCGACATGCCCACGATCGGCGCGATCGATTCGGCATTCAAGCGCGCGTCGTGCAAATTCGCATCGATGTGCAACGCGATTTTGCGGAATGGCGAGCGGACCGCACTGGCGCTCGCCAACCCGCGGGGCGCGTGCGCCGCCAAAACGGTCACCGCCAGTCCTACCGTGGCATTGGCGGACACGATCGCGTCGGCCGGCGTCAACTGCGGCAGTCGCGCGACCAAAGATTCGAGATAATTGGCCAGCAACCCGCCGAGCGGAGTCTCGTGATGCAGGATCATGCCATGGAGACAATCCACTTCTTCCAGCGCATCTTCGAACGACGTGCGCGGCACCAGCAGCGAGATGTTGCGGAAAGGTGTCGTCACGGTCGAGAGCATGCGCGTGAGATCGAACACCACGATATCACCGGCCCGCACCTCAAGCTTACGGTCGTCGGCCGTCCCGGTGAAACCGCCTTCGACGTATAGCTGGATCAGCAGGTGATCCAGCCCACCGGCGGCGGTCAGCGCGCCCGACCGATCGAAGGCCAGCGCACTGGACCGGAAATCGCCGATCATCAGCGTGCCAAGATGCCAGGCGGACAGCGTCAGTTGATACTCCGTAACAGCCATTTCGCCGACCAGCGCGAGCGCGAAGACATCCGCGACGGAAGCGGCAAAGGCGTCGAACGCCGCCGCGCCGCCAACATCGGCGCTGGCGACCTGGAAATTGGGCACGGTAACCGCAAGCCTGCCCGTTTCCTCCATCAGACATCCTTCCTACGGCCGTTTGGTCACCACTAGCGTCGCGCAGGGGGACCAAGCCATACAATTCGTATCATTTCCCGGCGGTTTCGTCGCAGTATTCGCGGGGCCATTGACGCCATTCCCCATGCCGCCGCACGGGCGATCTCCGGGGGCGCGGACGGGAACTGCGCATCGTCTTCAATGAGGGATGTCGCATGTCGCTGTTCGGCGCAAACTGCCAGAATTCGTTCTATCTCGTGGCGTCATCCGCCCGCATGGTCCTGGGGACCGGCCCCGTGCGGGGTGCCAATGCGATGGTGCAGACGCGCCGTCTGCCGCGCCGCACCCTGATTGCGACCACCGCGATTGCCGCCACGCTGATCTGTATTGGTTGGGCTGATCGCGCCCAGGCACAGGCCGTGGACGCCTGCGGCCCGCAAGTCGACGGCAGCGTCGTCTGCGCGCCGAGCGGCAATCCCTATCCGGCTGGCATCTCCTATTTTGCGCAGCCCGCCACGCCGGGCGACGACGTGACCGATCCCGCAACCGAGGTACTGGATCTCAGCATCGCGCTGCAGAACGGCGTGGCGGTGGTGCTGCCCGATACGGCGGGCCAGTTCACCGCGGTGCGCGGCGAAGGATTTCAGGCGGCCAACGTCACGATCGATGCGGCGGCCGGCAGTAGCGTGCGGACCTATGGCGCGCGCCAGGCGGGTGTCGGCGGCGTGGTGCAGGATGGCAGCCTGCAGATCGACGCCTCCAACATCGGCACGGAAGGTTATGGCGCGCGCGGCGTCGTCGGTTTCGCCAGTGGTGACGGCGATACCGCGATCGCCGCCAGCGATGTCGCCACCAGCGGCGACTATGGCCACGGCGTGGTATCGTACAGCCTTGGCGCAGGCACAACGACGATCGATGTCGATCGGATCAGCACGTCCGGCTACAATGCCTATGGGGTCTATGCTTTCGCCACCAGCGGTGATCTGACGATCAACACAGGAAGCATCCACACAGCCGGCTACGGTGCCACCGCCATCCGGGCGAGCGGTGGCGATGCCCAGACCATCGTCGTCAGTGGCGACGTCGTCACCGACAACGGACAGGCGGGCGGAGTGCGGGCGCGGGGCGCGACGACGCTAAACGTCGTGCTTGACGGGTCGATCACCACCAGCGGCACCGCAAGCGAGGCGATCGATGCCCGGGCGTTCGGCGATGTCACGATCGCCGGTTCCGGTACGATCGCCACATCGGGCGACGAATCGAACGGCGTAACGATTTATTCGACGGCCGGCGCCGTGGTGATGGACCTCACATCGGTGACGACCAGCGGCGACGGATCGCTCGGCGTGGTGGTCTTGTCCGATACCGGGACGACGGATCTCAAGCTCGGCACGATCTCGACCAGCGGCTATGGTGCGAGCGGCGTCAGCGTGTTCACCGGCGGCGACATCACGGCCAACATCGCTTCGGTAAGTGTCACAGGCGACATGGCGGACGCCATTCGAATGACGTCTTATGGTGCGATCGATCTCACCGCGGGGGATGTCAGCGCGAGCGGCGCCTATGGGCACGGCATCCGATTGGATGGGCAGCGCGTCGCCGCGACGGTGACCGGAGAGATCAGCGTATCGGGCGATAACGACACCGCGACCGCCGCCGTCGCCATTGCTGCCGCGCCGTTCGCCTACGCGCCGGCGATCGACGGCATCGGGCTCGCCTCGCTGCATAACGACGGCACGATCATCGCCACTGGCGCGAATGTTGGCGGCGTGCTGATCCGAGGCAGTGAAGGTGTCGTCGTTTCCGGCACGGGTACGATCGAGAGCCACGGCGACTACGCGTCCGCTGTGTCCTTCGACAGCGGCGGCGCTGCCTCGATCACGCAGGGCACGATCCGTACGACGGGCGACTATGCCTTCGGCATCGTCGGCAACGCCGCCGGCGCGATCGATATCACGGTCGATACGATCGAAACCACCGGCCTGGTCGGCGACGCGGTGCGCCTGGCGCGCGCTGGCATGGCGGCGACATCGGTGGATATCGGATCGATTGCCCTGGCCGGTTACGGATCGACGGGGGTGAATATCCGCATGACGGGCGGCGCCGCCGCGACTGGCGCGATCGATGTCACGCTCGGGAAACTGCGGGCGACCGGCGATAACCAATCGGGCATCGTGGTCGACGCCGCCTATGCCGACGTCACGGCAGCGCTGGCGGACGCCGAACTCACAGGCGTCAACGGCAGCGCGGTCTATGCGCTGGGGAGCAACGCTACAGTATCGGTCGGATCGGTGCTCGGCACGGGCGATGCCGACGATACGCGTGCGCTGGTCGAGGTTAATGCGGCAAGCGGCCTGGCCGCGGTTTCGGTCGCTGATCGGATCGAAGCGCTGGGCGCGAACATGACCTCGCTCCGCGCGACCGGCGATACGGTCGTCGTCAGCGGCACGGGCAACGTGTTCGCCGCGCAGGGCGTCGGCATCTCCGTCGAAAGCCGCGGCGATGCAGCGATCGCGATCGGCCAGGCGTCGGGTGGTGGCGAGGATGGGCACGCGATCTTTGCGCGCGCGGCGGGCGATCTGGCGATCAGCGTCGACCGCGCCACCGCCACGGGCACGGGGGGGTATGGCATCGACGCACAAACCGCCGGCAACGCGGTGGTGGTGGCCGGAAGCGCCGCATCCACCGGCGATCTGGCCGATGCGATCTCGATTCGGGCGGCCGGCGACGTCACGCTCGCTGCGACGAACATCCGCACCAGCGGCTATAGCAGCTACGGAATCAACATACTGTCGCAGAACGGCAATATCGCAGTCGCGGCCAGCGATATTCTCACATCGGGTGAGCAAGGACGCGGCATTCGCGTGGAAAATCTCGGGGATGGCACGATCGATGTCACCGCCAGCAACATCACGACGACCGGCGATCATGCAAATGGCATGAGCATCATCAGCGCCGGAAGCGGCGTGGTGACGGTGAACGTGGATACCGTTGCGACCAGCGGCGATTTTTCCTCCGGCATGTCGATCCAGGCCGACAATGCGGCCGTCGTAATCAATGCCAGCGATTTCACGGCGGCCGGACAGTCTTCCCGCGCGATCGACGTCGTGGCCAGATCGATCGATTTCACGAACACCGGCACCATGATTGCCACGCGACCGGACGATTTCGTTTTTACGGGCAATGCGCAAACGCTCACGCTGCAGGCGTTCGATTCGGTTCGTGTTCGCAATGACGGAATCATCGCGGTCGATGGCGACGTATCTCAAGCGATGTATTTGCGCTCGAATGGCCAGATTGTCGTCGATTCCACCGGCACGATCCTGGTCAACGGATTTGGAGCGTCCGGCATCGGGGCGAGCTCGCTCGGCGATATCACGATCAACGTGGCCGAACTTCGGTCGGCCGGCGCCGCTATCAACAGTATATCTGCAGTCTCGCGAGGGACGGTTACGGTGAACTTGGACCGGTTCGAGGGAACCGGATCCGGCATCGGTATCCTTGCCCAGTCGTTCGGGGGCGATACCAAGATCGACGTCGGAACGATGCAATTGTCGAATGGATCGAGCATCGGCTCGCTCGTCTCTACGGGCACGACGACGTTCCAAAATCGTGGCACGATCACCAGCAACCTGACCACCACGCTGCTCGATATCTTCGCGGGCGATATTGCGACGACGTTCGATGGCGATATCATCAGCGTCGACGCGGTCCCGCAGGTTGCCGGGGGCCTGCAATATGCCATGCTATCCTTCGATACGACGGAGCCGCGCGCCTCCAACCCGCTCAGCACGTTCAATATCGATTTTACCAACAATGCCCTGATCAAGATGCAGACCAACGGATTCAGCGCCGTGAACCTGCGCTCCAACAACGACATAAATATCGACGGCACCGGCCGGGTCGAGGTGATCGGCACGTTCAACGGCGGCTATAAGCTCACCGCGCTGGGTACGATCAAGATCGATCAGGCGTCGATCACGGCTTCCGGCGCTTTCAGCTATGGTATCGAGGCAGACAGCGGCGGCGACTTCAGCTTACGAGCCGGCTCGATTACCACCGCCGGTGGAAACGCTACTGCCATCGCCGCGACGGTTGGCGGCGAGGCCAGGCTGAACGTCGGCACGATCACGACATCCGGCCGAAGGTCGAACGGGGTTACACTCGCTGCCAATGGTGCGGCCGACATCACGATCGGTCAACTCGCCACCGATGGCGAGTCCGCCAATGGCATGAATGTCAGCACGGGGGGGCCGCTAAGCGTCACGCTCGGTAGCGGATCGACCAATGGCGCGCGGTCCGACGTCGTACGCCTCGTGTCCGGCAGCGGGATCGATTTCCGCTCGACCGGCGCACTGGGCGTGTCGGGGGCCGGCAGCACTGCCGTGGTCGCGGTCTCGCCGGGCTCGATCACGATCGATGTCGACGCGATCGACGTCAGCGGCGCCGACGCACGGGCGATCGTCGCGCAGGCGGGGATCGACCTGACGGTCAAGACCAACGGCGCAATCACCTCCAGCGCGGCGCAAAGCGTGCTGCAGACCGCGGCGATCGATCTTATGGGCGGCAATAGCGCGTCACTGACCAATATCGGCGGCATTGCCACGACCGGCCTCGGCAATGCCGGCGTGTCGATCGCCAGCAATGGCATCGCCGCTTTGGCGGGCAGCGGCATGATATCGACGCTTGGCAACGATGCCACGGCGGTAGTGATTGCCGGGCAACGCGCTGCGTCGGTCAACGGCACGTCTGCGATCACGACATATGGCGATCGGTCGCTCGGCCTGCAATTGACCAGCGGCGGTGACGCACTGCTCGATATCGGCAGCGTTTCCACCTTCGGCGACGACAGCACGGCCGTGCGTGTCCGGGCTCAAGGCGATGTCGCTATCGCGATCGACAGCGTGGCGACGCGCGGTGCGCTATCCGATGGATTGGCGGTCCTCACCAACGGCTCGGCCAGCGTCGCTCTCGGTACGGTCGCGGTGTCGGGCGCCGGCTCGTACGGCGCGTTCGTCAGCGCGCTGGGTGATGCCACCCTCACCGTTGCCGACGTGACGGTGTCGGGCGATGGCGCGCGCGGGATCGAGACCTATGTCAACGGCGATGCGCTCGTCACGATCACCGGCACGGTGGCGGGCAGCGCGGATCAATTGCCCCGGCCGCAGCTTCTGCCGCTGCCCGGTGGCCGCGTGGCCGATCGGTCGCAGGCGATCATCGCCAGCGACTCGTTCGGCACCACCACGATCATCAACAACGGCACGATCGTCACCAGCGGCGCGTTCGAAGGCGGTATTGCCGCCCGCGGCTATGCCGGGGTGACCGTATCCGGCAACGGCACGATCGCGACCAGCGGCGATGGCGCGACCGGCATCTATGCTGGCGCCAACAACGATATCGCCTTGGTCGAGGTGACCAGCGTGGCCACCACCGGTGACGACGCGCGCGGCATATTCGTCCGCTCGTTCGGCGCCGCCTACGGCCTTGCCGACACGATCACGACCAGCGGTGACCGTTCGATCGGGCTGCTCGTCGAGGGGGTCAATGTGGCGGCGGCGAGCGTCGGCCAGGTCACGACGAGCGGCGCGCTGGCGCACGGCGTCGTCGCCCATGCCTACGGATCGGCCTATGCCGTGGCCGGGAACGTCACGGTCAGCGGTGCGGGCGCGATCGGGGTGGACGCATCGAGCTATCAGCAAGGCAATGCCATCGTCGTCGTCGCCGGGCAGGTCACCGCCACGGGCGGCGGCACGGCGATCGGCGCCTATGCCGCCAATGGCGAGGCACGGGTATTCGCCAACCGGGTGGTCCATGCCGGCGACAGCAACGGCATCCTGGCGATCGGCGCGACCGGCGCTACGGTCGAGTTCGGCAGCGTGGTCAGCAGCGGCAACAATGGCGGCGAGGCGATCTTCGCCGATGCGACCAGCGGCAGCACGATCGTCGATGGCACGATTGTGGTCGCCACCGGCATCAGCCGGGATGCGATCACCGCGCGCAACACGACCGGCGATGTCGGCGTGCTGGTCGGCTCGGCCGGCGCCAGCGGTCAGGGTTCGGCCGGGATCTTCGCGCAAGGGGCGGGCACCGTCTCGATCGGGGCCAACAGCGTGCGCAACGATGCCGGCGATAGCGCCGCGATCATCGCACGCGGTGCTACGGTTGCGGTCACCGTGGGGGCGGTGACCGCAACCGGCACGGGCGCGACGGCGCAATCCGCGATCGACGCGCAGGCGATCGGCGATGCCACCGTCGTGGTCGGCACCGTCGCGAGCACGGGCGGGCATGACGGGGTGCGCATCGCCGCCGGGGGCAGGGCGGCGTTGACCGTGGTGGACGGCGGGGGCGTCTTCTCGACCAGGACGGCCGTTCTGCTCGGCGGCAGCGGCAGCAATATGCTGACCAATGGCGGCACGATCCGCAGCGCCGGCGGGGTCGCGGTGCGCGCCGATGGCGGCGCCGCAACGATCGTCAATACCGGCACGATCGCCGGTGCGCTGGTGCTCACCGCCAATAATGATCGCGTGAGCAATACCGGCGATCTGTATCTCGCGTCCGGCACGAGCTTCGGCGCGGGCGACGATGAGCTCGACACGGCCGGATCATTGCTTCTCGCGGGCGACGTCGATTTCGGGGCGGGGAACGACCGGCTGGCCAATAGCGGCACGTTGCGGCTGGCGACGCTGGGCAGCAACGGCCTGCCGGTGATCGCCACCACCGCGGTGTCGCGCACGATCGGCGGATTGGAAAGCACCGCCAATAGCGGTGCGATCGATTTGCGGAACGGCATTGCTGGCGACAGGCTGGCGCTGTCTGGCGCTTTCTCCGGCACGGGCGCGAGCACGATCGGCCTGGATGTCAGCTTCGGCACCACGACGATCGCGGATCGTCTGGTGATCGCCGGCGCGGCGACGGGATCGACACGCATCGTGCTGCAGACGTCCGGCAATGCCCTGGTGCTCAACCCTGGCGTCACATTGGTGCAGGCCGGCAGCGGCACGCTCGCCGGCGCCTTCACGCTCGATCCGGCGCAGCGCGATGCCGGATTCTTCCAGCGCGGGCTGCTGTTCGACGCAGGCAATACCAGCTTCCGTCTGGTCAGCGCGCCATCGACGGGGGCGTACCGCCTGCTCAAGACCAGCGAGGGCGCCCGGACCCTCGCGCTGGAGTCGGCCGATGCCGTTTCGGCGCATCTGGCGGCAACGCGCGACAGCGAGGCAGCGGGCAGCGGCATGTGGTTCGTCGCGGGCGGGGCGGGGGCATCGCGTGACGAAACGCGCCGCTTCGCCAGCTTCGGCTTCGGCCAGACGGCGGATCTGGGGTACAAGCAGGACGGCTTCAGCGGGCAATACGGCGTAGATGTGACCCGTGGTGGCGCGACGTTCGGCATCACCGGCGGCTATGCCAATTCGGTGCTCGGCTTCGATCGCAGCGCCGATCGGATCGAGTATGACGCCTATAATATCGGCCTGTACGGCGCGCTGCGCAGTGGACCGCTATTCGCCAATGTGCTGGGCAAATACGATCGCTACGATCTCGACGTGCGGGTCGCCGGCGAGCGGGGTGATACCGATGCCGATGGCTTCTCCGCGCGTGGCGAGGCGGGGCTGCGTGTCGCCGGGGGCAACTTCTTCGTCGAGCCGGCGGTGAAGGTCAGTTGGGCGACGACGCGCATCGACACGCTGCCGCTGATCGCGACGCTGGACTTCGACGATCGCCGTGGCTGGACCGGCGCAGCGGGCGTGCGCTTCGGCGGCGGCGTTGCCGTCGGCGCGGCGCGGGCCACGCTGTACGGCGCGGCCGATTACGTCCGGACGTTCGATGCCGATCAAGGCGTGATCTTCTCGACCGGTGCCACGAGCCTGTCGGTCGGGGACACTCATCTGCCCGATTATGCCATCGGCAAGCTCGGGCTGACGATTGACCATGGGGCGGTAAGCGGCTTCATCGAAGGCACCGGCCGCTATTCGGACGAGTATCGCGGATTTGGTGGTCGCGCGGGAATGCGTATCCGTTTTTGACGGAGTGCGGCGCGCACGCCATCGCGCTCGGGTGTGACAAAGCCCGAGCGGATGACCTGGCTTGGCTCGGCTAGCGCCCGATCTTCATCAAACCGGCGCTGTGATCTGACCAATGCGATAGGGGCCAGCGCGTGCCGCGAGCGGGGCGCCCTTCCAGCTCAGGCGCACCAGTCCTTCCGCGACCAACTCGTCGACCGCAGCGTGAACGATGGGCATGAACTCCCGCCAATTGGTGCCGGGTGCGCCAGTTTGCGGTGGGGCGGCCAATGCGCGCGCCACCTCGCTAGGACAGATCGTGGCGCCGTGTGCACGGCAGCTGAGCAACGCCAGCGTCGCGTCTCGCGCGCTCGGTTCGGCCGTCCCCATTCCCGGACCGCTCATAGCATCTCGAGCGGGCGCCGGCGATTTGGCCGCGGGAATGCTCCATCGAGTGCAGCGAGATCCGCTTCGGACAGAACGAGGTCAGCGGCGGCGCGGTTCTCCTGCACATGCGCCACTGTGCCGGCCTTGGGGATCGCGATGATGTTCCCGCGCTGCATCGACCATGCCAGCGCCACCTGCGCCGCCGTGGCATTGATCGTATCGGCGATCTTGGCGAGCGACGGATTGGCCAGGAGCCGGCCCTGCTCGACTGGACTATAGGCCATTGCGGGCATGGCATGATCGCTCAACCACTCAAGCAGGTCGTGCTCGGCACCCCGGCGGGTGAGGTTGTAAAGGATCTGGTTGGTCGCACAGTTGCGGCCGCCAGCGGCGCGTAGTTCGACCATGTCATCGGTATCGAGATTGCTAACGCCCCAGTGACGGATTTTGCCCGCCGACAGCAGCGCCTCCATCGCTTCCACCGTCTCCCCAAGTGGCACCGATCCGCGCCAGTGCAGGAGATACAGGTCGAGGCGATCGGTGCCGAGCCGCTTCAGGCTGGCTTCGCAAGCGGTGGCCAGCCGCTGGTGCGATACGTTCTGCGGATAGGCCTTGCTCACCAGAAACAGCGCGTCGCGCACATCGCCGAGCGCCTCGGCGATTAACGTTTCGGCGGCTCCCTCCCCATACATTTCTGCAGTATCGATCAGCGTCATCCCCTGTTCGACGCCAGCACGCAGCGCCGCGATCTCGGCGGCCCGGCGGTCGTGCCGCTCGCCCATCATCCACGTGCCTTGCCCCAGCGCGGGCACCTTCTCGCCATCAGGCAGCGTCACGGTCTTCATCGTTCGTCTCGCGACTAGAGTTGATCGCTATGCAACTCCGGGCCAGCGATTGTGGCGCGTTGCCACGTGAATTAAATCGCCGTCGCACCCGGACCATAGTTTAGTCCCACTCGCCGAAAGTTGCGTCGCCACTTGACCTACAGCTCTGCCGGTCTCCCGGATGTTCGCATGTGCCCGAAGGCGCCGGTCTGGAATTGGCCCAACGAACCGGATTTGCTGATTGCTGACCGCGACCCACCACTTGGCCTATTTTCGCTGGCATGCGACACGAGGTGTTCAGGTTTTCAGTCTAGGATGGGCACTTCGCTGAAGGGCGGCATGCAAGGATCATCGATGCGCTTACCCCCGCTTTTCCGCCTGCTCTTGCTCGGTATCGCCGCCAGCGTCCTGGTCTCGGCGCCGGCAGCCGCAAGCTCTCCCGAGCTCATCGGGCTTGAGCACCAGCTGACCATGCTGGTAGCGCAACGCCCCGGGGAATACGGCATTGCTGCGCTCGACCTGCGGGATGGCTCGATCGTCGCCATCAACGGCGGCACCGCGTTTCCGATGGCCAGCACGGTCAAGCTGGCCATCGCAGCGACCTATCTCGCCGAGGTGGATCAAGGACGACGCAGCCTCGGCGACCTGATATCGGGCCGCACCGCCGCCAAAGCGCTGGAGCTGATGATCGTTCGGAGCGACAATCATGCGACCGATCAGCTGCTTGCCACCGTTGGCGGCCCCGTCGCGGTCCAGCAGTGGCTTTTGTCGCAAAAGATCACGGGTATGCGCGTAGACCGGACGATAGCGCAGCTGCTGCGAGAGCGCGGCCACCTTGCCGACAGCCAGGATGTCGCCACGCCGGTGGCCATGGTCGCTTTATTGTCCAGGCTCGATAACGGCACGGTGCTGACCGCTCAAAGCCGCATCTTTCTATTGGACCTGATGCGCCGATGCGAGACGGGCACGCGCCGTATCCGCGCGCTGCTTCCGGCGGGCACTTTGGTGGAAGACAAGACAGGCACCCTTGATGGTGTCACCAACGACGTGGGGTTCATTACCATGCCCGACGGCCGCCGCGTGGCGGTCGCGGTGTTCGCCCGGGGCGGACGCGATCGCCAGCCCGTAATCGCTGAGGTCTCACGCATGATCTACGACCGCTTTGCCGATAGCGCCCGCAACGCCCTTGCTCTGTTCATGCGAATGCGGTGACCAGCCCGGTTTATTGCGCTTCTGCTAAACGCCGCCAGCCTGCCGCGCCATCGCGGATCTCGGCTAGATAGAATAGCTGCGTTTCCCTGCGCTGCCGCGACGTCATGCCCTGTGCTCCCTATCTAGGCAGCATAGGCAGACCGTCGTCGCGAAGCTGCGACAACCGCCAGCACCAGGAGCACATCATGAAAAAGATCGGATTTCTCTCCTTCGGTCATTGGTCGTCAGCGCCGCAATCGGGGACGCGATCCGCGTCGGATGTTTTGCTGCAGTCGATCGAGCTTGCTGTCGCCGCCGAGGAGCTGGGCGCGGACGGCGCGTATTTCCGCGTCCATCACTTCGCACAGCAACTCGCGTCGCCTTTTCCGCTGCTTGCCGCGGTCGGCGCCCGGACCAGCCGGATCGAGATCGGCACTGGCGTGATCGACATGCGCTATGAAAACCCTTTTTATATGGCAGAAGACGCCGGATCGGCCGATTTGATCAGCGGCGGCCGCCTGCAACTCGGGATCAGCCGCGGCTCGCCCGAGCAGGTGATCGAGGGCTGGCGTCACTTCGGCTATGCGCCGGCCGAGGGCGAGAGCGATGCGGATATGGGCCGTCGCCACGCCGAGGTCTTTCTCGATCTGCTGAAGGGCGAGGGGTTCGCCCAGCCCAGCCCGCGACCGATGTTCCCCAACCCGCCGGGCCTGCTCCGCATCGAACCCCACTCCGCCGGGTTGCGCGAGCGCATCTGGTGGGGCTCGTCGTCGAATGCCACCGCAGTGTGGGCGGCGCAGCATGGCATGAACTTGCAGAGCTCGACGCTGAAGGCGGACGAGAGCGGGGAGCCGCTGCATATCCAGCAGGCCAAGCAGATCCGGCTCTACCGCGACGCCTGGAAAGCCGCCGGGCACGACTGGACGCCGCGAGTCTCGATCTCGCGCTCGATCTTCGCGCTGATGAACGATCGGGATCGTGCCTATTTCGGGCGCGGCGACAGCAGCGATCAGATCGGTGTGATCGACAATATGCGGGCGGTGTTCGGCCGCTCCTATGCCGCCGAGCCCGAGCGCTTGATCGAGCAACTCCGCGCTGACGAGGGCATTGCGGAGGCAGACACGCTGCTGCTCACGGTACCGAACCAGCTCGGGGTCGACTATAACGCCCATGTGCTCGATTCCGTCCTGACCCACGTAGCGCCTGCGCTGGGGTGGCGCTGATCCCCGAACCATCCGCCAGTCCCAGTCCTTCCTGCGCGTCGCACTGGCATTGGCGGATGGGGTACCAGACAGGTGGAGTTGGTACTGGCTCGGAAAGCGCTACGTTGGGCGGCATGAGCATGGACGTGATCAACCAGAGCACACGGGCAGCGATCCTGCGCCTGACAATAGCCGAGCGGGAATGCCTGAAGCGCTGTCTGAACCACCAGACTGCCAAGCAGATGGCCCTGGATCTTGGTATCTCTCCTCACGCTGTGGAGAAGCGCTTGAAGATGGCCCGCGCCAAGCTGGGCCTGTCCTCATCGCTCGAAGCGGCGAAGCTGGTGGAGTCGCTAGAGCGGTCCGGTCGGCTGGGACCCGGCGCGTCGGAGCTTCCGCCGCGCCATGCTGAGGGCGATGAGTGCGGCTCCGTTGCCGCCCCGCGAAACGAGACCGCGCGGATCACATGGCGGCATCAGCTTTATGTGGTCTCAGGAGCAATGCTAATGAGCTTTTTCGCCGCAGCCGCGTTGATACTTTGGGTTCAGTCTGGCGCCGTCGAGGGACGGGCAAGCCCATCGGCAAGAGTGCCGTCGGCACCGTCAGTCGCACCCGACGCCGTGCCGACGGCCGGCACCGAGGCCGCCCTGCGGCGCCTTGTCGCTGGCCTGGCGAGCGGTGCGCCAGACTATGACAAGCTCGCTCCGCGGTTCGCCGAAGTCGTCCGTGGCGATCTGCCCATGACGCATCCCATGTTCAAATCGCTCGGCGAGCTGAAATCGGTCACCTTCCGCGGGCGTGGCATGATGGGCGACGACGCCTACACTCTGGTGTTCGCCAATGGCGAGGTATTGATGTCGGCCGCGCTCGACGGCGAAGGCCGGATGGCCGGCGGCATTCTCCAACCAGGGGGAAAACTCCCGGGGCGGTGACCGCGGAGGCCACCGGCGCCAGCCGCCGACAACAGCCGTTACCGGATGAACGAATGGTCGGGGTCGGAAAGCGGGCAGGGGCGCCGGATGTCCGCAACGTGACCTCGGCAGTGTACCCCATGCAGATCAGCGGCTCGGCGATGGAACCGTCATTGTGCCAAGAGGATCGAACGGCTGATCGGCACCCGCTTCCGTAAAGCGTCGACATCATAGCGCTCGCTGCCAAAACGATATCGACGGAACGTGCCAGAGCGTGCAGGAGGCCGTCTCGACCTTCAACGAGGACCGCTTCCGGCATGAACGGCCAAACCATCATCGCCGCGAACGAAGCCGAGCGCATGGCGGCGGTCAGGCGCTACGACATCCTCGACACGCCACCCGACGGGGCGTTCGACCGCATCACCGCGCTGGCGGCGCGTCGCTTCGGTGTGCCCATCTCGATCATCAGCATCGTCGACGAGCATCGGATATGGTTCAAGTCGCACCACGGCGTGCCGGTAAGCGAGATCGGCCGGGATCCCGGGCTGTGCGCTTCGGCCATCCTCGGCGACGTGCCACATATATTGAGCGACGCCAGCGTCGATCCACGCTCGCTCGCGAACCCTTTGGTCGCCGGTGAGTTCGGCCTGCGCTTCTATGCGGGGGTGCCGCTGACCAGCAGCGACGGCTATAATCTTGGCACCTTGTGCGTCATCGACACGGCAGCCCGCCCGATCGAGGAGGCGCAGATCGAGGACCTCAAGGACCTCGCCTCGGTAGTGATGGACCAGATGGAGCTGCAGCTTTCGGCCCGCCGCGCGCTGGGCCAGGCTGAGTTGATGGCCAAGGAAATCGATCATCGGGTGATGAACAGCCTCCAATTCGTCTCGGGCCTATTGCTGATGCAAAGCCGCTCACCGGATGTCGGCGAGGCAGCGTCGCATTTGAAAATTGCGGCGAACCGCGTTGCGGCGGTGGCGCAGGTCCATCGCCATTTCTACGCCGGCGACGCGACCGAAACCTCTTGCATTACCTTCTTGCGCCGGTTGTGTAACGATTTGGCCTCGATTGTCGGTCGTGAAGTCGAGGTCGATGGCGACGAGGGTAACGTGCCCACGACGCTGATCCAGCCGATTGGATTACTCGTCAACGAGTTGGTGACCAATGCCGCCAAGCACGGCAGGGGCACGATCTCCGTAAGCTATCGCCGCACCGTGGGTGATCAAATTCTCTCGGTCTGCGACGAAGGCGACGGGCTGCCACCGGGTTTCGATCCGACCGCGATCGATGGTAGCCTCGGCATGCGGGTGATTACATCGTTGACCCGGCAACTCGACGGCACGTTTTGCGCTGCGGCGCGCGCGGGCGGGCCCGGAGCGTGTTTCAGTGTGAGGTTACCGGACAGCCGTGGGCTTGCATAGACCGCTGCGATCACGACTGCATCTCACAGAGGCTCGAAGGGTAGGGTTCGCGGACGGTCAGACGCGGTCGGGATCGACAAGTTGATGGATGGCGGAATCAACGACGCATCCGTCTTGTTCATATCCTGACAGTCGCTGCGCGCCGTACGAGACATGGACCTCATGTCGAACCG
Organism: Parasphingomonas puruogangriensis; assembly: GCF_036663635.1. NCBI lineage: Bacteria > Pseudomonadati > Pseudomonadota > Alphaproteobacteria > Sphingomonadales > Sphingomonadaceae > Parasphingomonas > Parasphingomonas puruogangriensis. The sequence continues at coordinate 574,368 of NZ_JAXOJI010000001.1, read as the reverse complement.
GGCCGGATGGATCCAAAACGACGAGGCTCATCCGGAAAGGGCTGGCGCTTCTCAGACGGACGCCACTCAATCAATCGATCCGATAATATACATTATGTTAAATTGAGTCATCATCCGCTGCGGGGCCGGCGCTGTCCGTAGTCGAGCCCCCTTTCGGTTCCAGCACCAGCACATTGCCTTCGACGCGCCACGATTTGAGCCGCGACAGGAAGTTCATGCCGAGCACATCGGTGTCGCCGAATGCCGGCGACACGACCACGCCGATATCTTCCGCATGGATGCCCCCGATATCGAGCGTCTTGGCGGTCGCGTGCCGCGCGCTGATCGTGCCGTTGGCGGTGTTGAGCAGCGTGTTGAACGCCTCCTCGTCGAGGTCGAGTCCGGCGGCGGTCGCCGTGCCGGTCGAAATCGCCGTCGTCGTCGCGCCGCTGTCGATCAGCATGCGGCGCTCGGCGCCGTTGAGCACGACATTGGCCCAGAAATGCCCGTCCTCGCTTTTGCGGATCCTGACCGTCGTGCCGGAGACGGATTGATCGCTGATCCCCAGCGTATCGCCGAGCGAGCGGAACGCCGGCGCCACGCGCTCCCAATTGCCCACCGCCAGGATCAGCACGGCGAAGATCGCCACCCAGCCCAGCGCCATCTTGACCATGCTGCCGACCGGCAGCCGTCGCGCCATCAGCGCGGACAATGGCAGGACCAGCATCAACAGCAGATAGGCAAAGCCGGGTCCGTCACTCATGCGCTCAGCTCCAACCCGTCATAGCCGGGTTCGACACCCGGCGGCAGTTCGCCGATCAATGTGGCATAATCCATCGACTGGTCCATATGGATCAGCGCCGATCGCCCCGGCCGCAACTGTTCGATCCACCGCAGCACCTCGGACAATTCGGGATGCGACGGATGCGGAAAGCGTCGCAGCGCATCCACTACCCAGATATCGAGGCCCTGATACAGGTTTCGCATATCATTGGTTAAAATATTGAAATCGGTGGCATATCCGATCGATGCCGCGCCGCAGTCGAAGCGCAGCCCAGCGGAAAAGATGCTGCCATGCGGTTGATCGACGACGCGGATGTCGATGTCGCCGATGCGCAGCGCGTCGGGCAATGGCACGCCGTCGACGGTCGGCAGATAGCCGGCGCGGCCGTTGAACACATAGGCAAAGCGGTCGTTGAGCTGCGCCAAGGTCGCCGGTCGCGCGAAGCCGGCGACGGGGCGGCCGCGGGCATGATAGATTTGCCGCAGATCGTCGATGCCGTGGCAATGATCGGCATGGTCGTGCGTCCAGATCACCGCGTCGACGTCGCCGACATCCGCGGCGAGCAATTGCTCGCGCAGATCGGGGCTGGTGTCGATCAGAATGCGCGTCGTGGCGGTCTCGACGATCGCCGAGGCCCGCGTGCGGCGGTTGCGCGGGTTATTGGGGTCGCAAGCGCCCCAATCATTGCCGATACGCGGCACACCGGACGAGGTGCCCGAACCGAGGAGGCGGATTTTCAAAGGCCCTACCCTAATTGCGTCACCCCAGCGAAAGCTGGGGTCTCGTGCGGCTCCTGTCCCGCACATGCCGCTTGAGATCCCAGCTGTCGCTGGGATGACGGACGATCATATTGCTCACCGAACCGTCTTGTTAAACAAGCGGTGGAAATTATGCGCCGTCGCCTCAGTCAATTCCTCGACACTCTCCCCGCGCAACTGCGCCAGGAACGCCGCCGTATCCGCCACGAATGCCGGCTCGCCGGTCTTCCCGCGATGCGGCACGGGCGCCAAAAACGGCGCATCGGTCTCGATTAGCAGCCGATCGAGCGGTAGCCGCGCCGCCGTCTCCTGCAGGTCCTTGGCATTCTTGAACGTCACGATACCCGAAATGGAAATGTAGAAACCGAGCTCGAGCGCGATATCGGCAAAGGCCCCGCTGGCGGTGAAACAGTGGATCACGCCGGGGAAAGCCCCCTTCCCCAGCTCTTCCCGCAAGATCGTCGCCGTATCGTCCTCGGCGTCGCGCGTGTGGACCACAATCGGCAGCTGCGTCTCGCGGCACGCGGCGAGATGCGCGCGAAAGCTGGCCTGCTGGCGCGCGCGGTCGCTATGCTCGTAATAATAATCGAGCCCGCTCTCGCCGATGCCGACCACGCGGCGGTGCTGCGCGCGCTCGATCAGCTTGGCGGTGTCGATATGCGGATGCTTGTCCGCCTCGTGCGGGTGGATGCCGACGGTGGCCCACACGTCCGCCTCGCGCTCGGCGGTGGCGAGCACGTCATCCCATTCGCTTTCGCGCGTCGCGATGTTGAGCATCGCGGTGACGCCGCGGGCCCGGGCGCGTTCGAGCACCGCCTGCTGATCCTCGGCCAAGCCCTTGTAATTGAGGTGACAATGGCTGTCGGCGAGCATCAGCTGGGCTCCACCGGCAGATCGAGCCGCGGGAACACGCCCTGCGGCGCCGGCAGCGTAATGCCGGCCTGGAGCGGCACCGCCAGCGCAGCAAAATCGCGCGCGTCGGGCGCTTGGGCGAGCAGATCGAGCAGCTTGTCGGCGCTCGCGGGCACCACCCACCGCACGAGAATGGCCAGTTGCCGCACCACTTCGGCGGTATAATACAGCACACCATCGGCGCGCGCCGGTTCGGTCTTGCGCAACGCCCAGGGCGCCATTTCGGCGAAATAGCCATTGGCGATGCGCACGCCCTCCCAGATCGCCTCGAGCGCTTCGTTGAGCTTGAGATCGGCCATCAGTTCCGTGACATGACCGAGTATGTCCCCAAGATGAGGCGCCTGGGTATCGACGGTATCCGCTGGCACCACGCCGTCGCAATTCTTGGCAATGATCGACAGGCAGCGCTGCGCGAGATTGCCGAGCCCATTGGCCAGATCGGCATTGGCGCGGGTGACGATCGCCTCGGCCGAATAGGATCCGTCCTGCCCGAAACTGACTTCGCGCAGCAGGAAGTAGCGCAGTGGATCGACGCCGAACGTCTCGGCGAGCGCAATCGGATCGACCACGTTGCCGATCGACTTGGACATCTTCTCGCCGCGGTGCAGCAGGAAGCCATGGCCATACACCGTCTTGGGCAGCGCCAGCTTCGCAGAGAGCAGGAAAGCCGGCCAGTAAACCGCATGAAAACGCACGATATCCTTGCCGATCAGGTGCAGATCGGCCGGCCACCACTGGGCCAGTTCATCGGCCTTGTCAGGATAGCCCGCGCCGGTGAGATAATTGGTCAGCGCATCGACCCATACATACATCACATGCCCATCGCTGCCCGGCACCTTGACGCCCCAATCGAAGCTGGTGCGCGACACGGAGAGGTCCATCAGCCCGCCCTCGATGAACTTGGTCACCTCGTTGCGGCGGCTCTCCGGGCGGATGAAATCGGGATTGGCGGCGATATGATCGAGCAATGGTTGCTGGTATTTCGACAGGCGGAAGAACCAGCTTTCCTCGGCGGTCCATTCGACCGGCGTACCCTGCGGGGAAAGTTTCCGCCCCTCTTCCTCGCGCAATTCCTTCTCTTCGTAAAAGGCTTCGTCGCGGACCGAATACCAGCCTTCGTAGCGGCTGAGATACAGGTCGTCATTGGCCGCCATGGCCTGCCAGATCGCCTGGCTGGCCTGGTGGTGGGCAGGCTCCGTGGTGCGAATGAAGCGATCATAACTGATGTTCAGCGCGTCATCCATGGCACGGAAATAGCCCGACATTTCCGCGGCGAGATCGGCCACGGCCACGCCCTTGTCGCGCGCCGCCTGGACCATCTTCAGGCCATGTTCGTCAGTGCCGGTCTGGAAGCGCACGTCGCGCCCGGCCTGGCGCTGGAAACGGGCGATCGCGTCGGCGGCGATCGCTTCATAGGCGTGGCCGATATGCGGGCGGCCATTGGGATAGCTGATCGCGGTGGTGATGTAATAGGGGTCCATGAAGGCGGCTGTAGCGTGCTTTGGTGGGGGTTGGAACCACCCGAACTGCCCTCCACTCCATCGTCATCCTGAACTTGTTTCAGGATCCAGGCGCGGTCGGCGGCCAACAGGACCATGTCCATGGGACGGGTGACCGCGCCTGGATCCCGAAACGAGTTCGGGATGACGGATATGCGGCTAGCGGGATGGCGCCAGGGTCGCGACCAGCCCCGCCATCTCGAACACCGTCGCCTGCGCATCGAGCGACAGCCCGCGCGCACTCGCCGACAGCGCCCGCGCGGCGTCATAGCTGTCGAGCGCGGACCGCAGCGCCGGCCCCTGCCGCCCCGGTGCCGCCGCCGCGATAAACGCCGGCGCGCGATCGAGGAACGCTTCGTAGCGCGGTTGCGCCGCCTTGGGCGACAGCAGTTTGGCCAGCTTGGCGCGGCGCGCATTGCTCGGGTCGCCATCGCCCGCAATCGCCGCCAGCGCGCTATCGAGCTGCGCCAGATCGAGCCCGGCAAAGCCCAAGGCGCGCCCCGGCGAGCCCTGCCCGGCCTTGATCAACGCGGCCAGTTCCTCCTCGGCAAGCGTCGGCTGCTGCGCGCGCAGCACCTGGCGCATCAGCGCATCGTCGAGCGCCTCGAAGCGCAACAGGCGGCAGCGCGAGCGGATCGTCGGCAGCAGGCGGCCGGGGGCGTGGCTGATCAGCAGGAAGATCGTGCCCTGCGGCGGCTCTTCCAGGTTCTTGAGCAACGCGTTGGACGCGCCGGGTCGTTCGACCTCGTCGATGGCATCGATGATGATCACGCGGCGCGACGATTGCGACGGGGCCATGGCGAACATCGGGTTGAGCGCGCGCACCTGCGCAATCGGGATCGAGCGGGCCAATTCGGCGCCGCCCTTGTCATCCTTGGGCGCGCGCGCGAGCACGCGGTAATCGGGATGCGCGCCGGATTCGATCAGCCGGTTGGTCGGGTGCCTGTCGGGCACGTCATAGCCCGGCGGCAGCGGCGGTCCGCCGGCGCCATCGGCCAGCAAGCGGCGCGCGGCGATGCGCGCGAAGCTCGCTTTGCCCACGCCTTCCGGCCCGGCGAACAGCCAGGCATGATGCAGCGACCCCGCCATGGCCGAGAGAAACGCGTCATGCGCGGTGCTGTTGCCAAGGGGAAGCGTCATGCGAGCCACCCTTGTGTTCCCGCGAAGGCGGGAACCCAGTCTGGGCCCCCGCCTGCGCGGGGGAACAATAGTGGTTGGCTCATGGCAGCAGGTCAGCCAAACCGGCGAGCAGCGCCGCGGTCACGGCCTCGGCGCTGGCCGCCGCATCGATCAGCCGCACCCGATCCGGCTCACGCTCGGCATAACCGCGGAACGCCCTCGCCACATCCTCATGAAACGCATCCCCGCGCGCGGCGAAGCGGTCCGCCGCCGCGCCGTCGCGCCGCTCGGCGCGGGCGCGACCCTGCTCGACCGGCACTTCCAGCACGAAGGTGCGATCGGGCAACAACCCGCGCGATCCGAAGCCGTGCAACGCCAGCACCGCCGCGTCGTCGATCCCGCCGGCCACGCCCTGATAGGCGCGGCTGCTGTCGATGAAGCGGTCGCAGATCACCCAGGAGCCGGCACCCAAAGCAGGCCGGATCGTCTTCTCGACATGATCGGCGCGGGCGGCGGCGAACAGCAACGCCTCGCTATGCGGGCTCCAGCGCGCCACGGCGCCTTCCATCAGCAACGCGCGGATCGCTTCCGCGCCCTCGCTGCCGCCCGGCTCGCGCGTCACCAGCACGGGCAGCCCGCGCGCCTCCAGCGCCGCGGCAAGCGCGCGCACCTGGGTCGATTTGCCCGCTCCCTCGCCGCCTTCGAGCGAGATGAAGCGGCCGATCACCCGCCGAACAGGCCGGTCAGTCCGGCCCAGGCGCGGCCGAAAAAGCCGGCCTCGCCGACATCGCTTTCGGCCACCAGCGGCAAGCGCTGCTCGGGCAGATCGGGCGAACTGATGACCAGATCGGCGATATGCTGGCCGGCCTTGATCGGCGCCTTGATCGGGCCGTCATACACCACCTTGCCGGACAGCGCGGGGGCGGCACCGGCGGGCAACGTAACGGTCAGGTTGGTCGGCGCGACCAGGCCGACGGTCGCGGCGTCGCCCAATTGCACTTCGGCGGTCTCGATCTTGCGGCCCTTGGCGGCGATCGGCTTGGCCTGCCACGAGCGGAAGCCCCAGTTCATGAACTTGACCGACTCTTCCATGCGCTGGTTGGAGCTGGTCAGGCCAGCCATCACCATTACCAGACGGCGGCCATTCTGCTGCGCCGATCCGGTAAAGCCATAGCCGGCCTCGTCGGTATGGCCGGTCTTCAAGCCATCGGCGCCGGCCACACGGCCCAGCAATGGGTCACGATTCTGCTGCGTGATATCGGCGCCGGCGCCCAGCGTCTTGCCCCAGGTGAAGCTCGGCAGCGAATAGAACTTCTTGTAATAATCCGGGAAGTTCTGGATCGTCGCGGCCGCCAGCTTGGCCAGGTCGCGCGCCGTCACATAGGTCACGCCATTATCCGGCCAGCCGTTCGACGTGCCGAAATGGCTGTTGGCCAGGCCCAGTTGCTTGGCCGCTTCGTTCATGCGCGAGGTAAAAGCGGGCTCGGTGCCGGAAATGCCCTCGGCCAGCACGACGCAGGCGTCATTGCCCGACAAGGTCACGATGCCCTTGAGCAGATTTTCCACGCTGACCTGCTCGCCGGTCGACAGGAACATGGTCGATCCCGCCTCCGGGCCGTGCCAGCGTTGCCACGTTTCGGGGCGCACCTCGAACTTCTGGCCGAGCTTGATCTCGCCCTTCTTGAGCATGTCGAACGCGACATACACCGTCATCATCTTGGCCATCGAGGCCGGCGGCATGCGGCGATCGGCGTCCTTCGAGAACAATACCGCCCCGGTCGACAGGTCGGTCAGATAGGCAACCGGCGCTGGCGTGGGGTAATCGGGCGCCTCGGCCAGGCCCGGATTGGCAAGAAGCAAAGCAGGCGTGAGGATGGTGGCGGCGAGCAGTTTCTTCATGGTCAGTCCGTGGCGCTAAGAGGGAAAGCTCAGTTCGTGGTTACGATCCGAGCATCTCCATAGCCACGCCGGGCGACCTCGTCACGCGCGCGTTGCGCCGAAGCGGTATTTGCATAGGGCCCGATCTGCACGCGGAAGATCGCGCCGATGCGCTGCACGCGCCCGCCAAGGCTGGTGGCGAGCGCCTGTGCCCTGCCCTCGTTAGACAAAGCGGCGACCTGGACGAACAGGCCTGAGGTGACCGGTGCGCGGCCCGCCGTGGGGCGCGGTGCGGGCGGCGTGTAGTTGGGACGGACCGGCCGCAGCGGCTGCGGTGGCGCCGCGGTTATGGCGCGCGTCGGCAATTTGCGGCGCAAGGCGGTCAGCAACGTTGGCGGCGCATCGATTCGCTCGCCCGCCGGCTGGCCGGACCGCAAGGCGCGCACATCCTGCGGCGAGGCATTGGTCAGCCGCACCCGCACCGGCGCCATCGCCGTCACGCCGAGCAATTGCGCCGCGCCACGCGACAGATCGATTTCGCGATCCGCTGCGCCGGGGCCGCGATCGGCGATCAGCACCAGGATCGTGCGGCCGCTATCCAGCGCGGTGACCTCGGCCACCGAGCCGAGCGGCAAGGTGCGGTGCGCCGCGGTGATCGCGTTGGGATCGAAGCGCTGGCCCGATGCCGTGGTGCCGCCGCCCATTTCCTCGCCATACCAGCTGGCATAGCCGACCGCGTCATAGCGCTGCTGCTCGCCCGATGTGCCGCGCGGGCCGGTGCTGGCCGCCACCGCTGGCGGCGCGTCCGCCGGCAACGGCATCGGGCGATAGGGCGCGGCAGGCGCATCATAATTGGCGCCGGGCGCGACGCGCGACGGCGGCACGTCTACCGTGTCGATCCGGCCGACGCCCGGTTCGGGCGGGTAATCGCCCTGCAGGCGATAGGGGGCGCCGGGCGCACTCGCCGCCTGCGGCACCACGGGCGGATACTCCTCGCGCGGCGCATAGGGCGCATCCAGCGCGCGCGCCGACGGGCCGTCGATCCGCGGCGCATCGCCAGTGCCGCCGCCACCGGCACAACCGGCGAGCAGCAACGTGAAACCGAGCAAGGATTTAGTGTTCGACAGCATCCGCGAGCAACCCGACTGAAAGAGCATAAAAGTTCGAACAGTTATAATCGAGGATAACCCGATAATTTCCGGTTAGCAGATAGCCAGTGCGGCCCACGCCATCGGGCTCGATCAACGTGGCGAGCACGCGATCGTCGGGCCAAGTCTTGGTTTCCGGCGTGACGCCCAGCGCGCGCCATTCCGCCATCGTCTTCCACGCGCTGTGCCGCGCGAACACGCGCGGGCAGCGCGGCGAGACCAGACGCGTGGTCATCGCGGCGCGGTCGAGGCTCGCCGGCACGGTCACCGCCAGCCCCCAGGGCTGGCCCGGGCGCCAGCCCGCATTGGCGAAATAATTGCCGATCGAGGTCAGCGTATCGGCCGCGCTGTTCCAGATATCGGCCTTGCCATCGCCATCCCCGTCGCGCGCCAGGCGCAGATAGACCGAGGGCAGGAATTGCGGCCCGCCGAACGCGCCGGCCCAGCTGCCCTTCATCTGATAGGGCGGGATTCCGCGATCGATGATCTGCAGCGTGGCGATGAATTCCCCGGCGAACAAGTCGCGGCGGCGCCCCTCATAGGCCAGCGAGGCCAGCGCGCGCGGCAGATCGAAATTGCCCATCACGTTGCCGTAATTGGTCTCATGTCCCCAGATCGCCACCATGATCGATTCGGGCACGCCCTGCTCGCGCTCGATCCGCGCCAGCCGCCCGCGCTGCGCCTGATAGGCGGCGCGCCCGCGACTGATCCGCGAGGCATCGACATGGCTGGTCTTGTACGGCGCGAAATTGGGCACTGGCGCGTTGGGCGACGCCTCCGGCTGCTGGCGATCGAGCTCGATCACGCGCGTGTTGAGCGTCAGCGTCGGCAGCACCTGGTCCAGCGTGCGCGTGCTGACGCCCTTGGCCAACGCCTGGCTGCGCAGGGTCTGCAGATAGGCCTGGAAGCCCGCTTCATCCTGCGCCAGCGCGGGGCTGGCCGCCAGAACGCACGCGCCGGCCGCAGCCACGATCGATTTCAGTCGGGTAAGCATCTTCATCCGGCGACACTGGCACAGCCAAGACGCGTCATGAACCCCAAAGCGTCGCAGCGCTTGCACAAAGCGGCGCAGCCCGGATATGCGGGGTGGCGCGGCAACGCGGCCAAGCGCCGCCGCGCCGCCGAACCGGTATGGAAGAGTGTCCGAGTGGTTTAAGGAACCGGTCTTGAAAACCGGCGAGGGTGCAAGCTCTCCGTGGGTTCGAATCCCACCTCTTCCGCCAATTTCCGTTGATATTGTTGGATTTTCCATCAGAATTCCGGACCAAGCCCACTAAGATGCCCACTTTTGAAACTGCTACCTGCGGTCAACGATGATCCGCGGCGAACGAGCTGATAATTCCATCAGCGCACGCACGCCACAGGATCAAATCGATCGTCGCTGCCCGATAGCCGGCCTCCGTCCCTAGTCGCTCGCATAGCGCCTGTGCCGTCGTTCCTTCGGCGTCAGCTAGGCGGTTGAGATGCACGTCTGGCTTGGCGAAGTCGCCGCCAAAGTTCTTAGCTAGGTGAAGCTTCGTGATCGGGCCGATCCATGACAGCGTCTGTAGGAACGCCACCTTGTCCTCAGCAGCGAGATATTCTGCAAACAGGCGGTCACGCTCTGCCCAAATCAAGTCGATGCCGGCAGACTTGCCGGGGTGCCCAAACACCGACTTGCAGCTGTCGGTCGCTTTCAGCGCGATCATACATCGCTCATAGATCGGGCGGGCCACGCTGTTGCGCATGCCGGAGTTGGCGATGACGTAGATGGCCCCGGCGGCGAACTCGTAGGCGGTGGCCGGGGCGGTTGGCGTTTCCGATCGCTCGATGGCGTCGGAATAGCCGGCCTCCCGCACGGCAGCTTCAATTTCGCGAAAGCGTTCGAGCGTGATCATGATGAATCCTTCAGGAGGTCGACGTGTTGGGTGGGCGCTAGGCCGAGCGTGACCATGGAGCGGGGATCAATCTGGTGGCGGGCGATCGCGATGTCGCTGGCAACGTCACACGCTTCAAGGTTAAGCCAGGAGCAGCCGTAGCCATCGAATAGGCGGAAGCGGGTGCGGCTGTAGCCCGCGATGACCGTGTAGTGCTCGTAGTGCCCAGCGAGAGCGATCAGAACAACTTCCCGCGCGTCGATCGCTGATCGAACCGCATCATTGACTTGGTCGAAGGTGACGGCGCCATCCGGATAAGGCTGGGCCATGGCAAGCCGCATGCATGCTAGGTCCTCCGCCCGGTCCGCCACACCGCGCACAAGGCTGGTCCAGCCCGCTGGCGCCAGCCCGCGCTCCACCGTTGCTGCCAACAGACCGGCGCGATCCAGGAAGCGCACAGCGAAGCGGAAAAGCTGTTCGCAATCGCGAGGTGGCAACGGCCTGCTCGGCTCCAACAGCAACCGTAGCGCATTGATGCAGGCGTAGATGTAAGACAGGTCGGCGTAATGTCCGTGCCAAACCGGTTGCAGGCGCCGGAGCTGTCGCAGGCTTTGTGGCCGTACGAAGTCCAGCGCCGGCGGGTGAAACGTGCCGTCCGCCACATCAGTATTCCGACGCTAGCATGATTGTCAGGATGCGCGTCGTGACCGCCGGGTCAGCAGGATCCGGCGATCCAAATTCGAGGTTCGTATCGTAATAGTCGATCTTCCAGAACAGCCGCTGACCAGCGTGATGGACGGTGCCCATGTCATGTTCGCCAAAGGGGTCGTTTTCTTCGCTAAACAGCTCATGCATTCGAACGTCAGCAACGATCGTTGCCAGCGCTTCCCGCCCCAACGCTGCAACGCCGGGCGTGATGGCCAGCATGCCCCCTGCCCCCCCTGTGCGTAGTTCGTCGTTGAGGCGCTGAATGGCACGGTGTCGTGCAGCGCCACGTGATGCCGAGCGGACGTGCGGATTCGTTTCGTGATCAGGCACGATTATTCTCCAAAAATGTAGGTGGGTTAGATCAGGCGCATAAGGCGACGCTGCGCGTCGCGGTCGCCTTCGATGTACCGCTCGGTAGTGGTAAGAGAACGGTGACCCGCGAGCTCCTGGACATCGCGGAGCGATCCGCCGGTTTTGATCAGGAGACGTGCTGAGCGGGTAATGAAGGTCCGCCGCCCAGAGTGGGATGAGCATCCGGCCATGCCGAGCTCAGCGTAGGTGCGGCGGAACCAATTGACGACGCTGCGGGGTGTCATATGCCGACCGCGCTCCGACCGAATTACGGGTCCGTCACGGGGATGGCCAAGCTCGCGCAGTAGTCGCTCCAGCGCGACGCGCAATTCCGGGCTAATCGGTATTCGCCGACCTGATCCTTTCTTGGCGATGCGGTGATCGACGTTCAACTGCTTTGCCAAACGCCCGTCAGGGCGCAATACCATGCGCCAATCGAGCCCCGCGATCTCTCCGGCCCGCAAGCCAGCTTTGAAGCTGAGCAAAACCATGACGCGGTTGCGGGCGGGGTTTCGTGTGCATTGGACGTGCGAAAGCAGGCGACGCACGTGCGCCACTTCCAGCACCTTGGCTGATCCTCCCATAAGGATTCCTGTCGATATCGGGGTTAGGCAACACACATGTGCCCACTATAGATTAGCCGATTTAAACCAATTTGTCAAATAACTGCCTATTTAGAGTAGCTTACGATCGTTCGAAGATCGATAGTAGCGTTCTACGCATCGCCTTATCTGTAAGCCGCGTGTTCGAGCTGCGGGCATCGAGGCCGTCGTCCGCGATCGATTCCTGTTGTCCACATCGCGCACGACGGTGCCTTCGCGGTCATGCACTTGCTTGTTAATCGCCGAGTAGGTGGCGATCACCTTCGCGCGGTTGTCGCGGCGGACGTCGCAGAAGATGAGGACAGACCTGTAAGCACGGTCGCCGTCGCGTTAATGAAGACGCCCTAGCGCAGCGCGGCGGCTCCACCGAAGGTGTCCCACGAGAATATGAAGGGGCCTAGCTCCGTAGGGATCGTTATCCCGACCTTCAGGCTGGCCTGGACGATCGCATAGACGATTGGGATGTCGTAAGGCCCAAGTCGCCCTTGGATAATCCCGCATTGATAGAGACGGCGGTTCCGCGAAATGCTTTCTTACAGACGCTCATACTTAACGGGATCATGCCGTAGAACGTGACCACGGCGCAGTGACGCTGGTCGGGAACCGCTAGGATAAAGAGGCGCCCGGAGCCGGGCCCCGGGCGCCAATACACGCCAGATCAGATCTGGTTTAGGCAAACCTCGCCGAAGCCGAAGCGACGGCTGACGCGTGCCTGTTCACGCTCGAGCTGATCGCGCGCGAATCGGCTAAAAGCCTTGTCGCAGCAATCAAGCACGACCGTCGTGTCGACTGTGAGAACGGTCATCCCGTTCTCGACCGCCGAACGCTGATTCGTGACGCGCGGATGTATCATATAGGGCATTGAGATGCCTCCTATCATTGGACGGCAAAATCTCCGTCAGACGAAGGATCTCATACCCGCGGCGCAAAAGTCGATATCTTTCGTCGCGAGAGCATCCGAACAACTGGGTAATCGGCAGATCGTAGGTTCATGCCCGGTTCTTTTCGAAACCGAACTTACCATCGGCGTTGCAACGCGAAGACATGACGCGATGACATCCCCGGCCAGTGGGCGTAGCTTGGGATGAGGGAGAACACTCGATGATCAAATTTCTGACAGGCGGAGATCTAGCCACCGCCATCAAAGAAGTTCTCTCCGGCGCTGACGTGCGTTGTGCGGTCGCCTACTGGGGCGCTGGCATCGACCAGGCGTTCCCGCCATCGGAAGGACCACCGGCCGCACGCATCATCTGCGACGTGACGCGGGGCGGCACCTCGCCTAAAGCGCTGGTCGATCTCGGGGCTACGAAAAACAAGCTGCTAAGGCACGTCCCGGACCTTCACGCGAAAGTTTACATATCCGACCGCGGTGCCGTCGTTGGTTCCGCCAATGCCTCCAGCAATGGGATCGGCTTTGACACTGGTCCCGGTCTGATTGAGGCTGGCATGCTTCTCGCTCCGGCCGATACCGGCTTCGCCGAAGCGGGCGCTTGGTTCGCATTGCTTTGGAAACGGTCGAAGAAGGTCGACAAGGAAGCCCTAGCTCTCGCAAGGAAGCGCTTCAGACCGAGTGGCGTTCCGGGTGGGCGGCCAATCCGTGTCGGCTCTCTTCTGGATCAGATCGCCGCTGACCCCGATCGCTTCTCCGAGATCAGCATCGTGCTTGCGCAAACCGACGCTAAACCCAAGCAGCGTGCGCGCGCCCGTTCAGCGATGGTTGCGGCGCACCCTGACGAAGAGAGAGAGATCACGTGTTTGCCAGACGACGGCATGTTCATCGGATGGGATCGTTCTGACCTCGCACGCTGGCGACGTTCGTGCATTGAGTTCTGGATGCCTGACAATCGACTTTACTGCTACGGCCGTACGGCTTTATACTATCACGATGCCACGGGTACTGTAATGACTCGCAAGTACTGGCCGGCAGTACGGTCTGTTGTCGAAGGCGACCTTCCTGACCCGAAGGCGATTTGCAAGGCCGATCAGCACTTGGTCCGCCGTCTGCTAGACAAATATGACGACGTCCTATTTACCGCACGCGAATTAGCCGTAGCGATAGATTGTCTGGATTGACGGTTTGGCTTCAAGAGACCGAACTTTAAATGAAGTCCCGAATGCAACACCGACGGCGACATCGCCGTCACCCGAAAGCAAACGTCAAACAAGCAGCTGTCGCAGCTATGATAAAACCTGATCAAATTTTCGGGCTATGATCGGTCCATTACCTCGCCGCTTCGCCCGCGCGATTTCGGAGACTGTCCATGTTTGGTGCGCAGTCGCTCACGCGATCGACGCATCGATGGTCGCTGTCAGGCTAAAGGCGTATGCGCTGAAGGAACCGACCATCCTGAGCTTCTCTCCAAACGAGTTCCGACGGCTGCTGAGCCATTGAGCATATTTGGCGCGTTACATTTCAACGAGCTCGCGGCGCGCCTCCTCCAGGAGCTTCGAGGCATTACCCAAGGCCGCTAAATACTCGTGCGCCATTCGACCTCTTAACGTATATGGCTGTGAGCACCGTCCCGTTAGCCGGCGCCTAGTCTCAATGAGATCGGCTTCTGCGTCGCGGCGGAAAAGAACATTGCGTGGTAGGGCTCGAGGGCTTTCAGCCGGTCCGTAGTGCGCTGCTGGTCGGCAGTCGGCCCCGAGTTCCGCGCGAGGGTGCGGGCATCCGCCTCTGTCACTCGCAGGATCAGGTAGTTCGCAACGGCCTCGAAAAGCCCGCCATCGAAGTCCCTGACGCCCTGCGACGCGAGTGTAAGCGCCAAGCCATACTTACGGCACTCCTTAGCGAGGCGCGGGATCAGCTTCAGCTTAGCAGCCCGGTGCGCCTCGTCGAAGATCACCGCGTGGGTAAGGCCCTGCTGAACACCCCTGCGGAACATGTCCTTATAGATGCTGTAGAGGACGAACGACGAGAAGGCGCGTTGGACGATCTCGTTCGTGCTGAGGTGGACGCGGATCAGCGTGGGCTTGCGATCAACGAGTATGCCGGAGCCACCGTCCTCCCCACCGAAGAACCCGTAGTCATCTAGCTCCTGAAGGCGGGCGAGCAAGTTCTGGTTCGGCTTTGAACGAGATTTCAAGATGTCGAGGAACGTCCGGAACCTCGGAGGCGCAGGCCGCTGAGCGGCGCGGTCGTTCCATCCAAGGTCGTCGTAGCTCTGCCTGATGGCCCCGCGGAGCTCTTCGAGCTGGATCTCACCCAAATCCGGAAAGATGGAGGCAAAGATGTCGCGCAGCGTGCCAGCGACGTCGATGTAGGCCATCGGCCCCGGCGCGTCGACACGCAGCGGGTTAAATCCAAGGCCGTCAAAGTCGATCGTCCGCATGGGACCGATCGCATCCGCCAACTTTTCGTCGATGTCGTCGTGATACGAGAAGATCACCGGCGCGATGCCTGCAGCGGTCAGCTGCTTCGAGATGTTGATGAGCGCAGTCGTCTTTCCCATCCCTGGCAGGCCGACAATCATCATGTGTGGGTTGGTGCGAATAGAGACGGACCAGTCGACAGGCATCTGCGTAAGGGACTCGCCCAGACGGACCTCGACGGGATCCCGAACCAGCTCCGGCGCCGCTCCACCCTCTTCGGCTACCAAGCCTGAGAAGGGATCCAGAATGACATCAGCGCTTCCCGCCGAGAGTGCTCCACCGGTGGCGACGCTCGCGTCAGCCTCGGGGGACACCGCTGCGCCGGCTACACCGACTTCGCTCGGCACATGCGGCTCGTCACTTTCGCCCTGCCCGAAGTCTGAACCGGGCTCGAGCACCGCGTCGCCCTGGCCCCTATCCCCCTGCGGCCCCGGTCCTTCAGAGACTGTTACGTTGGCAGGGAGCATCAGCGTGCCCGGCGCGCCGCTCGTCTCGTCGGGGAGCATCGTCGGCCCGAAGAGCCATAGCGCGGTCTCGCTGCGCTCGGAATAGATGCGCTCGACCTGCCCTGAACGGTGCTCCGGACAGAAGACGTAGCCTACGTCCGGATCGGCGACCGTGCCCGGCAGATAGGTCTCCTTCAACACCATCTGGTCGATCTCGCCATTCAGCCGAGCCGTCGCCTGCAGCGAAAGCCGGTGGCGTGCGGCGCGATCGACGTAGAAACGAAGCAGCTTCGCCAGCTGGGCTCGCCGGACCACCCGCTCCAGCGGCTCCAGGTCAGCTCCGAAGAACCAGTCCATCCACCTCACGCGAAGATCCCCGGTCTGCGCGACCATGTGCGCAAGCATGTCCGGTTGCCTCGCCGTTCGCAGATGCTGTCGGTTCTTCACTTCGACGAAGCGGAATTCGAGCGGCCCGCGGGCAGGAGCGCTGACGTGGATGAAGTCGGCACGACGCGCGGTCTCGCCGTCGGCCGCTGGCGTGTTCACGATCGGGGCATGATCGGCAATCTCATCGACGGGTATCAGAACACCCTGAGCGACGTTGAGCCACGGTCCCTTCTGCTCCCCGGCTGCCGCGCAGTGGGCATACATCAGCGCCAGCGCAATCAGCTCGCCGGTCCTCGTCCCGCCATCCGCAAGCCGGATCGCCAGCCTCCCGCTCAGCGCCTTTAGCTGAGCGACGAGGAAGCGGCTGTTCCGCTCGCTACTGCTGAGGCCCATGTCCCCGAGGGCCTCGTCGACCAGGTCGCGAACCGCATCGAGCTTCGTCGTGGAGGTGACCAGTTGGATTGCAGTCAGATCCGAACGCTCCGGCACGGTGTCGATGACAAAACGCTCGTAGGCGTCCGGACTATTTTGAGGAGAGTCGAAGTAGTCGAGCGCCGCATTGCGATCGAGCGTGATCACCCAGTCGCTCTGGTCATGCATCCTGTCGATCCTACGACGGTCCGCTGGCAGCAGTCGCGTCTTCAGAACCGGCCAGTCGTCGCCCGTGCCGCCCAGCCCGCGTGCCGTGGCGCGAGCCGTAGCGCGATCGATGCGGCGCAGCCGATCGCTGGCGGTGCGGCTCTCTGGGCTCGGATCGCCGCCCAGTTCGGGCGCCGCGTAGGTCATCCACTCCAAGTCCTGCCCGGTGATGGCACGCCGCTCTAGCGTCCTCAGAAGTCCCCAGGCATGCAGTGGCCGTAAGTCCGATACAGCGGACGCGGGAACGGTCCCGAGGCTGGTCTCGAACAGATCGAACGCGAGGCTGACGTGCGAGGCCCGCATCCGGCTCCATGCCAAGTCGTCATCGACCGAGGGCTCCTGATGCTTGGCCCACCTGAGCCGCGGGACGAGCACATCGCCAGGTCGCGTCGCGGTCTCGGCGAGCCAGCGGTCCCGCTGATCAAGGGCCTGACCTCCGGCGCGGCGACGCTGTCCCACCGCGGACAGGAACTGTCCCGCACCTGCCGAGCGCGGAGCGTGGAAGAGGTCGAGCGTGAAACAGAGAGGCGAGTCAACATCGTCGTCGTCGTTGAATCCCCGTGCCGCGAGCGTCTGACCAAGCGCGCTGGCGACGGTCAAGCCGTCCCCGGCACGCCAGGCCTGCACTGCCAAGAGGTCCGGCCGCTCGCCGTTGGCGCCGCCGTAGCAGTCGAGATAGTGACCGAGCTCGCGCGCTATGGCCGCGGCGCTCGCCTGCCCGATCGATGGGACCGTCGCCGTGCCGGATCCAAGACAGGCTGCGAGCAGCGCGGTGGCGGCCTTTGGCTCACGCTCGCCGTCCACCGTCATCGCCACGGTGTGGAAGCCGATCACGTCAGCGAAGACGAAGCCGGCACCCTCGTCTCCTGGCAGCGCGAAAGGAAAGAACGAAGAATCGATCGGGCGGACCGTCGACTGTATGTGCTGCGGCGAGAGCCCCTGCTCGAAGCGCGCATGGGCCACGACTTGGTCATAGTGCGCATGCCACGCGAAACGCAGCGGGTGCAGTGGGGTCACCAGCAGCCCGATGAGGATGCCAGACTGCCCGCGGACCTCCACCGTGCCATGCCGGGCTAGGATGGGACTCCCAGCGTCGAGAGCCTTCTCCCACGCGTTGATGTAGTTGTCCGCTGCGGACCAGCCGGGGGGTATGACGAGGCCGAGCAGGCCGGCCGCACCTAGTTCGTCGGCCAGCTTTCGGCTCGCCTCGCGCGCACGCTCCGTCGTCGGGCCACGGTCACCTGGCTCGATCTCCGTGAACCCGAGCTCCCCGACAGGCGATCCGTCGGCACGTACGACCTGGGTCCAGTAGCCGATCGCTCCTGCCCGTCCGACCCAATCCGCCTCCACCGCGCGCAGAAGCGCAGGCCGGAATACCCGCGCGCCTCGCATGGACGCGTCGCCCTTCCAGGTCAGGAAGCCCTTCTTGTCCTCGACCGCTCGCGCCGCGGCGCCTGGGCCGGTCACGAGGAGGTCGAACGCAGTGCGATCGGCCATGGCGATGGCGCCCTCCACCAGCGACCTTACCTCCTGACCCGAGGCGCTCGTCAGCTGCTTGGCCGTCTCGCCGAACTGGAGGACGAAGGCCTCGCTTCGCACCCGAGCGACGGCTTCCTGACCGACGGCGGTCACCTCGACGGTCGCGTCGAACTTTTCGGTCCCTTCGAGATCCTCGAAGTCGTCCACGGTGATCACAACCTGCTGTGTGCGATGTTCACGGTGATGGACCACACGCTCGGCGAGGACGTCCTCGCCCGCGAAGACGGAGATGCGGTATTCGACGCTGCCGGCAGCCAATTCTTCGGGTTCGGTCGCCCACCGAACAGTGAGCTGCGCACGCTCCCTCGACGGTGCCGCCCGATCGAGGGTTAGCCTCGGTGCGCTGTCCTCCGTCTCAGGTTTAGTGAGGCCCGACCATTTCAGGATGCTGCCCTTCGCATCGCGCCAAGAGGACAGCTGGATCCGCCGAAGCTCGTCGCTCGCGAAGCCAGGCCTGATCGACCCCAGCCACAGATCGGGCTGGTCCTCGATCCGTCTGGCGGCCTCCTCCGGACTCATGCCCGAGGCGACCCTCAGAGCCTGCTCCAAGCCGGCGCTCCTGTCACCAGAATCATCCAGCTGAAGAGCCCGCACCCGCTCGGCAATGGCACGTGTGTCGCTCACGTAGAGTAGGCGATCGGCCAGCTCGGCCGAGAGATCTAGTTCGCTGGTCGATGGATCCCCTTCGGTCGCGATGGGCCACAAGCCAAGGCGTGCGAGAGCTCCCCCGGAATTCTGAGCGGCCCTCACGTAGAAGTCGAACTTCGACCAGGGCGTCAACCGCCGCCGACGGCCGAGGCGCTCGGCGCGCCACACGGCATCGTCCAGCACCCGCATTCTACCGAAAAAGGGTTTGCGCGCGAGCTTCAGGGCCTCGCCGAAGAGCTCGCTTTCACCGATCTCGCGGCCGGCGCTGTAGATCCCGTCCAAGCCCGCGCCAGCGCGGAGCGGATCGATCAGCAGCAAGGCTGCATCGGCCTTGTCCTCGCGCTGCTCAACCGCCTGATCGGCGGTGATGCGGCGGTGGCCAGCCACATCCACCACCGCGTTCACGTTCCAGCCCGGAACCAAGAAAGCGTCGCTACCGGCGAGTGCGTCGATCTGCTCGGAAGGGAGGCAGCGCAGGAAGGCGACCGCGCCGGGCTCGGAGGCACCGAGGCGGTTCTTGATCGCCTGCGCCAGATAGTTGACGTGCTCGGGTCCCATCACGCCGCCTGCTCCCCAACCTGCGCATCCTGCTGCGCGCGGTATCGCCACTTTATCTTCTTCATCCGCTCGGCGTCGTTGACGCCGACCAGCAGACCGAGGTCCCGCAGGCGCCGCTCGAACATGCGACGGTTCCGTTGCAGGACATCGCTCGGAATCGCCAGGTTGGGTGGCGCTCGATCAACATAGAATCCGTAGCGTTCGCGCAGGATCCGCAGAAAGTCCGGATAGGACAGTGGCTGCTCCTTGCGTCCTTTTCCAATCCTGCGGATGTGGCGATGCACCAGAAACTCGATCACGGGATTGGTCATGACGAAGGAGAGCGCGTCACCCCTGCGGCCCTGCCCCTTCCGCCGCGACTGATGCAGGACCACCTTACGCCGCTTGGCCAGGCCGTTAACCTCGTCGATCATGAGCGCGGACGATAGGAAGTTGTTGAGGCGCTCTGTGCCATGGCTCGACGAGTCCACGAACGCCGTGCTCAGCGCCTCCGCGAGCGCCCGCCCGGGATCAGTGTCACCGCCCTCCTCTCCCAGCAGAACCCGCAGCTCGAGATCCTCCGCCATGTCTGCAGCATCCCTAAGCTTGCGCGCGGTCTTGCTGAAGTGCCGGCGCGCCTCCCTCGCCTCGTCGTGACTGCCGTTCAGAATGCTCCCAGTAAGGTTCAGCCACTGCGTGGCGTCGGGGGAAGTGGGCGGCAGCTTGCGTCGATCGATGTCCGACTCGCTGCGAACGAAGTGATCGAGCAGCCGCGCATGCATGAGCACGGCCGGCAGCCGGTTCAAGGCCTGCCGCAGCAGAAAGCCCGACTCTTCGGAGGTCGCACGCAGGACCGGATCCGACCCGCTCGAACAGTCGAAGAACAGAGGAAACTGCGGTGCCTCATCCAGGTCTGGCAGCATCCCCGTAGCAGCCCATCGGTTCATGATTTCGACCGACGCAGTGAGAATCGTGACCAGTCCGATCGCTATCGCCGACTCCAGCATTTGGAGAAGGGCCGATCGCGGCATCGACCCACCGGCCGCGTAACAGTCGAGGAAGACGAGCAGGTCGTCCCGGAAGTTCTCGGCCGCCCGCGCGGCGATCGGCCGCTGGTTCGGGATCGGCCCCGGATTGTTCCGTCCCACCGCCTTCGCAGGAGCCTCTCCGCAGCCCTGCGCAAGTCGGACGGTCAGCAGCTGGTCGAGCGGAAGGTGTACGGACTCGTCAAGTTCGTCAGACTTCAGATCGCTTTTCATTCCGGTGGTGGTCGTCCCTGGCGCGAGCGCCCGCAGGAGGTCGTTCTCCTGGATGCGGGCGCCGACGCGATAGCGGCCGCGCTCAGCGAAGGGCTCCACAATCTCGCCCTCCCGCTGATCGCTGAGCAACGCTGTCACCAGTTCGGGCACCCCGCGGAGGTTCGCGGCACTGATCGGGAGGTCTATCCAGGAGGCGTAGTAGTGGTTCGCAAAGCAGCGCTGGACCTGCTCGTCGTGCGATTCAGAGTGGCGCCTGTTCTCGAGGATCGAAGTCAGCAGGAAATCGCCGAGGATGGCGCGACCCGAGGCCGTGTCGAACCCCTCGATCGCCGGATCCGAGATCAATCTGTCAACCGTCGATGATATCGTCGGAGCGCCGTTCGCGCTGTAGACCGCGGCGAACTGGCCCTTGCCGCGCCGGTTCCCCCACCGGAACAGGTATAGCATCATCGGCAGGACAGCACCGACCGAAAAGTCCTGCGGCACGAACGGGAATACCGGGGAATAGGTGCTGGTCCAGATCTGGGCCGTCATCTGGCTGCCCAGAACGGACTCTATTACCTGTCGCGTCTCGCTGGGCATCAAGCGGTCTCACTCGAGAGGAATATCGTCTGCAGGCCACCGCGATCGGCGACGCCAAGGCGACGCACGACGTCGCTGTCGACCGGGTTCCACGCATTGAGGCGGCGCTCGTCCTCCTGCGCGAGGCGGCTCGTGAAGACGCCGAGGTTAGCGAACACGTCGTCGGAGAAGGCGTCCAGGATTTGGACGCCGTCAGCGAGATCCATGAGCAGACTGTAGAGCTCGAGCGGCACCAGCAGCTCCTCCACCCCGCCATGATCCGGCTCGTATCTCAGCACCAGGAAGCGGTGGAGCGTCTCGAGCCCCGCCATCGGCTGGAAGCGTTCGGGAGCGAGCGAGAAGCGCGAAGCCGACTTCTCGATCCAGAACGCGGTTTCGGTCGGCGTACGGGGGAGGACGCGGATCGGGACGCGCTCGACGTCGCGATAGGCGAGGTCTGGCAGCGCCTCGAGGCGGGAGAGGCCGTTGCATAGGCGACCCTTGATCCGGGCCTGCTCCGCATCGTAGAGAAGCGGGAACCTGCGGAACTCACTCGCCCGGCGTCCGTCCCTCAGCGTCAGGGCATGATCGTCGCCACCTACCGCCTGCACTTGGTCGGCCGACCAGCTCAGATACGCACGCCGCCGCGCATCGCGCAGAGGCACCGGTCGACCCACCACATCCCGGAACCGGCTGGCCCCGTGAGCGGGATGCGGGGCGCCCTTCCCGACGAGATATCGATCGACGCGGGCATGGCCCTCCAGCGCTGGATCCAGTCGCGCCAACTCGCGGAGGAGCTCGCCCTGCCTTCCAGGGGATTCGGGATTGAACGCGTGATCGGCCGGATCGTGAGGCTCCAGCTCCGCATTTCGGTGTAGGTCCTCGCAGTCGTGGAGGCCGAATAGGACGTAGCTGACCGCAGCCTTCAACTCGCGAGCGGTGATGTGAATCTCGTTGCGCTGATGAACGGTCTGCAGCGCCTCCGTGAGGCGCTCGCGAACTCGGGTCCCGCCGGCGAGGACAGCCGCTTCCGGGCTCGCGCCCATCATATCGGCCGATCGCCTCATCGCGCAACGTGCCTGCGCGGTGCACGTCCGGCACGGCGCCCAGATCTCCGCAGCCCGGTCCCCTCCGACCAACCGCCGGATCAACTCGTCGACGAACCGGGTGGATATCATCCCTCGGTCGGAGTCGAGCCCGCCCACGAGCGAGCGGTTGTTCAGTTCGACGAGCCGAATGTGCGGAGCGAGACCCGCGGTCCGCTGCGTCAGCGCCGCGGTGAGCGCGAGTGTCAGCGGTCGTTCGCCACCACCGGCCTCCGCCTGTTCGATCCACTCCATCAGCCGGCCGTCGTTGACCGCGACGAGGTGGATGCTCCCGTCGCGCGGCGGATGGTCGAGGAACGGGGCAAAGAGTTCGTCGAGCAGGCTGTCGGCCGACCGCCCCTTCCAGCTGGCCGCACCATCGAGGTTAATCATGGCCTTCCGGCCGGCGAGGCTACCGGACCAGACGCGCTCGCTCGATTGCGGGGGATCGCCGCCAAGTGTCTGGACGAGGCGCTGCAGAAAGGCTGTCTTGCCGTCCCCGGCATTGCCGCACAGGATGACCAGCGAGACCTCCCCCGCCCTGATCTCCGCCGGCAGCATCTCGTCGAGCCCGGTCGGCACGTATGTGTCGAACGCGAAGTCGCTGTCCAGCCCCCGGGTCTCCGCGTTGCCGAAACGCGACCCCGGATAGGTGCTCAGGATGTCCCGTACACGCGGAACCACGTTCGGTCGTAGGGCCGGCTGCGCCGCAACGATCGCCGGTATCGGCGACGCAGTTGAGACGCGACCCGCCCGAAGCGCCGCGAGTGCGGCTCCCGCGTCTGAGTACCGCGCCTCGCTCGAACCGGTCGCCTGGTCGAGGATCGGGATCAGCGACGGGAACGCCGCACGCTCCTCTTTGCTCCAGTCGAGACCCGAACCGCTCGTTGAGTGCGCGGGCGGTCGATCAGTGATGGCATGGTAGAGCGAGGCAGCCAGACTGTACACGTCGTCTCGCGCCAGTGCCACAGCCCCGTCGCGTCGTTCCGGCGACGCGTAGAGAGGTGTACCCGAGCTCGGCGGGCTGTGGCCTTCGGGACCCGACAGATCATAGTCGATCAGGATCACCTTGGACTCGTCAACCAGGATGTTGGAAAGGCTGACGTCGCCGTGTACCCAGCCTTGGGCATGCAGCTCGTGCAAGGCCTCGCACAGCTTCTCGAACCACTCGACCGCGAGCTGCTCCGTCGTGTCGGCGCCTCCCTCCTGCGCGATGAAGTCCAAGTCGCCGCGCCAGGCACTCAGTGGCGAGCCCTGACTCCAGCGGAGCAGGGCAGTCAGCGCGTCCGGACTCCAGCCGCTGGCACATTCCAGGATATTGGAGAGGCCTGGATGCAGGGAGAACGTGCGCATCCGTTGATAGGCCGCGAGCGACGTGTGGCCGAACTCGGCATTGAACACCGCCTTGCCGACAAACGTCCCGATCGGCTCGCCGCTCGCGTCGAGCTGCTCCAGCTTGAAGGTTCGCGCGATGCTGCCCTGCCCGAGCACCGATATCACCCGATAGGAGCCGTTCTTCCACTGGAAACTGTGACCCTCGTCCCATCGGGAGGGCGACACCGACCCGGCCGGCTCGGGTGTGTGCGACGCAACAATATGGTCAGCCGCGCTCTCCTCAAGGAGATCGAGGAGTTCATCGACGCCCGGCCGGCGGGCAGGATCCCGGTCGCAGCCGAGGAGAATGACGGTGCGAAAGTCCTCGTCGGCGGGGTCGGTAAATAACCGGGCCAGCACCGCGCAAAGGCTGTAGACGTCCGACTTGGGCGTCGCAGCCGTAAGACCCCCCGCGACGACCTCCGGCGCGGCAAAGCCTCCCGACAGATCACCAAGCTGCTCGGCACTCACGGTTTGCGCAGGCGTCAGCCGCGCCCAGCGCCATCCAGCAAAAAGCGGGCTGTTGTCCGCGCGTACCCGCAGGCTGTCGCCATCAAGCGCGCGGTGGAGCAGCGGGCCATCCTCGGCCTCGATGAATTCCCGAAGCGCCGAAAGGGCTCGAAGCGCAAAGTCACGCCGCTGCGGAGAGGCCCACTCGGGCGTATCGCCGAGGGCGGAAACCGGCGTCGCCGCGCTGTCGCTCACGCTGAAGAAATACATCTCGCCAGCATAGTTCGGGACCGGCTGCCACGTATCGACAAGGCTCGGCAGATGGGGCGACTTCTGGAAGCGCTGGACAACGTCGAATTCGCGTCGCGCCCTTCGATCCGTAAGCGAAGCAGCTTCGCCGGAAGGTGCAGCCGAAAGGTCGTAGGTGTGCAGCAGCACGCGATCGCCGGTCCAGGGATCTCGGGCTGTGAAGATGCGCTGGAACCGGTCGTGCTCGTCGGTAAGCAGCCGCAGCTCGTCGAAGCGGCCGAGGCGCTTCAGTCGACCCGCGTCGGCAAGATTATAGCGCACCGCCAGCAGGTCGGCGAGGCGCCTGGCGTTGGTCTGGCCCGCCGAGGCGGCATCGGCGACCAGGTCGAGCACGTCCTTCAGGCCATACGCGATGACACCCATGGCGTGGCGAGGCAGGGTGCCGTTTTTCTTCAAAGTGCCCGTCTCCCGCGTCAGCAAGAAGGCCGGCGCGACGAAGCCCAAAGTCTGATCGGCGGATCGAAGCCTTCCTGCTATCCGCTTCGACTTCGCGACAATGAGTTCTGCGGCGGGGTCCGCGAGGTCGGGGCGGCGCAGCGCCGATGCATCCCAGTGCTTGACCTCAATCACGACCGCGCCACCCGGCCCGATGACGACCATGTCGATCTCGTCCGCCTGGCCGCGCAGGTTCGGGTGCGTCAGGTTCGTCAGAATGTAGGCGGCCCCCTCCCCGCTCTGTCTCCTGATCTCCTGATCGACCGAATTGAAGGCCTTGAGTTCGCTAGCGTTTGCGAACGGGCCACACGGCACATGAACTACACGCAAACCAACCGCCCCACGCTCCCCACGATCATGCCCATCACTCTGGCCTGTATGTGCCGAGGTCGCCGACGCTGTCACCCATCACCGATCCACGCGGCAAACACTGCAATCAGGTAAGCGCTTGACGAACCATAGACGACGACGACGCTACTTCAATATGCGGGTTCGAATAAATAGGGCCCGCCATCGCCATGGCGACCGGGACCTCGGCCGGCCGTTCAGTCAATTCGACACCGATAAGATTCGCAATCGCATCGCCCAGTAGGGCCAACAGGCCGAGCGCAGGGAGCGGAGCAAGACTGCGGTTTTCTACAAAGAACATCGCCACGTGATATTTTCAGAGAAAGATCACATTGGGGGCGCTGGCCGAACGCACATAAAGACCCAAATGCAGACGCTCGACGCCCTCATTGTGTCCCCCGACTCCGGTCATTCATTCATCGGTTCGCGACCGCCCTGCAGCGCCGCTGGAATGACGATAACTGGGACATTGCGGCTATTCGGGGTAGCGCCCGTCAACGGCCGCTTCCGGCGGAACCAGACGTTTCCATTATGAGCCTTTCCATCGCCGCGCTGGCGCCGCTTTGCTATCGGCTTCCGAGCGCAGGAGCATCGAGAATCCGCCTGAACGAGGCAAATTCACACGCCAACTGGCAAGATCGTCATCATGCCTCTAGGGTCAGTCCACACGGGATGGGCCTTCAATGTTCAATAAAAGATCTCTGAGCGAACGAGACATTTGCACGAAGTTCATAACGCCTGCTGTCAAGGACGCCGGGTGGGATGAAATGACGCAGATCAGAGAAGAGGTCAGTTTCACAAAGGGCCGCATCATTGTGCGCGGCAAGATGGTCAGTCGCGGTCAAGGCAAGCGTGCTGACTACGTGCTTTACTACAAGCCCAACATCCCGCTGGCGCTGATTGAGGCCAAGGACAACACCCAGCCAATCGGCGCGGGTATGCAGCAAGCATTGGAATATTCCGAAACCCTCGACATTCCCTTCGTGTTTGCGTCGAACGGCGATGGGTTCGTATTCCACGACCGCACGGGTACAGGCGATGCGCGCGAAATCACGCTGCCCCTTGATGCCTTTCCATCGCCGGGCGAGCTATGGCAGCGATATGCCGCGTGGAGGGGCCTGACGCCAGAAGGTGAGGAGATCGTCCTCGAGGATTATTATGACGACGGCAGCGGCAAGCAGCCGCGCTATTATCAAGTCAACGCCGTCAACGCGGCCATGGAAGCCATCGCGACTGGGCAGAACCGAATTCTGCTGGTCATGGCGACCGGCACCGGGAAGACCTACACTGCGTTCCAGATCATCTGGCGGTTGTGGAAGGGCGGGCACAAAAAGCGCATCCTGTTTCTCGCTGATCGGAACGTGCTGGTCGATCAGACGATGGTCAACGATTTCCGGCCTTTTGGCTCAGCGATGGCGAAGCTGTCCGCCAACGCGAAAACGATCGAACGTGATGACGGCACGAACATTGACCTGCCGATCGCCATGGACAAGAAGCGGCGCGTCGATACCGCCTACGAGATTTATCTCGGGCTGTATCAGGCCATCACCGGGCCGGAGGAACGGCAAAAGCTGTTCAAGGAGTTCTCACCCGGCTTTTTCGACCTCATCGTTATTGACGAATGCCACCGTGGTAGCGCGGCCGAGGATAGCGCATGGCGCGAAATTCTTGAGCATTTTTCTGATGCCACGCAGATCGGCCTGACCGCGACACCCAAGGAAACCCGCTACGCGTCCAACATCCACTACTTCCGCGAGCCGGTTTATAGTTACACTCTGAAACAGGGGATCCGGGACGGTTTCCTTGCCCCCTATAAAGTCATCAAGGTCCATGTGGACCGCGACATTCAGGGCTATCGGCCAGAGAAGGGTCAGCTCGATCGCGACGGCAACGCGGTTGAGGACCGTATCTACAACACCCGCGATTTCGACCGCACACTGGTGCTGGATGACCGGACCAAGCTCGTCGCCCGCAAGGTCACGGAATTCCTGAAAGAAAGCGGGGACCGCTACCAGAAGACCATCGTCTTCTGCGTCGATCAGGAACACGCGGCGCGTATGCGGCAGGCCCTCATCAACGAAAATGCTGACCTCGCGGCGGAGAACTCGCGCTACGTCATGCGGATCACGGGCAACGACCCCGAAGGTCAGGCGCAGCTTGGCAACTTCATCGACCCCGAAAGCCGCTACCCGGTGCTGGTCACAACGTCACGGTTGCTTTCCACCGGCGTCGATGCCCAGACTTGCCGGCTGATCGTCCTCGACCGTGACGTCGGATCGATGACCGAGTTCAAGCAAATCGTCGGGCGCGGCACCCGCGTTCATGAAGACAGCCGCAAGTTTTTCTTCACGCTGATGGATTTCCGAGGGGCGACGAAACACTTCGCCGACCCGGATTTCGATGGCGAACCCGTTCAAATTTATGAGCCGGGCGAGGATGATCCTGTTACGCCGCCCGATGACGACGGCACTATCGGCGACCCCGGCGACCCCGGCGACCCCGGCGACGATCAGAGCGATCAGCCCGGCGAGGGCGAAACCATCATCGATGGTGGCGACACACCGGATATCACCATCACCGATGGCAGCGGCAGGCGTGGCAAGGTCTATGTCGATGGTGTGCGCGTCATCATTGTGGCCGAGCGCGTTGAATATCTGGACGAGAGTGGCAAGCTTGTCACCGAAAGTCTGCGAGACTTCACGAAGAAAGCCCTACGCAAGCACTTCGCCAGCTTGGACGAATTCCTTAACCGGTGGAATGGTGCGGAACGCAAACAGGCGTTGGTCGATGAATTGTCAGCGGAAGGCCTCGCGCTCGATGTTATCGCGGATGAACTCGGCAAAGACCTCGATCCGTTCGACCTGATTTGCCACGTTGCCTTTGACCGCAAGCCACTGACCCGGCGCGAGCGAGCAGAAAATGTTCAGAAACGCGATGTTTTTGCCAAATACGGAGAGCAGGCCCGCGCAGTATTGCGCGCCCTGCTCGACAAGTATGCCGACGAGGGAGTGCTCAATCTTGACGATACCAACGTGCTGCGCATCCCGCCGCTGAACACGCTCGGCACCCCGGTCCAGCTCATCAAGGCTTTCGGTGGCAAAGCCGGCTTCGAAGATGCCGTCCACGCCCTCCAAAACGAACTTTATCAGGAAGTTGCTTAATCAATGTCGGTTCGCACTCTCGTCAAATCCATTCAAGACATTATGCGCAAGGACAGCGGCGTCGATGGCGACGCCCAGCGCATCAGCCAGCTTTGCTGGCTTTTCTTCCTGAAGATAATCGACGATCAGGATCAGGAATTGGAACTGATGCGCGATGGCTATCAGTCGCCGGTTCCAGAGCAATTCCAGTGGCGTAATTGGGCCGCCGATCCTGAAGGGCTGACCGGCGAGGCGCTACTCACCTTCGTCAACGAAGACCTGTTCTCGGCGATGAAGGGCTTGAAGCCCACCGGCCAGCCCGGCGACCGCCGCCGCGTCGTGCGTGACGTGTTCGAGGATGCCTATAACTACATGAAATCCGGGCAGTTGCTGCGGCAGGTGATCAACAAAATCAACGATATCGATTTTAACAATCTGTCTGAGCGCCAGCATTTCGGCGACGTTTACGAGCAGCTTCTCAACGACCTGCAATCCGCCGGCAATGCGGGAGAATATTACACCCCCCGCGCCGTCACCGCCTTCATGGTGGACCGCATCGACCCCAAACCGGGCGAGATCATCTTCGACCCCTCCTGCGGCACGGGCGGCTTCCTCACCTGCGCGATGAAGCACATGCGCGACCGCTACGTGAAGCGGCCCGAGGACGAGGCGCTGATGCAGCAATCGCTGCGCGCGGTGGAAAAGAAGCCGCTGCCGCACATGCTTTGCGTCACCAATATGCTGCTCCATGGCGTTGAAGACCCCAGCTTCGTGCGCCACGACAACACGCTGGCGCGCCCCTACATCTCGTGGGAGCAGAAGGACCGCGTCGATCTAATCCTGACCAATCCGCCCTTCGGCGGCAAGGAAGAGGACGGCATCGAAAGCAACTTTCCCCAGCATTTCCGCACGCGCGAGACGGCTGACCTGTTCCTGGCCCTGTTCATCCGCCTGCTGCGCAAGGGCGGCGTGGCAGCGATCGTCTTGCCTGATGGCAGCCTATTCGGCGAAGGCGTGAAGACCCGGCTGAAGGAAGCGCTGCTCGAAGAGTGCAACCTCCACACCATCGTTCGCCTGCCCAACTCCGTGTTCAAGCCCTACGCCTCCATCGGCACCAACCTGCTGTTTTTCGAGAAGGGCGAGCCAACCAGGGACATCTGGTTCTACGAGCATCAGGTACCAGCGGGGCAGAAGGCCTATTCGATGACCAAGCCGATCCGCGTGGAGCATTTCGCGCCTTGCGTGGAATGGTGGGGAGGTGCGGAGCGCACAGGCCGCGAGGAGGGTCCGCAGGCGTGGAAGGTCAGCGCCGACGAGGTGAAGGCGCGCGGCTACAACCTCGATTTCAAGAACCCGCATAGCGAAGAGGCCAACCACGGCGATCCGGCGGAACTGCTGGTAAAGCTGGATCAGGCCGAGGCCAAAACGGCAGACCTGCGCGCACAACTGCAAGCCATTCTGGCCGAGGCGCTGGCCCGATGAACGCCGCGCTATTGCTGGAACAATATGCGCGGATTGCCGACGCGCCCGATGCCATCGCCCGGTTGCGCCGGTTCGTGCTGGACCTCGCCGTGCGCGGTAAGCTGGTGGAGCAGGACGCGGGAGACGAGCCAGCAGCGGAGTTGTTGAAGCGTATTGCGGCAGAGAAAGCCAAACTTCGATTAAAGGCGCCTGCCAACCATCACGATATTGATGAACCTCCGTTCCAACTTCGAACCGGTTGGCATTGGACCGCGGTAGGCGAGATTTGCTCAAAGACAGGTTCGGGAAGCACGCCCCGGGGGGGCAAAGAGGTATACAAATCAAGCGGAATTCCCTTCCTCCGTTCGCAAAACGTGTATGACGATGGTCTGCGGCTGGATGACGTTGCCTTCATCGATGCCGCAACCCATCAGCGTATGGGGTCAACCAAAGTCCTTGCGCGCGATCTGCTACTGAACATCACTGGCGGGTCGATGGGACGCTGCTGTCGGGTTCCAGATGACTTCGATGAAGCCAACGTAAGCCAGCATGTTGCCATCTTGCGCTTAGCGGTGTGCGGCACGGAGGATTTCCTGCACCTGCTGGTTCGTTCGCCATATTTTCAGGCATTCATCTTTGAAGAACAAACCGGCGCTGGCCGTGGCGGATTGCCCAAAAATCGGATGGATAACATCGCCGTTGCCCTCCCTCCACTTGCAGAACAGCACCGTATCGTCGCCAAGGTCGATGAGTTGATGGCCCTGTGCGATCAGCTTGAGGCGGCGCGGGTGAGCCGCGAGGCGGCGCGTGACACGTTCACCCTGTCCACCTTGGCCAAACTCAACACCCCCGATCGCAAAACATTCGACCAAGAAGCCCGCTTCGCGCTGGCCAACCTCGCCCCACTCACCACCCGCCCCGACCAGATCAAGCAACTACGCCAAACTATCTTGAACCTAGCTGTGCGTGGTAAATTGGTAGAGCAAGATGCAAGCGAAGAGCCTGCATTGGCATATCTATCTCGCCTGCAGGACGCTCCCCTCGCGGCCAAAAAGCTTCAGAAGTCAGTTCAGGTGGACGAGGACCACCATCGCTTGCCTGATAACTGGGCATGGCTCCCGCTTGGAGCACTCATTCGCGGGATGGATGCAGGATGGAGCCCACAATGCGAAAATCATCCACGAACTGACGAAAGCCAGTGGGGAGTATTAAAGACAACGGCTGTTCAGGCACTTTCATTCGATCCGAGCCAGCACAAACTGTTGCCCAGCAAATTATCGCCGCGCCACGCAATGCAGGCGGAGGTTGGCGATGTACTGGTGACGCGCGCAGGTCCAAAAAACCGAGTTGGCGTGTCTTGCGTGGTCGATACTCCATGCCCGCGACTTATGATTTCGGACAAGCTTATACGATTTCATGGTTTGGGTGATTTGTCAGCAGAATACCTAGCGCTTACCCTGAACGCAGGAGACAGTTTGCGCCAACTTGAGGATGCAAAATCGGGCATGGCCGTGATGCAAATGAACATATCGCAAGATAAGTTACGGGCCGTTCTGGTTCCCCTTCCACCGGTTGCCGAACAGTGGCGCATAGTCGGTACGGTCAACGAGTTGATTGCCATGTGCGATCAACTTGAAGCCAGCATCACCATGGGCGAACAGACCCGCTCCTGCCTCCTGGAAGCCGTCCTGCACAACGCCTTGGAGCCAGCCTGACCATGCCCGTTCGTCGCCGTGGCAATAAACTTGAGCGCTGGGAGATAGCCCTGATCAAGGCCATGGTGGCAGATGGGCGGTGGCCGAACGACCAGGACATTCTCGCCTACTTCACCCGGCCGACGCGCTCGATCAATCACCGCGCTATCGGGGAAATCCGCAGCAACGCCAAGCACGCGGCCATCAAGGCGGCGACCGTCGACGAGCTTGAAGCCTTCATCGCGTCGTGGCCGGAAGTGGATCCGGAAACGGGCCTCAGCCTGCGTGGCGACGAACTGCTGATCAAGGCGCGGGAAGCGATGATCAGCGCCGTCCATACCTTCAACAGCGCGGGCCTGACCTTCCGCGCCGAACTATTCATCGTCACCGCCGTGATAGCGTGGACCTACCTGATGCACGCTTGGTTCAAGCGCGAAGGGATCGACTACCGCCATACCAAGACCGTGAACGGCGAAAAGGTCGTCGTAAAAACGCCAAGCGGTGCAGAAAAATATTGGGAGTTGGGCCAGTGCCTGAAACACGCCCGCTCGCCGATCGAGCAAGGGGCGAAGGACAATTTGAACCTGCTGCTGGAAATCCGGCACGAGATCGAACATCGCTCGACCAGCCGAATTGACGATGCGCTGAGCGCAAAGCTGCAAGCCTGCTGCATCAACTTTAACGACGCCATAAAGAGCATGTTCGGTGCGCAATACGCGCTGGAACGCCGCCTACCCATCGCACTGCAATTCGTGACCTTCAGCCCGGATCAGCGCGCGATCCTGAAAAAGGCGGGCACGCTGCCGCGTCACGTCGAAACCACGATGGACAATTTTGAGCAGAAATTGACACCGGAGCAGCAGGCCGACCCTCGGTTCGCCTTCCGGGTTTTCATGGTTCACAAGACTGCCAACCGTGCGCCCGGCGCTGATCTTGCTGTGGAGATCGTGCCGTCGGGATCGGACGTCGATCAAAAATTCAACATGGCGCTGAAAGAGGTGGAGAAGAAGAAGTATCTTCCCGCCGCCATCGTGAAGGCGATAAAGGACGAGGACTTCGACGCCTTTACGATGGACAGCCATACCCGGCTTTGGAAGCGTCTCGGCGCGAAAGACCCGGCGAAGGGTTACGGCGCGATAGCCGTCGGCAATCAATGGTGCTGGTATGATACTTGGCTAAACCGCGTGCGGGAAGAATGCGAGCAGCATCCTGAACGGTACAAGACTGCTCAGGCTGCTTCTCTGACCTAGCCGGTCGGCGGCTTCCGATAGGACCGGACATTTACCATTGTTGGAGCGAATGACCGTCTTTGGTCGGGAGCGGCCGATTACCTCGTGGCCCCAAGGACCCAATTCCAGACCTTCGAGGCAGGCTTACTGCGGCCTAAAAGCGGTCATCCGTTCATGCGGCCAAAGCGTCCTTGGTGCCGTCTCCGAGGAACCCAAGCGTCGCCTGAACCGCCTCGTTCAGCGCCGTGCGCGGTTCGGCGCCAAGCGTCGCCCGGAGGAGATCATTCCGCAGCCGGACCGGGCGATCCCAAAGATATTTCATTTCCAGCACTTCGCGCAGCATGGGCACGAATGGCGAGGCAAGCCGCATCATCGACCACGGCGTCTGCTTCACCGGCACCGCGGGATCGCCCAGCGCACGACGGATCGCGTCGACCATCTGGGTACCCTCGGCGTCCCATACTCCCTCCATATGGAACGTGGCGAAGGGGTCGAGCCCACCTTGCTCGATCAGGCGCACCATCGTCTCGGCGACATCGGGAAGGTAAGCCCATTGATGTCCGACGCCGCGCCGGCCGGGATAGGTGATAGCCGTCGGCCGCTTGCCCGGCGGGACGATCTGGCTGAACCACGTGTTCGCCGCCGCCGGTCCGAAGAAGTCGCCGGCGCGCACGATCAGCACCCTTCCCTCTCCCGTCTGCGCGAACGAACGCAGGCGACGCTCCATCTCGACGCGGATCGCACCTTTGCGCGTCCGCGGATGCTGCGGCGCATCCTCGGCAACGTCGGGAAAGGCGTCTGGACCGTAATTGTAGACCGTTCCCGGCAGCACGACCGTGGCGCCGTTGACGCGCGCGGCTGCGATCGTGTTGTCGAGCATCGGCAAAACAAGCTTGTTCCAGTTGCGATAGCCCGGCGGGTTCACCGCATGGACGATTAACGACACGCCGTCGGCCGCCGCCGCGACGTCGCCTGCGACCATCGCGTCTCCGGCGCGCCAGTCGAACCAATGCCGCGCTACCAGGCTGTCGGGCGCGCGGTGCAGCGCGCGCACTTGCCAGCCTCGCGCCGCCAGCAGACGGGCAACCGTGCCGCCGATGCCGCCCGTTGCGCCCAGTACCAATGCGATCTTGCGTTCCATCTTCCGCCTCCTCTGTGTGTGCACAGCGAATGCAGCGATTTCGCCCTCAACGAAATTGCCGATCTACGTGGACCTGCTATACGAATTTGCATGAACAAGCCGCCGAGCTGGGATCTCTACCGCACGTTCGAGGCTGTGCTCCGGACCGGATCGCTATCTGGCGCCGCTCGCACGCTCGGGCTGACCCAGCCCAGCATCGCGCGGCACATAGACGCACTAGAGCAGGCCATCGGTCGCGACCTGTTCGTGCGGTCGCAGCGCGGACTGACCCCGACCGCCGCTGCGCTTGAGCTCAGGCCCTATGTTGAGCTGCTGGCAAAAACGTCGGCCGCGCTGCTGCGCACGGCAGAAGGCCAAGCGGGCGCGATTGCCGGGACGGTGCGAATCAGTGCGAGCGAGGTTGTCAGTGCCGAGCATTTGCCGGCGATCCTGTCGCGGCTTCGACAGAAGCATCCGGCGCTCGCCTTCGAAATCTCGGCATCGAACAGCGTCGACGACCTGTTGCAGCGTCAGGCCGATATCGCTGTGCGGATGGTCCAGCCGACCCAGCAGTCACTTATCGCACGCAAGGTGGCACCGATCCCGCTCGGCCTCCATGCTCATGTGGACTATCTCGCGCGGCGTGGCACGCCCGTAACGCTGCGCGATCTCGCCGATCATGACCTGATCGGCTTCGACACCGAAACGCCGGCGATCCGCGCCTTTGCCGAGCAGTTTCCGGCATTCAATCGGGCCTCCTTTGCACTGCGGATCGACAGCGACGTGGCGCAGCTTGCTGCGATCCGCGCCGGGTTCGGCATCGGCATCTGTCAGGTACCGGTGGCGGCGCGCGCGCCGGGGTTGGTTCGCGTGCTGGCAGCAGACTTCGCGGTCGACCTCAACGTCTGGATCGTGATGCACGAAGATCTGCGCACCAGCCCCCGCTGCCGCGTCGTATTCGACGACCTAGTGGAAGAATTCGCCGCGCTCACCGGGACTGACGACGCGATCGGTTCGTAACACGCGGGGAGCGTTGCACAACGCCACCGACGGACACCTTAACTCCCCCGGAAGTCTCTCCCAAGCCATGGCCACTCATAGGCCAACGCTGCTTGGACGCACTATCGGTCCTTCCTGCCGCGGATTCAGTTCCCCACCTTCGGATATCCATTAATGTTCGAGGCCCCGATCGTGTGCAGCAGTGTCCACGGTCCGCGGCGCCAGTTGTATATCCTGCGGTTGCGGGCCACCCCGCTACTTGCCCTCCACCACAACTAATGATACCTGGATCGCAATCGATTGCGAAAACGGTATCGATAGTGGTGAGGCAGACATGATCGCGCTCCGGAAATTCCAGCCTGTGGCCGCATCGGTATTCCGGGGCGGCGAAGTCACCGACGTCTGCCAACGGGACGACGCTGCTTGCCGGCGCAGGGTCTCACGATCGGCCCCGGCCTCTGCGTCAATTGCTAATGAACGCGTAATGACCACCACCAGAGCGATCGGCCGGGGCACAGCAGTGCTGATCGCGATAGTCGGCCTGGCAAGTGCGACGACGGCGGTCGCGCGCGATCGCTGGGTGAGCGCATGGGGCACGGCGCAGCAGCTCGCGCCGATGCCGCCCCCGCGCATCCCGCCACCCCCAGCGGGCAGCATTAAGCCCGCACCACCCCCACCGGCAGCCCCTTCGCCGATCGTGCCCACGCCGGAAAAGCTCGTCGATCAGACGATCCGGATGATCGTCCGTCCAACGATCGGCGGCAGCCTGTTGCGCGTGCAATTCTCCAACGCCTCGGGCGGCGAACCAGCGACGATCGCGCACGCGCGCTTGGCAAAGAGCGACGCCGGGGGCGGCATCACAACGAGCACCGATCGCGCGATCAATTTCGCCGGGCAGGCATCGGTGGTTATCCAGCCGGGCACGATGGCGATCAGCGACCCCGTGGTGCTTGATGTGGCAGCGCTCGATCTGCTTGCGGTCTCGATCCACCTGCCGGGCGAAACGGCGGTCAACACGCTGCATCCGTTGGGGCTGCGCACAACGCAGATCGCCACGGGTGACCGGACCGGCGACGCCAGCCTGGCCGGCGCGGAGACCAACCGGTCCTATTTCTGGCTGACCGGCCTCGAGGTACAGGCGCCGGAGACATCGGGCGCGATCGTCACGTTCGGCGATTCTATTACCGACGGCTACGGCACGACGCCGAATACCGCGCGCGCCTGGCCCGATCTTCTCGCCGATCGATTGCAACGCGATCCCCGCACGCGCGGTCTATCGGTCATCAACATGGGTATCTCGGGCAATCGCGTGCGCCGCGATGGCGCGGGCCTGTCGGCGCTCGCTCGCTTCGATCGCGACGTGCTGGCGCGGCCCGGCGTGGAGTGGGCGGTATTGCTGGAGGGGATCAACGACATCAACATCGCCGCCATACCCGGCATTCCCGCCAGCGAGGCAGTGACGGCCGAGCAACTGATCGCCGCCTACACTCAGTTCATCGATCAGGCGCATGGCCACGGCATCAAGGTCGCGGGCGCTACGATCACGCCGACCGAGGGCCTGTGGCTATACAGCGCGAAAACGGAGGCATTGCGCCAGACCCTGAACGTCTGGATTCGCGACAGTGGCAAGTTCGACGCGGTGATCGATTTCGATGCCGCGGTGCGCGATCCGGCGCGAGCCGCCCGCCTCAACCCTGCGTTCGATCCCGGCGATCACGTCCACCCCAACGATGCCGGCAACGCGGCGATGGCGGCGGCGATCGATCTTGGGATTTTCACCCGGTAACGCCACGGGGTAGCGTCCTGCTGCAACCGGGATAGGTTTGTTGCAAAGCGGTTGCAGCAACCCTATCGCGCCCATGTGCTATTGGGAGATGGGGTTTGGCCGGCAAAATCCGAACTATCTATGATCTGGCCGAATTGGCCGGCGTATCGGCGGCGACCGTGTCGCGCGCGCTGGCCGGCAAGAACATGGTCAATTCCAAGACTTCGGAGCGGATCCGCAAGCTTGCCGAGAAGCATGATTTCCGTCCCAGCGCATTGGCGCGCAATCTGCGCACCAAGCAGCGCGGGGCGATCGGCGTCGTCGTGCCGCTCGGTCATGATCGCGGTCAGCATCTGTCCGATCCGTTCTTCATGACGCTCATCGGCTATCTTGCCGACGAACTCACCGAACGCGGCTTCGATCTCGTCCTGTCGCGCGTCATTCCCAATCAGGACAATTGGCTATCGAAGCTGATCGATGCCGATCGCGTCGATGGCTTCATCGTCATCGGCCAATCCGATCAATCGGTGGTGCTGGATCGCATTGCCGGCGATTACCTGCCATTGGTCGCCTGGGGCGGCTTCGTCCAGGGCCAGATCCATTGTTCGGTCGGCACCGACAATTATCTGGGCGGCCGGATCGCCACGCAGCATCTGATCGAGCGCGGCTGCCGAAGGATCGTGTTTTTGGGCAACACGCAGGCGATCGAGCCGTCGCTGCGACTGGAAGGTGCTAAGGCCGCCATCCGCGCGCGCGACGATATCGTGCTGGTCGACACCCCGACGCACTTCGCGTCCGAGGTCAGCGGTTCCGACATCGACGATTTCCTGAGCCAGACGGATGTGCGTCCCGACGGCATCTTCGCTGCCTCTGATCTGATCGCGCTTACCGCGATCCAGGTGCTGGCGACGCGCGGCATTTCCGTGCCGGGCGACGTGAAGGTGGTCGGGTACGACGATCTGTACGTCGCCCGCACCAGCGCGCCGCCGCTCTCGACCGTGCGGCAGAATATCGCGGCGGGCGCCGCGCATCTCGTCGGCAGCCTGATGAAGCGTATCGCGGGCGAAGCTACCGGATCGACGATCCTCAATCCCGAATTGATCGTACGGGGAAGCACCTGACCCCGCGTGACGCAAGCACGGATGGCGATTGACTTGCAATCGATTGCCAATACGGTGCACCCCAACAACGAAGGCCATACCGCGCGCCGATGACGGACGGGGATGAGGTAACGAACACCCGGGAGAGCGATCATGACGAGAAACATTAAGGGGTATAGCGGCCTGGCCGCGCTGGCACTGTCGTTGGCCGCTGCCGGCGTCCAGGCGCAGATGGCGGCCCCCGCGCCCGCCACCACGGCCGCACCGTCATCCGACGACGCTGCCAAATTGCGGCCGATAGCGCCCGAACTGCAGGAATCTGCGCGCAAGGCGATGGGATTTTCCAAGATGATGGGCAACATCGACGAGAAGATGGTGCTCGCGTCGCGCAATCGTCCCGCCGGCCCGCCGCCGGCCGAGCGGCAGGCCGATGTGCCCGTTAGCGAACAGATGATCCCGGGGCCCAAGGGCGCACCGCAAGTGAAGGTGTTCGTGATCAACGCGAAGGCCGGCACCAGCCGTCCCGGCATTCTCCACACACATGGCGGCGGCTTCATCCTGGGCACTGCAGCGACTGATATCCGCCGTCTGCAGGACATCGCGCGCGAACTCGATTGCGTGATCGTGACGGTCGAATATCGCCTTGCGCCCGAAACCGATTTCGCCGGATCGATGGAAGATAACTATGCCGGGCTGCGCTGGATGAACCGGAATGCCGCGGCACTCGGGCTGGATCCCAGCCGCATCGCCCTGACCGGCGAAAGCGCCGGCGGCGGCCATGCAGCATTGCTCGCCATCACCGCGCGCGACCGCGGCGAATTCCCGATCTTGTTCCAGGCATTGGTCTATCCGATGCTCGACGATCGCACCGGCGGCGTGGTGAAGGCACCCGCGCATATCGCCACGGTCGGCTGGAGCTCATCGGAAAACCAATATGGCTGGCGCGCCTTTCTCGGGCAACAGCCCGGCACCGCGTCGGTCCCTGCCCGCGCCGTCCCCGCGCGCACCAAG
The DNA here is from genome assembly GCF_036663635.1 of Parasphingomonas puruogangriensis. Taxonomy (NCBI): domain Bacteria; kingdom Pseudomonadati; phylum Pseudomonadota; class Alphaproteobacteria; order Sphingomonadales; family Sphingomonadaceae; genus Parasphingomonas; species Parasphingomonas puruogangriensis. Next base: position 535,866 of record NZ_JAXOJI010000001.1, on the reverse strand, counting down.
AGCCTGGCCGGATTGCCGCCCACGTTCATCGAAGTCGGCGGGGTGGATTTGTTCGCCGGCGAGGATATCGACTATGCCCATCGGCTCAACGATGCCGGCGTGCCGACCGAGTTGCTGGTCATCCCAGGCGCATTCCACGGCTTCGATCAGCTGGCACCCGACAGCCCACAAGCCAAGCAATTCACCGGTGCCAAGATCGAAGCGCTGCGCCGCGCCTTCGCCCACGCCGCCAAATAGCGAAGGGGCGGGCTTGCCGGGCACGGCTCCGGCAAGCCCGCCGCGTGGCTGCCGACATTCCCGGCGCGCGGCCCGGCGCGACCGATCCGCGACAGCAAACGATTGCAGTGATTTGGTAGCCACAATCCGACGCTCGTAATTCGGCGCCCGGTTTGCTTGACGATCCAGCCGGTCGAGTTTATGCAATCGATTGAAATTATAAAAACAGGGAGAGGGATGATGATGATGCTTCGCAGCACCGTTGCGACGATCGCACTTGCAGGAAGCCTGATAGCGTCGGCGGCATCGGCACAAACCGCCACTACCGAGACGCCGCAGCCCACCGACCAGGCGGACGCCCGCCCGGATGAAGGCCAGGACATCGTCGTCACCGCGTCCAAATCCGGCGCGCAGACACTGCAGAGTGTCCCACTCGCGATCCAGGCGTTCAGCGGCGAAGAGCTAAAGGAACGCAACATCACCACAGTCGGCGATTTGGTCTCCAGCGTGCCTGGCGCGTCGGAGGGCTTCCGTCAGTCGAACGGCTCGCGCTTCTACAATTTGCGCGGCGCCGTTACCCAGAACGGGGATTCCCCAATCGGCTATTATCTCGACGACGCGCCGTTCATCGTCACCAATTTCGGCATTGCGCCGCCGGTGCGCTTTATCGACATCCAGCGCGTCGAAGTGCTGCGCGGCCCGCAAGGCACGCTCTACGGCCAGGGCTCGTCCGGCGGCGTGTTCATCTTCCACACGCGCGATCCAGATCTCAAGAAAATCGATTATGCGTTCGAGGCGGAATCCTCGAAGACGCTCGGTGCCGGCGGGCTGAACTACGGCGTCGCCGGCGCGATTTCCATCCCGCTCGTCAAGGATGTGTTGGCGGTTCGCGTCAGCGGCGGTTTCTCGCGCGAGTCCGGTTGGGCCGATGCCTATTTCGGCGCCTTTGACGGCACGCCCGACCAGAAGGGCGTCAACTCCGCCAAGAACGACGATCTGCGCGTTGTCGTGCTGGCCCGGCCGGCGGATAACGTCAATATTCGCGCGCAATACTGGAATTTCCGGCCGCGGCAGAACTTCACCGGCTTCACTGCCTCGGTCGAGCCGCCCTATTTCGAAAATACCGCCGGGCAGGATGGCTTTTCCAACGGCGACTTCACGTTGCTGAGCCTGACCGCGACAGTCGATTTCAAGGCTTTCAGCGTGACCAGCGCGACGAGCTATTTGAAGGGTGAATTCGGGATCAACATTCCGCTATCGCCGGCGGGCTCGTTCTCCAGCCAATTCCTGCCGAAAATGTTTGCGCAGGAACTGCGCGTCAACTCGAACGGCGCCGGGCCGTTCCACTGGGTGATCGGCGGTTCGTATCAGAATGGCAGCGGCCCGCAGGTCAATGCGCTCACGCTGCCTGGCGTGGTGATCAACGCCGACAACAATACGACGACCAAGAACTACGCGGTGTTCGGCGAGGTTAGCTACGACCTGTTCGACGGCAAGCTCGTACCGCTGGTGGGGCTGCGCACCTATCACGACAAACGCGCCTTCGTCGATGCCACGGCAACCGTGCCGACCAAGGAGAGCGTTCGCACCTGGCGCCTCAATCTCTCTTATCTGCCGAGCGACGACCTGACGATGTTCGTCTCTGCGTCGACCGGTTTTCGCCCCGGCATCGTACAGTCGCGCGTGCAGGTCGAATCGCTTGCGCTGGCTGGCGTTCCGGTCGGCGTGGCGCTCGATCCCGAATCGACCAAGAATTACGAGTTCGGCCTGAAATGGCGCAGCCCGAGCCGCGCGTTGACCGTCGGCCTCAATCTCTACCAGCTCGAATATACCGATCTGCAGACCTCGGTCACCGGCGGTATCGACAACGTCGATGGCTATGCGAATTTCGGTGACGCCACCACCAAGGGGATCGATCTGGAAGTGCATTGGCGCACGCCGCTCGAGGGGCTTAATCTCGGCTTCGTCGGCAACGTCAACGACAGCAAATACGACACGGTCAACGCGACGGTCGCGGCGGCGCAACCGTTGCTCCGCCCCGGCGCGCGCTTGCTCAACACGCTCGACAACAATTATCGCATCGACGTCAATTACAGTCGCGATATCGTCCCGGACTTCGAGGGTTTCGGCAACCTGTCGTTCAGCCACAGCGGCGACCGTATACAGACCAACGGCAATACGGCGCGCCCCTATAATCAGGTTGGCCTTACGATGGGCGTCCGCCACAACGATTGGGAACTCGCCCTGGTCGGCAACAACCTCGCCGACGAGCGGGGACCGACGTTCATCGGCACGACCGGGCCGCTATCCGGCTCCGGCCCGACCCCGCGCACTATCGGCCTGCGCTTCCGCGTGAACCCGCATTAAGAGCGGTGCGACGGTGGGCACGATATCGCCCACCATCGAGCGGTAGGCAGGGTATGGCGGATGGCCAACAAGGAGCGGAGAACGTGACAGACAGCCAAGCGACCACGGGCGGCGGCACGACGCTGCTCAAGGCGCTCGTGTTCCTGATGTTCGCGATGTTCGCGATGACCACCGACTCGGTCGGCACCGTCATTCCGGAAGTGATCCGCGAATTCCGGCTGGGCCTCACGGCGGGCGGCTCGTTCCAATATGCCACCATGTCGGGGATCGGCATTTCGGCGATCGCGCTCGGCTTCCTGGCCGATCGGATCGGGCGCAAGGCGACGATCCTGATCGGCCTGTGCCTGTTCGGCGCCAGCTCCGCCCTGTTCGCCGCGGGGCACAATTTCCTGTTCTTCGTCGCCTTGCTGTTCATCGCCGGGCTCGGCATCGGCATCTTCAAGGCCGGCGCGCTGGCGCTGATCGGCGATCTCTCGCGTTCCACCCGCGAACATGCGCGAACGATGAACCTGATCGAGGGCTTTTTCGGCATCGGTGCAATCGCCGGCCCGGCGATCGTGGCGTACATGCTGCATACCGGCGCGAGCTGGAAATGGGTCTATCTGATCGCCGCCATGTTGTGCGGCCTGCTCGTGCTCGGATCGGCCTTCGCGCGCTTTCCCCGCCCGATCGTGACACGCGCCGAACCGGCACATGCCAGCGAAGCGATCCGCATGGCGACCGACCCTGCCGCACGGTTCTTCGGCGGCGCGCTGATGCTGTATGTCGGCGCGGAAGCAGCGATCTATGTCTGGGCGCCGACCTATCTTGCTGATTATGACGGCTCGTGGACGTGGCTGGCGGCGTATGTCGTGTCGATCTTCTTCGTCCTTCGCGCGGTCGGCCGCTTCCTCGGCGTGTGGCTGTTGTCGCGGCTCGACTGGGCCACCGTGCTGCTGGCGTGCAGCGCGGCGATGGCGCTGCTGCTATGGGTCGCCGTGCTCGGCGGGCGCGAAGTGGCGATCTTTGCGCTTCCCGCCACCGGCCTGTTCATGTCGGTGCTGTACCCGACGATCAATTCCACCGGGATCAGCTGTTACGACAAGGGCCGCCACGGATCGATTGCCGGGCTGCTGCTGTTCTTCACCTGCCTCAGCGCCGTGTTCGCGCCGATGGCGATGGGCGCGCTCGGCGACTGGCTCGGCGACAGCGCGTATAGCCTGGTGCTCGGCGCGGTCTTCGCCAGCCTGCTTACCGCGCTGTGCGGTTGGAACGTCGCCCATGCGCCGTTCGCGGCCATGCTCGCCGCGCGCGACGTCGACGATTATGGCGTGCAGGGCGGTGCCGAACTGACGGCACCGTCGCAACGCTAGATCGGGCCTATCTTGGACGGCAAACGTGCAGCAAAAAGGTCAATCGCGCAGCTCGATGCCAAAGCCCGGCGCGACCGATATGGAAAAGGCCGAGAGCTTCGTCTGCGGCAAACTGTGAAGAGAATGTCGGCGATAACGATCGTCAAGTTTCTGGTCAGCGTTGCGGCCATCGCGACGATGCCCGGCATGGCGGCCGAGCCGGAACGGCAGGATGCCGCCCCGGTGATGGAATTCGCGTTCGAGGAGATCGTCACGCTGGGCCCGGCAACGGCGGTCGGCAAGACCGGCCATGGCGGGCGAACGATCGTTCCGATCACCGGCGGCAGCTTCGCGGGCCCGCAGATCCGCGGCGTAGTGATGCCCGGCTAGGATTGGCAATTGCAGCGCAGTGACGGCTGCGCCGAATTGCAGGCGGATTACATGCTGCGCACAGATGACGGCACCGTAATAAACGTCGTTAACAAGGGCGTCGCCTGCCCGGCCGGCTCGGGCGCGCCGCCGCTGCGCACGATGGCGGTGTTCGAGACACCGACCGGCAAGCACGTTGGCTGTCCAAATCGGCCTTCGTCGGCGTGATCGTGCCCTACGCCGCGCCCGGCGGACCGACAGTGAAGATCCGCTTCTACCGCGCCCGCTGAACTCAGCCTTTCGCCGCGACATGCCGATCGAGCCACGCGGCAAACAGCGCCGACCACTGCCCGCACGGCTTGTCCGCCGGTCCGAGACCGAAGCCGTGCCCGCCTTTCTCGAACAGATGCACTTCCACCGGCCGTTTGGCGGCCTGCAACGCGCGCAGCATGATCAAGCTGTTCTCGGGCGGCACGGCCGTATCGTCCAACGCATGGACCAGGAATAGCGGCGGTGTCTGCGCGCTGACATGCGTGGCCGGCGAACGTCGCGCGACCAGCGCCGCCGAGGGGTCCCTACCCAGCAATCGCAGCGCCGATTCGGCGTGCGTGATCGGCGCGGTCGCGCTGATCACCGGATAGATCAGGCCGATCCCGACGGGTCGCGCATCCAGCGCATCGGTCGCATCGCGTGGCCGATACACCGGCTGGGCAAAGTCGGTGGCCAGCGTCGCGCCAAGATGGCCGCCGGCCGAAAAGCCCAAAACGGCGATAGTGTCAGGACTGTAGCCATATTTTTTGGCCTGCGCGCGGATCACGCGCATCGCGCGCTGCGCATCCTGCAGCGGCACATCCGCACGCCCCTCCCAGCCCTCGTCCGGCAAGCGATAGGTCAGCACGAAGACGGTATAGCCTCGTGCGGTCATCGCGCGCGCGACATCGACGCCTTCGTTCAGGATCGATACGAACGTATAGGCGCCGCCCGGCATGACCAGCAGCGCGCGGCCGTTAGACCTGGCCGGTCGGAACACGCGCAGCACCGGACGCTCGATGTTGCGCAACATGATGTCGGGCCAGCCCGGCGGCAGCGGTTTGGCCGCAAAGCCCGTGGTCGGCGGGCCATCGGGCCACAAGGCGATTTGTTCGGCATCGATCCAGGATTTGGGCATCGGCGGCAATTTGGGGAATTGCTGCGACTGCGCCTGTGTGACCACGCTGATGCCAGCGAGGCCGACGGCCCCGGTAAGAAACGATCGTCGCGCGATCGGCACGCCCAGACGTTCAAGATCCGATGTCATTCTCACCTCTCCGGCACGACCGTCGCGCTCTGTCTCCAGTACGGTTGCCACGATAAGATCCGTTGCACCACACGGAATCAAGTATTATTCACAATCGATTGCGGATCGGTCGACCCTATCTCGCGGTTCGACCGGCGAAGGCACGGATTTCCGAAAAATCAGGTGCAATCGATTGTAATCGGGATCGCTTCTCGGTAGAGAAGTAGCGATAAATTCATGGAGGGACGGCATTGGTCTGGCATAGTGGCGCAGGCCATACTCGGCAGGAGGTCGCTGCCGTCGCGCGCAGGATCGCGGCCAGCACTTCCAAAACACCAGGACGGACGACGCATTGACACACTCGTCCGCTTCCCCCGTTCCCGGCAAACCCGCCCCCAGCGACTGGACCACCGAGCAGGTCCGTGCGATCGACGACATTCGACCCGACGCCGCACCGTTGATCGGTAGCGAGCACGTAATCCCTGTCGCGGCGGATCTGGATATCTGGGATGCCTGGCCGATCCAGGATGCAGACGGAACGCCGGCCGCACTCGACGGCGGGGTAACATTATGGATGGCGCTCGGCGCACCGCAATTCCCCGAGCCTGAGACGCGCCACGGTCATGCGCGGATCCATCTATTGTCGCGGGATGCCGGTGGATGGAAACATCTCGGCCCGGCGCTCGCCGACGGATTTTCGCCCGGCAGTCGCGAATGGTCCGGCTCGGCATTGCTCGCACCGGATCGCAGATCGCTGATCCTGTTCTTCACCGCGACCGGGCGGCGCGGCGAAACGACGCCGACGTTCGAACAGCGGCTGTTCCGCGCCGACGCGACACTCGTTCACACCGAACAGAGCTATCGACTGATCGACTGGCGCGCACTGCAGGAGATCATAAAACGCGATCCGGCGCATTACATGGCCAGCGATGCTGGTACCGGCGCGGTCGGCACCATCAAGGCGTACCGCGATCCGGCCTATTTCCGCGATCCCAAGGACGGCCGCCACCATATCTTCTTCGCCGCCTCGCTGGCCGGGTCGGCATCCGCCTTCAACGGTGCCGTGGGCACCGCGATCGCGCGCGATGATTCGCTAGAGAATTGGCAAATCCAGCCCCCGCTGATCAGCGCAGATACGCTGAATAACGAGCTGGAGCGCCCCCATGTCATCTTCCATGACGGGCTATACTATCTGTTCTGGTCCACCCAGACACATGTGTTCGACCCCGACGGACCGCTCGGCCCCACTGGCCTGTACGGCATGGTCTCCGATCGTTTGAGCGGCGACTGGCGCCCGCTCAATGGCACCGGCCTGGTGTTCGCCAACCCACCCGAGGCCCCGAAACAGGCCTATAGCTGGCTGGTCCTGCCCGATTTGCAGGTGACGAGTTTCATCGATGCCTGGGGCAGCGATGGCAAGGATGCCAATGCCAAGCGCTTCGGTGCGACCTTCGCGCCGATGCTGCGGTTGCGCCTGAACGGCGCCAGCGCCGGGCTGGCTGGGCTAGCGTGACGGCCACCGGGCGTTTCGCCGGGATCGAACTAGGCGGCACCAAGGCGATCGCCGTGATCGCCGACGGCAACCGGATCGTCGATCGCCATGTCATTGCCACGGCCGCGCCCAGCCAGACCCTGGCGGCGTTGCGCGCGCGGCTCGACCGATGGCACGCCGAGACACCGTTCGACGCACTCGGCATCGCGTCGTTCGGGCCAATCCAACTCGATCCGGCGCATCCCGATTTCGGGCATATCCTGGCCACGCCCAAGCCGGGCTGGGCCAGCGCGCCGGTCGCAGCAACGCTAACCGACGGGCTCGCCTGCCCGTGGCGGATCGATACCGACGTGAACGGCGCGGCCCTCGCCGAATATCGTTGGGGCGCGGGCGGGCAATGCTCCAGCCTGTGCTACATCACGATCGGCACCGGGCTGGGCGGTGGTGTGCTGATCGATGGTCGGCCGGTGCACGGTGCGATGCATCCCGAGATCGGGCATCTACGACTGCGTCGCGCGAGCGGTGATACGTTTGCCGGCAGTTGCCCGTTCCATGGCGATTGCATCGAAGGATTGGTCTGTGGCCCGGCGCTTCGCGACCGGTTTGGCATGAACCCCGCCGACGCACCGGATACGCATCCCGTCTGGCGGCGCGTCGCCGCGGACATCGCCGAATTGTGCGGCACGATCCTACTCACGACCGCGGCACAGCGCATCTTGTTCGGCGGCAGCGTGATCCTCTCGCGCCCGTTCCTGCTGCCCTGGGTCCGCGAGATGGTGGTCGCTCGGCTCGGCACCTATCTGCCGTTCCTGGATACCGCCAGTGCCGAGCGGCTCGTGCAGTCGGCTGGGCTGGGCGCCGAAGCCGGGCCGCTGGGCACGATTGCCTTGGCTCAGGCAGCGCTAGGACAGGACGACCGCTGACGCGGGCGGCCCGGCGGGTATCAGGCTCCGTCGCCACCCGGTGGTGGCGACGATGACCGTCCGCGTCACTTGGCGTCGACCGTGGCGATCAGGTCGAGCAATCCGTCGACGATCGCCGTTTCGGCGCAACCCGGCTTCAACCGCGACGATACCACTTCGAACGTATTGTACGCGAATGCCGCGTCGTTGGGGATGTAGCCCGATTCCGCCATGCCGTTGGTGAGGGTGGTCATCATCGTGTGCTTGACCGGCGATTCACGCTTGAAGCGTTGTGCGATCGTGGTGAACACTTCGCCGTTCACGCCGCCGATCACCGTATCGCCGATCTTCAGCAGGCTCAACCGCAGATCGATCGGATCGGCATCCTGATACGTGCCGGCATAACCCGCCCGCCCCTGATCCAGCCGCTTCCGCCCCGGGCAGGTCACCGTCTTCTGCGCGCCCGCGATCCGCGCGTCGGTCATCGGTCGTTCCAGGCTCGCGCGCGCGACATGCAGCACTTCTTCGCCCAGCATCTGCCCCATCGACAGCGCCATCTGCTTCTGCTGCTTCATCAGCGTCGCTACGCGCGGATTGTTGCGATCCATCCCCGTTCCGCCGGGCGGCATCGCATTGCTGATATCCTCGCCGCGCTTGGCATAATCGGCGATGCGGATCGCACGCAGATCGTAGGTTTGCTGGAAGAAGATCGGGTTCTGGTCGCCCGCCGCGCCGTTCGAATAGACCGCCACCGCGTCGCCGCCGAGCGAGTCCTCGATATAGTTCGATGCCGCCCCCGGCAGATCAGCGCTGATCATGTCCAGATTGCCGGTCAGCACGGCATGCACGCCGTAATTGTAATAGATCGCGATCGGCGTGCCGGTCGGCGTTTCGAACCGCACCACCGCCACCGTCTTGTCGGACGGGCCTTCGTAATTGGGCCCTTCCCACCAGCGATGCGTCTCTTGATCGATGATGTTGCGGTTGACGTTGATATACGAAACCCCCGTCCCATACGCCATCCGCGCCGGCCGGATCGCGGCGGCCGCCTTGCGTACCGCTTCGAAGATCTTGCCCTCATACGCATCGCCGCGCAGCCACGGCGCGCTGTGTGTATGCGTCGCGGTCAACAGGAATTGCGTCGCGGGAATGCGCAGCTCGCGCGCGGCGCGCGCGCTTACCCGCTGCCAGGTGTCCGTGCCGATCGCGCCGGCATCCACGGTGACCATTGCCGCGCGCGTCTTCCCGTCATCCACCACGATCGCGCGCACATTGATCGGATCAAGCACGCCGAGCATGTTCTTGGGCATATCCGCGCTTGCCGGCGTCACATCCACCTTGGCAGCGCCCACCTTCAGCGCGCCGGCCTTTGGTGTACGTTGCGCTATGGAAGCCGTGGTCGGGCCACACAAAACGACGGCGAGCGCCGCATAGAGCTGAAATTTCATGGCGGTCTTCCTGTCTTCAACTGGCCGATTGGAGGCTCGAGAGCACTGAAATCATGCGTGGTTGGGCAGGGTATTGTGACGGCGTTTTACCCGCAGTGCGCATCCATTATCCCCTCTCCTCGTCTATCGCGATGACTTATTTGCAATCGATTGCTATGGGTAATGGCCGGCGTCACCGAACGCAACAGCGTTCGCGCAGATCGTCGGCGGATCTGTCTCCCCGACACGAACGGTCGCTTTCGGGAACTTTCATATTAAAAATGTAGCGCCATGGGTTCGAATGCTTAACGGACGGATCAGCTTCGTGAACGAACGTCCGGTTAAGTTATCAATGTTCCTGAAAGCAGCCAGTCCGGATTCCACCCATACCAACCATGCTGCCCTATGCTGGTAAGCAGAGTGCCCGTCGGACCTATCGCTGGCGTCCAACTCGCTACATAATTGGACAAAGATCACATGGCAGTGCGGAGCGTTATGTACGGCAAGAAAGACATAAGGAGCCATTCTGGCTACTCAGTCGACGTCCCAAAACCTGCCGTTTGTTCACGCCGTCGAACAGATTATGCCGAATTTTGTCGCATCACCTTATGGTCACCCGAAATGAAATTTCACTTTCCCGAAGCTTGGATCGTCACCTGACAAAGCGGCGGCTTACCACTGCCATCTTCGAAAGCGATCGGGCCGCTTTCCGCAAAAACTGGCCTACAGCGCCCATGACCTTCCGAATGAACGAATGGAAGCTTGCGGCGATTGACGCTCCAAACTGGACAGGCCGGTTCCCTGAAGAGTTTCGAGTGCCGGCGGGCGTACGAAAGTCTGGGAGGCCCGAACCCGCGGGCATCAAGTGGTGACCTATGGGGATTTCGGATTTAGGCGGTTGGAGTGATTGCTGACCGGACGGATTTATCGTCGGGCGCCCCTGTGGACCGACCGGATGCGGGAGCTGATGATGGGTTTTCAGGTATAGGTCGACGATCCGCGCCGGGCGCAGCGACGCCTTTGATATCGTTACGCGCGCGCTCGTCCCTTCCCCCACTCGGTCGCGATGCGGGGTCTATCGATAACGGGCCGTGCCGGGTCACAGCGCCTGTACTCCGGGTGGCACCGGCGACGCCGGCGGGGCGCGGGGCGCCGACGATCGTGCCATTCGCGAGTATTTTGCCGTCCTCGACGATGCCGCATTCGGGGCTGCCACGACGGTCGTGCTGAAATTTTCTGGCGCCAGCGGATCCCGCAACGCGCTGGACCTGCGCGCATGGCGGGCAAGCCTATTATGCCTACTCGCCCAACTATCTCATCGATCTCGACCATGCCGTCATCAAGGACGCCAAGCCGAGCACCGCGATCCGGCAGGCCGAAGTGGCCGCCTGTAAACAAATGATCGGCGTTTATTCCGCCACGCCGATAACGTCGTCAAAGATGGCGACGGCTCGCGTCCACCCTGCCGAGCCCCTTTTCACCTTCGCTGGGAAGCACGACACGGTGAACCCGTAATCCGGCAACTGATCTAGATTCGTCAGCTTTTCCAGATGACAGTATCCGATGTCGCGGCCCGCCTTGTGACCTTCCCAGACGAGCGAGGTATCGCCGGTATCGGCGACCCGCTTCGCCGTAGCCGCAAACGGTGCGTCCCAGCTCCAAGCGTCGGTGCCGGTCACGCGAACGCCGCGTCTGGTCAGCCACATCGTCGCATCATAGCCGAAGCCGCAGCCCTTGGTCAGGAAGTCCGGTCCACCGAGCGCAGCTCCCGCAGCGGTGTTCATCAGCACGATGTCCAACGGCTGCGGCTGATAGCCGATCTTGGCGAATGCCGCCGCCATCTCCTCGGCGGACACGACGTGCCCGTCTTCGAGATCGCGGAAATCAAGCTTCACGCCGGGCCGGAGACACCAGTCGAGCGGTACTTCGTCGATCGTCATCGCCGGCACGCCACCGTCCATCGTCGGATGATAGTGCCACGGCGCGTCCAGATGCGTGCCGTTATGCGTGGTCAGCGTAAGCGTCTCGGACGCGGCGAAGCCTAACCCGCCGGGTATCTGCTCGGCGGTCAGGCCGGGAAAGAAGTTTTGCACTTCTGCCACAGTCTGGGCGTGGGACTGATACGTGACCTTCGGCCGCATGAACGGGGGATCCGTAACGATGTCGGGATCCAGCGTGATTGAAAGGTCGAGCAAGCGGCGTGGCATCGAGTGTTCCTTCGATAGCAGACGACCAGACAAAGGCTGGAGGCGGCGGATTACGTCCGATCGTCGCTTCCCTCCCGGCGCAGGCCTGGCTCCGTCTGACCGCGGTGGATCGGTCACCGACCAATGAATGCGATTACGGCTGAATCTCGGGTAGCGGCTGTCCTTCGACCACACGTGCGCTGGCCTCCGTCAGTACGAACAACACGCGCGCCACGACCTCATCGTCCGGATTGCGCCATGCGTGGATCGTGCCGCGCTGGACCACTACGTCGCCGGTGCCCACCAAGGTAACCGATCCATCATCCAGCAGGAGTTCGACGGTACCCCGCAGCACGATACCGTAATCCAGGCTGTTCGTGCGGTGCAGCGGCGACGCTTTTCCGGGAAGCATGTCGACGACGCGGACGACCGACCCCCCATGCAGGGTGAGGCCGGCGGACCTCGAGCGGCCGTCACTGTCGTCGTTGTTGTCCGCGGGCAGAACCGCACTGGTCCAGACGAGTGCGAAGTTCGCATCCCCGGAGGGTATGGCGGTTGGCGTTAGGAACTGATCGGAGACTATGATCGCGCGGCCATCCGCATCATGGCCCGTCACGACGCGGCGGAAAGGGTCGCTCATGCCGATATGATCTGTTGTTCGATCGCGCCGAAGAGGGGGCGGTCGTCCTGACGCCGCGCCTCCATTCGTACGGTGTCGCCGAACCGCATGAAACCGGTACTCGGTACGCCATGCTCGATCATCTCGATCCCTCGGCGCTCGGCGATGCAACTGGAGCCCACCTGCGCGTAATCGGCGTTCGACACGGTGCCGGACCCGATGATCGTACCGGCGGGCAGGGCTCGGGTCCTAGCCGCATGCGCGATCAGATCGTGGAAGCCGAACGCCATTTCGGCACCGGTCGGCTGCCCGAACCGCACACCGTTCCACGCGACGTGAAGTGGCAGAGCGATGCGGCCATCGCACCAGGCATCCCCGATTTCATCGGGCGTGACCGCCACCGGCGCCACGCTGCAGGCAGGCTTGGCCTGGATCCAGCCGAAACCGGTCTTCATCTCGACGGGCGCGATGGTCCGCAGCGACCAGTCGTTGAGTTGGATCAGCAACTTCACGTGCGACAGCGCTTCGGCTGCCGTCACGCCCATCGGCACCGCGTCGGTGATGACGCCGAACTCCCCTTCGAAATCGATCCCGTCGTCTTCGCTCGGCAGGGGAATGTCATCGGTCGGCCCGAAGAACTGATGCGACATCCCTTGGTACATCAGCGGAAGCGTGGTCTCGATCGGCGGAAATCCGAACGCGCGTTGCATCAGCGCGCCGTGGCTTTCGAACGCGGATCCATCCAGCCACTGCCACGCCCGCGGCAAAGGTGCCGCGAACTCCCCCTGTACGGGTTCCCCTTTCCCCTGCTCGAGATGGGCTGCCAGGACGTTCAGCTGCGGAGCATGTTCATCCCAGTTCTCCAGAAGCTGCTGCAGCGTCCTGACCGGTCCGGCGGCCATGCGCCGATGATCGCCGGAAAGCATTACCAAGCTTCCGTCGACCGTACCGTCGGCCAGAGTCGCCAGCATCATAGTTCATCTCCGTAAGCGTTTCTAACGAGCGATCCGATGTCGCCATCGTCACTGAAGCCGAGCGACCGTGCGGCGCCGGCGACGAGCGGCGGAAGGCGGCCAAAACCGCGTTCGATATCCGGATCCGGCGCGTAATCGATCTGCGCCGCCCGCCCGGCGTGGTCCTCGATAGCCGCGACGAGGTCGTCCATGCGGACGCGAAGCGCGGGCAACGTGATGGCCGGCGATGATGGCAGCGCCGGATGAGGAAGCAGCAGTGCATGCCCGATGTTGTCGGCCGCCCGCCCCGCCGACATGAGCCACATCGTTGCGTCGGGCCCGACCGGCAATTCGCAGCGACGACCGGCACGTATCGCATGAAAGAGATCGCTCATGAACGCGGACTTCAGCCCCGCGCCGTCGTTCGGTCGCGCGACGATACCGGGCAGCCTCAGTGCCAGCGCCGACAGTTCGCCGCGGCGCGACAGCACGCTCAGCCATGTCTCGACCAGGGCCTTGTGACCGCCGTACAGCATGCTCGGCGCCAGTGGCGCTGTATCGTCGATCCCGCCCGTGGGCAGCGTGTCTCCCAGAACCGCGATGCTGCTCGCGAACACGAAACGGACGGGCGCCCCGGAAGCGGTCCGCCCCGCTGCCGCTCCGTCGGCGAGCACGCGTGCGACGTCGACGTTGACCGCCCATGCGCGCGCCGGGTCGGCCTCGGCCGCCCCGCCTGGAATGGTCGCCAGGTGCACGATCGCGTCACATTGGAGCGCCAGCAGCCGCACCTGCAGGATTGGATCGGCGAGATCCCCTTCGATGCCATCGACGCCTGGCGGTAGGGATCTATCGGTGGTGGCTATGACGACGTGCTCGGATGCGAGACGCCGTATGACGGCGCGCCCGACGAAACCGCCGGCCCCTGTAACCAGAACCCGCATCAGCTACCGTCCGTGATGGTCGTGCCGCCATCGACGATCAGGTTATGGCCGGTCACGAATGCTGCGGCCGGCGACGCCAGGAACGCGACCGCCGTCGCCACCTCCGCCGCCTCGCCAGGTCGGCGGAGCGGCGTCATCGCCATGCGTTTCGTCATGAACGACGCATCGCGCAGCAGCGGCTCTGCCAGAGGGGTGCGGATGAGACCCGGGGATACCGAGTTGGCACGAGCGCCGTGCGGGCCCCATTCGACGGCGAGGTTGCGCGCGAGTTGGAGTACGCCTGCCTTGGCCAGCGCATAGGTCGAGATGGCTGCGTTGCCGCGTGACGCGGCGATGCTCGCGATCAGCACGGCCGACCCGCGAGCATCCGCCAGGATCGGCGCGGCGGCCTTCGTCAATGCTACCATGCCCCGCAGGTTGACGTCCATGACGGTGTCGTAATCAGCCCATTCCAGGTCCGTGATCCCACCCGGACGACCGGTGATGCCGGCCGCGCAGACCAGGATGTCGAGCCGGTCGCGCCAACAAGCCGCGTCCGTGACCAATCGTGCGCATGCGGACGTGTCTGCAACGTCGCAGACCACGCCGCGCGTCTTATCGCCGAAGCGGGCGGCTATGCCTGCCAGAGCCGCGGCGTTCTCGCTCGACACGACGACGTGCGCGCCCTGTAGGACGAGACGTTCGACGATCGCCAGCCCGATCCCGCTCGTCCCGCCTGATACGAGCGCGATCCTGCCGTCGAGGCGAAAGGGATCGCCCGGATCCACAGCCGACATCAGACCGGGTTTCGGCCGATGAAGAACTCGCGGAACGGATCCATGCTGGGATTCAGCCCGACGTCGATGGCAGCCTTACGCAGCGCTGCCATCTGCGGGTCGTGGATCCGCTGGGTCGGCATGCGCAGCGGACCCCCATTGTATCCCTGCAGCCAACCCTGGAACTTCCAAGCCTGCCGATTGATGAAATGGCCTCCGTGCAACTGCTGCGCCAACGCACCTCTGATCTTGCGTGCAGGATGCATTCTCCAATAGATCTCGGTCGCTTCCTCGAAGCGGCCTTCCCTGAGCAAGCCGAACACCTGCGGAATCAGCGGCCCCCAGAATTCGTGATCGCTAGTCGCGGAAAGCTGGATCGGCATCAGTTGCGCGAGCGGGATCAGTTCCCCTTCGATCGGCATCGAGATCACGACCTCCTTGCCGAACAGGCGGTCGCATTCGATGACGGACTGGATCGACGGAAAGCCGCCCTCGGCCTTGATAGCAGCGATGTTGGGGCAGTCGTCGATCAGTCGGCGCATGAGTGACGTGGGAATGTCCGATGGGTGGATGCGCCCCGCAAAGCCCCAAAGGAACATCGGAAAGAGCATCACGGCCAGATTGGTGGAATCGCACACCGCCTTGGTGTAATCGTAGATGTCCTGTTCGCTTTCAGGATAGAAATTGGGGGGGTAGCTGAGCAGGACGAATTCCGCTCCGGCATCCTCGGCGCCTTTCACCGCGTCTATATTCTGCTGGAGATTGCTCCAACTGGCATGATGGGTGACGATCAGGCGATCGCCCGCCTCGTCCTTCATGATCCGCATGGTCTCGAGATATTCGTCCAGCGTTATGGAAATCTCCGACACCGCCAGCGAGCCCATGAACCCGTGTTCGATGGCCAGACGCGTGTCGTGGCGGATCGCCTTTTCGTTGATCGTCGTCAGATCGGCTGTAAACGACGGGATCGTGCAGTTGACGACGCCGACGAGGCGCTCGCGCGCCCATTCTCGAGCTTCGTTACGAGTGTATTGAGCCATTGGTCAGTCCTTTCAAAGGTCGCGTGCGCCATCCCAGGCGAGGTATTTGATCTCGAGGTATTCATCGATTCCGTAGATCGAACCCTCGCGGCCCAACCCGGATTGCTTGACGCCGCCGAACGGCGCGACCTCGTTGGAGATGAGCCCGGTATTGATACCGATCATGCCTGCCTCCAATGCCGCGGCCACCCGCCAGATCCGCGCTGCATCGCGTGAGAACAGATAGGCGGCCAAGCCGAATTCCGTATCGTTCGCCATCTCGATCACTTCCGCTTCGTCGTCGAAGGCGACCAGGGGGGCGACCGGGCCGAAAGTCTCCTCCCGGCAGACGAGCATGTCGGGCGCGACGCCCGCGAGTACGGTCGGCTGGAAGAAGAAGCCACCGAGCGGGTGCCGGGTGCCGCCGTGAAGTACGGTCGCACCCTGCGATACCGCATCGGCGATATGGGATTCGACCTTCTTCACCGCGTCGCCGTCGATAAGCGGTCCCTGCTGCACGCCGTCCGTGAAACCGTCACCGACCCGCAACGTCGCGACGCGCTCGACGAGCGCGGCGGCGAAATCGTCATGGATGCGCTTCTGCACATAAATCCGATTGGCGCTGATGCAGGCCTGCCCGGTATTGCGGAACTTCGTTGCGACGAGGCCCGAGACGGCCGCGTCGATATCGGCATCGTCGAACACGATGAAGGGAGCGTTGCCGCCCAGTTCCATCGACAGCTTCTTTATCGTCGGCGCCGATTGGGCGATAAGCAGGCGGCCGACCTCGGTCGATCCGGTGAACGTGATCTTGCGGACGTGTGCATTGGTGGTCAATTCACCTCCCAGCGTACGGGCGTCGCCGGTGATGACGTTGAAAACCCCCGGGGGAATCCCGGCACGGGAAGCGAGCTCCGCCAGAGCGAACGCGGTCAGCGGTGTCTGCTCGGCGGGCTTGACCACCATCGTGCAGCCGGCCGCAAGTGATGGCGCTGCCTTGCGCGTGATCATCGCCGCCGGGAAATTCCAGGGCGTGATGGCAGCGCAGACGCCGACAGGCTCCTTCAGGGTGAGGATGCGCCGCCCGGGTTCCGGCGACGCCATCACGTCGCCTTTCACCCGCTTTGCCTCCTCGGCGAACCATTCCACGAACGAGGCGGCGTAGGCGACCTCGCCCTTGGCTTCGGCGAACGGTTTTCCCTCCTCCAGCACGATCAGACGCGCCAGATCGTCGCTGTTGGCGACGATCAGATCGAACCAGCGGCGCAGCAGCTGCGAACGATCCTTGGCCGATCGGGCACGCCAGCCGGGCAATGCCGCGTGGGCGGCGTTGATCGCAGCGCGCGTCTGAACGACACCGAGTTGCACGATATCGCCCAGCAGCCTGCCGTTGGAGGGGTTAAACAAGGGACATGGGCCCTCGTCGCCGACGGCTACCCAGGCGCCGTCCACGAAGGGCATCGTGTGGAACAGCTTCTTGTCGGAAAGTTGATCCGGCATGCCTTACTTCCCTTTGCGAACTGGACGGATCAATGCAGGCAGCCTCGTTCCGATGCCGAGCTCGACCGCGCGGTTCGCGCACATCGCGGAAACGGTGATGTCCTGGATCGCGGCGCCGACCGATTTGTAGATGACGATCTGTTCGAGGTCTGTGCGCCCGGGATGGTGTCCGCCGATCACGTCGCTGAGTGCTACCAGACCGTCGGCGAACGATACGCCGTCGCGGGCCGCCGCGATCATGTCTCCGGTATCGTGTGCGACCTCGGTCACCATGTCGGCGATGATGAGGTCGGCGCGGGCGATCGCATCGGTGTCGAGCTCGCGCTGTTCCGGCAAGGTCGATCCGATCGAGATCACCGTCATGCCCGGGCGCAGCCAAGCGCCGAGGAATGTGGGGCTTTCGTCGCGTGAGCGAGCAGCGCAGACAACGATGTCCGCGTGCGCCACCGCTTCCTGGGCGCTGTCTACCGCGACGACGTCCGGGTGGGCATCGGCGACGTCCGCCACGAACGTCGCGCGGCTTGTCGCGCTCGGGCTGTAGACGGTCACCTCGGTCAGGGGACGCAGGACGGCAAGCGCGCGCAGATGGTTCCGCGCCTCGAAGCCCGACCCGATCACGGCGACGCGGCTCGCACCCGGCGGCGCCAGCCTATCGGCCGCCATCGCCGATGTAGCGGCAGTCCGAAATCCCGTAATCGAATTGCCGTCGAGCAGAGCGACGAGTGCCGTCGTCTCCTGATCGAATAGCGGCACGAGGTAGCATGCCGCCCCGGCCGTCATCGAAGCCGCGATCAGCTTGACGCCCATCACTCCGCCATCGGGTGCGATACCGCTCAGGCCGCGCAACCACAGGCCGTCGCCACGCGCCATCGACCGGGGCGGGAACATGTCGTCGCTGACGTTGCCGCCATATGCCGCGCGGAGCGACCGGATCGCGATGTCCCAATCGAATGCCGCGCGGACATCCTCGTCGCTCAGCAGAAGCGTGCTGTCGGTCGGCAACTTATTGGCGGTCATCGGGCTGTTCCCACACCGATTGGAGGTTGATCGATGAGTGAGCGGCGGGTGTTCTCGTACGCCGTCTGGCCGATCCAGCAGACAAGCATGCTCACCAGCATGACCGGGACGAGCACGACGGCGAGCGATGCGCGCAGCGCCGAAGGATCGGCGAAGACCTGGTCGGTGACCAACGCGATCAGCGTCGGGGCCAAGCCCATGCCGAGCAGGCCGGAGAAGATGAAGTGCAGCGACGTCGCTCGACCGCGCAACCGGTTCGGCGTGATGTCGTGGATCGTCGGCGGCACGCTGGCGAGGCCGAGGCCACTGCCGAAGGTTATCAGCGCGATCGCAGCGAGCGCCGTCGGTGCACTGTCCGCGACGAACAGCCAGGCCATGCCTGCGAGGCCCAGCGGCCACCATAACAGCGGGACGATGAAACGACCACCGGCGCGATCACCGGCGACGAGGCGGTCGCTCAGGATGCCGCTCGCCAGGCATCCGAGTATCCCGGCAGCGGCAGTGACCGGACCCAGCGTAAGCCCGACCATGGCCGGTTTCATGCCGAAGCTGCGGATCAGGAAGGTCGGCCCCCAGACTGCGAACGTCAGCCCGACGAACGCCGTCATCGCGGAAACGAAGTAGACGCTGGCATAGGCCGTCCGTGCGGAACGGAGGTGCAGCAGGAATTCGCCGAAGCTCGCGCGTCGCAGATTCATCGGCCCGGCCTGTTTACGGGTTTCCTCGCGGACGGTGAACATCAGCACCGACAGCAGCAGACCCGGCGTGCCGACCAGGAAGAACACGGCCTTCCAGCTGGTCACGTTCCCGAGGACGGGCAGTTGGGCCGTGACAGCCCCACCCAGGGCCCGCAGTACGATGCCGCCAACGAGCAGCGACGCGCCGACGCCGAGATAGTTCGACATGTTGTAGACGCTCATCGCCCGCCCCCGCCGCGCCGGCGCAAAGTAATCGGCGATCAGCGAATACGCCGCTGGGGCGAGACACGCCTCGCCGATGCCGACACCGGCACGCGCGAAGAACAGCTGCCAGTACGTCTCGGCAAGGCCGCACGCGAACGTCATCACGCTCCACAGGGCGATCCCGCCGGCCAGGATGTTTCTACGATTGGCACGGTCCACCAACGCACCGAACGGGAGCCCGAAAGCCACGTAGAACACCGCGAATGCCGCGCCCTGCAGCAGGCTGATCTGCGTATCGGATATTCCGAGATCGGCCTTGATCGGTTCGACCAGCAGGGAGATGAGATATCGATCGAGGAACGAGGTTATACCGACGATCAGCAGGACAGCGACGACATACCAGGCGTATGCGGGTCGCGGATAGCGTGCGGCTTCGCGCGTCATCTCAGAACGACTTCCGCACGGTGACGCCGTAGGTCCGCGGCTCGCCGGGGAAGCTGACGAAGGTATTGGCCTGAAGCGGTGCCTGCGTTCGCAGACTCGAGTAGTATGCGTCGAACAGGTTGTTGGCGAAGACGGACACCGACAGCTTTTCGCTGCTTTCGATCGCCAGCGATGCATTCACCAGGGTGTAGCCCGGCTGGAAATTCCCCTGCAGTAGTGTCACGTTGGCGATGTAACCGCTGACCCGGCGGGCGTTGACGTTCGCTGTCGCCTTCCACCTGCCGACGTCGGTCGAATACGTCGCGTTCGGCTGGAACGTCCATTTCGGCGAGTTGCCCAACTGCCGGCCCGCCAGCGTGGGATCCAAAGTCGTATCGCTGTACTTCGCCAGGACGTAGGCGGCGTTGCCGCCGAAGCTCAACCCTCGCATCGGATTGACCGTCAGTTCCAGTTCCACACCCTTGGACGTGACACCGGCAGCGGTCTGGACCTGCGTGGACAGCGTCGTCTGATCGCGCAGCTGGAACTGGAAGTTGCTGAATTTCATGAGGAACGCGGTCGCGTTGAACGTGATCAGGCGATCGAACGCTCGCGTCTTCAGGCCGATCTCGTACGATTTGACGGTTTCCGGGTCGAACGTACCGCTGACCAGCGCCGGGTTGATGGTGGTGGGCCCGCGGGCGTCTTTGGCCGCATTGATTCCGCCGCCCTTGTACCCTGTGCTGTGGTTCACGAACAGCAGGCTGCCGGGCGCAGGCTCGTATGCAAGCCCTGCAGCGTACGTCCAATGACTATCGGAGAACGATCCGCCTATCGGGTTAGCCGGACAAAACGCGCGCGCTGCAACCGGCACCGGCGGGCGACACCGGGCCGGCACGGCGACACCGAAGCTGCCGGCGACACCGTCGGTATAGAGCAGGCCTTCGCCGTCCTTCTTCTCGGTCAACCAACGGAGCCCCACCGTCGCCTTCAATCTGGGCAGTATCTCGACGACGTTATGCGTGAAGATGGATATGCCCTGCGCCTTCGACGTGAACGTCTGCAACGTATCGCCGCCGCCGACCGGATAAAGGTTCGCCGACGCCAGGCCGCCGGAAAGACGATTGTAGAACCGACCGGCGTCCGCGCCGAAGATGGACTGCTGCGTCGCGTCTATCTTGTTGTCGTAGGCGAATACGCCGATCAGGAAATCGACGGGACCGCGGGTGGCCGACAACTGCCCCTCGATCGTGTCGAGACGATCCCGGAGCTGCTGATCGTTCACATTGAGGATGTCGAGCGAGCTGTTGTCGGAATCGTAGCTGTCCGACGAGCGGAAGAAGCGATGCCCGTAGGTCAGCTTGGCCTGTGCCGGGCCTAGATCCCAGTTGACGATGGCGGTGATCCCGCGCGCCTTCACCTTGGTCCGCATCTCGCCGTTCAGCGCGACGCGGTATTCGTTGGCGTCGTCCGATGGCGACAGCGCGATCCCGCCCAGCGCGGCGATATTGGCGAAACCAGAACCCTGGGCGAGATACGGCGCGCCGCAACAGATCTCATCCTTGTGCTGCGCTTCGCCGATGAGCCGAATTCCGAGGTTTTCGGTCGGTTTGAACAGAAGTTGCGCACGAAGCTGGTATCGATCCCGCGTGTTCAGATGACGATCGCGAACGGGTTCGTACAGATAGCCGTCACGCCTGCTGTACAGACCCGACAGGCGGAAGGCGATCTTGTCGTCCACGATCGGACCCGACAGCGCACCGCCGATCCGAACCGCGTCGTAGTTTCCATAACTGGCGTAGACGTCGCCTGAATAGTCGAACGTCGGCTCGTTGGTGATGATGTTGATTACGCCGGTCGTGGTGTTCTTGCCGTACAGCGTACCCTGCGGACCGCGCAGCACTTCCACGCGCCTGACATCCATCAGATCCGACAGCGCTTCGCCTGGCCGGTTGAGATAGACGCCGTCCTCGAAGATGCCGACCGACCCCTCGAAACCGACGTTGTTGCTCGACGTCCCGACCCCGCGAAGGCGAACCTGCGTGCCGGCGCTTTCCGAGGTGGAAGTCGAGATGAACAGGGAAGGCGCGATTTGTGGGAGGGCACGAGCCTCCAGCACCCCTGCCGCAGCCAGTTCGCCGCCACCGATCGCCGTGATCGCGATCGGCACGCGCTGCAACGATTCGGACCGCTTGGTCGCCGTGACGATGATGTCCCCGGTCGCGTCCGTAGTCTGTTCGGGCGCGACCCCACCCGACTTCGGCGCCGCGAGCGGTTCTATGGGTAGCGGAGCCTGCTGCACCCGCGCCGAAATCGGTGCGACGGCCTGGGGCTCAGGCTGGTCGCCGACAGACTGCGCACTGACCGACTGGGCTGCGAACGGCAGCATGGAAGCCGCAAGGTAAAGGTAGGCCTTCACGATAATCCCCTCTGTTCTAATTATTCCGCCCTCATGAAGATGCCATTGAGTCGTGTCAATATGCATATTGATTAGATTGATGGGCGTCATTTGTCCGACTATGGTTCCTCCGGGGAGAAAGTTTTCCGATGATGGATGGCGATGCCGCAGAGTTGCGGAACTATATCGAAGCGGTGGTAAACAGCGGCGGACGGCGCCTGCCGCCGGAACCGAAGCTCAGCGCAGAGCTCGGCATATCCCGTGGTCGGCTCCGGACGCTGCTCAAACGGCTGGAGAACGAACGCCTGATCTGGCGGCACGTCGGCAAGGGGACGTTCGTCGGCCCACGCCAGCTTGTCGCCGACGTGTCCAATGGATCGCTGTCCATCAGCGTCGACGACATTATCGATGCGCGACTGCTGCTCGAACCACGCTTAGCCGCGCAGGCCGCGATCCGTTCGACACCGGCCGATCTGGCCGCAATGGATCAGTGCATCGCCGACATGAAGGGGGTCTCGTCATTCCTGACGTGGAAGCGTCTCGACGAACGGCTGCACCGAACGATAGCGGAGGCGACTCACAACGCGATCCTACTGATGGTGTACGACACGTTACGATCGCAGGTGAAGCTGAGCCTCGATAAGCGGATGGAGGAGGTGTTCGCCGCTGCGGCGGGACCGAAAGAACTCACTGAAGTCGAGCACTGCGCGATCGTCGATGCCATTCGACAGCACAATCCCGCGCATGCCGAACACGCTATGCGGGAACATCTGGAATCCGTTAGGCGCAACCTGTTCGGCTTGAGATAGAGAGTTTGGCAGTGTTGACGGGCGGAAAGATAAACGAGGCCCTAACGGCGGGGCTCGTCAATCGGAGCCTCTAGTCCGACAGCTTGAAGTAGAATACCGGCTCGGGCTTACCATCACACGACAAGCGGCATTTGGTCGTATGTCGATCCTTATCGGTCTTCATTTCAGCGAACACCTCAGGTCGACGACGCTGCAACGGCCAATCGTGGATCACTTCTTCGACGGCATGCTGGCGGATGAGAAGGGCATTTCCGCGACGGCCGTGCTTGACGAAGACGTTGGCGCTTTCGATTTCAGCGCTTTGGGGAAGCGTGAAGTCGCCTCCGATGTGGCGGACGCTTGGTGCTGCCGCGAGTTGCTTCAGCCGGTCCTTGAACGAAGCCGGCTTATGAATGTCGCCTAGATAGGTGCGGTAGCAGGCAAGTGCCGCGTCAATCCACGACGTCGTGTCGGGCAACGCACCGGCACGAACCGCCAGAAAAGCCGCTGCTGCTACCCTTCCGAAGGCATCGCAGAGCCGAACCGCCGCAACGTCATGTAGATCAACGCGGGCCGCGATGCGAAAACCGTGTACCAACGCGTTGACCTCGGCCTTGATACGATCGGGATGTTCGATCATCTTTTCGATAAGATGCGCCAAGTACACACGCATCGCGCTGCCGTGATGCTGCTGGGCGTGGTCTAGCAAATTGTTCATAAACTGGCCGCTGGTCGTCCGGTCGAACAGTGGGACAGCCTCAAACACACCATGCGGCCGGCCATCGGCGATACGGATGGTTTTTACGCGGTCTGTCACGATCTTCGTGATTCGCTCGTCGCCGTCGATCTGAACGTGCAGGGGATCGTCGTCAGCAGTTAGCAAGACAAATCGGTGGTCACCCCGAACGTTACCGTCGGAAGTGACTTCGGTGTTGCCCTGCATCTGGTGCGCGAAGGCCTTGAAGCAACCTACGCGCTTCGCGGTGGACTCGCCCGCGAGTGCCAATTCGGCCTGATCGACGATTATCGGCAGGTCGCCATGATACAAAATCTGTTGGTCCAGCGTGCGAAGTAGCGTGTCGAACGAAATCTTATAGCCGCCGCGCTGGTTGCCACCTGGTGATCCCACGACCGACGCAGCGAGCCGCAACACCGCGCTCTTGCCGGAGGCCATCGGCCCGACCAATTCGTAGCCGGTACTGGAATTCTCCCCGATGAGGGTGAGCAACGGTGCCAGGAAGGTGGCCTGCATGAAAAATGACGGGATCGGATGGCTCTCGAGCGGCTGAGCCACCAAGCGCAGCCACCGATCGTGATCACCTGCGCACACGCATTTATTAGGCAGCGGCGGAAACACGATCTTCAGATCCGGCGGCCCCGCCGGCTGAATCACCGAGCGATCGGGCAGCGTGAAACATTGCTGCATCCAGCCGGGGCCTTCTATGATATTCCGTTCTTTAAATTCACGGACTTCGGCGATGTAGCCCTGCAGTTGGCCGCTGGTTCCACTCGCCGAAAGAAACATCTGCTGATCCGCGAGCTGCTGTATTGCCAAGGTCATGGACACGCATGCCCACGTCGGTAACCAGGCTTCTTGGTCATAGCGGTTGATCTGATACCACACGTTGCCGAGGGGTGAGATAAACCCCTTCACCGACAATCCGCGCGTCCCCGGAATCCTCTGCTGACGCTTGATTGCGTTGAAGGCGAGCCGGACGGAGTGTGTTTTATACATTTAGCATGCTCCTCGATTGGGCATCGAAACCCCGAAAACCCCGAAAACCCCGAAAACCCCGAAATTATTGTTGGCAGCGCGGACGGTCACAGGTCGTCCAAGGCTGGCGACGATTTCACCAATCGAAAGATGATTTCGGCCACCGTGGTGTGCCGCGGGGGCAGTCGCAACGGACGTTCAGCGCCGGTGACGAAGCGATAGGGCCGAAAAAGCTGCGATCCGTTGCCAGTGCGCAGGCGACGCCAAAACTTGCTGACGTTGAACGGCTCCATGCCGATCCCGCCGGGTACACCCTTGGGCCTGGCAGCGTGCCACCGCTTAACGTCCTGACGCCACGCCCGGACCAGCGCATCGCCTTCGCCGACGCCGGTGACTGACGAGCACAAGTTGATTTGCGACCGACCTTCATGGATGCGCAGCGCGAACTCAGGGCGATAGCCAGCGCGCGTCGTCAGCATGGTGAACGCGCCCGGTGTGCCCTTCAAAGGCTTGCTGTTGGATACGTCGTGGGGCGGCTTGAGCAGGTAGTTGGCCATCGCCGCAAAGTGCTTCGGCTTGAGCATCGGTTCGATGACGACCGGTGTTTTGGTGAGGACGCTCCGCCACGCGCGCGCCTGGTTGAGATCAACTGCCATCGTGTAGAAATCGAACAACGGATCGTCGGTCCAGACGATGGCATGGCGGTGCACCATAAGGGCACGGCCCGGACCTTTGCCTGGGAAGTTCATCAAACCCTGCATTTCCGTGCTGGTGATGGCATTCAGGCCGTATTTCCGCAGCACGCCCTGGGTCATGCGCTGGAGCGCATCGATGTTGACGATGGGCTCGCGATCGACCGTGTTGCCCGTGTCAGGGGTAAAGGTGATGTGGAAAAAGCGTCGGCCGGGTGGTGCACGGCGAAACAACCGGTACAGCATGCGGCGCAGCAGGCGGGCACCCTCGATGCAAGCCGCAAAGTCCGCAAGCGTGATGAAGCCATCGATCGGACGGTCGCCGTTGATGACACTGAGACGCAGACGCTGCTTGGGCGTCGGCCGGAGCTGGTCAATGGCCTGATCGACCAGCTCACGATAGAACTCATGGCGCTTACGCGCCCGGAGCTTAGCCGTCTGGCGGCGGCGGGATGGCAGTTTCATTTGAACAGCTCCGACGAGCTGGGATCGCTACTGAGCGGTGCAGCTGCCGCCTGATCAGGCCGGTAATGGCCGATATAGGTGCGATACCCATGGCTATATGTATATTGCAAAGGGACAGGCATCGACTGATCCATCACTTCGGCGCCGCAAGCATCTGCTTGCGAGCGTTGCAGGCAAGCCGGGACATCGCGCAGCGGCCCCGATCAGAGCATTCTGCTGGCGGAAAGTCGTTTTGGCTTACACTGTCATCTTGCTCAGTCGGTCGAACCACCGAGTTGCGGTCAAGCATTGCCTCGATGCTAGCAACCGTCACGACCGTTTTACGTCCGAGCTTTACGGCGGTGACTTCACCCCGTCGGATCAGCTCGTAGCCCGTGCTGCGCCCGCACCCGATAGAGTCGCAGAATTCAGGGATGGGAACGGCTAGCTTCTTCACAACTTACCCCGATTGGCTGTTTGCCGGTACGAGATGAGTCTGCTCCCACGCAGCCGTCAGTGCGAACGGCCTAAGCGACTAAGGTTTTCGCTCAGCCGAC
This sequence comes from Parasphingomonas puruogangriensis, assembly GCF_036663635.1. Lineage (NCBI taxonomy): Bacteria > Pseudomonadati > Pseudomonadota > Alphaproteobacteria > Sphingomonadales > Sphingomonadaceae > Parasphingomonas > Parasphingomonas puruogangriensis. Next base: position 509,578 of record NZ_JAXOJI010000001.1, on the reverse strand, counting down.
CAGTTGGGGTTCAAAGGATCAGTCGGTGGATCGGAACGGAATCGGTCTAAGATCGCGCGAGCTGCTGGCCCCACAGTCGCGGGGGGCATTTCGTCTAAGTTCCACCGTTCCAGCCGCGCGTTTACCCGATCTAGCAGGGCGGTCCGGCTCATTGTTGCTTCGATCTGGTGCTCACGTGCGAGGCAAGCGACTGCCGCGATCCATTGGTCCCATCTCGCTTGACGTCGTCGTTCTCGCGTTTGCTGTTTCTCGGCGTGGGGCTGCGGAAGGCGCAGTTTGATTAGCAAATTCACGTCTCTCTCACGGAGGCTAACGTCAGTGAACACAACCTTTTCATCGAAGAAGATCGCACAAGGACCGTCCCATAATTCGATGTCTGTTCCGGACCAAAATGACTTTGGTATCGCAACCACGTCGCCATAGGTCTGCTCGGGAGCATAGGAGACGAGATCTACAAGAGGCTGTCGTGTTGATGAAGCGGGCTCTGCATCTAAAACCTGACGTCCACGCGCCGCCATCGCCCCCGAACGCAGGGCGTTCAAGATGGCTTGTGCGGCATCGAGGCCGGTGCTTGCAACGCCGGCAACGCGATCAAGTGCGATCGCCATCGCGATATATCCACCTCGTGCCATCTTAGGACCCCGTTTGCTCCCCCGGTTCTTGCTGCGATTGCAGGTAGCGGCTCCAATCCTGCATCAGCTCACGTCGGCGTTCAATTGCCGTTCCACGTCGGTATGAGCGTTCTGCCTTGTTCCCGATTGTATGGGCTAGCGCCTGCTCGATCAGCTCGCGGGGGTAGTTGGTGGCATCACCGGCCCAGTCGCGGAATGTGGACCGAAAGCCGTGCACCGTCACATTGTCCGCCTTCATTCTGCGGAGCAGCATCGTCATCGCCATGTTAGAACGCGCTGCGCCCGCGACGCTAAACACACGTTCGGCTGGCTTAACCGTCCCAGGACGAAGGTCCTCCAGCAGGTTAACGGCCGCATCGGACAGCGGCACGATGTGTTCTGAGCCAGCCTTCATACGATGGGCTGGCAAGGTCCATAAGCGTGTTTTCAAATCGATTTCGCCCCAGGTTGCTCCAAGGGCTTCGCCGCTGCGTGCTGCCGTCAAAATCACGAACTCGAGACATCTTGCCGCGAGTGCCTCCCGGCCGCGAAGCTGCGCCATAAACGTCGATGCGACCTTCCACGGCAGCGCGGCGTGATGCCCACGGGAAAGCTTTGATGGAGCGGGCATCAGAAGCGCGAGATGACCACGCCAAACGGCGGGATTCATCGCGTCGCGCGGACGCAGTCCGTGTGCCTTAGCCGCATCAAGCACTTTCTCGATGCGACCGCGTACTCGCTTGGCAGTCTCAGGCTTCGTTGACCAGATCGGCGTCAAGACCGAGATCACATCATCGGTATCAATATGATCTATGGATTTGTCGCGGATGGCTCGGGCATGATCTCTCAGGCTCTGACGCCACTGCTGCCGATGGACCTCACTCCTCCACCCAGACTCGACGCGGCTGATATAGGTCTCGCTGTATTCGCCGAACGTCGGGACGCACTGCTCTGCTTGCGCCGGCGCGAGTACGGACCGTGGGTCTTGGCGGATAGCGACAGCCTCACGCATCGCCGCTGCCAAGCCTCTCGCCGTTGCAAGCCCAACGGCCGATGCTTTGCCAAGGCCAATTTCAACTCGCTTACCTTGTGCGCTCGTCATAAACACCCATGACCGGCTATTGGTCGCTGTGATGCGTAGGTACAAGCCGCCACCATCGGCATGTCGGCCGGGCTGCTTGAGCGTCGAAACCTGTCGCGCGGTGAGCTTGTTAAGTGAGCGTGTAGCCATGATCGACCTACTATGCCCATTCTCGTGCCCACTTTCAACTTGGATCATGGCGTGGTTTGGCGCACAACGACGCACAACCATGGAACCGGTCCATACCTATAATTACCTGAGACGTAATGGTTTTTTACACGCCAACGGATGTTGGCGGACGACCAGGGACACACCAGTTCGGAGGACACCTCTTCCGCCACCTACCTGAACTCGTGGCGCGCTATGTGAACGAGCAATCATAATAATCGCCCCACAATCTACGGCAGTTCACAAGATCTCCGCTAAATAGCTTTGTGATTCGCTCCGGAGCTGCAAACTTTCCGGTCTTAGGTCGAAACCGTCCGCCAACATAACGTCGCCCGTGGAGTCGTAAATTATTCCTGACCAGTTATCGAGCATGCCCTCCGGGTTAAAGGCTACTCGGACGGGTGGCCCCACGTCGATCGAATATGTCACTCCACCATCGTCTTGAAACCACGCGGGCTTTGGGTTGGATCGCGCTTTAGCAATGATCGCCTCATAGTTGCCCCGGTTCAACATCAACCTAGACATTGTCCCTGCGTAGCTACCCAGCGCGAACAATGGCCAACTGAGACAGATCGTCGCGGCAAACAGCACCGGCGCACCGGCGAAGATCAGAACTTTGTCGCGCGTCGCTCTTTCCTCCTTCCCACGCTGATAGCCTTGGACAAACCACGCCACTGCACCAACCACTAACGCTAGGAGGCCCGCCGGTAGCGCTAGGAGGAATAGGATAAAGCCCAAGCCCGCCGACCATGCGCCTATGTAGGCAACCAGGAACGGAACCGTTGCGACTAAGGCGAAAAAGCGCGCGATCCGTCTGAAATAATCACCCATCAACCCATTCAACACGATTAGCCGGATCTTCAAAGGGGGGTTGCTTGGGTCAGCCCCGCCGCGGCCGAGAGCGCAGGGTGCTGGCAGCGTCGGGACGTAGGTCCAGCGCGGCGCACCTCAGGCGGCGGCGCGCACCTTCAAACGGTTGACGATCGGCGTGACCAGCACGGCCAGGATCGCGATGCCGGCGGCGACATACCCGACCTTGGCCAGGCCGAGATGCTGGATCACCGAACCGCCGATGATCGCGCCAAGCCCGATCCCGGCATTGGCCATCGACACGTTGAGCGTGCCGGCCAGCGCCTGCGCGTGGCTCGCCGATTGCATCACGCGAACCTGGCAGATCGGGTAGAGCGCGGTGTTGGCGATGCCCCATACCGCCAGCGCGACCGCCAGCCAGGCGTGCGACCCGGCCACCAATGTGGTCGCCGCCATGCCGAGCGCCAGCACCAATGCCGCGACGGCCGTGACCAGCAGCGGCCCGCGCCCGACAAACTGCCCGCCCAGCCAGTTGCCGCCCAGGCCGACGATGCCGAAGCCCATCAACCACCAGCCGACCTGGCCCACCGGGATGCGCGCGATCTGCTCGAGCGTGTCGGCGAGATAGGTATAGGCAGTGAACATCGCGGTGAACACGATCACCGAGAGCACCACATTGCCGAGGAAATAAGGGTCCTTGAGGATCCTGGCCTGTTCGGCGAGCTTGACGCGGGCCGGCCGGGCCAGCGTCGGCATGACCACCAACAGCAATACCGCCATCAGCAGCGACAGGCCCGCCAGGCCCCAGAAAGTGCCGCGCCAGCCGAACGCGGTCGAGGCCAGCGTGCCGAGCGGAATGCCCAGCACCATCGCGCCGGAAATGCCGAGATAGACGTTGGCGACCGCCTTGCCCGCTTTGTCCGGCCCGGCCAGCTCGCCCGCCGTCTCGCTCGCCGTGCCCCAAAAAACCGGCAATGCCAGCGCCGGCAGGAAACGGGCGAAACCGAGGATCCAGATGTCCGGCGCGGCGGCGGCGAGCGCATTGGCGCCGGCGAAGATCACCAGGATGACGACGAACAGCCGCTTGCGCTCGACATGCGACAGCATCGCGGTGAGGAACGGCCCCGCCAGCATCACGGTAAAGGCAAACAAAGTGACGAGCTGCCCGGCGGTCGAGATCGAAATGTCCAGATCGCGCGCCAGGCTGGGCAACAGCCCGACGATGATGAACTCGGTCGTGACGATGACGAACGCCGAGACCGCGAGCAGCAACACGGCCAGGCCATGCCCCGCGGATTTGGCACCGGGCGTTTCGGCAAGCAGGGGACTGACGGACGGCATGAACATACTCCACTAAGGTCCCCGTCCCTAGTCGCGACGGAAAGGCGCGTCGCGCGGCATTAATTCGGCTATGCCGCGACTATAATTCCACAATGGAGTCGCGCATGATCCCCTCCGAACGCCTCAAGGGCATCGAAGCCTTTGTCTGCACCGCCGATGCGGGTAGTTTCACCGCGGCGGGCTTGCGGCTCAACCTGACCAATTCGGCGGTCAGCAAGAGCGTCGCGCGGCTCGAGGCGCGGCTCGGCAGCCGGCTGTTCGATCGCACCACGCGGCGCCTGACGCTGAGCGACGCCGGCGCCGCCTTCTACGACACCTGCGTCCGCGTGCTCGGCGAGCTCGCCGATGCCGAGGCGGTGCTGGCGGCGCAGCGCACCGACATGGTCGGGCGGTTGAAGGTCGACGTGCCCGTCGCGTTCGGGCGGATGCGGGCGATGCCGTTGCTGCTGGCCTTTGCCGAACAGCATCCTCAGCTGCGCCCGAGCATCACCTTTACCGACCGCAAGGTCGATCTCGTCGAAGAAGGCATCGACGTCGCCATCCGCATCGGCGCGTCCGATGCCGGCGCCACCACGCTCGGCCAGCGCCAGCTGGGCAGCGAATGCGTGATCTTCTGCGCCGCGCCGGCCTATCTCGAGCGCCGCGGCACGCCGCGCGATGCCGACGATCTCGCCCGCTTCGATTGCATCCTCTATGGCCGCGCCGATGGCAGTACGATCGCCTGGCGCTTCGCCGATGGCGAGGGCCGGATGGCCGAGCGCACCATGGCGGCGCGCATCGTGCTGGGCAGCGCCGAGGCGCAGGTCGGCGCGGTCAAGGCCGGGTTCGGCATCGCCCAATTGGCCACCTGGCTGATCAAGGACGAGCTGGAGCGCGGCGAGCTGGTCGAGATCTTGCCCGATCTGGCCACCACCGGGCTGGCGCTGCATCTGCTATGGCCGCGGCGGCGCCAGCTCAGTCCCAAGGTCGATGCGCTGCTCGCCGCGCTGACCGCCGGCCTGCGGATCGATTGACCACCCTAGGCGGCGCCAAGCGCGACCAAGGTGGCGAAGCTGCTCTCGTCGAGCGGCGCGAGAAAGCGGCAGCCGGCCTCGAAATCACTCGCCCATATCACCGTCGCGGCAACCTGGCCGAGCGCTGGCAGCGTCAGCCAGATCAGCGTGCCCCGCACGAGCGCGCAATAGCTGTGCACGCGGGCGCCGTTGATCGACAGATCGCTGACCTTGCACGCGGTGCGGTCGAGACCGCCGCGGCCGATCCGGGCATCCAGCGACACTGGCGCGCGCGGCGCGCGGCGGCGGCTGGCTTGGGCCGGCTCATATTCCGTAACGAACATAGGCTCCCCTCTCGGCCTGCGAGCGGGAAGCCTATGGTGTGCTCCCTAACGCGCCATTAAAGCATGGCGCCGGAAAAGCTTATTTCTTGCCGAACGACATCGCGCCGAAACGCTTGTTGAAGCGGGCCACCTGGCCGCCCGTATCGAGCATCGTGCCGCGACCGCCGGTCCAGGCCGGATGCGCCAGCGGATCGATTTCGAGCGTCATCGTGTCGCCTTCCTTGCCCCAGGTGGAGCGGGTTTCGTACACGGTGCCATCGGTCATCTGCACCTTGATGGTGTGATAATCGGGATGGATATCTTTCTTCATGGCATTTTCCTTGTGCGTCAGTGGCTGGTTTCCGACCAGCCTGGACAAGCGCGGCGCACTACACGCCGCGCTCCAGTAGAGCAAGTAATTAGGTAACCCGTCAGGCCTTGGGCGGATCTGCGATCATCGCGGTGAAGTTGGCCTCCGCCGCCACTTGCCCGTCGATCGTCGCGCGGCCGGAGAATTTGCACACGCTCGAGCGCTTCTGGACGAATTCCACGTCGAGCTGCAGCAACACGCCGGGCTCGACCGGTTTACGGAACTTCGCCCCGTCGATCGCCATGAAATAGACCAATTTGCCCGAGCCTGCGAGCCCGAGCGATTCGACCGCGAGGATCCCGGCGGCCTGCGCCATCGCCTCGACGATCAGCACGCCGGGCATGATCGGCCGTCCCGGGAAATGCCCCTGGAAGAATTGCTCGTTGACCGTCACCGCCTTGATCGCCGTGATCGACCGGTCGCGCGTCAAGCGCACGACCCGGTCGACCAGCAGCATCGGATAGCGATGCGGCAGCGCCGCCATGATCCGTCCGATATCGAACGGACCCAATTCGGCGTCGGGCGCTGCCGCCGTCACGTCAGCGGTCACCGCGGACGCTCAGCCGCCTTCGGTGCTGCCGGCGCGGACGTGCCGGCCGGGCGCTGCGCGGCCTGCTGCTGGCCGGGCTGCCAATTGGCCGGCGGCGTGATGCTGACCTTGGGGATCAGGCGATCGATCTCGGTGCTGATCGCCGGCGTGATATCGGCTGCCGGATCGGCGAAATAGGCCGCGTTGGGACGGATCAGCAGCGTGATGCGGCGGGCCTTGACGACGTTGGTGACGGCGTCGTTGACCTTGCCGGCAACCTGCTCGGCGGCATAAGCGCGGGCGCGCGATGCCTGTGCGGTCATCCGCCCGATCTCTTCCTGGCCGGCCTTTTCCTTGGCTTCGATCTGCGTGATCTCGGGGCGACGCGCAGTGCGCGCGGCTTCGATTTCCTGCTGGTTCAGCTGGTTGTCGCCATTGGCGTCGAGCTTCTTGTACAGCGGCTGCAGTTCGGCGGCGATCGCCTCGCCGCGCGTCTTGGCCTGGTCGAGCTGCGGCTTGTAGGTCGTGGCGATTTCGCCCTGCGCCGCAGCCCAGACCTTCGAATTGGCGATTGCCGCATCGGGATCGGCGATGGCGACATTGGCGCTCTGTGCGCTGGCCGAAACAGCGGCCAAGGTGGCGGGCACGATCAGCGCCGTGGCGAGCAGGATCTTCTTGGAGATAGTCATTAGAATGCAGTCCCTACGTTGAATGTGATGAGCTTGTCGTCGTCGCCCTTGTCCTTGACCAGCGCGTACGCCAGGTCGACACGCAATGGCCCGAACGGCGAATTCCAATTGACGCCGGCGCCGACCGAGACGCGTGGCTTGGCACTGTTGCCGACGAACTGTTCGCTGAACGGCGCGATCGTATTGCCGACCGGTATGTTCGGCACGATGCCGTTACACCCGCCGGCGCTGTCCGGCAGACCCGCCGGGCAAATCGTGGCAACCTGCCCGCCGCTCGAATTGGTGAAATAATAAAGCGGCTTGCCGTTGCCATCCAAGGTCGGCCGGAACAGCGGTTGCACGACGCCATCGATCGTTTCGAATTCAACCGTCGGCAAAGGCCGCGTCACGCCGAATAGCGCACCAGCTTGAACATAGATGGTCGGACGCAGCCCGAGTTCACGCGCCCCTGCACCGAGCGGAATCTCAAGCTCGAGCCGACCCGAATAATAAGCCCGGCCGCCCAGCGCATCGTCGATGATCTGGTCTTTGTCGGTGACCAAAATCTGCTTCCCATTGGCATCGGTGCCATAAGGGATGCGCTGCACGCGCGGGCCGACGCCACGAATATCGAAACCGCGGAACTCCGGCTCGCCGAGATAGAAGCGGTCGGTGATGCGCACCTTATCGATGCCCTCACCGCGTGATCCCTCGAGCGAGTGGATATAGCCGCCTTCTGTGCTCAGCCCGAGGGTGAAGCCGCTGCCCAAGCCCCAATATTTATCGGCGTCGAACTTGGTACGGATATAGCGCACGTCGCCACCAAGGCCGGCAAAGTCCTGGCTCAGCACGACACGATGGCCCGCCGTCGGGCGCAGGCGGCTGTTGAGGCTGTCATAGATCAGCGAATAGCCGACCGACGAGGTCGCCCGGTTGCCGATCGCGTCGCAGAGATAACGGCCGGCCAAAATGCGGTCGCATACGCCGTTGGTGTAATAGGTGCTCTCGTCGAGCCCGACATCGTCGAAGGTCAGCCCGTAGCGCGCCGACAGCGAGAGATATTCGGTCAGCGGCACGCCGGCGCGGATCTGGAAACCGGTCGAGACCTGGGTATAGGTCGTGTTGCGATCACCATTCGCGGTCAGGTTGAACGAATTGTAATCGCGGCGGAAGATATCGCCGCCGAGCGCGATATTCTTGTCGAACAGATACGGCTCGGTGAAGCCCAGTTCGACCGATTTGGAATAGCTCGAATAGTTGACGCTGGCGCGCAGCTCCTGGCCTTTGCCGCGGAAATTGCGTTGGCGGATCGAGGCCTGGACGATGAAGCTTTCCAGGCTCGAGAAACCCGCCGACAGCTGCAGCTCGCCGGTCGATTTTTCTTCGACATCGGCGGTCAGCACGACGCGGTCGGGGGCCGAGCCCGGCGTCTGCTTGAGTTCGAACTTGTCCTGGAAATAGCCCAGCGAGTTGATCCGGTCCTGCGAGCGCTTGACCTGGAAGCTGTTGAACGCATCGCCTTCCGACAGGCGGATCTCGCGCCGGATGACCTTGTCCTGCGTGTTGGTGTTGCCGTTGATGTCGACACGTTCGACATACGAGCGCTTGGCCTCGGCGATGTTGAAGTTGAGCGACATGGTCAGCGTTTCTTTGTCGCGGTTGAACTCAGGGTTCACCTCGGTAAACGCGTAGCCGAACAGGCCCGCCGTCTCGCTCAGCTGATCGACCGAATTCTCGACCTTCTTGGCGTCGTACCAATCGCCCTTCTTCATCGTCAGGCCAGCGGCGAGCTTGGCATTGTCGAAATCGCGGATCGAGCTGTCGACCGTGACGTCGCCGAACTTATAGCGGTCGCCCTCCTCCACCACATAGGTGATGATGAAGTCTTCCTTGTCCGGCGTGAGCTCGGCCACGGCCGAGGTGACGCGGAAATCGGCATAGCCTTCGGTCAGGTAGAATTGGCGCAGTTTCTGCTGGTCATAGGCCATGCGATCCTGGTCGTAGCTCGTCGCCGAGCTGAGCAGGCGGAACAGCCGCGCCTGTTTGGTCGCCATCTGCTCGCGGAGCTTGTCGTCGTCGAACACCTCGTTGCCGATGATGTTGATCTGGCGGACCTTCGATTTCGGTCCCTCGCTGATCTCGAACACCACATCGACGCGGTTCTGATCGAGATTGACCATCTTGGGCTGGATCGACGCGGCGAAACGGCCCTGGCGGCGATACAGTTCGACGATCCGCGCGATATCCTGGCGCACCGCGGTGCGGGTAAAGATCTGCCGCGGGGCGAGCTTGATTTCCTTGCGGATCTTGTCTTCCTTGAGGCGCTTATTGCCCTCCAGGATGACGCGGTTGATGATCGGATTTTCGCGGATGCGGATGATGATGTCGCCGCTCTCGACACCGGCGATCGACACATCGGCGAAAAAGTCGCTGGCCAGCAGGTCGCGCAGCGCCTGATCGAGCGATTCGTTGGTATAGGCCTGGCCGACGCGCAGCTTGGTGTAGGACAATACCGTCTCGGGCTCGATGCGCTGCGAGCCTTCGACGCGCAGCGACTTGATCGTGCGCACCACTGCCGGCGTCACCGTGGCCGGCACCGGCGCCAGCGTCGGCGCAGCCTGCGGCGCGCCCTGCGCGCTCGCCGCGACGGGCAGGCCGGACAGCATCGTGCCGGCCAATAATGCCCTCGTGGCGCGTACGCCGAATTTCGAAACCATGGTCGCTGTCACTATCCCACCCCAAAAACGGAGAAATTACGCGGGTCGCCAAACTCGAGTGCGCCCGCCCTGCCTTACCTGCGTCAGCCGATCAAGCTGGCTAGGTTCTTCCACAAGCCAAAAGCGCCAAGATCATTGAACGTGACGAACAACATGAACATCATCAGCGCCATCAGCCCGCCGCGATAGGCCCATTCCTGGACCGCTGGATTGACCGGCCGGCGTTGTATAGCCTCGATCGCGTAGAAAAACAGGTGCCCTCCATCCAGCATGGGGATTGGCAACAGGTTGATGAACCCCAAGTTAATCGACACCAAGGCGATCAGGAAGACGAACGCCTCCGGACCGATGCTGATCTGCTCGCCGGAAATCTTGGCGATGCGCAACGGCCCGCCCAGTTCCTTGACCGATCGGCGCCCGCTGATCACCTGCCCCAGCGTCTCGACCATCGTCACGACGATGTCGCGCGTCTGGCGCAGCGCGACGCCCGGCGCTTCGAGCACCCCGACATCGATCAGTACCGGGCGCGCCGGCGCGATGCCGAGCAGCCCCATTTGATATTCATTACCGAAGCGGTCGCGCTGCTCCATCGTGCCGATCATGGCGGTGCGACTGAGCACGGTACCGCCCCGGTCGAAATCGACCTGTACCGGCTCATTGGCGCGGATCTTCACGTAGCGCGACACGTCGTCGAACGTTTCCACGCTGCGCCCGCCGACCGCGACGATGCGATCGCCCGGCTGCAGCCCGATCTTGGCGGCGGCGCTACCGGCGACGATCTCGCGCGCCACCGGCGGGGTGCGCACGTCGCCATAGATCAACGCGAAGCCCATCAGGATCAGGATCGCGAGCAGGAAATTGACCACCGGCCCGGCGGCGATGATCAGCGCGCGCTGCCATAGCGGCTTGGCCGGAAAGGTCTGCGCGCGCTCCGCCGCGGGCAACGCCAGCCAGGCCGGATCGGTCTGGCTCGCCGCGTTGAGATCGCCGGCGAATTTGACATAGCCGCCCAGCGGCAGCCAGCCGAACTTCCAGCGCGTGCCGCGCCGGTCGGTGACGCCGAACACTTCGTTGCCGAAGCCGATCGAGAAGACTTCCGCCTTCACGCCGCACCAGCGGCCGACCAGATAATGGCCCATCTCGTGCACGAACACGAGCGGGCCGATCACCAGCACGAAGGCGAGCACGGTCAGCAACAGGCCGGGGGTCTCGATCAAATCACGCGATCCTTTACAATCCCGTTCGCTACGGCACGCGCCCCCGCGTCGATTGTCAGGACCTCGGCCAGCGTCTGTGGCGCCACCGGGTCGTAACAATTGAGCGTATCGGACACGATTGCGGCAATTTCGAGGAAACGAATGCGGCGATCGAGAAAAGCCGCGACGGCGACCTCATTGGCGGCGTTGAAAATCGCGGGACGCGCGCCGCCCGCATTCAGTACGTCGCGCGCCAGCCGCAGCGCGGGGAAGCGCGTCTCGTCTGGCTGCGCGAAATCGAGCCGGCCGATCGCGACCAGGTCGAGCGGCTGCATCGGCGTGGCCATGCGATCGGGCCAGGCCAGGCAATGCGCGATCGGCGTGCGCATGTCCGGCGGGCCGAGCTGCGCCAGCACCGATCCGTCGACATAATCGACCAGCGAATGAATCACCGATTGCGGGTGGATGACGATTTCGATCGCGTCGTGGGGCACGGGAAACAGCCGCGCCGCCTCGATCAGCTCGAGCCCCTTGTTCATGCAGGTCGCCGAATCGACCGAGATTTTCGCGCCCATCGACCAATTGGGATGGGCCACGGCCTGTTCTGGCGTCACGCTGTGCATCTGCTCCAACGACCAGTCGCGGAACGGCCCGCCGCTGCACGTTATGATGATCCGCCGCACCCGCTCCGGCCGGGTCGCGTCGAAGCATTGGAAGATCGCATTATGCTCGGAATCCGCCGGCAGCAGCGTGGCGCCATGTTTCGCCGCGGCGGCAAGGATGATCTCGCCGGCCGAGACCAAAGGCTCCTTATTGGCCAGCACCACCGTGCCGCCCTGCTCCACCGCCGCCATGACCGGTTCAAGACCGGCACAGCCGACGATCGCCGCCATCGTCCAGTCCGCGCCCAGCGCCGCGGTATCCAGCAACGCCTGTCGCCCGCCCGCCGTTTCGATGCCGCTGCCGGCGAGCCGCTCGCGCAGTGCCGGCAAGCACGCTTCGTCGGCCACCACCGCCCGCTTGGCGCGGGTGCGCAGCGCCGCCTGCGCCAGTTTCTCGACATCGCCATTGGCGGTCAGCGCCAGCACCTGGAATTTGTCCGGCTCCCGCTCGATCAAGTCCAGCGTCGAACTGCCGACCGAGCCCGTCGCGCCCAGGATGGTCACCGTCTTCACAGGTAAAATCGCGGTAGGATCAGCAGCAATGCGGCGAGCGGCGCCACCGGCACCAGCCCATCCAATCGATCCAGCACCCCGCCATGCCCCGGCAGGATGTTGCCACTGTCCTTGACCCCCGCCCGCCGCTTCAACCAACTCTCGTAAAGATCGCCCGCCTGCGCCACGACGGCCAGCAGCGGCGTCGCCAGCGTCATGCGCCACGGCAGCCCGAACTGCACATGCAGCAGCGCGCCGAACAATCCGGCCGCGATCACCCCGCCGCCAAGCCCTGCCCAGGTCTTGTTCGGGCTGATCGCCGGCGCGAGTTTCGGCCCGCCGATCGTCCGGCCCGCGAAATAGGCGCCGATATCGCACGCCCAAACCAACGCCAGCGCCCAAAAGGCGAACACCAGACCGCCATCGGCGCGGCGCAGGAAGACCAGCGACAGCACCGGCAGCCCGCAATAGATGATGCCCATCGCCAATCGCGCCTTGCGCGTGACGATCACGGTGAAGAACGCCGCGCCGGCCAACAGCCCGAGCGTGAAGAAATAATGCACCTCGATGATCAACGAGGCCGGCGCCATCGTCGCCAGCGGCACCGACAGCGCGAACTGCGCGACGCGCTTGTTGCGCGCGCCCGCCCGATCGAGGTCCGACCATTCGGCCATCATGAACAAGGCGCCGACCGAGCACAAAACCCAGAAGGCGATCCCGCCGAGCCATAGGGCCAGCGCCGCGACCGCGATCATCAGCACGCCGGTACTGGCACGGACCGCCAGGTCCGATTTACGCTGGGCCACGCTCACAGCCCGCCATAGCGCCGCTGGCGCTGCGCAAACGTCGCCACCGCCTGGCTCAGCGCGGCGGCATCGAAATCGGGCCACAAAGTATCGACGAACAGCAATTCGGCATAAGCCGCCTGCCACAGCAGAAAATTGGACAGCCGCACTTCGCCCGAGGTGCGGATCAGCAGATCGAGCGGTGGCAAATCGCGCGTATCGAGCTCGCGTTCGATCGCCGCGTCGTCGATCGCCTCGACGGCAATGTCCCCCGCCACCGCCTTGGCGGCCAGCGAGCGTGCCGCCGCAGCGATCTCCGCCTGCGCGCCGTAATTCAGCGCGATGACCAGGATCGGTCCGCTATTGTTCGCCGTCCGGGCGACCGCGTCGTCGACCAATTTGACCAGATCGGGCGCAAAGCGGCGATAATCGCCGATCACGCGCAGCCGCACATTCTCGCGGGCCAATTCGTCGATATCGCTGCGGATGAACACGCGCAGCAACCCCATGAGGTCGCTGACTTCCTCCTCCGGCCGACGCCAATTCTCCGAGGAGAAAGCATAAAGCGTCAACGCCTCGATGCCGATCGCGCGGGCGGCGCGGGTCACCGCGCGCACTGCTTCCACGCCCGCCTTGTGCCCGGCAAAGCGCGGCAGGAAACGCTTCTTGGCCCAGCGTCCATTGCCATCCATGATGATGGCAACGTGGCGCGGCAGCACGGCCCCGCCGATCCGCAGGGCGGCGGCGGTGTCCGACTCCAGGGCGGGAGCCGCGCTCACTTGCCCAGGATTTCCTTTTCCTTGGCGGCCGCCGCCGCATCCAGCTCGGCGATCGTCTTGTCGGTCAGCTTCTGCACCTCGGTCTCGAGCTTCTTGCGGTCGTCCTCGCCAAACAGCCCCTTCTTCTCGTCGGTCTTCAGCGAATCCATGCCGTCGCGGCGCACATTGCGCGCGGCGATGCGCGCGTCCTCGGCATATTTGCCGGCCAGCTTGGCCAATTCCTTGCGACGCTCCTCGGTCAGATCAGGGATTGGCAGGCGCAGCGTGGTGCCATCGACGATCGGGTTGAGGCCGAGGCCTGCCGATCGGATCGCCTTGTCGCACGGTCCGACATTGGACTTGTCCCATACCTGCACCGAGATCATCCGCGGCTCGGGCACCGAGACGGTGGCGACCTGGTTGAGCGGCATTTGCGCGCCGTATACTTCGACCGTCACCGGATCGAGCAACGAGGTCGAGGCGCGCCCCGTGCGCAGGCCCGAGAGATCGTGCTTCAGTGCTTCGACCGCGCCGGCCATGCGGCGTTCGAGATCGGCCTTATCGTAAGCGGCCATATTATTGCTCCTTCTGTACGGTCGTCGAAATGCCTTCGCCGGCCAGCACGGCGGCGAAATTGCCATGCTCGCGGATGTTGAAGACGACGATCGGAATATTGTTGTCGCGGCACAGGGCGATAGCGCTGGCGTCCATCACCCGCAAATTCTTCGCCAGCACGGTATCGTAGCTCACCGTCTCGTAGCGGGTCGCACCGGGCACCAGCTTGGGATCGGCATCGTAGACGCCATCGACTGAGGTGCCCTTGAACAAGGCGTCACACTTCATTTCCGCCGCGCGCAGTGCAGCGCCGCTGTCGGTGGTGAAGTACGGCTCGCCGACGCCGGCGGCGAAAATCACCACCCGGCCCTTCTCGAGATGCCGTTCGGCGCGGCGCCGGATCACCGGCTCGCAAATCTTGTCCATCGAGATGGCCGATTGCACGCGCGTGGAAACGCCGATCTGCTCGAGTGCATTCTGCACGGCCAGCGCGTTCATCACGGTCGCCAACATGCCCATATGATCGGCAGTGGCGCGCTCGAAGCCCTTGGCGGCGGCGGCGAGCCCACGGAAGATATTGCCGCCGCCCACCACGATGCACAATTCATAGCCCTGTGCCTTCACGTCGGCGATCTCGCCGGCGACGCGGGCGGTAACGGCGGGATCGATGGCGAGTCCATTCTCGCCCATCAGGACTTCGCCGGACAATTTGAGCAGGATGCGGTTGTAGCGGGGTGTCGTCACGGGGGTCCAATATGCTGCGGCGGGGCGGCGCGGACCTTAGTGGGGCGGGCACGCGATTGGAAGCGGGAAGCAGTGTGGCTTATGCAGCCTGGCGCAAGCGGCGATGGAGGTAATTTTCATCGAACCCCGCAATCTGGATCAGCAGATCGGGTTGCGCGATAAACAAGCTGCCGCGTTTCAACGTCATCGCTTCGGTCTGCCGCAACTCGCGCAGCACGCGATTGAGATGCACGGGCGTCATCCCGAGCGAATCGGCCAGCAGCAATTGCGACAGCGGCAGCTCAAACGTCATTTCCGTGATCAGGCCGATCGCGCGTGCCCTGATATACAGTTCGCACATCAGATGCGCGACGCGTTCGACGCTCGATCGCCGTCCCATGCTGGTGATCCAGGCGCGCAACGTGCCCTCATCGACCAGTTGCGCCAGGTACATCGCCTTGGCCACGCCGCGATGATCGTCCAGGATGGTGTCCATCTCGGCCCGATCGATCGTCGCCACCGAGGCGCTCGTAATGGTCTGGATGCTGTGATCCATCTCGGCCAGCAAGCCGACGTGGAGATCGCAACAATCCCCCGGCATGAGATAGGCCAGCACCTGGCGCAGACCGTTGGGCAGGATTTTATAGCGAACTGCCCAGCCCTCCAGCATGACGAACACTGGCCCGGGTCGGTCGCCTTCTCGAATTAGGTCGCGCTTGGCGGGATATTTGCGCGGGCGCGCCGTGGCAGCCGCCAAGGCAGCCGTCCCCCCTTCCCCCAGGTCGTGAAAGCGTTGCAGCTTTTCAGTGAAGCGATTGCCCATATGTCCTTCATCGCACGACCAAATAAAATTTGATATTGTTCCACTTTATTGTTCCAAGTTAATCTGGATGAACTTTTTTGATGGTGCCGGTGATACGACGACCTCATCGCGCGGCGTATCGATCGCGCCGCGCGAGAATCACTTTTCCGGAAAGCGTGCCGTGTCCGATGCCAGTTCAAACGATAATATCACTCTGCCGGCGGACGCAACGCCGACCGATCCCGATGCGCGCGGCCAAGCGGCGATGTTGTTGGTCGAAAGCCTGATCCATGCCTTGGTGGCCCGATCGGTCATTGGTTTGTCCGATGCTGTTGAGATCATTGCGATTGCCGCCGATACGCAGCGGCAAATGGATGACGAAACGCGCCATGCCAGCGATCCGACGGCCAGTTCGCTGACATTATTGGAGGCGATCGGCAGTAGCCTCGCGAATGATCTGCCCTGCTGATCGCCATCCGCCAAATGGCTATGCAGATAGCGGCGGAGCGCACGGCGATCTTTCGTACAAAAGATTAATCCATGTTGTGATGGCACCGCGCATTCCGGTTACGATTTGCACATCGTTACTGGGAGGAACGGACATGACCGCCGGAAATTCGAGCGATTATTATCGTTTTCGCGAGGCACGGGAACTGTCGCTCGCGCGCGCCGCAGTGAACCCCAAAGTTGCCGATATTCATCGCGAGATGGCCTCGCGATATGCCGAGCTGATCATGCTGGAGTCGGTCTCCTGCTACGTGCCGGTGATCACCGCACCTCGCCTTTGCGCAACGGCTCTATGAAGACCGGCGGCGGCGCGTGATCCGCGCCGCCGCCCGAGCGAACGTGGCAGATCAGACCAAGCGTTATTCGGGGGAAAGTGATCCGTGGCCGCCGCCCTGCGAGCGAATCGAGGCAGCGATGATCGCGTCGTGATCGATTGAGATATGGTTCTCGGCGAGATGTAGGGGATGTGCGATCGCTGCGACCAACAAAGTATCGCCCTGATCGACCATCAGGTTAAGTGCCGTGTTCAAGGCCGTCAAACTGTCCGAATATCTACACATAGGTCCCTCCATGTGCCTAGATCATGCCCGAGAACGGTACCATCAAATTAACATAGATTATGTTTACATCGTTTTTCGCTGATGTTTCGGCAGCCATATTGGGTCTTGTCCACCAACATTCGCAGATTGGCACGGTCGCAACTGGGGGATCGTGTCGCGCCTTGCGCGCGCGCATAAAGAAAGGGCCGCGTCTTGCGACGCGGCCCCGGCCTCTTCCAAGAAACTCGATCCTCAGACCGGCTGCTTGACGCCCGACGCGGCGGCGACTTCCGCAGCGAAGTCGCTCGTCTCGCGCTCGATGCCTTCGCCGAGCTGGAAGCGGACATAATCGACCAGCTTGATCGGCTTGCCCGCGGCCTTCGCCGCATTGGCGACGACGTCGGAGATCTTGGTCTTGCCGTCCATCACCAGCAGCTGGCTGACGAGGGCGTTCTCCTTGCGGTACTTGGCGATGCCGCCTTCCACCATCTTGGCGACGATGTCGGCCGGCTTGCCGCTTTCGGCGGCCTTTTCGGTCGCGATCGCACGCTCGCGCTCGATGATCTCGGGATCGAGATCTTCCTCGTTCAGCGCCAGCGGGAAGGCCGCGGCGATGTGCATGGCGATCTGGCGGCCCAGCACATGCAGGGTCTCGGCGTCAGCCTCGCTCTCCAGCGCGACGAGCACGCCGATCTTGCCGAGGCCCGGCGCCGCGGCGTTGTGCACGTACGGCACGACCGCGCCAGCGCTCACTTCGAGGCGCTTGGCGCGACGGATCGCCTGGTTCTCGCCGATCGTGGCGATATTGTTGGTCAGCGTCTCTTCGACGGTCTTCTCGCCGAGCGAAGCGGCCTTGATCGTCTCGATCGAATCGCCCAGCGCGAGCGCAACCGAGGTCACGTCACGCACGAAGGTCTGGAACTGCTCGTTCTTGGCGACGAAATCGGTCTCGGAATTGACCTCGACAGCCGCCCCCTTCGTGCCCGACACTTCGACGCCGACCAGGCCCTCGGCCGCGGTGCGGCTGGATTTCTTGGCGGCGGCGGCCAGGCCCTTGGCGCGCAGCCAATCGACGGCGGCGTTCATGTCGCCATTCGCTTCGGTCAGTGCCTTCTTGCAATCCATCATGCCCGCGCCGCTCTTCTCGCGCAGATCCTTCACTGCTGCTGCCGTGATCTCGGCCATATCTCTAATCCTTTTTCAGTCTGCAAATGTGGCGCGGGCGGGGAAAGGCTCTCGCCCCACCCCGCCCGCTAACTCAGCAAGGTGACGCTTATGCGTCGATCTGGCGCTCGCCTTCGGCAGCCGTTTCCGGCTCGGTCGATGCGGCAGGCGTCTCGGGATCGGTCGCTTCAGCAGCGGCGGGAGCGAAATCGGCTTCCGTCACCGTCGTGTCGGCTGCGACAGAAGGCGATGCCTCGATCGGGGTCAGCGCCTCTTCAACCGGGGGCTGATCGAGCGAACCGACGTCGACGTGACGGGCCTGCTGCTCCTGGCCACCGCGGGTCGCGGCGATGGCGATCGCTTCGCAATACAGGCGGATGGCGCGGCTGGCGTCATCGTTGGCCGGTACCGGGAAAGCGATGCCGTCGGGCGAGACGTTCGAATCGAGGATCGCGACGACGGGAATACCCAGCGTGTTGGCTTCCTTGATCGCCAGCTCTTCCTTGTTGGCATCGATCACGAACATCACGTCCGGGATGCCGCCCATGTCACGGATGCCGCCGAGCGACAGTTCCAGCTTGTCCTTTTCACGGGTCAGCTGCAGCACTTCCTTCTTGGTCAGGCCGTGCGTGTCGCCGGAGAGCTGCTCTTCGAGCGTCTTGAGGCGCTTGATCGAACCCGAAATGGTCTTCCAGTTGGTGAGCATGCCGCCCAACCAGCGATGGTTGACGAAATGCTGGCCCGAGCGACGGGCGGCTTCGGCGACCGGCTCTTGTGCCTGGCGCTTGGTGCCGACGAACAGCACCTTGCCGCCAGCGGCGGTCGAAGCAGCGACGAATTCCAGGGCGCGTGCGAACAACGGCACGGTCTGCGAGAGATCGAGGATGTGGACGCCGTTGCGGTCGCCAAAGATGTAGGGCTTCATCTTCGGGTTCCAGCGATGCGTCTGGTGTCCGAAATGCGCGCCCGTTTCGAGCAACGCCTGCATGGAGACGACTGGTGCCGCCATAGATAATTCCTTTCCGGTTGAGCCTCTGGGAAGCGAGTGATCCATGTGGTGGGTGAAACCCGCCGGACACCGGCTATGATGCTTCCCATGTGGTGTGAAGGCGCGCCCATTACCGCGGGGCGGCCGCGAAATCAAGTGTTGACGTTGGAACAGGAGTGGAACATACAGGGTCCGTAAGCAGGACAGGGAACTTACTAACCTAACAAAGGTTTAACGTCCCATATTTCTGCCCGCAAGTTCAAGGAGTTGGGCCATGATGACGATCGTTTCATACCTGCTGTTCGCGGCAACTTTGGCAACATCCCTCGCCGTGATGTTCTACACCGTGGCCCCCAGTTTGCCGCGCATCATCGCCCTGCTCCAGGGCCGCGAAGATATCGCTGCCATGCCGCACCTCGTGCTCAGGGATCGTCGAGCGGCACCTCGCGGTCGCTCGGCACAGCCGCAGACGGCGCCTGCGCAGCGCGCAGCCGCTTGATCCGGGCATAGGATCGCACGCTGAACGGCATCGACAGGAAATAGGCGGCCGCCAGCAGCGATACCGTATGCCACGGTGCCGAAACGATTGCCGCGCCGACCAGGACGACGATCGCCAGCGCTTCGAAACGGATGTTCCGCCGCAGCCTGAGCGAACCCCAGGAATAGGTCGCGATGCTGGAAATCATCAGCAAGGCGACCATCGCCACCCACGGCGCGACAAGATAGGGCGAGCGGAACACCGGCTCCTCGGTCCACACCCAAAAAAATAGCGGCAGCATCGCCAGCCCCGCCCCCGCGGGCGCGGGCACGCCGGTAAGGAAGCCGGCCGACTTATGCGGCTGTTCGGTCTCGTCGATCTGCGCGTTGAAGCGCGCGAGCCGCAGCGCGCAGAATACCGCCAGCACCAGCGAGCACAGCCAGCCAAGCCGCGGCAGATCCTTCAGCGACCAAAGATACAGGATCAGCGCCGGCGACACGCCGAACGAAATCACATCGGCAAGCGAATCGAGCTCCGCGCCGAACCGGCTCTCGCCATGCAGCATCCGCGCGATCCGGCCGTCGAGCCCATCGAGCACGGCGGCGACCACGATCATTAGCACCGCAATCTCGAAATTGCCCGAAATGGCGAAGCGAATGCCGGTCAGCCCCGAACAGAGGGCCAAAGCGGTGATGGCATTCGGGGCGACGGCGCGGAGTGGCAGCCCACGCGGTTTGCGGGCCAAGGGCCGCCTCATGTGCGGGTCACTGCGCGATGCCGCTCGGCACGATACCGCCGATGCGGCCAAGCACGGTTTCGCCGGCGATGCTGCGTTGGCCAAGGCACACCTGGCACGCGACATCATCAGGCAGGAACACGTCGACACGGCTGCCAAAGCGGATCAGCCCAACGCGCTGCCCGGTGGCGACCATGTCGCCCGGCTTGACGAAGCCAAGGATGCGGCGCGCCACCAATCCGGCAATCTGCGTGAAGCCGACGCGCCGTCCGTCCTTGCCCTCGACGACGATATGCTGGCGCTCATTCTCTTCCGACGCCTTGTCGAGATCGGCATTGAGGAACTTGCCCGAAATATACACGACCTGCCGGATCGTGCCAGCGATCGGCGTGCGATTGATATGCACGTCGAACACCGACATGAAGATCGACACGCGCACCAACGGCCCGTCACCCAAGCCGTTCTCCCCGGCCAGTTCGCGCGGCACGGCGACACGCTGGATCATCGTGATCAACCCATCGGCCGGGGCGATGATCAGATCGTCGCCCTGCGGCGTGGTGCGTACGGGATCGCGGAAGAAGGTCACCACCCAGGCGGTCACGCCGAGCAATGGCCAGAACAGAATGTTCGAGATCAGCCAGGTACACAGCAAGGTGATCGCCAGCGCGATGAGCACATATTTGCGCCCCTCGGGGTGCATATCGGGGAACCGCCATTTCACGGTCGTCGTCGCCAGAGGCGGCTTGTCTAGGGATGCCATGCGCGTCGTTCTACCTATCGTGATACCGGCTGACAACGTTCCTTACCCGCCAAGCGCTTTCCGAGTGCGGCATGGCGGAGGTTGATCCCTCGCCACCTTGCTCCTAGACGCTTGGCCAAACCTCCCCAAAACGGACAAGAGCATCATGGCGAAGATCAAGGTAAATACGCCCGTCGTTGAGATCGACGGCGACGAGATGACGCGGATCATCTGGCAGTGGATTCGCGAGCGCCTGATCCTCCCCTATCTCGATATCGATCTGGAATATTACGATCTCGGCATGATGAGCCGCGACGGCACCGACGATAAGATCACCGTCGACAGCGCCAAGGCGATCCAGAAATACGGTGTCGGCGTGAAGTGCGCGACGATCACCCCGGACGAGCAGCGCGTTGAAGAGTTCGGCCTCAAGAAGATGTGGAAATCGCCCAACGGCACGATCCGCAACATCCTGGGCGGCACGATCTTCCGCGAACCGATCGTGATCAAGAACGTCCCCCGCCTGATCCCGGGCTGGACGCATCCGATCGTCGTCGGCCGCCACGCGTTCGGCGACCAGTATAAGGCGACCGACTTCCTCGTTCCGGGCCCCGGCAAGCTGCGCCTCGTGTTCGATGGCGATGACGGCCAGGTGATCGACCAGGAAGTGTTCCAGTTCCCCACGTCGGGCGTCGCGCTGGCGATGTACAATCTCGACGATTCGATCCGCGATTTCGCCCGCGCGTCGATGCATTATGGCCTGAATCTGAAATGGCCGGTGTATTTGTCGACCAAGAACACCATCCTCAAGGCTTATGACGGCCGCTTCAAGGACCTGTTCGCCGAAGTGTTCGAGACCGAGTTCAAGGACAAGTTCAAGGAAGCGGGCATCGTCTACGAGCATCGCCTGATCGACGACATGGTCGCCAGCGCGCTCAAGTGGCACGGCGAGTTTGTCTGGGCGTGCAAGAATTATGATGGTGACGTGCAGTCGGACCAGGTCGCGCAGGGCTTCGGCTCGCTCGGCCTGATGACCTCGGTGCTGCTCACGCCGGACGGCAAGACGGTCGAGGCGGAAGCCGCACACGGCACCGTCACGCGCCACTTCCGCCAGCACGAACAGGGCAAGGCAACGTCGACCAACCCGATCGCCTCGATCTTCGCCTGGACCGGCGGGCTCAAGTATCGCGGCAAGTTCGATGGCACGCCCGAAGTGACCAAGTTCGCCGAGACGTTGGAGCGGGTCTGCATCAAGACGGTCGAGGATGGTCACATGACCAAGGATCTCGCGCTGCTGATCGGTCCGGAACAGCCGTGGATGACGACCGAGCAGTTCTTCGAGCAGGTGCGCGTCAATCTTGAGCAGAAGATGGGCGAAATTACCGCCTGATCTGTCAGGTCCGCTCGCCGGCGTCCGGCGAGCGGACATGCTCCGGGCGCACGCCCATCCCGACCAGTCGCGCCGGGATGCGCCGGAGCAGCGCATATCGATCGAGCAGGCGCGCCGCGAGCGGCGGGCGCTTCATCGGTACGGTCGAGCCGAGCAGCGGTGCCACGATGCGGTCCTGCGCCAGTTGCTGCGCACGCTGCGTAAGCCGCACCGGCAACATGCGCCTTTTGCGGATCTTATGGAGTAGCGGATCGGGGTCGAGGCCAACTGCCATCGGGCCGGCCAGAATGTTGGCGGCGGCAACCGCGTCCTGGATCGCCAGGTTGATGCCGACCCCACCAAGCGGCGACATGGCATGCGCCGCGTCGCCGATCACCAGCAGCCCGGGGCGATGCCAGCGCTGCAGGCGATCGACCGTCACGGTCAGCAGCTTGACCTGATCCCAATCGGTGATCGCCTCATCGACGCCGGCTGTTTCCGGCCCGACGGCGCGGACGCGATCGCGGAACGCCGGTAGCCCCGCGCGCTTGATCCGATCCGCAGTGCCTTTGGCGAAGACGAACGCGCATTGCCAATACTCGCCTCGGTCGATCAACACGAACAACCGACCGCTGTCGAAAACGCCCATCGAATCGTTCTCGCGCCGTACGGTCTTGGGCAAGCGGAACCAGAAGACGTCCATCGGGGCGCCGATCTCGGTCAGCGGCAGATCGTCCCGAAAGGTCGAATCGCGCCCGTCACAGGCGATGACGAGCCGCGCGCGAACCTCCTCGCCGTCAGCGGTCAGCACGCCGCAGACGCGGTCACCATCCTCGATCAGCGCCACTGCTTCGCATTGCTGCCGCAGCGTGAAGGCCGGATAGCGCCGCGCTTGGCCGGCAACGAAGTCCAGAAACTCCCATTGCGGCATCAGTGCGATATACGGTGCTGGCCCGGCAAGGTGGCGGAAGTCGGCGATCTTCAGCGGCTGTCCGGCAATCCGCGCGCCGAGTTGGACGACCTTGTCATGCGGCCGCTCAAGCAGTGCCGGCAACAAGCCGAGTTCGTCAAAAATCCTCAGCGTCGCGGGGTGCACGGTGTCGCCGCGAAAATCGCGCAGGAAATCGCCATGCTTCTCCAGCACCAGCGTCTTCAGCCCCGCGCGCGCGAACAATAATCCGGCCACCATCCCGGCTGGTCCGCCGCCGATAATCACGACATCCGTTTCGTGCATGGGCTGACAAGGCCTTCGATTACCGGTTACAGGATGCCTATGGCTGCACCTCTTCTCAATAGCGGATTTAGCGACGCGCTGGTTATTCTTGGGGCGGCGGGCATCGTCATCCCGGCATTTGCGCGATTCAGAATCAGCCCGGTGATTGGGTTCATTCTGGTCGGCCTGTTGGTCGGACCGTCCGGACTCGGCACATTGGTACGGGATTATCCCTGGCTATATTATTTCACGATCTCCGATGCGCATTCGATCGAGCCGTTCGCCGAATTCGGCATTACCATGCTGCTCTTCTCGATCGGGCTCGAACTATCGCTGAAGCGCTTATGGGCGATGCGTGCGCTGGTGTTCGGCACCGGGGCGGCACAGTTGCTGGCCTCCGGTGCGCTGATCGGGCTCGGCCTGTATCTGTATGAACAGGTCTCGGTAGAGGCGGCGATCCCGGGATTTGCCGGTGCGGCGGCGCTGGGCATCGCGCTGGCACTGTCCTCTACCGCGCTGGTACTACCGATTGCCGGTACCACCAGCCCGGTTGGCCGCTCGGCTTTCTCGATGCTGCTGTTCGAAGATCTCGCCTTGGTGCCGATCATCTTCGTGCTGGCGGCGCTGGCGCCGAGCGCGGCCGGTGATGGACTGTCCAACGTGCTTGGCGTGCTCGGCCGGGGCGCGCTGACCGTGGCGATCATCTTCGTCGGCGGGCGCTTGCTGCTCCCCAAGCTGTTCGCGCAGGCAGCGCGGACCAAGAGCCCGGAACTGTTCCTTGCCGCCTCGCTGCTGGTGGTGATCGCCGCCAGCTTGGCAACCACCGCTGCAGGCCTGTCCCCGATCGTCGGTGCCTTGCTCGCCGGGCTGCTGATCGCCGAGACCGATTACCATAGCGAAGTCGAAGTGATCACCGCGCCGTTCAAAGGGCTGGCGCTCGGCGTGTTCCTGATCACTGTCGGCATGAGCCTGGATATCCGCATGATCGCGGAAAATTGGGTTGGCTTGCTTGCCGCGATCACCGGCGTCGTCGCGGTGAAGACAGCGGTGACCTTCTTCCTGCTCAAGCTCTCGGGCATCCGCAACGGTGTCGCGGCGGAGACCGGGCTGCTGATGGCCAGCCCATCCGAAACGACCTTGATCGTGCTCGGGACGGCGGCGCAGGCGAGTTTGATCAGCGCGACCACGGCTGGCTTCTGGCAGACGGTGACCGCCATTGGCCTGACCATCACGCCGCTGCTCGCACAACTCGGCAAGCGCGTGTCGAAAAATATCGAGCGCCGGGCGACCGGCGATCCGGCGGATACCGCCATCCCCCCGGAAGGTCCGGGCACCGTGGTGATCGGTTTCGGCCGCGTCGGCCAGATGGTCGCCGACATGCTCAAGGTGCATAACCAGCCATTCATTGCGGTCGAAGCGGATATCGACGTCGTGGCGACGGCGCGTCGCGAGGGATATCCAGTGATCTTCGGTGATGTCGCACGGTCCGAACTGGTCGACCGCCTCAATCTGGGCCGGGCCAAGGCGCTGATCCTGACGATGGACGATCCGGTCCTCTCCGTCCATTTGACCCGGCGCGTGCGTGGTTGGGTGCCGGGGCTGACGATCGTTGCACGTGCCCGTGACGTGCATCATGCCGCGCAGCTCTACCGGGCCGGTGCGACCGATGCGGTGCCGGAGACGCTGGAAAGCTCGCTGCAATTGTCGGAAGCAGTGCTGGTCGACCTCGGTGTCGCAGTCGGGCCGGTCATCGCGTCGATCCACGAGAAGCGCGATGCGCTGCGCCAGGAAATCCGCGCTTCGGCGGACATGGACCGCGATCCCCGGCTCAAGCGGCTGCGGCAGACCAGCGCCGGGCCGAGCACATTGGGCGAGAACGTCGCCTGAGGCTATTTCTTGCCGATTTGCCCGAGCGGCAATAATCGATCGGCCAATGCCTGCGTCGCCTTGCGGTTGCCGCTGTTCAGCGGGACCAGCATGAGATTGGCCGAGCGCTGCATGATCCGGTCGAGCACGGTCGGGGCGGCGGCGCGGGTGGCGGCCTCGGCCAGTTGCTTGCCGCGCGCATCGGATCCGTCGAGCTCGAGCCGGAGCAATGCCGCCAGCCCCAGATACATGGCGCGATTGCCGCCAAGCGCCAGGGCACGATCGATCGAGGCGAAGCCGACGCTTTTCTGCGCACCGACCGCGGCACGGCCGACGAACTGCCCAAAGGCAGCGATCACGCCGACATGCCACGCGCCAAGCGCGAGATGGGCTTCCGGATTATTGGGGTATTTCGCCACCAAGGCCTCGAACCGGCGCCGCGCCTCGATCGCGCCGGCGCGGTTACCGGTGAGCTTGGCACGGTAGCCGATCGCAGTGGCCTGGACGATCGCCGCTTCCTGGTCGTCGCTGCGGCGCGCCAGGGCGGCGCTGGTCACTTGATGCACGCGGTCGATCTTGGCCAGCGCCACCGCCTTGTCGCGGTCGGCGAACACCGCATTGGTCAGCACGTCGCGCGGCGTATCGGCGTGCGCGACGCACGGCGCGATCAGCAGCGCCGTAGCCATCGCCGCGATCGGCCAGTGCCGGGGAAAAGAACTCATCGAGGCCGCCTGTCGCAATATCGCATTGATGTTCGCCTAGCCGACGCGGCTGTCGGTCACGTTAACGTAGATCAGCCGGCCAGGGCGGCACGGATCGCGGCGAGCGCGTCCTCCGCCTTGGCCCCATTCGGCCCGCCGCCCTGCGCCATGTCCGGCCGACCGCCGCCACCCTGCCCGCCGAGCACGGCGACCGCAACGCGCAGCAGATCGACCGCATTGTGCGTCGCGACCAGATCCGCGCTGACGCCGACCGCGATCGAAGCGCGCCCCTCATTCACGGCGAGCATCACGGCGATCCCCGATCCGATGCGCTGCTTGGCCTCGTCGACCGCGCCGCGCAGGCCCTTGGCGTCGAAATCCTGCATCACCTGGCCAACGAAATTGACCCCGCCAATCTGTTCCGGCCCGGCCGGTGCGGCCCCTGCCCCGCCGCCGCCCAGCGCCAGCGCCTTCTTGGCTTCGGCCAGTTCGCGCTCGAGCCGGCGGCGATCCTCGACCAACGCGGCGACACGCGCCGGCACCTCGTCGGGCGTCGACTTCAACGTCGCCGCCGTCTCGCGCAATTTCTCGTCGCGTGCCGCCAGATACTGGCGTGCGGCTTCGCCGGTCAGTGCTTCGATGCGGCGCACGCCGGACGACACGGCGCTTTCGCCGACCACTTTGAACAAGCCGATATCGCCGAGCGCGGTGACATGCGTGCCGCCGCACAGTTCGAGCGAATAGGTCTTGTCGCCCTCCGTACCCATCGAGACGACGCGCACTTCATCGCCGTATTTCTCACCGAACAGCGCCATGGCGCCTTCCTTGATCGCTTCGTCGGGCGTCATCAGTCGCGTCGAAACGGGCGCATTGGCGCGGATGTGATGGTTCACGTCGGCCTCGACCTCGCCAATTCGCGCCGGATCGATGCCGGTCGGCTGCGAGAAATCGAAGCGCAGGCGATCGGGCGCGACCAAGCTGCCCTTCTGCGCGACATGCAGCCCGAGCCGCTGGCGCAGCGCCTCGTGCAGCAGATGCGTGGCGCTATGGTTGGCGCGGATCTGATCGCGGCGCGCGACATCGATCTGCAGCTTGACGGTATCGCCGACCTTGATCCCGCCAGCATCGACGATCGCATGATGCACGAAGATCCGGCCAAGCTGCTTCGACGTCTCCGTGACGTTGGCACGCAGCCCCTCGTCATTGGCGATCGTGCCGGTATCGCCGACCTGCCCGCCGCTTTCGCCGTAGAAGGGCGTCTGGTTGACCACGATCGACACGCTGTCGCCGGTGCTGGCATGTTCCACGCGGGCGCCATCCTTGACCAGAGCGACGACCTGTCCCTCGCCCGCCGTGGCGGTATAACCGAGGAATTCGGTGCCGCCGGACTGCTCGGCAATGTCGAACCAGATGTCGTCCGACGCCTTGGCCCCCGAGCCTTTCCAGGCGGCGCGGGCGGCGCGCTTCTGCTCGGCCATGGCGGTGTCGAAACCGGCGCGGTCGATCTGCATGTCGAGCCCGCGCAGCGCGTCCTCGGTCAGATCGTACGGGAAGCCGAACGTATCGTAGAGCTTGAACGCGGTCTCTCCGGGCAGCGTGTCGCCGGGCGACATGCTCGCGGTCGCTTCGTCGAGCAGCCGCAGGCCGTTGGTCAGCGTGCGACGGAACTGAGTCTCTTCCTGCAGCAAAGTCGATTCGATCGACGCCTGCGCACGCAGCAATTCGGGATAGGCCGATCCCATCTCGGCGATCAGCGCCGGGACCAGCCGGTGCATCAACGGCTCCTTGGCCCCCAGCAGATGCGCGTGGCGCATGGCGCGGCGCATGATGCGACGTAGGACATAGCCGCGGCCTTCATTGGCCGGCAGCACGCCGTCCGCGACCAGGAAACCGCTGGTGCGCAAATGGTCGGCGATGATGCGGTGGCTGGCCTGATTGTCGCCGGTCGTCGCAGTGCCGGTCAGCGCGCCCGAGGCGGCGATCAGCGCCTTGAACGTGTCGGTATCGTAATTGTCGTGCACGCCCTGCAGCACCGCGGCGACGCGTTCCAGCCCCATGCCGGTATCGATCGACGGCTTGGGCAGATCGCCGACGATCTGGTTGTCGAGTTGCTCGTACTGCATGAACACGAGGTTCCAGATCTCGACGAAGCGGTCGCCATCCTCGTCCGGGCTGCCGGGAGGGCCGCCGGGAATATGATCGCCATGATCGTAGAAGATTTCCGAGCATGGCCCGCATGGCCCGCTGTCGCCCATGGTCCAGAAATTGTCCGAAGTGGCGATGCGGATGATGCGCTCGTCGGGCAGGCCGGCGATCCGCTGCCACAGCGCGAACGCCTCGTCGTCGGTGTGATAGACCGTGACGGTCAATTTGTCGGCGGGCAGGCCCCACACCTTGGTCAGCAAGGTCCAGGCGTGGGTGATCGCCTGTTCCTTGAAATATTGCCCGAACGAGAAATTGCCCAGCATCTCGAAGAAGGTGTGGTGCCGCGCGGTGTAGCCGACATTGTCGAGATCGTTATGCTTGCCGCCGGCGCGGACGCATTTCTGGCTCGACGCAGCGGTGACATAAGGCCGCGTTTCGAGGCCGGTGAACACGTTCTTGAACGGCACCATCCCGGCATTGACGAACATCAGCGTGGGATCGTTCTGCGGCACGAGCGGCGCTGAGGGCACGCGGGCGTGTCCGGCACTCTCGAAATAGTCGAGGAAGGAACGGCGGATGTCGTTGGTGGACATATAGTGTGCGGTCATGGGTGCGATCTAGGCGAGGGAGCGCGTCGGCTCAAGCGGTCTGGTGGCAGGGCGGCACGAAGGGCGGCGATGGCGTAGGCGGCGGCCCGATAACCGCTCTGTCAGCGCGGCAGGAAAGCGCGGAAATCCGGCGTTCTTCGTCGCGAATGTTGCGAATGTTGAGGCAGGCACAGGCGACGCGATCGCGCGGAGGCTGGGCGCAGCTGGATGGCGAGCGGGGCATTTAAGAAGACTGACATGGAACCGGGCTTGTAGGACAGCGGGAATTTTGTCGAAGCAGCTTCGAGAACTCCTTCCCACCGGAAGAGGGCGGCGAGGACGAGGCCTGGAGATAGCAAGTCGTCCTCACCCTTCCGTACCCGATGGAGAGGGAATTGGGCGTGCGGCAACAGTCTGACGGCGCGCAGGCAACGTGTGCGCTCTTCTTTTCGATCTCGATCAGCGACAATAATTGGGTGGAGCGCGGTCTGTCCGCTTTCGAGCATGCTAGTAGCGATAGCCGACATTGCGCGACGCTGCCGCCCTTCCCGAAAAGGATCGAGAAACGGGAATGCGTACGGCTTACCGAATCGCCCGCTTACTCTGCAATTGAGAAGGGAAACGAGTTACTCCCGGATCATTGGAGACGATCGATCGGCGCTCCCGTCCAATCGAAATCCTACGCTGTTCGCGGTGCCCGCCGCCTGGATCGCCCCTCGATCGGCGCAAGCACGAAGGCAAAACTGACCAATTGCTCGCGCCCATCCGCCCTCGGCTGGCTGGTCAGTTCACCGAGGCGAGCGAGAAGGGCGTTGACCTCCGCAACGTCTCCTGGTGCGAGCCAGCCCTTGTTGCGTGAAGCCCAAAGTGTTCGTGCCGGACCGGCAACCACCGTGTCACTCCGCTTGAGAGCGGCTTGGAAGTCCCGATCGGCAATCTGCATTAATCCATGGGCGAAAGCGCGGAGCTCCGCGGCGTTTCCATTCGGGCCAAGGTCATAGGAAAGGCGTAGCGGGCCGTCACCACCGCCCGCCAGCCGGAAGCGGCGTTCCCCACCGTCGCTCGGCATCTCCTCCACCAGTCCGCCGGCCACGAGCGCGCGCAGATGGTAATAGAGCCCGTCGGCGGGACGCCCGAGCTGTTCCGCCAAGCTCGCCACGCCGGCCTCGCCGCCGAGCGCGGCAAGCGTATCAACCATCTCCTGGCGCACCCCCGAGCTGAGGAGCCGCACCTGCGCCGGATCGCGGATCAGCCGTGGCTCACAACCTTCATCCATTGGCCTAGACTCCTGTTGAAATAGTGAGCATATATTTCAACGGGTCGATCTGGGGAAGAGGCTCTGGCGGCAGGGTTGGGAAGTGGAATGACGGTGGCATCGCATATGGGAACACTCCTCTTGGCCGCCTCGGCGGTTCTTGCCTCGTCCGGCACCGCCCCGGCGCAGACGATCGCACCGGAAGCATTGCAGGCTGACCTCCGCTTCGCGCTTGATACGATCGAACGCGAGCACCCCGACCTTGCCCACTCGGTCGCCAAGACGACACTCGAACGCGCGGCCGCCAAGGTGCGTGCGCAGCTCGACCACCCGATGGCCCAGGCGGAAGCCTGGGCGACGTTGGCTCAGCTCAATCCTGTCCTCGCCGACGGTCACCTGTTCATCGGCCTACCCGATTGGCGGGGGCAGAGTGCCGAAGCGGTTCGGCGGGGCACGGGCTTCTTTCCCTTCGAGGTGGCGATTGATGCTGGCGATCATCCGGTCATCGTCTCGATGCTCGGCGGAGGACTGACGCCGCTTGTGGGCCGCCGCATCCTGCAAATCGACGGTCATGACGCGCGCGACGTCGCCCGTTCGCTGCTCGCGCGGGCTCATGGAGACACGCCTGCCTTCCGCAGAGCCCTGCTGGCACAACGTTGGTGGTTGCTATATGCGAAGCTCTACGGAACGCCAGCCGACTACGGCCTGGTGCTAAGCGGCTCGGGCAAACGCCTGACTGTGCCGGCCGGACACACGCTGCCGGCGGTCCTTCAGCGGGATGCCAGCTTCGATCGCCTGTTCGCATGCCGCATCAATACGGACAAATCGGCGCGCCTGACGGTCGCGTCCTTCGTGTGGGAGGACAAGGTGCGTTACCTGCAATTCACCCATGATTGTTTCGCGCGGATCAGGGCGGCCTCGGTCGATCACCTCGTGATCGATGTCAGCGCCAACGGCGGAGGCGACGACGACATGTGGAAGGACGGCATTCTGCGCTATTTAGCGACGCGCCCGTACAAACAGGGCTCCACCTACCGGAAGCGTGAGGCGAGCGGAGCGATGAGCGCGGGGACGATCGAGAATGCCACTCAGCCGGTGGCCGACGAACCCCTCCGCTTCCCGGGGAAGGTGACGGTGGAAATTGGTCCGCTCACCTACTCATCGGCGGTGCTTTTTGCCAACGTGGTGCGGGATTACCGCTTCGGGATCTTGGCGGGGGTCGGTGGTGCCGCCCGCACCCAACAATCAGGCGGCGTGCGAGGCGTCACGCTTCCGAACACCGGCCTGATCCTGTCCTATCCCCGCTTCGTACTCGATCCTCCCGCCGGCAGCGGCATTTCCAAGCTCCTGCAACCGATGACGCTAAACTGACCATGAGCCGATGCCGTTTCCTGCAAACGAACCGGAAGCGGGAGGCCGCCGCCCGCTGATCGCGCGGACAGCCGAACAAGGATGCCCACTTTCGCAGAATCTGTTCCGGATTGCCTGTTCCAAAAGTCCCGTTTGGAGATAGCGAAACGGGAAAGGTTGCGGTGAACGAATGGTCGGTTTCGGTGGCTTGGATTCGCACCCTAGCGCCCACCTCTGGGCGAAAGCTGCCTTCAAGCTCCTTCACGCACAGGCCGATGACAGCCCAGGCGGTGTCGATCAGACGAGCTTGCTCATCCCAGCGGCGCGTCGATCGAGACCGGTGGTGTCGAGAACCAGGCGGGGCCAGTGGCGGTCATGTGGAAGCAATCCTCCAGCCGCACGCCGAACTTGCCGGGCAGATACAGGCCGGGCTCGTTGGAGAAGCACATGCCGGGCGCAAGCTTGGTCGTCTCACCGCGAACGAGATTGACCGGTTCGTGGCCGTCCATGCCGATGCCATGGCCGGTGCGGTGCGACAGGCCGGGGAGCTTGTAATCGGGCCCGTAGCCGAGGCCGGTATAATAGGTCCGCACCGCATCGTCGACGCTGCCGGCTGCGGCGCCGAGCCGGGCGGCGGCGAAGGCGATCTGCTGGCCGTGGGCGACCTCGTCCCAGACCTTGCGCTGGGCCGCGCTGGCGGTGCCATGGACGAAGGTGCGCGAGACGTCCGATTGATAGCCCTGAACGGTGCAGCCGCAATCCATCAGCACGATTTGCCCATCCGCGACGATCTGCGGTTGGCGGCTGCCGTGCGGATAGGCGGCGGCCTCGCCGACCAGGACGAGCTCGAATTCGGGATCGCCGCCGAGCTTGCGCGTCGCGGCGTTCATCAGCGCGGCGATGTCGCGGTTGGTCATGCCTTTCGCGATGCGCGGGTAGGTCCAGCGATAGGCGGCGATCGTCACGTCGGTGGCGGCCTGCATCAGCGCGATTTCCGCGGCCGTCTTGATCATGCGACAACCACGCACGACCGGATTGGCGGAGACGAGCCGGGCCGACGGCAGCCTGTGGGCCAGCGCATCGACCGCGAAATAGCGCAGTGTCTCCTCGATGCCGATCGGGCGGGCGGCGAGTTTGCGATCCGTGAGGAAGCCGGCGACGATGGCGAGCGGGTTCTCGTCTTCCTGCCACACACGCACCTCCGCCTGGATGCCGAGCGATTCGCGCACCGAGGGTTCTTCGAAGAACGGCGTGACGATGCACGGATCGCCCTCGACCGGCAGGATCGCGGCAGTGAGCCGTTCGCTGCGGCTCCAGCGCACGCCGGTGAAATAGAGTAGCGACGAACCGGGCTCGATCAGCACCGCGCCGATCCCGCTCGCCTTCATCAGCGCTTGGGCGCGGGCGAGGCGGGCGCGGCGCTCGGGTTCGCCGATCGGTCGGGTACCGGTGGTGATGTCGCTCAGTGCCGACAGATCGGGCTCGGCGGCGCGCGACAGGCCGGGGGCGGACAGCAGCGGCAGCGCAGTGGCCGCGGCAAGGATTTGGCGGCGATTGGGGGCAAGGATCGGCATGGCACAACCGATACGGCGCTTGACCGCAGCGCCGCAATCCCCTTCCCTGCCGGCCACAAATCAATCCGGAGCATTCATGGGCAAGCGCCTTACCTATTATATCCTGATCGGGCTCGTGCTCGGCGGCATCGTCGGTTTGGGCGTGAACGCCTATTTCGACGATAATGGCGGCGCGGGGACGCAGCAGGCGGCGGATATTGCCGGCTATTTCTCGATCATCACGGCGCTGTTCCTGCGCCTGATCAAGATGATCATCGCGCCGTTGGTGTTCTCCACCCTGGTCGTGGGCATCGCGCATATGGGCGACACGCAGGCGCTGGGGCGGATCGGCTTCCGCTCGGTGGCGTGGTTCATCTGTTGCAGCCTGGTGTCGCTGACCTTGGGGCTGATCCTGGTCAATTTCTTCCAGCCCGGCGTCGGCCTCGCCATCCCGATCCCACCGATCGATGCCGCCAGCGGCGTCGACAAAGCCGCGTTCAACCTCAAGGATTTCATCTCGCATATCGTGCCGTCGTCGATGGTCGATGCGATGGCCAAGAACGAGATCCTGCAGATCGTGGTGTTCTCGATCTTCGTCGGCGTTGGCATCACCGCGGTCGGCGAAAAGGCCGCGCCGTTGGTGCGCGGGATCGATGCACTGGCGCAGGTCATGCTTCAGGTGACCAATTATGTCATGCGCTTCGCGCCCTTCGCCGTGTTCGCCGCGGTGGCGGGGACCTTGGCCGAGCGCGGGCCGTCGATCATCGGCAGCCTGGCGTATTTCATGGGCACGTTCTATCTCGGCATGGGGCTGCTGTGGTGCCTGTTGATCGGGGCCTGCTTCCTGATCGTCGGGCCGCGCACCGGCTTGCTGGTGCGCTATATCCGCGAGCCGCTGCTGCTGGCCTTCTCCACCGCCTCGTCGGAGGCGGCCTATCCACGCACGCTGGAGGCGCTCGACCGGTTCGGCGTGCCGCCGCGCATCGCCAGCTTCGTGCTGCCGCTCGGCTATTCGTTCAATCTCGACGGATCGATGATCTACATGACCTTCGCGGTGATGTTCATCGCCCAGGCCTATGGCATCGATCTGTCCCTGGGGCAGCAGATCACCATGTTGCTGGTGCTGATGGTGACGTCGAAGGGCGTCGCCGGCGTGCCGCGCGCGAGCCTGGTGGTGATTGCGGCGACGCTGGCCTTCTTCGATATTCCCGAAGCGGGGCTGCTGCTGATCCTGGCGGTCGACCATTTCCTCGACATGGGGCGCAGCGCGACCAATGTCGTCGGCAATGCCGTGGCGAGCGTGGTGATCGCCAAATGGGAGGGGCAACTCGACGTGCTCGAGCCCGCCGAGATCGATCCGCTGCCGGCGCCTTCGGGACATGGGCCGGCGGTGGATCGGGATCGGTTCGAGGGGTGACGCGCTTTCTGCGGGCTTCCCTCGATTGCGCTTCCCCGGCGCAAGCAGGGGCCCAGCCGCGCAGGGGTATCTGACTGGGCGCAGCGCGCGCCAACTGCTGTTTCGCGACTGGGCCCCGGCCTGCGCCGGGGAAGCGCTGTTGGGGAAGGAACGCGATCAAGCGTAGGCGTATGGCCCGCCCTTCTTGAGCGCGGTCTGATAGGCTGGCCGGGCGTGGATCTTGGCCAGCCAGGCGATCGTCGCCGGACGCGAGGTGTTCAGCCCGCCGCGCGCGCGTGCCGCTTCGAGCGGGAAGCTCATCATGATGTCGGCGGCGGTCATCGCGTCGCCGGCGAACCAGGCGCGGCTGGCCAGTTCGGATTCGACATAATCGAGATGCACGTCGACCATCGGCTGGATCCGCTTGAGCGCCTTCTTGCCGAACAGCGGGATGCGGGCGACGACCAGCAGCAAGAGCAGCGGCGGCATCATCGAACCTTCGGCATAATGCAGGAACTGGCGGTAGCGCAGCACTGAATCGCGGTGCGCGAGCGGGCCGAGTTTGCCGTCGGCCTTTTCGACCAGATATTCGACGATCGCACCGGTTTCGACGATCACCTTGCCGCCCTCGACGCCCGTATCCTCGATCACCGGCGATTTGCCCAGTGGGTGGACCTGTTTCAGCTCGGGCGGGGCGAGCATGGTCTGCTTGTTCCGCTCGTAGCGCTTGATCTCATAGGGCAGGCCGAGCTCTTCGAGCATCCACAGGATGCGCTGCGAGCGCGAATTTTCGAGGTGGTGGACGATGATGGTCATTTCGCTCTCCCGTTTGCGATCACGCTAGCGCGGTGGCGGTGGTTGTCGAGCGGGTGTTGGACCGGCGTGGCAGAAGATGTTCCTGCGTTCGCGGGGCAGAAGGATTGTCTTCGCGGTCACCCCCCTGCGGCGGCAGGGCCTATCGCTGTTTCCCCTAGCGGTGCTCGCGGAGGAGAGAGCGATGGCCCCTGCCTTCGCCGGGGTGACGAGAAAAGTTGGAAGGTTAGGCTAAGGTTAGGCCAAAACGCGTCTGCCCTGCCCCACGCCCGCCCTGCGCTGATCGCGGCGGACGCGCGAAAGGCCCGCTGACGCGAGCGGGCCTTTCCAATCGTGCGACGGAGACCGCCGCGAAAGTCTTACAGCTCGTCGTCGCCATCCTCGTCGGGTTCGGAGCCGACCATCATTTCTTCGGCGACCTTGTCGGTGCGCGTGCGGATCGCCTGTTCGAGGCGGTCGCACATTTCCGGATGTTCCTTGAGGAAGGTCTTCGAATTCTCGCGACCCTGGCCGATGCGCACGCTGTCGTACGAGAACCAGGCGCCCGATTTCTCGACCAGCCCGGCCTTGACGCCGAGATCGAGGATCTCGCCGATCTTGGACACGCCCTGCCCGTACATGATGTCGAACTCGACCTGCTTGAACGGCGGCGCGACCTTGTTCTTGACCACTTTCACGCGGGTGGCGTTGCCGATGATCTCGTCGCGATCCTTGATCTGGCCGGTGCGGCGGATGTCGAGCCGCACGCTCGCGTAGAATTTGAGCGCGTTACCGCCGGTCGTCGTCTCGGGATTGCCGTACATCACGCCGATCTTCATGCGCAGCTGGTTGATGAAGATCACCATGCAGCGCGAACGGCTGATCGAGCCGGTGAGCTTGCGCAGCGATTGCGACATCAGGCGCGCCTGCAGGCCGACATGGCTGTCGCCCATTTCGCCCTCGATTTCCGCGCGCGGCACGAGTGCCGCGACCGAATCGACCACCAGCACGTCGATCGCGTTGGAGCGGACCAAGGTATCGACGATCTCGAGCGCCTGCTCGCCGGTATCCGGCTGCGACACGATCAGTTCGTCGATGTTGACGCCCAATTTCTTGGCATAGACCGGATCGAGCGCATGCTCGGCGTCGACGAACGCGGCGGTGCCACCACCCTTCTGCGCTTCGGCGATGACATGCAGCGCGAGCGTGGTCTTGCCCGACGATTCCGGACCGTAAATCTCGATCACGCGGCCGCGCGGCAGGCCGCCGACGCCGAGCGCGATATCGAGCCCGAGCGAGCCGGTCGAGATCACCTCGACCTGCATCGTTTCCTTGGCGCCGAGTTTCATCGCGCTACCCTTGCCAAACGCGCGATCGATCTGCGCGAGCGCTGCTTCGAGCGCCTTGGCGCGTTCGCCTGCCGCCTTTTCGCCGGCCTTGTCTGATGCTGCTGCCATTTTGCCGTCGATAACCTTGAGAGATGCCGCCACTGGAGCCTCCATCGCTAGACCGAACGCCACGTGCGTTCAATGCGTGATGACGGTGTATCTCATTTGTTCTTTAGGAACAAGAGTGGAACGCGGAATATTTGCTTGGCGCTCCCCGGGGGCGGCCGGGACTCGATTGGCGAGGTCGCGGTAACGGCGCGCCACGCTTGCCAACGAGCGTCCCGCGACTGGGCCCCGGCCTTCGCCGGGGAGCATCAAAGCGGAGGGTTAGGCGGCGGGCGCTTACGCCAAGCCGTCGAGCGCCTTGGCCACGCCGTCCATCGTGAACGGCTTGGGCAATGTCGGGCGCGTGCGATGCGCTTCGATCACGCCTTCCTGCGAGCCGCCAGTGGCGAAGACGAAGGGCACGCCGCGTTCCGCCAGCGCGTCGGCGATCGGCCAGCTCTGTTCGCCGCCGCGCAAATTGACGTCGAGGATCGCTGCATCGATGCCACCGGCGTCGATCAACGCTAGCGCCTCGGCAACGTTATCCGCCTGCCCGGCTAGTTGATGGCCGAGAATGTCGAGGAAGTCCTCGAGCATCATCGCGATCAGGGGCTCGTCTTCGACGATCAGGATACGCTGCGGAACACTCATCGTTCGGCCTTAGACAATGCCTCGCCCGGTCGCCAAGTCATTTCGCGTACGAACTATGAAACGATACAATTCAGTATCATAGCTTGGCGGTCAGCACATCGCGTGCCGCCTCGGCCAATTGCTGCACCGAGAATGGTTTGGCGAGGAAATGGACGTTGTCGAGGTCGATCGACTTGCGCAGCGTCTCCTCGGCATAGCCCGACATGAACAGGATCGGCAGATCGGGATAGCGCGCGCGCACCTGGCGCACCATCGTCGGCCCGTCCATTACTGGCATCATCACGTCCGAAATGAGCAGATCGGGCTTGTCGCTATGGGCCAGCACATCGAGCGCTGCCTCGCCATGTTCCGCGGTCAGCACGGTATAGCCCTGGCGAGTCAGCGCGCGTTCGGCGATCGCCCGCACCATATCCTCATCCTCGACCAACAGGATCGTGCCGGTGCCCCATAGGTCGGCGGGTTTCTCCTTCACTGCGATCGGCGCCCGCATCGGTTCGGGCGCCGCGCTGGCGGTGTGCACCGGCAGGTACATGGTGAAGGTCGCGCCCGGCCCGGTGCGGTTGTTCTCGGCGAAGATATAGCCGCCGGATTGCTTGACGATGCCGTAGACGGTGGACAGGCCAAGGCCCGTCCCCTTGCCCACTTCCTTGGTGGTGAAAAAGGGTTCGAAAATCTTCGGCAGCACGTCGGCCGGGATGCCGCTGCCGGTATCCGCCACGTCGAGCGCGATATAATCGGCGATCGGCAGGATGTCGGAGCCCATATGGCGCACCTGCGCGGCGGACACGGCGCGGGTCTGGATCGACAAGGTGCCACCGCCGCTCGGCGAATGCGCGATCATCGCGTCGCGCGCATTGACCGCAAGATTGACCACGACCTGTTCGAGCTGGCCGGGATCGGCACGAACCGGGCCGAGATTGCGGCCGTGCTTGACCGTGAGCGTCACCGTCTCGCCGAGCAGGCGCTTGAGCAGGTTGGACACTTCCGAGATCACGTCGGGCAATTGCAGCACTTGCGGGCGCAACGTCTGCTGGCGCGAGAAAGCGAGCAATTGCCGCGTCAGGCTGGCGGCGCGGTTGGAATTGGCGCGGATCTGCTGGATATCGTCATAATCGCTGTCGCCGGGCGTGTGGCGCATCAGCATCAGATCGCAATGGCCGATAATGGCCGTCAGAATATTGTTGAAATCGTGCGCCACGCCACCGGCGAGCTGGCCGACCGCCTGCATCTTGGTGGCCTGCGCCACCTCGCGCTTGAGCCGGGTTTCCTCACCATTGTCCTTGAGGCTGAGCAGGACCGAGGCTTCGCCCAGGCCGCGCGCGCCGGCGATGGTCAGCGCGACGGGCTCGTCGGGGTGATCCTTGAGCCGCACGGCGAGATCGGTCGAATGCGTCGCGCCATTGGCGAAGCGGCGGATCGCATCGGCGACCACGCCCTTGTCTTCGCGCACCAGCAGGTCGCCCGGGTAAAGCGGCGGCGCGACGGCGTCGACCTGCGCGGCGCGGGCGAAGGCATCGTTCATCTGGATGAAGCGACCATCGCGCGCGACCAGCGCGATCCCGAACGGCATCAGGCTGACCAGGCTGCGGACATGCGCGCTGGCGCTGGCGCCGATCGCCGGGGTTTCGACCCCGCCTTCCTCGTCGAGCAAGGCGACGAGCATCGGCGCATCGTCGCCATCGAGGAACGGGATCTGCAGCACGCGCAGGGGTACGCCGGTCAGGCCCTCGCGCTCGAAACGGACCTGGCCGTGCGTGTCGGTGATCAGGAAGCGCGCGAAATCGCGGCCCGCAATGGCACTTTCCTCATGCCCCATGGCGCGCGCGCGGAGCACGCGATTGGCCTGGCGGATGCGCCCGTCGGGGCTGATCAAGGCGGTCATGATTCCGGCGGCGGCGAGCCGGTCGCCGGTCGGGCCGGCGATCATCGCCTCGACGCTGGCGGCCATATCGAGCCCCTCGGTCCCGCGAAAGCGCCAGATCAGCAGGTCGTCGCCGCTGCCGGCGCGCTCGACCGTGGCGGCCAGCGGCGTGTTGCGCGCCAGCAGTCGCGATACGGCCGCATGGCCATCGCGCCACGCGGCGCGGCCGGCCTGGCTGAGCTGCTCGACGCCGGCGGCATCGACCGGGAGGCCGGGCGGCGTGGGAAAACCGCCGAACAGCGCCTCATAACGATCATTGGCGCAGACCAACCGGCCGGCGCGATCGGTAATGGCGACGGCATCGGCGCTGCTCGCGGCGAGCGTCCGCGCAACGGACCAGTCGGGCTCGTCGTCGCTGGCCGATGTCGCGGGAAACAGGCGGCGCCAGGCGATCAGCCCGCCGGTCACCACCAGCGCAGTGGCGAGAAAGGCGGCGGCGACGACGAGGTCGCCGATCAGCCACAGGATGAGCGACGCCGCGGCGATGCCGCAGCCGATCGCAATCAGCGCCGCGCTGCGGGTGTCGTCGAGCTTCGCCGGAGGGAGAGGAAGGCTGGCCATCGTTATGCGTCTTGGAGCCTGTGGCGGGGGCGTCAACCCCCTCTCCCTGTGGGAAAGGGGGCAAGCCGCGTCAGCGGCGCGGGGTGAGCGTGACGACAGCAATTGTCGATCACCCTCACCCTTCCGTCGCTGCGCTCCCCCCTCTCCCAGCGGGAGAGGGAAATGGCTCACCAGACCTTCAGGCGGTCCGCTGGCGCGAGATACAGCTTCTGGCCCGGCTTGGGCTGGAACGCGCCGTACCACGGATCCATGTTGCGCACGATCGAGGCGCGTTGTTCGGACGGGCTGTGCGGATCTGTCAGCAGGCGTTGGCGCAAGGTCGCTTCCCGATAGCTGCGCCGCCAGACCTGCGCCCAGCCGAGGTAGAAACGCTGGTCGCCGGTGAAACCGTCGATCACCGGGGCTTGCTTGCCGTTGAGCGATTTCTTGTACGCGTCATAGGCGACGGTGAGCCCGGCGAGATCGGCCATGTTTTCGCCCAGCGTCAGCGCGCCCTTGACGTGCATGCCGGGCAGCGGCTCGTATGCGTCATATTGCGCGACGACCTTGCCGGTCAGCGCCTGGAAGTTCTTGACGTCGGCGGGGGTCCACCAATCGGACAAGGTGCCGCTGGCGTCATATTTGGCGCCCTGATCGTCGAAATGATGGCTCAGCTCGTGGCCGATCACCGCGCCGATGCCGCCATAATTGACCGCCGGATCGGCCGCCGGATCGAAGAAGGGCGGCTGGAGGATGGCAGCGGGGAAGACGATCTCGACCATGCCGAAATTGGCATAAGCGTTGACCGTCATCGGCGTCATGCCCCATTCCCAACGCTCGACCGGCTTGCCCAATTTGGCGACCTGATAAGCGGTCTGGAACTGGTTGGCGCGGACGTTGTTGCCGAACGCGTCGCCGGCGGTGATCTGCAGGCCCGAATAATCCTTCCAGCGATCGGGATAGCCGATCTTGGGCACGAATGCGGCGAGCTTGGCGTGCGCCTTGATCTTGGTCTCGGGCGCCATCCAGTCGAGCTGGTCGATGCGCGTGTTCATCGACGAGATGATGTTCTTGACCAACGTATCCGCCGCCGCCTTGGTCTCGGGCGGGAAATATTTGGCGACGTAGAGCTTGCTGACCTCGTCATCCAGCGCGCTGCTGGTGAACTGCACGGCGCGCTTCCAACGCTCCTCCTGCTGCGGCGTGCCGCCGAGCGTCGTGCCGTAGAAAGCGAAATTCTCGTCGTCGAGCGGCTTGGGCAGGACATCGGCGAAATTGCCCAGCGTGTTGACGATCAACTGATCGCGCAGCACCGCGATCGGCGCGGCCTGGACCAGCTTGGCGATGCCGGCGACGGCGCTCGGCTGGGCGACGACGAGATCGCTGACGGCGGGCGCGCCACCGGCCTTGATCATCGCCGCGAAATCGAGCCCGGGCGCCAGCTTCTGCAGCTGGGCCAAGGTCATCTTGTTATAGGTCTTGGTCGCGTCGCGGCTGTCGATGCGCGTCCAGCTGACCTGGGCGATGGCGGTCTCGAAATCGACGATCGCCTTGGCGCGGGCCGTGGCATTGGGTTCGCCGGCCAGCGTCAGCATCTTGGCGACATGGACCTGATAGGCCGTCTTGGCCTCGGCCAGCTTGGCGTCCTTGCTGAGATAGTAATCGCGGTCGGGCAGGTTGAGGCCGCCCTGATAGATGCCGAAGATATAGGCATTGGGATTCTTGTCGTCCTGCCCGACGCCGGCATTTAGCGGACCGCGCACGCCGATCGTGGAGAGCTCGCCGATCAGCGCCGAATAGCCGGCCTTGGGCGTCGCCTTGATCTTGGCGAGCAACGGCTGGACCGGGGCGAGCCCCTTGGCGTCGATCGCCGCCCGATCGAGATAGGTCGCATAGGCCATGCCGATCTTGGAGTTCGGGTCGGTAGCGACGCCGTCGAGGATCTCGCGGGTGCGCGATTCGGACAGATCGGACAGGATGTTGAACGCGCCGTAGTTCGATTTGTCCTCCGGGATCGGCGTGGTCTTGGTCCAGGTGCCACTGGCGTAATTGTAGAAATTGTCGCCCGGCTGGACGGTCTTGTCCATGCCGGCCTCGTCGAAGCCGAACGTGCCATAGGCCGGCTTGGCCGCTGCGGTATAGGAGACCGGGGTGGCGGCCGGCGCATCGGCAACGGGCGCGCCAGCGGTGGCGCAGCCGGCGAGCATGGTGGCGGAAAGCAGCAGGGCGAGCGACAATTTCATAGAACGCGACTCCGGATACAGGGGTGCGCCTCTGGTCTACCCGGGCCATACGCTTGTCAAATAATGGTAACGAAATTTACCGGATCGGCACAGATGCTGGCCCACCCAGCCGTCACTCCAGCGAAGCCTGGGATCTTGTGCGGCTCCTATCGCGCGCTTGCCGCTTGAGATCCCAGCCTTCGCTGGGATGACGGTCGCGGTGCGGTCAGTCTGCGCGATCGTGGCGATGACGCCATTTATGCGCGATCCACAGCCGCCAGCCGAGCGCCGACAGCGCATAGCCGGCCACCGCGAAGACGATCGTGATGATGACGATGCCCACGACGAAGGACGGCAAGGCGCCGGCCCACAGCCAATGGATCCAGCTCGAATTGGCCTCGACCGCGGCGATCGGCGAGCCCGGCACTTGCGAATCGAAGCGCAGCGCGCGGCCGCCGACCCAATAGGCAGCGAACCAGAAGAACGGCGTGGTCAGCGGGTTGGTGATGAACGTGGTCGCCGCCGCGGTCGGGATATTGGCGCGGAACGGCAGCGCGAAGATCGCAGACAGCACGATCTGGGCGACCGGGAACAGGATGCCGGTGACCATGCCGAGCGCCACGCCGCGCGGCACCGAGCGACGCGTGAAGCGCCATAATTCGGGTGCCAGCACGCGGTGTGCGACGGGCTTGAGGAAGCGATTATGCTCGAGGCTTTCGCGCGTCGGCATCGACCGGCGCCACCACGCGGCGAGGCGGCTGAACAGGCCCGGCTTCGAACCGGGGGATTTGTCAGCCACGATCACGCATGATCCTGCCCTGTTCGCGCTTCCAGTCGCGCTCCTTGATCGTGTCGCGCTTGTCGTGCGCCTTCTTGCCCTTGGCCAGCGCCAGCTCGATCTTGGCCCTGCCCGAGGGATTGAAATAGATCGACAGCGGCACGAGCGTCATGCCGTCGCGCATCACCGCGCCGAACATCTTCTTGATCTCGCGCTCGTGCAGCAGGAGTTTGCGCGGCCGCTTGGGCTCGTGGTTGAAGCGGTTGCCGTGGCTGAATTCGGGGATGTTCGAATTGATCAGGTGGACCTGCCCGTCCTTCACCTCTGCATAGCTCTCGACGATCGAGCCCTGCCCCGTGCGCAAGCTTTTCACCTCGGTGCCGACCAAGGCGATGCCCGCTTCGAATACCGTCTCGATGAAATAATCGAATTTCGCGCGCCGGTTCTCGGCGACGATCTTGGTCTTTTCGAAAGCGGCGGGTTTTGGTCTGGCCATGGGAGGCAGCGATGTAGGCGCGGGCGCGGCGGAAAGGAAGCGCGGCGAGCATGCTTTTCGTCGGTGGGACGCGCATCGGCGCCAGAGCACCAATGCTGCACTGCAACATTTCGCTATCATTCATGACGAAATTGATACATAGGCGCGCTAAGACAACGGTGTCAGATGCCTTGGAGGCCAGTTAGCGTGTGGATGAAACCGGCCCAGGGATGGGCAGTGAAGCGGACGGGTACCGAACCCTCCACCGCCGACGTCGCCCGGGCGATGCTCGCCGCGCGCCAGGCAATGCAGCAGCATTTGCCGGTCGAGCTGTTGCACGATCCCTCGGTCGACATGCTGCTGAGCCTGTTCGTCGCCGAGGCGGATGGCGTCTCGATGGGCGCTGCCGAGTTGGCAACCACGACCACCGTCGGTCCGGCGACTGCCCTGCGCTGGATCAAGGCCATGACCGCGATGGAATTGATTGCGGCCCGCGGCGAGATCATTGCCTTGACCACATCGGGGCGCGATGCCGTGGCCGCCACACTCGACGCGGTGACGAGAGCACAGGCAGCGGACAACCATGTGCAGCGGCCGCGACTGCGCATGCTGTTCGGCCGGGATCAGGCCTTGGTGCGGCCAGCGGCGCCTGAACCGACCCCGCGGGTCAAGATCGGATAGGCAGACGGCAAGGGTTCAGCCCGGCTTGCCTTTGCCGAGATACCAGCTGATCTTGTTGCTGACCCCCGCCGAGCGCGCGCGCTGCGGGTTCATCAGGTCGTAGACCACGGCATTCTCCAGCACGCGCTGCACATAATTGCGCGTTTCCTGTAGCGGGATCGCCTCGATCCAGTCGATCACGTCCACCGTGCCGCTGCGCGGATCGCCATTGGCGCGGAGCCATTTGTTCACGTTGCCCGGGCCGGCATTGTACGCCGCCACCGCCAGCGGATAGCTGCCGAACTGCGCATAGATGCGCTGGAAATAGCTCGAGCCGAGCTGGATATTGTAATCCGTATCGGTGGTCAGCGAGGCTGCGTTATAGGACAGGCCGAGCTTGCCGGCCTGCTCGCGCGCCGTGCCGGGCATCAATTGCATCAGGCCCCGCGCCCCGGCATGGCTGATCGCGGCGCGATCGAACTGGCTTTCCTGGCGCGCGATGGCGTGGATCATGGTCCAATTGGCGGCATGCGCTTCCGGCACGCGCACGCTGGGGAAAGCGACCGTGGTATAATCGGTCAGCCCGTTCTGCGCCGCGCTGCGCCCGACCATCACGCCGAGATCCGGCCGGCCGATCTGGCGTGACAGTTCGGTCGCCAGCGTGTGATCGGTATCGCTCTTGGCGTCGATGGCGATCTGGCGGACGAACAGGCTCTGATCCTCCCAGCGCCCGACCAGCCCAAGATATTGCGCGACGCGCACCACCTCGCGATTGAAGAAGGCGCTGCGCAGCGCGGGATCGACCGCGC
The DNA here is from genome assembly GCF_036663635.1 of Parasphingomonas puruogangriensis. NCBI lineage: Bacteria > Pseudomonadati > Pseudomonadota > Alphaproteobacteria > Sphingomonadales > Sphingomonadaceae > Parasphingomonas > Parasphingomonas puruogangriensis. The sequence continues at coordinate 465,128 of NZ_JAXOJI010000001.1, read as the reverse complement.
GCGGCGCGGCCGCCACCGGCGCGGTCAGCGGGCGGCCCAGCCGTTCGATCGCCAACTGGCCGTAGAACAGATCGCGATAGCCCGCCGCCTTGGTGAAATAGCCCGTCGCATCGGCCTGGCGCCCGGCCGCTTCCGCGGCGCGCCCGGCCCAATAATAGCCCTTCGACTGCGATTGCGGCGTGGCCGAGCCACGCGCGTAGCGATCGTACATGCCGATCGCGTCGGCCGGGCGATACGTCTTCTTCATCGCCGTCTGCCCGGCGAGCCAGACCAGACTGGTATAATCGTCGCGCTCGCCGAGCGGGGTCTGGCTGACATCGGTGCCGGCGGGATAGGCGTCGTCGACCTTGCTGGCGATGTCGTACGCCAGCTGCCCCTGCCCGTCATTGGCCGCTTCGCGCGCGTTGGTGAGCAGCACTTCAAACCATTTCTCGACCTCGACCGGGCGGCTGGCAAGCGCGCGCGGCCGGGCCAGCCAAGCGCGCGCGCTGGGCGCGGCCGAGGCGTTGCGCAGCCAGATCGCGCGGTCGGCGATATAGCCGGGATCGCCGGCGCCGAGCGCCTCGGTCTGCGCTGCGCGCGACGACGCATCGGCGGCGTTGGTGCGGAAGGCCAGCCGTGCCTCGAACAGCGCGCGTTTGGCGGGACTGGTATAGCCGATCTGCCGCGCCGCGGCGCTCGTCGCGCCCTGCCACAGCAAGGCATCCATGCGCGCGTCATGATCGGCCGGCGTCAGCGCGCCGGCGAAACTCGAGATCAGCAAGGCCTCGTCAGGAACGGTCAAGGCGCCGGCCACCCATGCTTTCCGCGCCGCGGCATAGGCTTCGTCGCGCTGCCCGGTGACCGACAGCGCCTGGGCAAAAGCCGCGCCGCCAGCGGCCGTGCGCGGCGGGAAGCGGCGAAAATAGCTGATCACCGTCGCGGGATTGCCATTGCCGCCGGACAGCGTGCGCTCCGCGGTGCGGCGCATCGCCGCTTCGCCCGGCCAACCGGGATGAGCCAGCAGGAAACGGGCATAGGTGTCGAACGGCAGGCTATCGGTCTGGCGCAGCGCGTTCCATTCGCCGACCGCCGCGGCGAGCCGCGAATCCTGCGGCGTCTGACCGAGCATTTGCTGCGCGCGGCCCCAGCCAAGCTGGTCCTGCGCGGCGGGCGGCAGCGCGACGCCCGAGGCGGTGGCGGCGAGCAGGGCGAATTCGAACAAAGCTGGTAACATATGGACAGCCTAGGCCAGGCGACCTTATCTGTCAGTGAACAAATTACCAGAAAAGGGGCTTTTCGTCGCGCCCCAGGAGCAATCAGCCATGTTTTCCGGATCGATCCCGGCGCTCGTCACGCCGTTCGCGGCCGACGGCGCTTTCGTGGAAAGCGCATATCGCGATTTCATCGAATGGCAGATCGCCGAGGGCTCGGCCGGGCTGGTGCCGTGCGGCACGACCGGCGAAGCGGCGACGCTCTCGGCCGAGGAGCATTACAATGCCGTGCGCGTGTGCGTCGATCAGGCCAAGGGCCGCGTGCCGGTGATCGCCGGGGCGGGTTCCAACGACACGCGCGTCGCGATCCAGAATATCCAGGCGGCCAAGGATGCCGGCGCGGATGCCGCCTTGATGGTGCCGCCGTATTACAACCGCCCCAACCAGGACGGCATCTTCCGCCATTTCGAGGCAGTGGCGACCAGCTGCGACCTGCCGATCGTGCTGTATAACGTGCCCGGGCGCACGGTGACCGATATCGCGGTGGAGACGGTCGGCCGCATCGCCAACGCTTTCCCCAGCGTGGTCGGGATCAAGGATGCCACCGGGATCATCCAGCGCGCCTCGGCGCAGCGGCTCGCCTGCGGGCCGGATTTCTGCCAGCTGTCGGGCAATGACGATATGGCGCTGGCGTTCAATGCCAGCGGTGGCGTGGGGTGTATTTCGGTCACCGCCAATGTCGCGCCGCGGCTCTGCGCCGAGTTCCAGGCGGCGTGCGCCGACGAGGATTATACGCTCGCGCTCGATCTGCAGGATCGCCTGTTCGCGCTGCATGTGGCGTTGTTCACGGATGCCTCTCCGGGGCCGGTAAAATATGCGCTCGAGCGGTTGAAGCCGGAATGGCCGATGCATCTCAGGCTGCCGATGACCCCGCCGGGCGAGGCGAGCCGGGCGGCGGTGGAGGTGGGGTTGGCGACCGCTGGGTTGGTTTAATCTCTTCCCTATTAGCCGCTTCCCCGGCGAAGGCCGGGGCCCAGTCGCGGAGGTCGATGTAACGAAGCGCAGCGGTAATTGCCTTCTGGTCCACGCCTGGGCCGCGGCCTTCGCCGGGGAAGCGGCAATAAAGTGATGGAATCGAGATGGACCGCCCCAATTACATCACCCCCGCCGGCTACGCCGCGCTTAGCGCCGAATACCGCCAGTTGCTCGGCGAGGAACGCCCCAAATTGGTCGAGGTGATTTCCTGGGCGGCGGGCAATGGCGATCGTTCCGAAAATGGCGATTACATCTACGGCCGCAAGCGCCTGCGCGAGATCGATCGCCGCGCTGGCTTCCTGGCGCGGCGGATGAAGGCGGCCAAGGTTGTCGATCCCGCCGCACAGCCCGATCGCACCCGCGTCTATTTCGGCGCGACGGTGACGATCGCCGACGAGGACGACAATCACCGCACGCTGACCATCATGGGCGACGACGAAACCGAGGCGGGCAGCGGCCGGATCGGCTGGAACGCGCCGCTGGCGCGCGCGCTGCGTGGCGCCGCGATCGGCGACGTGCGGCGCGTCGAGCTGCCCGGCGGCGAGCGCGAATATGAGGTGATGGCGATCAGCTATCCGTCACCGCGGGGTTTCGCGACGGCCGATTGACGGACCGAAACGGTCGTGGAACGATCGCGCCACCAACAAAGGAAGCTCCATGCCCATTCCCGCCACCTGGTCGCCCCGTCTCCTCGCCGTCCTGCGCATCGTCGCCGGGCTCGGCTTCCTGCATCACGGCACGTCGAAATTCTTCAATCTGCCGCCTTTCCCGATGCCGCTCAATCCGTTGCTGACGGTCGCCGGCGTGCTCGAACTGGTCGGCGGCGCGGCGATCATTCTCGGCCTGTTCACTCGGCCGGTGGCGTTCGTGCTGTCGGGCATGTCGGCGGTGGCCTATTTCATGGCGCATGCACCAAAGAGCTTCTACCCCTCGGTCAATGGCGGCGAACCGGCGCTGCTATACTGCTTCATCTTCTTGTACCTCGCCGCCGCCGGCGCTGGTGCATGGAGCGTGGACGCGCGGCGCAGGGGGTGACACTCCCCTGCCCCGGCGGTAGGTCGGCCTGACCAATAGCAGGAGCCCGGCATGAGCGACGATCCCACCCGAAACGTCGCATTGCTGATCGACGCGGACAATGCCCAGCCCTCGTCGCTCGATCCGGTACTGACCGTGCTGGCCGATCTCGGCGCGGTCAATGTGCGCCGCGCCTACGGCAATTGGAGCAAGCCGGGGCTGAAGACCTGGGCCGCGCTGACGCTGAAGCACGGGATCGAGCCGCAGCAGCAGTTCGACATCACCAAGGGCAAGAACGCCACCGACATGAAGATGACGGTGGATGCCATGGATCTGCTGTATCGCGGGCGCGTCACCGGGTTCGGGATCATGTCGTCGGACAGCGATTTCATGCCGCTGGTGATGCGTATCCGGCAGGAAGGGCTGCCGGTCTACGGCTTCGGCTCGTCGCGCACGCCGGAGGGATTTCGCCAGGCGTGCACGCGCTTCATCGACGTGACGGGGCTCGCCGTGCAGGAGGAATTGCCGCCGCCCCGGCCGATCGCCCCCAAGCCGGTCAAGCCGGCCGGCACCGCCGCTACACCCGGACTGACGCTGCCGCCGCCGATCATGGCCACCGCCGCGCCGGTCGGCGAGGAGCTGGTCAAACTGCTCGGCGATGCGTGGAAGGCGGCGAAGCGCGATGCGGATGGCTTTGCCAGCGTCTCGGAAGTCGGGCGCATCGCCGGCAACCGCTCGAGCTTCGACGTGCGCAGCTATGGCTTTTCCAAGCTTGCCGATCTGATCGCCACCCTGCCCGAATTCCGCGCCGAAGTGCGCGAGGGCCGCACCTTCGTGAAGCGCGTACGCTGAGATGATTACCGGAGCCGTTCCCCTGCGAAAGCAGGGGCCCAGGGCCCCGAGCGCACCGCCTGTAACCCTGGGCTCCTGCTTTCGCAGGAGAACGCTTCTGGCAAATGGAAACTTAAAATGAAACGCACTCTCGCTTTGTCGCTCGCCGCCCTCACGCTGACCGGCGCGGCCAAGGCGCCTGCGACCGTCGATCCGGCGCGCCTGTCGGAGATCACCCGCACGCTCGCTTCCGACGCCTTCGAAGGCCGCGGTCCCGGCACGCCCGGTGAGACCAAGACGATCGCCTATCTGATCGAACGCTTCAAGGCGCTGGGGCTCGAGCCCGGCGGGCCGGACGGCAGCTGGATCCAGAAAGTGCCGCTGATCCATACGCAATTGGGCGAGGGCCAGACCGAGCTGATCGCCGCCGACGGCAAGCGCACACCGCTGATCCGTCCGGGCGATCTCAATCTGACCACGGTCGGTGCGGCGCCACGTATCGACATTGCCGGCGCGCCTTTGGTGTTCGTCGGCTACGGCGTCACCGCGCCCGAGGCCGGCTGGGACGATTTCAAGGGCGTCGACCTGCACGGCAAGGTCGCCGTCTTCCTGGTCAACGATCCCGATTTCGAGGCGGTGGCGGGCGAAGACGCCAAGGGCAAGTTCGGCGATCGCCGCATGACCTATTACGGTCGCTGGACCTACAAGTTCGACGAGGCGGCACGGCGCGGCGCGGTGGCGGCGCTGATCGTCCATGATACCGGCGGGGCCGGCTATGGTTGGTCGACCGTCTCGGCCAATGCCGGCGAGAATTACGACATCGTGCGCAGCGCCGAGGACAAGCGCATCCCGCTGCAGGGCTGGATCGCGCACGACGTCGCCGACCGGCTGTTCGCCGCCGCCGGCCAGGATCTGACCGCATTGCGTAAGGCGGCGCGCACCAGCGCGTTCCGCCCGGTCGAACTGCCCGTGCGCTTCGCCGCGTCGCTCCCGGTCAAGGTCGATCGGATCGAGAGTGCCAATGTACTCGCCAAGCTGACCGGCAAGACCCGGCCCGATGAAAGCGTGATGTTTGCCGCGCATTGGGATGCGTACGGCCAAGGGCCCGCCGAAGCCGGCGGCAAGACGATCCGCCCCGGCGCCAATGACGATGCCCTGGGCGTGGCCGGCGTGATCGAGCTCGCCCGCTTGTTCAAGGCCGCGCCGCGCACCGATCGCACCCTGGTGTTCGCCGCCTGGACGGCGGAAGAGCGCGGGCTGCTTGGTTCGGAATATTACGCCACCCACCCGGTCTATCCGCTCGCCACCAACGCCGCCAATCTGACGCTCGATATCCTGCAGACGGCCGGGCCCGCCAAGGACGTGATCCTGGTCGGCGCGGGCAATTCGACGCTTGATGGGCTGCTCACCGACGCGGCAACCGCGCAAGGCCGCACGATCACGCCCGAGACGTTCAGCGAGCGCGGGCTGTTCTACCGCGCCGATCACTTCTCCGTCGTGCGCCGCGGCGTGCCCGCGCTGCAGCTGATGGCGCTTGGCGGCGCGGCGGACATGAAGCAAGGCGGTCGCGCGGCGGGACAGGCGTGGCTCGACGCGTACATGGCCTGCTACCACAATACCTGCGACGCCTGGGACGCCAGCTGGAACCTGACCGGCGCGGCGCAGGATGTCGCGCTGTTCCACACCATGGGCCTGCGCTTGGCCAAGGCCGGCACCTGGCCGGCGTGGAGCGCCACGTCGGAATTCGCCGCCGAACGCGCCAAGACGGCAAAAGCGCGACAATAGCCGTTCGGCTCGTCCCACTTTCAGACCAAGCGTCGCCGGAAACCACTCGAATTGCGACGAGTTCCAGGCGATCGCGCTGCGGCGTGCGCGCTGGTGGTGCTAGCTGGGCGCCAGGACCGCGCGGGGGTCGCCCGGTCCGTCAAGAAACGAGTGTAAGAGTATGTCAGCGCAGCGTATGATCGTGACCGGCAAGGTCCAGGGTGTCGGCTATCGCAACTGGGCCGTGGGCCGGGCCCGGGTGTTCGGCGTCACCGGCTATGTCCGCAATAGCGGCAAGGCGGTCGAAGTCGTGGTCTCCGGCGACGACGACGCGGTCGAGAAGATGATCGAGGCGATGCGCCAAGGCCCGGCCACGGCGCGGGTCGATAACGTCGAAGTGCATGCGGCGAACGATGCGAAGTTGAAGGGATTTACAAAGCGCCTGGGAGCGTAGCGCCATGGGCGCTGGCGCTTCACCAAAAACGTGATAATTTCCGCTCATGACGATCCACGAGCAGATCTCGCAATCGCATCTCGCCAAACTGACGGTGAAGGATTTCCTGACGCTCGCCGAGGCGGGATCGTTCGATCGCTACGCACGCAGCGAATTGATCGAGGGGGAGATCTGGGTCGTGAATTCCATCCATCGCACGCATGCGCGTGTTCAGGCCGAGATGACCACGGAGATCAGCATAGCGCTGCGCGCTGCCGGCCTTGGCCTGATCGTCTATGCGAACCCGTCGACCGAACTGGCCAATGACAGCTTGCCGGAGCCGGACATCGTCGTCGGCATACCCGCCGATAGCAAATTGGTGGCCGGCACCGAGGTATTACTGGCGGTGGAGGTTTCGGTTTCGACGCTAAAAATGGATTTGGGCCGCAAGCTGCGACTGTATGCGCGACACGGGATACCCGAATATTGGGTGATCGATCCCGAAGCCAAAGTAGTACATCAGTTCTGGGCGCGGAACGACAACGGTTATGCCGAAGTGCGCGAGATCTCCTTGGGCCAAGCGATCATCGCCACCACGATCGACGGACTGACGGTGGACACGTCGCGCCTGTAACCATGCAGGTGCGGCGGGCGATTTGCCCGCCGCTTTCCTCGGTCAGCGTGTGAGCTTCTTGTACGCCAGCGCCGTAGGCCGATCGGCCGCATCGCCCATGCGGCGGCGCTTGTCTTCCTCATACGCCTCGAAATTCCCCTCGAACCATTCGACATGGCTGTTGCCCTCGAACGCCAGGATATGCGTGGCGAGACGATCGAGGAAGAAGCGATCGTGGCTGATGACCACCGCGCAACCGGCGAAATTCTCGATCGCTTCCTCCAGCGCGCCCAAAGTCTCGACGTCGAGATCGTTGGTCGGCTCGTCGAGCAGCAACACGTTGCCGCCGCGCTTGAGCATCTTGGCGATATTGACGCGGTTGCGCTCACCGCCGGACAGCTTGCCGACATTCTTCTGCTGGTCGGAGCCCTTGAAGTTGAACGCGCCGACATAGGCCCGGGTCGACTGGTCGTGCCCGTTGATCTTCATATAATCGTGGCCCTCGGAGATTTCCTCCCAGACGTTCTTCTTCGGATCGAGATGATCGCGGCTCTGGTCGACATAGCCGAGCCGCACCGTGCTGCCCTTGTCGATCGTGCCGCTGTCCGGCGTTTCGCCACCGATGATCAGCTTGAACAAAGTCGACTTGCCGGCGCCGTTGGGGCCGATCACGCCGACGATGCCGCCGGCGGGCAGCGTGAAGGAGAGGTTCTCGAACAGCAATTTGTCGCCATACGCTTTGGAGACGTTCTCGACCTCGATCACCTTGCCACCCAAACGCTCGGGCACCTGGATGACGATCTGGGCCTTGCCCGGTGTGCGGTTCTGCTGCTGTTCGACCAGGCGATCGAAATTGGCGATACGCGCCTTGGACTTGGTCTGGCGCGCCTTGGCGCCCTGGCGGATCCATTCCAATTCGTTGCGGATGGCGGTCTGGCGGCCTGAATCCTCGCGCTCCTCCTGTTCGAGGCGCTTCGATTTCTTTTCGAGATACGTCGAGTAATTGCCTTCATACGGGAAATATTTCCCGCGATCGATCTCCAGGATCCACTCTACGACGTTGTCGAGGAAGTAGCGATCATGGGTAATCATCAACACCGCCCCGGTATATTCCTTGAGGTGGTTCTCCAGCCATTTGACGCTTTCGGCATCGAGATGGTTGGTCGGCTCATCGAGCAGCAGGATCGATGGCTTCTGGATCAGCAAGCGGGTCAGCGCGACGCGGCGCTTCTCACCGCCCGACAGGCTGGTGACCGGCGAGTCCGATGGCGGGCAACGCAGCGCCTCCATGGCAAGCTCAAGCTGACTGTCCAGCGACCAGCCGTCGATCGCGTCGATCTTGGCCTGAAGCTCGCCCATTTCCTCCATCAGCGCGTCGAAATCGGTATCGTCCTGCGGATCGCCCATCTCGGCCGATATCGCATTGAAGCGATCGACCATGTCCGCCGCCGCGCGCGCGCCATCCTTGACGTTTTCGAGCACCGTCTTGGTCGGGTCGAGCTCCGGCTCCTGCTCAAGATAGCCAACGGTGATATTCTCGCCCGGCCAGGCTTCGCCGGTATAATCCTTGTCCACGCCGGCCATGATCTTCATCAGCGTCGACTTGCCGGCACCGTTGGGCCCGACGATGCCGATCTTCGCACCCTGATAGAATTGCAGGTTGATGTTGGCGAGCACCGGCTTCGGCGCGCCGGGGAAGGTCTTGGTCATGTCCTTCATGACAAAGGCATATTGAGCGGCCACGGGAAGGCTCCGTTCTTGGCGAAATGATCTGCGGGGAAAGTTGCCCGCGATGTAGTGAAGGCAGGCACGCTTGGCAACGCGCCGCGCTTGGGTGTAGGATTTCGCTATGGAACGGATCGACATTTCGGAGGATGGTCGGTTCGCCGGCTGGATGGAGGCGATCGAGCGCGGCGAGGACGTGGTGTTTGTCCGGGATGGCGTTGACATTGCTACCGTGAAGCCGCTCGATAACCCCGCATCGCGCCCTATCATCGATCTGGAGAAGCTTGCCGACCTGCATTCCCGGCTGGGAAAGTTGCGCGGCGGCGGGGCGGCATTGATCCGACAAATTCGCGATGAAGAGCGATTTTGAACGGGGTGCTCGACGCGAGCGTCGTCGCTAATCTTCTGTTTGGCGACGAGGGTGCGCAAGATATCGGGCGCTGGATTTTTGATAACCTGTCGACCGCAATCGTCAGCGATATCGCTTGGGGTGAGACGGTCGGCGCACTGGGTATCAGGGTTCGGAGGGGCGACGCCGACGCCGCCGAGGCGAAAAGCGTCCTCGACGAGTTCTCGAACGACGTTGCCTCTTGGGCAAGGTCCGGGATAATCTCGCAAGATATTGCGGTCGCAACGGGATACGTCGGCGATTTTAGCCTGCCGCTGCGTTTCGTCGATGCGATCCACGTCGCTGTAGCGCGTCGTCTTGACGCGACCGTGATCACGACGGATCGTCAGCAGTTCCGCGCGGCCCGCAAGCTAGGCGTGTCCGCCATCAACCCACTGGAGCAACCGACTTGATCAAGACTCTCACCACTTTGCTCCTCGCCGCCACCGCCCTCTCCCCGCTCGCCGCGCAGCGGCCGCAGCAGCGCACCGATTTGCCCGCGCCGGCCGAGGTCGATCCGAGCGTCGCCAAGTTGCGCGATGCGGCGCTCAAGGACGAGGTCGCCTATGATATCGTCGAGGGGCTGACGACCGAGGTGGGGCCGCGCCTGGCCGGCACGGAGGCGGAGGCGCGGGCGCGCGCCTGGTCGGTGGTCAGGCTGAAGGCATTGGGCTTCAAGAACGTGCGGATCGAGACGTACGACATGCCCGTATGGGTGCGAGGCGCGGAAACCGCCGAGGTGGTCAGCCCCTTCCCGCAGAAATTGCATCTCACGGCGTTGGGCAATTCGGGCGCCACGCCGGCCGCCGGGCTGACCGCCGAGATCGTCTATTTCCCGAGCTTCGCCGATCTGCAGGCCGCGCCGGACGGCAGCCTCAAGGGCAAGATCGCCTTCGTCTCCAACGCGATGGTCGCGACGCAGGATGGTTCGTCCTACGGCCAGTTCGGCGCCGCGCGCTTCACTGGCCCGAACGTCGCGGCGCAAAAGGGCGCCGCCGCGATCGTCATCCGCTCGATCGGTTCGGACCATGGCCGCGGGCCGCATGCCGGCAACACCAATTTCGCCGCGGGCGTGACGCCGATCCCCGCCGCGGCGCTGTCCACCGCCGATGCCGACAATCTCTCGCGCATCGTTGCGCGCGGCAAGCCGGTGACGCTGAAGCTCGTGCTCACCCCGCAGCAGACCGGCGTGCACCAGTCCGGCAACGTCGTCGCCGAAGTGCCCGGCAGCGACCCCAGGGCCGGCATCGTGCTGATCGGCGGGCATCTCGACAGCTGGGATCTCGGCACTGGCGCGATCGACGACGCCTCGGGCGTGGCGATCACCGCAGCGGCGGCCAAACGCCTGCTCGACGGGCCCCGCCCCAAGCGCACGATCCGCGTCGTGTGGTTCGGCTCGGAAGAAGTGGGTGGCTTTGGCGGCCGCGCCTATCTGGAAGCGCACAAGACCGAGCGCCACGTAATGGCCGCCGAGTCCGATTTCGGCGCCGACCGCGTGTGGCGGTTCGAGGCGAGCCTACCCGACGCGGCCAAGCCGATCGCCGATCGCCTGGCCGTCGCGCTCGCCCCGCTCGGCATCGTCCGCGGCGCCGGCGCGGCGCATGGCGGTAGCGATGTCGAGCCAGTGCTCGGCACGGGCGTCGCGGGCATCGATCTCGACCAATCCGGCCAGCGCTATTTCGATTATCACCATACGCCGGAGGACACGCTCGACCGCGTCGATCCCGCGCAGCTGGCGCAGAACGTCGCCGCCTGGACGACGATGCTGGCGATCGTCGCCAACGCGCCCGAGGATATCGGCGCGGTATCGCCGAAATGAGACGAACGGAACGCGCCGCCACCTTGCTGCCGGCTGAATCCCGACCGTCCTAGGGGGAGATTGCGATTGACCGCCCCAAATTCGCCGTTATTGGCAGTGGTTCGCGGGGGGCAATCGAGCTAGCCGCGAATTTTGCTATGCTTGGGAGCAACCGCATGAAGAAAATCGCCTTTGTTCTCGCCGCCGCCGGCCTGATGTCCGTGGCTGCTTGCAGCAAGTCGCCGGAGGCCGAGGCCGTTGTAAACAACGCCGATATGGTCGCCGACAACATGGAAATGACCGCCGACAACATCGACGCCATGGCGGACAACACCTCGAACGCCGTCGCTTCCGACGTCCTCGAGAACGTTTCCGACAACCTGGAAGCTGCTGCCGACAACGTGCGCGATGCCGCGGACGAAAAGGCTGACAACCTGTAATGATTTCGGTCGGGCCACGGCCCGACCGGTTTCTGGGTTTGAGAAGGGCGTCCCGCAAGGGGCGCCCTTTTTCGTTGCGGTGCGCCGGGCAAGATGCGGCACACTGCATCGCGCCTCCAGGCGCACCCGCCCGGCGGCGCCATAGCGCCGTGCGACGACGCGGCTTTGCCGCGGCGCGCAATCACCGCGAGCATTTCAGCCAAACTGTCATATCGCCTTGCGTCCCCGGCCCATCCCCCCTAAGCGCACCTCAGCGTCGGGGAGTGGCGCAGCCCGGTAGCGCGCCTGCTTTGGGAGCAGGATGTCGCAGGTTCGAATCCTGTCTCCCCGACCATTTATCTGGCGCTTTCAAGGCGTTGCACGGATAAATCAGCAGCCAGCCTAGCTCTCGTATCGGAACGAACCGGATACGATTGGAGCGTTTGGTCATGACGGATCACGGAATAGTCACGGACGGGGCCGCGCAGACTGTGCACGAGGCGATGATCGCTGATCTGTGCGCTCGGCAATTAGAGGTCCAGCGCACCGGCTTTATGCGCGCGCTGGCGACCGTTGGCGACTACATGCGTGACCTGATGGCCCACGACCGTGAATGGGTCGCTCAAGTTCGCATCGTGCCGGACGCTTTCGCCATTAACTGGCAGACGAAATCGATCGTGCTGTTCGAAGTGGTCGACACCCACGAAATCCCGGAGAGCAAGAAGGAGGCGGTCGCTGAGATCGGCTGGGCGCTCGACCAGGATGGCTACAGCATCGGCATCATCCGGATCGACCAAGCTGGCGCAACTCATTCCGAAATACCCATGTACGCCACCCTCTCCCCGGAGGTATCGGCATGATCGAACTCAAATTCGTAAACAGCGACGCCAGGCCCAAGGTGGCCACGGTCCACTGCGCTGCCGACAGCATCGCGCCGATCATGGCTTGGTACGGGGCATTCTACGCTGGCGATCGGTACGCGGTGTTCGCGGACGATCACAAGCTCGCCAAGGATCAAAACGGGGGGCTGCTCCCACCCCTCCCCACCTTCTCCAGCCTCGGGGAGCAATCGTGAGCGGGCAAACACCAGCGCTGCAAATGACCGTGCTCGACCTGATCGCCGAGTACGACCGCAAGACGGCGTGCATCGCTGACGAGATCGCAGCGCTGAACGCGGCGCATGATCGCATTGGCATGGCAGCATCGATCCAGGGCACATTCGTGGACACGGTGACGAACCGGCCGCATCTGCACGAGAGCAGCCTTCAAAAGCTGCTGCTGCAATCCGGCTGGAAGGCGATCTACAACCGCCTGCAGGTCGATCGCATCGCCAGCGCGAAGGACAAGAAGCTATTCGAGCGGACGATTGCCGAGCCGCCGCCGCTCACGTTCGACAATGCCAAGGCGACGTTCGGCGATTACTTCACCCGGCCGCGCTATCACATCCTGCGCGGCCTCGCGGAGACGTTCGCCGATCTGGACCCGGCCTATAAGTCGCACTCCAAGGTGCGCGTGGGCGTCAAGGGCCTGCCCAAGCGGATCATCCTGACCGGCTGGGGCGAGTATGGATACGGCTACGGCGTCGATCGCTTCAAAGATATCGTCAACGCGCTCGCCACCTATCAGGGGCGCCCGCATATGGATTGGAACGAGCTTTCCACCATCCACGGCTGGCATAAGTCGGGCGAGGATGCGGTTCTAGACGGCAAGTCGCTGACCTGGGCCGCGCCGGCGCGTGCTGGCGAAGAGCCTGAGCAAGTCGGGATCGATCGCGGCATGACCGTGCGGCGGTTCGGTAACGGCAACGCCCATGTGATCTTCGACAAGTGGACGCTGATCGATATCAATAAGGCGCTGGCGGAGTTCTATGGCGAGGTGCTGCCTGACGCCGAGGAAGAGAACGTCAAGCCGAGCGCCAGCACTGCGGTATCGAAGGATTTGCAGTTCTATTGGACGCCGCCCGAGGTTGTAGAAGCCGCGCTAGAATATGCCGGCATCCACGATCGGAACTATTACGGCTACGGTCGCGAACGGCCGGAGCACCGGGTGCTTGAGCCATCGTGCGGCGACGGCCGGATTCTGGACGCGCTGCGGTCGCGCGGCTGTCGGACGCTCGGCGTGGAGTATCATCCTGGCCGGGCATCGCAGGCGCGCGCCAAGGGGCACAGTGTCCTAGCCGCCAACTTCCTCGATCAGCCCGCATTGCCCGAGTTCGACAAGGTGGTGATGAACCCGCCCTTCTACGGTCGGCACTACGTCAAGCACGTTAACCACGCGCTTCGTTTCCTCAAGCCGGGCGGCACGCTGGTGTCGATCCTCCCCGCCACCGCGCACTACGACCACGGCGAGCTTGCCGGCGAATGGCGCGACCTTCCCGTTGGCAGCTTCTCAGAGGCGGGCACGAACGTCCCGACCGGGATGCTCCGTATCCATAGGAAAGCAGCATGACGAAGCTCGACATAGACGCCGCCCGCATCGCCGTCCTCGATTCCGGAGAACGCGTCCTGATCTACGCTGGCGAAGGTGCTGACGACGACTGCTTCGCGGGCGAGTTGCTTGATCCGCCGGAACGCATGGCTCGCCTTGGCATGCATGTGTCCTGCCTATGGGATCACTCAAAAGTCGTTTCTCTGGAGCAATCCGCATGACCCAATCTAAACCCACGCCCGCGGCGCTGGAGGGGCGGACTTGTTACGGCCCGGTCGCAATAACCAGTGAGCAGTTCGACGCGCTGTGGGCAGCAGCGGATGCCAACAAGGCCAAGCGAGCGGCTGACATGCCAACAGAGCAGGATGCCATCAACGCCCTGTCGTCGGCGTATCGGCGTCTGAAGGAGTTGGGTTGGAATGACCCGATCTATTGCCCCAAGGACGGCAGCAGCTTCGATGTGATCGAGGCGGGCAGCACTGGCATCCATAGCGCGCATTACGAGGGCGAATGGCCGGACGGGTCGTGGTGGATTGCCGAAGGTGGAGATCTTTGGCCGTCACGCCCGACGCTCTATCGCCCGACCGAGGCGGAATTGCTCAAGCGTCAGGAATGCGCTGCTGCTTTTGCCCGCGCCGCATCGGAGGAGGCCGGTCGTGGGTAAATTGGTCAAAGGTATGCGCGTCAGGTGGCGCGATCGTGAAGGCGTCTTAGTCGATGACTACTGGCGCGACCGCGACCGTTATTCGGTTCGGTTTGATGGCGACGACCACACCCTCGATTTCGGGGCTGAGGCCTTGCAGATCATCGCCACCGCTGCCGAGCAACCCACATGCTGACCCCGCCGCAATCGGACCTGGCAGGGGTGCATATGCCGATCGGTTCTGATGTGTGCTTCGGTAACGAGCGCTTCATCATGGGCCGGCATTTCGAAAACGCCGCTGAGCGCAACCACAGGCAGTCGCTTGCTAGACTAGCTGAGCGTGGCGGGCTGGAGTGGTCGGAAGCCGCTGCGATCATCGAGATGCGCCCATGGTTCAACATGGATCAGACCGCTGCCGAACAGATCGTCCGTGCGGCCCTATCCGCGCAGTCGCGCACTGAGGGAGGTACAAGGACGTGAGCAATCGTGATCGATTCCTGCGCATGCAGCGGTCGGACCGATACTGCACCTATTGCGACAAGGATGTGTCGCCAGTGAGCGGGCACGCCTGCCCTGATTGCGGCCTGCGGACTTGGGAAACCGACCCGCCCCCGTCGCGCCCCACCACGAACGAAGGAGAGATAGGATGACGGAAGGATTCAACGGCCTGTCTGCCGCCGAGGCCGAGCGCCTGGCAATGCTGGCAGAGGAAGCTGGCGAGATCATTCAAGCGGTCGGAAAGGTTCTCCGGCATGGATACGCCAGCACGCACCCCGATGGCGGCCCCGACAACCGCGCGATGCTGTCGCGTGAGGTCCGTGACCTTTTCGCGGTTGCCGAGGCGATGGGCTTTGTGGGCGATATCGCAGGCCCCGGCCTCGACAATCTCGCGACATGGGAACGCAAGCTGCGATACACGCATCATCAAGGAGACGCCGCATGACCGCGCCCACCCCTCCCGCTAGCCCGGCGGTGGAGATCATGGCTCGCCTGCTTTGCGACGACCCCGGCTCTCGCGCGATTGCCGATGAAAGCGAAGCACCGTCGTTCGACGATAGCCGCTGGGAAGTGCAGACCTATTGGCGCACACTCGCTGCCGCAGCCCTTGCCGCACCCCCGACCCCGCGCGGGGAGGGTAAGTGCTCGTGCATGGAGGCCCACGGTGAAGACCCTCGGTGCATCAAGCACGGGCGAGGGACGCCATGGGCGAAGGCCAACCCCGACATTTGCGATCTGGCGGAAAAAGCGGCGCGCGTACCTGCGCTTGAGGCTGAGCTCGCCGCCCTTTCCACCCCGCGCGGGAAGATTGGCGGGGAGGATCACTTTGCCGCCGCTGGCAAACCGATCGCGGAGATTGGGGACGATGCGCGGGCGATCGAGCGGATGGCTGATGCGATGGCCGCTAACACCGCATCTGAAACGATGTTCCTGCGCGGCGACAACAAGGCCGGTTGGGAGGAATTAGCCCTTGCCGCCTTTGCCGCCGCCACTCCCGCCCCTGCCGTGGGGGATGGGGAAGGCAGGCTCATTCGTATGGGCGAGCTTTTCTATCACGCTGACGGGTTCACCGAGATGGCGAAACGCGGGGATCTGTCGCCACCAGCGCCGTGGATAAAAGAGCAGCTTGAGGCCGAGCATACCGGCGACTGCACTAAGCAGCCTTGGTCGTGTATGCGTTGCCACGCCGAAGACATGATGGTCGTTGCCCGTTACGTCGATCAGCACATGCCCCTCGCCGCCACCCCGGCTAGCGTAACGCCAGATGCGGGGGAAACATACCGCCACAAGAAGCGCGGCACCTTGTATGAGATGATCGGCACCGCAGAATTGCAGGCCAGCCAGCCGCGATGCGAGCATGCGGAACTGGCAATCTACCGAGGCGAAGATGGCAAGTTGTGGGCGCGCAATACAGGGGAGTTCCATGATGGCCGGTTCGAACGCCTCACCGCCGCCCTCACCCGCCCAGCAGAAGGGGAAGACCGTGAGTGAAGGAATCCAGAGCATGACGCCTAGGTTGCGGGCAGCAATCGAAAAGGCGCGCAGCCATGTCATGTCGCCGGCCGAGAAGTTCGAGCAGCGCGTGTCGTTCGTTTACGGTATGATGGGCGCGAATAGCACCCGCACCAAAGACGACATCCGGCGCTCGCTCATCGACGCCAGCGGCTATCCTTTGCCGGATCGCAGCGTCATATTGCAGGCGGTCGAGCGGAACTGGAATGCTGGCCCCGATGCGCTGACGGACGCCATTCTCTTCGCGCTAAACGAGCCGATCGGGCAAGTTGGAGAAGGGTGATGCAGAACCGCTTTTTCTACAGCATCTGGCTGATCAAGCGGCAATGGCTCCGGCGCTTGCTGGTCGCCTTGGGGGTGCCGCTGATGGCCTTGTTACGCGTCATCGGCCTAATCGTTCTGCCACCTGTGATCGTGTTTTTTACGATAGGCATCGCCATCAGAGACGCGATCGGTGATATCTGGCAGGTGCTAGGCAACTGGCAAGGCGAACGTCGGGCGTGGTCGAACATGCTGCCGTACGCGAAGGCAATCTGGCGCTCGGACTATGCCAGCCGTCCGGTAGCGACGATGGTTATACGCAACCCGGATGCTGAGCCCACGCCAGCGCCCTAACCCCCCACACACCAAGGCGCGACCCGCATATCCCCCGCGGCGAACTGGCGGGCTCGATCGCGAAACCAGGCGCGCAGTTCGGGGGAGATCACTTCCCACGCGCCACGGTCGCCGGCACATTCCGGGGGCCATAGGTCGCGCTTCGTTCGCAGGTACAGGTCGCAGGCCATCTGTTCTAGGACAGGGTGGCCGGCGTCTGGTGGGCGGTTGTACATGGGGGTATGTGGAACAGGGCGGGAACAGAAAGGCAAGGTTGCGAATCGCGCCACCTGCGCCCACCATCCCGCCATGACCGAACAACCCGACCTATCCGCCGCCCTCGAACGCGCCAAGCAGTTCCGCCAATCGTGGAACGCCGAGGATGTTGTTTGCGACGACTCCGGGCTTACCGCGGCCGATCTCGACGTGCTGATTGCGCATGTGGACGCGACTAAGGATTATGTGGCGATCCCGGTGTTGGGGGAATTGAGCGAGTTGGGTTAGCGCGGTGCCGCGCTTGGGTTGCTGGTGCCGCCAACTCGGGATCGCACCTGTTTCTCCGGCCTACAAAACCAGCGCTTCACTATCAAAGCTTTGGCGGCACTTCTCAGCAACACCCGCCTGATAGCACGAAGCGGGTGGGAAGGGAATCGGCTAACGCGCACACCCGCGCAGCATGGCGACGGCGATCATGCCCCAGGCGCGGAGACGCATGGCTGACGCGCTGACCGTATCGAGATCGCGCCGAGCGTCGCCGGTGAGCTTGTCGCCGACCTTGGCGGGCTCTTGCGGGATGTCAGACGCTTTTACGCAGGCGGCAGTCACCACGCGATCGACGGTCACCGTCCGCACCTCCACAGCCGGGGGCGGCAGGTCGGGCTTGGAGCAGGCGGACAGCGCCAGCACGGCGAGCAACAGGTATCGCATCAAAGATCCTTCCGGCTGGAATTCCAAAACACGTCAGACGGCGCGCAAGGCTCGCCAGCACGCGGTGCCGCCGCCGACGCATCCAGCGCCCTAGCCGCCCGCTCTGCCACCACAGCGCCCGCCTGAGCCGCTTTCTTCGCATCGCCGGCCGCAAGGGTCCGCGCGTCGCTTTCCGCCGCCAGAGCCCGCACCGATCGGGATTGGTCATCCAGCGCCGTTTGCAGCATGTTGAGCGAGGTTCGGGTGACTGCGTGGGCTAGGACTTCCGTGTCGAAACGGGCTTTGTTCTGGATCGCCTGCTTTTCCCATTGCCGCGCGTCTGCCTTGGCCAGCACCAGCAACAAGCCGAGCGTGGCCAGCACTAGGCCACCCGCGATTAGCTTCCAGTTGCGCCAGGCGAGTTCGATAGTAGCGATCATGGCTTGGGTTCCTCCACGGTGTGCAGCGGATCACCGGGCTTGCCGGTCGGGATCGCGGCCTGCTTCTCGACCAGCGTGGCATTGCGGTCGGCCAGCTCGCCGCCGCTCTTGGTCGCGGCATAGGCCCACGACAGCGGGCCCCCGTTCCAGCCGGTAAGCACCAGCGCCGTCGCGATGACCTTGAAGAAGTCGTTGTTGAGCAGCGTGCGATCGGCCCACACCAGCACGATCACCAGCACGACCAAGGAATAGCTGCCGATGCCGATCCACCCGCGCGCGTCGGGCCAGCCGGGGCCGGTCATGCCGCGATCCTTTCCGCATACTCAGCCGCCCGCGTACCAGCGTCGGGCAGCCCCATGAATTCCAGCACCATCGCGTTGAGGGCCACGTCACACGGCGTGCAAATGCCGTGGTATCCCGGCAGCGAGCAGATGTTCCATTGCTGCTCCGACGGCGCGCCGCACCGCAAGCAGGGCACGCGCTTGATACCGATCGCGGTGTAGGGCTTGGAGCGCAGGTAGCGGGCTACGGCGCGGTCGGCTTGGCGCTGGGTTATGTGGGCGGGCTTGGAGGCGGCTCGCTGGGTCATGCGAATAGCCCCCGCACCTTATTGGTGAACGCGATCCGCTCAGCCTCATGGTTGGCGGGCTTGTCCGACTTGGGATTGCCGCGATTCACGCCGCGCGATACGGCCACGGCATCATCCCGATCGGCCCACGCGTTCATTCCGTTGTTCTTCCACCACTGGAGCGACGCCAGCAGCCCGAGCGACGGGTTCGATAGAAGCTGCGGATAGCGTTCAAGGTTGATGCCGAGCTGCTGTCCGATCTTTCGATAGTTGGCGCGGCCCGTAACCTGGATCATCCCGCGGCCCTTGAAGAGCTTGCCGTCGCCAGGCTGGGTGTTGCCGAGATCCGCGCGGCCTTCATAGGCTGCACCGGAGGCGTATTCCTCCATCGCCTTGAAATAGTCGCTCTCGATGCCGCACTGCCCAAGGAAGTGGATCGCGCGCAGGGGATTATCGAGGATGCCGTAAGCGGGGAAATGCGTTGCTGCGCCGATACCGAGATCGCCGGCATTGCCGACGCTGGCACCCAGACGTTGGAACAGCGCGCGGAACGTGTTGGCACCGGGCAGGCCGTCCGCAGCCACGCCCAGATTGGCCTGCAGGCGCTTCGATTGCTCAGACGTCATCGCTCGTTCCCTTCATCCTGTCGCTCGATTGCGGGTGGTGCAGCGCGGACGGCGCCATCAGGCAGGTGCAGGACGCCAGCCGCGCGGGCGATCAGGAACAGCACCGTGAAGATAATCCCGATGGTCCACGTGATCGGCCCCCACCAGCCGAGCAGCCGGTTCCACGCCCGTGTTCCGCCGTCGCGCAGGTATCGGTCGGCCTCCAGCGCTTCGACGCGCGTTGCCATTGAGGCGTGCGCGATCTCGATCGCTTCCATGCGGCGCTCGACGGTCATTTCCCGCCCCTCCCTTCATCCGGTTGCTCGCCGCGGTGAACCTGCGTTGGCGTTGGCAGTGGCGGCGCTGGCGTGATCCCGAGCGAGCGCCCGTAGAGCCACGCCGCGCAGGCCGCGCTGAACAGCATCGCCAGGAAGGGTGCCCACGACTTGATCGTGCCGAGCATCCCGACCGCGCCGTCGCGCCGGTCCTTGTCCTTCAGCAGCACGTCCACGCGCGCATCGAGAACGACGATCGACGCCTCGACCGTCTCAAGCCGCTTGTCCCGTTCCTCAAGCCGGATCACCCGCTCTCGAACGTCGGTCGTCGCCTCGTTGTTGGCGTCGATCTTGCGGCTCATGGCGGACAGGCTGTCGCGGATCTGGGCAAGCACCTGTAGCGTCATTCCTTCCGTAGAGCCGGCTATGCGCGGGTTTAGGGCATCTTCCAGATCAGCAGGACGCATCAACCTCCCTCCCCTGCAAAGTTCGGTTCGATTGCCAGCATGTGCATTTCGTCCAAGAACCAGACCGGCCGAGCGATTTGGCTAGGACGCCCTACTACTGCCGCCCTAAAGCCCGCGAGCCGTGTGGGGCGGCATTGGGGCGGGTAAGATGAACATTCTGAAATGGCCGATGTGCTTAATCGGTCGGCACGAACGCGATAAGGACGCAGCCTTTGTTGGGCCGGCTGGTGTCTATCAATCCATTTGCACCGGCTGCGCGCGGAAGATGTGGCGCAGACATGATGGGTGGAGCACGAAAGAGCCCTCGGAGCGCAATCCTTGGAACGCCCAAACCTGATTAGGTTCGGAGCCGAGTCCACGACCGAGAGCCAACGCACCCACTGATCTTGGTTATTGCAAGTAGCGCTGAGACGAGCGTATCTTGCGGCAAGGAGAGGCGTGCGCGATGGGGATAATTCGTTGGTTGTGTGGCCCGTGGAGGCGAGGTCGCGAGCGCGTAGAACAACGTCGCGCTGCTGGTCTTTGTATAAGCTGCGGCACAAACCCAATTGAAGGCGACGACGGGCGCTGCGACGAGTGCTATGGGTCATACATGGGCGTCCCATAACTAAAGCAGCCCGGTCATGTCGTACGCGAACAGCCGATTGACGTTCGCGCCCGAGATCGTGTGGAAATAGCCGTCGCTTAGCATCAGCAGGATGTTGCCGAGCATGTACGGCCCTTCGCCCTCCACCAATCCCGGCAGATTGACGAAGTCGTACAGGTCGCCCGTCTCCGGGTTCACGATCAGCACCTTGGTCGCTTGGGCAAATTGTGCCGTGACGTAGAGACGGTCGATTGCGGCGTCGTGCCACATCTGGTCCATCTCGTAATTGGTCGGCCAGCCCTTGATCTGGACCTGCTTACGGATCACGCCCGCTTCGTTGACGCGGTAAATCTTTCCGCTGACATCTGCGCGCCCGAGCCAGAATTCATAACGCGTGTTGTCGTAGGCGATGCCGTTGACGCCCTCGAAATCAAAGCCGGGGCCAAGGTTGCGCGGAGGCGAGACCAGCGCCGTCGAGGCCAGGGTCTGAGCCGTCGAGACGGTGTAAGTCCCGGCATAACCGCTTGTGGTCGAACCCATGCCGGTAATCGTCGTGCCGCCTGCCGCACCGATGACAGGATCACCGACGCGCAGCTTGCCTTCAGCGACGGCAGATACCGTCATCGTGTTGCCTGCGATGGCGCCCGTATACTCCGCCCCGATCGAGCAATGCTCCACGCGGCCGGCGTTCGGATAGGCAATGAACAGCGACTTATCGAAGTCCTTAGCCGTCGCGCCCTGGATGATGTTCGAGCCCGCATAGATCGGCAGCAGCGCATGCTCGCGCAGGATAGCGTTGCTGCCGTAGTCGTACTTGACCAGCGTCGGCACGGCAGCAGCTGTAGTACCCGGCCCCTGCGCGCCAAAGTTCGTCAGCCACAGCGTATTCGTCGGGTCTGCGGCAAAGTGCGTCATGCCGATCGCCTGCATGCCCTTGCCTGCCGGGGTCGGCGATATCGTGCTTTCCGGCGTAGCGATGACGGTAGCGGCTGGCGCGGTGACGACGGGGAACACGGGAACGGGCAGCGTCAGGCCGATGCGCGTGGCCAGCGCATCCTGAATGCGCTGGCGGAAAGCAGCCGGCATGATGCGCTTGACGACGATACCGCCGTAGAAGTTCTGCGGCACTGGTTGGCCAGCCGCACCGTTCAAGGCACCCAAGACAATTGCCGCCGTCCCGACGCTCTCCGTGGTGTGGAGGTTCGTTGCCGTGACGAGGCCCTTACCCAGCACCAGATCGGTTTTGCCGGCCTGTTCCTGCGAGCCGATCACCGCCAGCGCGTTCGGTGCGTACGCGAGGCCCGCCGTGCCTTGCTGGACGACGGTGCTGCCGCTCACCTTGCGCGCGGCAGCCTGCACGAACGGCGAGGTAGTTAGCGTGGAAAGCTTGTGGAAGTCCGTGCCGCTCGCCCCGACGCCGAACAGCGAACCGGCTACCGACGATGAGGTGGACCCGGCCCACGCGATGTAGCTGCCGCCGGCGATCGCGTAGGTGTACGTCGCTGCCGATGCCATCCACTGAGTGGCGGAGAACTCTGCGTAGTAAGGCTTTGCGAGCGCGGCATTAAGACGAAGGATCGGCTGCAATGCCGAGGTCGCCTGCAAGAGGTGACGCCCATTGCCCGACTGGTCGTCGATGCGCGCGATCTGATCGCCCGCCACGGCTGCGGGCGTTGTGCCCGCTGTGTTGATCCAGACCTTGCCCAGCTCGACGAGATACAGTGCGCCGTCGAAGCCGCCCACAAACGGCAGGGCAAGCGAGAACGGGCGCGGCTGGACATAGGACAAGACCTTCCCGTCCCAATAATATTCTTGGCTCAGGCCATCGCGTGTCTCATCGGCAAGGATGATGACAGTCGCCGACGACGCCCCAAGCGATGCGAGGGATGCGGCGTTAGGGAAACTTGCGAACTGCCGCGTTGGAACGGTGCTCGCTAATAAGGCCGCAGTAGCTGCTTGCGCGGCTTCTGCACCGACCTGAGCATTCTGCGCCGCCAGCACCTGCCCAGGAATCGCGGCCAGCGCCGGCAACGCATCCACCGCCGCCCCGATCTCGTCCAAGCTGCCAGCAATCGCCTCCAGCGAGCTATCGGGGTCGGCCAGGTTGTCAATGATCGGCTGCACTGCGACGCGGGCGGCTTCTGCGGCTGCGGCGGAGGTGGCTGCAGAACCGATATACGGCGCTAGGAACTCAGCCCCAGCAATGACAACGACGGTATCCCCATCGACAACGCGAACGATCGTATCGGCCATTACTGCGTCACCCCTGCCGAGACGGTGAACGTGCCCTGCAGCCAGCGGCGCTTGGCCACCCCGTTCCCGATATGAAGATCCCAGGCGCCGAGCCAGTCACCACCGCGCGGGTTGGTGAACGGCAGGCCCTCGATCGTGACCTCATTGATGCGGATCTCGACGGTCGTGGATGGGATGCCGCCGACCGTGGCAACTGAGAGCGAGATGCCTTCCGCCGGCGACGCTGCCGTGGTCAGGCTGATCAGTGCGGCGTCCGACCGGTCACGACTGCGGCGCACCTGCATGCTGCACGCCTGCCCCGTGAAGTCGAAGCCCTCGAACAGGATCACATGCTTGAACGGCGTCCACCGCTCCACGATCAGATCGCGCTTGCCCGCCGCCATCAGCTATAATCCCCTGAGAAATCTTCGACGAACCGGACCGAGCCTTCCGCGAACCCAAGCGTGCGCGGGCCCTGCATCGAGCCATCGACGTGCATCACGCATTTGGGATCGGAGAACTCGACCTGAGTGGCAGACGCGGTCGCCTCACGCAGTGGCGGGCGAATGCGGATCGTGGCACTGGCGCTATTCTGCGAGACGATCTCGGCAACCTTGTAGGCGCGATGGCTATAGGTGGCGTGCTTGATGGAGAACCAGATACCCGGACGCACCGGCTGTTCGCCGGGGTCGAGCGCCAGAACCAGTGTGGTCGCGCGCAAAGCCGCCGCAGCACTCAGGGTGATGCCTGACACGCCGTCCGCGAAGTCCGCTTCATCCCACCAGGGATCACCACCTACGGGCGTCGTGATATCGCCGCGCTGCTGGGCGTCCGCGTCCCCGATCGGCACAACGATGGGGGTCGCGCCGTCATCCAGCAGCGTGCCCAGCGCCGACCATGCCAGCGCCTCGTCAGGCTCATCAAGATACGCGTTGGTGAAATCCACGAACACCCGGCCCCCGCCATCGGTCGCGATCAGATCTTCTTCGCCCGACAGCGATTCACCGCCGGAGATCGTGCGACGCTCGATGTCGGGGTTCGCCCCGTCGAAATAGAACAGCCGGGTCGGAAATACCTTCATGGTTAGCCGCTACCGTGCGGGCTTCGCGCCAGTTACCGCCGTCAGGGGATCGCGGCCTTGACGTTGTGCGACAGGACCCCGTTCGACACGTAGGTATGGGCATCCGCCACGGTGATCTTGGCCACTATCGCGCGGCCAGTCGGCACGCCCAGCGCTTCCATTCGCACCCAGCCGGTCAGCCATATCCGGTGATCGGCCGTGGCGCGCATCTGCCGCACCCCGATATCCGCCACCAGCACGTCATCTTCCACGAACTCGATAGCCGAGATCGGGTAATCGCCCCATTCGAGCGTGGTTTCGTGCTGGGTGCGCAGCATGTCGCCGACGACCAGATCGCCCGCTGGCCGCTCGGTGCAATCTGCCATCAGGATCAGCGTGTCGGTCGTGACGCAATAGCCACCGCCACCGCCACCGCCACCGCCCCCGGAACCGCCACCACCCGTCGTGATGGTGAAATCATCCTCAGTCGAGAAGTTGAGCAGGCCGGGGTTGTCCGTCCACGCGTCGAACGCCGCGACCTTGGTGTAGAACGTGCCTGCCGCCAGTCCCTGCAGGTATTGCGGGCTGCTGCCGAGGTTGCGCGTCACCGTGCCCTGGGTGAGCGGATCGAAGCCCGAGGCCGTGGAATACGGGACGAGATACCCCGCCACTGCCGGATCCGTGAGCAGAGTGAACGCCACCTCGGCATTCGTCGTGCCGCCAGTTGCCGCGACACCCGTCACTGCCGCCGGCGCAGGCAGCGAAATCACGCCGGTACTCGCCTCGCCCCCTGCCCCGCCACCGTTCACACCCGCGACCTTGGCGACATACGACCGGCGCGCGCCATCTGTCGCCGCCTGTCCCGCGGTATACGCCACGGCCGGCGTGCTGGTGACGATCTGCCGCACCAGCGTCGTGCCATCCGCGCCGTAGAACCTCCACCGGTACGACGACGCGCGCGGGATGCGGTCTGTGGCGAGGGACAGCGTGTCCGCCCATGATATGACCGTGATGGTGGCCGCAGCGTCCGGTGCCTCGGCGTCCGTGCTGCTATCGACCTCGAACGGCTCCGACCAGTCAGACAGCCGCCCATCGCCGGTCTGGTACGACACCTCGACCTCGATCAGCTCGCCGACCTGCACGAAGCCGGTCTGGATCAACACGCTCGCGCCGGGGTCGAGATCGGAGAAGGTATCCTCTACCCAGCTCGGGGCGCCGACGACACGCCAGCGCGCGTACCAGGTGACGTCCTGGCGATCGAGGCCGGTAGCCGTGATGTTGACGCGCACGCCGGTGCCGCCGTCTGTCGATGCTGCGAACTCGGCGACGGCATTGTCGATGACGGGCGTTTCGAGCGGTTCGCGGGCCACTCGATCGCCGACCGCTGCGCCTTCGCCCTGCTCCGTTGCGGGGTTCCATGCGTCGATATTCGGATCTGCCGCGATCCAGTCGAAGGTGACGGCCCCGGTCGATGGGTTGCGCTTGACCTTGATTATCTCGACCGGCCCGTCGTTGAACGTAACGCCGGCTTCTATGATGCGCAGGTTGATATAGCGCTGCCCGATCATCGTCCGACCGCTGGCATTGGTCATGCAGCTTCCACGGCGCGGAGCCATTGCCGCTGCATAGGTCCGCTTGGCCAGCCGCCGCGCCTGCGAATAGCTCGGCACCTGATTGGCGAGCTGCGTGGTCAGCACCTTCCCCCGGTTCGAAATATCGTCCTCATCGCGCCAGGCATCGCAATCGACCGTGTTGTAGTCGTGCAGGGATGAAACGTAGGTCAGCGATATATCATTGATCGCGGCTTCTTCCTGCACGCCCTCTTCGACCGAGTAACTGACGATCTGCGATGGCCCGATAGTGACGGTCGGCTCATAGAAGCGCCCTGAGTAGACGATCAGCGCGCCGTCCGAACGCGGGGCCATCCAGCCGTCAAAGCAACCCAGCAGGTTGGCAAGCACGCCCTTGTGGTCGTCGGTATGCTTGTGAGCGACGCAGGACCGATAGCGCGGCTCAGTGCCGCCCTCCTTGAGCGGGGAGCCACTATCGGCATCGTTTGCCGCCGCGGTCCAATATGCCAGCGTCGGAAGGAAGTGCGCGGTCCAACTTTTGAAGTCGCGCTCGAGCAGGTAGTGCGCGGTGTGTAGGACGGCGTTCTCGGTCCATTTCCACGACGCCGGGTTGTCGATGCTCTGCGTGCCGTCCCGCCAATCGAACACGCATTGCGCCTGCACAACGATCGATACCGGGGTCTGGTTAGGGCCGCCGCTCGAATAGACGCCCTGAAAGTCCTTCGACTTGACCGGCGTGGACATCATGTAGCCGGTCACGACGCCATCGCCGCGGTGCTGGGACGTCCAGATGCCGGGCAGTTCCGACACCACATCGCTCCAAGCCGCCTCGGTCGGATTGCCGAGGTTAGCCTTTACGCGAACGCGATCATAAGCCTTTCCATACCGGCCGTCTTCGCCTGGCGCGACCCAGCCGCTTCCGTTGCGGGTGACCTTATCGTCGCCGATGTAATATTGCTCGATTGCGCCGATGCGCCCGTCGTGGAACGCCCAGACGTCAACCGCGCGCCCGCTGTTCGATGTCTCGTACAGGATATAGGCACCGTACAGGCGGAGCCGGCCGTAGGCAGAAACCCGAGGCGGCAACGGCATCTTGACCGCGACAGCCACCGTTTCCGGCTTCGGTGTCTTGGCCAGTGCCAGCGCAGTTGCTGAGGCGATGGTCGCGATGCCGGAAGCGATCAGCGCGACGTTGCCGGTCACGATGCCAACGCCGATCTGGATCGCCCCGATGATGAAGCCGACGAACTTGCCCATTACGGCCGCCACATCTTGACGACGTCCGCCGGCCCGAAGTGCATGCCGACCTGCTGACGGATTGCCCAGCGCTCGCCGGTATAGATGCCGACCGCCTGGCCGAGCCCTTCTTCAGTCGGGACGTCCAGCACCCCCATATCGCCCGCGCGCGCGTCGTCAGCTTCGGGCACGGCAGCATCGATCATGCCGCGCGTCCACAGTTGTACGAGCCCGCCGCCACGCCGGATCGTGCGCAATGCTGCTAGTTCGCTGTCGTAGAGTGGGTGGAGGAACGCCATCGGATCGGGATGGCCGCACGCCACCACCCAGCGAGCGCCGAACTTGCAGCAGTCGATACCGGGCTTAGCGCCCCACCCCCACGGCTCGCGCATGGCCTGCTTGAGATATTCCCCGAGCGTCATGCGTCAGTAGGCCCGAACTTGCGCGACGTGCCCTGGGTGATGCCCGAAACATGGTCGAATATCCGGTCATCGGATGACCGCCGGCGCTGATCGGGGTCGGTGAAGAAGGCCACCGGCGCGCGCGATCGATCGGTAAAGTCAGTCCCGATGCTTAGCGTCACCGTGCGCGATCGGCCTGTCTCGGTCTGCTGGCCGGCGACAAGCAGCGTGTCGGCGCGCAGTAGCGCCAGCCATTCGACCTCGATTAGCTGCCAATGCTTGTCGAAATAGGCCGCGCCGATATGCACGGATGCGCCCTTCACGCTCGGCGCATCCTCTAGTGCCAGGCGGATTCCTTCGACGCTCACCCCGGATATGCTGATATCGATCCGATCGGCCGCGCCGTTGATCAGCTGCTCGAGCTCTGGAATGTCGAGCAGCGCGCCGGCGCCGCGGTATATCGTTGGGGTTCCGTCAAGCGCATTGATCGGCAATTCGAGATCGCCGACGCCCGACCACAGATATGCAGCGGGATCGCTGCCCAAGCGGAACAGGATGGATCGGCGATAGGTGGCCACCCGCCCGCGCTATCTGCCAGCGGGGCAGCGAGTTACCGCCGTCAGTCCCTAAGCGTCTGCCGCCGTGCCACCGCGCCAGGGGCGTCGTTGATCGACTGCTTGTACGCGATACGCCCAGCCGTCGCGGCACTGTCTTGCGAGATGCGCTGCATGTCGGCGTAAAGCTCAGCCGTCACCACAGCGCCCTTGAGATTGAATTGCGGCGCATGGACGACGGTGTTGCCGCCGGCGCGGGTTGCTTTCATCTGTCCGAGTGGGATCACCGTGCCGGAACCCATGGGACGCCAGCCCTCGACGTTGCCAGGCGATGCACCCTCGTTGACGCGGACCATATTGCCGGCGCCGACGTAGCCGCCCGATGCGCGACCGAAGATCGACCCTACGGCACTGAAGATAGACCCAAGCGAGCCGCTGCCGCCACCTGCCCCGGCACCGCCAGCCGGACCGAACAAGGAATCGGCAAGAGGCCCGATGATCGCTCGCTGTATCCCGATCTTGATCAGCTCACCGACAATGTCACCAAGTGCGCCCTTAAGCCCAAGCGCAGACTGGGCGGCGTCCGCCAACTCCTCAGTGACGGCCTCCAAAGCATCGATCTTGATCGCATCGATTGAATCCTGCAGACCATCCACACTGGTGAGGTTCGCTCGGTACGCGTCAAACTGGCTGCGGCCCCGCTGCGCAACCCCGGTCTGCTCGGCAGCCTGCAACGCCGGCAGCGCGTTCAATCGGTCCTGAGCGATCTTGCGCTGCGTATCGTTGTAGCGGCCCGTGGTGTCGCCAAGGATGGCCTGCTGCGCGATCCGCAGTTCCTGATATTTCAGGTCGAGCAGCTTTAGCTCAATCTCGCGCCGCTCGGCATTGCTTTCGGAGATACTGCCTTGCGCCTGGAGCAAGTCCTGCTGGTTGCGCAGTGTCGCGCCTGTGACGGCGTTCTGCTCATCCGATCGCCGGCGGATCTCCTCGCTGGAGATATTGAGTTCCTGCAGCGTAGCACGCTGGCGGGCCAGGCCGCGGAGTGTCTCAGCCTGCGCGGCATCGTATTTCTTAGCGCTCTCGTCCGCATCGATCGAAGCTAGGCGCTTCTTCAGTTCGGACGCGACATCATCACGCGCATAGTTCGCGAGCGCTGCGACGTCCGTTTCGGTCGCGCGCTTGGCGTCGATGATGCCCTGATTGAGCTGTTCGAGTTCGTTGTTGTACGCCTCGTTGTTGCGGACCTCGCGCACGCGGGCGACCTCGGCAGCACGGGCAATTGATTCTGCCGACCTGCCCTTGGGGCCCTTCTTGTTGCCGTCCGAGATAGCCTTTTGCTCACGAGCGAGGCCGGTATCGATGCGCTCCCTGCCCTGCCGATAGTTGCGGGTGGCCGCCTCACGCTCGGCATTGGTCTTGGCTGCAACCGAAGCCGCAACATAGGCGTCGCGCAGCTTACCCAGCGCACGGGCGTGGCGATCAGTCGCCGCGGCGCTCTTGTCCGTGGCGGCCGCAGCCCGCGCATCGAGGATAGGAATGGCGGAAAGCGCAACCTGTTTCTCGGCCGCAGCCCGCTCCCCTTTCGCCTTCGCCAGATCCTTCTCAGCCTGCGCCTGCGCCTTGAGATAAGGTATCTGCGCCAAGCCCGAACCGCCGCCGGGCCCGCCTGCGAAGATAGGCCGATTGGCCGCGGTCTTGGCTTCGGCGACGCGCAGGGCAAGGATTTGCTCTCTAGAGTTCTGCGCCTGGATCGCGATCTGACGATAGGCTTGCGCTGCCCGAAGCGCACCAGCGAGAAGCTGGTCTTGCGTCTTGAGCTGCTTCGTCATCTCCTCGTTGAGCTTGCGCACGGCGTCCGCGGCACCCTCGGCGGTTAGTCGGAATGCATCCTCCGCCTGCGCGGTTAGCCGGGTCTTTTCGGCGTTCTCCTCCAGCTTCTTGGTCAGCGTCTCGACGGTCATGCCGCCTTCAAGCAACTTGCCGAACAGGACACCGGCCACCGAGCCCGCGGCGAGGAGTGCGGCACCCCAGGGGCCGGCGAAAAACCGCGCGACAACAGCCGCCTTGCCGCCCGTGTCGGCGAGAGCGTCCGCTACCTGAGGCGCTTGCTGGGCGAGTATCAGGAACGGCGACGATCCGCTTGCCAGGCTGGCGCCGACGTCGGCGATCTGGCGACCAAGGTTGCGCGTACCGTTGGCGATCTGGCGCGACGAATTAACAATGCCGTCCGATGCGCCCCGCACGACTAGATCAGAGCGGGTCGCCGAATTGCCGACCTTGGCCATCTCACGATCGAAGTCGGCTGCGTACTTCCGCACCTTGCCTGTGGCCTCATCGACCTCGGCAGTGAGCTTGACGACGACGCTGTCTGCAGTAACGGCCATGCTGCCTAGTGTGGGTATCTGCCGCGCTGCGTTACCGCCGTCACCTCGTCGCGGGTGGGTCGCTCATGCCTAGCTGGCGGGTAAGCGCCGCGCCATTGCACTCGACGTCAGAACGCTGCTTCCAGCGCCGGTATTCCGGCTGGTTGCCATCAGTGAGATACGCTTCGGTGACCTTGCGACCTTCGACACAGATCGCCTGGCTATCGTTGGTCGCGGCAACGGTTTCGTACCGCTGCTCGGCCGCAGGACCCGCGCTGCAGCCGGCCAGCATGACGATGGCGACAGTTATACCACACCTGACCCGCATCTAGACCTCCAGCAGGGCCTTATGCGTCGATCGGTCGCGCAACGGAAGCCCCGTCAGCAACTCCCCCGCGCCGCCATAATCCCTTTCAGCCGGTCGAAATCAGGCTCGCGCTTATCCTCATGACGGCCGTTCCAGTTGGCCAACAGCGCCTGATATTCCCACAGCGACATGGCCGCGCAGTCTGCGGGCCCTATGCCCATTACGGCGCAATCGGTAAGGGCTCCGGCGTAATCGAACCAGACGTCTCGTCCGCGGTTACGTCCTTGATCGGGTCGGCTTTTTTTTTAGGGGAGTAGCCGCGGATACAGACGTCGAGGATGGTCGCGGCGAGCTTCCATGCCTCTTCCATCGGCCAACCGTGGACGTAATTGTCCACCAAGCGGTTGGCGACGATACTCGTTACCGCGACGGGCTGTTCGTTGACCTCGCCGGCGCCGCCGCCAATTAGGCCCAGGCGGATCGTCTCAGTCAGATCCTCATATTTGTATTCGGCTTCGTTGTGGAGGCCGATCGCCACCCCGTCGAGCAGGTAGCGGCCCCGCAGCACGCGGGCGTTAAGAGCGCCAATGCCGCAGCCAACCTTGGTCTGCAGCTCGGCAATCTGCTTGAGCCCCAGCTTGAAAGTGTAGACCCCGTCAGCGAACTCGAGATCAATCCACGTCTGCGGAACGGGCAGGTTCACACAGCCGCCGTGTAGACCAGCGTATCTTCGCCGGCGATCGTCAGCTCGTAGGTGCTGTCGCCCTCCGAATCAAGCGCGTAATTGCTGGCGGTGAGCACGCCGCGGCCCTCGAACGTGCCGATCACCTCGCCAGCATCGCTCTGATCGTCCTGAATGACGTCGATCTGGAATACGCGATGCTTGGCCAGCGCTGCGTTGAGACGCACCACCTCGTCCGCATTGGACAGGCCCGATGCGGTCACATCCCACTGCGTGCCGGTCACCTTGACGCGGCGCGTGGCCGGGGCGTTCATCTTGGCGCAGTCGCGGCGAAAGCGATCATTGGTCTGGGCGGTCTGGTTGATATTGACCGCGGTGATGCCGCAAATCTGGGTGAAGACGGGCGGCTCTGCGTCCGTGCCCAGCTTCAGGATGCCGAAGTCGAATTCATTTGGGACGGACATTACCGGGTTCTCCGCTGATTTGCGGGAACCCTATGGGGCGCTATGTAGCGTCGTTACCGCCGTCAGCTACGACACGGAACCGGGCACGGGCCTGGTCGGCGCGGAAGTCGCTGGCGGTTGGGGCTCCAGCTTCGAGGAACGCGCATCGCGCTTCGTGCGCGGCCTCTGTCTCCCCGTCAGCGTCGAGCGTGTTGGCAAGCGCTTCAATATCGCCGCCGTCGAGCATGCCGGTGCGGACAAGGTGAGCGATCAGCGCTGTGGCAATGGGTTCCGGCACGCGCGCAGCATGGCATAGGTCGGGCTATTCCGCCAGCACCTTGCCGCGGAATTGAACGATCGCGTGATAGGCATCGGCCTCGGCACCATCCTGGACGACCTGTTTCGACGTCATGCGGATCCGGATGTTGAGGCCAGCCGTGGTGACGACGCGCAGCTTGTGGAGCGCGCCCTTGATCGCCCCGGCGATGCGCTCGGCGTGGTCCTCTGCCGTTTCTAGCAGCGAGGTGCCCGACATGCGCGGCTTGGCGAAGGCGTGGATCGTGAAGGCGATATCCTCGCCGTTGACGCATGACGCGGTGATCGGGATCGCAGTCGATGCCCCGTAGCGCGTGAACGGCCAGACGGGTGCGGCTGGCGTCGTCTTGGGCCATATCTGATTGCGCGGCACGATGTCGGTCAGCGGTGCGCTGTTCTTCATCGCCGGCAGCACGGCGCGGCGTAGCTCGGTTTCGAGGTTCATGCGCCACCCCCTGACGTTTCGACGGCGCGCTTTACCGCGGCGCTGACGATGCGGACGATCTCGGGGCGGGTCTTGTGTGCGGCCGGTCCCATGTAAGGGCGCGCAGCCATCTTGGACGTGCCTATCTCGAGCGGAATAGCGTAGGGCGCGTTGCTGCTTACCTCGACCGTCAACGGGCCGGTCTGGATGTTCTCGATGTTGTTAGCCAGCACGCCGGTGTCGTTCATTGGCGGGTCGCCAGGCTTGGAAACGACGTGCCCCTTGCCCGACACTGCCCCCGCGGTGATCGACTGCTGCGCCGTTGCCTTCAGCAGATCGCCACCAACGAACAGCGCGCGACCGACCAGCCGCACGGTATTGGCGCCTGCGAGCCGTTTCAGCCGGGCGGAATGCGCCTTCGCCCCGATGACCTTGCTCACGCCCTACGCCCCCGACACGACCAACCAATCCCCAGCGGATCGCGATCGACCGATTCAACCGACCAGAACCCGACCCAATCGACTGGCACGTCATCGCCAGCCAGCACCTCCACGCGCGCGTCGGTATTCAGCGGGCCGTCCAACGTGGGTGCCAGGATGATCAGGCGGACGTCGCGATCTGTGTAACCGTCCTGCCCGCGCATCGCCTCGGTGACGGCATCGATCTGCACGCTGCACGGACGCTCCACCGGGATGCCAGGGGAGATGATTGAGCCGCCATCGTCGTATTCGGGCTCGCCGGACCAATGCACGGTGCCAGGGTGATACGGCCCGCCCATCGCCTGAGAGAACCGCAGCGCGATCCCGGTAAAGGCCGCGGCCATGTTCATCAGCAGCAGCCCCGCGGCTCGACGCAGCCGACCAATCGCGGGCCGCCGAAATTTCGACGCTGCAGCAGGGCGAACTCGGCACCGTACGGGTTGCTGCCCGTGATAGACCGATTAGCCGCCGCCTCGGTGACGGTTGCCGAGAACGATGCCGATCGGAAGCTGGTCACACCGGCCGGAAGGTCAGCGGTCACCCCTTGCACCACGCCCGGCACGGCATTGCGCACCATGCTGTCGGCAGCCTTGGCCATCAGGGCCGCCGCATAGTCCGCCTCGCCCCAGGTCGTATCCACGAACCGCTCGGCGTCCGTGAGCCAGTATTGCACCCGCGCCTCGTCCACCGTGGCAAACGCGGCATATCGCAGCTTCAGATTGGCTGGTGTGGGCAGGTCGTAGGGCATAAGGTGTTCCTTACGAAAAAGGCCGCCGCACCGGAGTGAGGCGGCCCTTTCCCGTCGAGACGAAACGGTTAAGCCTTGGCCGCATCCTCGCGCGCCAGCTCAATCGCCGAAACGATGTCGGCGTTGGTCGCGCCTTCCTCGATCGTGACGTTCTCGGCCTTGGCGATATCGAGCAGCTCGGCCTTGTTCTTGCCAGTGAGCGCGACGGGCTTGTCATCGTCCTCGGCAGGACCGCCGGTGATCGTGAAATAGCCGGTCGAACGCATCGACTTGAGTTCTGCCTCATTGACCTCCAGCGGGCCGGTTTCCTGCCCCGGGTGGAGCAGGGCCGGTGTCACCCCGTTGAAGATCTTCGGGCCAGCGGTCATGTTGGTCACGGTGACCTTGATAACGTCGGCCATGGCTTAGATCCCGTCCAGATAGCGGAAGGCCGCCGGGCGAAGAACCTCGACACCGCCGGTTCGGAAGATGCCGGGGACCTCGAACGACGTCGGGCCGTCCTGATAGACCGGCAGGAACCGGTGCGGCATCGGCAGATGCAGCTTCACCACGTCCTGGCGGTTGGCATAGGCGACCATGCGGCGCGTGCCGCCGGCGCCGGCCGTATCGAGCCCGAGTTCGCCGCGGATCAACAGCGGCTGACCGGTGCGGCGCGTGTAGATGTTGTTACGTTCGATGAACGACAGCACTGTTTCGCTGTTGGTCGCCGACATCGCCGTCGCGCCCAGGTTCGCCTCGGTCGAGTAGGGCAAAAGCACCGTGTCCGCCATTTCGACGGTCAACGAGCCGGTGAAGATGCCAAGAATGACGCTGTTGAAGTCGCGCAGGATCTGCTGCGGCGTCTTCGTCATCGTGCCATCGGGTGCAAACCAGGTCGTGACCGCACCGGTGCCGTCCGCAGGCGCGGTGCCGATGGTCACGCCGGTCTGGCTGACCAAGCCGGCCAACCCCTTCGTCGCGTCGCCGGTCAGGGACAGGTTCCACATGAACTCGACATAGGCACGGCGCGCTGCCTCGGCCTTGCCGGTGCCGAGGTTCATACCGAGCAACTGCGCCTGGCCAATCTCTTCGCTGTCGTAGCCGTAGCCGACCGCAGCCATGTGCACGCGCACTTCCGACTTGTCGCGCGTGACATCCGCCTTAGGGACGTCCTTCGCGGCGCCGGAATACCAGCCCGCCTTGCCGACCGAGCTGGACATGAACGTGATAATGCCCGGCGTCCATTCAGGGGCCGTGGAATCGACGTAGACCAGCCGCCCGAAGTCGAGATCCGGGAAACGCATCTCATAGACCTGCGTGTTGATCGTCAGCGCCTGCTGCACCACGAACCCGAAGGTCGCCTGCTGCGCGTCATTCATCTGCATGTACATTGTCAGGCCCCCTTAAGCCGGGATGCGACGGAGCCGCACCTTGAAGATGACACCGGCACCGGACGCGGCATTGTCTGCCTCGGCCTGCGGAACGGCGTAAATGGCGCCCGCGACGGCTGCCGTGGTCCAGCGGCCCGTGGTGCTGTTCCAATTGAGCGCGGCACCAGCGGCGATGGCCGCATCGGCCAGGCCGAAGAACACACCCGCGTCAGCGAGCGGCACATTGTCGTACTGGCCATAGCTGTCGGCGTTGGTCGAGGTCAGCACGTGGTGCGCAATTGCCACCCCGATGAACTCGCCGGTGGTGAAGGGAGCGCACTGCGTGTCGCCGCTGCGCTGTGCGGGGGCCCCGTACGCGATCGTGGCGGTAGCGGTGCGGGTGATCCCGTTCCACTCTTCCATGTTCGCGGACATGCCGGGGTAACCCGCCGGCTGGAACTGCGTATAGGTGGTCTGGAGTGCCATGGTTCAGTTCCCCTCAGGCAGCCGCGCCGGCGCGGCGCCAGGCGTTGTGGTCGTTGGCCGTGGTGAGCGCGGCCTGTTCGCGCGTGGCGGCATCGCCCAGCACGACCGGCGCACCGATCGGCACGATGTTGGTGGCGGCGTCCGTCACCTTCACGTCCTTGGTCAGCGCGTCGAACGCGATCGCGATGTGATCGGCGGTATACGTGTTGCCCGGCATCGCCTTGTCCACGACCGCCTTCTTGATCTCGTCCTCGCCCATCGCGTCGGTGACGTTGATGCCCGATGCCTTGGCCTTGGCGACCACCTGGCCGTAGACCTTGGCGGCATCGCGCATCTGGGCGGGGGTGAGCTTGGCGGCTGCAAGATCGGCGGTCAGCTTTACGATCTCGGCGTCCTTGGCGACGATGGCAGCGGCGTCAGTGACGGCCTTTGCCTCGAGCCCAGCCTTGTCGCCGGTCAGGGTGGTGATGACTGCGGCCTGCTTATTGATGGCGGCCTCAGCGGCGTCGGTGACGAGCAGCGGGAGCCCGTCGAACGTGATGGTCTTCGTGGTCACGATGGACTCTCCGTCGTTGATGTTGGTGATGATGTTGGAGGGGAGGGAATCGCAGATCGCGGCATCACCGACGCGGCAGGACGCACCCGCGCGGCCACGATCGACCAACGCGATGTGATTGCCGGTGATGTTGGTCTGGCGCGCGGCGCACTTGGTGCCGTCTGCTGCCTGGAAATCGCCGAACTCGAGCTTGCAGCTATAGCCGTTGGACAGTTCGACCTTGCCGGCGTCCACCTTGGCGATCGTCGCGCCGTCGAGGAACGCGAGATCGAAGCCTACGTGGTCGCCGTCCTTGACCGCGCCCATGATCACGCCGCGGGCATGGTCGCGCCAGTTGGAGGCGTTCACGCCCTCGGTCGGGTGGTCATCGGTGATCGGCTTGCCGACGAAGCTGCCGAGCGAACGGGCATCGAACACCTGAGCGGCGTCGCGCAGCACGTTGACACTGACCTGATCGCGCAGGCCGTGGCTGTTATCGGGATCAACCTCGGTGCCGGAATACTGGTAGACCCCGACGCGGGCGGCCTTCGCACGGACGGCGAGATAGCCGTCAGCAGTGCGGCGAGGTGCGTCTAGCGTGAGATGGTCCGCGAAGATCATGCCGCACGGACTACGAGGGCTGGACGGGGGCCGTTACCGCCGTCAGGATGCGGCCAACTAGTAAACGTGGAGATACTGAAATGGACGAGATCAACGCGGGTGACTTGGTCATGCTAAGGTCGGGCAGCCAGCAGATGACTGTCGGCAGCACTGACGGTTACAATAACGGGAAGGCGACCGTGATCTGGGAAGACAAGAACGGTGCCATTCTTGAGAGAGACATTTCTCGTGCCGCTCTGATTAAAATAGTAGGCGAGTAAAGGTCTACTCGAATACCATCACAGCCCGCGAGGTGCAGCCGCATCCAGGCAGTCGGCGAGGCAGATCCTTAGGCGCCGTTGCATCGGTATAGACCTTGCCGTCGCGCGCTTGATGCTCGGGGCGGAAGTTTCGCTTGTGACTTGCCACCCACGCCCATGAATCGAGCCCACTTTCACGCCGCCGTTCCTCCGCCAGCGTCTCAGACAACGACCCAAGCTGGTGCGAAGCAATGCGGATCGACCGATCGCGCGCCATGCCGACCGCGTTGCGCACCTCTTTGGCCACTTCGCGTGCCGGCTGGCGTTCAGTGAGCCCGCGGAATACGGCGTCGCTGATCCGCCCGCGCGCCTGGGCCGAGACGTCCTTCACAAGCGCTACGTTACGCTCAAGCACGATCTCCAAGGTTTCGCGTGCGTCTTCCGGCCCGACCAACGTGGAGATATCGACCCCGGTTGCCGTCAGCACAGCCCCGCGCCAGCGCCCGCGCACGAAGCCTTCGACGCGGAATAGCCACGACCGCAACCGCGGCGTCAGCACCAGAAACAACCGCTGCACCTCCGCCTCGGCTGCATCTAGCTGGGCCTGCAGGTCAGCCGGCGAGTCGGTGACCATCGTGCTTAGGGTGCGCTCGTATTCGGCAACAATGCGCTCGGCAGCGGCAGACCAGATCGCGATCACGTCCGAATAGCCTGACTGATACAAATCAGTGGCCAGGGTGGCAGGGGGGCGAATATCGCGGAAGGTGATCTGAGGGCGCCGCGGGTTGCGAGCGCGCAAGGTCATGGCGCGCAAATCATAGCGCATCACGCCTCGTCCAGATCAAGGTTGAGCTTGTGCATCATGCGAGCCAACGAGCCGAGCATCGCCGAATAGCTCGGAAGCGCGCTACGCCGGTGCCCTGTCGATCCATCGCGATAGACGTAGCAAACGCAGACCGACGACAGTTCGCCCGCTTCAGCGAGCGCCAGCGCGCGTTTCAGGGTGTCGATCACGTCGGCCGATGCGGGCTCGGCGTCTATGGGGATTAGGTCGGCCATGTCAGGCGGCACCGCCCCGGATCACTCGCAATGATGGGCGTCTATCTGACCGGATCGAGCAGAACAGGTCGAAATCGATCTCCATCGCTTTATGCGCCCACTCGGTAGCGCGATCAGGGCCGTGCCGCTCCTTGATGGCCTCAGCGGTGTTCAGCAGCTCGTAGAAAGCTGGTGTGAAGTGCGCGGAAAGGGTTAGTGTCGTGCGGGCCACGGTTAGGCCGTCAGGTGCTTAACCGCCCACATGACCGCTTCCTCGGCGCGCTCGACCGCGATGTCTAACGAGCGATCGACGGTCGTGCGGACGGTGACGCTGTTGCCGGTCAGCGGAATATCGACCTGCACCTTTCCGTTGATTGAACGCATGTTGTTGATCAGGAAAATCAGCGCCGCGCCAGCGTCCTTTACCGCCACCATCTGCGCCTTTTCGGCATCACTCAGGACGCGATAGGTGTGACGAACTGCATTGTTCGCGGTGCGGTCATCGGACGCGCTATCGACATGATCGGCCATGGTTACTTCTCCCGGATCGCTTCGAAAATCTCAGGCCCAAGCACGATCTTGCCGGTGTACGGCTTCACGTTGGCCAGATCGATGTCGCCGCCAAGCTGGATCGAGATGTGCGGCTGGTATTCCGCCCACGAGAACGACGCGCCCTTGTCGCGCATCTCCTGATTGCGGCTGATCAATTCATAGGCGGTGAACAGCAGTGCCTTGTACTTGCCATCGGGGCCCAGTGCCTCGACCAGACGCGCGCCACCCGGTTCGATCTCCAGCTTACCGCGCCAGGATTCGCCCATGGCCATCCAATCGACCGGCGTTTCAGAGTAGGTGATCGTCACATGCAGGTCGGGCACGATGTCGGTAAAGCCCTGCCCTTCCGCCCATTTCACGATGTCGGCTCGGTTCAGCACGTCGCGGCGGACATAGAGCGGCTTTGCGGCCCAATCCTCCATCATCCACGCATCATTCGCAGCACGACGGCGAGGCTCCGCTTTCATCGGCGCCCCGCCCTCGGCAGACGTTCGATCACCTCCTCCCTGGGTTAGCTGTGAAGGATCTTCGCCATCGGGTGGCGCGTCCGGCTGGATGCCGAAGCGCTCTTCCGGCGGCATCTTGCTTAGGATCTGCATAGACCCAGGCAGCCACCCGTTCGCCTCGATCACGCCTTGCGCGCCCGCGTTGAACGCGTGCTCAGGCATCGTG
This sequence comes from Parasphingomonas puruogangriensis, assembly GCF_036663635.1. Taxonomy (NCBI): domain Bacteria; kingdom Pseudomonadati; phylum Pseudomonadota; class Alphaproteobacteria; order Sphingomonadales; family Sphingomonadaceae; genus Parasphingomonas; species Parasphingomonas puruogangriensis. The sequence goes on along the minus strand of NZ_JAXOJI010000001.1, from coordinate 426,087 downwards.
TGCAGGTCGGCGATTTTGGTCAGGGCATCTGCGGTCTTGGCGAATCGCTCTGCCTCGTCCTTGGGGTTCGGCTTGGACAGCGCAGAGAATACCCACGTCTGATCATTGTCGAGCGCGACGCCAGCCGATGGCAGCATCACCGCGTCCAGCCGCTCAAGGCATGGCCGCGTCTCAAGCTCCTGCCCCGCGCCAATCGACGCCAGGTAGTTCGCCTCGTCATGCTCGCCGGTGGAATTCATGCCGGCTGGCGATCGGCCCATTAGGCGGGTAAACGGGATATCGGCGACCGCCGCAACGCGCTGGTCAAGCATGTCTTGCACCGCGGGGATGCCAGCCCAAGTGATCTGGTAATCGTCGATCTTCTCGCCGCCCACTTCCCCGCCAGCGCCATCATTGGTCGGCAGATTGTAGATCGTTGCGTTGGTAATGCTCTCGCCCAATGCGATCTGCGCCACGCGCTCGTTAAGCTCGTCCTGGCGGTAATCGCCCATGTTTGAGATACCGAACCGCAGGAGCTTTGCCTTGCGCGGGAGTTGCGAGAACCACTTGCTGGCATCGTCGCTCTTGGCCACCTCGGCAACCACGCGCAGCAGGCGGCACTGCCCCCAATAGCGATCGTCGGCGGATACCGTCACGGCCATTGCCGGGTAAGGCTCGCCGCGAAACGGTATCACGCGGCTCGGGTGGATATTGACCCCGCCGCCCTTCTTTGATTCGACGCGGAAGAACTTCGGCTCGCCATAGGTCGAGCTGGTCAGTTCCTCATCGATATCGACCAACGACAATTGCCGGCGACTGACGATGTTGACCGCCTGCAGCCCGCCCTTGGTCGGTGCCGGGGCTGGAGTTGCGGGATCGCCCGGCAGCGCTAGGATGAGCGCACCGCCTCCAAGCCCGCGCAGCACTTCGGCCGCCTTGAACTTGGCGCGAACCTGCAGGCGCTTCTCTTCCGCCTCGATCAACTGGATAGCATCGTCGCCGGCCTGCCAGTCTCGCCAAGCGCGTGTGCGATCGGCGGCCGGAATGTCGATAATCTTCTGGAGCATTCCACTGGCGAGGTACGCGGCGAACGCGATGTCGAGGCCGAAGAAGCCGCCAAGCGGGGTGCGCTGATAGGCCATGTTGGCCTGGCCCATCGACGAAAACGCCGTGCCTAGACCGTCTCGCAGCCGGATCGGGGAGGATGGCGGCTGCATAGGTGCGCCGCTGCTGTCAACGATCAGGGTGCCGGCCATGTCCAGCGGGGTATGGCGGGACGTGAGCGGGTGTTACCGCCGTCAGGTCAGCAGCTTCCGCATATCAAACTTAGCCCGCCGGGTTGCTTCCAAGGCATAGCGCACCGCGTCGATCGTATGGTTTTCCTTATCGGCCAGTACCGGCAACACCTCGCCGGTCAGTGGATCAACCTTCCAAGAATACAGGCTCAGCTCGTCCACAACGTGCGTGCAGCGGGGATGCACAACGATATCGTAGCTCTTCATAAACTCGATTCCATCTTCCACCGATCCAGCGCCCTTTTTCGCGCTGGCGACCGTGAAGCCCTGCCGGTTCATGTAGCTGATCGTTTCGGGGCGGGCGCTATCAGCCGTAATTGGCCATTTGCGTGACATGGGAACGCGATCGAACAGCGCCGGCGTATTGTCGATCTCGCACCCAACAGCGTACGCCTCGTGATCGATGAACAGCGTGCGGCCAGCAGGATCGGCAACGGTCCTGCCCTCAACCGTGCGACCGATGAACATGCGGACGAGCACTGAAGGATCGACCGAAAAGCCCCAGTCAGCCCCAAAATAGAACCGCGCGTCGTCGGGCGTCTCGAACCGTTCCGTCGTCCAGTTTTTGAACACCCGCGCCTCGCTATTGCGCTGGTACTCGCCAAGCCAGATGTGGGCGTATTTGTCAGGATCGCGTTGCTTATCCCACTCCATCTCTTGCCGAAGTTCCGCTGGAAACCAGGGATTTTCGGTGTAATTGACCCGCCGCACGATAGAACCGGGCGGAGGCGTGCCGCCACGAAACATGACGTCGATCGGATCTTTAGCCTCGCCAGGGTTCCAGTCCCACCATATCTCCGAGCCCGGCGATCGAACGGTAGGTGTCAGCACCTGAATGCTGTTCTGGCTGACAGCCCGCGCCTCGCTGACGTAAGCAATGTCGATACCCTCCATCGACTTGATGCTATCGACGTTGGTGCGAAGGCCGGCAAACTTGAACGTCGTTCCGTTGCGCCCTCGGATCTCAGCCTTCAGGCTTTCGAAAAACCCGTCGCCATTGGTCGGCCCGAAGCCCATGGCCGGGATCTTATCCTCGAGCAACTGCTTCACAGAAGCATCGATCGACCGCTGTATCTCGCGAGCGCATAGGATGCGCGTAGGACGCTCCACGCCGCGCAGCACTAGCCCAGAGCCGAAGCTATGCGACTTTGCGCTCCCACGGCCTCCCCAGGCGGCTCTATGGCGTACCAGTAGGCCGTCGTCCGCGTGCCTAGCCGTCAACAGCTCGCAAAATACGTCGGGAAGCTCAACCTTCGCCAGCATCGGCCGGCTTCACCCATCGAATCTCGACGCTGTGCGGGATTGCATCTCCATCCGGACCGGAAAGCTCCACCGACTGTTGTGGACGGCCCCATCCGCGGTCAAGCAGATCACTCGCAGCAGCCTTGCGCGCCGCGTGCGGGGCGGCATCGTCCACCATGATCTTGGCCAACGTCTCTACCGCCGTCAGCGTGTATTCGCGGGCGAGATCACGGAGGGAACGCCCATCGGCCATCACGGCCTTGGGACGCCCCGAGGGGTTGCCGGATTGGCCTTTCTCAAAAGCCATTACGATACCGCAACGTCTGTTGATGCGTCGTTGGTAACAATGGATACTAAGCGCGCCATATCGCTCTCCTGAACCCTACCGCCACCACGCGTTACCGCCGTCTGTTTCCGCCCTTCGACAAACTGGCGCCGCAACCGGGACAGCCGCGCCACACCGACCGCGAACCGATACCGCATCGTCGCCCGCTTGCCGTACATCTGTTCGCAGACCTCCTGGCCGTGCTGCACGAAGTTCCCCTCGAACTCCGCCGGCACCGGCCTGAGTATCTTGGTCGAATATGCCTTAGCCATGCGCTTGCCCCTCGTTGATGCAGCCGAATGCAACCGTCTCGGCCAGCTCGTAGAAATACCGACGCGCCTCAGGTGATGCCCGGTTCCATGCGCGGATGATCTCGACGGCCTCCCGGTTCTCAGGGTCGTCGTCGGGGAGGAGGGAGCCTTGTTGATACCGGTACTCGACCACGTGGGCGTGGGCGATGCGCTCGGTCCAACGCTCGGTGTCGGCGCGGTGCAGCATCTCCAAGCGGCTATCGGGATCGACTGCTGCGATCTCCCGGTGCACCTCGAACGACAGGCTGGCGGCACGCTGGCTGGGCGGGAATGCCTCGGCCACCTTGACCATCGCGTTGAGGCGCTTGGGATCGGCCGCGGTCTGCTCGAGCAACAGCGCGAATTGGGGCTCGTCGTGGTACTGGGCATGGCCATGCTTCCACCAGTCCGCCAGCATCCAATCGGTCTTGCGGCGCTGGTCGAACAGGCCTTTGCCCATGCCGACCCAATCGGTGAACGGGAGATCAGCAGGCAGTGCCAGGCCGATTGCGTCGGTGGTGGTGATCGCGTTCATGCCCCAAATTCCTCATGCCAAGCCCGGCTCTCAATCCGCTCGCCGAACCGCCAGAACCTCGTCTCACGCTCAGCAGGGCCGGGCGTAACCAGCGTCCAGCACTCGCCGGCCGGTAGCTCGACGATGCGGTGGATATGCGTGGCGAGGACCGTGTGCGACGTGCCGGGCTGGCGGTGGTGTAGCTCGCTGGTCCAGCCTGTCGGGGTGACGGTGAACACTTCCTCGACGTACCCGCCGGCCAGCACATGGCTGGTAAAGCCCCAGGGATGGTCGTGAGGATCGCCTAAATCCGGCGCGGTGAAGTGATGGAACGCCGCACCGATCGGCAGGCCGTAGACATGCCACTTCTCGAAAGCCTCGGACATGCGTTCGTGGTGCAGGTTCATCGGCGCATCCAATCGTTGAGGTAATAGCGAGCCCAATCCTCGGGGATCCCGTATTTCGCGGCGAGCTTGGCGGTGTTGGCGCGCACGAGGCTGTCACGAGGGGTGCGCATCAGGGCGGAGAGGAAGGGGGTGAGGCCGGTTTTCATGCGGCATCCGGGGCGCGGTTACACACCCTCCCCCCAAACTTTGTAAACTCTCCATTCCCAATATTCAGGAACGGCGGTTTTCTGCCGTTTTTACCCTCTCCATATGATATAATACCCTTAGGTGTGTAACCGGGTATATATAGGAGGTAAGCCACTGAATTACGCGGGTTTTTCGGGTTACACACGGGGTTTGTAACCGTGTGTAACTCTGTAACCGTTACAAGGCTTTTAGGTAGAAGGTGTGTAACCGGATTATGCACGGGTTGCGTCCTTCCGGCGCCACTGGCGGATGGGACTCCCGTTGACCTTCACGACCTTATTCTCGAACCCGATATCGCGAAGGCACTGACAAACCCGGTCGCGAGTTTCCTTGTTGCGTTTCTCGGCGGGGATGCCGATCCGCTCCATCGCGATCATGGGGTCGACGATCATGTCACCCTGCAGGCGGCTATGCAGAACTTCAGCCCACGGATCGATCACGTTGCGCGAGATGCGCGCGGCAACTGCTACGGCCTCTTGCTCGCGGTCGAGCCACCAAGGATCGCGCGCGTAATAGCGAACGACCGCCTCCGCCCACAATTGGTCGCGGAGTTCACGGATTAGGTCGATGTTGATCTTGGTGGCAAAGACCGGCCAATAACGCCGGTTGCCGGTGCGATCCTTTAGATAGCCGGATTCGTCGGGGTTGAGCGTACCGATAAACACGCACTGCCGATTGTGGTCGGTGGACGCCCTGCCGTAAGGCAGCACGACGCTATCGGTGCGCGTAGAGATCAATCCCTTCACTGTGTGCTCGTCGGCCTTAAGCACTGCGGAAAATTCGGCCAGCTCGATCGCCCAAGCGCCGGTCATCAGCAGGACCATCTTATTCTGCTGCCGGAATAGGTCGGTCGCATCGCGGGTGTGCTCGGTGCCGAACAGCGCCTTGATCGCCGACGACTTGAGCAATCCTTGGTCGCCCTCGATCACCAGCACGGTATCAAGCTGACAACCCGGCTCGAGAATACGCGCAACAGCGCCGATCAGCACCTTCGGCGAGATCATGCGCGTGTAGTCGCTGGCCTCGACACCAAACAGGTCGGGCAACCAGGATCCGATGCGGTCGACGCCATCCCATGAGAGCGAGCCAAGATAGTCTCTGATCGGATGATAGCTGTGATGCCTCGCGGCCAAAACGAGGGCATCGCGCGCTTCCTGTTGCGTGGGCTTCAGGCCATGCCGCTGCATCCACTCGCGGACATGGGTATAGTCCTCGTCGCGGATCGGGCGCGCGGCGGGGTTTTCACGCCACGGCACGTCGCCAACCTCAATGTTGAGGGAGAAATCATTGTAGCGGATATGGCCAGCTAGGTCGTCATGATGGGTGAGCATCAAGCGAAAATTGCCGATATCCTTGTCAACCAGCTTCAGCCCGTCGTCCTTATAGACGAGGTGCGTGCGCCATTTCTCTGCCGGATCATACGACCGACCGGTTCTGATCTCGCGGATTTTAGGCTGCGATGCGGTCACAAATCATTCCAATGAGTTCGTCGACCGAGTGGAACACGACGTAAATGCCGCCACGCTTTTCCCATGCCGCTTGAAAGGCCTGCTGATTTTTGCGCTGCCGGCCGGTGCCGGTCTTGGCCTCCGCAGCGAGGGGCAGACCGCCCTGCAGGACGCCAATGATGTCGGCACTACCTGGCAGGCCGAACGAGATGGGACGGGCGCTATCGAGGATCGTGCGGCCAGCAGCGGTCCGCGTAATGAACTTGCCGACCCAGCCGGCACCGGTCTGGTTATCCCAGGCGAGATGGCCGCGGCTCGAAAGCTCAACCAACGCAGCGCGGACCAGATTGGTATGGGCATTATCAGCCATGAGCGCGGTCTCCCATCTCTTGGCGGCGCGCGGTCCAGCGATGATAGGCCCATCCAGGCTTGTAGCCGGCCATCGCTGCAATCTTCTGGAAATCACCAAGCGTGGAAGCGTCGCGCATCATGCGCCCGACTTCCTGCTTACGGTGGAAGTCGATCATCACGCCTTCGCGGTTAATCTCAGCGAGCTCGCCATCAGCGTATTCAGGCTGGCGGTTTTTGACCTCGTAGATGTGGCCGCACGATGGGCAGTTTGGCAGCATCGGGTGCACGGCAAAGCATTCCGGGCAGGTCTTGACCCGCAACTCCTCCTCGGATGCTGCACCCCGCTTCTTCTTTTTGACGCCCTCTAAGTTCCATTCGCGATCGTCGTCAGGGAAGCCGTGCATGGCAGTGCCGCTGACGTGATCGAGGATGATCGCGTGATCTTTTCCGGGGGCCGGTCGCAAGACGCGCCCGATCTGCTGGATCCAGAGGGACAAGCTCTTGGTTGGGCGCAGGCAGATGCACGCCTCGATCGCCGGAAGATCGAACCCTTCGGACACGAGATCGACACTGGCGAGGATCAAGGTTTCCCCACGCTCGAACCGACCTAAAGCAGCCGCTCGGTCGCCGGCGTTCATTTTCCCATCCACGCGCTCCGCGGTGACATTTGACGCGCGGAACTGCTCGACGACATGCTCGGCGTGCGCCAGGCTGACGCAGAACACGACGGCGCGCTTCCCCGCAGCCAGCTTGTGCCAGTGTAGGATTGCGTCGCCGACGACCTTGGGCTTGTCGACCAGCTCCTCGATGTCGTGCTTGTTGTAATCGCCCGAAACGGTACGGGCGCTGGTGACGTCGATCGTCGTCGGCGCGAAAATCTTGAACTTGGCGAGATAGCCGCGTTCGATCAGCTCAGACACACGCGGGCCGCTGACGATTGTATCGAATTGTTCGGACAGGCCCTTACCATCGAGGCGGCAAGGCGTTGCAGATAGGCCGATTGTCCATCGGGGCCGGATGAAGTCGAGCACGTCGGCAAACGTCTTGCTGACGGCGTGGTGGGCCTCGTCGACCACGGCCATGTCGTAATTCTTCAGGGCATCGAGGCGGCGCGCGACTGTCTGGATCGATGCGACATGCACTTGATGATGGGGATTGAACGGCTGCCCCGCCTGAATCGTACCGTGCTCGATACCCAGGCTGTCGAATGCTCCGCAGGTTTGGCGCAACAGCTCTGCGCGATGCGTCAGGAAAATGACCCGCCTGCCCTTTGCTGCAGCTCCACCGACCATGCTGGCGCTCAGCAGCGTTTTGCCGGCACCGGTCGGCGCTTCGATCAAGGCGCGCGGATGCTGCTTGAGGGCGTGCCCGGCGCGATCAATGAGGTCGCGCTGATAGTCTCGGAGCTCGATCATGCGCGCGCTCCGATCAGCACGTCCGCCCAATCCTCGCCGCGGATTTCGGGTATCTGGACATCGACGGCGATCTCGGTTCGCGTCGCCAAGCGGTGTGCCAGCGCGTATGCCGCCGCAGCGCCGCCGAACTTCGGGTCGTTGTCGCCGAACACGATGACCTCGCGCACATGCTCAGGCGGCTGCCACTTGGCCATCATGGTCGAGTTGATCGCTGCCCAGACGGGCAAGCCGAACTTGGCGGATGCTGCCAGCGCAGTCTCGACGCCCTCGGCAATGCCTAAACGATCGCCGTACATCGACAGGCGGATCGCCGCGCCGTCAGGGATCGTACCAGGCATCGTGGCGCGAGGTTCTGCGATATCCGCTTTGCCGTGCGCGCTGAGGAACGTGCGGTGCAGCGTTGCCGGCCGACCGCCGGCATCGGCGATCATGGCCACCATCGCCGGATGGACCCCGCCGCCGCAATGATCCGGGGCGCGGCATCGTTCGACATACCGCAGGCATTGGCGGTTCTGTGGAAGCGATAGGCCGCGCGCTGCGAGATAAGCGGCGACCGGATCGCCGTTCGATACGGGGCGACCGCTATTCCACAGTTCGCGCAGCAAGATGCGCCGGCGTTCCTCATCAAGCTTCGGCCTGGCCTGCACTGCCTCGACGTTGCCGACGATCTTATCGACCTCAGCCGCCGCAGTCTTGAAATCCCACCCGTGCAACTTCTGCAGCAGGATCATGCCGGTGCCGGCTCCGCAGCCGGAGCAATGGTATGTGCCCCGCCCCTCTTTGTCGTCGAAGCGAAAGCGATCCTTGCCGCCGCACAACGGGCATGGCCCATGCTTGCCGGTCAGGAACGACGTCTCGAGCCCGAGCATGCCCAGGATGCCGCGCCACTTGCCTTGGGCAGCTTCGATCGTTTTGGGGCGGGGCGCGGTCATGCCGCCAACCGGAAATACTCGCCGGTCCAACCATGCCCGCAGCCATGATCCGCACGGACGCCACACCGAGGGCATGGGTCGCGATATGTGACCGGCGGCAGATACTCGACGGCGATCGGCCGGCGCACGACGTGCTTGCGCTCGGCTTCCTCATAGGTCTTGGAACGGATCTGTTGGCCGGTCGCCAGGATCTTGACCATGCGCCCATTCTGGATGCGCGAAACGGTGATCAGCCCGGCCTTCTCCAGCCGGCGCAAGACATCACCCGCAGACTGGCCGCTCAGGAAGCCAACGATCGCCGCCAGCTCGATATTGGTCGGACACGGTTTGCCGTTGTTGGCGGCATCCGTGATTGTGTCGAAGATGAGTTGGTCTGAAGGGCTCATACCGCCTGCGCCCCCATAGCGAGCCGCGCGCGATGAAACCGCCCGCAACCGGCGTAGCCCGAGCGGCCAACGGCTATCGCTGCCGCGCGGATCGTCCAGCCGTCCGCGATGTTGTCGAAGAAGCGCGCGTCCTCGTCGGCGGACCAGTTCTTGGTCGTTCTCATGCTGGCGTCTCCACGGATTGAGCGATGCGCGCGAGCGTGACGAAGGTACGCCCGCTGCGTTGGCGGACTTCGGGCAGCGGCATGGTGCGCAGCCAGTGGACGATGCGGTCGCGCTCGACGGCGGTGATGCGGCCGGTCACGACCGCGCCCCCGCGCTCGAAAGCGGCAGGAAAGTCGCAATGATCGCATCTGCGGCAGCGGTCGTGCGGTCGGCCTCGGTGTGATCAATCCGGTTATCGGCAGCCGCTTCGGCGACGATGGCGAAGTGCTTCATGCCGTCCGCGACGATCTGCATCGGTTGCGGCAAATCTGGTTCGTCGGTGCGGTGAGCGCCGGCATAGCCCATGACTGCGAGCAAGGCGTTCACCGCCCTGTCACCGATCGTGTGTGCAAGCGAGAAGGCGTCCTCGATCGCGAGGCGCCGCTTCTTGGCCACATCTCGCGAGAGGATCGCGTCGATGCAGTGGATGTTGACGCCGCTGTCATCAGCAAGCGTCTGCCGGGTGAAATCGTGGTCGATATTGATCGCACGATCGATCTGACGACGCAGCGCGTTCCGCAAACGTTCGTCCGAGAACAGCGGTCCATCTAGGACAGCTTTTGTGCAATGCGTCATTTACCCATGTCCTTGTGATGGAAACTGGAACCCCACCCCTGCCCCTCGGCCCCATCCTGCTCGGCATCGTCGAGCGGGTGCGCGTGGAGTGCGATCGCGCGGCCCAGGATGAGCGCGAGGGCGACGCTGGCGGTGAGCCAAAGGGCGAGGATGAGGGCGATGGTGAGGATGTCGCGGGTCATGCTGCCTGCTCCCCGAACAAGGAGCCTTGGCGTTGAGCGTCCTCAATCCGGCGACAGGCTATGTCGAAGTAGGCGGGGTCGATCTCGACGCCGACGAACGGGCGATGCTCTTGTGCGCAGGCAACGCCTGTGGAGCCGGAACCCATGAACGGGTCGCAGATCGTACCAGCGGGCAAGCTCTGCAGCAGGATGCGCAACAGGCCAACCGGCTTCTGGTTCGGATGCTCGCGCCCGTTCTTGGCCATGCTCTGGACTGGCGGGTGATAGACGACAGCGCCCTTGTCCCGACTGCCGACGAACCCGGCCGCGTTACCCATGGCGTAGATTTCTTCTGTGGTCGGCTTCCAAGGCAGGCGCAGGTCGCCCATGCCGAGCGCCGGGCCCTTGTCCCAAATCAGGGTCATGCGATGGTGTGGCGGCAACGCGGCCTTGCGCGAACCGAACATAAGGCAGGGCAGATGCGAGAATACGTTGGCGATGGCGTCGCGGACTGCGCAGTTCTCGTCGTTGGCGATTGCGCGGCCACCCACCCACAACTCGTCTGTGGCGTGGCCGCTCTTGTAGCTGATGCCGAACGGCGGATCGCTCAGGACGGCAACCGGCTGTGCATTAAACATTGCGTCGAGCGCGTCATGGTCGCGGCAGTCGCCCAAGATGAGCGTCGCGTTCCCTATCCTCTCCCCCCTCACGCCACCAAACTCGTCTGGTCGGCGGGGCGGAGGGTGGCGGAAGCGGCAACCGCATCAATATCGACACCCGGCTTTTCGAGCGCTGCCACCAGCCGGAGGTGCGCCAGTCGCGATCGCGGGATGCCGTTTTTCCTCCAGCTGTGGACGGTTGAAAGGGGCGCGTCCGTCATGCGGGACACGGCTGTCGTGCCGCCAAGGGCATCGATGATCTGGTTGGCGATGCTGTGCATCTGCTCTTTCTGCGACAATCGCAGACCAATAGCAAGCGGAAATCTGCGATAATGGAAGTTGCGACAATCGCAGAACCGCGCTTCAAGCGAGTGATGACCCCAGAGGAAATCAGAGCGGCGCTCGACGCACGAGGCATGGCGATCCGCGACCTTGCGGAGGCCACAGGCATCCAAGAGAATTTCCTTACAAAGTCGCTCGGCAAGCAGGGCCGGCGTATTCAGGTGCCCGAGCTGGAAGCGATCAAACGCGTGTTCGATGACGGGCCGCAGACTGGTGACGGTCTGCGCAAGATACCGCTGCTGGGCGAGGTGCCGGCCGGCAAGTTCCAGCTTGGCGAACAGCGGTCGGGGCGTTGGCTGGCCGTGTCCGATCCCGAAACACCGCCCAACGCCTACGCGCTGACGGTTAAGGGCGATTCCATGGACTTAATCGTGCCGAACGGCGCGACGCTGGTAATCGATCCAGATGACAAGGAGCTATGGCCGGGGCGGCGCTTTGTTATCCAGACGGCAGAGGGCGAGACGACCTTCAAAGAGTTTCAGGCCGACCCCGCCCGCCTCGTGCCATGCTCGACCAACGACGAGCACCAAGACATTATGCTCGGCGGCGAGCCGGTGAATATTCTTGGTCGGGTATTCTCGTATTCAACGCGGGATATGCCGAGGCGACGGCTCTCCTAAGCTCGTTCTCATGGATCCACTCCATGTCAGCGGGCGCGCTGAGATAGAACGTTCCCCACTCATCATATTCGCCTAAGCCTTGCTCGATCGCATCCTGCGCCGCGCGCTTTTCAGTCGCGCGCCATGGCCCCTTGGGCTCACCGAAAACCGCCACACGGAAAAATAGACCCAACATCCCTCTCCTACGAGTCGCATACCCCTTTAGAACATAAATAGAACATTCGCGTATCCAACAAATTAAATCTGCGAAAGTCGCATTTTCCGCTTGTGATCGTTCTGCGATTATCGCATACCGTTCTTCGACGCTGCATACGGCAGCAACGGAGACCCCCCGGTGCAAACCCCCGACCCCTTCCCCAATTTGAACCGCTCGCCGGGGCTGACCGACGCTGAGATGGCGAAGGTGGAGGCGGCGCGTGATCGTGCTGACGGCTGGATCGAATGGTCTGGCGGCATTTGCCCGCTGCCGGTCGAAGCGCTGATCATGACGCGGCTGCGCAGCGGGTGGGAATCCGATGGCCCCGCGATGGCAGGCTATCACCGCTGGGACCACGGGCGCACGCCCGAAAGCCCGCTGCGTGCCAACGACATCATCGCCTACCGCGTGGTGTCCAAGTGACCCGCCCCAACCCCCGCCCAACCCCGCTACGCGACAGGCTCATGGCGCTACGTGCCAATAATGACGTGGCTGTGCGCGAGATGGAGGAGCTTGGGTATCGGGTGCAGGCCCGCCCGCTCGCCGGCCTGAACCAGCGCAACCGCGAAGTGATACAGGCGTATGTCGGCGTCATCAACGACGATAGCGCGGCTGGTCGTGCGGCACGGCATGTGCGCGATACGCTGCTGGCACGGCAGGTGTCGAAGTGAACGGCAGCCTCAGAGACTGGCTCGGCCTCTGCAACCATAAGTGGGAACAGACAGGCACGATCGAGACAAAGCGCGGCGTTTTTCGGCGCAGCGCTCCCGAGAAAATGATCCGGGTCAACGTGATCGGCATCAGCGTCATGCTCGAATGCGAGCGGTGCGGAATGGTCAAGACGAGGAAATTGGCATGAACGCCACCCTAGCCATAAACCGCTCGCTGGAGGTGCGCAGCCTGGCGACCGTCACGATGGACTTGGCCACGACGCGCCAACGGATCGCGGTGCTGAACGTGCGCCCCGACAGCGACGACGGGTGGGATGGGCTGACCGATCGCCGGGATGCGCTCGAGCGCGAGTTTCAGGATGAGTTTCGCCGGCTGACCGGCGTGGATTGGGCTTTAGCTAGCGAGGTGATGTCGTGAGCGATTGGCAACCGATTGAGACGGCGCCGAAGGATGGGACAATTGTCCTGCTTTGGGCGTGCGATGAGGATGAGTGGGATGACGCCCATGACGAGCCGCGCGATCCGGAGCGATGCTGGTATCCCGCTCGCGTAAGTGTCCAGAAGCACATCTGGTGGATCGCCGGTGGAATGATGCGCCAGCTTAAGGGTGCAACCCACTGGATGCCCCTGCCCGCGCCACCCGCCACCCTGGAACACGCCGCGGCTGAGGCGGCTGAGATCGAAAGGAATGCGCTGTGAGCAACGCGTTGAAAGCGTTGTCTGCTGAATTGCAGGCTGACCCTGAAATGGCTTGGGCGTGGCAATGCAATATCGCCGTGCCAATCATGGACGCGACAGGCGTCTCGCACAGGCTGGCAAACCAAGCTGGCGCGCACCTGATGCAGCACCTGTTTGACGTGGATATCACGACGCACCCGCTGTTCGAATACGTGAAGTCGGAAGCTCAATCCTACGCCGAAATGCGGATCGAAATGGACCGGCAAGAGAATGTCCAGATCGCGGCCTCGGCTGCTGAGGGAGGGGAAGATCGTGGTTGAGGTAAGCCGGGGCCATGCGCTCAAGGCGCTGCTGCGTGAATATCGCCCGACGATGGACAAGGACATCGTTCATTCGTGGGCCAAGGACATGGTAGAGTTTGCCTCCACCCTCCAAGCCCAATGCGAACGGCAGCGGGTGGCGTTGTCTCGGATCGCGCTGGCTGCACGAGTGGCAGCGCAGATTGCGGACGATATCGACGAGCGCGAACCGTGGGACATGATCGAGAAGCAGGCCGCGGAAGGTCTTGGTCTCGCCGCCCCCGCTTCTCTGGATGGGGGTCAGGTCGATGCGTGAGCGTGAGCCACTATTCGGGTCGCTCCTGATCATCTCCGTCGCGGTCACCTATTTGGTCGCCGGACTTGAGAGATTCACCGACAAGCCAACGTGGGTCAGTGCCTTTCTGGCGCTCTCCTACCTGCTCTGCGCAGTCTTCGTCTGTCGCTCGATCTACCGGGATCGCGTCAAGTGACCCGCATCCTCACCGCCCTGCGCGTGCCCGGCTGGCAATGGTCGCTGGTGACGTGGCTCGCGATCATCGGGGTGTCGGTCTTTTGCTGGGGGGTGTCGTGATGCGCGCAGTCCTCGATTACACCGCGCGTCGCGCGCCGGTCATGGCGACGGGCTTCAACCCGGATACGCCGATCGCCGGTCACTATCGCATGCGGTTGCGCAGCGGTGGCGTGCTCGTCGGCATCCGCATCTGGTTCGGCGCGCCGCTCGATCCGATCGACGGCAGCGAGTTGGACCGTGCGCCGCGCTGGCAGGTGCACGCCAATGGCGAGCCGATCGCCTTGGACCGGGTTTGGCCGAAGTGCGCCGCTGACCCGATCGATGAGGCCGAATACCGTTTCCAGACGAAGCGCCAGCAATGGGCCGAAGCCAACGCGCCACTTTCGCCAATCGCCGACCCGCGCCGACGCGCCGACCCACTTGATTCCCCAATTCTGTTCTGAGGAGAGACCACGATGGCAACCGTATTTGACGACGTTAAGCCTTGGCCGACAAAGGCACCTGAAGCGGTTGGCAGCGTCGCCGGCCACAATCGCCCGCCGGTCGATGTGGAAGCGCGCGCGGCTTTCGATGAAGGTATCGACGCAAAGGATGGCTTTCGCGGTCGTATCGCAACTCTGATCGCAGCCTCCGAACGGGCGACGGCAACGGACGAGGAAACTGCCGGGCGCTGTGGCGAACTGGTGAAACAGATTCGCGCCGCGGTTAAATTCATCGGCGACACGCACACTGCGACCAAGGCCCCTTATCTGCTCGCCGGACGCGCGATCGATGCGGGCAAGAACGAACTGGCCGGCCCACTCGAAACCGCAAAGATCAAGGTAGAGGCGAAGCAGACGCAATTCCTGCGCGAGGAGGAGGCCAAGCGTCAGGCGGAATTGCGCCGCCAGCGTGAAGCGGAGGATGCACGCCGGCGCGAGGAATGGGAGGCTAACCAAGCCGAAATTCGACGGCTGGCAGAAATCAGCGCCGCCGAAGGTAAGGTCACCTCCGAAAGCGTCGCTGTCGCACAAGCGGAATTGGAAGCCGCTCTATCACCGCCAGCGCCGACGCTCGCGCCCGAGCCGGAACGCCAGATCATCCGTGGCGACTATGGCGCGGCAGTGTCCGGCACGAAGGTGTGGCTAAGCCAGGTCGAGGATTACGCCGTCGCATTCGCCGCAGTCGCGAACAACACCAAGGTTCGCGAGGCGATCGACACAGCCATCAAGGCGATGGTTCGCGGCGGCGTCCACGAAATCCCCGGCGTCCGCATCTGGTCGGACGTCAAAGCGAGCAATCGCTAACCCCTATTCGGAGAGTATCTATCATGGCGACCCAACTTCAAACGATCGATCGCGGCAGCAATGCCCTCGCTGTCGAGGAAACCAACCCCTATCGCGGGCTTGAGCGCAGCCTCAGCACCCGCATTGCCGGCCTCAAGGATGCACTTCCCAAGCACATCGACCCGGCCAAGTTTCAGCGCACGGTAATGACTGCCGCGCAATCGAACCCCGACCTTCTGACCGCCGACCGTGCCAGCCTTATCACGTCGTGCATGAAGTGCGCGCAGGATGGCTTGCTGCCGGATGGGCGCGAAGCGGCGCTGGTGATCTATTCGGTGCGCAAAAAGGACGGGAACCAGTGGGTCAGCGTCAAGACGGTGCAGTATCTCCCGATGGTCTACGGGCTGCGCAAGAAGATCCTGCAGTCGGGCGAGATCAGCACGCTGGAAACGAGCGTCGTCTATCGCGCCGAAGTCGAGAGTGGGGCGTTCATTTTCGAGGCCGGCACAGAAGCGATGCTGCGCCATCGGCCAATGCTCGATCTGGACGACGATCAGATTACCGACGATCAGATCGTCGCCGCCTATTCTGTCGCGACCATGAAGGACGGTTCCAAGTCATTCGAGGTTATGCGCCGCAGC
Organism: Parasphingomonas puruogangriensis; assembly: GCF_036663635.1. Lineage (NCBI taxonomy): Bacteria > Pseudomonadati > Pseudomonadota > Alphaproteobacteria > Sphingomonadales > Sphingomonadaceae > Parasphingomonas > Parasphingomonas puruogangriensis. The sequence goes on along the minus strand of NZ_JAXOJI010000001.1, from coordinate 410,473 downwards.
GAGATCAACAAGGTGCGCCAGGCCAGCCAGACCGGCGCGACTGGCAAGACGAAGTACAACAGCAACGAGGTGATCCCGCCGAAGGGGCCCTGGGTCGATTGGTTCAGCGAGATGGCGCGCAAGACCGTCATGCGCCGGCACAGCAAGACGCTGCCGATGTCGGGCGATCTGATCGACATGGAAGGCGCTGACGAGGAAGCATCGGCACGCTCGGCTGCACGGCTCCTGGAGGTCGAAGCGGATGCGCCGCAGTTGGCTCCGCCGACTCGCGAAGAGCTTAGCGAGGAAGATGCCCGCGCGCTCGATCAGGATGGCTTCAACGCCATGGAAGGCCGGTCGCAAGATCAGCGCGGCGGTCACCACGACGGCACCCTGCCCGACGACCCCCGCCGCGCTCGCGCCGACGAGATAATCAAGCAGGTCATGTTCGCCAAGAACGAGCAGGGCCTCGTCGCGATGGAACGCAGCTTCGCCGACGATCTCGCCGCCATGCCCGAGGAGATGCAGATCGAGGTCGAGACGGCGGTCAAGGAACAGCGGGCTTCGTTCGCCGCCCAGTAATCCCGGCAAGTCGCCGGCATTGGAGCGGGGCTACGGTCCCGCTCCAGAAAGGACACCAAGATGATCTCCGCCCACGTCAAAAGCATCCCCAACGAGCCGCACCTAGCCCGTGTCCGGGAAGCGCGCCGTAACGCCGGCCTGCCCACGCTGTACAAGCGCCATCCGTTCGACGGCCTGCCGTGCTTTGGCTTGAGGGCGCGGGTTGGGGGTGATCGGCTGTGATGAAGACCATTAATTTCGCGCAGCTTGAAAGCGGGCTCGCTTCGATTTTCTTGATTGCATCCGAGAAGAGGTCTGCGTTTACCTCGCGGCTCAAGAACCTCCAGCGCCTCGGCCTGTGTGCCAACGCATGTGCTGGGCGGGGTATCTCATCACAATACACATTTGATCAGGTGGGGCAGTTCATTGCAGCGCTGGAGTTGTCGCAGCTGGGCTTGTCTCCGGAGAGGGCGGTCGAGACTATCGACGCGACGTGGACGTCATTTCAGGCCGGTCTGGAGCCAGCCAATGCTGGCCATCTTTGGATCGGATTAGAGGTTTCCTTTTTGTCATCGTTGTCCAGCGAGCCACAACCGCCACTGGTCGCAATCAGCCGGTCTATCGTTGACCTACTTCCGTTCCGCCGCCTGATTTTGCTGGATTTGCAGGGGATTTGGGCGCGCGCGGCGGCTGTTTGGGGCGGAATCGAAGGGCGTGCGACATGCTGACCGTCATTCAGGCGGATCGAGATGCGGCTGCTGCGATGTGGTTAGCGGTATTTTCTCATCGAGGCGGTGAAGCTGCCGTCATGAAAGATGGGCAGGGGGATGATGGTCCGGTCGTCCAGTCCTTCGCCGCGAACCGCTTTGTCGCCACGTCCGACCTGTACGATGCTCTCGCACAGCTGGAACCATATCTCGACGCTATCGTCTGCTACGCCAGCACGCAGGGTGAGCATGAGCCAAACCGGCTTGTTGCCAACGCCCGCGCCGCCCTAGCCAAAGCCGCCCCTTCCCTCTCCCGCGCGAACCCCGGGGCGATGGGGGCGGGGCGGTGATGGCGACAGAGCTGCTAACCGCGGATCAAGCTGCCGAACGGATGGGCATGAGCGAGCGCACCTTGCGCAAGCTTCGCCAGGCCGGCGAGATCGAGTATATTGCGCTGACCAATCGCATGTTCCGTTACACCCCCGAGGACTGCGATGCCTACCTCGCAAGCCGACGCCGGAAAGATGACCCATGTCCATCCGTAAAGATCCCCGCTCGCCGTATTGGCAATATGACTTCCAGCGCGACAAGCAGCGGTATCATGGCTCTACGGGCTGCACTAAAAAGCGGGACGCAGAAACGTTCGAAAGCAACCTCAAGCGCCGGATCGCGCTAGGCGATGACAGTCGCCCGTCCATTACGCTCGACGTGGCCTGCAAGGGCTATTGGACCGACAAGGGCCAGCATGAGGCTAACGCCGGCACGACGCTCTATCAGCTCGACAATCTTAGCCGGATGATCGGGCCGCACAAATTCGTCGGTGACATCCGTCAGGCCGATATGCGCGGGTTCGTGGCCAAGCGCCGCGCTACCGTGTCGCCGGCCAGCGTGAATCGTGAGCTATCGCTATGCCAGCGGGTGCTTAAGCACGCCCAGGCAGGCGGCTATGACGTACCCTACCCCGGCACCGAACACGCGATCAAATGGGCAGACCTGAAGCTCGCCGAGCCGAAAGAGCGTATCCGCGAGCTTTCCGGCACCGAGCAGCGCAAGCTATTTGAACACCTCGGCGATGACCTCGCCGCGGTCGTGGAGTTCGCGATCCTGTCCGGCCAGCGGCGTGGCGCGGTGATCGGCCTGCGCTGGGCTGATGTGGATTTGGAAGCGGCTCGCGCACGCGTCCACACCAAAGGCGATGTCTGGCACACCTTCCCGCTGACGACGCGCATGGTGGAGATCATCATGGGCCGGCCGCAACTGGACGATTGCCCGTTCGTGTTCACTTACAAATGCGAGCGGCCTTCACCGAAGCGCGGCGATCGGCCGGCGCGGCGCAAGGGCGTCCGCTACCCATTCAGTGCCGAGGGCTGGAAGCGTCGATGGGCCACCGCGCTCACCGCTGCCGGCATCACGGACTTCCGCTTCCACGATCTGCGACACACCAGCGCCACGCGCGTCATCCGCTCGAGCGGCAACCTCAAGGCGGCGCAGAAGCTGCTTGGACACACCGATATCAGCACGACGGCCCGGTACGCGCACGTGCTTGAGGACGATCTGCGGGCGATCATGGCCGACACAGAGTCACGGAATAATTACGGAGAGCTATTGCAGGAGGGTAACGCTAGTGTTACAGTTTCTGCGGAAAACGAGAGTATAGAGTGACTGCTTTGGGAGCAGGATGTCGCAGGTTCGAATCCTGTCTCCCCGACCATTTCGCGCCATCGGCGGGCGACCGACTATTCCGGGCAAACTCATGCGCACCATCTCCCAGGACGTTGCCGTCAGGCTCTATCATCTCGGGGACGATGGCACGGCCGCGACGCTGATCTATGGCACGCTGGCGGAAGCGCTGGGCTTGGCCGCGCAACAGACCGACGACGTGCAGGACGGGCTGTTCCTGCAGACCAGCAACGATGTCGTCGCCTATGTGGATTTTGTCGACGGATGAACGGCGAGGCGCGTTGACCGACGCCGCGCGCTTCCGCTAACGCACCCGCTTGGGGGGCCTGTAGCTCAACTGGTTAGAGCTGGCCGCTCATAACGGCTAGGTTGCGGGTTCAAGTCCTGCCGGGCCCACCATTGCTCCCAATGGCGACGAACGCGCTTACGTCGACGCGGCGATCAGCTCCGCCAGCGAGGCCGGCGCCACGCCGCGCCGATCGAGTTCATCGAGCACCTTGTCCCACCAAATATGAAAAGCGGCCAGATCGGCGGCATCGCGGACATAGGGCGTATGGCCCGGCGCCAGCGACGGCGAATGGAACGAGAAATTGAGCACGCGCACGCCTTCGCCCAGCGCCACGGCGATCGCGTCCAGCGCTTCGGTCAGTGGCATCTCCTCCGGGGTCAGCGCGACGCGTGACAGCAGCCGCGCGCGCGCGAACAGCCCCCTGCCCTTCGGCACCCGCCCCAGCGCGCGGTGCAGCCGCGCGCCACCGGCGCGCGCCAGGCCGGTAAACACGGTGGTCAGGGGCAGTTCGACCAGCGCCCCGCCGGGGCCGCAGCGAAACGCATGATTGCCGATCGCCGAGAAATCCGGCCCGGCCTCGGCGCTATAATCATAGGCCGAGCGCATCGAGCTATCGATGCGGTAGCCCCGCGCCTGCAGCAGAGCGAGCGTGTCGGGGCCGATCCCGTAGCGCCCGGCGCGATATACCAGCGGGGGGGCGCCGATCGCCGCGGTGATCGCGTCGGTCAGCACGTCGAGCTTCGCTGCCTGCAGGCCCAGCGGCAGGTTACCGACAAAGCTATTGGCGGGGGTCATCGCTTCGTCGAGCGGGGGATTGACCCAGGGGTGGAGCTGCGTGCCGACGGCGGACCGCCCATCCGCCACGATCGTGCGGAGCAGATCGGCGGCATGCGGATCGCTGATGATCGGATGATCGACCAGGTAGGTGATCGGCACGCCGCGGTCGGCAAAGCGGCGATGCCCCGCCGGGAGTGCGCCGATCGCACTCACCGCGCGGTTGGCGCTATCCAGCGGTGCGCTCCAGTCGAATTCCTCCTCGGTATCGACCATGACGACGAAGCGCGTGCCGAACACGGCCGGCCAAACGACGCGATCGGCCGGCGCGGGCGGCGCTACGCGGTAGCCCGGCGGGTGCGAAGGCGCGGAGGACCCCACGCTCAGTTGGACGAGGCCTGCTCCACCGCCGCGCTGACCGCGGCCGGCAACAGCAAGGTCAGGTGGCGGTCGTCGATGCTGAGCAGCCCGCCCAGTTCGGCAGCCAGGTTACGCGCCAGGCGCAGCGCGAAGCCGGTGCCGAGCAACGGCGCGCCTTCCGCTTCGGCCACCGCCTCGGCATCGATCGTCAGGATCGCATTGTTGCCGAACACGGCCAGCGCCCGGGGACGGTCGAACACCAGCGAGATCGTCGCATCGCCGGCCAATGATGCCGTGATGTTGATCTTTTCGTGCAACGCGCCGGAAGCGACCAGGGTCGCCATCAGCCGCCCGACCAGGCGCTCGATCGCCCGTTCATCGCCGGCAATGGCGAGATCGGCCGGGCCGGGATCGAGCAGCAATTCCGTGCCGCGCAGATCGGCGAGCGGCGCCAGGTCGCCGGCGACGCGCGCCAGCAACGGCGCCACCGCCACTTCCTCGGCGCGCAGATCCAGCGCGTGCGATTCGAGCCGCGCGGCCAGATCGATATCGTCGATCGCTGTCAGCAGGCCGGCGGCCTGGCCGCGGATCGTGCCCGCCTGTTGGCGATACACATCCGGCACCGGCCCCAACAATTGCGTCTCGATCATCTCGGCGAAACCGGCGATCGCGTTGGTCGGGGTGCGCAGTTCGTGGACCAATTGGCGCAACGCATCGGCGGTCGGGCTGGCCGGGCCGCGCCGGGGGGCGGCGCTTTCGTCGGCGCGGGGGCGGCGCGCGGTGCCGCGATAGCCGGTGAAGCGGCCGCTCTCGTGATCGAAAACCGGCACGCCGGTAATGCGCCACTCGCCTGCCGCGTCCGAACCGCCATCGACCACCAGTCGCGCATCGGCAAAGCCGGCGCGGCGGCGGAACGCACCGCCGGCGACGCCATCGACGCGCGACACGCCGGGCAAGGCGGCGAGATCGAGCGACAGGCCGATCAGCGGCGCGCGGGCCGCCCCCTCGATCCACCGCACCACGCCCGCCGCATCCGTCTCGAAGCGGAAATGCAGTGCCTGCGGCATTTCGAGATCGAACAAAGCGGGCTGATCGCCCGCGCCGCGCAGCAGCGGCACGCCGGGCGCGTCATCCCGCTGGCGCTGATAGGCATCGATCCGCGCGACCAGTTCGGCAATCTGGAACGGCCCCTCCGCCGGCGGCACCGTCTCCGCCGGCGGTAAAGGCTCGGCCCGCCGCAGCGCTTCCGCCACGACCGGCAGACCGAAGGCGATCGCGCCGACCGAGACGAACGGGCTCTCGCCGAACTGCGCGAGCGTCGGCGCGGCCTCGGTGACGGGCTCGGCCGCCGCCGCTGGCGGCGCGGCCGGTTCGACGGGGTCGAGCAACGGCTGATCGACGCGGCGCCACATGGCGTGATTGGCCACAGCGGTCGGGCCGGCCGGCGCCGGCTCGGCGCTGGCGACCGCATCGACCGTGCCGGTTAGGCGGAAATCGTCCGGCCCGAACGCATCGAGCGCCCGGCGCACCGCCGGCGTCAGATCGCGACGATGGCGCAGCACCGAACGGGCAGCCGGCGACATGCCCGGCAGCATGGCGATCCACTCATCGGCCTGCAGCCGGGCAATGCGCAGCACCGGCGCGGCGATCGCCACTTCGTCATCGTAGAATACCCGCACCAGCGCCGCGGGCGGATTGGCGAAGGCCAGCGCGCGCGCACTGGCGGCGCGCACTGCTGCCGGCACCTGCGCGCGGATCGACAGCAGCTTGGCGATGGCCTGGGCATCGGCCGGCACGCGGCGGCGGCCGATCAGATCGACCAACTGGCGCCAGGCCGACTGCGCGCCGAACGGCGACGACATTTCTGCCGCAAGCACCGTGTCGAGGCTGTCGTCGAAGCGCAAACTCATGACCCTTGTTACGCTCGCCGGACTGCGCGTCGCAATAATTTCTTAACTGGCGCGCGCCGCTTGCGGAAGCTGTTGATTTCGAGACGTCGCAATGTGGGACAATTGCGTTCCCTCGCAACATTATTATGTTTAGAGAAGATAGCCCATCCGGAAACGGGCGTGATTCAGGAGAGATACGTAATGGCTTTTGATCATATCGACCGTCAGATCCTGTCCTTGCTACAGGATGACGGGCGAATGACCAATGTCGATCTGGCCGAGCGCGTTGGGCTTACCGCGCCGCCCTGCCTGCGCCGCGTCCGCGCGCTGGAAGATGCCGGCGCGATCCGCGGTTATCATGCCGAACTGGACGCCGCCACGCTGGGCTATCCGATCACCGTATTCGCGATGGTTTCGCTGCGCAGCCAGGCCGAGCATGATCTGCACGCGTTCGAAGAACATGTCGGCGCCATTCCCGAAATCCGTGAATGTCATATGTTGAATGGCGAGATCGACTTCATCCTGAAGATCGTGGCGGCGGATCTGAAAAGCTTCCAGGATATTCTGACCACACACCTGACACCGGCGCCGAACGTGGCGAGCGTCAAGACGTCCCTGACGATTCGCACTGCCAAGGCCGTGCCCGGGATCCCGGTTCGCACGGCATAGCGCGGGCGAGAGGTCGGTGCTGGAGGTCCGCCTTATGGCCGCTGATCATTCCGAAGGCTATGAAGCGATCGCCGCGCAGTTCATCGCGGCCCGATCCGACATCGACGCTACGTTCGTGCGATGTTGGGCGCGAGAAAATCTCCAACCGTCGAGTTCGATCGTCGATGTCGGCTGCGGTTCCGGCGTGCCGATCGCCCGGGCGCTGATCGAGTACGGCTTCACACTCTTCGGGGTTGACGCATCGCCATCGTTATTGGCCGCATTTCGTCGTCGCTTTCCTGCCGCGCAGAGCGTGTGCGAAGCGGCGGAGGATAGTCTATTCTTCAATCGGACCTTCGACGCCGCGCTTGCGATCGGGCTGCTGTTCCTCCTGTCAGCGGACAATCAGCGGAAAGTGGTAAAGCGCGTGGCGGCAGCGCTTCGGCCGGGTGGACTTTTTTGTTCACCGCGCCTCGGCAGCGGTGCGAATGGCACGACGTGTTGACCGACCGGCGATCGACCTCGCTCGGTGCACCGGTGTATGAGCGGCTGCTCGAAGCGTCGGGACTACAGCTGACGCGCTGTTATGAGCAGGAGAACCATTTCTACAGCGCAATCAAGCCGCTCCAGTAAGGTCAGTCGATGATCTCGTCGCGGCCGAATGCCGCCAGCTGCGCGAGGCCGTCCCTCATCTGCTGCAGCAGCTCGGGCGAATGTCCCTGCCATTTCACCACTTCGGCGATGACGCGCAGTGGGTCACGGGAGCGATAGGATCGGGTCGGATTGCCGGGAAACTTTTTGTCGGTCAGGTTGGGATCGTCGCCGACCGACCCGGTCGGCTCGACGACATAGATCCGTGGCGCCCCGCTACCGGCAGCCAGTTCCGCGCCCCAGATCGCCGCATCGAGCGTGCCCGCGCAATATACCCAGGAGAGCGGTGCATCCGCGGTAAAGTTGGATTGGTGGCCGACGGCGACCATATCACCGGGGGCGAAATTAGCCCGGGTGCCGTGAAAGAAGGATGGCGAGAACATAGTCGTAGAGCCTGACATAGCGTTGCTCCTCTGGCCGGCCGAGTTTACCAACCCGCCGAGAGCGCGAAAAGGGCCGGCACAAAAAAGGGCGGCATCGCTGCCGCCCTTTTCGTTTCTTGCCAAGATAGACTGCCCGCTTATGCGGCGGTCGGCGTGCCCGGTGCATCGGCCCAGACGGTCCACAAGTTCGCGATCTGGCCGCGCAGCCCGGTGGTGACCTGCGCGAACGCCGCCTTGGCCGAAGCCTTGTCGCCGGCCTGCAGATAGGCGATGCCGAGGTGGGTGTTGACCTCGTCCTTGTTGAGCTTCGCGCTGCCCTTGCTGAGCGCGAGCTTGTACATCTCGATCGCCTTTGCGGGATTGCCCGTGCCGAGTGCAAAGTCGCCCACGCCGTTCGCCTCGAGGCCATCGGCCGACGCCAGCGCGCGCTTCTCCTGCGCGGCCAGCGCGCCCTCCTTGGCAAGCTGCGTGTTGGCTTCGCCGAGCGTCAGCTTGGCGGCCGAATTGGCCGCGGCCAGCTTGCCGGTGGCATTGCCTTCGCCGATCACGGCCTTGGCTTCGGCGGCATTGGCGGTCTGCACGGCAAGATCGGCATATTCGATATATTCGCGCTCGCCGGCGAGCGACTTGGTCGCGCGCAGCAGGCGGAAAAGATCGATGCGCTCGCGCTTGGTGATCTTCTTGTCGTTCTCGCCCTGGAAACCGAACACGTAGATCGCGGTGTGCCAGTTCTGCGCCGTATTGTAGCTGTACAGCCACTCGCGCGTCCAGCGCATCGTGGCGGCGGTGTCGGGCGTCTTCTGCAGCGCGACGATAGCGTATTTATACAGATCCTCATCGACCGGCTTGCCGGCAGCCTTATCGGCCGCGACCTGCTTTTCGATATCGGCGACCCCGCCAGACACGTCGCCGGCCTGGATCTTGGTGCGCGCGATCTGCAACTGCATGTTGGGCGCGGTGAAGCCCGCCGCGGTGGCGCGCTGATAGCCGGCCAGCGCCTGCGGATATTGCTTGGCGTTATACGCGATGTTGGCGCGCATATAGGCGTATCGGCCGACTTCGGCCGGCGGCGTCTTCGGGTTGGCGATCAGCGCGTCGAGCGGGCCGGCGAGCACGGCGGGGTTACCCTTGTCGCCCAGCTTGTTGGCCTCGAGCTGCAGGCGATAGGCCTGAGCGATATAGCGCTCGTCCTCGGTCTTGGCGCTGCTTTCGATCAGCGCGACATTGGTCTCGGCGGTGGCGAAGTCCTTGGCGGTCAGCGCTGCGGTGGTCGCGGTGGCGGCGACGCGGATCGGCTCGCTGACCACCAGGCCAGTCTTGGCCTCTTCCTTCTTCTTGGCGGCGGCCGGCGCCGTCATCGCGAAGCTGCTGGTGCCGGCGATCAGGACAGCGGCCAGCGCGGCTCTGGAAAACTTTGTCACGAACGAACTCTCCTCTAGGCGGTGCAGGGCACCTTGGTCGTCGCTGCCGCTGTAACCTGCACCGGGGGCGGGTCAAGCGAGCAACGCTGCGGCGGCGAATGCCATGCTGCCGCTGAACAACGATTGAATGCGCCGGTGGCTCCCGCTACCCGGTCGGCATGATCGCGATCCTCTCCCCCGCCAAGACGCTGGACTATGACAGTCCCCTGCCCCCGCTGACGCCGACCAGCCCACGCTTCGGCGACGAAGCGGTCAAGCTGGCGGCGTCGGCGGCCAATCTCAGCCAGAAGAAGCTGGCCGAGCTGATGGGCATTTCCAAGGCGCTGGCCAAGCTCAACGCCGATCGCTTCGGCGGCTTCGTCGACCAGCCCGAGCGGCCGGCACTGTTCGCCTTTGCCGGCGATGTTTACACCGGCTTCGAGGCCAAGACGCTCGACGAACCCGGCGTCGCGTTCGCGCAGGATCATGTGCGCATGCTGTCCGGGCTGTACGGCCTGCTCCGCCCGCTCGACAAGATGCGCCCCTATCGGCTCGAAATGGGCACCCGCTGGGCGCCGCGACGCAAGAATTTGTACGATTTCTGGGGCAATCGCATCGCCGATCTGCTGGCCGCGGACGTCGAGGAGGAGGGATCGGGCGTGATCCTCAACCTCGCCAGCCAGGAATATTGGCATGCCGTCGATGGCCGGTTGCCCGATGGCGTGCGCGTGATCGAGATCGAGTTCCGCGAACCCGGCCCCAAGGGCCCGCGCTTCGTCAGCTTCAACGCCAAGCGCGCACGCGGCATGGTGGCACGCTATCTGTGTGAGCATCGCATCACCGATACCGACGGCATCAAGGCATTTGATACCGACGGCTATCGCTTCGACGCGGCCGATAGCGACGACGATCGCTGGCGGTTCATGCGCTCATGAGCGGCGCGGCAGTGGTCATCGGCGCCTCGGGCGGGATCGGCGCCGCGCTGGAAGAGGCGCTGATCGACGAAGGCACGTTCGATGTGGTGCACGGCTTCGCGCGCTCACGCGGCGGCGAGCAGCATCTCGATCTGGAAGACGAAGCAAGCATCGCTGCGGCCGCGGCGGTCGTTGCCAAGGGCCCCGCCCCCACGCTGATCCTCGTCGCCACCGGCCTGCTCCACGAGGATGGCCATGGCCCGGAAAAGACCATGCGCGAGTTCGACCCGGCCTGGCTGGCGCGGAGCTTCGCGGTCAACACCATCGGTCCGGCCTTGGTCGCGAAACACTTCCTGCCGCTGATGACCAAGGGCCAGCGCGGCGTGTTCGCCGCGCTCTCCGCCCGCGTCGGCAGCATCGCCGACAACAAGCTGGGCGGCTGGTACGGCTATCGCGCCTCCAAGGCGGCGCTCAACATGATGCTGCGCACGCTGGCGATCGAGGAACGGCGGCGCAACGAGCGCAGCATCGTCGTTGGGCTGCATCCGGGCACGGTGGATACGACGTTGTCCAAGCCGTTCCAGGGCAATGTGCAGGCCGGCCACCTGTTCGATGCCGGGCGCGCGGCGGTGCAGTTGCTCGACGTGATCGACGGGCTGAAGGTGCCGGATAGCGGCAAGGTGTTCGCCTGGGATGGGGCGGAAGTACCGGCCTAGCGTCGTCGCTTGGCGCTCCCCCCCGGCGGAGGCCGGGGCCCCGTCGAAAAGCAGAGATTGGCAAAAGCTGAGCAAAGTTACCCTCGGCATCACGACTGGGCCCCGGCTTCCGCCGGGGAAGCGCCTTTTTGGCGGCCGTGCGCTCCTGCGCCTTGCCCCCAACCCTTGGCATCCCACCCCGCCTCGGCTAGAGCCGTCACACGACTGAAACGAACCCGAAAGCACCAGAAATTTGACCGACGAGACCATCCTCGCCGACCCTTCCGATATCTCGCCGATCTCGATCGTGGACGAAATGCGCTCGAGCTATCTCGACTATGCCATGAGCGTCATCGTCAGTCGCGCGTTGCCCGACGTGCGCGACGGTTTGAAGCCGGTCCACCGCCGCATCCTGTTCGCGTCGCAAGAGGGCGGTTTCGTCCCCGGCCGTCCGTATCGCAAATGCGCCAAGATCGTCGGCGACGTGATGGGCAACTATCACCCGCACGGCGACAGCTCGATCTATATGGCGCTCGCCCGTCTCGCCCAGGATTGGGCGATGCGCGTGATGCTGATGGACGGCCAGGGCAATTTCGGCTCGATGGATCCGGATATGCCGGCCTCGATGCGCTACACCGAGGCGCGGCTGACCAAGGCGGCAATGGCGCTGCTCACCGACATCGACAAGGATACGGTCGATTTCGCGCCCAATTATGACGGTTCGCGCGAAGAGCCGACCGTGCTGCCGGCGCGCTTTCCCAATATCTTGGTCAACGGTGCGGGCGGCATCGCCGTCGGCATGGCGACCAACATTCCGCCGCACAATCTCGGCGAAGTCGTCGATGCCTGCCTCGCTTATATCGAGAATGGCGGGATCACCATCGACGAGCTGATGGAGATCGTCCCCGGCCCCGATTTCCCGACCGGCGGCATCATTCTCGGCCGCGCCGGCTGCAAGGCGGCGTATAACGAAGGCCGCGGCTCGATCATCGTGCGCTCGCGCCACATCGTCGAGGAAGGCCGCGGCGATCGGCGCTCGATCGTGCTCACCGAAATCCCCTACCAGACCGGCAAGAACAATCTGGTCGAGAAGATCGCCGAGGCCGCCAAGGACAAGCGCATCGAAGGCGTCAGCGACATTCGCGACGAATCGAACCGTCACGGCGTGCGCATCGTCATCGACCTCAAGCGCGACGCCACTGCCGACGTGGTGCTCAACCAATTGTGGCGTCACACGCCGGCGCAGGGCTCGTTCCCGGCCAACATGCTCGCGATCCGCGGCGGCCGCCCCGAAACGCTCAACCTGCGCGACATCATCGAAGCGTTCGTCAAGTTCCGCGAAGAGGTGATCACGAGGCGTTCGAAATTCGAACTCGCCAAGGCGCGGGAGCGGGCGCATCTGTTGCTCGGCCTGGTCATCGCCGTCACCAATCTCGATGAAGTGGTGAAGATGATCCGCGGCTCGTCCAGCCCCGCCGTCGCCCGTGCGCGACTACTTGAGAAGAGCTGGCCGATCGCCGAGATCGCGCCGTATATCCGCCTGGTCGAAGCAGTCGAGGATAAGCAGGAAGGCGACGTCTATCGCCTGTCCGAAGCGCAGGTGCGCGCCATCCTCGATCTGCGCCTGCATCGCCTGACGGCTCTGGGTCGCGATGAGATCGGCAACGAGTTGCAGGGCCTGGCCGATTCGATCACTGAATTGCTCGAGATCCTCGCCAACCGCGCCAAATTGTACGACGTGATGAAGGACGAGCTCGCCGCCGTCCGCGCCGAATTCGCCACGCCGCGCCGCACCGAAATCGCCGCCGCCGCTGACGGCATCGACGACGAGGATCTGATCGAGCGCGAGGACATGGTCGTCACCGTGACGATGCAGGGCTATATCAAGCGCACCACGCTCGACACGTTCCGGGCTCAGGCACGCGGCGGCAAGGGCCGCAGCGGCATGAGCACCAAGGACGAGGACGTCGTCACCGAATTGTTCGTGACGAGCACGCACACGCCGGTGCTGTTCTTCTCCACCCACGGCAAGGTCTATCGCAAGAAGGTCTGGCGCCTGCCTGAGGGTGGCGCCGCCACGCGCGGCCGGCCGATGATCAACCTCCTCCCGCTGGCCGAGGGCGAGACGATCTCGACCGTGCTCGCGCTGCCCGAGGACGAGGCGGAATGGGGCAATCTCCACGTCATGTTCGCCACCGCCAAGGGCAATGTGCGCCGCAACTCGATGGACGCCTTCACCAGCGTGCCGACCAACGGCAAGATCGCGATGAAGTTCGAAGGCGAGGACGAAGACGACCGCCTGATCGGCGTCGCGTTGCTCAGCGAAGGCGACGACGTGCTGCTCGCCACCCGCGCCGGCAAGGCGATCCGCTTCGCCAGCACCGACGTACGCGAATTCCAGAGCCGCAACTCTACCGGTGTGCGCGGCATGGCGCTCAAGGGCGACGACAAGGTCATCTCGCTGTCGATCCTGCACCGTGTCGATGCCAGCCCGCAGGAACGCGAGAATTATCTCAAGTTCGCGCCGTGGAAGGCCGAGCGCGAAGGGGCCCCAGACGATCAGGAATTGTTCGACCAGATGGTCAAGGCGGAGCAGTTCATCCTCACCGTCTGCGCCAACGGTTATGGCAAACTCTCCAGTGCCTATGATTACCGCCGCACCAATCGCGGCGGCCAGGGCATCACCAATATCGACAATATCGCGCGCAACGGCCCCGTCGTGGCGAGCTTTGCCGCGGCCAAGGGGCACCAGCTGATGCTGGTCACCGATCAGGCCAAGCTGATCCGCACGACGCTGGGTTCGCTGCGCGTGATCAGCCGCAATTCGGCTGGGGTGAAATTGTTCGATGTTGGCAAGAACGAGCATGTCGTCTCCGCCGCGCGGATCGAGGAAACCGTGGAGGAAGCCGAAGCCGATGTCCGCGGCCCCGAGGACGCGCCCGAAATCGCCCCGAACGACGATGGCGACACGCGCGACGATCTCGCCGCCGGCCCGGAGGATGGCGCATGAGCGAGGTGCCGACCACCGCCTACAAGGTGCTGACCGGCGCGCAGATGACGGCGCTGGAGGCGGACGGCAGCTTCGCCGGCGCGCCGGTCGATCTGGCCGACGGCTATATCCACCTTTCGACCTGCGAGCAGCTGACCGAGACCGTCGACAAGCATTTCGCCGGGCATGACGATTTGCACGTCGCCGCGGTCGATCTCGGCAGCTTCGGCGGTTCGCTGAAATGGGAGGAATCGCGCGGCGGGCAACTTTTCCCGCATCTCTACGGCCCGCTGTTGCTGGAAACGGTGATTGCTTACGGGCCACTGGAGCGGTTGGCCGACGGCAAGGTTAAGCTGCCCGTCGCGGGCTGATCCACCATCCCGTCACCCCAACGAAAGCTGGGATCTCAAGCGACGGCGCGCCACGCCAACCCCATCGTCATCCCGGACTTGATCCGGGATCCAACAACCCCCTTGCGCAACGCGCGATGATTGAATGCCGCGCATGCCGCCCGATGGATCCCGGACCAAGTCCGGGATGACGACGAGGGGGCTTGTCTGACGCTTACTGCCCTCCCCCGCCAAACCGCTTCCACAATTTCGGATATCGTCGAGCAAGCTCTTCTCCGTCTTCCGAAAACGCCCGACCCGTCGGCTGCTGCTCATAAATCATGTCGGCGATCACGGGCATCTCGTTCCAATCCCGCCCTGACTTTGCTGCCCACGCCTGACGCGCCACATAGGCAAACTCTTCGAACTCCAGATCGCCGCCCGCCTCGGACGGGGCTAGCAAATCGGCCAACCGATCCGGGTCAGCCAGGACCTGTTCGAAAACCTTGCGCCCCTTGGATATCAGCCAACAGCGAAAATATTCGAAACCGTCGTCCGATGCCCCTCCGTTTGCCACATATGCGGCTTCCCAAAGATCCCAATTGTACGACCGTCGCATTGTGGCATCGAAAATCTTCTCGAACTGCCCGATTTGGTCGGGCGTCAGGCGGCTTAGCGATAACTTCAGATCGGCGAGTTGGGCATCTGTGTCCGCTTCTAAGCGCGCAGAGTGATCCACCAGCGCCCAGAATTCCGCTTCGGCAAGCGGCCCGGAAGATGGCACCAGAACTGCGACCGCCGGCTCCTTCGGGCTCCCGGCTTTTGCGACACTAAACCGTCCCACGATTGCTAACCCGGCAATAAGCAGAACCACCAAAACACAAACAGCCGCCATTTTCATATTGATACCCCCAACCGCCGAAATTGTCCGTTAGACCGGCTGTACCGCAGGCTGCTTTGTCAGGCGTACAGGTCCACCACGTCCGCCCCCTGCCCCACCGCCTGCAACAGCAACGTGCGGTGACAATGGCAGGGATCGCGCTCGAAACACAACAGTGCCGAGGGCATCTCCCTCGCCAGTTCCAGCATCTGTGCCGCCTGCACCTGCGCCTCGGGCAGTTCGAGCTGCTCGGCATAGACCGCCGTCAGCGTCGCGACATCGCCCTTCTTCGCCGCATCGCGCCCCGGCTTGGGCGTGCCCAGCGCCTTGAGGTGGACATAGCCGATCCGCGCCTCGAACAGCGACGCCGCCAGCGACGTTTTCGAAAAGCCCGGCCGCCGCGACAGCGGCAAGGCGCGCACGTCGATCACCCGCTTTACACCCGCCTTGGTCAGCGCGGCGAGGAAATCGGCCATCGTCGTGGCCTCGTACCCGATCGTGTATACTTTCATGGCAATGACATGGTGCCCACGGCCGGCCGCTGCAATCCGCGCATCACCCCGATCGCCACCAGCACCTGCCCGGCGAAATAGGTCGGCCAGATGACCAGCCCCGGCAGCGTCGAGGTCGCCAGCGGGCCGAGCGCCGCGAAGATCATCAGATCGGACAGTGCGAACGATGCCGCGCCGAGCGCCGCGATGGTGAAACGGCTCGCCGCGGCACTGCCCGCCATCCCGCCGAGCCCTAGCGCGTACAGCGCGACGCCGGGATCGCGCGTAAAGGAAAACGCTAAACTGGAGACCAGGCACGCCCCGCCCACTGCTGCGGTGATCGACCTGCCCGTCGAGCCGCGCCCGTTGCCGAGATACAGCGCGATGGCGATCACGTGACCAACGAGAAATGCCACCCCACCGATCGCCATGCCCGACGTTTCCAGCAGCACGTCGCCCAGCGCTCCAAATGCGAGCACGCCCACCAGCAGCCAACCGTTCGCATCACGCGCCTGCACTGCCGCCCAAGCCGCCAGGAAGGCGACGCCGATCGCCTTCCAGGCGATCCACCACACCGCGTCCGGCGCACGCGGCACAAAATAGAAGGAGATGCCGGCAAGCAGCGCGGCGGCGAGGATCAGATGACGTGACATGCCCACAGGCTAGCGCGTCTGTACGGCACGCGCGACTCTTGCCGCCGTTCCGCCACCCCGCTCCCCGGCGGAGGCCGGGGCCCAGTCGCGAAGGTCCCGATTAGATGCGCCACGCCTGAGCACTGCTGTCTCCCGGCTGGGTTCCCACCTTCGTCGGGGAAGCGCCATGGAGACCGGTCGCGCGCAGCCGGTCCGGGGGCACCTTGAGCCGAACATGGACGGAATGATCATGCGGGCATGGGCATAACGCCAATCACGATTGACACCACACCCAACTCCGGTTATTTCTGAAATAACAGAAATGGATGAAGCCATGAAGCTCTACGACCATCCCGACGTCAAAGCCTTCGTGCTCCACTGGGGCGAAATGGGCACGCATTGGGGCGTTGCCCGCTCGGTCGCGCAGATCCATGCCCTACTCTATCTCAGCAAGGATCCGCTCAACGCCGAGGAGATCGTCGACACGCTTGGGCTCGCCCGCTCCAATGTCTCGACCGGGCTTAAGGAGCTGCAGGGCTATGCCATTGTCCGCCGCGTCCATGTCGAAGGCGATCGGCGCGACCATTTCACCGCCGAGACCGATCTCTGGGACATGCTCATGCGCATCGCCGCCGAGCGCAAGCGGCGCGAGATCGATCCCACGATCGCATTGATGAACGAGCTCGCCCAGCGCCTGGCTAAGGACGACACCGCCCCGGCCCATGTCCGCGAACGGATCGGGCGGATGCACGAATTTCTTTCCACGCTTGGCACCTGGTACGATCAGGTGCGCGTGTTGCCCAAATCCACGCTCGTCACGCTGATGAAGTTGGGCGGCAGCGTCGCCCGCCTGATCCCCGGCCGCAAAGCCAAAGCGCAGGATTGAGGAGCCCGACGCAATGATCCGCCAGCCCTAGCCACGCGCAGCTCTTTCAGTATTTTCAGAAACACCAGAACAAGGATTTCGACATGACCGAGACCGTCTATGCGCTGTACCTCGCCATCACGATCGGCGTGACCATTTGGGTCGCGCGCACGCTTAGCGCGAACGGCAAGGTGTTCCTCGTCCAATGCTTCGGCCAGAACGAGGTGCTGGCCAATTCCACCAACCATCTGCTCGTCGTTGGCTTCTATCTGATCAATATCGGCTTCATCACGCTGACGCTCAGCCTCGGCGTTGAACCGACCACGCTTGCCGGCGCGATCCGCTTCCTCAGCGCCAAGGTCGGTCTTGCCATCCTCGTGCTCGGCGCGATGCACTTCTTCAATATGGGCGCGATCGCGCAGTTCGGCCGCAAGGTGAATGGCTGGATCGAGGACCAGCCGGCCGCTGCAGGACATCGCCACCGCGACGCGGAAAGATTCACCCGTTGAGTTAACCGGGCACAACCCGCAACAGGGAGTGAAGGACATGGGACCGACCACTGTTACCGCCTATCGCCGCAAGCTTGCCACGGTGGAATGGCGCGATCTGATCAAGATGCGCCGGCGCGACGGCGTGGTGGAATGCCTCCACCCGATGCCGTGGCTGGCGGCCAGCTGGATTGCCGCCGACGCCCGGCTCTGGCCGCTGGCCGCAATCGCCTCGTTCATGTTCTTCCTGACCGCCTTGCGGCTCAATCACGAGGCGATCCACGGCAATCTCGGGCTCGGCAAGACCGCGCATCGCTGGGTGCTGCATGGCCTGAGCGGGTTGATGCTCGGCTCCAACAACGCGGTCGCCTTCAACCATTTGCGCCATCACCGGCATCTCGGCACGGCGCAGGATATCGAGGGCGATTGCGGGCGCATGAGCTTCTGGCAAGTGCTACGCGACGGTCCGCGCTTTCCGCTGCGCATGCATCTCGAAGCATGGCATCATGGCGGACCGCGGCTGCATCGGCGCATGGCGATCGACCTGGCGCTGAACGCCATACTGGCCGGCGCGGCAGTACTGACGCTGGCGCCGGTGCTGCTCTATCACGTCGCCGCAATGATCGCCGCACAGTGCCTGACCGCCCTGTTCGCCGTGTGGATCACGCATCACGATTGCGCCGAAGACGAGGTCGCCCGCACGCAGGCCACGCCCTTCGTCAATCTTGTCACCTACAACATGTTTCTGCATCTCGAACATCACCTGTTCCCGGCGGTGCCGGTGCGGCGGCTCGGTATCTTGGCGCGGCGCATCGCCGCGGCGCAGCCCGACTTGGCGGCGCAGGCGCGGCAAGTGCTGCCGCTTGCTCAAGTTGCTAGGATCGCCCGCCGCGCCTAGGGACGGCGCATGATACATGACATTCACATCATCGGCGGCGGGCTCGCCGGCTCGGAAGCGGCGTGGCAGCTCGCCGAGGCCGGGTTCAAGGTCCGCCTGTCCGAAATGCGCGGCACCGGCGAGAAAACGCCGGCGCATCACACCGATGGTCTGGCCGAGCTGGTCTGTTCCAACAGCTTCCGCTCGGACGACGCGACGAGCAACGCGGTCGGCCTGATCCACCAGGAAATGCGCACGATGGGCTCGCTGATCCTGCGCGAAGGCGATGTGCACAAGGTGCCAGCAGGCTCCGCGCTGGCGGTTGATCGCGACGGCTTCTCCGAAGGGGTAACCCGCGCGATCGAGGGCCATGCCAACATCACCGTGGTGCGCGAACGGATCGACACGATTCCCGACGGCCCGGTGATCATCGCCACCGGCCCGCTCACCGCCGCCCCGCTCGCCGCCAGCATCGGGGCTGCGACCGGCGCCGATGCGCTGGCCTTTTTCGATGCGATCGCGCCGATCGTCCATTTCGACAGCATCGACATGGACAAAGCCTGGTTCCAGTCGCGCTGGAACAAGGGTGAGGGCAAGGATTACATCAACTGTGCGATGAACCAGGAGCAATATCTCGCCTTTCACGCCGGGCTGATCGACGGCGAGAAGACCGAGTTCAAGGAATGGGAAAAGGACACGCCCTATTTCGAGGGCTGCATGCCGATCGAGGTCGCCGCCTCGCGCGGCGTCGATACGCTGCGCTACGGGCCGATGAAGCCGGTCGGGCTCGACGATCCGGTCACCGGGCGCTGGCCCTATGCCGTGGTCCAGCTGCGCCAGGATAATGCGCTCGGCACGCTGTGGAACATCGTCGGCTTCCAGACCAAGCTGAAGCATGCCGAGCAGGTGCGGCTGTTCCGCACCATTCCGGGGCTGGAAAATGCCGAGTTCGCACGATTGGGCGGGCTGCATCGCAACACCTTCATCCGCTCGCCCGAATTGCTCGATCCGACGCTGCGGCTGAAGGCGATGCCCAACGTGCGCTTCGCCGGCCAGATCACCGGCTGCGAAGGCTATATCGAGAGCGCGGCGATCGGCCTGATCGCCGGTCGCTTCGCCGCCGCCGAACTGCGGGGCGAGACGCTTGCGCCGCCACCGGTGACGACCGCGCTCGGTGCGCTGCTGCACCACATTACCGGGGCGGCGGAAGCGGAAACGTATCAGCCGATGAACGTCAATTTCGGCCTGTTCCCGCCGATCCCGGGCAAGACCAAGAAGGCGGATCGCAAGAAGATGTACACCGATCGCGCGCGCGAAGCGCTGGGGGAATGGCTCGCGGCCTGATCCTCCGGTCACCCGTCACCCGTCATCCTCCTCCCGCGCTGGCGCGCGCCCCACCGGGGGGCATTTGGCGCGCACCGTCGTGGTGCGCTTGGGGGCGGTGGCGACGAACTCGACGGCCGTCATGCTTCCGGATTTGTCTTTGTCGGCAGCAGCGAACTTGTCGGTCGTCTTCACCGCCCATTCGTCGAAAGACAGGCGCCCGTCCTTGTCGACGTCCAGCTTGGCGAATATCTTGCGCCGCTGCGCAAGATATTCGTCGCGGGTGATCAGCGCGTCGCGGTCCTTGTCGTAGCGGTTGAAGCGCTTCTGCTCGCGCGTCCTTGGGGTCGCTTCTGGAACGCTATCGGGCAACTGCTCGGCCGCGGAGGTCTGCGCCGCCGCCGGCGCTTTGGGCAATACCGCGATCGAGCGTGCCGGCGTCTTGATCAACAGGATGGCCGCTGCGACCAACAGCAACGCCGCAACACCGCCCGCCAGATAGCGCCACATATCCGCCTCCCCATGTCCCTCGCCGCCAAAATATCCTTTTTCGCGCGCGAACGAAAGCCTAGCGCCCGGTCAGCCGGTGCCACAGCAGGCGCCCGATGCGCGCCGGGGCGGCCGGGCGGATCGGCACGCCAGGCGGCGCCGCCAGGTCCATGCGGGCAAGATGCGCCAACGCGCCCAGGGCCCGAGCGGGCCGGCTCCAACCGCGCGCCGTCGCCGCGGCCAGCGGCCCCGCCGCCAGCGCCCGTGCGCGGTCGGCAATAGCGGCATCGCCGACATGCCGCGCAAGATCAGCCAGCGCCCAGCCCCGCCCGGCCGGCGCCACCGGGTCCCCCGCCGCCGCGCCCAGCACCATGCCCGCGGCGCCGAACAGGATCACGCCGCGCTGCGCATAGCTTTCCAATGTCGGGGCGTCCGGTGTCTCGCTATCGAGCAACGCTTCCCACGCATCGATCATGCCCGCCAGGTGTCGGCCGGTCACGCCGCGCGGCAACACCTGCGCCGCCAACGCCTGCAGCACCGGCTCGGCTGGCGGCGCGGCAGTGTCGAGCTTGGTCAGCGCGTCGTGCCACCAGGTCAGCCGCATCTGCCCGACCATTGGCTCGCGTGTGGTGCGCAGAATGCGTCCCAGCGTATCGTCCAGCGCGAACAAAGCGATGATCGCGTCACGCGCACCCGCATCGGCGTATGAGAATGCCAGCGCGCGTTCGGGGTCGGACGTCGCGCCGCCCGCTTCCACGGTTACCACCGCATTAACCATGTCGTTTGATCCTAGCTTATCGAGTGCGGCCTTATCGCGTTCGGCAAGTGTCAATCCAGTGGGCGTGGGATCATAATGCGAGGACCGAACAGCCGGGCGCCGAACAAGGCGACCTTCTTTGGCAAGCTGGCGCGCGACAAGCGCGGCAATACGCTTGCCATCATGGCGATTTCGCTGATCCCGCTCTCGGCAATGGCCGGCTCGGTCGTCGACATGGGCCGCCTCTATCTCGTCAAGGTCCGCCTGCAACAGGCCTGCGACGCCGGTGTGCTGGCCGGCCGCAAGAGCATGGTGGCGACCGGAACCACGCTCGATACCGCCGCCGCGACGCAAGCCAAGACGTTTTTCGCGAACAACTTTCCCAGCGGCCTGATGGGCACGGCGGCGTTCACCTCAACGACTACACCCTATCCCTTCGTGCCGGTCAAAACCGCCGATAACCAGGTGTCGGCTACGGCCACGGCAACCGTGCCGATGACCATCACCAAGATGTTCAATGCGCCAAACGTAAAACTCGATGTGACGTGCGAGGCGCGCTACGACGTCGCCGATACCGATGTGATGTTCGTGCTCGACACCACCGGGTCGATGGCGTGTACGCCGGCGGATTCGACCGCCGCCTGCAGCACCTATGTCAGCGACCCGCAGGGCAACAGCAAAGACACCGACGATGTCGTCACCTATACCAAGCCCGCCGACGGCACCGGCAGCGGCAATCTGAGCATCGCCGGATACCCTGGATCGACCGGCTATTACGTACCTGAAAAGAGCGACGCGCGGATCAAGGCGCTCCGCTTGGCGGTGCTGAGCTTCTTCGACACGATGACCTCAACGATCGATCCAACCACAAATGTGCGCTACGGGTTCGTCACCTACACCTCGACGGTCAACGCCGGGCGCGCGATCATGGATCTGAGCCCCGCATATATGGTCGGCAATGGAGCGCTGCCGAACTGGAATTACCAGACACGGCGGCAGACGGGCGAAAGCTCGTCAAGCAGCGTGACCTCCAACAATGTCAACTCCGCGACTTGCGCGTCTTACAACTCTGCGCGCTCGCCGGCTACGGGGTACGACACGACCACCGGCACGCCGGGACCGAAGGCAAAAATGGTCGTCGCCACGCGCAGCGACGGCACTTGCACGATCGTGACCACGACCTATTTGCCGCGATGGACCTACAATCAATATGCGCTTGACGTATCGACCTACGTCACCGGAGCGGCGACGACCGACCCGACCAGGAACAACGGCACGACCTCGCGCTGGGCGGGCTGCATCGAGGAACGTAAGACCACGGCTGGAGCCACCTCTTTCGCCACCGCCAGCCTGCCGCCCGATCTCGATCCAGACCTTGTGCCGACCAGCAATATCGACACACGCTGGCGACCGATGTGGCCGGAGGTAATTTATACCCGCAGCAAGACGCCCGATTCGAGCACCGGCGACGATGGCACCAATACTTCTTACGCCAGCGATACCTATGCAAGAGCCGGTTATGTCTCTTGTGGTAAGCCGGTACAGAGGCTCAAAGTGATGACCCGTGCCGCGGTGAGCGCGTATGTGAACGCCACCGACTTCCGTGCCATCGGCGGCACCTATCACGATACCGGGATGATCTGGGGTACGCGCATGCTGTCGCCCAAGGGCATCTTCGCCGGCGATACGGCAGCCTGGGAAAAGCGCCAGGCGCCGAATCGCGTGCTGATCTTCATGACCGATGGCGACATGCAACCGAACGAGTCGATCTACGGTATGTACGGCTATGAAGCGCTCGATCAGCGCGTCACCAACGGCAATTACGGCACCTTCGCCACCTATCAGAACTACCACAACCAGCGCTTCCTGGCCGAATGCTCCAAAGCCAAGGATCTGGGCATTGACGTTTGGGTCGTGGCGGTCGGCCAAGCGGTGACAACCCAGCTCGAAGCCTGCGCGTCGAGCAAAAGCCAGGCGATCTATGCCGGCACCTCGCCGGACGTTTCCACCGCTTTTTCTGACATTGCCAAGAAGATCGCGGCGTTGAGGATTTCGAAATGACCCTGCGGCGCCGGCTCCGCCGGCTGCATCGCGATACCAGCGGCGTCACCGCCATCGAATTCGCCTTCGTTGCCCCGGTGATGCTGCTGCTGATCATGGGATTGGGCGAGATGATGTACCAGGAATATGTCCAGGTCATCCTCAACGGCTCGGTGCAGAAGGCGGCGCGCGATTCCGCTATCCAGGGCGGCGCCGAGAACACGACGGCGATCGACGCGGCGGTCATCACCATGATCAGCACCATCGCGAAGACGACGAGCCAATCCTGCGTGGCCAGTCCAGCGGCGCGAACCTGGTGTTCGTCGCGCAAGAGCTATGCCCAGTTCGGCAATATCAAACCCGAATATATTTACGATACCAACGCCAATGGCGTGCTCGATGGCAAGGAATGCTTTGACGACGTCAACGCCAATAAGACGTGGGATGCGGATCCCGGCATTGCCGGCCAGGGCGGCGCCAACGACGTCACGCTGTACACCATGAGCGTGACCTATGCGCGATTGTTCCCTGTCGCCAAGATGATCGGCCTGAGCGATCAGCAGACGCTGACCAGCACGACGATCTTGAAGAACCAGCCTTATGCCAACCAAGCCGTACCAACCGTGAAGCCGGTCTGCTTGTGAGCCCGCTGCCGCTCATCCTCCGCCGCGTCGCGCACGACCAGCGCGGCTTGGCGCTGATCGAATTCGCTTTGGCCCTGCCGCTGGTGCTGGGCGTCGGCATGTATGGTGTGGAAACCGCCAATTTGGCGATCGTCAACATGCGGCTCAGCCAGATCGCGCTGAACCTGGCCGACAACGCCTCGCGCGTCGGCGAAACCGGCAGTTCCATGCAGCAATTGCGTGAATCCGATATCAGCGACGTGCTGCAGGCGACACGGCTGCAGGGCGCGTCGATGAAACTGACCACCAATGGACGCGTCACGCTGAGCAGTCTGGAAGGGTCGTCGACCGGCGTCCAGACGATTCACTGGCAGCGCTGCATCGGCCTGCAGAATGGTACGAGCTATGCCTCGAGCTATGACAAGACCAATGGCACGATCGATGCGAATGACGGCCAGGACACGGCTGCGACGAACAAGGGCGTCGAGGTTACCGGTGGCATGGGCGATGGTACCCAGAAGGTGTCTGCGCCGAACGGTGCCGGGGTGATGTATGTCGAGATCAATTACGATTATAAGCCGCTACTGGGATCGATGTTCGCGACGCCGGCCAAGCTGAAATATACCGCGTCGTTCATCGTCCGCGACAATCGCGACTTCACGAAAATCTACGAGAGCGTTTCCGGCTCCCGATCGACGTGCGATTTGTACACCGCCTGAGGGCGGGCCGCCGCCCCCTGCCCCAACGCGCCGTCATGCTGAATTCGTTTCAGCATCCAGCAGGCCACTCGGACGATCGCCTTTGTGGCACGATGGACCCTGAACCAAGTTCAGGGTCACGGTCGTGGTGGGTACGGCGCCCGTTACAGTACCTTCTGCACCGTCGCGACGATCTTGGCTGAATTGAGCAGCGCCAGCTTCTCGAGGTTCGCCGCATATGGCAGCGGCACGTCCTCGTTTGCGACACGCAGCACGGGCGCGTCGAGATCGTCGAACCCCTCTTCCATGCAGATCGATACGATCTCCGAGGCGATCGAGCAGGTCGCCCAGCCCTCTTCCGCAACGACCATCCGGTTGGTCTTCTTCAGGCTCTCGAGCACGGTCGCCTTGTCCAGCGGGCGCAGCGTGCGCAGATCGATGACTTCGGCCTCCACGCCCTGCTTGGCCAGTTCCTCGGCCGCTTCGAGCGCGAGCCCGACGCCGATCGAATAGCTCACGATGGTCACGTCGCTGCCTTCGCGCATGATCCGCGCCTTGCCGATCGGCAGCACGTAATCGTCGAGCTTGGGCACTTCGAAGGTGCGGCCGTAGAGCAGTTCGTTCTCGAGGAACACGACCGGATCCTGGCTGCGGATCGCCGCCTTGAGCAGGCCCTTGGCATCGGCCGCATCATACGGCGCGATGACGATCAGGCCGGGAACGCTGGCATACCAGGGGCCGTAGTTCTGGCTGTGTTGCGCGCCGACGCGACTTGCCGCCCCGTTGGGGCCGCGGAACACGATCGGGCAGCGCATCTGCCCGCCGGACATATAGTTGGTCTTGGCGGCCGAGTTCACGATATGGTCGATCGCCTGCATCGCGAAGTTGAACGTCATGAACTCGACGATCGGGCGGAGGCCGCCCATCGCGGCGCCCGTGCCGACGCCGGCAAAGCCGTATTCGGTGATCGGCGTATCGATCACGCGCCTGGCGCCGAATTCCTCGAGCAGGCCCTGCGTCACCTTGTACGCGCCCTGATATTCGGCGACTTCCTCGCCCATCACGAACACGCGCTCGTCGCTGCGCATTTCCTCGGCCATCGCATCGCGCAACGCTTCGCGCAGCGTGATCTTGACCATCTCGGTGCCCGCGGGGAGCGCGGGATCGGCCACTTCGGCACGCTGCTTAGCCGCTTCGACCAACTGTGCCGTGCCGCCCTCTTCTTCCCCTCTCCCATCGGGAGAGGGAGGAGCCGCGTCAGCGGCGGAGGGTGAGGGCGATGCAGGCGACTGGGCGTCGCCCTCACCCCGCGGCGCTGGCGCGCCTTGCCCCTCTCCCGATGGGAGAGGGGAAGAAGCCTCTTCCCCCTCCGCGATCAGCGTGGCGATGACGGTGCCGACCTTCACATTGTCGCTACCTTCGGCGATCAGGATCTTGCCGATCGTGCCTTCGTCAACCGCCTCGAATTCCATCGTCGCCTTATCGGTCTCGATCTCGGCCATGATGTCGCCGGATTTGACCACATCGCCTTCCTTGACCAGCCACTTGGCGAGCGTGCCTTCCTCCATCGTCGGGGAAAGCGCGGGCATTTTGATTTCGATCGCCATCAGTAGGTTTCCACCAGCACGTCGGTATAAAGTTCAGCGGCATCCGGCTCGGGTGCGGCTTCGGCAAAGTCGGCAGCGTCGTTGACCTGGCGACGGATGTCCTGATCGATCGCCTTCAGATCGGCCTCGGTCACGCCTTCGACGTCGAGCAGTTTCTTGCAATGCTCGATCGGATCGGACTTGTCGCGCACCGCCTGGACTTCCTCGCGCGAGCGATATTTGGCCGGATCGGACATCGAATGGCCGCGATAGCGATAGGTCTTCATCTCGAGCAGGATCGGCCCCTTGCCGGCGCGCACCCAGGCGAGCGCCTCTTCGGCCGCGCCGCGGCACGCCAGCACATCCATGCCGTCGACCTGGATGCCCGGAATGCGGAAAGATTCACCACGCTTGTACAGCTGGTCCTCGGCCGACGAGCGATTGACGCTGGTGCCCATGGCGTACTGATTGTTCTCGATCACGAAAATGATCGGCAGCTTCCACAGCTCGGCCATGTTGAACGATTCATAGACCTGGCCCTGGTTCGACGCGCCATCGCCAAAATAGGCCATCGCGACCCCGCCATCCGCGTTATATTTATGCGCGAAGGCCAGGCCGGTGCCGAGCGAGACCTGCGCCCCGACGATGCCATGCCCGCCGTAAAACTTCTTCTCGGTCGAAAACATATGCATCGAGCCGCCCTTGCCGCGGCTGATCCCGGCCCCGCGCCCGGTCAGCTCGGCCATGATCACCTTGGGATCGATGCCATAAGCCAGCATATGGCCATGGTCGCGATAACCGGTGATCACGCTATCCTTCTCACCGTCGAGCGCCGACTGCAGGCCGACCGCGACCGCTTCCTGCCCGATATACAGATGGCAGAAGCCGCCGATGAAACCGAGGCCGTAGAGTTGCCCGGCCTTTTCCTCGAAGCGGCGGATCAGCAGCATCTGCTTGTAAAAGGCGAGCAATTCGTCCTTCGACGCCTTGTACGGCTGCGGTTCGGCGGGTCGCTCGCGGTTCGGCGCGGGCGGGTCGGCGGGACGATCGGTTGGGCGGGCGGGGGCTTTGGCCACGTGTTGGAACCTCGTTTTCCTTGGGGAGGAGCGCGCGTATAAGCGCGTTTCGCTCGCGACTTCAATCGTTGGGCCTCATCAGAAGTTTCACGCGCACAAGCAATCCCTGATTGCCGCGCGGCGCGCCGCCCGCGTAGAGCCGTGCGCGATGGACCTTTCCCCCTCCCCGCCCACCCACCCGCTCCGTATAGCCAATTTTCGCGCCTATTGGGTCGCGCGCCTCGCCATGACGATCGCGCAGAACGCGATGATCATCGTCATCGGCTGGCAAACCTATACGATCGCGCGGTCCACTATGAGCCCGAGCGGCGCGGCGGCGCAGCTTGGCTTGATCGGGTTGCTGCAATTCCTGCCGCTGTTTCTCAGCACGCCGATCACGGGGTGGGTGGCGGATCGTTTCGATCGGCGCTGGATCACGCGCATCACCGTGTCGTTGCAGCTGATCTGCGCGTTGATCCTGGCCATGGCCACATATGAAGGCTGGATGTCGCTGCCGGTATTGTTCTCGGTCGCGGTGTTGCTCGGCCTCGGGCGCGCCTTTGCGGGGCCGGCGTTCGGTGCGCTGGCCCCCAATTTGGTGCCGCGCGAGGTGTTGCCGACAGCCATCGCGCTGAGCTCGATCTCCTGGCAGGTCGGCACGATCATCGGCCCGGCGGTCGGCGGCTTCGCTTATGCCCATGCGCAGAGCGGCGCCTATTGGCTGGCGGCGGTCTTGTTCGGCCTGGCGTTCGTGGCGCTGCTGTTCATCAGCAAGGTGCCCAGCCCGCCGCGCTCGACCGCACATCCGCTGCGTCAGATCGTCGATGGCCTGGCCTATGTGGGTAAGAACAAGCTCGTGCTCGGCGCGATCACGCTCGATCTGTTCGCCGTGTTTTTGGCAGGGACCAGCGCCCTGCTGCCGATCTATGCGCACGACATCTTCAAGGTCGGGCCGAGAGGGCTGAGCCTGCTGGCTGCCGCCCCTGCGCTCGGCGCGGCAATCGTCGCGGTGATCTTCTCAATCCGTCCGCTCAAGCACAATGTCGGTCCGCGCATGCTGGTTTCGGTGTTGATCTACGGCACCGCCACGATCGTATTCGGCATCGCCCACCTGATCGTGCCCGCCTACGCCTTCGAGGTCGCGGTGGGCGCGCTGGCGGTGGCCGGCGCGGCGGACATGTTCTCGGTCTATATCCGCCAGTCGCTGATCCAGTTGCACACACCGGACGAGATGCGCGGCCGAGTCGGCGCCGTCTCGCAGTTGACCATTTCCGCCTCCAACGAGCTCGGCGAGGCCGAATCCGGCTTCCTCGCCGCGGCGCTCGGCCCGGTCGGTGCGGTGCTGGTCGGCGGCGGCGGGGCGATTGTAGTCACCATCCTGTGGACCTATCTGTTCCCCAGCATAAGGCGCGCCAAGACATTCGATCCGCCAACCAGCCGGCAGGATGCCGCAGACAAAGAGATGGAGGCAGTATCATGAAGGCAAACACGATCCTCGATACGATCGGCAACACGCCGCACATTCGCGTGCAGCGACTGTTTCCGGACACCGAAGTGTGGATCAAGTCCGAACGCGCCAATCCCGGCGGCTCGATCAAGGATCGCATCGCGCTGGCCATGGTCGAGGCGGCGGAAGCGTCGGGCGAGCTCCAGCCCGGCGGCACGATCATCGAGCCGACCAGCGGCAATACCGGCGTCGGCCTGGCCATGGTGGCTGCGGTCAAAGGCTATAAGCTCGTTTTGGTGATGCCCGAGAGCATGTCGATCGAGCGCCGCCGGCTGATGCTGGCATACGGCGCCACGTTCGATCTCACGCCGCGGGAAAAGGGCATGAAGGGCGCGATCGAACGCGCGCTTGAACTGATCGCACAGACGCCGAACAGCTGGATGCCGCAACAGTTCGAGAACCCTGCGAACATCGACGTGCATGTCCGCACCACGGCACAGGAAATCCTCGCCGACTTCGCCGAAACGCCGATCGACGTGATCATCACCGGCGTCGGCACTGGCGGACACATTACGGGCGTCGCCGAAACACTGAAGAAGAGCTGGCCGAACCTCAAAGTCTATGCCGTCGAGCCGGCTGCCTCGCCGGTCATTTCCGGCGGCCAGCCTGGCCCGCACCCGATCCAGGGTATCGGCGCGGGCTTCGTGCCGGCCAATCTGCACACCCAGTCGATCGACGGCTCGATCCAGGTCGACGCCGCCGTGGCCAAGGACATGGCGCGGCGCGCCGCCACCGAGGAAGGCATGCTGGTCGGGATCAGCTCAGGCGCGACGCTCGCCGCGATCCTGCAGAAGCTGCCCGATCTGCCCGACGACGTCCGCGTGCTTGGTTTCAACTACGATACCGGCGAACGCTATCTCTCCGTGCCAGACTTCCTGCCGGAGAGCTGATCGCCCACGTGGTCCGTGCGAACACTTCGTCACCCCGCACTGCTTATCGATACCGAGCAAGTAACCCTTTGTTCCCCCGCGAAAGCGGGAGCCCAGGGCCGCAGCGAGGACGCTCGGTACCCTGGGCTCCCGCTTTCGCAGGACAACATCAAAGTACGTGTCGCAGAGGTTTAAGTGCCGCACACGTCCGGGGTGGCGGCTCAGTAAGAGCAGGGCCTGCCTTCACCAGGGCAACGCCATTTTCACTTTCCCCGATAATAGGCTAAGGCCCCCGCTCGTCGTGGCAGGAGCCGTCATGTCCCGAATTCCGCTCGCCCGCGAGCCGCGCTGAAGTTTGCCCTCCATGTCCATCGTCCTTCCGAACACCACCGCGCGGATCGCGCCGGTCTATCACGCCGTGCTGCTGCTGATCGCGCTGCTCGCGATCGCCGTACCGGCATTGGTCGTGGCGTTGGCGCCCCCGGTCGTGCCGCATCGGCGCCTCGTTGCGCGCCCGCACCGGATCGTGCCGCCCGCCGAACTGCCGCCGGTCGAGCCCGTGACCTATCAGGACCTCGCGCCCGACGATGCGCGAACGTTCAACGCCGGCATACCATTCTCCACTGATCCCAATCCCGCCGCGCGCCCGTTTCACCTGGCCGGCACCGACGAAGACCGCTTGCGGGCGACCGACTGCATGGCCGCCGCGATGCTCTATGAAGCGGGCGACGACACGCTGGGGCAGCGCTCGGTCGGCCAGGTGATCATCAATCGCACACGCCACCCTGCTTTTCCCAAGACGATCTGCGGCGTGGTGTTCCAAGGCCAGGAGCGCAGCACCGGCTGCCAGTTCACCTTTACCTGCGATGGCGCGCTGGTCCGCCACCGTTGGTCCGATCTGGCGTGGAAACGCGCACGTGAGACCGCGACGCTGGCGCTCACCGGCAGCGTGTTCAAGCCGGTCGGCTATGCCACGCATTACCATACCGATTGGGTGGTGCCCTATTGGCAGTCCAGCCTCGACAAGGTCGCCAAGGTGCGCACGCACCTGTTCTTCCGCTGGACCGGCTGGTGGGGCACGCCGCCGGCCTTCCGCCGGGCGGTGTCCCCCAGCGAGCCGGTGATCGCGCAGCTCGCCGCCTATTCGGACGCGCACCGCATGGGGGCGGCGCTCGACGAGGCGGCCCTGGCCAGCGAGCAGGCGGCGGCGATCCTGGCGGGCGATACCGGCAGTGTCCCATCGGCAACCACCGATAACCCCGACAGCTTCCTGATCACGCTCGATCCCAAGATGGCGCCTGAGAATTTCGCGGCACTGGCGACTGCGACGTGCGGCGCGCGCGACTATTGCAAGTTCATGGGCTGGAGCAGCAAGGCGCGCACGCCGACCGCCAGCCCGGTGACCCCGCAGCAGATCGCTACCATGTCGTTCAGCTATCTGCGTGATCGCGCACGCGGCTACGACAAGGCGCTGTGGAACTGCGCGGAATTTAAGCGGCCAGATACCGCGCAATGCATGAAGCTGCAGGTGTTCGTGCCGGTGGCGCGGCAGACCGAGACGTTTCGGCTGGAGACGTTGCCGGGCTCGCGCGTGGCGGTGCCGGTGAGCAGTGCGACCAAGCCCGCTGCGGAACTGACCGGCGTGCGGCGGCGGGTAGAGCTCACCGCAATGCCGCCCAAAGCGGTGGTCGCGAAACCGGTGGTGACGGCGGTGCCGGAGAAATAAGCCCCTCCCCTTCAGGGGAGGGGTTGGCGGTGGGGGCGTGCAGCCGCACCAGCGCCGTCTTTTGCGGGACTGCCCCACCCCAACCCCTCCCCTTAAGGGGAGGGGCTTAGTTTACCTTACGCCGCCATGAAGGCCTCGACCGGCAGCGCCATCAGCGCTTCGCTGCCGCCTTCGATCTTGCGGCGCAACGCCCCTGCGTCCGGCAGGATACGCTCGGCGAAGAAGCGCGCGGTGATCAGCTTCGCGTCGAGGAATGCGGGATCGCCCTCGCCCGCCGCCTTCAGCGTGACCGCCGCGCTGGCCATGCGCAGCCACATCAGCCCGGTCGCCACGATCCCCATGATCTGCATATAGCTATAGGCGCCGGCACCGACATTGTCGGGGTTCTGCATGCCGTTCTGCATGAACCACATCGTCGCCGCCTGGAGCTGGCCCGTGGCCTTTTCCAGCGCCTCGGCGAATGCCGCGGTCTCGGGCACTGCCTTGGCGGCAGCAACGTCGTCGGCCACGACCTTGAAGAAGGCCTGCACGGCGCGGCCGCCGTTGGACGCCAGCTTGCGGCCGACCAGATCCATCGCCTGCACGCCGTTGGTGCCTTCGTAGATCATGGCGATGCGCGCATCGCGGACATATTGCTCCATGCCCCATTCGGCGATGTAGCCGTGGCCGCCGTAAACCTGCTGCGCGTTGGTGGCGATCTCATAGCCCTTGTCGGTGCCGTACCCCTTGATGACCGGGGTGAGCAGCCCGAGCAGATCGCCTGCCAGCT
Source organism: Parasphingomonas puruogangriensis (assembly GCF_036663635.1). Taxonomy (NCBI): domain Bacteria; kingdom Pseudomonadati; phylum Pseudomonadota; class Alphaproteobacteria; order Sphingomonadales; family Sphingomonadaceae; genus Parasphingomonas; species Parasphingomonas puruogangriensis. The sequence goes on along the minus strand of NZ_JAXOJI010000001.1, from coordinate 378,550 downwards.
GCTTTTCCTCGTCGGTGGCGGCGGCATGTTCGAGATCGGCCTGCAGCGCGCCCCACAGGCACAGTGCGCGGAGCCCCTCGGTCATTGCCTTGGCTTCCATCAGCATGCGGCGCACGTCCGGGTGGACGAACAAGGTGTCGGCCTTTTCGGTCGGCTCCTTGGGGCCGGTCAGTGCGCGGCCCTGGCGGCGATCGTGCGCATATTGCACGGCGTTCTGATAGGCCACTTCGGCGACGCCGAGGCCCTGCAGCCCGACGCCGAGTCGTGCCGCGTTCATCATGATGAACATCGCGGCGAGGCCCTTCATCTCCTCGCCGACCAGCCAGCCGATCGCGCCGTCATAGTTCATCACGCAGGTCGAATTGGCGTGGATGCCCATCTTGTGCTCGATCGAGCCGCAGGTCGCCGGATTGCGCGCGCCCAGCGAGCCATTGTCATTGACCATGAACTTGGGCACGACGAACAGCGAAATCCCCTTCGAGCTTTCCGGCGCGCCGGGCGTCTTGGCCAGCACGAGATGGATGATGTTCTCGGTCAGATCATGCTCGCCCGACGAGATGAAGATCTTCGTGCCGGTGATCTTGTAACTGCCATCGCCGACCGGCTCCGCACGGGTGCGGATCAGGCCCAGGTCGGTGCCGCACTGCGGTTCGGTGAGGTTCATCGTGCCGCCCCATTTGCCGCTGACCATGTTGGGGACGTACTTGGCCTTCTGCTCGGGCGTGCCCTTGACCAGCAGCGCAGCGATCGCGCCGTGCGTCAGGCCGGGATACATGGCGAACGCCATGTTGGCCGAGATCATATATTCCTGGAACGCGGTCGACACGACGTGCGGCATTTCCTGCCCGCCGAATTCCTCCGGCGCGCTGAGCGTGCCCCAGCCGGATTCGACGAACGCATTATAGGCTTCCTTGAAGCCCTTGGGCGTGGTCACGCTGCCATCCTCGTGGCGCGTGCAGCCTTCCTGGTCGCCGCTGGCGTTCAAGGGAAACAGCACTTCGGCGACGAACTTGCCGCCTTCGTCGAGCACGGCATCGACCACGTCAGGCGTCGCGTTCTGGAAGCCGGGCAGATTGGCGTAATTGGCGAGGCCGACGACATGCTCGAGCACAAAACGCGTGTCGCGCACCGGGGGGGTGAACTGGGGCATAATAAATCCTTCAGGCGGGCTTTGTTTGGGCGATGACGGCGATGAAATCGGTCAGTTCGGCAATCGCCGCATCGATATCACGCTTCTGCGCGTCGAGCAGCTCGATGCGGTCGCGGCAGCGGTCGATCGTCACCGCCCGTTGCGATTTGCGGCCGTCGCCGAGATCGTAGAGATCGATCATCTCGCGAATCTCGGTGAGCGAGAAGCCGACGCGCTTGCCGCGCAGGATCCAGGCCAGCCGGGCGCGGTCACGATGCGAATAGACGCGCGTGGTGCCGCGCCGCTCCGGCGCGATCAGCCCCTCATCCTCGTAAAAACGCAAGGCGCGCGCCGTGACGTCGAATTCGGCCGATAGATCGGAAATCGAGAACTGCTCACGATCGTCTGCCGGCGGCACCACGACATAGGCTGGGGCATAATCCGTATTCGGCATAGCTCTTATGTAATTCCGTTTACGTGAACGTCAACCACCCAGACTGCATAACAAGCGCCCCTTGGCATCGCGCAGCGTGGAGGCTTCCGCGGGTGATTCACTGAGCCGATCGACATTAAGCGCAGCGAGCGATGCGCGCCGATGACATAATTTCGCGCAGGGTTCGGGCAATTTGCCCGGAAAAGCGATGCGGTCACCCTCATAGCGCGCCGTGAACGTACAGCCCGGGGCGGACGGGAAGTCGAGCTCCAGCGCCTCGCCGGCACGCGTCGCCACGCCGCTGCCGGCGCAGCTCTGATTGTCGTCATAATCGACGTACACGCCGATGCGGTAGGCGGTGGCGCCCGGCACGATGCACACGCGGTCGGTGTCGCGCGCATAGAGGCCGGTAATGTCGGTGCTGGCGGGATCGACCACCAGCCCTGCCTCGATCGCCGCCGCTTCGAGCGCGGTGGTCGGCGTGGGGCTGGGCAACGGTGCCGGGGCCGGTTGCTCCGTGCAGGCGGTGAGCAACAGCAGCGCGAACAGCAGCCGCGTCATGCGACCGGGCTCAACACGTCCCCGTCGATGCGTCGGAAGAAGCAGCTGCGCTCGCCGGTGTGGCAGGCTGGGCCGGCGGCATCGACGATCAGCCACACCGCGTCCTGATCGCAATCGATGCGGATCTCGGTGACGTGCAGGACATGGCCGGAGCTTTCGCCCTTTTTCCACAGCGCGGCGCGGCTGCGCGACCAGAAATGGGCTTCGCGCGTAGCGATGGTCGCGGCGAGCGCCTCTGCATTCATATGCGCGAGCATGAGCAGTTCGCCGGTGACGCGATCGGTGGCCACCGCGGTGATCAGGCCCGCGGCGTCATATTTGGGGTTCAGCTCGAGGCCAGTGTCGCGATGGGTGGTCATGCGGACGCTTTAGCGTGGTCGGCCGCGATTGTCGTTATAGCCGCGAACACCGGGCGTTGCCCACAAACCGCCGTCACCCCTGCGAAGGCAGGGGCCTATCGCTGTCTCTCCAAGCACCGGCTCATCAGGAAAAAGCGATGGGCCCCTGCCTTCGCAGGGGTGGCGAGAAGAGCGGTGTCACCCCTTACGGATCGCCTTCACCAGCGCCGCCTTGTCCATCTTGGACCGCCCGGCAATGCCGATCTCCTTGGCTTCCTTCATCAAATCCGCCTTGCTGCGATCCTCCAGCGTGCCGCCGCCCGGCTTCAGCGTCCCGGCCGCCTTGGCATTGGCGATTCGCGCCGCTTTCTCCGGCGAGGCGCCATCATTACGCAGGTCTTCGTACAATTTATCGTCCTTGACGCTCGGGCCGTGATCCTTCGCCATGCCGCTCTCCTTGCGCTAACCCGCCGAAAACGGGCGATGCGACCGAATGCTCCCGCCAATTCTTACAAAAGCGCGACAAAGCCGCATCGTGTCCCTATATGCCACCGCGACGCTACCCACCCCCCGAAGGGCGCCATGCTGACAACCAATCCGTTCGACGTCGCCGATGGCGACAAGCTGCACGAAGAATGCGGCGTCTTTGGCGTTTCCGGTAGCGAGGGCGCTGCCGCGCTCGTTGCCCTGGGGCTGCACGCGCTGCAGCACCGTGGCCAGGAAGCGGCCGGCATCACCAGTTTCGATGGCCAGGAATTCCACACGCACCGCGCGATGGGCCATGTCGCCGGCAATTTCGACCGCGACGACATCATCTTCGCGCTGCGCGGTACCGTCGCCTGCGGGCATGTGCGCTATTCGACCACCGGCGAGACGGCGCTGCGCAACGTGCAGCCACTCTACGCCGATCTGGCCAGCGGCGGCTTCGCCATCGCGCATAACGGCAATATCTCGAACGCGATGCGCATCCGTCGCGATCTCGTGCGGCGCGGCTCGATCTTCCAGTCGACCAGCGATACCGAAACGATCATCCATCTTGTCGCCACCAGCAATTATCGCACCGTGGTCGACAAGTTCATCGACGCGCTGAAGCAGGTCGAAGGCGCCTATTCGCTAATCGTCATGACGCCAGAGGGCATGATTGCCTGCCGCGATCCGCTCGGCATCCGGCCGCTGGTGATGGGCAAGCTCGGCAATGCCGTGATCTTTGCCTCGGAGACGGTCGCGCTCGACGTGTGCGGCGCCGAATTCGTCCGCTCGATCGATCCCGGCGAGCTGGTCATCGTCAAGGGCGACCAGATCACCTCGCATCGCCCGTTCGCCAATGTCTCGCCGCGGCCGTGCATTTTCGAATATGTCTATTTTTCACGACCGGATTCGATCTCGGAAGATCGCAGCGTCTATACCGTTCGCAAGGCGATCGGCGCGCAGCTGGCGATCGAAAGCCCGGTCGATGCCGATATCGTCATCCCGGTGCCGGATTCGGGCACGCCCGCCGCGCTCGGGTACGCGCAGCAATCGGGCATTCCGTTCGAACTCGGCATCATCCGATCGCATTATGTCGGCCGCACGTTCATCCAGCCGAACAACGAGGTTCGCCACCTCGGCGTGAAGCTGAAGCACAATGCTAATCGCGCGCTGATCAAGGGCAAGAAGATCGTGCTGATCGACGATTCGATCGTTCGTGGTACCACCTCGCTCAAGATCGTGCAGATGATGCGTGATGCCGGCGCCGCCGAAGTGCATATGCGCATCGCCAGCCCGCCGACGCGGCATTCGTGCTTCTACGGCGTGGACACGCCCGAGCGCGGCAAATTGCTCGCCGCCAACATGAATATCGAGGAAATGAACACCTATATCCAGGCCGACAGCCTGGCGTTCGTCTCGATCGACGGCTTGTACAAGGCACTCGGCGAACCGTGTCGAGCCGATATCCGCCCGAGCCATTGCGACGCCTGCTTCACCGGCGATTATCCGACCAAGCTGACCGATCAGGACGATGTCGTGCAGATCGACCAGTTTGCGCTGCTTGCCGAGCGGATGATCTAAGCCACCTTAGCCGTCATGCCGGACTTGTTCCGGCATCCACCGTGGTGCAAACGCCGCAGCGATTGCTGTCGCGGCACGGTGGACCCCGGACTAAATCCGGGGTGACGAAGGAAGAACGATGACCGACCTCCCCCTCCACAATCAAATCGCCCTCGTCACCGGCGCCAGCCGCGGCATCGGCGCGGCGACCGCCAAGGCGCTGGCCGCCGCCGGCGCCCATGTCGTGCTCACCGCGCGGACCGCCAAGGACCTTGAAGACGTCGAATCGGCGATCTTCGATGCGGGTGGCTCGGCGACGATCGCGCCGCTCGACCTGACCGAAACGGACAGCATCGCCCGGCTCGGCCTGGCGATCGGCGAGCGTTGGCCGCAGCTCGACATCATGGTGCTCAACGCCGGCATGCTCGGCAGCCTCACGCCGGTGCCGTCGATCGACGCCAAGGAACTGGCGCAGGTATTGACGCTCAACGTCAGCGCGCAGGCCGCCCTGATCGCCGCGTTCGACCCGATGCTGCGCAAATCGGCGCGCGCGCGGGTGATCGGGATTACGTCGAGCGTCGGTCGCAAGCCGCGTGCATATTGGGGCCTGTACGGTGCCTCAAAGGCGGCCTTCGAGGTGCTGATCGCGGCTTATGGCGAGGAAATGGAGCGGATCAGCAACATCCGCACCGCGATCCTCGATCCCGGCGCGACACGCACCAAGATGCGCGAGCGGGCCTATCCGGGCGAGAATCCGGCGTCGGTGAAGGAGCCGGGCGTGGTGGCGGATCGCATCGTCGCGCTGGTGCAGGAAGATTTCGCCACCGGGCATTTCGAACGGGTCGCTTAAACTCCTCCCCGGTACGGGGAGGTGGCAGCCGAAGGCTGACGGAGGGGGCGGGCCGGCAACGCTACTGTTGTGTCGCCGGCCCGCCCCCTCCCCCTCCCCGTTCCGGGGAGGATTTCGGTTACTTCACCGCCGCGTCGATCAGTTGCTGCTGGAACGCCGCCCGCACCACCTGCAAGTCGCGATCGGTCGCCTTGGGCCAGGCGCTCGACATCGCGATGACGATGCGGTGCGCGGGATCGACCAGGATATTCTGCCCGAAGATGCCGTTCGCGCCGAACCGGCCCTCGGGATAGGTCCACCATTGATAACCGTAGCCGTAACCCGGCCCGCGACCGATCTCGGCCTTGGAGGTGGTCGCCGCGGCGAACCAGCCCGGCTTGACGATGCCCTTGCCGCCGGTCAGCGCGAGCAACCCCATCCGCGCATAATCGCGCAGCGAGACGGACAGGCAGCAACCGCTGACTTCCTGTCCCGAGGGATCGATCATCCAGAACGCATCGCGCTCCATGCCGAACGGCTTCCACACCTTGTCGCTGAGATAGGTCGCCAGCGGCCGGCCGGTCGCCTTGCTCACCAGCACGCCGATCAGATTGGTCTCACCGGTCTTGTACACCCATTTGCTGCCCGGCGCGGTGTCGCGCGGCAACGTGCGCATATAGGCGATGGTCGGATCCATGCCCGCCGGCGCGGGCTTGGCATACATGGCCGCGACGTCGGACTTGGGATCGGTATAATCCTCGTTCCATTTCACGCCCGAGGTCATCGTCAGCAATTGCGCGATCGTGACGCCATCATACCCGCTGCCCGCCAGTTCGGGCAGGTAGCGCGTCACCGGCTCGTCGACCGATTTGATATAGCCGTCCTTGATTGCCGCACCGACCAGCGTCGAGGTGAACGACTTGGCCACCGAAAAGCTGGTGTAGCGGCCGTCACGCGCATAGCCGCGGGCATAACGTTCGAGCCGGATCTTGCCGTCCTGCACCACGATCAGCCCGGCGGTATTGTTGGCCGCCATATAGGCATCGACCGCGGCGGGATCGATCGGCAGCGGCGCGCCCAGGGGGAGTGCGCGAACCCGCCCGCCAGCCTTGACGATATGGCCCGGAAAGAGCGTTTCCATATGCGGGAAATTGGCGTCGCGCTTGGCCTGATCCCAGAACAGGATCGCCGCGCCTGCCTGCTGCAATTGCTTGGCATTGGCCGCATTGATCTGGACCGAGGAAGTCACCGGTGCCGGCCCCGCCGTCATGCACCCGCTGAGCGCTACCGCCCCGACCAGTCCGATCCACCGCATATCATTCTCCCTTGATCAGCGTGACTTGTGCCACGTCTATGCCACCACCGCGGAACCCGCCCTCGCAATACATCAGGTAATAGCGCCACAGGGAAACGAAATGCGCATCGAATTCCGGCGGGAGCTTGCCGGCATCGACCGCGTCATCGAACGCCACGCGCCAGCGCCGCAGCGTCTCGGCATAATCCTGTCCGAACGCGACGCGATCGTGCCAGCTCAGGCCATGTTCTGCGGCCAGCGCGCGGAACCGGCTTTCCGATAGCAGCATGCCGCCGGGAAAAACGTAGCGCTGGATGAAATCCACGTTGCGCGCGTACGAGTCGAAGATCGCGTCGTCGATCAGGATATATTGGATCGCCGCGCGGCCGCCAGGCTTCAGCGCCTTGGCCACCGCCTGCAGATAGGCTGGCCAATAACGCTGGCCGACCGCCTCGACCATCTCGATGCTGACGACGGCGTCATATTGCCCGGTGATATCGCGATAGTCGGTCAGCGACACCGTGACGTCGGGCAACCCGGCGGTGGCCATGCGACTATCCACCGCCGCCTTCTGCTCGGCCGACAGCGTCACGCCATGCAGCTTGCGGCCAGCCTTGGCCGCCGTTTCGGCGAACGAGCCCCAGCCGCTGCCAATTTCCAGGATCGTGTCGCCGGCCTGGGTAGCGGTGCGCGCCAGCATCGCATCGAGTTTCGCCTGTTGCGCATCGTGCAGGGATTGCGTCGGTGAGGCGAATATCGCGCTTGAGTAGGTCATGCCCGGATCGAGCCATAAGCCGTAGAAATCGTTGCCGAGATCATAGTGAAATTCGATGTTGCGGCGCGATCCGTTCTTGTCGTTGCGGCGCAGCCAATGGGCCACGCGCCCGACGAGGCGCTTGAAGCCCCCGGCCCTGGCCGTTTCGCCCAGCGACACGGCGTTGCGCATGAACAGATCGAACAGCGGCACCGGATCGGGGCTCGACCAGTCGCCATCGGCCCAGGCACGATACCAGCCGGCCGACCCGCCAGTGACCAACCGAACGATCGCGCGCCAGCTCGGCATGTCGACGATGACGGCCGGCCCGGGCGCGCGACCGCCGAGCAGGCGGTTGCTGCCATCGGGGAGACTGGCCTCGATCGAGCCCGTCATCAGCCCCGCATCGATGCGATCGAGGATACGGTGGAACAGGCGGTGGAAACGATTGAGCAGCCAGTCGCCCTTACGCGCCGGGCGCCGCCCATGCGCCGGCCCGAAGCGGCGGCCTCTATTCGGTGTGATCGCGTTCATATCGCCCGCGTCTTGCACACGAGCCGCGCCAGGGAAAAGCGAATTTACCGGGTGCGCTTCATCGCCGCCAGTGCGCGTTCGCGGCCTTCGCGGTGCCCGATGATCTTGGCCGGGTAATTTTTCGGGCGGCGGCCGAACTCGTCGGGATCGTGGATCGCCTCGTCGCTGAGATCGGCCAGCTCCGGCACCCATGCGCGGATATAGCCCGCGGCATCGAACTTTGCCGACTGGGTGAGCGGTGCCATGATGCGGCTGAACATGTTGGCGTCGATCCCCGTCCCGGCGGTCCATTGCCAATTGACCGTGTTGGAGCCGTAATCGGCATCGACCAGGCAGTCCCAGAACCAATCCTCGCCGCGGCGCCAATCGATCAGCAGATGCTTGATAAGGAACGAGGCAGTGATCATCCGCACGCGATTGTGCATCCAGCCGCTGGTCCATAGCTGGCGCATGCCGGCATCGACGATCGGATAGCCGGTGCGGCCCTGCTGCCACGCCTTGAGATCGGCGTCTGCTTGCGCACCGCTGCGCCACGCCAGCGTATCCAGGTTGGGCCGGCCATTCTCGCGGCCATAATCGGGATATTGCTGGATCACGTTCTGGGCGTAATCGCGCCAGGCGATTTCCTTGAGATAGGTGGTGGCGTCGCCCTTGGCGGCCAGCACGGCGTGCCACACCGTGGCGGGCGAAATCTCGCCGAAATGCAGATGCGGCGACAGACGCGACGTCAATTCGTCGGACGGCAGGTTGCGGCCGATATCATAGCCGGCGGCATGGGGCAGGAAGTCGGCCAGCCGTTCGTGCGCGGCGTGCTCGCCGGGGGTCCATTCTTTGACGAAGCCCGGCGCCCAATCGGGCTTGGTCGGCAGCAGCTTCCAATCGGCCAGCGTGTCGCTCTCCGGCCACCGAGCCGGCGCGGCGATAGCGTGCGGCGCCGGCTGCGGTGGCGCGGGCGGCATCTGTTCGTTCAACGCGCGCCAGAACGGCGTATAGATCTTGTACGGCTGCCCGCTGCCGCTGGTGATCGTGCCCGGCGGGCTGAGGTAATTGCCGTCATGGCAGACGAGCTCGAGCGTCTGCGCCACCGCGCGCTCGGCATTGCGCCACCACGGCTCGTAATGGCGCAGGCAATGGACGCGTTTGGCGCCCGTCTGGTCGGCCAGCTCGGCCAGCACGTCGGCCGCGACGCCGCGGCGGAGGATCAGGCGCGCGCCTTTGGCGTGCAATTGCTTGTCCAGCGCGGTCAGGCTGTGGTGCAGCCACCAACGGGACGCGCCACCCATCTTGCGATGCTTGGCCGTATCGTCGTCGAGGATGTAGACCGGAATCACCGGTCCTTCGCTGGCGGCGGCGATAAGCGCGGCGTGATCGGACAGGCGAAGATCGCGGCGGAGCCAGAGCAGGGTGGGGTCGGTCATCGACTGGCCTAACGAACGACAGCGGCGTTGTTCCCCGTGCGGCCCATCTCGAACGCCGTCCCGAGCGTCAGCATGCTGCGCACATGGCGTTGCGCGACGTCCAGCGCGTCCGTGCCATAGCCGCCGCCGACCGTGCTCGCCAGCGGCACGCCGCGATCGATCGCGAGCGAGGCGATCAGCCGCTCACGCCGGTCGAGGCCCTCCTCAGTCAACCCGAGCCGACCGAGCCGGTCGTCGACGAACGGATCGACCCCGGCCTGGTAGAGGATCAGATCGGGCCGCACCGCCTCGAGCAACGGCGTCAACGTTGCCTCCAGGGTGGCGAGATAGGTCGCGTCGCCAGTACCGTCGGCCAGCGGCACATCCAACGTCGAGCGCGCTTTGCGCACCGGAAAATTCTTCTCGGCATGGATCGAATAGGTCGCGATCATCGCATGGCCCGCGGTCAGCGCGGCGGTGCCATCGCCCTGGTGCACATCGCAATCGACGATCAGCGTGCGAATGCCCTCCGCGGCCAGCTGGACGGCGGCGATGGCGAGATCGTTAAACACGCAGAAACCGGCGCCGGTCGCGGCCAGCGCATGGTGACTGCCGCCGGCGCTATTGGCGGCGAAGCCATGCCGCAGTGCCAGCAGGGCGGCGAGATAGGTGCCACCAGGTACGACGCGGGAGCGCAAAGCGACCTGCGGCGTGACCGGAAAGCCGATGCGCCGCTCCTTCTCGCGCGGCACCAGCGCGGCAAGCACTTCGGCCACATAATCCGGATCGTGCACCGCCTCCAGCCAGGCGATCGGGGTGAGATCGGGCAAATGCCAGTCGATCCGCGCGCCTTGCTCCAGCAACAGATCCCGGATCAGGCCGTTCTTGTTCCACTGATAGGTGCTGCGCGCGGGCGCCGGGGCAACGTAATCCGGGTGGTGGACGATCGCAATCATGCTGCTACCCTAGGCACTGACAGACCGTCGCGCCATCGACGACGGCAGGAGAGCCCTATGACCGAACCGTTCGTCCGCCCCGACACCAAGGCCTTTCTCGGCTTCGTCAACGCCATGCCGGGGCCGAAGATGCACGAACTGGATGCGGCCGGCGCGCGCGCGCAATATCTTGCCATGAAGGATATCGCCGACCCGCCGATCGGCGATCTCGGCACGCGGCTGGACCTCACCATCCCGGGGCCGGCCGGCGACATCCCGGCGACGCTGTTCGACACGCGGGCCAATCGCCAGCCCGGGCCGGCGGTGGCCTTCTTTCACGGTGGCGGGTTCGTGATCGGGGATATCGCCACGCATGCCAGCTTCTGCGCGGCGATGACTCGCGCGCTCGACCTGCCGGTGATCTCGATCGATTACCGCCTGGCGCCGGAAGCGCCGTGGCCGGCGGGGCCGGACGATTGCGAGACAGCGGCGCGCTGGATCGCGAGCGGCCCGCCGGAGCTCGGCCGCGCGGTGACCAGCCTGATCGTGTGCGGCGACAGTGCGGGCGGTAATCTGGCGATCGTTACCGCCATCGCGCTACGCGATGCGCCGGCCAAGGTGCCGGTGATCGCCCAACTCGCTTTCTATCCTGCCACCGACGCGACCCGCGACTATCCCTCGTACGGCGAATTCGCAGAAGGCTATTTGCTGACCCGCGCAAGCATGGAATGGTTCAACGCCGCCTATGCGGCAGAGGCGGCGCATATCCGCAGTTCGCCGCTGACCGGCGATCTCGCGGGCCTGCCCCCCGCGGTCGTGGTGACCGCGAGCCTCGATCCGATCCGCGACCAGGGCCGGGCTTATGCGGCGGCGCTGGCGCAGGCCGGCGTGCCCGTGGTGTTCCGTGAGGCCAAGGGCAATATCCACGGCTTCATCACGCTGCGGCAGGCCATTCCATCATCGACCGGCGACGTCGCGGGCGCGTTTGCCGCGCTGAAAGCGCTGGTGATGGAAGCCGAAGGCGAGCGGGTAATGGCGCAGGCCGCGGCTTGAGCCGCCCATCGCCAGCCGTTCCCCTGCAAAAGCAAGGTCCAGAGTCGCGGGCGCTGCGCTCGGTACACCCGGGCTCCTGCTTTCGCAGGAGTATTGTGGCCGACAGGGGCCTGGGCCAAGTATCGGCTGTTCCGACGTTCACGGTGCCGATAGATTAGCGGCGGCGGCTCTTGCGGGCCGGTGGACCCCGGAAAGGTCCGGGGTGACGACTATTATTTGGGTTAGCAGATGAACCATTCCACCCTCCCCTATCGCCCGTGCGCCGGCATCATGTTGCTCAACGCCGACGGCCAAGTGTTCGTCGGGCAGCGGATCGATTCGACGCTCGAGGCGTGGCAGATGCCGCAGGGTGGAATCGATGATGGCGAGGATGCCGAGACCGCGGCAATCCGAGAGCTTGGCGAGGAAACCGGCATCGCACCCGACAAGGTAGAACTGATCGCCGTTGCGCCGCAGGAACTGTATTATGATCTGCCCGACGAACTCGTCGGCAAGGTGTGGAAAGGCAAATATCGCGGCCAGGCGCAGCGCTGGTTCCTGTATCGTTTCCTCGGCAACGATAGCGACATCGACATCGCCACGGCGCATGAGGAATTCCGCGCCTGGCGGTGGATTGCGCCGGCCGATCTTCCGCGGCTGATCGTGCCGTTCAAGCGCGCCTTATACGAGCAGGTGCTCGCCGCCTTCGCGCCTCACCTCAACTAGCGGCGAGCCGAGCCGCCGGCGCGACAAGGGCGGTTCCCCATGGCGCGCGTGCGCGCTATCGCATTGGCATGCGTGCTTTGTTGCTTCTCACCCCGTTATTGCTGGCCAATGCCGACATTCCGCAGCCGTTACGCGCGATGCTCGACGCGGCGATCGCCGGCGGCAATCCGAGCGAAGTGGCGATCATCGAAAAATATGCCCGGAACGCGGCGCCGGACAGCGCCGACGCGATCAGCCATCTTGCGCAAAGCTGGCGTAACGATCGCGAGACCGCGCGGCTGACCGCGTTGCGCGATGCCAAGCCGTTCCAATTGTGGAAGGGCAATGCCGAGATCGGCGGCTATCTGACCACCGGCAATACCGAGAATATCGGCGTCAGCGGCGCGCTCAACCTGTCGCGCGAGACGCTGCGCTGGCGTCACAAATTGCGCCTGCTGGCGGATTATCAGGAAAGTCTCGGGCTGGTCAGCCGGGAACACTATCTCGCCGCCTATGAGCCCAACGTGAAGCTCTCGCCGCGCGGCTATGTCTACGGCGCGGCCCAATATGAGAGCGATCGGTTCCTCGGCTATGACGATCGCTATTCGACCTCGGTTGGCGCGGGCTATAATGCGATCAAGCGCGAGGGCATGACGCTCGATGTCGAGCTTGGCCCGGCCTTCCGCCACACTGAATTCACCGATGCGACGATCGAAAGCAGCTTCGCGGCGCGCGGCTCGCTCGATTTCGATCTCAAACTGTCGAACGCGGTGTCGTTCAGCCAGGACGCCTCGGCCTATGTGCAGAGCGCCAACAGCACCGTCTCCAGCACGACCGCGCTCAACGCCAAGCTGATCGGGCCGCTGGCCGCGAAACTATCGTACAGCGTACAATATGAAAGCATGCCGCCGATCGGTCGCGTGAGCACGGACACGACCAGCCGTGCCGCGTTGGTGTATAGTTTTTAGCTACGTCATCCCCGCGAACGCGGGGATCGCGCTACCTTCGTGCCTCCAGCGCCTGCCAACGATAAAGAAAGAGGGGGGTCCCCGCTTCCGCGGGGATGACGGGGGGCAGCTGGGGGTGGAGCGAACCCGCCTGACCGGCTAGACCCCTGCCATGACTGCCCTGTCCCCCATCGAACGCGACCTCCTCGACACCGCCCGCAGCGAGCCGATGCTCGCGCAGGTCGAGGCATGGTCGGCGATCAATTCCGGCACGCGCAACCTCGCCGGGCTGGCGCGCGTCGCCGGCCAGCTGGCGGACGCCTTTTCCGTCCTGCCCGGTGACCTCCAACTGGTTGCCCCGGCCGCGGCGGAGAGCGTCGCTGCGGACGGCACCGTTTCCGCGATCGAGCATGGCCGGCACCTGCATCTCGCCGTCCGCCCGCAGGCGCCCGTGCAAATGCTGTTCACCGGGCATATGGACACGGTCTATCCGGCCGATCACCCATTCCAGGCGCTGACCTGGATGCCCGACGGTACGTTGAACGGGCCCGGCGTCGCCGACATGAAAAGCGGGCTCGCCATCATGCTCGCCGCGTTGACGGCGATCGAGGCGTCGCCGCTGGCGGAACGCATCGGCTATGAAGTGGTGATCAATTCGGACGAGGAAACCGGCTCCTTTTCTTCCGCCGCACTGATCGCCGAGGCTGCGCGCGGCAAATGCGCGGCGCTGACCTACGAACCGGCCTTGCCCGACGGCACGCTGGCCGGCGCGCGTGGGGGCACGGGCAATTTCTCGATCGTCGTGCATGGCAAGAGTGCCCATGCCGGGCGCAATCCGGAGGACGGGCGCAACGCGATCGTCGCCGCGGCCGATATCGCGCTCCGGCTCAACAAGGTTCGCGGCCCGCGCCTCGCGGTCAATCCCGCGCGGATCGAGGGCGGTGGGCCGAACAATGTGGTGCCCGATCTGGCCGTGCTGCGGGTCAATTTTCGCCCCGCGACGCTGGACGATATCGCGCGCGCACAGGCCCATATCGACAGCGCGATCGCCATGGTCGCCGCCGAACATGACGTGCGCGTCGAACTGCATGGCAGCTTCAATCGCCCACCCAAACCGATCGACGTCGGCGCGGCCAAGCTGTTCGAGCTGGTGCGCCAGGCCGGCGGCGATCTCGGGCTGGCCATTGCCTGGGCGCATACTGGCGGGGTGTGCGACGGTAACAACATTGCTGCCTGCGGCGTGCCGGTGATCGACACGATGGGCGCGCGCGGCGGCGCGATCCATTCGCCCGCCGAATTCCTTATTCCCGACAGCCTGCCGGAACGCGCCGCGCTGTCGGCGCTGACCATCGCACGTCTCGTAACCAAGGGCCTTTGATTGTGAATTTGGCATGACCTTCCGTATCCGCGCCGCGCATGATGGCGACCTTCAAGCGCTGTACGAAATGGCCAAGCTAACCGGCGGCGGTTTCACCAATCTGCCCGCCGATCGCAAATCGCTGCAGGCCAAGCTCGAGCGCAGCCACCAGGCGTTCGCGCGCGTCGATGACGGCACGCTGACCGACGAGACGTTCGTGCTGGTGCTGGAGCATGTTGAGACCGGCGATGTGCGCGGCACGTGCCAATTGTTCACCCATGTCGGTCAGCGCTTTCCCTTCTACAGCTATCGGCTCGGCAATCTCGCGCAGCACAGCAAGGAATTGAACCGCACGTTCCGCGCCGACATGCTCGCGCTGAGCACCGATCTCGAAGGCTGTAGCGAGGTTGGCGGGCTGTTCCTGCATCCCGGCGAGCGCGCGGGTGGCCTGGGCATGCTGCTCGCGCGCAGCCGCTATCTGTTCATCGCGCAGCATCGCGCGCGCTTCGCCGATCGCATTCTGGCCGAACTGCGCGGCGTGATCGACGAAGCCGGCGGATCGCCCTTCTGGGATGGCTTGGCCGGGCGCTTCTTCGGCATGAACTTCCAGGATGCCGACCATTTCAATGCCATTCACGGCCACCAATTTATCGCCGACCTGTTCCCCAAACACCCGATCTACACCGCGATGCTGAGCGACAGCGCCCGCGCCGCGATCGGCCTGCCCCATCCGAGCGGCCGCGCCGCCATGCGCATGCTGGAGAATGAGGGGTTCGCGTTCGAGAATTACGTCGACATATTCGATGGCGGGCCGACCATGACCGCCAGGACCGACCGGGTGCGCGCAATTTGCGAAGCCAAGCGCGACCCGGTGGTCGCCGTGGATGGCGACGGCGACGTGCAGGCGCTGGTCGCGACGGGGAACCTGGCAGAATTTCGCTGCGCTTATGGCTGCGTGACCGCCACGGCGGGTGGGATTTCGATCGATGCGGCGTGTGCCGGGGCAATCGATGTTCAGCCTGGCGACGCAGTCATCCACGTAGGACGACTTTAGCCCCTGCCCATCTTTTAACGTCACCCGGCCTTGGTCCGGGGTGGCGCTAGGGGTGGAAGCCGGATTGCCAATACAGGGGGACGACCAGATGCTCACCGAAATCAACTTCGACGGCCTGATCGGTCCGAGCCATAATTATGCCGGCCTCAGCCCCGGCAATCTCGCCGCGACCGGTAATGCCGGGCGCAACTCGCATCCGCGCGCGGCGGCGCTGGAGGGGATCGCCAAGATGCGCGCCAACCTCGCGCTTGGGCTCACCCAGGGCATCCTGCTGCCGCATGTCCGCCCCGATCTTCACTGGCTCGACAGCCTCGCCACCGGCTACGCCGCCGCGGCGCCGCATCTGCAGGCGCAGGCGATGTCCGCCTCGGCGATGTGGGCGGCCAATGCGGCAACCGTCTCTCCCGCCCCCGACACCAACGACGGGCGCTGCCACCTGACCGTGGCCAATCTGGTGACCATGCCGCACCGCAGCCACGAATGGCCCGGCACGCTGGCGCAATTGCGCCTCGCTTTTGCCGATCCGGCCTTTGCCGTGCACGGCCCCGTCCCCGCCCCGTTCGGCGACGAGGGCGCGGCCAATCATATGCGGCTGTGCGCCGCGCATGACGCGCATGGGGTGGAAGTGTTCGTCTACGGCGTGTCCGGCGGCCCGTTCCCGGCGCGTCAGCACCGCGAGGCCAGCGCCGCGGTGGCGCGACGCCATCATCTCGATACGGCGCGGACCCTGTTCGTCGCGCAGTCGGAAGCGGCGATCGCAGCGGGAGCGTTCCACAATGATGTCGTCGCCGTGGCCAACGAACGCGTGCTGTTCGCGCACGAACAGGCCTTTGCCGACCCCGCCACCTTCTACGCCGAGCTGCGCGCCGCGCTGCCCGAAGCCGAGATCATCACCGTCCCCGCGGCGCGCGTCAGCCTGGCCGATGCGATATCCTCCTATCTGTTCAACGCGCAGCTCGTGACGCTGTCCAGTGGGGGGATGGCGCTGATCCTGCCCGGCGAAGCGCGCGAGAATGACGCGGTATGGTCGTGGCTGCAGGAATTGGTCGCCGGCAACGGCCCGATCCGGCATCTGGAAGTGGTCGATGTGCGCCAATCGATGGCCAATGGCGGCGGCCCGGCCTGCCTGCGGTTGCGCGTGGTCGCCGATCCCGCGACGATCGACCCGCGCTTCCTGGTCGACGAGGCAACGCTCGATCGCATTGCGGCGGTGGTGGAGGCGCACTGGCCGGAGACGATCGCAATCACCGACCTTGCCGATCCCGCCTTGATCGACACGATCGGCCGCGCGCGCGACGCGCTGCTGGAAGAACTGGCGATCGTCGAGTTAATTTACACTTAACCATAGGTCATGAGACCGAATCGCGCGTTTCTGCGGTTGGCCCGGCGCTTGCTTATTCCCTGGCATGTGGGGAAGATTTGCTAGGTTGTTCGTCATCAAGACGAAGTTCGAGGCGTTCCTGGTCATCTATGGCCTGGGCCTGGGATCGGTTGAGCGCGGCGTCCATTATGTGCAGCAATATCCCGGCTTCGGCGGCTGGCTGCTGTTCGCCGCTTGCCCGGTCGCGGTATTCATGGCCGGCGCGCGCATCCTCGACTCGCTCGATCGGCAGCATCACGACTGAGCGCGGGGCTGAGCATGGGGCGCGGCATGTTTACGCGGGCGCGCCGCGCGCCTAGTCAGTCGGAAACCGCAGATGAGGTCCCGTCTTGAGCGTCGTTGCCGCCTATCATTACCGCGATGGCAAGCGGACCCGCGATATTTCGATCGACGAACCCACGCCGTGCGGTGACGATCCGTCCGAATTCGTCTGGATCGGGCTGCTCGAGCCCTCCGATGAAGAGCTGATGAAGCTGCAGGACCGGTTCGGGCTGCATCCGTTGGCGGTCGAGGATGCGCTCAAGGCGCACCAATTGCCCAAGGTGGACGTCTATGGCGACCAATTGTTCGTCATCGCGCGCACCGCGCACCGCGACGAGGACAAGATCGCCTATGGCGAGACCGCGATCTTCGTGGGGCGCAATCACATTATCAGCGTCCGCCACGGCTCGGCGCGCGCGCATACCGACCTGCGCGTGCACCTGGAAGCCTCGCCCGGCCTGCTCAGGCTCGGCGTGGATTACGTGCTGCACGCGATCATCGACTTTATCGTCGACGGCTATCAGCCGATCGTCGAGGCGATCGAAGAGGAAGTGCTGCAGACCGAGCAGCAGGCAATGAACGCGTCGCTCGAGCAGGACGAGACCGCGCGCTTGTTCGCGCAACGCCGTGAGGTGATCCGGTTCCAGCGCGTCATCGGCCCGATGGGCGAAGTCGCCAACAAGCTCGCCAATCTCGACATGCCGTGCATCGACAAGGAGGCGCGACCGTATTTCCGTGACGTGCTCGATCATGTCCGGCGGGTCGAGAATATGGTCGGCGGCTTGCGCGACGCGCTGACCTCGGTGTTCGAGGTCAGCGCGCTGCTGGAGCAACAACGCCAGGGCGCCATCACCCGGCAGCTGGCCGCCTGGGCCGCGATCCTCGCCGTGCCGACGGCGATCGCCGGGATTTACGGGATGAACTTCGATCACATGCCCGAACTGCGGCTGCGCTACGGCTATCCGGCGGTGATCGCGGTGATCTTCGTCTTGTGCACCAGCCTGTACGTGCGCTTCAGGCGGGCGCGCTGGCTATAGGGTAAAACGCGCCCCCGGCCGGGGCCGATGGCAGACGATAGGCTAGGCGACCGGATGCAGAGCGGCCAACCGCGCCGCCATTTCGGCATTGCGGAACGGCTTGGTCAGCCGCGGCAGATCGGGCGCGATGCCCTCGGCCTCGGCATAGCCCGACACGATCAGCACCGGCAGCGTGGGGCGCGACACGCGCAGCAGCCGTGCGAGCTGCTCGCCGCTCATCCCGGGCATCAGGTGATCGGTGACCAGCACGTCGGGCGCGGCCCCCGCCTCGATCAGCCGCAGCGCCTCTTCCGCCGACGCCGCCTCGATCACGTCATAGCCGAGATCGATCAGCATATCGGCGGTGCTCATCCGCACCAGCTCCTCGTCATCGACCAGCAACGCCGTGCCCCGCGCGATCCCCGCCGCGCGCATCACCGGCGTCTCGCCCGCGCTATCGAGCAGCTCAAAGCTGATCGGCAGCCATAATTCGACGATCGTGCCCATCCCCGGCTGGCTGACGATATCGAGCCCGCCGCCCAGTTGCGCGGCCAGCCCATGCGCCATGGACAAGCCCAGCCCGGTGCCCTTGCCGATCCCTTTGGTCGAGAAAAACGGTTCGATCGCGCGCAACCGGGTCACTTCGTCCATGCCACTGCCGGTGTCCGCCACGGACAGGCGGACATAATGGCCCGGCCGCAGCCCTGCGCGATGCTCGCCCTGCACGCTATCGCGCACCGCGGCGATGGTCAGCACCCCGCCCTCGGGCATCGCATCACGCGCGTTCACGCTGAGGTTGAGGATCGCCATTTCGAGCTGGTTGGGATCCGCCTTGACCGGCGGGATGTGCGCCACCGCAGTCCGGATCTCGATCTGCGGCCCCAGCGTGGTGGCAATCAGCCCGGTCATGCCGTCGATCAGCTCCTGGAGGTCAACCGGGGTCGGCTGCAGCGGCTGGCGCCGCGCAAACGCCAGCAGGCGCTGCACCAGGGTCTTGGCGCGCTCGGCCGATTGCAGCGCCCCGTCGATCAGCCGCCGTTCGCGCTCATTGCCCAGCCCGCGGCGCAGCAACATATCGAGCGAACCGATGATCGGGGTCAGCAGATTGTTGAAATCATGCGCCACGCCACCGGTCAGCTGACCCATCGATTCAAGCTTTTGCGACTGGCGCAGCGCTTCCTGTGCCTGGACCAGTTCCCGCTCGCGCGCCTTATAGTCGGTCAGATCGCGCCCGATGGCGATGAAATGGTCGCCGCCATCTTCGGGCGACACGGTCCAGTCGATCGGCGTCCACATCCCCGCCTTGGTGCGGATGCGATTCTCGAACCGTGTCGGCTCGCCGGTACGGCTCATCTCCTCGAGCGCCGCCACGGTGACCGCGGCGTCCTCGGGATGGATGATGTCGGCATAGCGATTGGTGAGCAATTCCTGCTCGCTCCAGCCAAGCAACCGAGTCCAGGCCGGATTGACCGCCGACAGGCCACCGCCATAATTGGCCCGCGCGAGCATGTCCTGCGACAACAGCCATAACCGGTCGCGCTCCGCCTCGGCCGCCTTTTCATGGGTGATGTCGCGGCCGCTGCAATAGATCATGCCGTCCTCGGGCACGCCGACCCACGAGATCCAGCGATAGCTGCCATCCTTGCAGCGATAGCGGTTGGGGAAGCGGACCACGGGGTGGCCCAATAACGTCAGATCGAACCCGGCCATCGTGCGCTCGACATCGTCGGGGTGGAGCAAGTCGAAGATCGCCGTGCTGGCGACTTCCGATTCGCTCCAGCCGAGCACGCTTTCCCAGGCCGGGTTGGAGGTTTCGAAAAAGCCCAGCGGATTGAGCGCACCGAGCAGATCCGGGCTGACCATCCAGGTGCGACTGCGCGCCTGCGTGCGTTCGGCGACCTGGCGTTCCAGATCGCTGTTGATCGCCCGTAGCCGTGCTTCGCTGGTGCGCAGCGCATCCTCCGCCCCGCGTCGCTCGTGAATGTCGATCACCGAGCCGACATAACCAAGGAAGCGACCATCGCGGTGGACCCGCGGCACCGCCAGGTCCATCACCCAGCGGTAGACGCCATCGGCGCGACGCAGCCGGAAATCGACGCGATATTCGGCGGCGTTGGCATTGGCGCTGACGAATGCCTGTTCGGCGGCAACGCGGTCGTCCGGATGGACTTCGTCGAGCCAGCCCAATCCCTCACCGGCGCCGTCGGCCTGTCCGGTAAAGTCATACCACGGGCGATTGAGATAGACGCAATGCCCAGCGGCATTGGTCACCCACAACATTACCGGCGCGTCATCGGCCATGCTGCGGAAGCGCGCTTCGCTGTCGCGGATCGCGGCCGCGATATCGTGATGGTCGGTCATGCGCGTCGACCATTCCCGGTGGCCGCGTCCGCCCTGGCAGCGATCGATCTGTCCATGCGCCACCTTACTCCTGCCCGCGCCGCAATTCCACGCAGCCCACGCGTCGCGTGGCGCTCCGGTCGACCGTCGAGACTGCCAACGCATGTGCTTGAGAAATAGGCGCAAAAAAGCCGGACCATCGCTGATCCGGCTGATGCCCGCCGTGCGGCGGAGAAGAATGGTGCACCCAGAGCGATTCGAACGCCCGACCCTCAGATTCGTAGTTTTAGGGTCGGATCAGGCGCCGCCTAGCGAATCGCACTGAATTGGTTGGCTTCTTGCTTCGTTCCAATCCCGGTGTTTCCTTGATGTTCCCGCCAATTCCCGCTACCGTGCTTGCTAGGTGATTGCTGTGAGGCGGGCGCATTGGCGACGGGGAAGATCACGAAAGTGTCGGTAGAGGGCCTGATACCGGGCCCGCGCGACACGTTCTTTTGGGACGAAGCCCTTAGGGGATTCGGCCTGAAGCTGACCCCGGCCGGCAGCAGAAGCTACGTTTATCAGTATCGTGTCGGTGGTCGTGAAGCGAAGACCAAGCGCTGGACGATAGGTAGCCATGGCAGCCCCTGGACCGCGACCACTGCGCGGCTTGAGGCTGAGCGCCTCGCCAAGCTGGTCGGTCAGGGTGTTGATCCGGTGGAGGCGGACCGGAAGCGCAAGCGAGAAGCGGTGACGTTGGACTTCGCGTCATACCTCGACACTTTTCGGGACGGCTATTTGAAGACGGATTGGGGCGACAGCTGGCCCCAGGCCTACCGACAGCTAGAAATGCACGTCATGCCGCATATGAATGGGATCACGCTCCCCGCCATCGGCAAGGCCGAGATCAACACGGTGTTCGACAAACTAAAGGGGCGCCCTGCCCTCGCCCGCAACGTTTGGGCCGCGCTCAGCAAGATGCTGAACTGGGCAACGAAGCGCGGAGACATCGCCGCCAACGTTATGATCTCTATGGACGCGCCGGCCGGCGCCAAGTCGCGGACGCGGATCCTCGGCGAGGATGAGATATTAGCCCTGTGGCGCGCCACATTCCAGCTCGCCAATCCGTTCGGAGCGTTCATCCGGCTCCTGCTCATCACGCTGCAGCGTCGGAACGAGGTTGCCGCTGCCTGGTGGAAAGAGTGCTCGCACAATGAGGGATTATGGCGCCTGCCCGCGGCCCGGACGAAGAATGGCCTGCCCCATTTGGTGCCGCTGTCCGATCTGGCTACGAAGGAGTTGGACGGGCTCGGCTGGAAGCACCGCGGGTTGATGTTCACGACGACCGGCAAGACACCGATCTCGGGCTTTTCCAAGCTGAAGAAGCGCTTGGACGGCTTGATGCTCACCGAGCTCCAGAAGCTGGTTGATGAGCGATCCGAAGCCGCCGGCGATCGCTCCTACGAGGCAGAAATCGATCCTTGGCGGCTGCACGACCTGCGCCGGACCGGCACAACGAGGATGCAGCGCTTGGGTATCAGCATCGAGGTCACCGAGCGCGTCATCAACCACCATCAGGGCGGCGAAGCCGCGGGTATCCGGGGCATCTACAACCTCTACGAATACCAGAGCGAGAAGACCCGGGCGTTACAGGCCTGGGCGGACTGGCTCGATCATCTCGTTACCGGCGCAGAACCTGCGTCAAACGTCGTTCCGATCGCAACGCGATCGTGAACTGGGTGGGCGGCTAGGGTAGCTCCCGAACGGCTGGCTTCCACCCAGCCTGCCGCCCCTTTAATATTGTGGACGCCTATGGAGGGCGGCATGCACGACGAACGCGGCAAGGCGACGACGCCACACATTCCTGTGCCACTCACCGAGGAGGAGTGGCTGTCGAACCGGACGCTGGAGCTTATCAATCTGATCAGTTTGACGCCTTTGTCGCCTTGGGATCGCGCGACCCCTTGGCATCAAAGTATCACTCAAATTGCGCCGGAAACTACGCAATGGCACGATAAGGATGAATATGTCGCGCGTTCGTATCTTGCATACGAAGCAAAGCGCCTGCTGGCGGAAGCGATAAATAATGGTTCCGCGCCAATTTACGCCGACCTTCCGGGACGTGGTCATCAGAGACTAGACCCTCGACTTTTTTTCGGCTCGAACGCGTGGAACTCGACCACGATGCAGACAGGCCGATACATGCCACTGAACGAGTCCTACGGCGTCGACGGCCCAACAAGAGCGGCAATCCGAAACATCCCCTTGTGGATCAGAAACGAGGATTGGCCTGGCTTAAGGGACGCGATCCTCGCACGCCGCCGCGAACTTAGCGGCAGTTCTCTACCGTCCGAGTGGCAAGAGCTTATCAGCGGTCTAGGGTTCGAAGATACTGCCGAAAGCGCCGCCGATGAAACTTTGACGTTGCACGAAGCCGTTCTCTGGGTGGCATCGGCTAACGAAACGGCTGTCGCGGAGCAGAGGGTTACATACGACCGCTATGTCGCCAAGGGTCCGCACGCAGGGCCGCGCGCTTGGGTGAACGTGCTGAGCGCTATTTCACAGCGGTTCTGTGGATGTGGCGCCAAACCGATCGACTGCTACTGCACCGATGAGGCAATAAAGATTCTCAAAAGGGAATGCGCGAACGGTCGGGTGCCAGCTACCGGCATCCCCGCTGAAGGCTCGCGACGGGCACCGATCGGACCAATTTCGTTCACGAACGCCGAGTTGACGCCTACGGATCTCGGCTCCCTTATCGCCGACACACGGCATGGCGGCGGCATTCTCTACCAAAACCTTCGTTTCGACCGCCAGGCAGTGTGGCGATTGGCGGAGCCCTCTGCAGCCAAATCTGCAGCAACGGACGCTCTCGGCTTCTCCCCTCTTATTGTTTAGAATGTCGAATCACCTGGGAGCACACCTTGGCACACGATCTAGCAGCGTTCGAGGGCGACTGGTGGCTATTGATCGAGGAGCAGGACCACGATCGATCGCCGGACCAACGCTGGACGCTACGCGATAGGCACGCGTTCAATCTCGGCGTCGAAATGGGCACCTATTCGCTTGATGGCGACTGCCTCGTGATCGACCAGTCCGCCCAGGGCCTCACCATGCGGCTCAACCCACACCAGGAGTATCCCCTCGATTTCCTCATGGGGGGCATCGAGGGCGGCGTGGCCCCGACTTGGTGCACGTTCCTACGCGTGGGCTCGATGGTCGACGACGTGATCTATAGGGTGGCAGAGTCGTCGACCGAATAGGTTGCGATCGGATCACGTTCGGTGCCGTAAGCGAACACGGCGACGTCGCCTGGGACTATCTCGTTCTTGGCCCGCGCATCCCAATGGCGATGGATGAAGTCGGGCTTACCGAAGATCCGGACGGCACTGTGGTATTCGTCCCCGTGGAAGCTGATGAAGTGGAGCGCCGGTGTCATTGCTTCGGCCCGAGGGTGAGTTGATCATAGCGTTCGGCGATCACTTGCCACCGCGCGACGCCCAGCATGTCGCCGGCCAACGCTAGGGCAGCGATACGCTCAGCGATGAACGCGGGCGCGCGCGTGCCATGCTGCCGCTCTACCATCAGCGCCTCCGCCCAACGTTCGCGATCAGCATCCATGGCAGGCAGGTGGTTGCTCAAGCCGTTGCCGACAAGCGGGATAAGCCCGCCGCTATCTGTGCTGCCTCCATCGCCGCTCATGCCATGCGCGCGAAAGGACCTCATCGCCGAACCGCCAGAACCGTGTCTCACGCTGGTTGGGCCCTGCGCGAACCACGGTCCAGCATTCCCGCTCCGGCAGCTCGACAATCCGATGGATATGATCGGCCGTCACCCGATGCACGGTGCCAGGGTTGCGATGAATGAGCTTGCTGCGCCAGCTACCGTCTGATGCAGGGTGGAAAACCTCTTCGACATACCCGCCGGCGAGGATCTCGGTTTCGAAGCCCCAAGGATGATCGTGCGGATCAGCATCTGGCTCGCCGATGCGGAACCTGTGCAGCGCGCGACCGTCGTCGAGATGATATTTGGTGAACGCGCGCGACATGCGCTCGACGCGCACGATCGTGGTCCCCGCTGGTGCGTGATCGGCGGCAACGCGTGGTATCCTCTGGACCGTCACGGGATCACCTGGCGCGCTGCAACTCGTTGGTCATTGCTGGGGCTCGCCGGGTGCAAACTGTCGCTCGGCGGCCACCCCAGGCAGGGCTTGGCTTCCTCGCGGTGGAGAACGCGTCTCTTTTCGCATACCCTGGATGCCTAGCCACAGCACCCCGATCCCCAATACGACGATCAGCGCGAAGATCACCTTGGCGGCGAGGCTCGGACGCTTGTTGCCTCGATCGGTCATGAGGTGCGGTTTCGCGCTCGTGTCGCGCTTTCAGGATACTGCGGGGCTTCGATTTCGTGAAGTTTGGCGAGCAGGTCGGCGAACGCATCGTCGATCGGGACGGGGAAGTGCCTCGTAAATCCGCGCCCGAGCCGTTCCAGATCACGTTCGCTCAGTAATCCGATAGATACGATGCGGTCTTCGGACATGATGGGCTTTCTGCTTTTCCCTCGTTCTAACCGTCAGGAAACTGAATCGTGCCGTCGATCAAAGATTTGTTCAGGGCCAGTTTCCGCTCCCGGCAGCTTGTCGGGTTCGGCCGCAAGAGTAACGTGGGAGCAGCCGACTCATCGGCCAGGAGAATGTGCATGCTGAAATTGCTGCTCGCCGCCGCGACCCTTTCGATTGCAACGGCGCCCGCAATGGCCGCCCCGTGCAAGGATGCAAAGGGCCGTTTCACCAAATGCCCCGAAGCTAAGCCGAAGGCTACAAAATGCCGGCTCAATGGGAAATTCGCCAAGTGCAGCACTCCGGGTGCGAAGCCGGCGTGATGGTCCGGGGCGGCATGGCGCCGCCCCTATACCCCGTAGCGCTTGTTCCCGCCGCTGGTGATGCAGAAGCGTCCGCCGCGCGGGCCAATGCAGACTTGGCGCCCCGAACATGGGCATCCCATCCCCGAATACCCGCCGCCCCCCCGATTATATGACTTCCGCCGTGACCGGCTCGAACGCGATCGCCCAGAAGCGTAAGTCCGACGCTTTTCCGCTCGGCGGGCATGACTGCCGTAAGCTGCCGCACCCGTGGTCGCAGCTACGGCACTAGCTGAAGCCAGGCCATTGGCGCGAGATTGTGGAACCCGGTCACTCGTGAGGTTCGTTGAAACCCAGCAATCCTGGCTTCCGTCGGTTATCTTGGTCCATCCATTCCGATTTTCGACGGCGTTTATAGCTGTTCGTGCGCTCACGCGGGTGACGATCGAAGCCGTCTTGCGGCCGTCCGATCTGCAGTTTGCGGTCTTGCTGCCAATCCAAAGAGTAGGCGTTTCGGGCGAGGCGACCGCCACTGGTGTCGAGCCGTCGGTCGGAAGCACCGACTTCTTTTCACTGCACATACCAATCGCCGCCCACAGCCCTATTACGCCAACGAAATAGCCCGCTGTATTGCCAGCTCTTTGCGCCATTATAATATCCCCCCGCGCAATATGAGCAGGGACGAGCTGCGGAGTCCATCGATCTGAATTAGAGTGGCCGCTGTATGTTTAGTGGCAGTCGCCCATGCGATACCGCCGCCAATAGCTATCCCAGCGCACCGCAGCACCAGCGGCGATCACCGCGCAGGACAGGCTGCGACCATCGGCGAGCGTGCAGCGGGCGACGACGCGCTGATATGACTTCGCCACTGGCTGACACGTCATGGACCGGTTGAGCGTCAGCTTCTCCACGATGCGCTGGCTGCGCACCGCCCGGACATCGGAACAGACATAGGCTGGCTTGCCGCGGCGGCAGGGCTCGGCATTCTCGAAATCAGGCGCCTGCACGCCAGCGACGCGCACCTTGATGCCGTTCTTGCACCATAAAGGTCCGTCACCGTCGTGCACCCGGATGACTTGGCACGAGAAGGGCGAGCTCACCGCAACAGCAAGGGCAAGCAGCATCACCGGCCGAGGTGATCGTTGGATGTGGGGGTCAGCAATGGTCGTCCAATGAAAGAGGGAGATAATCAGTTGGCGCCGCTAGCCGCGAAGCCTCACCCCTGCCCCGCCGTCCTGCGACGCGGCGCCCTCCCCGATGAACTCGACACCGGCGGCTTCAAATGCTCGCTGCAGCGCATCCAGATTATTGCCGATCGGCACTGAGCGTCCAGCTTCGAAATTGCGCAGGGTCGACGTGCTGACACCGGCGGCGGCAGCGGCTTGTTCCTGACTGAGATTAGCAAGCCCTCGGGCCGCCCTGCATGTGGCTGGCGTCATCATGCTTAACACTGCCACGTTACCCATTTGCGTGCAAGCTAACGATATTCATTGACATGCTACAAATCATCAAGCATAACGATATTCGTTAGACCGCAAGGTTAACGAGCCGAGGAAAGGTTGCACCCTAACCCCGGCTCTCATCGCCAACCCTGTTGTGAGGGCCACGACTATGTATCTTGATACCACCGCTCCAGTCGCATTTCGACCCCGCGTCGAAGCCAGGGGGCGCACCGCCACCGTCGAATTCAACAGCGGCTTCGCGTCGCGCGGCATGCCCTGGGAATTGCGCTGCTACGGCTCGGGCAAGTCGACCAGCGGCTGCGGCATGCCCGGCCATTACCGGGACCAGGCGATGGCCCGTCGTAAGGCAGCCGGTTGGATCCAGACGGGCGTGGCTCCCGCCGATCAGCGCGACGACGCCGACCCGCTGCGGCCGGTCGAGCTTGTCACCGCCGTGGTGCAGGAACCCGACGCGCGGCTGATGGAGCTGTTGCTGACCGATCGCGCGCTGACGGCGGCCGAATGGGCTGAGCTTGCCGTATTCGAGGAGCTGGCAGCATGACGCGCCAATCCCCGAGCCGCCGTGCCGTCATGGGCGCCGCGCTTGCCGGCCCGGCTGTGTTGGCAGGCATTGCCATTCCTGCCGCCGCTGCTGCCAAGGCAATCAGCCCCGGGTTGGCCGCGCTTATCGAAGCTCACCGTCAGGCTAACGCTACACTCGACCGCTGGTATGCCGAAGTGTTCAATCCGGCCGTCGACGCTCACACTGCCGCGACCATGGCGCACCGCGCGAAGGTTGCGGCTATTCCGCACATCGTGGAACGGACCGTTGACCAAGGAGGACGGGTTCTCGTCCTACATTCCAAGCATCGTGACCACCGCGCCATCGCCGATGGCTACGTCGCTACAGAAAGCCGGTTCGCTAAGGTCGATTGCATCCGCGGGAAGCATTGGGATGAGGCCGTAGCGGCTTGCGGGCGCTTCATCGCCGCCGACGACGAGCGAAACGCCAAGATCGCAGCCCTTGGTGACGAGCCGCGGGATAGGGTCAGCACGGAAGTCGAGAACGCGGCATATGCCCCAGTTTTGGCTGCCGGCAAGAAGATCGCCCAGTTTCACGCAACCACCGCGGCAGACCTGCAGGCGAAACTCGCCTGGATAGACAGCGACGACGGCATGGACGGCGAGGAACTGCTGCCGCTCGTCATCGCTGACGTCGCCCGCATCGTCGGGGAGGCTTGAGCCATGGCCGACACGACCCCCCACCGCGCCGCCGATCTGCTGCAAGACGGCGTATCGAACACGCTGGCAACGCTCTTCGCCATCAGCGCGAGCGACATGCTCAACACGCTGCCGGCAGACAATTACGCCAAGCTACAGCACGGCCACGCTTTGATGCTGCTCCACATGCTCGAAGATAACCTGCGCCGGATTCAGATCGAAGTCGATGCGATCGACGACGCCGCCATCGTGAAAGGAGCCTGAGCGATGTCCACCAAAGCAATCTCTCACGACGCTGTCCTTCTCGCGGACTGGCAAGGCAAGCAGGCCGCCCTCGCCGGCATTCTCGCCAACGGGTCTTATTTCAACGCGCAGGAGCATTCGCCCGACGTTGTCGCCACGCACGATGCGCTCGACCTCGCCGTGACGAAAGCTGTCGCGGCGACTTCGGCGGGCGCACTGGCGCAGGCTTGGGTCGCGTGGTGGTATACACATCAGCCGAACGACGAGCTTTGCCGGATGATCCAGCTGGCCGACTTCGACGGGCTGGCGGTCATCGCGGAAGCGCAAGAAATGGATTGGGAGGATTACGTCATGTTCTCCCTGATCCGCAGCTTGCGCGGCATGGCGGAGACGGCAGCATGAGCGCCCCGGCATTCGACCCCGCGGCCTGGCTACATGCGCTGGTCGCGATCGGCGGTGGCTATGCGCTCGCATCCGGCCGCAAGCTCTGGCTGGTCGTGCAGGACTGCTCGGCCGACGACCTGACCCCCGTCATGGCCCAGCTCATGGGGAAGCCCGAACGTGTCGAGGCTATCCGGGTGGCGATCGAGCAGCGCCAGAACGGGGAGGCGTGACGATGGCACAGGTCATCGATTTCCCTGACACGCCGCTCAATCGGCTACGCCGGCAGTTGAAGCGGTGCCATAACCACCGAATGCTCGTGCGCTGGACGATCGACTTCAAGGCAGCACGCGACAAGCTGGCCTATGATGACGCTATCGCGCTCATTACTCAGTCGACTGCAATTCACTATAAGATAAGCATGGCCACCCAAGCGAAGGGCATCGGGTGATGGTGCATCCTTCGACCGTCAGCAGGCGGCGCGTCGGCCGACCTGGGATTTGGCGTCGTCGAACACAACGGCGGTGGCTGCGTCCGGACGACATTGCTTCGGCCAATGCGCTGCTAGCGCTCATCCCCACTCTGCCCCGAGCAGCACTTGGCCGGCTCACCGCCCGAATGATCGACCGTATGGATGAGATCGACGGTGATTCCGACCTCGAAGATCTGCGCGAGGACTGGGAAGACAGTTACGACTGCGAACAGGAGGAAGCTTACGACTAGTCCCGCCCTACGGCCGGCGGCATCGCCCCAGCCCAAGCAGCACCAGCCCGTCGTTCGCAGGTCGCGGTCGGCGGGCTGGTCCCGTGTTCACCGGTTTCAGGACAGTCACGACGTGTCTGCGCAATACGGCGCGGACTGGTGGATCCCGATCTATCGGCAAGCCTTCCCGACGCTGATGTCGGCTGTCGCGATCGAGCAGGACGGCTGGGCCCAGCGGGCCGGTATTGACCGTCTGCTCACCCTGGCCTGCGGCCGCACCTTCACCGTGGACGAGAAGATCCGCACGCAGGATTGGCCTGATGTTCTGCTCGAGCGCTGGTCGGACGAAAAGCGGCAGATACCGGGGTGGGTGCAGAAGCCGCTCGCTTGTGACTTCATTGCGTATGCGTATGCGCCGGCGGCGACGTGCGTGTTGTTGCCGGTGCCCTCGCTCCAGCGTGCTTGGCGCCAGCATGGTCGACAGTGGATTGGGCTCTATGGAACGCGGCGGGCGGCGAACCATGGCTACACGTCGGTCAGCGTTCCTGTGCCGCGGGGAGTGCTGATGCAGGCGATCATTGAAGCGATGTTTGTGTCATGACCCGCCGCTGTGGCACTATTTGGGCTTGCGATCCGTCCGCTCGGCCTTCTCAGCCTCCTCCTCTAATTGGTCCGCCATCTCTTCCAATGCCTCGGCATCCCCGTTTGCGGCCTTTGACTCCGGCGGCGCCAGGGCGTCGAGGCGCACCGCCTCCGCCTCAAATCGGTGCGCTTCTGCGGTGGCACGAGCGGCTTCCGCCTCGGCTTGATCAAGGGCGACACCAATCTCGCGCAGCGCCTCAGAGCGTTGCGGGATCGGAACGGCGGGATCGAAGACGATCACTGTCGCCCCAGTCCGGCTTAGCGCGGTGCGGACCACCTCTGCCTGCGCCGGCGGCAAGGCAACGAAAAGGCGCGATCCTGCGAGGCGCCCGGCTGGCGCTGCCTTTGCGCTTTCGGTCAGCACGCGCGCCAGAGCTTCGGGAGCGGAGGGACTTGCGAAGGCGAGGTCGCTCTTTTCGTCCCACTCGGTAATAACCTCGCGGATGTCCCTGGCCCGGTCTGCGAACTTGGGTGCACCTGCCGCCGGGAGAATCCATACCGGATCGAATCCCCTTTGTGCACTGATCGGAGCAAGGCGCTTGACCGCTTGATAGAGATACCGGCTCCAATCAATCTCCTTCGCGCTTAACGGTGGATCAAGTGGGGAGATCAGTGCTGCGCGCCACGTTGCCTCCGCTGCCTTCGACCGGGCGGCGAGGGGCGCCGCGGCCGCCATCGCCTGATCCCATGCCGGGCCCGCGAGCGGCACAACCGCCCCTGTCGCAAGATCGATGGTAACGTCTACGAAGCCGCGCGGCGAACCGATCGAACCGCGGCCGCTCGGCACGACGACCTTCAGCACTACTTGCCGACCGTCGCGAGACAGCTCGTGCTCGCCGCCCCACCACATCGAACTCACGCTTGTTGGCAACGCTCGGACATAGTCCTCTGGCAGGATGTCGGCGAGCTTCATTGTCCGCACCACAGATCCATCGCCGCGATAGATCACCACCACGTTGTCGCCGAAACCGGCCGAGTGCCAATTGTCGAAGGTTACGACATGTCCGCCGCCGTTCGCCACCAAAGCATGCACCGGTGCCACCTCATTGACGAGCGGCCCTTCCCAGACCTTGGTCCAAGCCTGGCCGGAGCGCCGCTCTAGGATGCCGAGGGCGCGAGGTTCGCCGCCGCGGCGTTGGCCGGCGGGCTCTTTGCCTTCGACCTTGTCTGAAAAGTAGGCGAGTTGATTTTCGAGATCGCGGGGGACCACGGTCAGGCGCGTTGCCTTGTCGGACGAAAGGTAGCTCTTACGCTCTGCCGGCATCCAGCTGTCAGCAAATGCCGGCGAAGCGGCCAGCAGTGTAGCTGCGACCATCAGCCTGATAACCCATCCCATTATGCCGCCTTCCCCCTGTGACCGGGTCAACGTGCCGCAGCTGCGGTGCGCTGTCGAGGTTGCTCGCCAGCAAAACCAGCCGTTAGGGTGGAAGTGGGAGGCGCCGGCTGAACCGCGCGAAGTTATGAAATGGTGTCGACGCAAGCGCGGTCGACGCGTCGGCCGGAGAGCCGAAATGAAGAACCCAAGAAGATTGATCCGTGGCACCGCTTACATCCCGGTCCACGATCCAGCGCACCCAGACATCGGCTGGGGCGTCCTGCGCCGGCAGCTCGACGACACCACCAACAATCTCCCGGCATTCGTGCAGACCAAGCTGCAGCCCATGAAGCGTGACGCGGCAGGCGTAGCCTGGGAGCGATCGTGCTGGAGAGACGATGTGCTGTTGCCGCCTTCGGCTGTCGATGATCTCTACGATCCGCGGGTGCTATGCGAACGTTACGAAGAGTCGGCATTACCCGACCTCAAGAACCTGGCGCTCGTCATCACGCTCCGGCTGCACGGGCACGAGCCGATGCATGTTCATTGGGAGCGGGTCCGCAGCTTCGCGCATCGGCGCCTCTCGATCGAAAGGCGACTGGCGGTGATCCTGGTGGCTCACGTTCCCGCGCATGCCGGCAGCCGCGCCGCGAACCACATTCACCTCGTTGTCCCTGCGAGGGAGCTGACGCCTCAGGGCTTCGGGGCGGGGATTGGACGCTTAGCCAGCGACCGAGGCCTGCCCGAGATCGCTGGCCAATGGGCTGCTTGGGCGGGCTGACTTTGCCGGGTGCCGCAATCGATCGCTTGTGGCAGCCTTGACCCACTCATCAGCGCCCCCGGTTCACCCCACCTGACCGGACCGCAAGTGCCGTCGCGAGCCAATCGTCGTCCGCAGTCGCCGCCAACCTCGCCGCCTCCAGGCGATTTGCGGCGTGCCGGACGGGGTCCAACGCGGCGCTGCGGCTCGGCGCCGCAAGCACTTCCCGTCGCAGATCTTCCGCGAGTTGCAGCATACGCTTCAGTTCGCGGGTCCGCTTGAGTGCGCGCGCCTTCAGCGCCGCGGCCTCCGCGCCGGCGGCATCTACGGCCTGTCGTTGCGCCTCGAGGTCGGCCCGCTCACTCGCCAGGGCAGCCCGTTCGGCGTCGAGCTGCTCGCGAGAGGACATCAGGCGCCCGGCCTCAAACACGGCTCGCTGACGCGCTGCTTCAAGCATGGCCTCGTGTTCGCGGTTCGGCACATGACGTGCGCGTGACCGCTCCTGCCCTCGCTCTAGCTTCATAGCGGCGAAGAACGAAGCAAAGCGCGTCTGCTCGCGCGACATATCTCCGCGGCCGCCGACGACCCGCTTTGCCGACAGCCGCATCGAAGGGGTCTTATCCTTTCGCCGGTTGTCCGGCGCACACAGCAGCGGCACCACCACCACATGGAGGTGCGGCGTTGTCTCGTCCTTGTGGAGGACCACCGACACGATTTGCCCGCTGATCCCAAAGCGGCTCCTGAATGCCCGCATCGTGCAACCGATGAGCTCATTTATCTTAGCATGGTGTTCGTCGCGCTCGATCCCCTCGAACACCTTACGAGAGGCCGATACGATGAACTCGAGGGCCAGCACCTCGCCAGGGTTGGGCTCTACCTCATACCGCTGGAGCACTTCCCTGATCGCCGCCGCAACGTCAGCGCCACCGATGAGATACTGAGGCGGCACCTGCCGGTCGACGTGTGGGCAACTCATCTCGCGACTGTTGTGCCGGCGGACGTGATAGACATGCCCCCAAGTCTTGATGCGCTTAAAACGCATCGTCACGAATGCCCTCGCCTCAGTCGATCCTGTCACCGCCGCCATAACGCCCTCCCCCGATGGCATCATTGTGACGGGTGCATGCCGAGCGAATCAAGGGGGGGCCCTCGCATCTGGCAAACAATCCCGTATCGGTCTCACATACTAGATCGATACCGCCCCGCGCGGCCCGACCGCGGCGCCGACCAAAGACCGCTGGGAGCCCACCGCGCGCTCTCGGCTTTCACGCCGTGCTTACTGGGTGATTGCTAGACGCAAAAAAGCCGGATCATCTCTGACCCGGCTTTCGCCCGCAAACCCGCGGAAATAGTTGGTGCACCCAGAGCGATTCGAACGCCCGACCCTCAGATTCGTAGTCTGATGCTCTATCCAGCTGAGCTATGGGTGCGTGGAGGCAGTGTCCTAGGGGGGGTTTTCCGCGGGCGCAAGCGTTGCTTGTCGCTTTTTTGGCGCATAGAGCGATTGGCGATGACCAAATTCCGCTTTTCCGCTCGTTTGCTCGCCGGTGCGAGCCTGATCCTGCTCGGCCCTGCGATGCTGGGGGCCTGCGCGCAGACCGGCGCGACGCGCTTCCCGTCGCTCTTGCCCCGCCCGATCGAGAGTCGCAGCGATGCCGAACCGGTCGCACCGGTGGTGGTGGCCGAGCCGGATCCCGCGCTCGACGCGCAGATCGCCACGACCATGGCCGCGGTGGAAACCAGCACGCGCGACTTCGCAGCCGCGGCGGCACGCGCCGAGTCGGCCGCGCGGGCGGCACGCGGCGCGGCGGTGGGCAGCGATCGCTGGCTCGACGCGCAGACCGCTCTGGCCGATCTCGACGTGTTCCGCGCCGACAGCTCTGCCTTGGTCACCGGGCTCGACGATGCGCAGATCGCGCGCGCGGTGGACGGCAAGCCCCCCTATCCCGCGCTGGAGACGGCGCGCGCCGCCGCGCACGCCGCGCTGGACGCACAGACCGCGCGCATTACCGCAGTGCAGGCGTCGCTACCCGAGGCCTAACGCCAGCCCTTGAGCAGCGGCAGGATGGTCGAATAATCGTCGGTCCAGGCGGTAAAGTGGCGATAGCGCGGCACCGGCGCCCAGGCGGCGTCGCGCCGCTCGAGTACGGCGATGGTGGCGGGATCGCGCGACAAGGCCAGCCACAGTGAGGCGGTCTCCCCCCCGCGACGCTGGCCGCTCGGCTCATAGGCGAGCCGCGCGACGTGCCAGCCCCCTGCCGCCGCCGCCGCTGACACCACCGGCTGCAAATCGAGGAAGCGGTTGGAGATATGCACCAGCAGCACGCCGCGCGGCGAGAGCACGCGGGCATAGCTGGCGAACGCCTCAAGCGTCATCAGGTGCATCGGTACCGAATCGGACGAAAAGGCATCGAGCGCGAGCAGGTCCAGCGACGCGGTTGGTTCGGCAGCCAGATTGAGCCGCGCGTCGCCGATCACGATCGTCGGCTGCGGCAGGCAGCGGCTGAGGAAGCTGAACTGCCCGGTGTCGCGGGCGATGCGGGCGATCAGCGGGTCGATCTCGTAAAAGCGCCAGGCCTGCCCGGGGCGCGCATAACAGGCCAAGGTGCCGGTCCCCAGCCCGACCACCCCGACGCGGGCGTTCGGGCCGTAGAGTTCGGGTAGCGCCAGCATCGCCTGCCCCACGCCCGATTCGAGCGCGTAATAGGTCGTTGGCGTACGCTCGCGCGCGACGCTGCCGATCAACTGGCGGCCATGCACCGTCGTGCCATGGGCCAGTTCGCGCATTCTGGGGTAGTCGTTGATCGTATAGACGCCGAAATAGCTGCGCACGCGCGCCTCCGGCTTCAGGCTGATCTGGATCGAGCGATAACCGCCGAACAGGATCAGCGCGCTGGCCAGCACGATCACAAACGCTGCCCGCCGGCCCATCGCGACCAACCCGACGAGCAGGATCGCGGTGAACACCAAGGCTGGCATCGGCATGGGTTCGTCCGCCATGTGGCGTGTCTGGCCGATCACCACGACGACCAGCAGCGCCATCAGCAGCGCGATCGCCAGCGTCAGGAGGCGCGGCCGCTGTGGGGTGGCGTGCCACAGCCGCCGCACCGGATCGATCAGATAGTCTTGCGGCACCAGCGCGCCTGCGGCGAGGATCAGCAGCGGATATTCATAGGTCCAGTCGAACACCAACGGCGCGATCAATGCCGCGAACACGCCGCCCAGCACCCCGCCTACGGACATGGCCAGATAGAAACCGGTCAGTCGGTCGACCGCCGGGCGCAGGCGATACATCGCCGTGTGCAGTGCGACCGACACCATGAACAGCAGCACCAGCGCCAAGGCCGCATTGACGAACGGCTTTTCCGGCGTGCCGCCGACCATCACGCCGCCGAACAACAGGATCGTGATCGGTGCGATCTTGGTCAGCATATCCGCCAGGTCGCGGTTGCTGGCGAAAGCGATGGTGAAGCTCAGCAAATACAGGCCGAGCGGCAACACCCATAAGAGCGGCATCGCGACGATATCGGTGGTGATATAGGTCGAAGTCGCCAGCATCAGCCCGGACGGGACCAAGGCGAGCAGGATCCACAATGCCACGCGCGCGCGGGGTGGCGCGCGCGACGCGATCGGCTCCGTCACCGCCACGCCGGCGCGGCGCGGCAGCAGCACGGCGCAGGCCGCGACGAGCAGCACGACCAGGCCATAGCCGAGGCTCCACAGCACACTCTGCCCGCGGATCGCCAGATTGGGCTCGACCAGCAACGGATAGGCGATCAGCCCGGCGAAGCTGCCGAAATTGGACGCCGCGTATAGTGCATAGGGATCGCTGCCCTTGCTCTGGATGCTGAACCAGCGCTGCAGCAGCGGCGCCTGCGCGGAGATGGCGAAAAACAACGGCCCGATCGACGCACCGAGCAGCCACGGCACCCAGAGCGCCGGCTGTGCATCCGCCGGCAATTGCATCTGCATCAGCCCGAGCGGCAACCACGCCATGGCCAACACGAGCACGCCGACATGGACCATGGCTTGGGTGCGCGGCGCCAGCCGGCCCAGCCAATGCGCATAAGCGTATCCGCCGAGCAGCAGCGCTTGATAGACCAGCATTGCCGAATTCCACACGGCGGGGGCACCGCCCAGCCGCGGCAGCGCCATCCGCGCGACCATCGGCTGGACCAGAAACAGCAGGAACGACCCCGCCAGGATCGCCGCGACGAACAAGGGGCGGGCGAAACGGGGGGCGGGCGTGGCTGAAGCCATCAAGTCTATTCGATCCTGTCGCGGCGATGGAGGGGGAACGGCTGGCCCTGTACCGAGCGGTCGCGATCGATCACGCGGGACGATCGATCGCGTAGGTGACAGTCGGGCGCAGCGGATCACCAACAGCAAAAGCTGGGTGATCGAACTCCATGTCCGCCTCGCGCATCATCCCCAGCCGCGCCATCAGCTTTTGGCTCTTTACGTTGCGCGCTGCGGTAATCGCGACGATTCGCGCGGCGTCTTTATGTGCCCAACCCCAGGCGAGACTCGCGACCATCGCCTCATGGGCATAGCCCATGCCCCAATAAGGCACCGCCAGCATCCAGCCCGCCTCGACCGCGCCGGCGATCGGCGTGGCCTCGGCGCCGCGCTTGAGCCCGCAGAAGCCGGCAATGGCGCGGTCGACGCGGCGCTCGACCACCCAAAAACCCAGGCCTTCGTGGCGGTAGCTGTCGTGGCGGGCGAGCGTGGCGTCGCTATCCTCGGGAGTCTTGGCCCGGCCGAGATCGGCCATCACGCGAGGATCGGCCCACATTGCGTGCAGCGCCGCGCGGTCCGACGGCAGCGGCAGGCGCAGGATCAGCCGTTCGGTCTCGATGACCACCCTATCCACGCAGCAGCCGCGCGGCATGCGCCGCATGATAGGTCAGCACGCCCGAACAGCCGGCGCGCTTGAACGCCATCAGCGTCTCCAGCACCACGGCGTCGCGCTCAGCCGCGCCGGCCGCCACCGCAGCCTCGATCATGGCATATTCGCCCGACACTTGGTACGCGAATACAGGCACTTGGAACTCGGATTTCACGCGCAGGATGATGTCCAAATAGGGTAGCCCCGGCTTGACCATCACGCTGTCCGCCCCCTCGGCCAGATCGAGCGCAACCTCGCGCAACGCCTCCTCGGCATTGGCCGAATCCATCTGATAGGTCTTCTTGTCGCCCTTGAGCAGGCCGCGCGAACCGACCGCATCGCGGAACGGACCGTAAAAGCCGCTGGCATATTTGGCGGCATAGGACATGATCTGCACGTTGACATGGCTCGCGCCTTCCAGCGCGTCGCGGATCAGCCCGATGCGACCATCCATCATGTCCGACGGCGCGATGATGTCCGCCCCCGCCGCGGCCTGATTGAGCGCCTGCCGCACCAGCATGTCGGCCGTCGTGTCGTTCAGCACATAGCCGCTGTCGTCGAGCAGCCCGTCATGGCCGTGCGCGGTGTACGGATCGAGCGCGACATCGGTCAGCACGCCGACCTCGGGCACCGCATCCTTCAACGCGCGGATCGCCCGGCACATCAGGTTGTCGGGATTGAGCGCTTCCTCGCCCTCCGCCGTGCGCAGCTGCGGCGGGGTATTGGGGAACAAGGCGATGCAGGTAATGCCCAGATCGCGCGCTTCGCGGCCCCGCGCGACGATATTGTCGACCGACCAACGCGATACGCCGGGCAAGCTCGCGATCGGATCCTCGATCCCCCGCCCTTCGGTAATGAACAACGGCCAGATCAGATCGGCGGGGGTAAGCACGGTTTCGGCATGGAGCCGTCGGCTCCAGGCCGAGGCGCGGGTGCGGCGCAAGCGCAGCGCAGGATAGGATGCGGTCATGGCGCGTGTTTGCGGGATCGTCTTGAAGCGTGCAAGCGTTACGCGGAAGAACCGACCATCGGTCATCGAAGGAATAGCATGGCCGAAATTCGCTCCGCCGCGATGATCATCAACACCAAGTCACGCAAGGGCCAGGCGCAGTTCAAGACCGCGTGCCAGGCGATGAGCAGCCTGCCCTTCCCGGTCGATGCGCATGCCGTCCCCGATCCCGCCAAGCTCGAGGACGCCGTGCACCAGGCGTTGGCCAAGAAGCCCGATCTGGTGATCCTGGGCGGCGGCGACGGCACGGTCAGCGGGCTGGTCGATCTGCTCGTCGGCAAAGGCGTCATCCTTGGCGTGCTGCCGCTGGGCACCGCCAACAGCTTCGCCCGCACGCTGGGCATCCCGCTCGACATCGCCGGGGCGGTCGAGGTGCTCAAATCGGGTGCGCCCAAGCGCATCGATCTGGGCATGATCGACGGCGACTATTTCGCCAATTGCGCCGCCCTGGGCATTTCGCCGCAAATCGCCAAGACCATCCCGCACGGGCTCAAGAAAGTGCTCGGCAAGATCGGCTATCTCGGCTGGGCGGCGTGGCAGTTCGTCAGCTTCAAGCCGTTTACGCTGATCGTCGGCGAAGGCGACAGTGCGGAGCGGCTGCGCGTGGTCGAAGTGCGCATCTCCAACGGCCCGTATCATGGCGGTACCGAATTGGTGGATGCGGCATCGGTCGATTCGGGCGAAATCGTCGTGCAGGCGGTGGTCGGTCGCGCGCGCAGCCGGCTGGTCAAGAATTGGGCGGCGAGCTTCTTCCGGCTCGAGGCGCGGCACGAGGATACGCGCGACTTTCACGGCAAGTCGCTGCGCATCGCGACCGAGCCGCCGATGCCGATCTCGATCGACGGCGAAGTGCTGGCGAGGACGCCGGTGACGGCAAAGGTGGCAGCGGGCGTGATCGAGGTGATGGCGCCCCGGGACTGACCCGCCCTACCAGTACCTTCCCCGGCGAAGGCCGGGGCCCAGTTGCGCAGGTTGAGTTACCAAGCACAGTGCCCGATTACTGCTGTTTCCCGACTGGGCCCCGGCCTTCGCCGGGGAAGGTCCAATTGGGCGCGGGAATTACCCTGTCGGCTGCAATCGCCCTGCCGGCTCGCTCGCGGCATGGGCATGTTCCTCGCCATCGGCCGCCGCCGGCACGACCAACGCGCCCTTGCGCCACGTCCCGCGCCGGTAGAACCACACGGCGCAGACCAGCGACACGGCCGAGCCGATCGGAAACGCCCACCACAAGGCGTCCGCGCCGATCCACGGCCGCGCCGCCAGCGCGAAGCCGATGCGCACCGGATATAGCGCGATGGCCAGGATGATCAGCGGCGCCAGCGTCGATCCATTGGCCCGCACGGTGGAGAACAACACCATCGTCGCGCCGAACATCACGAAGGTCCAGCTGGCGATCAGCTGGATATGCCGCGCGATCGGGATCGCCGCACTATCCGCGCCGACGAACAACGCCATGACCGGGCGATCGAACAGGATGATCGCCGTGATCACCACCAAGGTGATGATCGTGTTGTAGAGGATGCCCGAACGGGTGATCGCATCGACCCGCTCCCATTTGCCGGCGCCGATATTCTGCGCCGCCATGCTCGATACGGCCACGCCGATCGCCATCGCCGGCATCTGGATATAGGTCCACAGTTGCTGCGACACGGCATAGGCCGCGGCGGTATCCACGCCCAGGCGATTGACCAGCCCGACCATCGTCAGTCCCGCGGTCGACATGACCAGCATCTGCGCGCCCATCGGCAGGCCCTTGCTCACGATCGTGCGGACCAAGACCCGCTCGGGCAGCAGATAACGCAGTTCCGCGCCGCGCAGCCGGATCGGCAGGTCGCGCGCATAGACATAGAAGATCAGGCCGAAGGTCGAGACCATCGCCGCGATCAACGTGGCGGTGGCGGAGCCGGCAATACCCATCTTGGGGAATGGCCCAATGCCGTCGATCAGCAGCGGGTTGAGGCTCGAATCGATGATCACGCTGAGCACCATGAACCACAGCGGCGTGATGGAATCGCCGGTGCCGCGCAGCCCCATCTGGATCAACACGCCGAGCATCGACAGCGGCAGCCCCAGGAAGATCACGCGCAGATAGGCCAGCGCCAGCGGCTCGGCCTCGGGCGGCGTGGCGAGCAGATGCAAGATCTCGGGCGCGAGCAGCCAGCCGAGCAGGGTAATGACCAGCGCCCCGCCGACCACCAAACCGATCGCCGAGCCGAACGCCCGCCGCGCCGCCTCGATATCGCCGCGCCCGACCGACTGGCCGATCAGGATCGTCGCGGCCATGCCGAAGCCGAACACGGCGGAGAACATCAGGAACATGATGATATTGGCGTTGGAGGTCGCCGCCAGCGCGCCTTCGCCAAGGAACCGCCCGACCCAGATCGAATTGATCGAACCGTTGAGCGATTGGAGAATGTTCGACGCGAGCGTGGGCAACGCAAAGGCAAGCAACGTCGCCCCGATCGGACCGGTGGTCAGGTCGCGCTTGCGCTTGGAGGTGGGAGCAATGGCCATATTTACTCCGTCACCCCAGCCCAAACCGTCACCCCAGCGAACGCTGGGGTATCACTGCGGCGCGCGACCCGCACGCCCCACAAGGATCCCAGCTTCCGCTGGGATGACGGATCTAGAATTTGGTTCAACCCAGCCGCGCCAGCGCCGCGCCGAGGCGTTCCGCCTCGGCCGCCTTGTCGGCATGATCGGCCTTGGCCTTGTCCACCGCTTCCGGCTTGGCCCGCTCGATAAAGCTCGCATTGCCCAGCCGCCCGGCCAGCGCATCGCGCTCCTTGGCGACCGCCGCGATCGCCTTGGTCAGCCGCGCCTTTTCCGCCTCCAGATCGATCACGCCGTCGAGCGGAATGATGAACGTCGCTTCGTCGGCAACGACCTGGATGCCGCCCTGCCCTGTAAAATCGCCGTCCGCCAGATCGACCCGCGCCAGCCGCGACAGCACCGCCGCGTTGCGCGCGAGGCGCCCCTGCGTCAGTTCGCCCGCGCCACGAACGTGCATCGGCAGCTTCGCCCCCGGCGACACGTTGAGCTCGGTCCGCGCCGCGCGGATGTCGCTGACCAAAGAGATCAGCCAATCGACTTCCTGCGCCGCCGCCGGATCGATCGCGCGCGCATCCGCCATCGGCCATTTGGCCACGATCAGATCGCTCTCGCGCGATCCCATCTTGGACCATAATTCCTCGGTGATGAACGGCATGAACGGGTGCAGCAAAACGAGCAATTGATCGAGCACCCAGCCCGCCACCGCGCGCGTCTCGTCCGCCTCGGGGCCGCTCGCCAGCGCATCCATCTGGCCCAGCACCGGCTTGATCAGCTCGATATACCAGTCGCAGAAACGGCTCCAGCCGAACTGGTAGATCGCGTTGGCCGCACCATCGAAACGGTAATCGGCCAGCGCCAGATCGACCGCCTGCACCGCCTGGATCGTCTCGGCGATGATCCAGCGATTGACCGCCAATTCGGCCTTGGGTGCCTCCAGCGTGGTGCTGGCGACAATGCCGTTCGACTGGCAGAAGCGCGCGGCGTTCCACAGCTTGGTCGCGAAGTTGCGATAGCCCTCGACGCGCTTCTCATCCATCTTGATGTCGCGGCCCTGGCTTTCCATCGCCGCCATGAAGAAGCGCAGCGCATCCGCGCCATATTGATCGATCAACCCCAACGGATCGACCGTATTGCCCTTCGATTTGGACATCTTGGCGCCATCCGCGGCGCGCACCAGGCCGTGCAGGTAGAGCGTCTTGAACGGCACATCCTTCATGAAGTGCATACCCTGCATCATCATGCGGGCGTTCCAGAAGAACAGGATGTCGAAGCCGGAGATCAGCACGTCATTGGGATAGCGGCCGTGCAACGTCGGGCTCGTCTCCTCCGGCCAGCCCATCGTCGCGAACGGCCACAGAGCGGACGAGAACCACGTATCGAGCACGTCGGGATCACGCGCGATGACAATACGTTGATCCCACAAATCTTTCGGATCGGGGCGAAGTATTTGAGGACGCTCGCCGATCTCGACCGGCATCTCAGCCCCGTAATAGGCTGCAGCAAGCTCAAGCGCTTCAGCTTCCGTTTCAGCAACGAAGGCTTTAGTGCCAGTTAGAGAATGCTTCTCATCTGGAGTACCGAGGCCCTCCTCGACCTTCTCAAATACTAGCATCCCGTCCTTCAGTCCCGGCCCGAACCAAGCCGGGATCCGGTGCCCCCACCACAATTGCCGGCTCACGCACCATGGCTGGATATTCTCCATCCAGTTGAAGAAGGTCTTCTCCCACGTCTTGGGCACGATGCGGATGCGCCCGTCGCGCACCGCCTCGATCGCCGGCTGCGCCAGCGTCTTGGCATCGACATACCATTGGTCGGTCAGCCACGGCTCGATCACCACGCCGGAGCGATCGCCATAGGGCGTCTGGATCGTGCGCGGCTCGGCGTCATGCTCGGCGCCGTCCTTGTCGATGTGCGGGACGAGCGAGCCCTCGTCCTTCAACCGCGCGACGACCGCTTTGCGCGCTTCCGCCGTCGAAAGGCCGAGCAACTCCGTCGGGATCAAGCCATCCGACACCTGCACCACCCGCGCTTCGGCATCGAGCATGTTGAGCATCTCGCCCGCCTTGAACCCGGCGCGCTTGCCCACTTCGAAATCGTTGAAGTCATGCCCCGGCGTGATTTTCACCGCGCCCGAGCCGAGCTCGGGATCGGCATGCTCGTCCGCCACGATCGGGATCAGCCGCCCGGTGATCGGCAGCCGCACCTTCTTGCCGATCAACGCGGTGTACCGCGCGTCGGTCGGATGCACCGCCACCGCCATATCGGCGAGCATCGTCTCGGGGCGCGTCGTCGCGACCTCGATGTAACCCGAACCGTCCTCCAGCGGATAGCGCAGCTTCCAGAAGCTGCCCTTGATCTCGCGCGTTTCGACCTCGAGATCGCTGATCGCGGTGCCGAGACCCGGATCCCAGTTCACCAGGCGCTTGTCGCGGTACAGCAAGCCTTCCTTCTGCAGATCGACGAACACTTTCAGCA
The DNA here is from genome assembly GCF_036663635.1 of Parasphingomonas puruogangriensis. Lineage (NCBI taxonomy): Bacteria > Pseudomonadati > Pseudomonadota > Alphaproteobacteria > Sphingomonadales > Sphingomonadaceae > Parasphingomonas > Parasphingomonas puruogangriensis. Next base: position 335,755 of record NZ_JAXOJI010000001.1, on the reverse strand, counting down.
CGGCCTTGGAAAAGCCCGCATCCATCGTGAAGCGCTCGTTCTGCCAGTCCATCGAGCAGCCCAGGCGGCGGAGCTGGGCGGTGATCGTGCCGCCGCTCTCTTCCTTCCATGCCCAGACCTTCTCGACGAACTGTTCGCGCGTGAAATCGGTGCGCTTTTGCGGCGGGTTGGCCGCGCCCATCTGCCGCTCGACCACCATCTGCGTGGCGATGCCGGCATGATCGGTGCCGACCACCCACAGCGCGTCCTTGCCCTTCAGCCGCGCATGGCGCGTCAGGATATCCTGCAGCGTGTTGTCCAGCGCGTGGCCGATATGCAGGTTGCCGGTGACGTTGGGCGGCGGATTGACGATCGTCCACGGCTCCGCCCCCGGACGGTCAAGGCGAAAGCTGCCGCTTTCCTCCCAATGCGCATACCAGCGCGATTCGATTTCGGCGGGGTCGAAGGTCTTGGGGAGCTCGGTCATGGGGGTGGCTTTAGCGGCGAGCAAGCGCCCGACACAAGCCATTCCCCTCCCGCTTGCGGGAGGGGTTAGGGGTGGGCTCGCGCTAACGGCGGGCGGCTCGGTTGTGGAGAGCGCGAGCCCACCCCCGGCCCCTCCCGCAAGCGGGAGGGGGGAAGAAGTCACTTCGCCTGGGTATACTTATCCATCCACCCGAGGACTTCGCCATACCATTGCCGCGAGTTCTTAGGCTTCAGCACCCAATGGTTCTCGTTGGGATTGACCAGCAAGCGCGATGGAATGCCCTTGCGCTGCAACGCCGTGAAGGTCGCCAGCCCCTGCGTATAGGGAATGCGGAAATCCTTCTCGCCGGTGATCACCAGCATTGGCGTCTTCCACTTGTCGACGTGATTGACCGGGTTCCATTTCTCGAACGCCGCCGGGTCCTCGTAATAGGCCTTGCCGCCATGTTCCCATTCGTCGAACCACAATTCTTCGGTTTCGTACGCCATGGCGCGGGCGTCGAACACGCCGTCATGCTGGACGATGCACTTGAAGCGATCGGGCCACTGCCCCTCGAACCAGTTCATCATATAGCCGCCATAGGACGCGCCCAAGGCGCAGGCATTGTCGGCATCAAGCCAGCCGAACTTGTCAGTGGCCGCCTTCAATCCCTTCTGCAGATCCTCCAGCGGCCAGCCGCCCCAATTGTTGCTGATCGAATCGGTGAACGCCTGGCCGTAACCGGTCGAGCCGTGAAAATCGACCGCCACCAGCCCGTAGCCCGCGCCGGCAAACACCGCCGGGTTCCAGCGATACGACCAACTGTTGTTGCTCGACCCTTGCGGGCCGCCATGCACCATGTACGCGACCGGCACCTTGCCGGTGCTGCCGGCGGGCTTCACCGCATAGCCCCACACGGTGTCGTTGTTCGCGCCGGTGAAGTTGAACCGCGTGACCACCGGCATGTCGATGCCGGCCAGCTTGGCGGCGTTGACCGAGGTCAGCCGCACCGTCTTCTTGCCCGACAGGCGATAGAAATCGTCCGGCGCAGTCAGGCTGTTCATGGCGAACACCAGGCCCTTGGCCGTCGGCACGACGCCGGAGATATGCCCCTGCTGCGTCAACCGCGTGACCTTGCCGCTGGCCGCATCCACGGCAAAGACCGGCGTCTCCTGGGTATCATCGGCGGTGACATAGATCGTCCTGCCGTTCTGGCCCCAGGCGATCGACGCGACCGAGCGATCCCAGCCTTGCGTCAGCGCGCGCGTTTGCCCGCTGGCCAGATCGCGTACCATCAGCACCTGCCGGTCGGCCTCGAACCCGGGGCGGGCCATGGCGAAATAGGCTAGGAAGCGGCCATCGGGCGACACGGTCGGCAGATTGTCGGTGCCGTCATTGGCGTCGGTCAGATTGACCGGCGCGGTCGAGCCGTCGGCGGGCACCGCAAAGATATCGAGGTTGGTCGACAGCGGTTCGATCCGCCCAGCTTCCCGCAGGGCGAAATACACCGTCTTGCCGTCGCGGCTCCAATCCACTTCTTCCCCGCCGCCATAAGGCTTGGACGGGGCATCGCCGACAAGCGCACCTTCGATCGCGACGCCGTCGCCCGGCGCGCCGTCCGCGCCGAGCGGCAGCACGAACAATTGCGCGCGATCGCCGTTCGACCATGTATCCCAGTGCCTGACGAACAGTTGGTCGTAGGTGCGGCCTTCGCCGGCCAGCGGGTCCTTCTTGACCATGGCCGGGACGAGGCTCGGCGCGCCCGGCTTGCGATCGGCCCAGACCACGATCTTGTCGCCGGTCGGCGCGACCTTGAAGCCGCCGAACCCGCCCTGGAAGCCGGTCAGCTTGCGTGCATTGGCGCCATCGATGCCGATCGACCAGATCGCGTCGTCGCCGCCCTTGTCCGACTGGTAATAGACCGTCGCGCCATCCGCCGACAGTTGCGGGCTGGTTTCGTTGACATCGCCCTCGGCGGCCAGCTTCTCCGGCTTGGCGCCCTGGCGCGCCAGATCGAGCCGCCACAGGTCGAACCGGCCTTTATTGGCGTCGAGATCGGTTTCGCGCTGCTGCCACACCAGCCAGCGCCCATCGGGCGAGGCGACCGGCGACGACACGCGCGACAACGCGATCACGTCGTCGATGGTCAGTTGGCGGGCAGCGGCTGGGGTGGCGGCGGCAGCGATCGCGAGGACACTCGCGGAGAGGAACATCTTCATGGGGCAAGATGTAGAACGGATCGGGCCGTGGGAGCAACGGGGGCGCCCCGCCGCCCGCCAATGTTCTCCCGCGAAGGCCGGAGTCCAGGGTTTCAAACGATATCTTACATGGCTCTGGGCCCCGCTTTCGCGGGGGAACAGCTGTTATTTGGCGAGACGGAGCGAAGCCCCCGGCCGGATCAGCGCTGGCTGGTGATCCGGGCGATTTCCTGCGCCACCATCTGCTCGACCATGTTGGGCAGATTGGCGTCCATCCAGTCGCGCAGCATCGGGCGGATCATCTCGCGCACCAGCCCCTCGAGCGTGTCGGATCCCGACACGTCGGGCTTGACGATCATGCGCGACAGCGCCTCCAGCGGGCCACGCGTGGCCTGCGTCGCCTGGGGCGATAGGATTGGTTCGGCCTCGGGCACGGCGGCAGTCGCTGGCGCAGGCGCGGCCTGGGCCGGCGGCGTCGGTGCCGGCGAATAGGCATAAGGTTGCGGCATCGGGTCTTCCTGGTCGTAGCGGACCGGATTGCTCAATTCGAGAATTTCGTCATGGCCGAAATCGTCGATGTCAGCGCGCGGCATGGAGGCGGGACGGGGCAGCTTGCGCCCCATGCGCGTCGCGCCGGCGGCATCGCCCTCTTCGGCAATGATGCGTTTGATCGACGACAGGATGTCCTCCATCGACGGCTCGGCGCTGATATCCCCCATCGACACTTCCCATCACCCGAACGGCCACGCGCGAGAAACGCGTGACGACGGCAGTTACTTCGGCACGCTTGCGGGATTAACCACGTCCCTGTCAACCGGCGTATCGAGAATGGGATCGAGCGGCCGGGTCACTTCCGAACCTTGCGCGCGCGTTTCGTTGGTCCGCGTCGCCACCGCCTTGGGTTCGGGATCGCCACCGCGATCCGACCAGCGGTTCTTCACCCGGTTATAATTGACGACCGGATCGTAGAGCGGCCCGCCCTCCAGCCCGAGATCGTCCGCCTCGGCGCGGCCCATCGCCGCTTGCAAGGCGAAGCGAGCGACATACGAATCGCGCCGCGCCGTCACCAACGTGACCTGCGAGTTGAGCAATTCCTGCTCGGCGTTGAGAATATCAAGGATCGTGCGATTGCCCACGCTATTCTCGGCGCGCACGCCTTCCAGCGACAGGCGGTTGGCGCTGACCGCGGTCTCGGCCGAGGCGATCACCTGTTCCGACGATTTCCACACCGCATAGGCGGCGCGCGTATTGGCGATCACCGCGCGCTCGGCTTCGGTGACCTGCTCGATCGATTGGCTGCGCCTGGCCTGTGCCTGACGCACCTGCGCCGCAGGCCGCCCGCCTTGGAACAATGGCAAGGTCAGCGACAGGCCGGCACTGCCCGTCGTGCCGGATTGGCTGCCGACGGCAACGCCGCTGCCCTGCCCGAGCGAGCCGAGATAATTGAAGTAATTCCCGCCCAGTACCACGCCGACGCGGGGCGAGCGACTGGCGCGCGCCACGTTGATGTCGAATTCTGTCGCGTCGCGCGATTTCTGCGCGGCGAGCAACGTGGGATTATCCTGCAGCGCGATGTCGACGGCTTGATCGACCCCGGCGGGCGCGCCGGGCACGGGCGGCGGCGTGTCGAGCACGCCGGGCGCATCGCCGACCAGCCGGATGTAATTCTCGCGGCTCGAGATCAGCCGCGCCTGCGCGGTCTGCAATTGCGCGCGTGCCAAGGCCAGGCGGGCCTGCGACTGCGCGACATCGGTGCGCGTGAGATCGCCGACCTGGAAGCGATCGTTGCTGGCCTGCAGATTGACGTCGAGCACGCGCACGTTTTGCGTGTTCAGCCCGACGATCGCCTCGTCGCGGATCACGTCCATATAGGCGCCGACAACGGCCGTGAAGAGATCGGATTCGGTGCCGCGCAGGCCAAAGCGGCCAGCATCGACGCGCGTTTCCGCCGCGCGGATCGAATTGCGCACCGCGCCGCCATTGAAGATCGGCACCGACAATTGCGTCGCGGCGGTCGCCGAGCGGTCGGGCGAATTGAGGCTGGTCGTGCCCGGCCCCTGCAGCACGGCCTCGCTATAGCCGCCGGTCAGGTCGAGCGCCGGCCGCCCCGCCGCGCGGGCGATCGGCACGTTCTCGTCGATCGCCCGGACGTTGGCGCGCTGCGCGCTCAGCGTCGGGTTGGTGTTATACGCCTTGACCAGGGCATCCTTCAGCGTCTCCGCCGTCGCCGGTCCGGCGATCAGCAACAAGGCGGTTCCGGCGAGCAAGGAAGTCCGGCGCATCATTATCTTTCAGAATGTAAACGATGTGGCGCGGGCAAAGCCCGGCAGGGGCACGCAATCGATGTCGGCGAACGGCAGCAGCGCGAAACCACCCTCGGTCTTCCGCCCCGTGGCCAGCCGAGTAATACCCCGATCGGCGATCCCGCCGACCACGCGGCCGCCAGGCTTGAGCTGCGCGATCAGCGCGTCGGGCAATTGCTCGGTCGATCCGTCGACGAACAGCACGTCATACGGTCCGCCCTCGGCCGACCCGGCCTCGAGCGGCCCTTCGACCACGGTGACGTTACCCTGCCCGGCCAGTGCCGTGCGGGCAAGTTCGGCCAGCGCCGGATCGCTCTCCACGGCGGTCACCGACGCCACGATCTCGGCCAGCACCGCTGCCGTATAGCCGCCCGCCGCGCCGATCAGCAGCACGCGATCGCTGGCCAGCAACGTCGCCTCGGTCAGCAGCCGACCCGTGGCGATCGGCACGTTCTGGAAGCGCGCGCGGCCCAGCGGCACGGCGGTGTCGCGATACGCCATCTGCTTGGCCTCGGCCGGCAAAAAATTCTCGCGCGGCACCCGCGCCATCACCGCGACGACGCGCGCGTCGCTCACCGCATTGGTGCGCAACTGGTTCGAGACCATTGCGTGCCGCATCACTTCAGCCGAATCGGTTGTTTCAAATGTCATTACGCTATCCTCATTACACAGCTGTTTTAGCTGTGCAACACACCAATTGATCCGTCCGGCTTGTATCGCGCGCAGCAGCTCGCGCCAAGCGAGCGATGCACCCCCGCCGCGCTAAATTCGCGCCATGAAGGTTGACACCGGCCCCCGCCCGCCGCATCTCGCCGCCTCGCTCATCGAGGCCCGATGGCGGAGTGGTGACGTAGAGGACTGCAAATCCTCGCACCCGGGTTCGATTCCCGGTCGGGCCTCCAAGCGTTTCCTCAGATAGTCCGCTGCAGCGTATCAATGAACGGCGCGTCCGCCGGTGGCATGGCGAGCAGGCGCATCTCGTCCGGGGTTACCCATTGCAAGGCGACCGCGTCGAGCGCTTCGGGCGTACCCGTCCAGCACCGGCAGACGTACAGCAGTAACAGCAAATGCTTGTTGCCTAGCGCCTCACTGGCGAAGGTCGCCGGCGCCAGATCCCCCGCCGACACCACGATGCCGAGCTCTTCGGCCAATTCGCGCACCAGGCCCGCCTCGGGCGTTTCGCCCCGCTCGACCTTGCCGCCGGGAAATTCCCACAAGCCCGCCATCTGCTTGCCCGGCGGGCGCTGCTGCACCAGCACGCGCCCGGCCGCGTCGATCAGCGCCACGGCCACCACGGGGAACAGCAATGTAGGATCATTCGGCATTGGTTAACTCTCCTGCGATAGGTTTCATCAGCACTTTCGCTGGGCCAGGACTGCCGACATGTTCGTACGATTCATCCGGCGGCTGGCGCGCGACCAAGGCGGTGGCACGGCAATCGAATATGGCCTGATCGCCGCCCTGATGGTGCTGGCCATGATCGTCGCCTTTGCCGAGCTCGCCGACACCACCAACGGCCTGTGGAGCGGCGTCAAGAACAAGGTCGTCAAGGCCAATACCAACGGTTGATGCCGCGCAATTATATTTGCCATTCTTAAGTTTTCATCAACCCCGACAGCTTAGGCAGGGGCGTCGTTCCGGTTCTCCGGTGCGACCGGGTACTGAAGATCGCAACTGGAGACCGCACATGCAGAAGATTCGCAATTTCATCAAGAACAGCAAGGGCGCGACCGCCATCGAGTACGGCCTGATTGCCGCACTGATCGCCGTCGCCGCCATCGCCGCCATGCAGGGCCTGGGCAACCAGATGAAGTCCACCTTCAACAAGGTGAACACCAGCATGAACCAGACGGCAACGCCGACCACGTAATCGCGTAAGCGGTTATGAAACGATCGGGGCGGCGGAAGGATCTTCCGCCGCCCCTTTTGCGTCTGGCGCTGCCTTCGGTCGTGCGCGACTGGCGGTTTACAGCCGGCCCATGGCCAAGAATTTCTCGCGCCGATCGCGGCGCAATTCGGCTGGCCCCATATTGCCGAGACCGCCCAGCGCCTCCTTCAGCGCATCGCCCAGGCTGGCGATGGCCAGCGCGGGATCGCGGTGCGCGCCGCCCAATGGCTCGGGCACGATCGTGTCGATCACGCCCAGCCCTTTCAGATCCTGCGCCGTCACCTTCATCGCCTCAGCCGCATCCGCCGCCTTGTCCGCGGTGCGCCACAGGATCGACGCGCAACCCTCGGGCGAGATCACCGAATAGATGGCGTGCTCGAACATCAGCACCTTGTTGCCCGCGGCCAGCGCGATCGCGCCGCCCGATCCGCCCTCGCCAACCACTGCGGCGATCATCGGCACGCCGAGTGACAGGCACATCTCGGTCGAGCGGGCGATCGCCTCGGCCTGGCCGCGTTCCTCCGCCTGCACGCCGGGGAACGCGCCCGACGTGTCGACCAGGGTCAGCACCGGCAGGCCAAAGCGATCGGCGAGCTGCATCAGGCGGATCGCCTTGCGATACCCCTCGGGCTTGCCCATGCCGAAATTGTGCTTGAGCCGGCTGGCGGTATCGTCGCCCTTCTCATGCCCGATGACCATTACGCGCGTGCCCCGGAATTGGGCGAAACCGCCGACGATCGCCTGATCGTCGCCAAAGGCGCGATCCCCGGCGAGCACGGTGAAATCGTCGAACAGGCCGGCGACATAATGTTTGAAATGCGGCCGCTCGCCGTGGCGCGCGACCTGCGTCTTCTGCCACGGCGTCAGGCGCGCATAGGTGTCGCGCAACGCCTTGTCGGACTTGGCCTGCAGCTTGGCGACCTCCGCATCGATGTCCACCGTGCCATCGGCGGCGGTTTCACGCAGTTCGTCGATCCGCCCCTGCAGTTCGGCGATCGGTTTTTCGAAATCTAGGAAGCTTGCCATAGGCCGCGCGGTTAAGCCCCGCGTCGCTTGCCGTCAATTGAACCTGCAGTATCGGTCAGCGGATGGCGGCTGTTGACCAGCTCGACCAGCCGCGCGCTATCGACATGCGTGTAGATTTCGGTGGTCGCGATATCGGCATGGCCGAGCATGGATTGCAGCGCGCGCAGATCCGCCCCGCCCTCCAGCAGATGCGTCGCGAAGGCATGGCGCAGCACGTGCGGGCTGACCCGCTCGGGCGGAATCCCCGCCTCCGCCGCCAGCGCTTTCAGCAGCTGATACAGCCGGATGCGCGAGAGATGCGCTTTGCCCGAGGGAAACAGCCATGCCCGGTCCGTGGCCAGCGTGTCGCGCCACACGGCCACCGCCGCGCGCGCGCGATCGGAGATCGGCACCAGCCGTTCCCGCCCGCCCTTGCCGCGCAGGATCAGATAGGGCCGGTCGGGCGCGATCGCGTTGCGCGGCAGCGAGACCAATTCGGTCGCGCGCAGGCCGGAGCCGTAGAGCAGTTCGACCAGCGCCGAGAGCCGCAGGTCGTTGGGGTCGGGCGGATCGCGCGCGACACGCTCGGCAATAGCGGCGAACAGCCGGTCGACATCGCCGTGATCGAGCGTCTTGGGCAGCGCGCGCTGCGCCCCCGGCCGCGGTAAAGCGCCACCTGGATCGTCCTTGCGCAGCCCCTCATCGGCGAGAAACGCGAAGAACCGCCGCAGCGCCGCCGACTTCCGCGCCACGCTCGAGCGGGAGAGCGTCAGCCAATGCTCACCCAGCCGCGACAATTCCCCTGCCGACGCTTCGGCCAGGCGGTGTTCGAGAAAGTCGGAGGCGAGCGACAGATCGCTGCGATAAGCGGCGAGCGTATTCTTCGCCGCCCCCGCCTCGGCCGCCATCATCTCGAGGAACCGTTCGATCAGGACGCGGTCCGGACTTACTGCCACGAGCCACCAGCCCATAAAATATCGTCATCCTGAACTCGTTTCAGGATCCAGGCACGGTCATCCGCCTCACCGACACCGTCAATTTGGCAACTGACCGCGCCTGGATCCTGAACCAAGTTCAGGATGACGGCGGGGGGCCGCCCCACGCTCAAAGCCGGGCGATCGCCTCGGTGGCGATCATCCGTGCCTGGCCGCCCAGCCCGACCAGCCGCAGCGCATTGCACACCCGGTACAGCACTTCCGGCGGCACGCCGCGCCAGTCGGTCGTCTGCATGCCGATCCCCGCCAGCACGATCACCAGCCCGGGCTGGTTGGCGCGCGCGGCGCGGTCGATCGCGCGCGTCCAGCCATTCTCCTGCCCGATCGCCACTTCGACCGAACTTGCCCCGCGCTGCGCCTCGGCCGGGCTCATCCGTCCCAGCCCGGCCATGCCGGCGAAGAACAATTTCTGCTTGAGTGCGACATTGGCGCCGGCCGGCGCATAATCGTTTACCTCGCCGGCACCGTAGCGCCGCGACGCGTCCGGGTCGGCCAGCGCCAGCATCGCCCAGCCGTCGCTGCCCGCCGTGACGCGCGAGTGCCAGCGCAATGCGGTGCGATCCAGCCCGGCGCTCAGCATCGACGCGATCAGCCGATCCATATCGACCTCCTGCGTATCGACCGGCAGCCGCGCCGCCGCCCGCGCGGTGAGAATCAATCGTGCATAGCGCGCGTCCGGCGTCTTCGCCTCATTCCACAGGCCCGTCAGCGCCGTCACCCGTTCCGCGCGCGTCGGCGCGACATAAGCGGTGCGCAGATCGCGTCCGATGGCATATTCGGCGCGCGACTGATCGTCCTCGCCATCGATCGCGCCGTAGAGATCGACCAACGCCGCGTTCGACAGCACGCCGCGCGCCACGGCATAGTCCGCCGGGGCAATGCGCTGGCGCACGTCAAGCATCGGCGACAGCGCGCGCCAGGCCTGCACCTGCGGCCCGGCGGTCTGCAGCATCGTATCGGGGATATCGGTGCCGCTGGCGGTGGCCAGGCCATAGCGCCAGGCGGTAAGCTGATCGACGCCGTCCCATTCGATGGTGATCGCCTGTCGCCCGCGCGCGCCCATCCCGGCGACCTTGCGCGCCAGCAGCATGTCCACGCCGCGCGCGGCCCCCTGCTTTTCCAGCGCCTTGAGCAGCGGCGCGGCCGCTTCGCCGGCCAGCGCCTTGCAGATGCCGCGTGCGACCAGCCAGCCGCGCTCCTGCGCTTGCGCCACGCCGCCCTCGACCAGCGGGCATAATTGCCCCGGATCGCCGGTCGCCAGCGCGGTCTGCATCGCCACCTGATACAGTTTCGGCGTGTAATTTTCGGTGTCGACCGCCTGCACGACGGCGCGCGCGGCGACCGATTCGCCCATCCGCACCAGCAGCCAGGCGCGCTCGGCGGCGAAATCCGCGCCATTGACCCGCGCCGGCGTATCGACGCGCGACACCAATGTCCGGCGCAGCGCGATCGACAGCCAGCGCGATGCGATCGGCGCGCGCAGGCTGCGCATCAGCGCTTCGAGATAGATGCCGTCGACGCCGCGAAACGCATCCGCGCCGAGCGCGCCTTCGGCCGGCCCGGCCGCGCCGACCAGGCTGAGCGAGCGCCGCGCATAGGCCGGCATTTCATAACGCTGCGCTTCGGCCGCCTGCTGGGCCGCCAGCAATGCCAACGCCGCCGGATCGAGCGGAGTCGGCGAGGGGGTCGGCACCGGCGTCGCCGGCAGGCCCAATGTCGTCGGGGCGAGCGTCAGCCCGCCGGGAGCACCCGGCTCCGGCGTGGCGCGCGGGCGCGGTGGTGCGCTCGGCGCCGGGGCAACCGGTTCGTCAAAGCCCGGCGGCAACAGCGATTCGGGGCTGTCCTGCCCCAGCGCCATCGTCGCGCCGAGCAGGGAGACCGCAATCGCCCCGAGCGCGACCTTAGTTCGAGAGATTCGCAAGCGGCACCACTTTCTCGACGCGGACCGGCGGCTTTTCGTGCGCCAGACCGGAGAGCAAGAACAGCCCGCCGATGACGAGAACCACGACGACGATAAGCGTAACCACGAGACGAGACATAATAACCCTGTACGAACAAATGTGGATGCGGCGTCACGCGCCTTTTGCCGCAGGCGCAGGGTCGCTGTATAGCCCGGCCGCGATGTTGCAAAGCCACCTTCCCGACGATCCGTCCGACGATCCCCCGAAAGCGCCGCGATCCGATCGCCGGGGCGAGCGGCCGATCGTGCTGGTCGGCTTGATGGGGGCCGGCAAATCGACCGTCGGTCGGCGCTTGGCGACGCGGCTCAACCTGCCCTTCGTCGATGCCGATACCGAGATCGAGACCGCCGCCGGCATGTCGATCGCGGACATCTTCGATCGCTTCGGCGAGGCGCATTTCCGCGATGGCGAACGCCGCGTGATCGCCCGGCTGATCGACGGCACGCCCAAGGTCATCGCTACCGGTGGTGGCGCGTTCATCCACGATCAGACCCGCGCCCTGATCCTCGACCAGGCCACTGCGATCTGGCTCGATGCCGACACCGCCGTGCTGGCCGACCGCGTCGGTCGCCGCGACACCCGCCCATTGCTGCGTGGCAAGGACCCACGCAAGGTGCTGATCGAGCTCGCCCGCGTGCGCAATCCGATCTACGCGCTCGCCCCGATCCGCATTCCCAGCCATCACGCACCGCACGAACATACCGTGGTACAGATCCTGAAAGCACTCGGCCTATGACCGTCATTCCCGTCTCCCTGGGGGCGCGCAGCTATGACGTGATCGTCGAGAACGGTCTGCTCGCGCGCGCCGGCGACCATCTCGCGCCGCTGTCGCGCGGCCGCAAGATGGCGATCGTTACCGACGAGAACGTCCTGCCGCACCTCGCCACGCTGCAAGCGGCGCTCGCCGCCACGGGCGTGCAGAGCGAGGCGATCGTGCTCCCGCCGGGCGAAGGCACCAAGAGCTGGGCGATGCTCGAAACGCTGACCGATCGTCTGTTGGCGCTCGGCGTGGAGCGCGGCGATCATGTCACCGCCTTGGGCGGCGGGGTGATCGGCGATCTCGTCGGCTTCGCCTGCGCCATCCTCAAGCGCGGCTGCGGCTTCGTGCAGATCCCCACCACCTTGCTCGCGCAGGTCGATAGCTCGGTCGGCGGCAAGACAGCGATCAACAGCAAGGCCGGCAAGAATCTCGTCGGTGCCTTCCATCAGCCGGCATTGGTGCTGGTCGATCCCACCACGCTCGACACGCTCCCGCTGCGCCAGGTGCGCGCCGGCTATGCCGAAGTCATCAAATACGGCCTGATCGACGATCCCGCCTTTTTCGTCTGGTGCGAGGCCAACGCGGCCGCGCTGATCGCCGGCGACGCAGCGGCGCGCACCTACGCCATCAGCCACAGCATTGCCGCAAAAGCGCGCATCGTCGGGGAGGACGAATTCGAGACCAAGGGCCGCCGCGCCTTGCTCAATCTCGGTCACACGTTCGGTCATGCGCTGGAAGCGGAAGCGGGCTTTTCGGACAAGCTGCTCCACGGCGAAGGCGTCGCCGCCGGCATGGCATTGGCCTTTGGCTTTTCCGCGGCCCAGGGCATCGCCCCGCCGGTCGACGCCGAACGCGTCAGCGCGCATCTCGCCGCGGTCGGCCTGCCCCACGGGCTCGCCGCGGCCAACAGCACGCAAAGCGGTCAACAGCTGGTTGCCCACATGATGCACGACAAGAAGATGAACGCCGGCACCCTGCCCTTCCTGCTCGCCCGCGGCATTGGCGAGACCTATGTCGACAAGACGGTGGATCTGGCGAAGGTAACGGCGTTTCTGGACGCGCAGCCGCGTTAACGCTTATCGCCCTCACCCTTCCGGCGCTTGGCGCCTCCCTCCCTCTCCCGATGGAAGAGGAAATTGGCTCCCTCTCCCATCGGGAGAGGGAAGGGGCCCGGCGGCGCAGCCGGTGGGAAGGGTGAGGGCAACAAATTCGAGAGGTAGCCAGCGTGCCCCGCAACATCGCTAAAGCCAATCTGCCCACCAAGACCTGTCCGGTCTGCCAGCGCCCGTTCGCCTGGCGCAAGAAGTGGGAACGCGATTGGGACAGTGTAATCTACTGCTCCGAACGCTGCCGCCGCACGAAATCCTGAGCGCCGAAACTAACGCTTGAAGTTGACGCAGCGTCATCCGGTAGGGTGTCCCTCATGGACACGCTCGACATATCGGACATCGCCCGCCGCACCGGTCTCACCGCCCGAGCGCTGCGCTTTTACGAGGCCCGCGGGCTGGTTAAACCGCTGCGCACTGCCAATGGCCGGCGCTGTTTCGGCCCGGCCGAGCTTGCTCGCCTCCACGCCATCGTCGCGCTGAAACGCGCCGGCTTCACACTCACCGCAATCCAGCGCTTGCTCGCTGGGGACGAAACCGATCTCGGCCGCCTGGTGGCCGCGCAGATCGCCGAACTCGATGCCCGCGCCACCGAACTGGCCGAGACGCGCGCGCTGCTCACCACCGTCATGTCCCGCATCGATCGCCGCGAGCCGATCGACATCGCGACGCTTTGCTCGCTCATCTCGAAAGGAAACGTCATGTCCCAAGAAAACTGGCAAGCGGTCAGCGACCGCTATCTCTCCGACGAAGGCAAGGCTGACTTCGCGGCGACGCCGCTGCCGACCGGGTTCGATCAGGCCGCTTATACCGCCCAATGGGCCGATCTCACCGGGCGGATCGAGGCAGCCTTGCCGCTCGACCCTGCCACACCGGCTGCGCAGGCGTTCTACACCGAATGGCAAAAGCTGCTCGCCCCCTTTACCGCCATCGCTACTCCAGCGATGACCGAGGGGGTGAGCAGCATGTATGACGGTATCGACAGCTGGCACAGCGAGCAGCAACCGCCCTTCCCGCCCGCGGTCTGGAAGTTCATCAAGGCGGCAGGGGCGGTCGCTGTCCGGAAGCGGTGAAAAACTTGGCTCGGAGCCGGACACGCGATCCGATTCACGCGTTAAGGCCGCTCTCCCCAACCAAAGGACAGTTCCATGGCCAAGGCCCTTTCCCGCTTCACGATCGAGCCCGCCGACGAGGGCTATACGCTGCATATCGAGGACGATAGCGGCGAAACGCTGGAGCTCACCGCGACCGCCGAGCAGCTCGATATCATCGCCGAGGCGATCGAGGATCAACTCGAGGAAGATGTCGAAGAAATCGACGTCGCCGAATAAGTGACGGCGCCCTGGCTTCGGTCAGGGCGCCTTTTTTTAGCGCGTCGCCGTCCACGCCAGCCAGAGCCAGCCGGCGATCAGCAGCGCCCCGCCGATCGGCGTCACCGCCCCAAGCCAGCGCGGCAGGCCCAACGCCATCAGGTATAACGTTCCCGCGAACAGCAGCCCGCCGATCAGGAACAGCCAGGCCGGTCCCTTGGCCTCCAGCCGCAGCACAGCCAGCGCCGCCACTGCGTGCAGCAGCTGATAGTGCGCGCCGGTCTTGAGCCACTCGACCGCCGCCCCGCTCGCGCCATGCGCCCCGAACGCCCCTGCCGCGACGGCCAGCGCGCCCGACAAGGCGGCGAACAATACGATCCAATTCATGTCGTCGGCTCCAGATCCGGTCGCTTGTCCTGCGTGATGATTTGGTCGCGCCCGGTGCGCAGATCGCCCGCTTCGTGCTGCAATTTCAGCCGTTCCTTGTCGCGTGCGCGGTAATGTTCTTCGCTGCGGTTGATCTCCGCTTCCTCCACGCCGATGCCGAGCAGCGCGATCCGCGCCATTTTTACCGCGGATTCCAGCACCTCGCGCACCACGCCATCGGCATGCGAATCCTTGAGCTTGAGCAACGCCCGCCGGTCGAAGGCGCGTACGAAGATCTTCGCCTTAGGGAACGCCTCATGCACCCCATCGATCAGCTCCGCGCTCAGCTGATCGCCATCGATACAGAACATGATCAGCTCCGCCTCGGCCGCACCGGCCTGGCGCAGCAGGTCCATGCGCGTGCCGTCGCCATAATAAACTTTCGCGCCGAACCCGCCGGCGATATCGATCATCTCGATATCGGTGTCGATCAGCGTCACCGGCACGCCCTGCGCGATCAGCATCTGCGCCACCGTCTGGCCGAACCGGCCATAGCCGACGATCAGCGCGTTGGCCCCATCCGCCATCGGCCCTTCGCGATCCTCGCTATTCACCGGCTCGGCGCGGATCCGGCTGGTGATCATCATCAGGAACGGCGTCGTCGCCATCGACAGCGTGACGATCGCGCCGAACAGGCTCGCCGCCTGCGGCTCGATCAGCAGCGCATTCTGCGCCTGCGCGAACAGCACGAAGCCGAACTCGCCGCCCTGGCTGAGCAGCAGCCCGAGCGCCAGCGCGCCGTGCCACTTCATCTTGAACAGCATGCCGATGCCGAAGATGATCAGCCCCTTGGTGACGATCAGCGCCAGCGCCATGCCGGCAACGAACAGCGGGCGTTCGGCGATCGCGCCAAGATCGAGCATCATGCCCACCGCCAGGAAGAACAGCCCGAGCAGGATCGAGCGGAACGGCTCGACATCCGCCTCCAGCTCGTGCCGGTATGGGCTGTCGGCCAGCATCACGCCGGCGACGAACGCGCCCAAGGCGGTCGACAGGCCAAGCGATTCCATGATCGCCGCGCTGGCGATCACCGTGAACAGCCCGGCGAACACGAACATTTCGCGCTCACCCATATTGCCGATGATGCGGAACATCGGGCGCAGGACGAAGCGCCCGGCCAGGATCAGGCCGACGATGGCGATCACGGTATAGATGAACAGCAACCAGCCCGGCGGGCCCGCGGCGTCGGCCGGGTTGCGCGACATCACCGCGATGATCGTGATCAGCGGCACGATCGACAGATCCTGGAACAGCAGGATCGAAAAGGCGCGCTCGCCGAATGGCGTGCGCATGCGCCCGGCCGATTGCAGCATCGGCAGCACCTGCGCAGTCGAGGACAGGGCTAAGGGCAAGCCCAGCGCCAGCGCGGCGGCGATCGACGATTGCGTCGCCGCCCATACCACCAGCGAGATCGCCACGCCGCACAGCACGACCTGCAGCGCGCCGAGCCCGAAAATCTCCTGCTTCATCTTCCACAGGCGCGTCGGATTGAGCTCCAGTCCGACGATGAACAGCAGCAAGGTGATGCCCAGTTCCGCGACACCGATCTTGGCCTCGGCATCGCCGACCAGCCCCAACACGTGCGGCCCGACCACCGCGCCGGCGATGAGATAGCCCAAGGTCGCGCCCAGCCCGAGGCGGCGGAAGATCAACACGAACACCAGCCCGAAACCGAGCAGCATGACCGCATCGCGCAACAGCGACGTCGTTGCATGATCCATTACGCCGCCCCCTGCACCGTCTGTGTCTCAACCGATTGGGCCTGGGCCGCCGCTTCTGCCGCGGCCTCGAACGCCAGCCGGATCGAGGCGTGGCGCGCGCTATGCGGCAGCGCCGGCTGGAACAGATCGAACCCCGCCCATTCGGGCAGGGTGCCCTCACCCGCCAGCCACGCCGTCAAGGCATCGCGCGCCACGGCCAGTTCTTCCGGCGACTTGCCGATCACGTCGGCCGACAAGAGCGACGATGAAGCCTGCCCCAATGCGCACGCCCGCACCAGCATGCCGACTTCACTGACGCGGCCATCGGGCCCGAGATTGATATCCACGGTCACCCGGCTGCCGCAGATCGGCGAGCGCTTCTCCGACGAACCCATCGGTTCGGCCAGCCGCGCCTGATAGGGAATGGTCGCCGCAAGCCGGAGAATTTCGGTATTGTAGAGCGGCGCGTTCATGGTCGTGCCGCCGCGGCATTGTCCGTCGTGATCGTAGGGTTGCGCGGGCCGAACACCGGCTGCCCCTTGCGCCGCCGGTCGACGAAATCGGCGATGCTCGCGCTGGTCGCGTTGAGCAACGGATAGGTGCGCGATGCGGTCAGCCAGGCCGGTCGCTTCGACGGCCCGCCGCTCATCGTATCGGTCACCAGCACGACCAGCAGGAACACCAGGCTCGACAGGATCAGTCCCTTGATCGCCCCGAACCCGAAGCCCAAGGCGCGATCGAGCGGCCCGAGCACCGACGTGCGCGTCCGTGCGCCGATCGCATTGGCGACCATCCGCCCGGCGAAATAGGTGATGCCAGTGATCAAGGCGAACGCCAGCACCGCCGCACCCGATACCGTGCCGACCACGCCTGACAGCGCCGAGGCAATCGGCGTGTGGAATAGCTTGATCGCGAACACGATCGCCACCCAGGCGAACAGCGACAGCACTTCGGTCACGAAGCCACGCATCAGCCCCAGCCCCGCCGCGCCGAGCACGGCGATCAGGACGAGGATGTCGAGTGCGGATAAACCCATGCGCGTGTCAGTCCCTATTCCTACCGTTCCACAGGTAGATAGAGGCCAGACCGAAACCGCGCTACCCACGCCCAAGCATATGATCGACGAAAGCGCCGAGCGTCTTGAACCCGGTCAGGCTGAGCGGAGTCTTCTCGCCGACCAATGCCGATGGCACCAGCGCGCGCTCGAAACCCAATTTTCCCGCTTCCTTGAGCCGTAGTGCGCCATGCGCCACCGGCCGGAGCTCGCCCGACAAGGCGATCTCGCCAAACGCCACTGCATCGACCGGCACCGGTCGTTCGGACAGTGCCGAGACCAACGCCGCCGCCACCGCCAGGTCCGCGGCCGGATCCTGTACGCGGTATCCGCCGGCGATGTTGAGATATACTTCCGAGGTCGAGAAGCTCAGGCCGCAGCGCGCCTCCAGCACCGCCAGCACCATGGCGAGGCGCCCCGAATCCCACCCGACCACGGCGCGCCTGGGCGTCGCGCCACTGGCCAGCCGCACGACCAGTGCCTGGATCTCGACCAGCACCGGCCGCGTGCCCTCCAGCGCCGGGAACACGGTCGTTCCCGTCACGCCCTCGTCGCGCTGCGTCAGGAACAAAGCCGAGGGATTGGCGATTTCGGCCAGCCCTTCGGCGACCATGGCGAACACCCCAATCTCGTCGGTGCCGCCGAAGCGGTTCTTGATCGCGCGCAGGATGCGGTACTGGTGGCTACGCTCGCCCTCGAAGCTCAACACGGTATCGACCATATGTTCGAGCACGCGCGGGCCGGCGATCGAGCCATCCTTGGTGACGTGCCCGACCAGCACCACGGCCGTGCCACGCTCCTTGGCGAAACGGATCAATTCCTGCGCCGAGGCGCGTACCTGGCTCACCGTCCCCGGCGCGCCTTCGATCAGGTCGCTATGCATCGTCTGGATCGAATCGATCACCAACAGGTCGGGTGGCGTGCCTTGGCCGAGCGTAGTCAAAATATCCCGCGTGGAGGTCGCCGCGGCGAGCTGCACCGGCGCATTGCCCAGACCGAGCCGCCGCGCGCGCAAGCGCACCTGATCCGCCGCTTCCTCGCCCGAGACATAGGCCACCGATCGCCCCGCCAGCGCCATCTTCGCTGCCGCCTGTAGCAACAGGGTCGATTTGCCGATCCCAGGATCGCCGCCGATCAGCGTCGCAGACCCTTCGACGAACCCGCCGCCCAGCGCACGATCCAGTTCGGCAATCCCGCTCGCCATGCGTTCCGGCAACGCGATCTCGGCATCCAGCCCGACCAGTTGGAACGAGCGCCCGCCAGATTGCAGATTATGCTTGGCCTGAAACGGCGTGACATTCCCGCCGCCCGCTTCCTCGACCAGCGTGTTCCACTCGGCACAGTCGGCGCACTGCCCCGCCCATCGGTGCGACACCGAACCGCACGATTGGCAGACATAGCGTTTCTGGGGTTTGGCCATGGTGGAGCCCTAGCAGAAACGGAACGGGAGGGGAACACCCCGACGGTGCCTTTGCCTCTTTCCCCTCCCTGACAGGGAGGGGCTAGGGGTGGGTTGGCGAGCGCAGTTCGCCGTTCTACGCTCGCCACCATGCGACGGGTATCGAGAAGGATGACGTCCCGAGCGAGGGCACTACGCCGCGAGGCCACACCGGCCGAACGTGCCATCTGGCGATTGATTTCACGCTATCGCCCGGCTTTCACGCGGCAACTCACTATCGACGAGCGTTACATCATCGACCTCGCCAACCGCACAGCGAAGCTGGCGGTCGAGTTCGACGGCAGCCAGCATCTCGACCAAGCGGATTATGATGCTGACCGCACCACCCATCTCGAAGCGCAAGGCTGGCGCGTCATTCGCTTATGGAACACCGAGGTCCTCGCGAATCCGCAGGGAGCCGCCGAGCATATCTTGCGTGTCACCGCCGAGTGCCTCGGCGGCACCCACCCCCAACCCCTCCCTTCCAGGGAGGGGAGAAGAAGGGCGCCGCGCACTCGACCTGATTCCCCTCCCTGAAAGGGAGGGGCTAGGGGTGGGTGCGAGCGCAGCGAGCTTACGCGCGCGCCGGTATCCTCAACCCCCTCTGTACCGCCGGCCGGACCAGCCCACGCTCCAGCCACGCCCCAACATTCGGAAAGTCCTCGAACCCGACTAGTTCGCGCGCCTCATAGAAAGTGATGAGGTTGTGCACCCAGCCGATCATCGAGATATCCGCGAGCGAATAATGCTCGCCCAAGAACCATTTTTTTCCGGCGAGCACCGCATCCATCACGCCGAGCAGCCGCTTGCTCTCATCGACATAGCGCCCGAGCGGCCGTTTATCCTCCCAGTCCTTGCCGGCGAACTTGTTGAAGAAGCCCATTTGCCCGAACATCGGACCCACGCCGCCCATCTGGAACATCACCCATTGCGTCGCCTGCCAGCGATCCGCCAGCCCATCGCCTAGAAACTTGCCGGTCTTCTCGGCCAGATACAGCAGGATCGCCCCGCTCTCGAACAGGGCCAGCGGCGCCCCGCCCGGCCCGTCCGGATCGATCATCGCCGGGATCTTCCCATTGGGATTGAGCGACACGAAGGCATCGGATTTCTGGTCGTTCTTGGCGAAGTCGACGAGGTGCGGCTCGTACGCCAAGCCCGTTTCCTCGAGCATGATCGATGCTTTGACGCCATTGGGCGTCGGCAGAGAATAGAGCTGGATGCGGGTCGGGTCCTGCGCCGGCCAGCGCTTGGTGATCGGAAAATCGGACAGGTCAGTCATCGCGCCACTCCCAATGGAGATGCGGAGATAGTAACATTGCGCGCCATTCGCTATGCACCCGCGCCATATGCAGCCGTCGGACCTCCGCGTCGCCATTTTCAGCGGCAATTATAATTACACCCGGGATGGCGCCAACCAGGCGCTGAACCTGCTGGTCGGGCATCTGCTCGCGCGCGGCGTGCAGGTGCGGGTGTATTCGCCGACCAGCCGCCGACCGGCCTTTGCCCCGACTGGCGATCTGGTCAGCGTGCCCGCGATCAAGCTCCCGGGGCGCGACGAATATAAAGTGGCGCGCGGCCTGCCTGCCGCGATCCGCCGCGACATTGCCGCCTTCGCACCAAATATCATTCACGTCGCGGCGCCCGAACTGCTCGGGCACCGGGCAGTGAGCTATGCGCGGCGGCACAACATCGCCGCGGTCGCCTCGCTGCACACCCGGTTCGAGACCTATCCGGCATATTACAACCTCGGCTTCGTCGTGCCGCTGATGATCACCCTGCTGACGCGCTTCTACAACCGCGTCGATCAGGTCGTCGTCCCCAGCCCGAGCATCGCGACCTTGCTGCGGGCGTGGGGCGTGACCACGCCGATCGGCATCTGGTCGCGCGGGATCGACCATGATCGGTTCAAGCCCGAACGCCGTGATCTCGCCTGGCGGCGATCGCTCGGCATTGCCGATGACGACAAGGTCGTCGGTTTCCTCGGCCGGCTGGTCAAGGAAAAGGGCCTCGACGTGTTCGCCGACGTGGTCACCGAGCTCAAGCGCCGCGGCGTGGCGCATAAGGTGCTGATCGTCGGCAAAGGGCCAGCGCAGGACTGGTTCGCCGAGCGCGTGCCGGAAGCGGTGTTCGCCGGCTTCCTCTCGGGCGACGATCTTGGCCGCGCGGTCGCGTCGATGGACGTTTTCTTCAACCCCTCCGTGACCGAGACGTTCGGCAACGTCACGACCGAGGCAATGGCGGTCGGCATTCCCGTCGTCGCCGCGCGCGCCACCGGTGCGGTCGATCTGATCGAGGACGGGGTCAACGGCTATCTCGTGCCGCCGCGCGATGTGAACGCCTATGCCGATGCCATCGCCGCTCTGGTCGAAAACGACGAAGCCCGCCGCGCAGCGGGCGCGGCGGGCCATGCCAAGGCGGCCGGCTATCAGTGGGACAAGGCGAACGAGAGCGTCATCGACGCATATCTCGAGACGATAGCGCGGCGGGCTTAAATCCCTCGCCCCCCGGGAGAGGGAGGGAGCAGCGAAGCTGCGGAAGGGTGAGGGCGAGGGTGAGACGCAATCTCGATAATCGCCCTCACCCTTTCCACTCGGCAACGCCGAGCGGGCCCCTTCCCTCTCCCGACGGGAGAGGGAGTTACCGCCACTCGAACGCCAACGGCGCCTCGCGAAACGCGAAGCGATCGAGGTGGCGCGCCACCGCGCCCTTCAGCGCTTCGAGCTGCCCCTCGACCGATGCATCGATCCGCACCTCCAGCGCATCCGCGCCGGCATCGAACGTGACCAGCGCATCGGCCGGCCAGTCCGCGCCGCGCGCATCCTTCGGAAACACCACCGTACCGTGGTCGGGCGTGAACGCGACCGCCAGATTGTGCTGCCAATGCTTGCACAATTGCTGGAGATATTTGCTGCCCTGGGTCGTCGGCACCGACGCGGTTGCGCTGACCGCGCTCATTTCAGCCGCTCGATCTTCTGCGCGACCTCGTCGAGCAAGGCCGCCACGTCGTGCAATTGGTCTGTATCGAGTTCCTCGCCTGCCAGCCGCTGCTGCAGCACTTGGCGCAGATTGCCCATCGCGCGCCGGATCGGCCCGCCATCGGTGCGTTGCCGCTCGGCGCCGACCTCGGCCAGCCGCGCAAACAGCGCCTCGACCTCTGTCGCCCGCTCGGTCAGCAACGCCTGGCCCGCCTCGGTAATGGCGAACTGCTTCTTGGCGCCGTCGGCCTTCTGTTCGTCGATCATGCCCATATCGTCGAGCATGGTGATGGTCGGATAGATCACCCCCGCACTCGGCGCATAGGCGCCGCCGCTGCGCTGCTCGATTTCGCGGATCAGATCGTAACCGTGGCGCGGCTGTTCGGCGATCAGCTTGAGCAAGACGAGCCGAAGCTCGCCGGAATCGAACATCCGCCGGCCACGCCCCGGACCACGTCCACCGCCCCGCCCATCGTCGTCACCGCCCCAGCGCACGCTGAACCCGCCGGCGCCGCCAAAGCCGCGCCCGCCGAAACCGCCGTGCCTCATGCCGTGCCGCTCATGTTTGCCATGGCAGCCGCGGCCACCTCTTTCGAAAATCATCATGTGGATCGTCCTTTTCTTATAATACGATAGCACTAAGATATATCTTGGATTGTTTTACGCAAGAGGCCGGTCCACAATTTCCGTCATGCCGGACTTGGTCCGGGATCCAACGGGCCTCAAACACAACGGCGGTGGCGGGCGGCACGTTGGATGCCGGACCAAGTCCGGCATGACGGGGTGGTGAGGCGTGGCAATCACGCCTATCTTGCCGGCAATGGCCGACCTTTTCGCACCTTTCGATCCGCCCGCCCGCGCGGCCCCTCCCGAAAACGCGCCGCTCGCCGATCGCCTGCGCCCGCGCACGCTGTCGGACGTCGTCGGCCAGGATCACATCACCGGCCCGGAAGGCGCGATCGGGCGGATGGTCGCTGCGGGTCGTTTGTCGTCGATGATCCTGTGGGGCCCGCCGGGCACCGGCAAGACCACGATCGCGCGCCTGCTCGCCGATGCGGTGGACCTGCGCTTCGTCGCCATCTCCGCCGTCTTCTCCGGCGTCGCCGATCTCAAAAAGGCCTTTGCCGAGGCGCGCGAACACGCGAAAATCGGCAAACGCACCTTGCTGTTCGTGGACGAGATCCACCGCTTCAACCGTGCGCAGCAGGATGGTTTCCTGCCCTATGTCGAAGACGGCACGGTCACCCTGGTCGGCGCGACCACGGAAAATCCGAGCTTCGAACTCAACGCCGCCGTGCTCAGCCGCGCGCAGGTGCTGATCCTGCACCGGCTCGACGCTGCCGCGCTGACGCTGCTGCTCGACCGCGCCGAGCAAACCGAAGGACGCCCCCTACCGCTGACCAAGGAAGCGCGCGACGCGATGGTGGCGCAGGCCGATGGTGACGGTCGCTTCCTGCTCAACCAAGCCGAAACCCTGTTTTCGGTCGACCTGCCCGAGCCACTCGATCCCGCTGGCCTGTCCAGCTTCCTGCAGCGCCGCGTCGCGGTGTACGACAAGGATCGCGAAGGCCATTACAATCTGATCAGCGCGCTGCACAAATCGATCCGCGGCAGCGATCCGCAGGCCGCGCTCTATTATCTCGCGCGCATGCTTACCGCCGGCGAGGAGCCGCTGTTCCTGCTGCGCCGCCTGACCCGCGCGGCGGTCGAGGATATCGGCCTGGCCGACCCGCAAGCGCTGGTGCAATGCATCGCCGCCAAGGACACCTATGATTTCCTCGGCAGCCCCGAGGGCGAATTGGCCATCGCGCAGGCCTGCCTCTATCTCGCCACCGCACCCAAATCGAACGCGACGTACAAGGCGCAAAAGGCGGCGTGGCGCTCGGCCAAGGAAACCGGCAGTCTGATGCCGCCCGACAATATCCTCAACGCCCCGACCAAGCTGATGAAGGATATCGGCTACGGCAAGGGCTATGCCTATGACCACGACACCGCCGAGGCCTTTTCCGGGGCGAATTACTGGCCCGCGGAAATGTCCCCGCAGACCTTCTACGAGCCGACCGGGCGTGGCATGGAAAAGCGCATCGGTGAACGAATGGCGTGGTGGCAGGAGATGCGGGATGCACAAGACGGTTCTTAGCCTGATCGCGTTCTCGCTAGCGGTGCCCGCCGGCGCGCAGCAGGTCGCGCCGACCGCGCCGACCTCATATCAGCGTGCGATTGCGGCCGGCTATAAGGCGGCGACGTTGTGCTCGGCCGTCTTCATCGCCGGTCGCACCCCCACGGCGATCGACGGTGAGGAACTGAGGGGCATCTACCCGGAATATGACGGCATCGTTCCCACGCTGTCCGCCGATATCGACCGCAAGTTGCGCACGGTCGATGTCTCCTTCGATCCCGCGCTGCCGCCGCGCACCGCCTTTTGGGACAGCCGTGACGGCTGCGTCCTGTCGCCGATCGGTGCAGGTAGCGCGGCGTCGATGGAAGAAGAGATCAAGCCGGACGGCACCGTCGTCGCACCGCGCATCGGCCCGGCGGCAGCCGATCCAAGGCGCTGGCCGCAGGGGGATGCCGGCATTGCGCCGCGTCCCCCCGCGGCGCTGGCAGAGCGTGTCGCCGATGCCTTCGGCCAGACCTATGGCGCTGGCCACACGATCGGCGTGGTCGTCTTGCGTGACGGCGAAGTCGTCGCTGAGCGCTATGGCCCCGGCTGGGGACCGTTGGTCGCCAATCGCACCTGGTCGGTCGCCAAGAGCATCAGCGGCACGCTGATCGGCATGGCGGGGCTCGATCCCGCCAAGCCCGCGGCCGTCGCCAACTGGCGCGGCGTTGGCGATCCGCGGGGCGCGATCACGCTCGATCAGCTGCTTCGCATGGCATCGGGACTGCACGGCGATACTGCCGGCAACCGCACCGACGCGATCTATTTCGGCGGCACGGCAGTCGACGAACAGGTCCCCGGCTTGCCCCTCGACGCTAAGCCAGGCAGCCGCTTTCGGTACGCCAATAACGATATATTGCTGGCAGTGAGCGCGATGCGCGCGACGCTGAGCGACGCTCGTTATGGGGAATTTCCCAAGGCGACGCTCTTCGCGCCGCTCGGCATGCATCACACGGTGGCCGAACGCGATTGGCACGGCAATTACGTGCTCTCTAGCCAGGTATGGAGTACGGCGCGTGATCTGGCCCGGCTCGGTCAGTTCTGGCTGCAGGACGGCGTATGGGCCGGCAAGCGGCTGCTCCCCGCCGGCTGGATGACCTACATGACCACGCCGTCGGGACCGCAACCCGAGAGCGGCCCGGGATATGGCGCGACCTTGTGGCTGTTCGGCCCCAAGCAGGGCCTGCCCGAGGGCAGCTACGCCGCGCAGGGCAATCGCGGGCAATATGTGATGGTCATTCCGTCGCGAAAGCTCGTCATCGTCCGCCGCGGCGAGGATCCGGGCGCGGCGCGCTTCGACATCGCCAAGTTTGCCGCCGATGTCGCGGCGGCGGTAAAATGAACGACTGGGCCGAGGTCGTCGCTTTCGCGCTGACGCTGCCCGATACGTCTATGGACCCGTTCTACGGCACCCCCTGCCCCAAGGTGAACAAGAAGGCCTTCGTCTCGCCCGGGAGCGAGCCAGGCAGCTTCCACGTCATGGCGCCGCACGGCGACAAGGCGATCCTGCTGGAAACCGATCCCGACACCTTCTGGCAGACGGCGCATTACGCCAACTGGCCCGGCCTGCTGGTCCGCTACGGCTCGCCCGATCCCGAACGCGTGCGCAACGTCATCCGCCGCGCCTGGTGGGATCGCGCGGGCAAGGCGCAGCGCACGGCATTTGGCGCTCGGCCCTGAGCCGCTTTACCCATTTCGCGGCGATCGACTGGTCGGGTGCGGTCGGGCCGATGCAGAAGGGGATTGCCGTCGCGATTTGCGCCGCCGGCAGTGACGCACCGACGCAGCTCCTGCCCGACCAGGGCTGGTCACGCACGAAGGCGCTCGAGTGGCTGCTCGGGGAAATGCCGGCGGATACGTTGGTCGGTCTTGACCTCGGTCCGTCGCTGCCATTCGTCGATCGCGGCGCCTTCTTCCCGGGCTGGGAGGAAAGCCCGGCGGACGCGCGCGGACTGTGGGGTCTGATCGAGCGCCTATGTGCCGACGATCCGCATCTTGCCGCCTCCTCCTTTGTCGATCACCCCGAGGCCGCGCGCCATTTCCGCCGCCACGGCGGGCGCAAGGGCGAGTTCTTCGAGGGTCGCGGGCGGTTGCGCGTCACCGAAGAAGCGCAGCGAGTGCAGGGACTCAACCCGTACAGCAATTTCAACCTCGTCGGCGCGTCGCAGGTCGGCAAATCGAGCCTTACCGGGATGCGCGTGCTGCATCGCCTGCAGGGCCAGCTGCCGATCTGGCCGTTCGACGCATCGTTACGCGGGTCATTGGTGGTCGAGATCTATACCAGCATCGCCGCGCTTGCCGCCGGCCGGCCACGCGGACGCACCAAGATGCGCACGGTCGCCGAGCTTAACGCCGCGCTGCTCGCGCTCGGCAGCGCCACCATCGCCGGCGACGGCGCGATCGACGACCACAGCAGCGACGCGATCCTCACCGCCGCCTGGCTGCGCACCGTCGCCGACCGCCCCAACCTCTGGCGCCCCGATGGCCTTACCCCGCACATCGCGCGCACCGAGGGCTGGACGTTCGGCGTTACCTGACGGTCAGTCGGTGCTGGCGACCGACAGCGGCAGCATCAGCGCATCGAGGAATTGCTGGCGCCACCAATTGATGTCGTACGTCTCGATCGAATCCATGCAGGCGCGCCAGCGGCGGATGCGTTCGGCCCGGTCCATGCGCAGCGCGACCAGGATCGCGTCGGCCATCTCCTCGGCGCTGTACGGATTGACCATGATCGCCTCGGTCAATTGCGCTGCAGCACCGGCAAAGCGCGACAGGATCAGCACGCCGGGATCTTCCGGATCCTGCGCGGCGACATATTCCTTGGCCACCAGGTTCATGCCGTCGC
Source organism: Parasphingomonas puruogangriensis (assembly GCF_036663635.1). Taxonomy (NCBI): domain Bacteria; kingdom Pseudomonadati; phylum Pseudomonadota; class Alphaproteobacteria; order Sphingomonadales; family Sphingomonadaceae; genus Parasphingomonas; species Parasphingomonas puruogangriensis. The sequence continues at coordinate 309,185 of NZ_JAXOJI010000001.1, read as the reverse complement.
GGAGCGGCGTGACCAGCCCGATCTTCGCCGCGCGATAAATGCCCGCCAAGGTATCGCGGCCATAGCCTTGGTTGACGTAACGGATCGGCACCCAATCGACATCGGCATAGGCGCCATTGATCCGCCCCGACAGGCTTTCCAGCGTGTTGCGGATGCGTTGATAACTGCCCACCGCGCCGCGCGACGGCGGCGCGATCTGCAGCAGGAACACTTCCTTGCGCTCCTCGGGATGCTCGACAAGGAAGCGTTCATAGCCGAGAAAGCGCTCTTCCAGCCCCTTCGAATAATCGAGCCGATCGACGCCGACGATCATGTCGCGCCCATCGGCGCTGTCGCGCGTGCGACGATAGGACAGCCGCGCGGTAACGCTGCGCGCCAGATCGACGAATTCCGGCGTATCGATGCCGATCGGGCAGGCCAGCACGCGCACGCTGCGCGTGCCGAGCGTGACGACATCGCCCGCGATGGTCGCGCCCATTTCCAGCCGCACAAAATCGAGGAAGGATTCCAGCCATTCCTCGGTGTGGAAGCCGATCACGTCATACGCGAACAAGCGGCGCACGAGTTCCTGCGCCTCGGGCAGGATCGAGAGCAAACGGCGCGGCGGCCAGGGGATGTGCAGGAAGAAGCCGATGCGATTATCGCAGCCGCGCTGGCGCAGCTCGTCGCCTAAGGGGAACAGGTGGTAATCCTGGATCCACACCACGTCTTCCGGCTCGATCAGCGGCGAGACGGTTGCGGCGAACCGCTCGTTGACGCGCTGATAGCCGCCGGCAAATTCGCGCTCATATTCGGCCAGATCGACACGATAATGGAATAACGGCCACAAGGTGCGATTGGCGTAACCGTTATAATATTCGTCGATATCCTGGTCCTCCAGGTCCATCGTCGCGGTGGTGACGCCGTCGTCGCGCTGGAAATGGATGTCGCCGGTGAAGGTATCCGTACGTTCCCCCGACCAGCCGAACCACACGCCGCTATACTGGCGCAGCGCCGACGAGAGCGCGACCGCCAAGCCGCCCTGCGCGCCCGATTCCGAGCCCTTCGGCGCAGAGACACGATTGGAGATGATGACTAGCCGGCTCATCGGATCGAACTCCACGGCTTGCTCAGCAGCGCCGCGCAATTGATCATGCCGACGAGCGAATAGGTCTGCGGATAATTGCCCCACAATTCGCCCGTCGCCGGATCGATATCCTCGGACAGCAAGCCGGCCGCGGTGCGGCGCGCGAGCATCTCCTCGAACAAGGCGCGGGCCTCGGCGCTACGGCCGGTAAAGTGCAGCGCCTCGATCAGCCAGAAGGTGCAGACGTTGAACGCCGTCTCGGGCAGGCCGAAATCGTCCTCGATCGCATAGCGCAACATGAACGAGCCGCGGCGCAGGCCCTCCTCGACGGCCTTCAGCGTATCGAGGAAGCGGGGGTCGTCGGGCTCGAGGAAGCGCAGGTCGAGCAACTGCAGCACGCTGGCGTCAAGATCGTCCCCCGCAAAGGTCGCCGACATGCGTCGCGTGTCCGGCCGCCACGCCGCGCTTTCGATTCTCGCACGGATCGTATCAGCGCGTTCCTGCCAGAACACGCAGCGCTCGTTCAGACCCAACGCCTGCGCGGCATTGGCCAGCCGGTCGCACGCCGCCCAGCACATGGCGGACGAATAGGTGTGCACGCTCTTGCGCGTGCGCAGCTCCCACAGGCCGGCATCGGGCGCGTCGTAATTCTGCCAGGCGCGTTCGCCGACGCGTTCCAGCGCTTCGAAGTCTTCCACCCCGGCCATGCGGAACAGCCGCGTGTCGAACACGGCGTGGACTGCGCACAACACGATCTGGCCGTACGCGTCGTGCTGGATCTGTTCATAGGCCTGGTTGCCGATGCGCACCGGTCCCATGCCGCGATAGCCGGGCAGATCGGGCGCCACGCGTTCCTCCAGCGTCGCTTCGCCGAGCACGCCGTACAGCGGCTGGATATGGCCACCCGCGGCATCATCGACGATATTGCGCAGATAGCCGAGATAGCCCTCGAGCACGTCGAGCGCGCCAAGCCGGTTGAGCGCCTGCACGGTATAATAAGCGTCGCGGATCCAGCAGTAGCGATAATCCCAGTTGCGCCCGGAATCGGCATGTTCGGGAATCGACGTGGTCATCGCCGCGACGATCGCGCCGGTTTCCTCGTGCTGGCATAGCTTGAGCGTGATCGCCGAGCGGATCACCACGTCCTGCCATTCCAGCGGGATGGCTAGCCCGCGGACCCATTCCTGCCAATGGCGGGTCGTGTCAGCCAGCATCGTATCCAGCGTTGCCGCCAGATCGCCGGCAAAGCTTTCGTCCGGCCCGAGAAAGAAGTGCAGCGGTCGTTCCAGCCGGAACGCGCGTTCCGCCTCGACCATACCGATCGGCGCGGTGGTACTGAGCCGCAACTGCATCGTCGGCATGGCGAAGCGGATATGGTTGGAGCCGCCGGTCTGTTCGCCGCACGCCCCGCCCCAGCCGCAGGTCGGCCGCATGGCGACGCGGATGCGTGGGCTGCCCGCTACCGGGCGCACGATCCGGGCATAAGCGACCGGGCGATAGCTGCGCCCCTGCCGCTCGAAGCGCGGGCAGAAATCGATCACCTCGATGGCGTTGCCGCTGGCGTCGGTATGCCGGCTGATCAGGATCGGCGAGTTACGAACATAATGCTGCTCGACGCTGACACTGTCCTCGATCCCGATCGCCCAATAGCCGCGCTCAGGCGCCGTGCCGCCGAGCAGCGCCGAAAATAACGGATCCCCGTCGATACGCGGCACGCAGCCCCACACGAAACGCCCGGCGCGATCGATCAGCGCACTGACCTGGCAATTGCCGATCGGCCACAGATCCACCGAACTCATGCCGCCTGCTCGCATGCGGCTTCCAGCCAGGTCAGCGTGGCCGCGACATCGGGCAGCCGATAGGTCGCCGCGCTCGGTCGCGCCTCGCCCACCAAGATGCCCGCGCCGCCACATGCTGCGGCCGCCGCCAGCGCCGGCTCGTCGGTATCGTCGTCGCCCAGGAACACCGGGCGGTAGCCCGCCATCGGCGCCCGCTCCATCACGCGGCGCAACGCGGTGCCCTTGTCGGCGCCGCCCAGGCGCAGCTCGACCATCATCTTGCCGGTCTGCAGATGCAGCCCGGTCTCGTCGGCCAGCGTTCGGGCCAGCGCCAACGCCGCGTCGTGCATCGCGGGCACCGCACGATAATGCAGCGCCGCGCCAAAGGGTTTCTGCTCGACCAACAGGCCGGGTGTCTTGTGGGCAAAATGGGTCATGATGGAAAGCATACGATCGAGAGCGCCGGGACGTTCCGGCAGCGAATTCGTTCCATCGTGCCAGCGCACCTCCAGGCCGTGGCTGCCGGCGATGGTCAGCGGCAATGGTCCGAACAGTGCGACGATCCCATCGACCGGCCGACCACTCAGGATCGCGACCCGGCCCGACAGCGACTTGATCAGCCTTTCCAGCAAGGTGGCCAGACGCACATCGACCACCACCGCCTCGGGTCGGGCAGCGAGCTCGACCAGCGTCCCGTCGAAATCGAGGAACAAGGCGGCGTCGCGCAGCAGCGTGACGGGGGGCAGCGCGCTATGCGGCAAAACGCACCTCGACCGGTGCGATCCCCGCGATCGTGGCGCGTACGCTATCTCCGCGCGCGATCGGGCCGACGCCGGCGGGCGTGCCCGTGAAAATCAGATCGCCCGGCGCAAGCGCCACGAGCCGAGAGAGCTTGGCGATGATCTCGGCCACGCTCCAGATCATCTGCGACAGATCGCCAGCCTGGCGCGGTTCGCCGTTCACCGTCAGCGCGATCGACCCAGTGGCCGGCGGCGCGCCCAACGCCAGCGGGCCGATCGGCGCGGAATGATCGAAACCCTTGGCCATATCCCACGGCCGCCCCGCTTTCTTGGCCGCCGCCTGCAGATCGCGGCGGGTAAGATCGATGCCGACGGCATGGCCGAAGATCGGCGCCTGGGCATCCGCAACAGCGATATCGTTGCCGCCGGCGCCAAGCGCGACGACCAGTTCGACCTCATGGTGGAGATCCTCCGTGCAGGTCGGAAAGGTCAGCGTGGCGCCACTCGCCACCACCGCGTCGGCCGGCTTGGCAAAGAAGAACGGCTCCTGCCGATCGGGATCCGAGCCCATCTCGCGCGCATGATCGGCGTAGTTTTGCCCCACGCAATAGATCCGCCGCACGGGGAACAGATCCGCGCTGCCGGCAAGGGCGATGCGGGGCACGGAAAGGTCGGGCAAGCGCATCATCGTCTCCGGGGAGCGACCTGGCTCGGCCGCCTTGCGCGCTTGTATGGCCCATGGCGCGCGGATCAAGCCCGCAATGCCAGCAAGGCGGCTCCGGCCGGATTTGCCTTGACTGGCGCCCCGCCCGCTCGATAGTCGCGCCATCCGCCCATGGGGCGGAGGCGAGTGATGCCGGTTTAGCTCAGTTGGTAGAGCGCCAGTTTTGTAAACTGGATGTCGCGGGTTCGATTCCTGCAACCGGCACCATTCCAATTCTGCGGCAGCGTCGGGTCGGACAGCGTCAGGGGTGTCGCGGGCAGCCGTTCGAAACCATCGACGAATTCCTCGCCGAAGGTGATCTTGCCGACCGTGACCAAGGGCGTCACTTCGGCCAGGAAATCCGGGAAAGTGTCCACGGCAAAGGGTGTCGTGAAGGCCTTGATGTCGACGAACGATAGTGGATCAGGGTGATCAGCCGCGGCAGATAGTCGTCCCCAGACACGGGCGGGTAATGTGCAGCTTCCAAACTTCCCACGCTTGTTCATCTGGCTTCCAAGACCGCGTCCGAACAAGCCGATCGAGCCACCGATCGATGGTCGAAGTAGCGTCGCGAGGCGCGGTCTCTCATACTCAGATATCGGAAAGCCCCGACTCTTCGCCGTCGTCGCGGCCGAGCTGGACGAAGCGATCCAGCAGCCAGGAGGCCGCCGGGCCGGGGGGCGTATCGCGCCGCCATACGCCGGCGAAGCGATAGATCCCGCCGGGATGATCCGGCATCGATAAACGCTTCAACGTTCCCGCGATCAGGTCGGGCTGGATCAGCGGCAGCGGCATGTTGCCCCATCCGATCCCTTCGCGCAGCAACGCATGCTTGGCGCCGAGATCGGCGAGGCGCCAAGTGCGCGAACTCATCACCGAGAAGTCCCGTCCTTCGGTCAGCGGCGACCGGTCGGTCAGCACGAGCTGGGTATAGTTCCGGCCGGCGCCCGGCGGGATGCGCTCCATGCGCGCCAGTTCGTGATCGGGGGCGGCCACCGGGACCATCGCCACCGATCCGACCGAGTTGCAATCGACGCCCTCGACGCCGGCGGCCAGCGGCCCTGAAATACCGATGACCGCCTTGCCCTCGAGGACCAACGCGGTGATCGCACCCAGCGCTTCGACGTGCAGCCGCAGCGTCACGGTAGGATAGGCAACGGCGAATTCCCGCAGGACGATACCCAGTCGTGCGGTGGGCAGCATCACGTCGACGGCCAGATTGACCTCGCCCTCCACGCCCTCGAGCAGCCCCTTCACCTTGGCGCGGAGCTCGTCGACGCCGTGCGCAATGCCCCGCACCTCGGACAGCACCGCGCGCCCCGCCACGGTCAATTGCGGTTTGCGCGTCCCCTCGCGGTCGAACAGCGTTAGGCCGAGCTGTTCCTCTAGATTGCCGATGCCGTAGCTGACCACCGACACCGCACGGTTCAGGCGGCGGCCGGCGGCCGCGAAACTGCCGGTTTCGACGACGGCAAGGAATACGCGCAGCTGATCGAAAGTAGGCGTGCCGGGGTTGGCCATTTCAACTCCATAGAACGTTAACCCGCACTTTATCGCACTGATCGATCATGTCGAGACCGCTTATCTCCATCGCAACGGAGCAGCGACGAATGCCCACCGGCAACCACCGTTCTCGATGTACCGACCAGGAGACATGACATGATCGACGTTCGACCCTTCGCATCGCTTGGCGGCGCCAACCACGGCTGGCTCGATGCCAAGCACCATTTCTCATTCGCCAATTAGCATGATCCCAAGCGCGAAAGCTGGGGCAATCTGCGTGTGTGGAACGACGACACGATCGCGCCGCAGTCCGGATTTCCGCCGCATCCGCATCGCGACATGGAGATCATCACCTATGTTCGCGAAGGCGCGATCACGCATCAGGACAATCTCGGCAACCTCGGGCGCACCGAGGCGGGCGACGTGCAGGTGATGTCGGCCGGTACCGGCATCACGCATGCCGAGTATAACAAGGAAGACGTCACGACGAAGATCTTCCAGATCTGGATCCAGCCGACCCGCACCGGCGAGAAGCCGAGCTGGGGCGCCCGTCCGTTTCCCAAGGGTGAGCGGTCCGGTCGTTTCGTGACGTTGGCCTCGGGCTTCGCCAATGATGACGACGCGCTGCCAATCCGTACCGACGCTCGGGTTGTCGGTGCCTCGCTCAAGGCCGGCGAGACGGCCGAATATCCGCTCGGCAAGGATCGCCGCGGCTATCTGGTGCCGGCTATCGGCGCGATCGAGATCGACGGCCAGCGCGCCAACGCCCGCGACGGCGTCGCGATCAGCGATGTCGATACGGTGAAGATCACCGCCCTTGAGGACAGCGAGATCGTGCTGGTCGACGCTGCCTGACCAACCTGCCGCCGGGCTGCGGCCCGGCGGCTGATCCGCTGGCGCCGGCCCAACACACGCCGCGCGCCATTCGTGACTTCCGGCGCGACCGCACCGTATTCCCATGCGATATGGCCGCGATCGGCTGGTCGAGCATAAGGGCGTGGGCATGAGCAGGCAGGTCATCGGCAAAGGACGGATCGAAGCGTTCAGCGATGGTGTGATCGCGATCATCATCACGATCATGGTACTCGAGCTGAAGGTGCCGCACGGGACGGCATTCGCCGACCTCTTGCCCACCGTGCCGGTGCTGTTGAGCTATGTCCTGAGCTTTACCTATGTCGGCATCTACTGGAACAATCATCATCACCTGTTCCAGGCGGCGCGCGGCGTCACCGGCGCGATCATGTGGGCAAACCTGCATCTCCTGTTCTGGATGTCGCTCATACCCTTCGTCACGAGCTGGATCGGCGAGAGCGGCGATGCGGTCGCCCCGGTGGCGAGCTATGGCATCATCCTGCTGATGACCGCTGCCGCATACCAATTGCTGGCGACCATGCTGGCCCGCCATGACGGGCCGGAATCGCAGCTGGCCGAGGCGATCGGCCATGACCGCAAAGGCATGCTGTCGCTCGCGCTGTATGCCGCCGGCATTGCGGCGTCGTTCATTTGGCCTGACCTCGGCCTGGCCATCTATGTCGCCGTGGCAGTGATGTGGTTCGTTCCCGATCGCCGGGTCGAGCGGGTATTGTCCAAATAACGATCTCCAAGCCGCTCAGCCTGCCACGGGCTCGGCGGCGGCGGGATGAAGCGCGCAGGCGATCGTCCCCGCGAGCACCAGCGCGCCGGCCAGCGTCAACGCGGTCGGCAGTCCCCATCGTGACACCAGCACCGCGCCGATCGCCGCGCCGACGAAGATCGCCACGACGGCAGCGATCCTGCGCGCGACGTTTGGATTGCCGCCTCCAGCCAGGCTGGAATCTGCCGCAAGCCCGGTCAGCGTCAGCGTCAGCACGGTGGTCGTCAGATCAGGGATCTTGAGCTGACGGATCGTGGCATTGCGAAAACCCATCGACACCGCAGTGAGCGCAATGATGGCATAAAGCCTGATATCGGGGGTCTGGGTCGCGACGTCGAACCCGATCGCCACGGCGGCGGCGCTCCACAGCAGCCCCGCCTCGAGCAACGCGGCGATCATCAGCCAGCGGCGCAACGGCTTGGTCGCATGCGCCTTGCCCGTTCTCCCGGCGACGAGCGCGCCGAGCAGGAAGGCGGCGATCGCGACGACATATGAAAGCGCGTGAAAATTCGGCGTTCCGGCCGCCGCGAAGCCGAGAAACACGATATTGCCCGTCATGTTGGCGGTAAACACCTTGCCCAGCCCAAGCACGCTGATCGCATCCACCAGGCCCGTCGCCACCGACAGCGTCAGCATCAGCGGCACGCGCGGGTCGAATGGCGGGGGAGCTTTGCTCATGGCGATGTCCTTGTTCAGAAACGAAAATTGCTCTCGATCCCCAGCATCGTGATCGTCTTCGCAGAACCGGTCTGGCGAATGAAGGCACCGGGTTCGAAAGCGGAGAGCGAGGTGGAGAGTTCGAGTTCGGGCGTGGCCTGCCAGGCGAGCGTCGCCTCGGCTTCCTTGCCGATGAAGCGGGCCGTCGACGTGCCGGGCGCGCGGATCAGCGTGCCGGGAATGTCGTATACGCCGTCGCCGCGCGAATAGCGCCAATAGGCCATGCCGGCGACGCTCGCGGACAGCGCCGGGCCGAGCCGAGCCGCTATGTGCGGATTGACGCTGACGATGTTGGTCGGCCCGACAGGGGATAGCTCACCGAAATATTTGCCTTTCGGGAAGAGCGCGTTGAAGGTGCCGAGCCGACCGTCGTCGCGCCTCTTGTCGCCGCTAACAACGTTGATGCGTAGGACCGTATCGGGCGCCAGCGGCGCTTCGGCGAAGGAACGGCCGAGCTCGGAACCCAGCGTCCAGGCGCGGATACGCTGTCCGGCAAAATCACCACGCTGCGCAACACCTTCGACATTCCAATGCCAGCCGCCTGCCGCACCGAACAGGCGCGCGCCGATACTGTCGCGGCGTTCGCTGCCCGTCCGACCGCCGAACACAGCGGCCGCATTACGATAGCCCAGATAGAAGAGATCAATGCCGGAACGCGCCCCGATCGCCGGCACCGTCAGATAGGCGCCCCATAGCGACTTGGCGCGCGAGCGGGTGTCGTCGAAGCTCCCCGTGCCGGGCTGCACCGGCCGCACCGCCAATAGGCTGATCGTCGCGCCAGCGAGTGAAATCAGGCCACGAACGCCATCGAAGGCGAGCGGTACGTTGGGCCCGTAGCGTGTGCCGACCAGCCGCTCCGTGCCCAATGACAGCATCTGCCGCCCGGCGCGAACCGTCACCCCGGGCGCCGCGGTACTGCCCGTCTCCGCGCCCAGCCGTATGTCGACAAAGCCCTGCAGGAGATCGACCCGCGTCTGGTCGATCGGGCTCGCCGACGGGGCTACGCCGACGGCATAAGCGGCGATCGGCTGCACGAAGCCGCGCACCCCGACGTTGCCGCTGCCGATATGCAGATCGGCATAGGGCATCGCTCGAAGCCACAGATAGCTGTCGTCGGCGGCCGCGCCGCCCAACCATTGGTTGTGGCGATAGCGCTCGTTGCGCGCGCGAAGCTCGATACCGGTGGTGAGATAGGCGTCCGCGTCGAGCACAATATATTTGAACCGGCCGGTCCAATGATCGCGCCGTTCGGCGGCGTCGGCGAGTTGCGCCCAATGCTCGTCATAGCGCGTGATACTGAGCGTCGGGGCCTGCCAGGCCTCGGTGCCAGTGGCCGGTGTTGCCCCGGGAATCGTCTGTGCCGCAGCCGGCGCAGCGGCGCAGATCGCGAGAAGCGCCAGCCTATGCACGTCCCCCGACCTTCCGGCGCTGCTCGGCCTCCGCCACCAAGGCAGCAAGGACGAAACCGCCGATCAGGCCGAGATGCTCGAAAAAGGCATTGGTGGCCATGAAGCGCGCCTGCCCCGCCGGCATCGCCCAGAAGGCGTTGGCGGTGATCGCGGCGCACAACGTGAACACGCCGAGCATGCCGGCACCGAGCCACACCAACCGTCCCGACAAGATCAGCAGCGGCCCGACAATCTCGACGGCGATCGTCAAGGCGGCCCACAGCGCGGCCGGCTGCATGCCGAAATGCGCCTGTTCGGCGATGGCGGCATGCCAGTCGCTGGCCTTGACGATCCCGCCGAGCAGATAGGCACCGACCAGCGCAAGTCGCGCCAGGAACCCGGTCCAGCGCCAATCGAGGACCGCATCGACGAAGCGCGGGTCACGGGCCGTGACGGCGTTCATTGCGTGATCGCCGAGTGGATTTCGGCAATATAGCCGCCGGGGAAGCGCACGATGGCGGACTGGCGATCGCGTTCGGTATGCGGCGCGACCAGCGTTTCGACACCGGCCGCACGGCCTTTGGCCAGCGTGTCCTGAAGGCTCGCGACCTCATAACCGGTCACGTCGCGGCCATAGGGCCATGGTATCTGATTGTCGGATACCATGACGGTCATCTTGCCGTATCCGGACGACACCTTGATACGGCGATAGCTCTTGCCCGGCTGGCCGATGTCGTTGCCATCCGCCGTCTTGTCGTCGGAGACGACCCGGCCATGCGCGAAGCCGGTCCAGCTTTTCACGAAGGCGTCGGCGGCATCGGCGGTCAGATAGACGCGGTTCTCGGGCACGGTGTCCAGCGCAGGATAGTTCGGCTCGGTCGTGTGCCAGTAGATCTGCATGCCGACGCCGCCCGGCCATTGCACCACCGCATCGCGGCCGATCGGGTCCGGGAAGGTGGTGATCAACCGCGTCGCGCCATGCTTCACCGCAGACGCCACCGCGGCATCGATGTCGGTGACGAGATAGCCGTTGCGTTCGGTGCCGAACGGGACCGGCACCGGGGTGGTGAAGCCGAACACCGACACCGATCCGGCCGGGGTCAGCACGAGCTGCGAGAAGGTCTTGCTGGTCGTCGGCGTGACCTGGAACGCGCCCTTCTTGCTGCTGGTGCCGCCGAACGTCGCGGTCAGGCTGGCGACGAAGCGGTCGAAATCCTCCGGTGCGACATAGACATGCGTGGTGTCGTATTGCGGCCCGACGGCATAATCGGTCGCCGCGGCCACCGCCGGTGCATTCGGGGCAGCAAGGGCGGGTGCCGTTCCAATCAGGGCAAGGGCAGCAAGAAGGGCAAAGCGCTTCATCGAACGTCTCCTCGAAAGTGTGATCAGACGGCCCAGCAGCCGCACCCAAACGACCCCCAGAAGCTCTGGACATCGGCGACCGGCACCGCGCGCCCCAGCGCCGCAGCATGGTCATGGCCATGGACCGAACAGCCGCTGGCGCAGCCGCACGCGCTCGCCAGCTTGGCCGAAGCCTCGGGCGTGCGATGATAGCCGCCAAAGGTCGCCACCGGCGACCAGTCGGGCATCGGTCGCGGCAGCGCCGGGGCGAGCGGAGCATAGTCGCCTTCGCCGAACACCACTTGGCCGCCCAGGATCGTCAGGACCGCGCGAAGGTGCGGGATGTCGCTCTCCGGCACGGTGAAATAGTCGGCCGACAGCAGCGCCAGATCGGCCAGCTGACCCGCCTTGATCTGCCCCTTCTTGCCCACCTCGCTGGAGAACCACGTATTCTCGTGCGTCCACATCGCCAGCGCCTTCTCCCGGCTGACCCGATTGGTGCCAGGGTACAGGCCCAGGCCGCCGACCGTCCGGCCGGTCACCAGCCAGTTGAGCGACACCCAGGGATTATAGCTCGCCACCCGCGTCGCGTCCGTGCCGGCGCCGACGTGCAGCCCCGCAGCCAGCATCTTGGCGATCGGCGGCGTGCGTTCGGCCGCCTTGGCGCCGTAGCGCTCGACGAAATACTCGCCCTGATAGGCCATGCGGTGCTGCACCGCGATCCCGCCGCCGAGCGCGGCGATGCGATCGATGTTGCGGTCGCTGATCGTCTCGGCATGATCGAAGAACCAGTTGATCCCATCGAACGGAATATCGCGCGCGACCTTCTCGTACACGTCGAGCGCGCGGCCGATCGTCTGGTCGTAGGTCGCGTGCAGCCGCCACGGCCATTTATGCTCGGCAAGCAGGCGGATGACCGGCTCGAGGTCACCCTCCATGCTAGCCGGCATGTCCGGCCGCTCGACCCGGAAATCCTCGAAATCGGCGGCGGAATAGACCAGCATCTCGCCCGCGCCATTGTGGCGATAGGTATCGTCGCCCTGCCCCGGCGTGACTTGGCGGACCCAGCCCTGAAAGTCGGCCAGCTCCTCCTTGGGCTTCTGCGTGAACAGATTGTAGCTGATGCGCAGCGTGAGCTGACCATCGGCGTGCAGCTTCTCGATGATCTCGTAATCGTCGGGATAATTCTGGAACCCGCCGCCCGCGTCGATCACCCCGGTAACCCCGAGCGAATTCATCTCGCGCATGAAATGGCGCGTCGAGTTGAGCTGATAGTCGGGCGGCAGCTTCGGCCCCTTGGCCAGCGTCGAATACAGGATCGTCGCGTTCGGCTGGGCGAGCAGCAGCCCGGTCGGGTTGCCCGCCGCGTCGCGGACGATCTCGCCGCCGGGCGGGTTGGGCGTGTCCTTGGTATAGCCCACCACGCGCAGCGCGGCGGCATTGAGCAAAGCGCGATCATAGAGGTGCAGGATGAACACCGGCGTGTCCGGCGCGACCGCGTTCAGCTCGGCGATCGTCGGCAGGCGCTTCTCGGCGAACTGATGTTCGGTGAACCCGCCGACGACGCGCACCCATTGCGGCGCGGGCGTCTTGTCGACCTGACGCTTTAGCATTGCCATCGCATCGGCCAGGCTCGGCACCCCGTCCCAGCGCAATTCCATATTGTAGTTCAGCCCGCCGCGGATGACATGCATGTGGCTGTCGATCAGGCCGGGGATGATGCGGCGGCCCTTCGCATCGATCACCTGCGCCTGGGGCGCGGCAGCGCGAACCTCCTGTTCGCTGCCGACGGCGAGGAACTTGCCGTCGCGGATGGCGATCGCCTGCGCTTGCGGGTTTTCGCGATCGAGCGTGGTCACCTTCGCATTGACGAGGATCAGGTCGGTCATGATCGGTTTCCTTGTGGCGGCGGACAGGGGACGGGCAAACAAAGACGTCGCGGCTGCCGCGGCCGCGCCGGCTAGCGTGTCGCGCCGGGTTGGGGTCATGCCGTGTCTCGCCGCGACGCGGTGGCCGACCGATCGCCGGGCAACCGCCCCAGCACCGGCGCGGCGCAGGTGCGCGCGACGGAGGCGGCGACCGGTTCGCCGGCCCATATCCGCCGCGCGATCGGCACGATCTGCTCACCCAGCAGGATACCGAGCAGGCCGATCAACGCGATCGCCGGTGGCGCCGGCGATTTGACGCCGAGGAGGCTGTAGATGCCGCCGACCAGCAGGCCGGCGGCGAGTGCGATCAGATAGGGTTTCATCGCGACAACCTCCTCGTGCGCCAGGCTTCGGGATCAGCCGCGGATGAAGGCGAGCAGATCGGCGTTGAGGACATCCGCGTTCACGGTCAGCATGCCGTGCGAATAGCCCTTATAGACCTTCTTGGTGGCGTTCGGCAGCAACGTGGCCTGCAGTTCCACAGCATTCTTGTACGGCACGACCTGATCGTCATCGCCCTGCATCACCAGCGTCGGCACCTTGATCGCCTTCAGATCGTCGGTCTGATCGGTTTCGGAGAACGCCTTGATCCCGGCATAATGCGCCAGCGCGCTGCCGGTCATGCCCTGCCGCCACCAATTGTCGATCACCGGCACCATCACCGTCGCGCCGGGGCGGTTGAAGCCATAGAACGGGCCGGCGGCGACATCGCGGAAGAATTGCGCGCGATTGGCGGCAAGCGCACTGCGGAAGCCGTCGAACACCGACATCGGCAGGCCGCCGGGATAGCGCTCGGTCTTGAGCATGATCGGCGGCACCGAACTGACCAATACGGCTTTGGCGACGCGGCCCTGCGGCTGGCCGAACTTGGCGACATAGCGCGCCACTTCGCCACCGCCGGTCGAATGGCCGATATGCACGGCGTTCTTCAGGTTAAGATGCTCGGCGACGGCCGAGGCGTCCGATGCATAATGGTCCATGTCGTGCCCGGTATCGACCTGCGCCGAACGACCATGACCGCGGCGATCGTGCGCCACGACGCGGTAGCCCTTGTTCAGGAAGAACAGCATCTGCGCGTCCCAGTCGTCCGACGACAGCGGCCAGCCGTGATGGAACACGATCGGCTGGGCATCCTTGGGGCCCCAATCCTTGAAGAAGATGTCCGTGCCGTCCTTGGTCTTGACGAATCCGCTGCTCATGTTGGTAACTCCGTTGGGTTTGTGATGGTTGGCTTGGGCGAAGGTCATGGCGGGCAGCAGCGTCGTCGCAGCCGCACCGGCTGAGGCGAGCATGACGGCCCGACGGGATAATTCGATGGTCAGATCTGGCATGATGGTCCCCCTGTCGTGTGGGCTGGTTCAGCCATGGGCCTCGGACGCGCCGAACATCGTCTTGGCGTAGGTCACGCCAAGCCCGTAGGCGCCGCCCCATTTCTTCGCAATTCCGGTGGTCGATTCGTAGGTTTCGGTGCGCGCCCAGTCGCGCTGCAGCTCGAGCAGATATTGCAGCGACGTCATCGGCTTGGCGCCGAGCTGGATCATCCGCTGCACCGCACGCTCGTGCGCTTCGATCGAAACGTCGCCGCAGGCATCGGCGATGAAATAGCAGTCGAACCCCTGGTCGATCGCGGACGCCACCGGGCCGACGATGCAGACGCTGGTCCACAGACCGGCAAACACGATCCGCTCCTTGCCGATGCGGTTGACCTCCTCGATCACCGCGGCGTCTTCCCACGTGTTCATCGACGTGCGGTCCAGCATCGGCTGGTGATCGAACGCCTCGACGATCTCGTCGAACATCGGGCCCGAAAAGCTTTTCTCGGCAACGGTGGTCAGGATCGTCGACACGCCGAACGAGTGGGCGGCGCGGCTGACAAGCGCGGCGTTATTGCGCAGCAGTTCGGCCGAGATCGATTTGGTGGCGAAGGCCATTTGCGACTGGAAGTCGATCAGGATCAGCGTGTGGTCGCTCGGCGAGATGAGGGACTTTCCAGGGGTCGGGGTTGCGGTGATCGGCACAGTGGGTCTCCTTCAAGGCGTCGGTAGCGATGACGTTGACTTTAAGAATTTCCACATGCGCAAATAGCCGGATTAAATCGGCGCCGACGTTCGATGAAGTTGAAAGGCCGCTCTATCGGCACGCGTCGCCGTTAGCGGCCGACCGCACCGTTTCCAAAGCGTCGTAAGGGGTTGGCAGTGGCGCGGCGTACGGCCAGGCGAAGGCTAGCGCCGTTTGCGCAATTCGAGCCGCGTCGGCGTCGCCCTGACGACGCGCAGCGACAGTAATTCGGACACCGTCCGCGCAAACCGTTGTGGATCGCGAAGGCGAAATTGACCCGACACGCGTAGCCTGCCCACGGCCGGGTCCGTGATCACGAGCTTCACGGTGCTGCCCGCATTGATCGTCTCCGCCGCGGCGGCCAACGTGACATCGTCGAACTGGGCCAGATCGCCTCCCGCGCCGTCGCCGGCGGCGATGAGCATGATCGTGTCGCGCCTACCGGCCCGGGCGACCAGTTGCTGGCCCGGGCTGAGAGTAGTCGCGTGGCCGGCCCGATCGTCGATGCGAACGCTGCCCTCGTACAGCGACACCGTCAAAGCGTCCTGTTGGATCGCGACCTTGAAGCGGGTGCCCACATCCACGATCGTCCTGTCCCCGGCCGTAACGGCGAACGGCCGCGCAGCGTCGTGAACGACGGCGAAGACGGCATCGCCCCGATCGAGCGCCACCTGGCGCCGGCGGCCGGAAAGATCGACCCGGGCACGCGCCTCCGATCCGAGCGTCATGTGCGTGCCGTCGGCCAGTACGACGTCGCGGATCGCGCCGCGTGGCGAAGCATAGGTTCGCTCGGTCGATGACGGTCCAGTCGCGGCAGCGATCTGGTCGCTGTCGGACGGAGGTTGGCTCAGGTGCACGCCGCCAGCGACCGCCACGATCAGCGCGACGGCCGCGGCGACCGACCGCCACCCTCCGGGTAAGCGGCTCCTACCGGGTGGCGCGACGTCTGCCAGCGCCGCCTCGCGTAGCGCAGCGAATGCCGGATCGTCGGCATCGTCGAACAGATCCCAGGCGGCGTCGACGGCGGCCCAGGCGGCGCGGTTCGCCTCGCTTTGCGCGAGCCAATCCTCGAACAGGCCTGCTTCGACGGGCGCTCCCTGATCCTGCTGGACCATCCATAAAGCGGCCCCCTCGGCGGGCGTGAGCGTCGCGAGACGCGCCTTGGTGACGGCAATCGTCATGGCATGTCCCTTAGCGCTGCCAAATGCGCAACGGCGCGGACCATGTGCTTCTCCACCGCGCTGACCGACAAGCCGAGACGCTTGCCGATGTCGATGTACCGCATGCCCTCCAGACGGCGCAGCACGAAGATCGTGCGCGTGCGTTCGGGCAACGCCTGCAGCGCCGTTAGTGCCGCTTTCAGCGCCTCCCGTCCGGCCAGAATGCGGTCTGAGCCGATTTGGGGCTCACCCATGCTTTCGGGGTCGAACTCGACATGCGCGTCTTCATGCCGAACGGTGCGCCGGCGCTGGCGGTCGGCCAGCACGCTGGCGGCGACCTGGAACAGGTACCCCCGCAAATGGTCGATATCGTCGGTTGCGCCGCGCGTCGACAGGCGCGCAAATACCTCTTGCACCAGATCCGGCACATCATCCTGCTGCCGCACCCTGCGCCGGAAATATCCGGTCAGCGGCGCGCGCAATGCTTCGAGCGCTACGCCGCGCGCGTGATCGTCATCTGAGTCGAAGGGGGATGAGTCCACGATCGGCATGTGCGCGATCGGACCGCCAAACGCCAGCCTCGGCGATCCGGCCATGGAGCGCAATGGCCCGGCGCAGCGACTGTCATGCGTTCTCATCGATAGGCAGGACGCATGCTGCGGGGAAATCCACACGACGCATCAAAAGCCCGCGCCAATCGTCAACTCGAAGCGTCGCCGTCGCGGATCGGCATAGCTGCTATAGTCGCCCGGCGCGTTCACGACGGTGGCAGGACGTTGGTCGAGAACGTCTTGGATGCCGAACCGGATGTCCAGCGTGCGTGCGCGGCCCATCAGCCCTTGGCCCGGCAGTACCATCCGATACTCGACGCCCATATCGACTGAAGCTTGCGCCGGCACACGATCGCCCCCCTGCAAGCGAACGTCCTCGTCGAAGAGATCGCGAAGATATTCGAGCGCGCTGGTGATCCGGTAGCTTCCGGTAAATTGCCCGTCTACGGACAACGACCATGGGCCCTTGCTCCAGCGCGCACCGGCATTGCCGCGGATGGCGAGTGCGCCATCGATGGCGTTGCGATAATCGCGATCGGGCATTCCGAAGCCGATCACTTGCTTGAAATACGGTTGCCAGGTTGCCGCGGCGGACAGGTCGACCGCGCCCGCCCGCGCCGTCGGAATGTTGAGGTCGAGGCGTCCATTCAGCGTGTCGATCGTCGTCGAGCCGGTCTGAAGGCTTCCCGTATCTACCACGGCAATGCGGCCACCGGTGTAGCCGAGCGCGATATCCGCTGGCGTGAGAGGAAGGCGGATCACCCGATCGGGGTACAACTCCTCGTTGGCGATGAAAAAATCGCTATTGCCAGCAAGGCTGTTCACGCTCTCGCGCTCGTTGGTGATGTGGATATAGTCGAGCGAGAGGCGCAAGCGCCCCATTAGGGCGGGCTGCACGACGATTCCGGCCGAGATGCTCCGCGCACGCTCCGGTACCGGGTGCAGCGGCCCGCCCAATATCTGGTCGAAAGAATATAACGAGCGCTGATTGCCCCTTTTGGGATCGGGCAATAGCGACAGGCTGGAGGTTACGCGCCGCGACAAGCCCAGCACGGTGAGTGGCTGTTCGCCGGTCGAAACGCTGCCGCGGAGCATGACGCCAGCGACGGGCGATACCTTCAAGCCGGCGGTGTAGACGGTGCCCGCAACACGCACGGTCCGTGTCCCCGCGCCGGCCACCGTATCGAGCGGCGCGCGCGTATTGGAACGATCATGCCGCACCGCCAGCTGCAGCTCGAGACCGCGCAAGAAACGCCGGTCGGAATGCTCGCTAAAGAGAGGAGCACGCAATTCCCCGTAGAAGGACTGCGTGCCTTGCGAAAATTCGGGCAACGGCGTCGGGCCGATATCGGCGAGCAGGGCCGAGGATTGGGTCGCGATCCCGCCCGCGACATGCTCGGCCCGCTGCTCGGCAAGTAGGGTCGCGGTGAGATCGCCACCTTCCAGCCGGACCAAGGGTCCCGCGACCCGTAACGTGGCGTCGGAAAAGCGGTTGGTCTGCTCGAACGTTCGGCTGTCCGGGCCGAACAGGCCATCAAAGGAGCCGGTATAGGCCGAGTAATCGCCAAGCGGGTTGCGCGGTTTGCCGCTAGCGTCGCGCTGCGAGAAATAGCTGATCAGCCCGGGCAACGTGAAATATCGGCCCCGCCCATCGAGGCTGCGCCGCGCCGACCCGAAGCTGTAATCCGCGCTCGCGCGCCAGCGCCGGGGAAGGTCCAGGATCACACCGCCGGTCGATCGCGTCACATCGTCGCGAAAGTCGTAATCGTGCCGCAGGTCCGGGTCGGCCGAATAGACCGTGACGGCCTGGGTGAAGGGATTGCCGGGATCGTCGGCGGCAAGAATGGTGCCGACATTCGCGTATGACACCACCGCATGACCCTTGTTCGTCAAGCGCAGGAAATCGGCGAACAGCTCGATCGGACCGGATCGGTGACGCACACTCGCGATGATCGAACGGGTACGCCGCCCCGACAGCAACGAAGCCCCGCCCCCGCCGGCGTTGGCGCTGGGCGTCGTATCCAGCATACCCGCATGCTTGGTCAGTTCCTGCGCCAGGGCCGATGCGGAACGGCCATCGGCCGGTGCGGCATAGCTGTACGGCGATCCCAGCGCCGCGCCGCCATAGCTCGGCTTGAACGTCAGCGGCCTGCCGTCCTGCGATACGACGTTGAGCGAGGACGATGCTGGGACAGCGTATGACGCGATATAGGATGGGTCGTTGGCGAAGGTGCGTGCATTGGCGCGCGCCAGATAATCCCGCTCGCCTGCCGCAAGGCCGGCAAAGTCGGATGCCGACAGGCCGAGCATGACCTCGGTCCGGCCATGGTCCGGCGTGAACCCCAGCCGGGCATCGACCCTCCGGTAAGGCGCATCGCCGCGCGCGGTAACACCGTTGGTTACCGCGATGCTGGCGCCGCGATAGTCGCGCCGCAACACCAGATTGACGACGCCGGCATTGGCACCTGGACCGTAGATCCCGCCCGCCGTCGCGGTGATTGCCTCGACCCGGTCGATCGCCTCGGGCGAGATCGCGTTCACGTCGGATTGCAGGAAGCCGACAATCTCATTCGCCATCTGCGGCAGGCGTCGCCCGTCGACCAGGATGAGTGTCTGCGCCGTGCCAAGCCCAAAAAGATTGATCGACGACGCCGTCTCGCCATATGCCGCCGCCCCTTGCTGTGACAGCGTCGCCCCTTGCGCATTGGCCGGCAGCCGTTTGGCGGCGAGCTCCTCGACGGTGGCGACATGCGATGCCGCGATCTGCTGCCTGGTGACGACTTGATACGGTCTGACGTCATTGTCCGTGCGACGGATATCCGCGTTCTGGGTTCGGCGCCCAATGACCAGGATTTCGGGAATTGCTTCCGGCGCGGCCTCCGCCGCGATCGCAGTTTTCACCACGACGTAGCTTCCTTCGGCCGTCCGGCGGAACGTCAGGCCGGAACCCGCCAGCACGAGGTTCAAGGCGCGCGCCGCGTCGAAGCGTCCGGAAACCGCGGGTGCGGTACGGCCGGCGAGCATGTCTGGCGAGAAGAGGAGCTCGATGCCGAACCGTTGCGCGATGGCCTGCAGGCTTTGCGCCAACGGCTGCAATGGCAAACTTACGCGAACCCCGCCCGGTGGCGCAGCAGCAGCGACAGCAGGCACCAGCAGCGCAGCAGCGCCAAGGAGGCCGATCCGTTGTTGCATGATCTCCCCCGTGACAGCGCCCCGCGGCGATGCGCGGCGCGCAATCCATAGAACATCCTGCGCCGTACCGATGCGGTTTTTTGCGGCATCTGCGTCACGCCGCGGAATCGGCTGGCGCCGCACGTGGGCGTCGAGTGCCATTACAGCTCACCCGGAAGCTGCGCGGGGACGGCTTGCTGCAACCCTGCAGGTCACTCTCGCGCGACGCCGCATGCACACGGCATGGAAAGCGGCAAAGCTGGCAGTCGCTTAGCCCACCAACGTCGAGACGCGACCCGCATACGGTGCGACGGACGGGGAAGCTTGCCTGCATACCGCGGTAACGATGGTAACGAAACGATGCACGCGGATAGCCCGCGTCAAGCAACCGGCTCGATGTGCGCAAGTGGAGCACCGGCCCCAGGCCGTGTCGCGTCGGCGCCGGAAGTCTCGGTCTCATCCCGAAACGCCTGGCGCCGGGCGAGCGCGCCAAAACGATCCAGCGACGCCAGATGGAAATGAATGGGGGCAAGCCAGCCCTTTGCGTGCCACTCGACGATGGTCGGTCCGTCGAGCTTCACGAACCTGCGCTCGTCGACGACCCGCAAGCCGGTGAGCCCCAGATTGCGTCCGTTGTTCAGCACCAGCTGCGCCTGGCGCTCGACCAGGAGCTCGCGCGCCTCCAGCGCCTTGACGAATTCGATGGTGCTGTCGGCCTGCAGCCGGAACGCCTCGCAAAAAGCGAGGGCCGATTGGGTCGTGGGGCTCGGGCTGCCCTCGACAAACATTGGTTCGCCCTCCTCCCCGTCCACGCGCAGCAACGCGCTTGCGGGATCGATCGCCAGCACGTGCCGGTCGTCCGGTGTGCGCAGCAGGGCAAAGGGATGGCGGCGGATATACGCCGGGACATAAGCCTCGCTCGGCCGTGCGGCGGGGCCACCGGTCGCGACCTGCTCCGCATCCCAGGCGCCGTTGCTCACGAAGAGATTGGCGCGCTCCAGGCCCAGCAGCGCCATGGGCGACGGATCGGTCGCCGAGAACACGATGGGATAGGTTCGCGCAACGGCGGCGAACTCGGCCAGAAGAACCGGAACGAAGGGCGTATCGCTGGCATGGCCAAAGTCGCCCTTTGCGATGCGCCATCGGCCGTGCAACTCCGCCGTCAACGGCACCAGCATATGGGCCGTGTCGTCTTGGGCAGTCTGTGACGTTGTGGAGGTATCGGCCATGTCTTCCCGTCGATCAATTTGGCGCTGAACTGTAGAGCGGTCGGCGGGCAGCATGTCGACTGACGTCGCCATCATTGTCGCCCGGCCCGACCTTACGTAGCCGATGTATCCCATGGCTCGGCTGGTGTTTTTACGGGCGGCGCTGCGACATTTTTGGCGGCAACGGATGCAGTGAAAGTTTGGCGGCAACGGATGCAGTGAAAGCCATGGCCGCGCTACTGGCTGGCGCATGCGCTAGCGCTCGAGATTTTTCGCGCGGCCTAGTAAAACGACGAGCCGTGGATCCCGCCAAGTGCGCAATAACGGCGGCGAGCACGGTGCTCACGACTCCAGGTGGGCATGTCGAGGTCAAGCGCTTCAGAGATTGAACCGGCACAGGCGATCCTTCGTGCGCCGCCGTTTCCTGGCGCCAGGCCGCTCGGCGGACCGCGCCGGCGCCGGCACGGTGCTGCCCCAGTCCGCTCCGCCCGCGACATCCTGGCGATCTGCCAAGCAGTGGAGCAAGCTCAGGTCGGGGGTGCTTTCTGGGCCAAACCTCCCGTGCTTCCGCGCGTCGCCGTGCTCGTGCGCGTCCCGCCGGAACTTCGCGACCCTCTCCTGTCGGAGATCGTGCGGCATGAGCAGGCGCGCGGCATGTTGCTCTCCTTCCCTGCTGGAAAACCGCGGCAGCGGGCGGCAGGCCCGATCGGCGCCCACCATCTGGTGGGAGATTATGATGCCTGGTCGCTCATCGCGCGCGCCGAGCGCATCATTGCCGCACCGGATGATGAGCTTGCGCTGCTCGCCGCGGCGAGCGAGCGCCACGTTCATGACGCGGCCACCGGCCTGTCCGTCGACCTCCAGGAAGCCCGCCACCGCTTCGTCCAAGCGGTCGATGCCTTTAACTATGTCGATCCGTTCGATGGCAGAGAGATCGACGTCGTCGGCTGGATCTCCATTCTCGCGCGCTGGCGCGTCGAGATCGACAGCAATCGGTCCATTGCCAGTGTTGCCGGTATCCGGCGTTGGAAGAGCCACACACTCCGGCAGCTGCTATGGTCCGATCAATCGCCGACGCTAGGGTCGTCCAAGGTTGCGGGAACGCCGATCGGCAAATCGATCGCGCTGTGGCCCTCGCGCGCACCGCGGGGCCTTCTCCAGCATGCCGCTGACGCTAGTGTCGACATCACTCGTATCGAGGATGGCTTCATTCGCTCGCTGGGCTTGGGCACGCTGCTCGTCCCGCCCTGCTCGATCGTCGTGGACCGATTGGGCATCTACTACGACCCGTCGCAATCCAGCGATCTCGAACAGATCCTGTCGGACACGGTATTTTCGCCAGCGCTGTTGCGGCGGGCGGACGCGCTGATCCGCGCGCTGGTGCAGGGCGGCGTGACCAAATATGCCGCCGGCGCCGCTGCCGCCATCGCCCTCCCAGCAGCGTCGCGGCGCATTCTGGTACCCGGCCAAGTCGAGGACGATCAGTCGGTCCGGCTTGGCGCTGCCGGGGTGGTGGGCAATCTCGACCTGCTGCGTCGGGCGCGCCGCGAACAACACCATCGTGGTTTATCATTATCGCGCGCGAGCATTCCCGCGCAGGCAGGTTTTTAATGCTGCAGCGACGTCCATCCGATATCCACCACCGCTGCCGTCCTTCTGTCGGGGGATAAGCGACTGCTCTAACGCACCAAGCAGCGCCTTTTGAAGATCATACGCAGTGCTGGATTTACTTCGATCATCAGCGCCGCCGCGCTGGCAGTTCGAGTGCGCGGGTCATGCCATCCCTCCCGCCATATGCGCGATGCCGCGCTCCAGGCCGCGCAACTCGGCCAACCCGCGCATCCGCCCGATCAGCGAATAGCCCGGATTGGTCGCCCGGCCGAGATCGTCGAGCAGCTGATGGCCGTGATCGGGCCGCATCGGGATGCTGCGCGCTTCCCGCACCGAGAGGCGGTGCACCGCCGCCATCACCGCCGCCATCCCGGCATCGCCCTCAAGGTGCGCCGCTTCGTGGAACGCGCCGTCGGCCTCGCGTTGGACCGAACGCAGATGGAGGAAGCCGATCCGGTCGCCCAGCCGATCGACCATGCCGGGCAGATCATTGTCCGCGCGCACGCCAAACGATCCGGTGCACATACACAACCCGTTGGAGCGATTGGGCACGCGCGCGAACAGCTCGGCGACATCCGCCTCGGTGCTGACGACGCGCGGCAGGCCGAAGATCGGAAAGGGCGGATCGTCCGGATGCACCACCAGCCGGATGCCCAGTTCGTCCGCCAGCGGGCACACCGCCTGCAGGAAGGCAACGTGATGGTCGCGCAGCCGCGCCGCATCCAAATCGGCATAGGTCTCGATCGCGCGCAGGAAGGCGGGCGAGGTGAACCCTTCCTCGCTGCCGGGCAGACCAGCGATGATTGTGCGTTCCAGCTTGGTCCGCGCGGCATCGTCCATCGCCGCGTAGCGCACTGCCGCCGCTTCCCGGATCGCTTCGTCATAGCTGTCGGCCGCGCCCGGACGCTGCAGGATGAACAGATCGTACGCCGCGACGGCCACCGCCTCGAAGCGCAGTGCGCGCGCGCTGTCGGGCAATTCCCAGCCGAGATCGGTGCGCGTCCAATCGAGCAGCGGCATAAAATTATAGGTCACCACCGTGATGCCACAGGCAGCCAGGTTGATGAGGCTCTGCCGATAATGATCGATCAGCCGATCCCAATCGCTGGATCGGGTCTTCAGCCCTTCGGCCACCGGGAGGCTCTCGACCACCGTCCAAGCAAGTTCCGCTGCCTGCACCATGGCCTTGCGCGCGGCGATCGCCCCCCGCTCCCATATCGCTCCATTAGGCACCTCGTGCAGCGCGGTGACCACCTCGGTGGCGCCGGCCTGCCTTATGCCCTGCAGCGACACGGGGTCGTTGGGCCCGAACCAGCGCATCGTCTGCGTCATCAACACGTGCGTATCTGCCTTCCTCAATCACTTGGCCGTTCCGTCGCGTGGCGCGCAGCAGGCTTCACGAGGTCCCCGCCGTCAGCAGATCGAGCCCGGTCAGTGCTGCCAATAGCGGGTCATACCCCAGGCAACGCACGCGGCCCGATCCGGTCGCAACAAGCGCAGGCCGATCCGCCTCTTCACCATCTGTTATGCCCTTCGCCCTAGGAGCAAGTGAAGGGAGAGCTGATTTGACCGACGCGCCAACTCGCGGAGTGGCCGCTCGACGGTCTCGGGATGCCTTGGTGGCACTGCTTGCCGCGGCGGTTGTGAGCCTTTTTTGCGCGCATTTTCAAGCCTACGAACACTTGAACGCCTTTGTCGCCGAACATGAAGCATGGCAGCTGGACGAGATCATCATCGTTCTCCTGTGCGGGGGGCTGGCAACGGGCGTGTTGTTGATACGCCGATCGCGCGCGCTCCGCCTGGAAATCGCGCAGCGGCAAATGGCCGTCGATCTGGCCGCAGACTTGAGCGCCCAGTTGCAATCGCGCCATCGTGCCGAGCACAGTCTTCTCGAGGAAGCCGTGCGCGCCAAGGAACAGCGGCTGGAAAGCATTCTGGCCACCGCGCATCAGGCGATTGTGACGATCGATCGGCACGGTATCGTCAGCGGCTGGAACAGGCATGCCGAGCTGACCTTCGGATGGCGCACTGGCGACGTGATCGGGCAGCGTATGTCGCAGTTCATCGTGCCGCCGGAACTGCGCAGCGCGCACGACGCCGGGCTAGCGCGCTTCATGGAAAGCCGCACGGCACGCTTGATCGGCACCCGCATCGAAGTCACCGCGCAACGCCGCAACGGTGACATTTTTCCGATCGAACTGTCGCTCAGCGCCACCAATATCGGCGAGGACTGGCAGTTCACCGCGCTGATTCAGGACATTTCCGAACGGCGCGCACAGACCGAATTGTTCGAAAATGCGTTCGACCATGCGCCCATCGGGATGGCGGTGGTGGCGCTCGACGGGCGTCTGCTAAAGCTGAATTCCGCATTTTGCGCGCTGATCGGCTATTCGGTCGAGGAGGCGACCAAGCTAGACTTTCAGACGATCACGCATCCCGACGACCTGGTCGCCGATCTGGCTCTGCTGGACGACTTGATCGCGGGCAAAATGCCCTCCTATCAGCTCGAAAAACGATACATTTGCAAGAGCGGCCGGATCATGTGGGCGCGACTGTCGGTGTCGATGGTGGTGAGCGACGACGGGTCGCCCAAGCATTTGATCGCCCAGGTCCAGGACCTTTCCGCACAGCGCGAATCCGAAGCGCGCTACCGCCTCCTGGCGGAAAGTGCGAGCGACATGGTTGGCCTGTATTCGATGGAGGGGCGCTGCTTCTACATGTCGCCGTCGAGCGAGAATATTCTCGGATTTTTGCCGGAAGAATTGGTTGGCAGGAGCGTGTTCGGCTTCATGCCATCGGCCGAGCATGAAGCCATGGTCAAGGCGACTGCCAAGCTCAAGGCCGAACCGATGGGCCAAACGATGACCCATCTGACCTCGCTGCACCATAAAGACGGCCATCTCGTCCCGATCGAGTTCGTCGCACGCATCGTAATGAGCGACGAGGGGGAACCGCGCATCGTTTCGGCCTGTCGCGACGTCACATTCCGCGTGGCGGCACAAGCTGCGCTCGAACAGAGCAATCTGGAGCTGACCCGCGCCTATCTTGTGGCGGAGCGATCGGCGGCACAGGTCAAGGATGCCGAAGCGCTGTTCAAGGGGATTTTCGACAGCTCGTCCGATCTCAACTTCGTGTGCGACGTCGTCGATGGCGCGTTCCCGATGAACACGATGAACGCGGCGGCAGAGGCGGCGCTCGGGACGACCGCTGCACAGGCCCACGGCCAGCCCCTCGATGCGTTGTTCCCACCCGACGTGGCCGCTCGGATGATCGACGATATCACGGAAGCGATGGCATCCGCCGAAGCCGGCCACGCCATGACGCCACGGACGGTATCGCGGCACGGCGGAACCTTCGACATCCGCTTTGTGCCACTACGCAATGAAAGCGGCAAGATCCACCGCGTGTTCATCGGCAAGCGGGATATAAGCGAGCTGAAGCGCGCCGAACAGGCCGCGGTGCAGGCCAACGTCATGATGCGCGCCGCGGGCAAGATCGCGCATATGGGTTTCTGCACTTACGACCTGACGACCCAGCAGATGACCTGGTCAGAGCAATTGTGGACCATCCTCGGGTTCGATCCCGCCAAGGACGCCCCGACCATCGAGAATCTGACCAGTCGTCGCCATCCCGATGACAGTGCCCAGGCGACGCAGGTCTTGGCGGACGCTATCGCCATCGGCGCCGACGACTACGAAAGCAGTTATCGCGTCGTGCTGCCGGACGGCGCGACGCGGCATGTTTTGACGCGCGGCACGATCCGCCGGGAGCGCGGTGTCGCGGCCAGCATCTTCGGCGTCATGCTCGACATTTCGGCGTTGAAAAAGGCCGAGGAAAAGGCCCGCGAAAGCGACCTGCGCTATCGCCTGATGGCAGAAAATTCGAGCGACATCATCGTCACCAGCGATCTGAACGGCCATACGACGTTCGTCTCCCCGTCTTCAGAAGCGATAACGGGATACACATCCGAAGATCGAATGGGGGCGCAGCCCGGCAATATCACCCACCCCGACGACCTCGACGCGCTGCGCGACACGTTCCGGGCCTTGTGGGCCGGCGCGACAGGCAAATGCGTGCGCTGGCGGGCGTGGCATAAAACCGAAGAGCGCTGGGTCTGGCTTGAATCGAGCCCGGCGCTGATGCGCGACCCGGAGAGCAATGCACCGACCGGATATCTCGACGTGATCCGCGATGTGACGGAGCGCAAGGAGCAGGAGGATGCGCTTACTGCGGCCCGGTTAACGGCGGAGGAGGCGATGCATTCCAAGGAGCGTTTCCTGGCAAATATGAGCCATGAGCTGCGCACCCCGCTCAACAGCATCATCGGCTTCTCGCGTCTGCTGGATCAAAGTACCGGGCTGGACGCCGAAGACCAGCGCCGCGTCCGCATGGTTCACCGCGCTGGGGTCGCGCTGCATGCGGTGATCGACAATGTGCTCGATTTCTCGAAACTCGAGGCCGACAAACTGGCGCTGGTTTGCACCCCATTCGACGTATTGGCATTTTTCGCGGGGACCACGTCCCTGATGGAGCCGCAAGCGGCCGCGCGCGACGTTGTGCTGAACGTGCATGTCGATCCGGCCATCCCGCATCGGTTGGTCGGCGACCACGGACGCCTGCGCCAGATCCTGCTCAACCTATTGTCGAACGCTATCAAGTTCACTCAATATGGCTCAGTCACGACCAATGTGCTGCGGCTTGCCGACGAGGGGGGGAATGCCCGCGTGCGGATCGAGGTTGTGGACACCGGTGGCGGCATATCGCCGGACAAGATCGGTACCTTGTTCAATCGTTTCGCCCAGGCAAATGCCTCCGTCGCGCTGCATTATGGGGGTACAGGCCTCGGCCTGGCCATTTCGCGGCAGTTGGTGACGCTGATGGGCGGTGAGATCGGGGTCTCAAGCGAAGTCGGCGTGGGTTCGACCTTCTGGTTCGAGCTCGCCCTCCCGATCGCCGGCCCAACCGAGCTCGGCCATGACGAGCATAGCGTCCCCTCTTTGTCGTTGCTTGGCAAGCGCGTGCTGGTGGTGGACGATGTCGACCTCAACCGCGAGCTGATGCTCGCCATGCTGTCGAAATATGGCTGTGTCGTCAGGCTCGCCGAGAATGGCGTCGAGGCGCTTGCCGCTGCCGCGGCAGAGCCGTTCGATATGATCCTGATGGACTGCCAGATGCCGGTAATGGACGGCTTTGCCGCCACCCGCGCCCTGCGCGCGCAGACCAGCGCGGCCGCGACCCTACCGATCGTCGCGCTGACGGCGAGCGCGCAACCCGAGCATCTGGCGCGCTGCCGCGAGGCAGGGATGGACGATCATCTTACCAAGCCGCTCGATCCGGCCGCGCTGGAGGAGGTGCTGCAGCGGTATCTGGACAATGCCCTGCCCGCGGAACGCAGCGACCAGTCGCCGCCGGTATCGGCTTCGAACGAGGCCGATGGGCCCCCCGCCCCGGCCGCCGAATGGCCCGCCCCGCCCGCACGCCCGGGCGGATCGCTGAAGCAACGCTATGCCGCCCGCCGCCAGTCAACGATCGATGCAATCGACGCTATCCTCCGCGTGGGGCGCTACACCGAGCCCGAGATCGGCGCGCTGGCAGAGATGGCGCACAATCTGGCGGGAACCGCTGGCATGTTCGGTGAAGCCGAACTGGGCGACGCGGCAGCGGCGCTTGATACAGGGCTGAAGCTTTGGCCGGCGGAGGAGCGTGCGGCGAGACTGCGCGACTGCGCCGACGAGATCCACCGCATCATCAGCTGACCTAATCGGACCGTGGGGTGATGATTAACCACCCTGCGTTATGCAAGATTCGCAGACTTTCAGAGGTGAAGCGTTGCCCCAGACGAACGACAAACAGGTAGCATTTGCCTTTTTCATGCTCGCGTCAGCAGCGGTTCTGTTGACCAGGTTCAACGGCGGGATCGCGCTGCTGTGGGTGGCCAACGCGCCGCTCATCGCGCATCTCTGCGCGACCAAGCCGAGCCGATGGCCCGCAATCCTGCTGTGGATCTTGCCGGCTGCGATTGCCGCCGGCCTGCTGTTCGGGCCGGTGCTGTGGGCGGCGCCGTTCTTGGCTATCGGCGGGGTCGCGGAAGCCGTGATTGCTGCGGCCTTGCTTCGGCGCTTTCTGCCGGATCGCGACTATTTCGAGTCTTCCGGCACTGTGGCCATATTCATCGGGGCCGCCGGCCTGCTTGCGCCGATGGTCAGCGGCGTGGTTGGCGCGACCATGGTCTGGCTGGCGTTTGGCCGCCCGTGGGAACTGACCTATGTCGATTGGGTTATCGGGCATGGACTTGGCACGCTGATCGCCAGCCCGATCGTTCCGCTGTTGCGGGACCGGGGACGCACCGTTCTGACCGCGCGATTCTTCTCGCGCTTGTGGGGCGCAGGCGGCGCGCTGATCCTGGCGGTCGCCGCAACCACCTTGGCGGTGTTTCTGCAGCAGAAACTGCCGTTGCTGTTCGTCCCCGCCCTGCCGATCCTGTTGGCCACATTCAAGCTCGGGCGGTCTGGCGCGGCGCTGTCGATCGCGATCGTGGCGGTGATCGGCTGGGTCGCTACGGCGAATGGCTATGGCCCGGTGATGATGACCAGCCTGTCGCCTGCCGGCCGCTTCCAATTCTTCGAATTCTATCTCGCGGCCACCTTCCTGATGTCGCTCCCGGCAGGAGCGGCGCTCGAACAGCGCGACGCGTTGCGGCTTGCGCTGGAAACCAGCGAGGCGCGCCATCGCCGCATCGTCGAGCGCTCGCAAGACGTCATCTTCGAAACCGACGCGGACGGCCGTTGGACCTTCCTGAGCGAAGCCTGGGTCCGGATGACGGGGTGCGACCCCGCCGCAAGTCTAGGACAGCGCGCGGACATCGGGATCGTGGCGGAAGATTGGCCCAAATTGCAGGCCGCCGCGGCGGGGAACGCCACGGCCTTCCCAGCGGGAACGGGCCAAGCCGAGGTGCGGTTCGATGGACGCGACGGCCTGCGATGGGCGATCGTCAATGTCGGCCTGCTGCGCGACGCAAGCGGGGAGATGGTGGGCAGCTACGGCACGATCAGCGACATTACCGAACGCAAACGGGCCGAAGCGGAGACGGTCGAGAGCGAACGGCGCTATCGCGTGCTGGCCGACAATACGAGCGACATGATCGCCCGGGTTGGCATCGACGGCACCTTCCTGTCGGTGACGCCGGCGTCACAACAACTGCTCGGCGTGCCCCCCGCGGAGCTCGTCGGCACTTTGTCCACCGACGTTGTCCTCCCCGAATATGTGCCGCAGATCGCTGCCTCTTGCGGCGCGCTGCTCGCCGGAGCCGACGATCAGACCTGCAGTTACCAGCATTATCGGCGTGGCGGCGACCCGTTATGGGTAGAAAGCGTGTTCCGGCTGCTTCGCGACGATGACGGCGAACCGTGCGAATTCATCGCCTCGACGCGCGACGTTTCCGCGCGCAAGCTGCTCGAGGCGGAGGCCGCTGCCGCGCTCCAGCGTGCCCGCGACAGCAATCGCCTGTTCAGCATGGCTGGCGCGCTCGCCGCGATCGGTCATTGGCGGATGGACGTCGGCGGGGGCATGGTCTGGTCAAACGAGGTATTCCGCATCCACGGGCTGAGCGTTGGGGATCCGCCGCCAATGGAGCGGGCGATGGATTTCTACCATCCCGACGATCGCGCACGCGTAGAGGCGCTGATCGCCGAGGCCGTTGCCAGCGGGCAGGGCTTCGAGTTCGCCGCGCGCATCATCCGGACCGACGGCGCCGTGCGCCATATCGTATCCCAGGGGCAGGCGGAGCTCGATCGGGCGGGCGCGATGATCAGCATGTTCGGGGTGTTCCAGGACGTTACCGAGCGCGCACTGGCCGAAGCGACGCTACGCGATAGCGAGGCCCGCTTTCGCCTGATCACCGAGCAGGCCAGCGACATCATTGCCCTGATCGACATCAAGGGCACCTGCCTGTTCATGTCACCGGCCTCGACCGCGATCCTCGGCATCGACGCCGACGACATGATCGGTACGAAACCGGCAGACCGACTTCATCCCGACGATCTCGCTACCACCGCTGAACATTGGGCGGCGCTGCGCGCCGGCAGCAATATGCATGCCACCTCGACGCGCTTCCGCATGCGGCGCGCGGATGGCGATTACGCCTGGATCGAGGCAAGTTCGCGCTCGACCGAGATCGGCGGCACGCCCTGTCTTGTCAGCATCTGGCGCGACGTATCGCCACAGGTCGCCATCGAGGCAGAGCTCAAGGCCGCCAAGCTCGAAGCCGAAGCGGCGACGGTCGCCAAAGCGGGGTTCCTCGCCAATATGAGCCACGAGATTCGTACCCCGATGAACGGCGTGATCGGATTTGCCGAGCTGTTGCTGGCGAGCGACCTGTCGCCGAGCCAGCACCGCGACGCGATGCTCATCGCCGATAGCGGCAAGGCGATGATGAAGCTGCTCAACGACATTCTTGATCTGTCGAAGATCGAGGCGGGGCAACTCGATACCGTCGCCGAGCCATTCGATTTCCCCCACGCCGTGCGGGCCTGTGGCAAATTGCTCGCGCCCGGCGCCGCGCAGAAGAGCTTGCGCTTCGAGGTCCAGGTCGCCGACGATGTACCGCGCTTTATCGTCGGGGATGGCCTGCGCGTTCGGCAAATCGTGCTCAATCTGGTGGGCAATGCGATCAAGTTCACCGAACATGGCGCAGTCACGCTATCGGTCGAGCGGGTCGAGCGCGACGAAGCCCCGTGGCTGGCGATCACCGTTCGCGACACCGGCATCGGCATCGCTCCGGAACGTCGCGAGTCGATCTTTGAGGAATTCGTCCAGGCCGATCATTCGATCACGCGCCGTTATGGCGGAAGCGGCCTGGGGCTTGCGATCAGCAACCGTCTAGCGGCGCTGATGGGCGGCCGGATCACTTTGGAGAGCATCGCCAATCAGGGCACGACGGTGACGCTGATCCTGCCGCTAACCATCGCCGACGCGCCGGCAATGCCGCATCCCGCCGGTATCGATATGCCCATGCTGCCGGGCGCGAAACCACGTCGCGTCCTGTTGGCGGAGGATCACGAAGTGAACCAGCTGCTGGTCACCGCCATGCTCGCCCGGGGCGGGCACGAGGTGGTGCTGGCCGAGAACGGACAAGCCGCGCTGGAGGCGGTGCAGACTAGCATTCGGGACGGCGCGCCGTTCGATTTGGTGCTGATGGACATGCAAATGCCGGTCATGGACGGGCTTGCCGCCACCAAGGCGATCCGCGCCATGGAAGCGCCCGGCGCGCGCCGGCTGCCGATCGTGGCGCTCACCGCGAACGCTTTCGCCTCGGACCTCGATAATTGTCGCGCGGCCGGCATGGACGATCATGTCTCCAAACCGGTGCCGATGGAGGTGCTTCTGGCCACCGTGAACCGGTGGTCGGCACCAGGGGCAAAGGAAATCGCTCCCGCTAAAAAACCGACTAAATTCCAGCCAAGCGCCGCCGCGCAAGGCAAATATGCCGAGCATCGTGCGCGCACGCTGGATCATGTCGATGCCCTGCTGCAACGCGGCACCTTTAGCGATGACGAAGTTCAGGCGGCGGCCGAATTGCTCCATAAACTCGCTGGGACCGCCGGCATGTTCGGGGAAATCGCGCTCGGCGATCGCGCCAGCGAAATGGAGGATGGATTGCTTACCTGGCCGGAGGAGCAACGGCCAACCCGCATCGTCGCCGCCGCAGCGTCGTTGCGCGACGCGGCGTAAGGCAGCGCAGCAGTTCGTACTCTCGTAAGGTATCGACCTTATAGGCTTGATAATCCGAACAGCGAGGCAGCCAGTGGCACTGATAATCATAGCGGACGACGACGAACTTGTAGGCGAGATCGCGCGCGATGCGCTGGTGGCGGCGGGCCACGGCGCCGGCCTGGTGGGGGACGGCACGGCAGCGCTTCGCGTGGTCAAGGCCAGGAAGCCCGATCTGCTGGTGCTCGATTGCAACATGCCCGGCCTGTCGGGCGTGCTGGTGCTGCGCGAACTGCGCAACATGCCGGCCTTTTGCGACCTGCCGGTGATGATGCTGACGGGCCGGCGTGGCGCCCAGGACGAAGAACTCGCGATGTTCGCCGGCGCCAATGATTACATGAAAAAGCCCTTTGACCCGGACGAATTCGTGTTCCGCGTCGAGCAATTGCTGGCCAAAAAGCGCTAGACGCGCGGGCGGCGGCCTGAAGCCGGCCTCGGCCGGTCAGCGTATCCGGCGGTTGGCGGCGAAGCTCTTGGCGGCGATCGCCGCCGCCACGCGCTGCACCAGATCTTCGGGCTGGAACGGCTTGACCAGATAATCGTCCGCGCCGGCCAGCATCGCTTCGTTGGCCCGTTTGGGATTGCGATCGCCGGTCAGCATCAGGATCGGCGTCAGGTACATGGACGGCATCTGGCGCAGCCGTTTGAGGATTTCGAGCCCCTGCATGCCCGGCACCGATCGATCGAGGATGACCAATTCGGGCTTTTTGAACGCGATCGTGTCGAAGGCAAGCGTGCCATGGCCGATCACCCCGACCAAATGTCCTGCCTCGGTCAGCACCTCGCGCACCAGGTCGCCCGCTAGTTCGTCGTCTTCCACATAGATAATTCGAGCCATGCGGACTCCATACACTAGCTGGGGCAAGATGACAGCATGCCGACGCAACCCACGTCTCGAATTCGGTTGCGCACCAGGAACGACGCGGCTGTGGGATCGGTAAAGCTGCTACCGCTGGCGAATGGCGGTACCGATCGATCGCGCTTGCTTATCGAAACACCACCGCACGCTCGCCATTGCGCAAAACGCGATGCTCGAGATGCGCCTGTACCGCCCGCCCCAGCACGCGGCTCTCGGTATCCTGCCCCTGCGCGATCAGATCCTCGACGCTGTCGGCGTGGTCGACGATCGACACGTCCTGCGTGATGATCGGGCCTTCATCCAGATCCGGCGTAACGTAATGCGCAGTGGCGCCGACCATCTTCACCCCGCGCGCATAGGCGCGGTGATACGGATTGGCCCCCTTGAAGCCGGGCAGGAAGCTGTGGTGGATGTTGATCACCCGCCCGTCGAGCCGCCGGCAGACATCGTCCGACAGCACCTGCATGTAGCGCGCCAGGATCACCAGATCGACCTGCTGGGCGTCGATCAGCGCCAGTAACGTCGCTTCCTGCTCCGCCTTGGTGTCGGGCGTGATCGGCAAATGGTGGAACGCGATCCCCTCATGCTCCACGCGCCGCTGCCAGGTCGTGTGGTTCGAGACGACGCTGGTGATCGCCATCGGCAGCCGCCGGGTCTGCGTGCGATACAGTAGATCGTTGAGACAATGCCCGCCTTTCGAGACCATGATCATCGCGCGCAGCGGCACCGCCATGTCGTGCAGTTTCCAGTCCAGCCGCCATGCCGTCGCCACGGGCGCAAACGCCTCGGTGAAGCTGGCGATGCTGAATCGTGCGGGCGCCAAGAATTTCACCCGCATGAAGAAGCGACCGGTCCCGGCATCGCCATATTGTGCCGCGTCGATGATGTTGCAGTCCTGCGAGGCCAGCGAGTTGGCCACCGCGGCGACAATGCCCTTACGGTCCTCGGAGGTGAACAACAGGACGAACTGGTGGTCTGGATCGGTCATCGGCTAATTCCCTGCGCGCGCGCCCTTTGCGGCGTCGGCGAGCTTCCTGCCTAAGCCTCTTATCGGCCGCGTAAGCAAGGACCGCCCGTACCATGACGGCCTTGCCGAATCCGGCGCGCGCGAGCCACCATGCCGATCGCCGGCGGTA
Organism: Parasphingomonas puruogangriensis; assembly: GCF_036663635.1. Taxonomy (NCBI): domain Bacteria; kingdom Pseudomonadati; phylum Pseudomonadota; class Alphaproteobacteria; order Sphingomonadales; family Sphingomonadaceae; genus Parasphingomonas; species Parasphingomonas puruogangriensis. Next base: position 274,866 of record NZ_JAXOJI010000001.1, on the reverse strand, counting down.
GCCAGCATTACCACGCGGATCCCTGCCTTCCGCATTGACGCAGTGCAGCATAAAATCTACCAGCCCGCGCTCTGAATAACGCTAAGCCCGGTGCGGCGCGGCCTTGCCCAGCGCTGGAGGCGCCGCTTCACGATGACCATGACGTTCGCCGATCTCGCTTTGGCGCCCTCCCTGCTGCGCGCGCTGGCCGAACAAGGCTATGCTAACCCCACGCCGATCCAGGCCCAATCGATCCCGCTGCTGCTGCAGGGCCGTGACATGCTCGGCATGGCGCAGACCGGCACGGGCAAGACCGCCGCCTTCGCCCTGCCGCTGCTGCATCGCCTGGCCTCCGATCCGCGTCCGGCGCCCAAGGGCGGCGCCCGGGTCCTGGTGCTGGCGCCGACCCGCGAGCTGGTCTCTCAGATCGCCGCCGGCTTCGAAAGCTTCGGCCGCCAACTGCCCCTCCGCGTGACGACGATCTTTGGCGGCGTCAGCCAGTTCCACCAGGTCAACGCGCTTGCGGACGGCGTCGACATCCTCGTCGCGGCGCCGGGCCGGTTGCTTGATCTGGTCGAGCAGGGCCTGTGCGATCTGTCGCAACTGGAGGCGCTGGTGCTGGATGAGGCCGACCAGATGCTCGACATGGGCTTTGCCAAGCCCATCGAGCGCATCGTCGCGACCCTGCCGACGGACCGGCATACGCTGCTGTTTTCGGCAACCATGCCGAAATCGATCGCCACGCTGGCCGAAAGCCTGCTGCGCGATCCGGCCAAGGTCGAGATCGCCCCGCCATCCACCACCGTCGACAGGATCGAGCAGTCGGTGATGTTCCTCGACGCCGCCGACAAGAAGGCAGCGTTGCTAGAGTTGCTGCGGACACCGGAGATGGGCCAAGCGGTCGTCTTCACGCTGCAGAAGAACATCGCCAACGACGTTTGCGCCTTCATCAGCGAAGGCGGCATCACCGCCGAGGCGCTGCACGGCAACAAGTCGCAAGGCCAGCGCGAACGCGCGCTGGATGCGTTCCGCGCCGGCACGGTGCAGGTCCTGGTGGCGACCGACATCGCCGCCCGCGGCATCGATGTCGACACGGTGACGCACGTGTTCAACCACGATCTGCCGAGCCTGCCCGAGAGCTATGTCCACCGCATCGGCCGCACCGGGCGCGCCGGGCGTAGCGGCTTCGCGGTCACCTTGTGCGATGCCGAGCAGCGCGCCTGGCTGCACGACGTCGAGCGCGAGATCGGCCAGGCCTTGACTGTGCAGGATGATCACCCCTGGCATTGCGAAGTTGCGCGACACTCGACCAAGCGGGCACCGGTACTGGGCGGTGGCCCGGTCAAGCAGGTCAAGCCGGCAAAGGCGCCGAAGGAACGCAAAGTCTGGACCGAGGAAGAGAAGCTCGCCGCACGGACGGCGGCACGGGCGGCCTGATCGGCCGCCGAGCTTAGCCGCCGAGCACGAGCATGATGCGGTAGGGGCGGTCCATGGTCACGCCGCCGGGACGTCCCAGGCAAGCGACAAGGGCGTCGCCGCGGGGACGATCGCTTCGAAATCGCCCCGGTCCGTGCGCCGCAAGGATATATCGGCCGATCCAAGCAGCGACAGTCGCGGCACCGCTGCGCGTCGGCGCGGGGCGGCGATCAGGCGCAAGCGGCACTCCATTCCCGCCACGCCGACCGTCTCGAACCGCACGACATCGTCACGCTCGTCGATCTTGGCGATAGGATAATCGCAAAACAGGGAGAATGGTGCGGTCTGCAGCGTGCGCCAGGCTCCCGCGGCAAAAGCGAACGCCGCGCCGCAGCCATAGATTTCCTGGCCCACCTGCCCCGGCGGGTCGCCCGCACCGTACAAATCCTCCAGTGGAAAGGCGAGCTTGCGGTCGATCTCACCATTGCGGATCTCGTCGGGAAAGATGTCGTCGGGCAAATGCGCCGGGTAGAAGCTCCAGGCGCGCTGCAGCCCGTAACGGCAGAATTCCGCCGTCAGCAGCTTCACCGAATGTGGCAGGTCGTCGCGCCCCTCGACCAGATAGTGGCGAAACGCCTCCCAGCTTTCATAGCATTCGTAGATCGCCATATAGGGGCCGTCATGCAGGCACGTGGCGCCCATGAAGGTGGTATAATGCGCCGCCGCGCCGAGCTGCGACTCCCAGAACAAGGTGTTGTGCAGGAAGCTCGCCAGAAACACGAAGCTCTGCTCGAGGAACCAGCGATTGCCGGTCGCATGCCACAGCCGCAGGCAGGCGCTGACACCGAACGCGGTAAGATTGGTCTGGTAATTGAGATCGAAGCGCCGATCGCGCGTCGCCTCGATCCCCTTGATCGCCTCGTTCAGGAAGCGCTTCTTGCCGGTCAGCTCCCACATGTCGAGCATCAGCTGGGCATAGATGCCGCCGACATCCGACTGGCCGGGATCACCTTCCTTGCGCGTCAGCACGTGCACCTTGAGCGTGCGCACATCGAAAGTGATCGGCCAACGATAACGGAAGTGCCGCGCGACCTTGATGGCGAAGTCCACGCTGTCGAGCAGCATGGTCCTCGCCATGGCGTCGCCGGCGCGCGCCAGCTTCGCGAGATTGACCAGCGGATGGTAGAGATACCAGCTGTCGACCTCGTTCTCGTCCTTTTCATTGTCCAGCGCGCGCGATCGCGCGATCACGTTGGGCAGGAAACGCCGCACCGCACCAAGCTCGGGATCGAAAAACCGGCTGACCCCGGCGAGCAGGTCGGCGGCGAGCGGGCGATACTGTGCATCCAGTTCGGCCAATCGTGCGATCGGCCGCGCCACCGCCAGCTGGACCATCGAATCCGGCACTTCCGCTGCCGTATAGGGCCGCACGTAGCGATGCCCGTAATGCTCCACCGTCGCCTTGGCCGAACGCCGCAGATCGCGTGCGGTGGTCTTCGCCAGCGCCGGCCAGTCGTGATATTTGGTCGCCGGCCGGACGATATGGGGATAGATCGTGCCCAGCATGTTGAGGAATGCGATCGCCGATTGACGCGGGTCGCCCGCTTCGAGCGTGTCGAACGCCAGCAGCGCATCGGAGATCGTCACCGGCGTATCGGCCGGCAGCGGATTGTCGTCGGCTTGCTGAAATTGCGGGCCCGAGGGCGGCTGATAGCCGAGCTGCGGCCAGCGCCCGCCGACCACGCTGTCGGGCCGCGTGCCGGTGGCGCGGTAAAAGCCATTAAGCGCCGTCAGATTCTGGAAATAGAGTAACCCGCCCATGCCCGGCTCGTCGCGCGCCACAAGCACGATCGGCGCGTTGAGCCCACGCTGCGCCGCCTCGACATGCCCCTGCGCGGCAAGCGGGTCGTCGTCCGCCCCGATCGGGTACAGGTCGCGCGGCCAGAATCGTACCACCAGCGGAACCGGCGGCGTCAGGGTGACGGACGCGCGCAGCAACGGTGCGACGCGGTCGATCACCTCGATCCGCACTTCCTGCTGCCCGATCGCGCTGTCACAGCGGAAGACGAAGCCGTTCTCGCCGAGCACGCGTTCGACGATGGTCAGCCCGCTGGCCGAGAAAGCGGTGCGCAGCGCATAGCCGCCGACACCGTCACGCCGCACGAACAACCACAATGAGTCCCGCCCGAGCATCGCTTCCAGGGACATCGATGCCAGCTCGATCCGCCCTAGCCTCGCCATGCCGCCTTGCGCCACTTCGCGCTGGAGATGCAGTGCGCCGGCCGGCACCAATTCGGCGGCCGCCTTCATGCCTGCGTCTGCATCGGCCAATCGTCCACCCTCCCACTTGCCTATCGTCGCGCGCTTAACCACTCGCACGCCGTTTGGATGCATGGCCGCGGCCAGCTCGGCGCCAGCCCTCGCAAGGCTAGGATCGCGTACGGTAACGGCGACTTGAGCGCGGTTAGCGGCGCACGTCGATCACATCCCCGAACCGCACCGTCGACAACACGGCCCCCGTTTTGTCCTCGATTTCGATGCGATGATGCATGATCAGATGACGGTGTTCGGTGACCGACGCGGCCGCCAACGCGACGCAATCCAGCTCCGCGCTGGTTTGTGCCGCCGCCAGATTGCTGAACACCTGCCCGATCTCGTCGCGGGTCTCTTCATCGTTGAACACGTGGAAATAAAAACGCTGCATGATCGGACAATGCCGCCCGTGGCGTTTCGTTGCGGCGCACTAACGAGGATCAGCCTGATTTGGCGAACCCGCAACCCCTGATTTCGCCCATGACTTGGGAAGCGGGTGCAAGTGTTTGTGCGATTTGTCACCTGATGCGTGTTAAGCTGCGTAGATGACCCATCCCCTGATCAAGAAATTGCAAAGCGTCGGAAACCTTGCCGAGGACGATCTCGACTTGTTGGGCGATCTCACCGCGGACGTGCGCGACTTCGGCGCCCGGCGCGATATCATCCGCGAGGGCGAGAAGCCGGATCATGTCCATCTGATGCTCGAAGGCTGGTCCTGCCGCTATCAACTCGTGCCGGATGGCGGCAAGCAGATCACCGCCTTCCTGCTGCCGGGCGATTTCTGCGACGTGCACATCACCATGTTCCGGGAGATGGACCATAGCATCGGCACGCTCGGCGCCGCCAAGGTCGCGTTCATCGCGCGCGAGCTGATGCTGGAAATGACCGAACGCCCCGGCATTGCGCGCGCTCTGTGGTGGGCCAGTTTGGTCGACGAGGCCGTGCTGCGGGCATGGATCGTCAATTTCGGGCGGCGCGACTCTTTCCAGCGCGTGGCGCATCTGATTTGCGAATTATACGCCCGGCTGCGCAACGTCGGCCTGGCGACAGAGGATGTGTTCGATCTCCCTCTGACGCAGGAAGACCTCAGCGATGCGCTGGGACTGACCCCGGTCCATGTCAATCGCGTGCTCAAACGGCTGCGCGAAGAAGGCATGATGACCTTCAAGCGCCAGCAGATCTCGATCCTCGACGTCCGCAAGCTGCAAACCGCCGCCGGGTTCGATCCAAGCTATCTGCACCTCCCCAACTGACGGCATGGGCTTAGGGCCTCCCACGCTCGACGGGCATGGCTCGGAAGACCGGACGGATATCGGGCGGAAATAGCGGCGCGGGGCGCTGGATCTGTTAAGCGGCGGCCATGACCACGGATCGCCAAGACACACACGCCAGCCCGGCCGCGTCCGGCATCAGCGAAACGAGCCTCTATCCCCCCGTCAAAGCGTTTCTCGAAGCGCAGGGCTTTGCGGTGAAGGGCGAGATTTGCGGCTGCGACATCGTCGCGCGGCGCGGCGCCGAACCCCCGCTGGTCGTCATCGCCGAACTCAAGCTGACCTTCACGCTGGAGCTCGTGCTCCAGGCGGTCGATCGGTTGCGCGCCGCCGATCAGGTCTATCTCGCCGTCACCGCTAGCCGCCGCGGGCGGGACCAGGACAAACGCGTGCACCGCCTGTGCCGGCTAATGGGTCTGGGGCTGCTGCTGGTCGATCTCAAGCTTGGCCAGGTCATCGTCGCGACCGAACCGGCGCCGTACAAGCCTCGCGCCAACCTGCCGTTGCGCAAGCGCCTGCTCAAGGAACATGCCAGTCGCAAGGGTGATCCGACTCACGGCGGCTCGACCCGCCAGCCGATCATGACCGCGTATCGCCAACGGGCGATGGCGTGCGCCGCAGCGCTGCGCGACGGGCCGCTGCGCCCGCGCGACCTCAAGCATCTCGCCGACGATGCCGGCGCAATCCTGCTGCGCAACGTCTATGGCTGGTTCGATCGGGTCCGCCCGGGCCTATATCAACTGTCGCCGGATGGTATAGCCGCCGCCACCCCGGATAGCATCGTCGAGGAAGCGCCCGCATGAACAAGATCGTCGCCGCACTCCTGTCGAGCATCATGCTCCTCCCGATGTCGGCCAATGCCGATGCATTAGGCGATGCGGTCAAGAAGGACCTGCCGTCGCTGCTCACCGTGTACCGCGATCTGCATGCGCACCCCGAACTCGCCTTCGAAGAGCTGCGCAGCGCCGCGATCCTGGCGACCGAAGCGCGCAAGCTCGGCTTCACCGTCACCACCGGCGTGGGCAAGACCGGCATCGTCGCCGTGTTGCGCAACGGCCCTGGGCCAGTGCTGCTGCTGCGCGCCGATATGGACGCGCTGCCGGTGGTCGAGGATACCGGCCTGCCCTTCGCCAGCACGGTGCGGCAGAAGCGGCCGGATGGCAGCGCGATCGGCGTGATGCACGCCTGCGGGCACGACACGCACATGACCGCCTGGATCGGCACGGCACGGCGGCTCGCGGCGATGAAGGATCTCTGGTCGGGCACGTTGGTGATGATCGGCCAGCCGGCCGAGGAGGTCGGCGGCGGCGCCGCCGCGATGCTGGCGGACGGTCTCTACACGCGCTTCCCCAAGCCATCGGTGGCAATCGCGTTCCACGATTCCGCTGCCTTGCCCGCCGGCACGATCGGTTATGCGCCGGGCCCGGTAATGGCCAATGTCGACACCGTCGACATGGTCGTGCGCGGGATTGGCGGCCATGGCGCCTATCCGGCCTCGACCAAGGATCCGATCGTACTCGCGTCGCGCATCGTCACGGCGTTGCAGACGCTCGTGGCGCGCGAAATCGATCCGCTCGATAGCGGGGTGGTCACGGTCGGCCTGTTCCAGGCCGGCACCAAGGAAAGCATCATCCCGGACGAGGCGCATCTGCGCCTGACCGTGCGCAGCCTCACGCCGGACGTGCGCCGCCGGCTGCTCGATGGCATCGCGCGCATCGCCCGCGGCGAAGCGATCGCCGCCGGCATGCCGGAAGACCGCATGCCGATCGTCAGCAACAGCAAGACCGCCACCCCGGCCGCGATCAACAGCGCGCCGCTGACGGCAACTTTGGCCGACGTATTCGCCGCCCGCTTCGGCCAGGACCGCATGGCGCTGATGCGGCCGCAAATGGGCGGCGAGGATTTTAGCCGCTACCGGCTGGCCGATGAAGCCGGCATTCAATCCGTGCTGTTCTTCGTCGGCGGTGTGGCCAAGCCGGCCTGGGCTGCGGCGGGCGGCGATGTCACGCGCCTGCCCGCGCTGCATAGCGCCAAATGGGCGCCCGATGCCGAACCGACCATCGCCACCGCGGTGGAAGCGATGACCGCGGCAGCGTTGGCCGTCCTGCCCAAGCCCTGATGCGCTGACCCCAGCGCGGCGTTTACACCAAGATTGTATGTGTTACGTACTACCCGACAGCCGGATCAAGCGGCGACGGGAGAGTGAGATGACCTGGATACCGAACCGCTGGTACGTTGCCGCCTGGGATAGCGAGGTCGATCGTGCGCCGATCGCGCGCACCTTATGTGGCGAGCCGGTGATGCTCTATCGCAAGCTCGACCGCAGCGTGGTGGCGATGCGCGATGCCTGCCCACACCGGCTGTTGCCGCTGTCGATGGGGTTCAAGGAAGGCGATTCGGTGCGCTGCCGCTATCATGGGCTGTTGGTTGGCCCGGACGGCTGCGCCAGCGAGATGCCGGTCAAGAGCGAGCGGGTGCCCAAGGGCGTGTGCGCGCAGCTCTATCCGGTGGTCGAACGCCATCGCTTCATCTGGATCTGGATCGGCGAGGCGGCCAAGGCCGACCCCGCGCTGATCCCCGATTTCTGGCCGTGCAGCACGCCGGGCTGGACGTTCGACGGCGGCTATAACCATGTCCGCTGCGACTATCGGCTGATGATCGACAATCTCATGGACCTCAGCCACGAAACCTATGTCCATCAGGGATCGATCGGCCAGCACGAGATCAACGAGACTCCGATCGACACCGAAGTCGATGGCGAAACGGTGCTGGTGCGGCGTTGGATGCCGGGGATCGAGCCGCCGCCTTTCTGGCGCGATGCGCTCAGGGCCGATGGCCTGGTCGACCGCTGGCAGATTTGCCACTTTCTAGCGCCGTCGAACGTGCTGATCGATGTCGGCGTCGCGCCGATCGCCGCCGGGGCGACTCCCGAACATCACGATCAGGGCGTGCGCGGCTTCGTGATCGACGCGATGACGCCCGAGAGCGAGACCAGCACGCATTATTTCTGGGGCATGGCGCGCAACTTCGACATTGACGATGCCGGCTTCACCGCGCGCTTCAAGGCGCAACAAGGCGGGGTGTTTGCCGAGGATGTCGAGGTGCTCGAGGCGCAGCAGCGCTCGATCGAAGCCAATGGCGATCTCAAGCTGCGCAGCTATTCGATCGATCTCGGCACGGTGCGCTCCCGTGCCATCATCAACCGGTTGATCGCCGCCGAGGCCGAACGTGCCGACGCCTGACGCGCCGGTCGGTCTCGGCACACTCGAGGATATTCTCGGGCTCAACATTCGGCTCGCCCATGGCGCGGTGCAGCGTCATTTCGGCGAGCGGTTCGCTGATCTGGCGTTGACGCAGAAGCAGGTCTCGGTGCTGTGGCTGGCGGCAGATCATCCCGGCATCGCCCAGGCCGATCTGGCGCGGGCGCTCGATATGGATCGGGCGACGACCATGGCCATCGTCCACGCGCTCGAGAAACGCGGGTTGCTGGCACGGCGCAAGGCCGGCAGCGATGCGCGACGCGTGGCGCTGGCACTGACCGATACGGGGCTCGCGCTGCTCGGCGCCGCGCGCACGGCGATCGCCGAGCACGAGCACTGGCTCACCGCGCGCTTCACGCCGGTCGAACTCGCCGCGTTGCTTGGGATGCTGCGGCGTATCCATCGCTGAGGCAACCGTTCGACGCAAAGGGCGCGCATGAGCGGTCCATTTGCCCTTGCGCCGCACTTTCCAGTACGTTATTCTCCATAACAATAATTGGAGAGGTTCGATGGCTACCTTGGTTGGCGAAAGCCCTGCTCGCACGTTCGATCGCCGCAATCCGGTCACCGGCGCGGTGGCCACAACCACCTCCGCCGCGACGGTGGCCGATGTCGATGCCGCCTGCGACGCCGCGGCTGCCGCCTTCCCCGCCTGGTCGGCGGTCGGGCCGACCGCGCGGCGGGCGCTGCTCAACAAGGCGGCCGATGCGCTCGAAGCGCGCAAGGACGCCTTCGTCACCGCGATGGTCGAGGAAATCGGCGCGACCCCGCCCTGGGCCGGGTTCAATCTGATGCTGGCCGCCGGAATCGTCCGCGAAGCTGCGGCCATGACCACGCAGATCGGCGGCGAGGTCATTCCCTCCGACAAGCCCGGCTGCATCGCCATGGCGCTGCGCGAGCCGGTCGGCGTGATGGTCGGCATCGCGCCGTGGAACGCACCGATCATCCTGGGCGTGCGCGCCATCGCCATGCCCTTGGCGTGCGGCAACACCCTGATTTTCAAGGCCAGCGAGCAATGCCCGCGCACCCATGCGCTGATCGTCGAGGCGTTTCAGGAGGCCGGTTTGCCGGAGGGCACGGTCAATCTGGTCAGCAACGCGCCGGAAGATGCTGGCGAGATCGTCGGCGCGCTGATCGACAATCGGCATGTTCGCCGAATCAACTTCACCGGCTCGACGCATGTCGGCAAGATCATCGCCAAGCGCGCCGCCGAGCATCTCAAACCAGTACTGCTGGAATTGGGTGGCAAGGCGCCGCTCCTGGTGCTCGACGACGCCGATCTCGACGAAGCGGTGAAGGCCGCGGCATTTGGCGCGTTCATGAATTCCGGGCAGATCTGCATGTCGACCGAGCGCATCATCGTCGTCGACAGCGTCGCCGATGCCTTTGCCGAGAAGTTCGCCGCCAAGGTCAACACGCTCGCGGTCGGCAATCCCGCCGAGGGCAAGACCCAGCTTGGCGCGGTGGTCGACCAGAAAACCGTCGATACCGTGACCGGCCTGGTCGACGATGCGCTGGCCAAGGGCGCCGTGCGCATCGCCGGCGGCGGCAGCCAAAGCGTGCTGATGGCCGCCACGGTGATCGACAAGGTCACCACCGACATGCGGCTGTTCCGCGACGAGAGCTTCGGCCCGGTCGTCGGCATCATCCGCGCGCGCGACGAAGCGCATGCCATCGAGCTCGCCAACGACACGGCGTACGGCCTGTCCGCCGCCGTCTTCACCAGGGATACCGCACGCGGCCTGCGCGTCGCCAAGCAGATCCAGTCGGGCATCTGCCACATCAACGGGCCGACCGTGCATGACGAGGCACAGATGCCGTTCGGCGGCACCAAGGCCTCTGGCTACGGCCGCTTCGGCGGCAAGGCCGGCATCGACAGCTTCACCGAACTGCGCTGGATCACGATCGAGACACAGCCGGGCCATTATCCAATCTGATCTTCCCCCTCCCGCTTGCGGGAGGGGTCGGGGGTGGGCGCGCGCTCTCCCCAAACTGCACCGCTCGCGGATCGCGGGCGCCCACCCCCAGCCCCTCCCGCAAGCGGGAGGGGGCAAAGAGGACCTTCATGACCAACACCAGCAGCAACGGCACCGTCGCCTATGATGTCGAGAACGGCATCGCCTGGGTGCGTTTCAATCGCCCCGACAAGCGCAACGCAATGAGCCCGACGCTCAACCGCGACATGATGGAAGTGCTCGACCTGCTCGAACATGACGAGGCTGTCGGCGTACTCGTCCTCGGCGGCGAAGGCCCTGCCTGGACCGCGGGCATGGATCTCAAGGAATATTTCCGCGAAACCGAAGTCGATGGCCTGCGCGGCACGCGCAAGGCACAGCGCGAAAGCTATGGCTGGTGGCGCCGGCTGCGTTGGTATCAGAAGCCGACCATTGCCATGGTCAATGGCTGGTGCTTCGGCGGCGGCTATGGCCCGCTATTCGCCTGCGACCTCGCGTTCGCGGCGGAAGAAGCCAAGTTCGGCCTGTCCGAGATCAATTGGGGCATCCTCCCCGGCGGCGGCGCGACCAAGGTGGCAACCGAACTGCTGCCGTTCCGCAAGGCCATGTACCACGCCATGATGGGCGAGAATATCGACGGCAAGACGGCGGCGGAGTGGGGTCTGGTCAACGAGGCGCTGCCGCTGGCGTCGCTCAAGGACCGCGTTACCGACGTGGCCAAGGTGCTGCTGGCCAAGAACCCGGTCGCGCTGAAGGCGACCAAGGATGCGGTGCGCCGCGTCGGCGTGCTGAGCTATGACGATGCTGAGGATTATCTGATCCGCGCGCAGGAAGCGGCCAATTCGTACGACAATGAAGGCCGCAAGGAAGGTATCCGCCAGTTCATCGACGAAAAGAGCTACAAGCCCGGGCTCGGCGCGTACGACAAGGATAAGGCGAAGAACTGAGCAAACTTAGCCTCTCCCCTCCAGGGGAGGGGTTGGGGTGGGGCCGTGCAGTTCCACCGAAGCTCTATTTTGCCGCACTGCCCCACCCCAACCCCTCCCCTGAAGGGGAGGGGCTTGAGAGAAGAAGCCCCGCCCATGCCCGATCTCACCCGCCTGCTCAGCCCCCGCTCGGTCGCCATCGTCGGCGCGTCGCCCACCGCGGGGGCGTTGGGGAATTCGGTGCTGCGCAATCTCGAACGACACGGCTTTACGGGTGATATCCATCTCATAAACCCTAAGCGCGACACGATCGATGGCCGTCCGTGCCTCAAATCGATCGATGATCTCCCAGAGGGAGTTGATGCCGCGGTGCTAGCCATCCCCGGCCCTGCCGTGCTCGGCGCGGTGCGGGCACTTGCGGCGCGTGGCGTCGGCGCAGCAGTAATCTTCTCCGCCGGGTTCGCCGAGGGCGGCGACGAGGGACTGGCGGCGCAGGCCGACGTGGCGCGCATCGCGGCCGAGCACGATATGGTGATCGAAGGCCCGAACTGCCTCGGCTTGGTCAACTATATCGACGGCGTGGCGCTGACCTTTGTTGAGACCCCGGCACTACGCCTGGGCGACCGGCCCGGCGTGGGCATCGTCTCGCAATCCGGCGCGATGGCGGTGGTGCTGGGCACGACCTTGATGGCCAAGGATCTGGGCATCTCGATCTCCGTATCGACCGGCAACGAAGCGGCCAGTGGGGTCGAGGATTATGTCGAATATCTGGTCGATGCCCCGCACACGCAGGTGATCGGCATGATCGTCGAACAGTTCCGCCAGCCCGCACGCTTCCTGGCGGTGGCCAGGCGGATGCGCGCGGCAGGCAAGACGATCGTGCTGCTCCACCCCGGCAAGTCCGCCGCCGCGCGCGATTCTGCCGCCACGCATACCGGCGCCATGGCCGGGGACTGGCAGCTCATGAAGACCAAGGTCGAGCGCGCCGGCGTGGTGCTGGTGGATAGTCTCGAAGAATTAGGCGACGTGATCGACATCGCGCTGCGGGCTAAGCCGGTCGGTGTGGGCGGCACGGCGGTGCTGACGGAGTCCGGTGCGTTCAAGGCGCTGACGCTCGATCTGGCCGAAGCGATCGGCCTCAATCTGCCGCCGGTCGCGGCGGACACCGAGGCAAAGCTGCGCGCAGCGATGCCCGATTTCATCCCGGTCTCTAACCCAATGGACCTCACCGCGCAGGCCTTGGTCGATCCCGATCTCTACCGCCGCACGCTGGAACCGATCCTCGCCGATCCAGGCTTTGCTGCCGTGGTGCTGGGTATCATCCAGACCGATCAGGCGACCGCCGCGCGCAAATTCCCCTACATCATCGATGCCGTGGCCAAAATCGCACCCGACAAGCCCGTGATCTTCGCCGGGCTCGACGACGGCGCCGTGTTCGATCCCGCTTATATCGCCGAGCTGCGGGCGATCGGCGTACCCTATTTCCCCTCCGCCGACCGCGCCTTCCGCGCACTGCGCCATCTTTCGGCGCTCGCCGGGCGCGATGTTGCGGCGAGCGACGCAGCACCATGCGCGCTCGCTGACCTGCCCATCGGCGTAGTGCCCGAATATCGCGCAAAACAACTGCTCGGCCCGGCCGGCATCCCCTTCCCCGCTGGCGGGTTCGCCGCAACCGTCGCCGATGCCCAGGCAGTGGCGGCAGAGGTCGGCTATCCCGTCGTGCTGAAAGCACAAAGCTCCGCGCTCAGCCACAAAAGTGACGCCGGCGGCGTTTTACTAAACATCGCCGACGATGCCGCGCTGACTGCGGCCTGGACCAAGCTCTACGCTAATGTCGCGGCCTACGCGCCGGACCTCGTGCTCGATGGCGCGCTGGTCGAGGCGATGGGCGCGCGCGGCACCGAACTGATCATCGGTGCAAAGAACGATCCCGACTGGGGGCCGGTGATCCTGATCGGCTTTGGCGGGGTGCAGGCGGAACTGCTCAAGGACGTGCGGCTGCTGGCGCATGACCTGACGCGCGAGGCGATCATCGTCGCGTTACGCGGCCTCAAAAGCGGGGCTATGCTCGACGGCTTCCGCGGCGCGCCCGCGCTGGATGTCGAGGCAGTCGCCGATATCGTCGTCGCGTTGGGCAGCATGCTCGCGGGCACCCCGGCGATCCGCGAAATCGATCTCAACCCGGTGCTCGTCTACGCCCAGGGCCAAGGCACCGTGGCGCTCGATGCGCTGATCCTCGCGCACGGCTGAACCGTTCGACGCCGATTATGACATACAACCTCGCATCATCCCGAACTCGATTCAGGATGACGGGAATAGTCGCGCCCGCTCCGCCTGCCCGCGTCACGTGGCCAGCTTGGGGCTAAGGCTTGCGCGCTTCGATTCGTCCCAGCAGCTCCAGCAACGTCTGCCGTTCCGCCCCGCTGAGATCGGCAAGCATGCGCGCCTCGTGCGCCTCGATCCGCACGGTACAGTCCTTCAGCATCGCTTGGCCGCTCTCGGTCAGGGTCAGCGAGAAGGCGCGTCGGTCTTCCGGCGCGACGATGCGGGCCAGCAGGCCGGCATCGACCAGTTCGTTGATCAGCGACACCATATTGGCGCGCTTGATGCCCAGCGCCGTGCCGACCGAGCCCTGGTTGACCCCCGGATTGGCCTCCACGATCGCCAAAATGCCGACCAGCACCTGGCGCATGCCCGTGCCGTTCATCGCTTCGTGGAAATCGAGCGCGAACGCCCCCGATGCGCGGCGCAGATGATAGCCGAGCAGGTGCGACAAGGTGCCGATAGCGAGGGATTGTCGTGCCATATCTTGGTTCTGCAAGCCATGTTTCACGCACGGCGTCAACCAAAGGCGGGGATCTGCGGCGGTGGTTCAGCGATATTCGGCGAGGAACCGGGCCAGCATGCGCTCCTTGTTGGCGGCAAGGCCGGTGAAGATCTCGAAGGCGTCGGCTGCCTGGAACACCACCATGCCGCGCCCATCGACCGTCCGGCAACCACGCGCCCGCGCCAGCCGGAGCAAGTCTGTTTCAGCGGGGACGTAGACGATATCGGCGACCCACAGGTTAGCGCGCAGCAGGTTGGCCGGCACCGACGTGCCGGGATAGGGCACCATGCCCATCGGCGTGGCGTTGACGACGCCATCGGCGGTGTCCAGTGACTGGGCGAGCTTCGTGCCGAGCGTCACGCGGTCTTCGCCATAGACGGCGTTAAGCCGGTCGATCAGGTCCTGCGCCCTGGCCCGGTCGGCATCGTGCAGCGTCAGCTGCGCGACGCCGAGCCGCATCAGCGCATGCGCGGTCGCCGCGCCGGCCCCGCCCGCGCCCATCTGCACCACCGACCGTAACGGCGCGCCGTCCAAGCCACGGAGGATATTCTCGGCAAAGCCGGTGACGTCGGTATTATAGCCGGTGCGCTTGCCACCGGCGAACGACACGGTGTTGACCGCGCCGATCCGCTCGGCATCATCGGACAGCGCATCGAGATGCGCGATCACCGCCTGCTTGTACGGGTGCGTGACGTTGACGCCGGCGAAACCGACCCGCTCGGCCGCATCCAGCGTGGCGGCGAGGCTTTCCGCGCCTTCGCCGCGCGCGGCAAGATCGAGGATCGTGTAGACCAATCGGATGCCCTGCGCGTCAGCCTCGGCTTGATGCAGCGCCGGCGAGCCAGATGCGCCGATGCCGTTGCCGATCAGGCCGGTCAGGAAGCTGATCACAAATCAATTTCCACGCGCTTCACGTCGCCGACAATGAACACATAAGCGGCCGCACCGATCAGTGCGAGAACACCGATAAACGCCAGCGCGCCATAGAAGGAGCCGGTTTGTGCGAGGATTAGGCCGATTACGATGGGGGTAATGATCCCCGCAAGGTTGGCGCACAGGTTGAACAGCCCGCCGGTGACCCCGATCAGCACCTTGGGCGCGACATCCGAGATCAAGGTCCAGCCGAGATTGACCATGCCCTGCCCGAAGAAGGCGATCGACATGATCGCGATCACCGCCGTGTCGCTTTCGACATAATTGGCCAGAATGATGGTCGAGGCGAGCAGCAACCCGAACACGATCGGGATCTTGCGGCCCTTGCTCGGCGACCCCGTCCATTTGATCAACAGGTCCGAAATCGTGCCGCCGAGCAGCACGCCGACCGAGGCGGCGATATAGGGCAGGATCGCGAAGGTGCCGGATTTGATCCAGTCCATCCCGCGTTCGGTGGCGAGATAGGTCGGGAACCAGGTGAGGAAGAACACCAAGGTCGAATTGCCGCAAAACTGGCCGATCGAGGCGCCAAGGATCTGCCGCTTGGCCATCAACTTACCGAGCAGGCCCCAACTAAACGCGACCGGCGGACCGGTATGCGCCAGGCCACCGCCGGCCGCGATATGGTCGAGCTCGACTTGGTTGACGCGGCGACTATGCTGCGGATCGCGATAGGCGGCGTACCAGATCGCGGCAAAGACGATGCCGAGCACCCCCGCGACCACGAACAAGGCGCGCCAGCCGAAGCTGGCGACGATCCAGAACAGCAAGGGCGAGAAGAATGCCAGCCCGGCATATTGCCCGACCGCATAGACGCCATTGGCGCGCGCGCGCTCCTGTTGCGGGAACCACATGCTAAGCACGCGGCTGTTGCACGGGTAGCACGGCGCCTCCGCCACCCCCAGCCCGAGCCGCAGCGCGACCAGGGCCGTCACCGAACTGACCGCCCCGTGCAGCAGCGTGAACAGCGACCATAGCGCAAGCGACAGGCCATAGGTGATGCGCGTGCCAAGCTTGTCGAGCAGGATCCCGCCCGGGATCTGCGACGCGGCATAGGTCCAGGAGAAAGCCGAGAAGATCAGCCCCATCACCGCCGGCGATATCGCCAGCTCGCGGGTCATTTCCGGCGCCGCGACGCCCATCACCGCGCGATCGAGATAGTTGAGCATCGTCGCCACGCTGATCAAGGCGAGAATACCGAAGCGCACGTGGGTGGAGCGCGATCCCGCCGCCAGGTCTGCCATTTCGCCTCTCCTCCGCCCGCTTATCGCTCGGTTGCCCCCAACCTTAGCCGCTGCGAAAAGCCGCGCAAGACAAATGTACTATCTAGTTACAACACGACGGAAGCGATGATCATGGCGATGACTTGTTCGCGCCGCGCGGCCACGGCCTGAGGCGAACTCATGTCGTGTTCGAACACCTGCGAGAAAGTGTAGCGGTTGGAGACGTTGTAGAAGCACAGCGCGCTGATCGACATGTGCAGATCGACCGGATCGATATCGGCCCGCAAGCTGCCCTCCCCCGCTCCCTGATCGAGGATCGCGCGCAAGGCGGTGATCACGCTGCGGTTGCGCTCCTTGATGCCCTCGACATGGCCGATATGCGCGCCGTGATGGATATTCTCGTTCATCACCAGCCGGACGAATTCCGGATGCTGCCAATGATAATCGAACGTTGCGCCCACATTGTCGCGCAGCGCCTCGATCGCGCTGCGCGCCGCCAGATCGGGCGCGGGTTCGCTCAGCCGGATATGGGCATAGGCCGCCTCCAGCACGGCGCGGTACAGCCCTTCCTTGCTGTCGAAATAATAATAGATCATCCGCTTGCTAGTGCGGGTTTGTTCGGCGATCTCGTCGATGCGCGCGCCGGCCAGCCCCTTGTCGGCGAATTCGCGCGTGGCGACGGCGAGGATATTGGCGCGGGTTTCATCGGGCATGCGCGTGGCGCGCGTGTCGAGCGTGGCAGCGGTCATGACGCCGTCTCTTCCTTGTAGCGCGACTGGGCGGCAAGCCGGATCGTGGCGTTGGTCGCGCCGAACGCGTCATAACCACGCCGTTCTACGACTTCGAAAAAGACACGTTTGGCGAAAGCGCGCGAATAGAGCTGGAAATATTCGCCGTCATCGTCGCGGTCGTACAGGATGTTGAATGCCGCCAGCTTGGCCAGCAGTTCGGGCGCAAGATCGAAGCGCGCTTCTAGATCGTCATAATAATTGGCCGGGATCGGCAGCCGCTCCAGCCCGGCCGCCTGCATCGCCCGCGCCGTGGCGAAGATGTCAGCCGTGGCGAAGGCGATATGCTGCGTGCCCGCGCCGGTATAGCCGTGCAGGAAGCGCGCCGACAGCGTCTGCTGCGACATCGATCCGTTGAGCGTGATGCGCAGCGAACGATCCGGCGTCTGCACTGCCTGGCTCTGCACCAGCCCGAGCGGATCGGCAATTTCGAGCTGCGGCGTCTTGGTCACGTCGAACAAGGCGACATAGTAAAGCAGCCAGGAAAGGAATTCCTCATATTGCATCGACTGGGCGATGTGATCGATCGCCAACAGCCCGGCGCCGACATGCTCGGACGCGCCGTCGAGCGGCTCGAACTCCACCGCCCACATCGCCTCCTGCGCACCGTCCGCGACGAAATACAGCAGGCTCCCGCCGACCGCGCGGACCGAGGGGATTTGCATCTCGTCCGGCGCCACCGCTTGCTCGAAGCGATCGATCTTCAGCGCCTTGGCGCGCGCCATTGCCCCGGCCACGTCGCCGACCCGCAACCCGATCGCGCAGACCGACGCGCCGTGCAGCAGATCGAAGCTATGGGCGAAGCCCTCGCTTTCCGAATTGACCACCAGGTTGATCCCGCCCTGCCGCCACCGCGTCACCGCCTTGCGGCGATGCCGCCCGACCGGGCGAAAGCCGAGCGCGGTGAGCATCGCGCCGAGCTGTTCCGCTTCCTCTTCCCCGGCGGCAAATTCGAGGAATTCGACGCCGCGCACGGCGACGCGCGGCGGCATCGCCACGATCTGCCGCTCGGCCATCAATTGCAGCGAGCGATAGCCATCCAGCGCGACCGTGGTCGCCGACGCGGCGCGGAAGCGATCGTTGAAGATTTCCAGCGAATAATAGCCGTCATAGCCGATCCCGGCGAGCGCCGCGGCATAATCGGCCAGCGCGAGATCCCCCTGCCCCGGCATGTTGCGGAAATGCCGGCTCCAATAGAGATATTCCATGTCGAGCCACGGCGCGTCAGCGATCTGGACCAGAAAGAGCTTGGCCGGATCGATCGCGGCGATGCTGTCGCTGGGGATTTGTCGCACCAGCGAGTGGAAACTGTCGAGGATCAGCCCGACCGCGCGATGATCGGCCTGCTCGACGATCGCCCAGGCGTCACGGTGATCATGGACATGCCGGCCCCAGGCCAGCGCCTCATAGCCGATCCGCAGCCCGCGCCGCTCGGCACGCTCACCCAGTTCGTGGAAATCGGCGACGATCCGCGCACGGTCACCAAGCGCTTGCGGCGAGACGTTCGAGCAGACCAGCACCAGATCCGTGCCCAGTTCCTGCATCACATCGAACTTGCGTTCGGCGCGATCGAACACGCGGCCCCGCACCGCCTCCGGCATGCCCTCGAAATCGCGGAACGGCTGGAACAATGTGCAAGCCATGCCGAGATCGCGGATCATCGCGCCGACCTCGCGTGGCGACCCCGGATAGGCGAGCAAATCGTTTTCGAAAATCTCGACGCCGTCAAACCCCGCGGCGGCCACCGCCGCGAGCTTCGTCTCCAACGTGCCGCTGATCGACACGGTCGCGATCGAGGTCTTCATGCGCCACGCTCACTTGTAACCATCTGGTACAAAGAGCTACCGCGCAGTGATCCCCCGGTCAACCACTGCGGTCTCGTCAGCCAAACACGACCCCGTCGAGCAATTTCCGCGCCGTCCGCAGCAAAGCTGCGGTAGCGACCTGCCCATCCGCGCCAAGCTCGAGCACGCAACTCATTTCGCCGGTCGGATGCTCGACCGAGAGCAGTTTGCGCGTGCCCGGCGGGATCGTCGCGACCTCGGCAGCGGGCGAGCCCTCGACCAGGCACGCGGTCGCCACGCTGACCGCGCCGAGCACGCCGATCGTGGCGTGCGCGCGGTGCGGGATGAAACTGCGCACCGTCACCGCGCCGCCATGCTGCGGCGGCGCGACCAGCATCATCTTGGGCACGGATTTTTCCGTCACGTCGCCAAGGTTCATCAGCGGGCCGGCCTGCAGGCGGATCGCTTCGATCTTGGCCTTGAGTGCCGTGTCGGCGTCGAGCGTTTCGCGGTCCTCATAGCCGGTCGCCCCGACATCGGAGGCCTTGAACACCACGCAGGGCATGCCGTTATCGATCAGCGTACAGGCCACGCCATCGATCATGTCGACCGCGTTGCCGGTGGGCAGCAATGCGCCGCACGACGACCCGGCGGTATCGCGAAACTCGAGCGGGATCGGCGCGGCCGTGCCCGGCACGCCGTCGATCGCCGCATCCCCGGCATAGGTCGGCACGCCGCCGGGGGTCTGGCAGGTGGCCACCGCAATCTGGCTCGTATTGACCATGAAGATCGCCACGCGCGTCTCGTCGCCGGTCGCGGCGACAAGGCCGCGCTCGATCGCGAACGGACCGACAGCGGCGAGCATATTGCCGCAATTTTGACTGTCCGAGACGAGCGCCTGATCGACGAACACCTGCAGGAACAGATAGTCGATGTCGACACCGTCGCGGCTCGATTTGCTGACGACCGCCACCTTGGAGGTCAGTGGGTCGGCGCCGCCCATGCCGTCGATCTGCCGCGGATCGGGCGACCCCATCACGCGCAGCAGGAAGGCGTCGCGCTCGGCCGTGTCGGCCGGCAGATCGGACGCGAGGAACACCGCGCCCTTGGACGTGCCGCCACGCATCCACATCACCGGGGCGTTATTCATAGACCAGCCCCATCTCGGCCAGCTTGCCGCGCATGTCGTAAATATCGAGGCCCAGTTCGCCCGCCGCCAGCCGTACGCGCTTCGATTCCTCCAGCGCCTCGCGCGCCTGCGCTTTCTCCAGCACCGCCGCGGCATCCGCGCGCTTGACCACGCACACGCCGTCATCGTCGGCGATGATCACGTCGCCCGGCTCGATAGGCGCATCGGCGCACACGATCGGCACATTGACCGAGCCCAACGTCGCCTTGATCGTGCCCTGCGCGAACACCGCCTTCGACCAGACCGGAAAGTTCATCTGGGTTAGGTCGCGCACGTCGCGCACGCCGGCATCGATGATCAGCCCGCGACAGCCGCGCGCCTGCGCCGAGGTCGCAAGCAAGTCGCCGAAATAGCCGTCTTCGCTGGGGCTGGTCGGCGCAAGCACGAGGATATCGCCTTCCTGCACCTGCTCGACCGCGACATGGATCATCCAGTTGTCGCCCGGCGGGGCCGAGATGGTCACCGCCGAACCGGCAATGCGCGCGCCCGGATAGATCGGGCGCAGCCGGCTGGCGAGCAGCCCGATCCGGCCCTGCGCCTCGTGCACGGTGGCGACCCCGGCGGCGGCAAGCCCATCGATCACCTGCGCTTCGGCACGCTGGATAGTAGTGACGACCTTGGCCATAAAGCTCTCCTACGGGAAGTTCAGGACTGCCTGCGCGCGCCGGCCCAGCATGGGCAATTCGGAACTGTGCACGCCCGATAAGTTTTCGCTATGTGTGAGCAATGGAACCGTTCGACCTCAACCTGCGTCATCTCCGCGCGCTGGCCGCGATCGTCGCGCGCGGCAGCATGAGCGCGGCGGCCGAGAGCGTCAGCCTGTCGCAGCCCGCATTGACCCAGGGCCTGGCCAAACTGGAACGGCAATTGGGCGCTGCGCTGTTCGACCGCCGCGCCGATGGCATGACGCCGACCGACGCCGGGCTAGCACTGGCCACGCGGGCCGAGGCCGCGTTCCGGCGCTTGGGCAGCGCAGTGCCCAACGGTGGCCGTGGCTTCTCCCGCCCCGAACAGTTGATGACCGCGACGCAATTGCGCGCCTTCCTGGCGCTGGCCGATGCCGGCAGCTTCGTCGGCGCCGGCGCGGCTGCCGACCAATCGCAACCAGCGATCCACCGCGCGGTGCGCGATCTCGAGCAGGTGTGCGGCGTGGTGCTGGTCGAGCGGCGCGGGCGCGGCATCGCGCTGAGCGAGGCGGGGCGGCGGCTGACGCGCGGCGTGCGGCTGGCGGCGGCGGAGATTGCCGCCGGGATCGTCGAAGCGGCGCCCGACCTGCGCGGCGGGCGCATCGCGATCGGCGCGATGCCGCTATCGCGCGCGCTGCTGCTGCCGCGCGCGGTAGCCAGGATTGCGCAGGAAATGCCCAATACGCGGTTCGATATTTCCGAGGGATCGTGGCGTGAACTGGTCGAGCCGCTGCGCGATGGCGCGATCGACCTGATGATCGGCGCGCTGCGTGAGCCCGCGCCTGATCTGCAGCAAGCCCCGTTGCTCGACGATCGACTGGTGATCGTCGGGCGGGTCGGCCATCCGCTGGCCGGGCCGGACATGCCGAGCCGCGCGGCGTTGGCGGCCTATCCCTGGATCGTCGCGCGCAGCGGTGCGCCGCTCCGCGCCTTGTGGGAAAATCTCTTCGCCGGCGCGCCGCCGCATGCGCCGATCGAATGCGGCTCGGTAATGGTGATCCGCGGCGTGCTGCGCGATGGCGATTTCCTCACCATGCTGTCGCCCGACCAGGTCGCCCTGGAGATTGCCAGCGGGATGCTGGCGACGGTGGGACCGGAACTCGCCTCGAGCGGCCGGGTGATCGGCGTGACGACGCGCGCCGGCTGGCGCCCGACGCGCGTGCAGGCGCGCTTTCTGGACGTGCTGCGCGAGTGCGCCGACGCCATCACGACTCAGGATTTCGAATAGGCCCCGGCATAATCCGATTAGCCGCCGGCGCCGCGCCCCGCTTACCGCGATGCCATGGAGAGAAGACTCGCATTGATCGGGTATGGCGAGGCGGCGACGGCGTTTGCGCCCGGCCTGACCGCGACGATCGCGCATTTCGATCGGCTGCCCGAACGCTCCGGCACCGCATCGGACGCCGAGGCGCTGGCCGGAGTCGCTGCGGCGCTATCGCTGGTGACGGCGGATCAGGCGCTCGCCGCGGCGCGCTCGGCGGCACGGCATATCCCTTGCGATGCATTCTATTTCGACCTCAACAGTGTCGCGCCCGACACCAAGCGCGCGGCGGCGCAGGCGATCGAAGCGGGCGGCGGGCGCTATGTCGACGTCGCGGTGATGGCGCCGGTGCATCCGGCGCGGACCGCCGTGCCGTTGCTGGTCTCGGGGCCGCATGCCGCGGCCGGCGCCGAATTCCTCACCACGCTCGGCTTCGGCACCGTGCGCGTCGTGCCCGGTGATGTCGGGCGTGCCTCGTCGATCAAGATGATCCGCTCGGTCATGGTCAAGGGAATCGAGGCGCTGAGCGCGGAGTGCGTGCTTGCCGCCGATGCGGCCGGCGTGGTCGACGAGGTGCTGGCGTCGCTCGATGCCAGCGCGGCGCCCGCCACCTGGGCGCGGCGCGTCGATTATAATCTCGGGCGGATGATCGCGCACGGCCTGCGCCGCGCGGCCGAGATGGAAGAAGTGGTCAAGACGCTCGACGCGCTGGGCACCGGTAGCGCGATGACGCAGGGCACGGTGATCCGACAACGCGCGATCGGCGCGCTGAACATCGCCGCGCCCGAGACGTTGGCCGAAAAACTGACATTATTGAAGGCAGAAGCCGCATGATCATCGACTGTCACGGCCATTACACCGTCCTGCCCACGGCGCATGATGCGTGGCGCGAGGCGCAGAAAGCGGCGTTCAAGGCCGGCACCCCCTGCCCACCCTACCCGCAGATCTCCGACGCCGAGATTCGGGAGACGATCGAGGCCAATCAGCTGCGCCTGGTCAAGGAGCGCGGCGCGGACATGACGATCTTCAGCCCGCGCGCCTCGGCGATGGCGCCGCATGTCGGCGACGCCGCCATGGCGGTGGAATGGGCGCGGCGCTGCAACGATCTGATCGCGCGCGTCGTGGCGCTGTATCCCGAGACCTTTGCCGGCGTGTGCATGCTGCCGCAATCGCCCGGTACCGACATGACCGCGTCGATCGCCGAGCTCGAGCGCTGCGTGGTCGAGCACGGCTTTATCGGCTGCAATCTCAACCCGGATCCGAGCGGAGGCCATTTCAACAGCCCGCCGCTGACCGACCGTTATTGGTACCCGTTCTACGAGAAGATGGTCGCGCTGGACGTGCCGGCGATGATCCACGTCTCGGGCTCCTGCAACCCCGCCATGCACGCCACCGGCGCCTATTACATCGCGGCCGACACGATCGCCTTCATGCAGTTGCTGGAGGGCGACCTGTTCGCCGATTTCCCGGCCTTGCGCTTCATCATCCCGCATGGCGGGGGCGCAGTACCCTATCATTGGGGCCGCTATCGCGGTCTCGCCGACATGCTCAAGAAGCCGTCGGTCGACGAGTATCTGATGCAGAACATCTTCTTCGATACCTGCGTGTACCACCAGCCGGGGATCAATTTGCTCGCCGAAGTGATCGAGAACAAGAATATCCTGTTCGGATCGGAGATGGTCGGCGCGGTGCGTGGGATCGATCCGCGGACGGGGCATTATTTCGACGATACCAAGCGCTATGTCGACGCGCTGGAGATCTCGGACGCCGAGCGTGAAGCGATCTTTTCGGGCAATACGCGCAAAGTCTTCCCGCGCCTCGACGCCACGCTGAAGGCGCGCGGGCTGTGACGGCCTTCCAGATGGACGCCGACTGGCTGTGCTTCGATCCCGCGCCCTCGAAGCCGGTTTTTACCCCGCCGCCCGGCGCGGTCGATGCGCACTGTCACGTGTTCGGCCCGGGCAACGAATTCCCCTACGCGCCGGAGCGCAAATACACGCCGTGCGACGCGGGCAAGGCCAAGCTCTACGCGTTGCGCGATCATCTCGGCTTTTCGCGCAACGTCGTCGTGCAGGCGACGTGCCACGGCACCGATAATCGCGCGATGGTCGATGCCTTGGTCAATTCGGGCGGCAAGGCGCGCGGCGTCGCCACGGTGAAGGCAGACATTTCCGACGACGAACTCGCTGCAATGCACGCGGCTGGCGTGCGCGGCGTCCGCTTCAATTACGTCAAGCGCCTCGTCGATCCCAAGCCCGACGCTTATTATCGTGGCATCATCGACAAGATCGCCGCCTTCGGCTGGCATATCGTGGTCTATTTCGAAGCCGCCGATCTCGAAGAAAAATGGGAGTTCTTCACCTCGCTCCCGACGACCGTGGTGGTCGATCATATGGGCCGCCCGGACGTGACCAAGTCGGCTAACGGTCCCGAATTCGCCCGCTTCCTCGAGTTCATGGACCGCGACAATGTCTGGTCCAAGGTGACCTGCCCCGAGCGGCTCTCCAAGTCCGGCCCGCCGAGCTATGACGACTTCGTGCCGTTTGCCCGCAAGGTCGTGGAAACCTATCCGGATCGCGTGCTGTGGGGCACCGATTGGCCACACCCCAATCTCAACATGGTCGGCCATATGCCCGACGATGGCGCGCTGGTGAACATCATCCCGCGCATCGCGCCGACCGCAGAGCTGCAGCGCAAGCTGCTGATCGACAATCCGATGCGCCTCTATTGGGGAGATACCGCATGACCAGCCCGCGCGACATCCACGCCTATCTCGCCGAGTTCGACGATATTCCCGGCACCCGCGTCTACACGGCCAAGCGGGCACGGCAGGGCTATCAGCTCAACCAGTTCGCCATGAGCCTGATGAAGCCCGACAATCGCGAGCGCTGGAAAGCGGACGAGCGCGCCTATCTGGCCGAGTGGAAGCTGACCGACGAGCAACGCCAGGCGGTGCTCGACCGCGATTACAATCGGCTGCTCGATCTGGGCGGCAACATCTATTTCCTTGCCAAGGTGTTCAGCACCGATGGCCTCTCTTTCCTGCAGGCCGTCAGCACGATGAGTGGGATGAGCGTCGAGGACTATTCCGCGATGATGATCGCCGGCGGCCGCTCACCGGAGGGGGTACGCTCGATCAAGGCCAACCAGGCCAAAGCGAGCGGCGCGGCGGAAGACGTGATCGCGGCGACCGACGTTTCCCAGATGGAGGACAAATAATGGCGCGCATCACCGCCGGCGTGGCCTGCAGCCACATTCCTGCGCTCGGCGTCGCGGTCGATCTCGACAAGACCGCCGAGGCCTATTGGCAACCGGCTTTTGCGGGGTTCAACTGGACCCGCGAGTGGGAACAGCGCGAAAAGCCCGATGTCGTCATATTGGTCTATAACGACCATGCCTCGGCGTTCGACATGAAGATCATCCCGACCTTTGCGATTGGTTGCGCCGAGGAGTTCCAGCCGGCCGGCGAAGGCTGGGGCCCGCGTAAAGTACCGACCGTGATGGGGCATCCCGATCTCGCCTGGCATATCGCGCAGAGCCTGATCCTGGACGAATTCGACATGACCATCATCAATGAAATGGACGTCGATCACGGCCTTACCGTGCCCTTATCGATGATGTTCGGTCAGCCCGCGGCCTGGCCGTGCAAGGTCATTCCGATCGCCGTGAACGTCGTCACCTATCCGCCGCCCTCGGGCAACCGTTGCTGGGCGCTGGGCGAGGCGATCGCCCGCGCGGTAGCGAGTTTCGATGAGGACGTGAACGTGCAGGTGTGGGGAACCGGCGGGATGAGCCACCAGTTGCAGGGCCCCCGCGCCGGGCTGATCAATCGTGCATGGGACACGATGTTCCTCGACGGGCTGGTCGGCGACAGCGACGCGCTGCGCCGCATCCCGCATATCGAATATCTGCGCGAGACCGGCTCGGAGGGAATCGAGATGGTCATGTGGCTGATCATGCGCGGCAGCCTGGGCAGGACGACGCGGGAGCTGCACCGGCATTATCATGTCCCGGCGAGCAATACTGCGGTGGGGCATATCGTGCTCGAGCCGGTCGACTGATTAACCCCGCCTCATGCCGTCACCCCAGCGAAAGCTGGGGCCTCCAGCGGCAGGTCGGGCGCCCCGAACCACTAGACCCCAGCTTGCGCTGGGGTGACGCAATTTGAGAATGGAGTAGCCCATGAAAATCGCCCTAGCCGGCGCCGGCGCGTTCGGCGAAAAGCATCTCGACGGCCTCAAGCTGATCGACGGCGTCGAGGTCACCAGCCTGATCGGCCGCCGGCTCGAACCGACCCAGGCGATCGCCGCCAAATACGGCATCGGCCATGCCACAACCGATCTCGCCGAGACGCTTGCGCGCGACGATGTCGACGCGGTGATCCTGTGCACCCCGACGCAGATGCACGCCGCGCAGGCGATCCAGTGTCTTGACGCCGGCAAGCACGTCCAGGTCGAGATTCCGCTGGCCGACAGCCTGGCCGATGCCGAGGCGGTGCTGGCCAAGCAGCAGGACACCGGCCTGACCTGCATGGTCGGCCACACGCGGCGCTTCAATCCCAGCCATCAGTTCATCCACGATCGCATCGCGCGCGGCGAATTCGATATCCAGCAAATGGATGTGCAGACCTATTTCTTCCGCCGCCAGAACATGAATGCCAAGGGCGAGGCGCGTTCCTGGACCGATCACCTGCTGTGGCACCACGCCGCGCATACGGTCGATCTGTTCGCCTATCAGGCCGGGCCGATCGTCAAAGCCAATGCCATCGAGGGGCCGATCCATCCCGAACTTGGCATCGCCATGGACATGTCGATCCAGCTGAAGGCGGAAAGCGGCGCGATCTGCACGCTATCGCTCAGCTTCAACAATGACGGGCCGCTCGGCACCTTCTTCCGCTATATCGGCGACACCGCGACCTATCTTGCGCGCTATGACGATCTGTTCACCGGCAAGGACGAGCAGATCGACGTCTCCAAGGTCGCGGTATCGATGAACGGCATCGAGCTGCAGGACCGCGAGTTCATTGCCGCCATCCGCGAGGGTCGCGAGCCGAACAGCGCGGTCGGGCAGGTCCTCCCCTGCTACCGCGTGCTCGACGCGCTCGAGAAGCAGCTGCAGGCATGAGCCTATCGCTACTTGTCATCCCAGCGAAAGTTGGGATCTCATTCGGCTCCGGCCCCGCCCTCCCCCATGAGACCCCAGCTTTCGCTGGGGTGACGGCGGAGCGGCTGGCATGAAAAGCCCAAACAAGACGCAGGTTGCTATCATCGGCGCGGGCCCGTCCGGCCTCCTTCTCGGTCACCTGCTGCGCGCCAGCGGCATCGACTGCGTCATCGTCGAACGCCAGACGCCGGCGTACGTCCTGGGCCGGATCCGTGCCGGCGTGCTGGAAACCGTCACCACCGATCTGATGCGCCAGCTCGGCATCGACCAGCGCATGAATGCCGAGGGGCTGATCGAACAAGGCTTCAACCTCGCCGATGGCGAACGCCTGATCCGCATCGACATCCGCAAGCTCACCGGCAAGCACGTTACGGTCTATGGTCAGACCGAAGTGACGCGCGATCTGATGTCGGCGGCGCCGGAGCGTGGACTGGACATCGTCTATGAGGCGAAAGACCTGGCGCTGCACGATCTGGAAAGCGACGCGCCGTCGGTCACATATAGCAAGGACGGCATCGAGCATCGCCTGCAGGCGGATTTCATCGCCGGCTGCGACGGCTTCCATGGCCCCTCGCGCAAGAGCATCCCGGCGGCCAAGGTACGCGAGTTCGAGCGCGAATATCCGTTCGGCTGGCTCGGCATCCTCGCCGATGTGCCGCCCTGCCACGACGAACTGATCTATTCGAACAGCGACCGCGGCTTTGCGCTCGCCTCGATGCGGTCGAGCACGCGCAGCCGCTATTATATCCAGGTGCCGCTCACCGAGAAGATCGAGGACTGGCCGGAGGACCGATTGTGGGACGAGCTGGCGCTGCGCTTCGATCCGATCTCGCAGCACCAGGTGGTACGCGGGCCGGCGCTGGAAATGTCGATC
This sequence comes from Parasphingomonas puruogangriensis, assembly GCF_036663635.1. Taxonomy (NCBI): domain Bacteria; kingdom Pseudomonadati; phylum Pseudomonadota; class Alphaproteobacteria; order Sphingomonadales; family Sphingomonadaceae; genus Parasphingomonas; species Parasphingomonas puruogangriensis. The sequence goes on along the minus strand of NZ_JAXOJI010000001.1, from coordinate 247,018 downwards.
GCGCCGCTGCGCTCCTACGTGTTCGAAACGATGCGCCACGGCCGGCTGTTCCTGGCCGGCGATGCCGCGCATATCGTGCCGCCGACCGGCGCCAAGGGGCTCAACCTCGCCGCATCGGACGTCCTGTATCTGTCGCAAGCGCTGATCGCGCATTTCGCCTCGGGCGAGGAGCAGGCGTTGCTCGACTATGAGGCCCGCGCGTTGTCGCGGATCTGGAAAGCCGAACGGTTCAGCTGGTCGCTGACCAAATTGATGCACCGCTTTCCGGAAGACGGGCCGTTCGAGCGGCGCATGCAGATCGCCGAGCTGGATTATCTCGCCGGCTCGACGGCGATGCAGACCGCGATCGCCGAAAACTATGTCGGCCTGCCGCTGTAGCGAAAGCGGCACGCACGGTCCCGACTTAGACCCCGCGCACTGCGCCCCGCAGCATGTCGCCATGTTGGTCGAGCACCGGCGCCGGGGCGAGATCCGGCGGTGGCGCCGCGCCGAAGCGGATCGGCAAGCGCATCTCGACATAGCCGCCCTCGCTCGGATGGTCGCGCGGGTGGAAGAAGCCGGTCGCGGCCAGATGCGGATCACGGCGCATGTCCTGCAGATCACGTACCGGCATGCAGGGCACGCCCGCCGCAGCGAACCGGCCCACCCAGTCTTCCGTCGTGCGGCGCGGGGTCAGCTGGGCAATCTCGGCATATAAAGCGCTCATGCCGCGCAACCGATCGGTCACCGTGGCGAAGCGGGTTTGCGCCAATATCTCGGGCGCGTCGAGCACGGCGAAGGTCCTGACGATCGTGTCCGGCGTATAGGGCACGATCGCGATATACCCGTCGGCGGTCGGGAACGGCTGGCGGTGGGGATCGACCTGGCGCGGATACCCGGCGGGTTCGCGTGGATCATCGAACACTTCCCCGAACAAATGCTCCTGCAGGATGAACTGCGCGAAGCATTCGAACATCGGCACTTCGACGAACTGACCCTCGCCGCTGCGCAACCGGTGGACGATCGCGGCCAGCACGGCTTGCGCGCCGTACAATCCGGCGACCTTGTCGGCGATCAGCGACGGCAGGTAGCGCGGGCGCGGATCGCCATCGGCCCGCGACAGCAAGGTCGCGGCGCCGGTCGCTGCCTGGATCACGTCGTCATAGGCCTGCAAGCCGGCATAGGGACCACCGGCGCCGAAGCCGACGCAGTGCACGTAGATGATATCAGGCCGGAGCGCCCGCACCGCCGCCTCGCTGAATCCAAGCCGCTCGATCGCATCGAGACGGACGTTGTGAATGAACACATCCGCGGTGGCGAGCAATGCGCGCATCGTCGCGGCATCCTCCGCATCCTTCAGATCGAGCGCGATCGATTGCTTGCCGCGGTTGAGCGTCACATGCACCGGGCCCATCAGCCGCGTCGCCTTGGCCCGACCGAATTGCCGCGTCTGGTCGCCCGCCGGCGGTTCGACCTTGATGATCTCCGCGCCCATGTCGGCGAGCATCTGCGTGGCATAGGGACCGAACACGATGGTCGTCAGATCGACGATGCGGATCCCCTCCAGCATCCGCGCGGTCATGCCGTGCCTCGGTCGGATCGCCGCGTGGCGCCGTGATGTGATGTCGACATCGCCCCCTCCCGCTGATGCAAGTCCCCTCGCCGGCTTGCTTGGTGCGCAGAATAGCCGGGCGGCGTGCATTGCGCGAGTAATCAAAAATGCCCTTGATCGCTATCTGGCGGCAGGGGCCGAACTGGCCTACCTGCCTGGAAACTGCCAGCCTCTGTCGCCTGCAACGCCTTACGCCGGAAGGAAGATATTTCGTGCCGCTCCTTCCCCGCATCGGCGCCCTGATCGCCCCCAATGTCGGCGCATTGCGCCAGACGCTGCGCGTGATCGTCGCCACGACCGCGGCATTCGCGGCGTATAAGGCGCTCGCGCTGCACGAGGGCTATTGGGCGGTGTTTACCGTGTTGATCGTGATGCAGGCATCGATCGGCGGCACGCTCAGCGCGGCGACCGATCGACTGCTCGGCACGCTGCTCGGTGCCGCTTTGGGGGGCATCGGCGCGGCGTTCGAGCGCACCGATACGATCGGTCTCGGGCTGGTGTTGGTCACCGTCACTGGCCTCGCCACGCTCGTGGCGGCGCTGTGGCCGCGGCTGCGCGTCGCGCCGGTGACCGCAGCGATCATGCTGCTCAGCGCGCCGCCCGGCGCATCGGTGCAGGAGTTCGTCCGCGATCGCATCTTCGAGATCGGCATTGGCGGCGTGATCGGCGTGCTCGCGGCGATGCTGATCCTGCCGGCGCGATCGCATGGCATGGTCATCGCGCGCACCGTCGCCGTGCTCGGCCATATCCAGCGCATGCTCGGGGCGCAGGCGACGGCCTTGCGGGACAAGGTCGCCTTGCCGTCCTCGCCCGACCATGCCGCGCTGCGCCAGGCCTTGGGTGCGGTCGAAGCGGCGATGCTCGATGCCGAGCGTGAACGCGCCTCGCGGCTGGCCGATCACCGCATTCCGGAATCGGTGCCGCGGACATTATGGCGCGTGCGCAACGATCTCGTGCTGATCGGGCGGGCGCTCGACGAGCCTTTGCCCGCCCCGGCGATGACCGCACTGGCCGAACCGGCAGCGACGATGCTGACCGCCCAAGCCGCCTTGGTCGAGCGCTGTGCGACCGCGCTGATCGCCGGCACGCGGGTCGATCGCGGCGATAGCGAGACGTGCTACCGCACGTTCGGCGTGGCGCTCGATACGTTCCGCCGCAGCGCGGCGGCGGCGACGCTCGATTTCGAAGCGTCGGGCCGGGTGTTCGGGCTGGCCTTCGCCGCCGGCCGGCTGCACCGCGACATGATCGACCTGGCCGCGCGGGTCGACGAGATCGCGCCGGGCAAAGCGGTCGCTGAGCCGCTCTGAGGCCCGCTTAGCCGGCGATCAGCTCGCGAATGCGCGCCGCCAGCACATCCATGCCGAACGGCTTGGTCAGGACATGCATGCCGGGATCGAGATGCCCGTTGCCGACCACCGCATTCTCGGCATAGCCGGTGATGAACAGCACGGTCAGGTCGGGCCGGCCGACTCGCGCGGCATCGGCGAACTGTCGCCCGTTCATGCCCTTGGGCAGCCCGACATCGCTGATCAGCAGGTCGACGCGCTGATCCGTTGCCAGGATGGCGAGGCCGGCGGGCCCGTCCCCCGCCTCCAGCGCGGTATAGCCCAGATCGGCCAGGATATCGGTCACCAGCATGCGCACGGCCGGTTCGTCATCCACCACCAGCACGGTCTTGTCGGACGGGGCACCGTCCGGCTCGACGGGCGTCTCCGCCGCCGGCTCGGCATCGGCTTCGTCGTGCGAGCGCGGCAGATAGAGGCACATCGTCGTGCCCTGGCCGAGTTCGGAATAGATCCGCACCTGCCCGCCCGATTGCCGCACGAAGCCGTAGATCATCGACAGGCCGAGCCCGGTGCCCTCGCCGAGCGGCTTGGTGGTGTAGAACGGATCGAACGCGCGCTCGATCGTCTCGGCGCTCATCCCCGTGCCGGTATCGGTGACGCACAGCGAGACATATTGGCCGGGCGGCAGATCGCGATCCTTCGCCGCGGTCGCGTCGAGCCATTTGTTGGCCGTCTCGATCGTGATGCGCCCGCCCTCCGGCATCGCGTCGCGGGCATTGATGCACAGATTGAGCAGCGCATTCTCGAGCTGGTTGGGATCGATCAAGGTCGTCCACAGCCCGCCCGCGCCGACGATCTCGATCTCGACTCCCGGACCGACCGAGCGGCGCAGCAGATCGTCCAGGCTGGCGATCAGCCGGTTGATCGCGGTGGGCCGGGGATCGAGCGTCTGGCGGCGCGAGAAAGCCAGCAGCCGGTGGGTCAGCGCCGCAGCGCGCTTGGCTGCCTGCTGCGCCATATTGACGTAGCGATCGACGCTGTCGGTCTGGCCCTGGCGGATGCGCGTCTGGATCAGCTCGAGACTACCGGAGATCGCGGTCAGCAGATTGTTGAAATCGTGCGCCAGCCCGCCCGTCAACTGGCCGACTGCCTCCATCTTCTGCGCCTGGCGCAATTGGTCCTGCGTCTGTTCCAGCGCCTCGCGCGCCTCGCGCTCCGCGGTGATGTGGCGGCCGCTGGCATAGATGCGTTCGCCGTCGGTGGTCGCCACCCATGACACCCAGCGATACGACCCGTCCTTGTGCCGCAGGCGATGCTCGTAATGTTTCAGCGGTCCGGCAAGTGCCGCCGCGTGCGCCGCGGCGCTGCCTTGCGCGTCATCGGGGTGGCTGAACACGGCGTGCGGCTGGCCGATAATATCCTGCGGCGCCCAGCCCAGCACGCGGGTCCAGGCCGGGTTGACCGCCACGAAAGTGCCGTCCGGCGCGACGATGGCAAGCAGGTCCTGGGTGTTCTGCCAGGTACGATCGCGCTCGCGGGTGCGCTGCTCGACCTGCCGCTCGAGCGTCTCGGCGAGGTCAGCAAGCGCCTGCTCGGCCTTGCGCCGCTCGACCGCGGTGCGCGTGCGATCCGCGACATCGCGGATGAAGGCGAGATCCTCCGCCGGCCATTGCCGCGGCCCCTCATGGTTAAGATACAGCAGAGCGACGAACGCGCCGTTTTCGACCACCGGCATGTTGATGAAGGAGCGCGCCGTGATCGCCTCCAACGCCGCCGCATTGTCCGCCGTGCGGGGGTCGAGCCGGACATCGGCGATCGCCGCGGTGTCGCCCCGTTTCAGATCTTCGATATACGATCCGTAGTCGCGGAACTGCAGCGTTCCGGCCAGGCTGGTGACCCCTGGCATATTCCAGTCGCGCTCGACCGTGATGGTCTCGCGCACCGGATCGATCGTGCCATAACCGGCGCGGCTGACACCGAGCGTCGTGCCGAGAATTTCGGCCGCACGATACGACATTTCGGCCGGGTCCCCAGCCTCGCGCAACCAATCGCTAAGCGTGAGCAGCGCTTTTTGCCGCGCCTCCGCCAGCCGCCGTTCGGTGATCTCGTGCGACACGCCGACGAGCCGGAGGGCACGGCCTTCCAGATCGGTCTCGGGTCGCCCGCTGGTCTGAATCCAGTGCAGCGTGCCGTCAGGCCAGATCACGCGATAATCGGTTGCATAATCCTCGCCGGCCTCGACCGAGCGTTGGGCTGCCGCCAATACCATCTCGCGATCGTCGGGGTGGATGCTTGCCAGCAGGTCGGCATAGTCGAAATTCTCGCCGGCGCGCCGCCCGAAATGCGCCTTGGTGTTATCCTCGGCAATAAGCGTCATCGGCGCCAAGTCGATCCGCCACGCGCCGAGCCCTCCGGCCGCCAGCGCCAGCTTCAGCCGCTCTTGCCCCTCATGGATATCCTCCAGCCGCCGGCGCGCCTCATACTGGCGGAGCCGCGCGCGTCGCGCCGATCGCGCCAGCGACAGCAAGGTCGTGGGGTGAAAGGGTCGTTCGAGAAAGGTGAGGTTACCCAAGGTGTCGAGCAACCGCACCGCGCCGGGATTGCGCTCCAGGCCACCGCCGCGTTCGGTCAACACGATGAACGGCAGATCGGACCATTCGGCCTGTTCCGCCACGAACCGGGCGAGATCGCGCACGTCGCCGCCGCGCAGCGCTTCTTCGGTGATCACTGCAAAGCCGGCACCACCGCGCAATGCCGCAACGAGTTCCGTCAAACTGTCAGCCGTGCTTGCCTCCAGTCCGCCTTCCCTCAGCATGCTCTGCGCAATCGCGGCATCGCGCCCGCGCGGCGCCAGCACGATCGCCCCCTCGGCAAATGTACGATTCAACGGCTCATCAAACCTGCATCATTCCAACAAAATCGTCTCGTTTCCGACCAATTGCGGCACGCCCCGCAACACCCCCTGAAAGGCCGTCAACGGCTCACCCACGGTGATGCCATTGCTGCCGATCATGAACTCGCGGATCGTATCCTCATGGTAACCGGTGCGCTTCTTAACGACCGAAATCGCCCTTCGGACCCGTCCCATCGCCTCGAAATACCGTAGCAGGATAACGGTGTCAGCCAGATATGTCACATCGACCGGCGATTTCATGTCACCGACCAAGCCGTGCTGCGCCACGGTCAGGAAGGTCATCACGCCCTGCCGGTTCAGATATTGCAGCAATTCGTGCATGTGCAGGATCAGCGCCTGCTCCTCCGGCATCGCCGCCTGATACCCGTTGAGACTGTCGATCACCACCGTGCGCGCTTCATATTTCTCGACGCAATTGCGCACGCGTTCGGAGAATTCGCCCGGCGCGAGCTCCGCCGCATCGATCTGCTCGATCACCAGCTGGCCGGCATCGACCATCGGCTGCAGGTCGATATCTAGCTTCTTGGCGCGCGCGAAGAGCAGCCCAATCTCCTCGTCGAACACGAACATCGCCGCGCGCTCACCGCGCGCGACGGCCGCCTTGACGAAGCTCAGCATCAACAGCGACTTGCCGGTGCCGGCCGGCCCCAGCACCAGCGTGCTCGACCCGCGCTCGAACCCGCCGCCGATCAGCCCGTTAAGCGCCACATTCTCGATCGCCACGGTCTCGCGTGAAAAATCGGTGCGATAGTCGGCGGATACGAGCCGCGGAAAGACCCGGATACCGCCGGTATCGATCACGAAGTCGTGATAGCCGCCACGATATTTTCGCCCGCGATATTTGAGCACGCGTAACCGCCGCCGCTCGGCGCCGTAATTGGGCGACAATTCTTCAAGCCGGATCACCGCATGCGCCACGCTATGCACGGTCTTGTCGAGAACGTCGGCAGTGAGATCGTCGAGCATCAGCACGGTCGCGTTCTGGCGCGAGAAATAGTGCTTCAACGCCAGGATCTGCCGGCGATAGCGCAGCGAGCTTTGCGCGAGCAGGCGGATCTCGGACAGGCTGTCGAGCACCACGCGGGTCGGCTTGACCCGCTCGAACGCCTCGAAGATGCGCTTGGTGGTCTCGCCAAGCTCGAGGTCCGAGGAATAGAGCAGGCTCTGCTGCTGCTCCTCGTCGAGCAGGCTTTCCGGCGGCACCAGTTCGAACACCTCGAAAGACGGCGCGAAGGTCCAACCGTGAGAGGCGGCGCCATCGCGCAATTCCTCCTCCGTTTCGGACAGCGTGATATACAGCACGCGCTCGCCGGCGTCGGCGCCGTTCATCAAGAACTGGGTGGCGATCGTCGTTTTGCCGGCACCGGGGCTGCCCTCCAGCAGGAACAGGCGGCCATGGGACAGTCCGCCGGCCAAAATCTCATCAAGCCCGGCCACGCCGGTCGCGCAATTATTCAAATCGTTGCTCCTACTCGGTGGCGCGTAACAGGTGGCGTCCGGCGGCGGAATGATCGAGATCATGCGACGCACGAGCCTGCATTTTGCTCCACAAGCGGAGCAAAAGCGGTGCGACCTTTTCCGTAAAAACGCCGCGTACCGGCGCGCGCGCCTCCTGCCGCACTGATCGAACATGCGCCATTTGACGTAGCCCCCCGGGTACCGCAATGCGGCATGATTGGGCGGGAGTGAAGGTTGATGCGCCAATTGCCAGCTGCCGTGCACCGCGCCGCGACAAGCGCCGCGCGATATGGCGCAGGGTCCGTCCACTGTTGCTGGGCGAGCATGCCGCCGTTCGGCCCTATGGTCGCAGTCGCCTGATGTCGTTCGAAGCGCGCGCGCGGACCGCACTTGGTCGGCACGATTATCAGGCCGCGGCCGAAGCTGCGCAGGTACTGACGCGACAGGCGCCGGAATCCCCGACCGGATGGTTCCTGCTCGGCATGATCGAGGCGGCAGCTGGGCGGGTGGCGCGCGCCTTGCCGCTGGTCGAGGCGGCGGTGGCGCGTGGCCCCCAGGCCGAGCATCTCGCGCAATATGCCCGGCTGCTGATCCTGTTGCGGCGCGATGGCGATGCGGCGGACGCGGCGCGCCGCGCCATGGCGCTCGAACCCAGCGACGCGCTCAGCCTCGACACGATCGGCTGCGTCGAAGCACGGCTGGGCAACCACGCCGCCTCGCTGGCGCCGTTCACCGCCGCGGTCGCGCTGGAACCGAACAATCTCGACTTCCGCTACAATCTGGCCGCCGCGAGTGGCTTTACCGGGCGGATCGCCGACGCGCGCGCGCATTACGAGGCGATCCTGGCGCGGGACCCCGGCAACGCCCGCACGCATTACGCGCTGTCGATCCTGTCGAAGCAGACGCCGGCCGACAATCACGTAAGCCGGCTCGAAACCGCGCTGGCCGCGGCGGCCGAGCCGGGCGACCGGCTGCGGCTGCATTATGCGCTGGCCAAGGAACAGGAGGATATCGGCAATGCCGCTGCGGCGTTCGATCATCTCGCGACGGCCAACGGCGCCCGAAAAGCCGAGCTCGGCTATAATTTCTCCACCGATGCGGCGATCTTCGACGCGATCGAAGCCGCCTTCGCCGATCCCGCTGCCGCCCCGGGCCCCGGCCTAGACGGCCCGGCACCGATTTTCGTCATCGGCATGCCGCGCACCGGCACGACGCTGGTCGATCGCATCCTGTCGTCGCATCCCGCCATGGTCTCGGCCGGCGAACTTCAGGCCATGCCGCTGGCGGTCAAGCAACTCGCCGATACCCGTTCGCGGCTGATCATCGATCCCGAAACGGTCGCTGCCGGCCAGCTGCTCGATCCGCACGCGATCGGCGCGGCCTATATGGCGCGAGCGGCGCACCATGTGCCGCCTGGTACGACGCGCTTCGTCGACAAATTGCCGGCCAATTTTCTCTATGCCGGCCATATCGCGCGGGCCTTGCCGCAGGCCACGATCGTCTGCCTCCGCCGCCATCCGATGGACACGGTGTGGAGCAACTTCAAGAATCTGTTCGCTTCCACCTCGGCCTATTATTTCTACGCCAACGAGCTGATGGATACGGCGCGCTATTATGCGCGGTTCGATGCCCTGATGGCGTTATGGCGTCGGCAGTTTCCTGGCCGCATTCTGGAACTCGATTACGAAGCTTTGGTCGCCGACCAGGAGGCGCAGACGCGGCGACTGCTTGCGCATTGCCGGCTCGATTGGTCGGACGCCTGTCTGTCGTTCCACGAAAACACCGCCGCTGTGGCGACGCCGAGCGCAGCGCAGGTGCGCCGCCCGATGAATGCCGATGCGGTGGCGCGGTGGAAGACGCACGCCCAAGCGCTGGAGCCGGTCCGCGCCTGGTTCGACGCGCACGGCATCCGCACCGACTAGCTGGTCGTCCTTTACCGCACCACGGCCAAAGGTGGGGGCGGAGGCGGCGCCGAGCGGACCTGCGGCAGGGTGAAGCTGAACCGCGCGCCGCCCATGGGGCCATTGGCGACCGCGATCCGTCCGCCATGCGCCTCGACGATCGCCTTGCAGATCGACAGGCCAATACCGGTCCCCTCGGCCTTGGTGGTGACGAACGAGTCGAACAAGCTCGCCAGCACTGCCGGATCGATCCCCGGCCCGTCGTCGCTGACGGCGATCTCCACGAACGGCCCGCGATCGACCGTCGCGATCGTCACGACCAGCGGCCGCCGGTCGGCCGCCTCCAGCGCGTTCTGCAACAGGTTCATCAACACCTGCTGGATCTGCACCTTGTCGCCGAGCACCGTCGCATCACCGAACAGGTCGAACCCGATGCGCACGTCGAACTGCCCCAGGCTGGCCAAAGCGGCGGCCTCGCGCAAGGTCGCCTCCAGCGCCACTGGCTCGCGCAACGCGTCGCGCCGCGCGGTCATCGCCTTTAGGTTGCGGATGATGTCGCCGGCGCGCAATGCGGCATCGGCGGCGCCCTGCAACGCTTGGATGGCCAGCGGATCGGGCGATTGCCGTTCCACGATGGTTTTGGCCACGGCCATGTAATTGGCGATCATCGTCAGCGGCTGGTTCAGTTCGTGCGCGATCGTCGAGGCCATCATGCCCATCGCGTTGACGCGCGACACATGGATCAGTTCGTTCTGCAGCACGGCGATGCGGGCCTGCGCCCGGTGATGCTCGGTGGCATCCTCGCCCGACACGAAGATGCCGGTAATATCGCCCGCGGAATCGCGCATCGCATAGTAATTCAGATCGATCAGCGCTTCCTTCACCGTGCCGTCGTGAAGGTGGAAATCGATCGTGATACCCTTGCCGACGAACGGTTCGCCCGAGGCAAAGATACGATCGAGGATATCGACGAACCCCTGCCCCACCACTTCGGGAAACGCGTCCACGACCCGCTCACCGACCACGTCGCGCTCGACGAGCTGGCGATAGGCGGCGTTGGCGAAGGTGTAGCGATGGTCCGCACCTTCCAGAAAGGCGATGAAACCCGGCGCCTGCATCAGCAGCGCGTGGAGATTGTTGCGCTCGTAATGGACACGGCCATCATGATCCGAGGCGTGGCGCGACGCTTCGCAGAAGGTCAGGAACGCCGCAGCGATCTCGGCGACATCGATCGTCCTGTTGACCAGCACGCTATCGGGCACGCCATAGGCGACCCAGTCCCGATGCCCCCCGGCCGACATATAGCCGATCGCGATGCCGGGGTGCAGTTCCCGCGCCAGCCGCCCCAGCTCCCAGCCATTGCGCGCTCCGGCGAGCTCGATCGCGGTGATCAGGCCCGCGCAGGCGTGGCTTTCCCGCTTGATTACCGCGATCGCCTGCGCCGCATCGGGCGCGACCCAGATCGTGCTGGCGCGCGCCTGGAATTGACGCTGCAGCAGATCGAGCATGATCGGATCGCTATCGACGATCAGGATGGCGGGCAGCGGGGTGTCCTTTGTGGTGGATGGCCGATGCTATGATGCATCCGTCACGCCCACAAGCGGTGAGCGCCGGCACTTGCGACGACCAACGATTGCCCCTGCCTCAGCCAGGCGATACGGGAAGCCATCGGCAGCAGCGCGCGTTAGGCCACGATATGATCCTCCGTCGCGTTCTCCTGGCCGTGACCATGTTGTCGACGGTGCAGGCTTGTACGCGCGACAGCGGCAATCCTGCGCCGCCCCGCGTGGAGGATCCGGCCGACCTGCCGATCCAGTCGTCGACCATCGTCGTGCCGGTGTCGGCCTCGCTCGCGTCGCTCGAACAGCAGATCAACGCGCGCACGCCCGTGCAGCTATGGCGGATCGACCAGGCCGAGCCACGCTGCGTGCCGGGCAAGCAGGTCAAATTGTTCGGCCGCGCGGTGAAAGTCACGCCGACGCTTGGCTGCCGCATCGTCGGCCAGGTCACGCGCGGGCGCATGCGGCTGGGCGGCCGCGGCGACACGCTGACGATCGAGATGCCGATCAGCGCCGCGATCAGCGCGCAGGATGTCGGCGGCATCATCAAGCGCGAGACCGCGACCGGCCGCGCGATCGTCCGCGCCACGGCCAAATTGTCGATCGACCGCAATTGGGCGCCGGTGGCCAAGGTCGACATCGCCTATGACTGGACCGACCCGCCGGGGATCGACTTTCTCGGCCAGCGCATCCGCTTTGCCGAAAAGGCCGATGCCAAGCTGAAAGGCGTGATTGCCGGCCTCGAACGCGATCTGCCGCAGGAACTGGCCAAGTTGCGCGCGCGCGATCACCTGTCCGAGGTCTGGCGGCAGGGCTTCACCTCGATCCAGCTCAACCGCGAGCGCCCGCCGGCATGGATGCGCGTCACCCCGATCCAGCTCGGTTTCGGCGGTTACGCCATCGGCGGCGGGCGGATCGTGCTGCAACTCGCCGCCGAGGCGCGCACCGAGACGTTCGTCGGCAAGCGCCCGCCCGATCCTGCGCCCACCCCGCTGCCGCCGCCCTCGCCCAAGATCGGACCACGAGGCCTGCGCTTCTTCATTCCGGTGCTGGCCGATTACGCGCAACTCGAACCGGTGGTGCAGCGCGCGCTGCGCAAGCTCGCCGCCAAGGGCATCACGCTGACCGGGATCGGGCCGGTCGATGCCGACTTCGGCAAGGTGACGATCTACGCCACGACCGGCGGCTATCTCGCGGTGGGCGTGGAGACCAAGGTCAAGGCGCGGAATGGCGTCCTGCCGGCGACGCGCGGCGAGATCTGGCTGTCGGCGCTGCCCTATAATGAGGAGAATTCGCAGATCGTGCAGGCGCGCGACGTCAGGATCGCCGGGCGCAGCGACAGCAGTGCCGTAAACCTGCTGATCTCGCTGTTCGACGACGATACCGTCCAGGCCCGCATCCGCGGTGCGCTGCGCCATGATTTCGCACGCGATTACCAGAAAGTCCTGGTCGCTGCGCGGAAAGCGGTGGCCGGGCACCGCGAAGGCGACTTCATCCTGTCCGCGGATGTCACCAGCGTGCGCAACGGCGCCGTGAAGGTGACCGGCCAGGGACTGTTCCTGCCGGTGCAAGCGACGGGCACGGCCAACATCCGCTTTGCGCCACGACGCCAGCGTTAGTATTCACACGTTCCCCCGCGAAAGCGGGGGCCGAGGGCCAAAAGCGGTGTCTGTCGGAACCCTGGGCTCCCGCTTCACGGGAGAACACGATTGACTATGCCGCGGGCATAAGCGCCCTCAAACCGGCAAGACGAACTCGATCGGCGCGGTAATCTCGAACCGTTCGCCCGGCATGTCGCTGGGCGCCGCCGGATATGGCGCCGCGCGGCGCAACATCGCCGCTGCTTCCTCGTCCAGCGCGGCCAATCCGCAGCGCGCGATGATCGCCCCCTCGAGCAGCCGCCCCGCACGATCGATCACGAAGCGGACGCGCACCATACCCTCTTCACGCCGCATCCGCGCATGCCGCGGATAGGTTTTATGTGCCAGCAGCCACGACCGCACCTTGGCGGCGTAGGACCGGCTGGTGCCCGGTGGGGCATTGGCATCGAGCCCGTCGCGCGCCCCGCGCCGCGTGGCCATAGCCGCGGTCGAGGGCGCGGCGGCTAAGGACGACGCCGCGACGGCAGCAGCAGCGGCTGGCATGCTAGCGGCTGGCATGACCTCGGCCGCTACCGTCGCTGCGACCGGCGCACTCGCCACCTTCGGCAGGGCGGGCGCCGGCATGGTTGGCGGTGCCACTGGCGCCGTCGGCGCGGCTGGCGCCGGCGGCGTCTCGCTCGGCACCGTTGGCGCGGCGGACGGCGCGTCCTCGGCACCGTCCTCCGCCCCTTTGACCATGGCGAGCGCCATCACCGCGGGCGCTCGTCGCGTCGGGCGCGCCTCCTGCTTCACGCCGAGCGTAAACAACGCCGCCAGCATCGCCGCATTGACCAACAACGACGCGATCGCCGGCACGCCGACGCGGAAGGGAAGCCGCACCGCCCGCCTCCTACAAGGTGTTGGCGACGGAGAATTTGAACGTCCGCCCCTCCGCCGGCAGCGACGACAGGTGGCGCTGGAAATATGTGTCGAACACATTGTCGACGCCGATGCGGAATTCGAACCCTTCGGCCGAACCCGTGCGCGGCTTGAACGCCAGGAACAGGTTCTGCACCGCATAGCCCGGCGTGCGCAGGGCGATGCTTGACACCTTGTCCTGGCGTTCCGCAAATTCACCGGTCCAGCCGCCCGACAGGCCGGTGACCGGATCGGCATAACCCAGGGTCAGGCGATATTCGTTGGCCGGCACGGTATTAAGATACAGATCATTGAGGCGATCCTTGCCGTCGATGATCGCCAGGTTGCCGCGTGCGAAGAATCCGCCAGCGCCATATTCCGCCTCGACCTCAATGCCCTTGAACCGCGATTCGCCGACATTGACGAAATAGGCTGAAGTGGCCGTGCCGCGCGTGATCAGATTCTTGATGTCGTTCCGGAATGCGGTCGTCTTGAGCCGTAATTTATCGTGCGAAGACGCGAGGCCGTCGAGCGACAGCGTGAAACCGGCCTCATAATTGTTCGATTCTTCCGGCCGCAAGTTGAGGCTGGTGTTGCTCGCGGTAGCGCTGGTGCGGCTGTAGAGCTCGTCGAGCACCGGCATCCGCACCGTATGGGCGACCGAGCCGAACAGCGAGAGCCAGTCGGTCAGCGAATAGATCGCCGCCAATTTGGGGGAAAACCCACTATCCTTGACGCGCGCAGTGCCGGGAATCTGCACGATCACGCCGTTGACCAGGGTTTGACCGGGTTTCAGATCGGTCCAATCCATGCGGGCGCCCGGAATGATCGTCAATTTATCCGACCACATCAGTTCGGCCTGCGCGAACACGCCATATTTGGTCATATCGCCTTCGGGATGCGTCGCGCTGCCCGGCGTGATGACGCCGGTGGCCGAGCTTTTCCGTGGATTGCGGCGGCTCTGGTCGCTCCACTGTCCGCCGAGAAACAGAAAAGCGCTGACATCGCCGCCAAGATCGAACTTGGAACGGTTCTGCAGTTTCGCCTGCTTGGTCGCATAGGAGAATTCGGAATAGTCCAGCGCGCCAAGAAACGTCGTTTCGCTCTGGTGGATGTTCGAGTCGGCGTAGGACACCTGCGCTTCGACATTGAACAGATCGCTGCCATTGAAGTCGTTCTCATAGCCGAGCACTGCGGTCTTATCATGGACCTTGCGCCGCACCGGCGTGGTGGCGAGCGCTTCTGCCTGATCGTAGATTTGCGTGCTGTCGCTGACCCAATCCTGATAGGATGCCCAAATCGCGTGTTTGCGGTTGCCTGCGATCGCGACGCGCGCTTTGACCAGCCACGAATCCGACAAGGCATTGGACGGGATCACCCGATCGCCATGGCCATCCTCGTAATGATCGGCGCGGCGATGATTGTAGCTGCCGAGCAGTTCCACGCCCGCCACGGGCGCCACCGCGACGATGCCGGACAGCACATTTGCCTCGGCATTGGTCTCGGTCCCCGCCTTCAACCGCACCGCGACCTTGTCGCCATCGCGCAGGAAATCGGAGGCGTCCTTTGTGGTGAAATTGACCACACCGGCAAGCGCCCCCGCGCCGTACAATGTCGATGATGCCGGCCCGCGCAGCACCTCGACGCGCTTGTACAGTTCGGGCTCGCTGAAGAACGCGCCCATGCGATATTGCTCGAAGAATTTGGTCACGCCATCGACCGTCATCCGGATGCGGCTGTCCGAATCGGCCAGGCCGGTGCCGAGCCCGCGAATGTTGAACCCCTGCCCCAGTGCGCTCACCCCGCCCTGCACGCTGACGCCGGGAATGCCCTCCAGGATATCACCGATCGTCGTCGCCTGCGTCGCGTCGATATCGTCCTGATCGAGCACGGTTACTGCCTGCGGCGTATCGATCGCCACCTTCTCCGCCCCCGCCGACACGACGAGACGATCGAGCGACAGCTCGGTTGTCTCGAGCGGCATATCCTCGCGCTGTGTCGTCTGCGCGGCAGCGCCGATCGGTAGCGCGACCAGCGTGGCGCTGGCCAGCAGCAGGATCTTGAAACGGTTCATCACGGTAACCCCCGGGTCGTGGCGGCCAGCACCTTTGCCGCCGCCTCCTAACGACCGGCTCATTACGCCTCCGATTTTATATTGCAAGCGATTCTCAATAGCGATAAAGCGGCCTCCAGTTTGCAGGGGATGATTAATGACGATGATGAAAAGCCGCTTCGCCTTGGGCTGTGCCGCCCTGATCGGCGCCACCACGGCGGCCAGCGCGCACATGCCATACGTCCTGCCGACCGCCTTCGATGTCGGCACGCGTGATCATGTGACGGTGCAATCGGCGTTTGGCGAAGATGCGTTCGAACCTGACGTGGCGATGCGCGACGCGCCGTTCGCGCTGCAGTTGCCTGATGGCAGCGCCGGCCAGATCGGCCCGATCACCTATCTGCGCGATCTCTCGATCTTCGAGGCCGAGCTCAAGGCGCCCGGCACCTACCGCATCACCACCGGCCAGCGGCTCGGTCGCATGGGCCAGATGTTCAAGGTCGGCACCGCCTGGGTGCTGCGCGGCGAGGACGGCAATCCGCCGGCCGACGCCACGCCCGTGGCGGTGCAGAGCACCACGCTCGCGGAAGCCTATGTCACCCGTGGCAAGCCGACCAATGCGGCACTCGCACCGCGGGGTCAGGCGCTCGAAATCCACGCGGTCACGCATCCCAGCGACATTACGTCCGGCAGTGCGGCCAATTTCGTCTTGCTGTTCGATGGCAAGCCGCTCGCGGGCAGCGACGTCACGCTGTTCCGCGCCGCCGGTGCGCATGATGGCCGCAAGGTCGCCGCGCAGACCAAGTCCGACGCCGCCGGCAGGTTCGCGCTGACGCCCGATGACGCCGGGCAATATCTGATCCTCGTCCGACACCGCACCACCGCGCCCGCCGGCGCCGCCACCCCGTATCGCAGCTACACCTACACGCTGGCCTTCGACGCGGCGTAACCCCTTCGACCATGGAGAAAATGATGACCATCCGTCTTGCCGCCGCCTTTACCCTGACCGCGCTCGCCGCCCCGGCCCTGGCCGCCTCGCACGATCCGAAGACCTTTCTCGAAGAACATGATCTGAACCATGATGGCCAGGCGACGCGCGCCGAATTCGATCAGTTGCGCGCGACGCGCTTCGCCACCACCGACGCCAACACGGATGGCTGGGTATCCGACGCCGAATATCTCGCCGAATATCAGGCGCGGCTCGACCGGGAACTCGCGCAATCGACCCTGAGCGACGAGAAGAAACAGGAAGAGCGTGTCCGCCAGGTCCGCCAGACGCATGTCCGCTTCGGCGTGCTCGATACCGACAAGAACCGGCAGATGAGCAAGGCCGAATATGACGCCTCGGGCGCGCGCGCCTTTGCCGAGCATGACGAGGACCAGAATGGCGTGATCACCGCCAGCGACATCGCCGCCAGCACCGCCCGCCGCGCCGCCCGCGCTGCCAAGGCGGAATAAGCGCAAAACAGCAGGGTTGTTCGTCGCGAGCCCTGCTGCTTAACTCTCGACCAGTTCGGCAATCTCGAACGTGTGGCTGCGCCAGCCACGCTGGCTCGCCGCCTCACCCAACGCATTGCGCTTCTTCTTCGCCTCGGCGAGCGATTTGGTATGGCCCCAAAACACTTCGCTCTTGCCATTCTCGAGCTGCGCGACGATCCGCCAGTAATGCGTGTACGCGGTCGCCGTCGGGCCGATCGTCTTCACGTAACCGTCGGGCAGGGTCGCGGTGAGATAGCGTTTTTTGGCCATGCCTTGTGGTCGCATGGCGGCGAGGTTGGATTCAACCCCGCCAAAATGGTGTTCTCCCGCGAGAGCGGGAGCCCAGGGTTACAAACGCTATCGCGTGCGACTCTGGGCCCCCGCTTTCGCGGGGGAACTGCACGCGAATGATCAACCGCTAGCTTACCCTCAAGCAGCATGCCGCGCCGGCGTTGGCGCAAACGGCTTGGTGACGTGAAACACCGGCGTCGCCCGGGGCGCCGGCTGGAGCACGCCGTGCAGCGCCGGCCGCCGCGTCAGATCGCGCGCCGCATCATAGATGCGGTCGGCCAGGCTCGGCCGGGCGGTACGGCTGCGGATCCGTTCGACCGCTGCTTGCGGCCGCTGGAGCGGCGGCGCGCCACCGACCACCGCAAGTGGAAGCGCCGCCTCCGCCCCCGCCTCTGCCGCCATCGCCCCACACGCGGCGGGCATCGGTACATTCGGCATCACGAGCGGTTCGCAATATAAGGGATAGGGCGCAACCGGCAGCGGTTCTGGCCGCGCCGCGACGTCGGCGCATAAGGCGTCGAGCAGATCGACGGCGTCTTCGGCAACCGTTTCGACCACCGGCATGGCGATCCCCGACAGCGCCGCCGCCATCACCCCGACGCGCACGCGCCCCGCCAAGGCCGGATCGATCACCGCGCCCCACACAAGCTCGCTTGCCGCCGGCAGGCTGGCGCGCAGCCAGGCCATCGCCTGCTCGATCTCGAACAGCCCGAGATCCTCGCCCCCGGCGACCGTTACCAGCAAGCGGGTGGCGCTCGGCCCCATGCCGTCGAGCAACGGATAGTCGAGCGCCGCGCGGGCCGCGTGCAGCGCCCGTTCGGGTCCCGCCCCGCACGCGCCGAATCCGATCATCGCATCGCCGCTCCCGCGCAGCATGGCGCGCAGATCGGCCAGCGCCACGCGCTTCATCGCAGAACCGCCGAGCAACAGCGCAAAATCGCGCGCACTATCACGGATGATCGCATCCGACCGGGCCAGCGCGGTGGCCAGGGTCGTCTCCGCACCGATCACGCGGAACAGGTTCTGGTTGCACACCGTGACCAGCGCATCGACCGCCGGGCGCAACTCGGCCAGCGCCGCGTCCGCGATCGCCAGCCGCCTCTTGCCCTCGAAGGCGAACGGCTTGGTCGCCACGCCAACCGTCAGAATGTCCATCTCGCGGGCGATACGGGCGATCACCGGCGCCGCCCCGCTGCCCGTGCCCCCGCCCATCCCGGCGGCGATGAAGCATAGTGAACTGCCCTCCAGCGCCTGGCGGATTTCAGGCACGGCTTCCTCGGCCGCCGCCCGCCCGATTTCCGGTCGCGCGCCCGCGCCGAGCCCGGCGGTCAGCACGCGACCGAGTTGCAGGCGATGCGCCGGCGGCACCGTGCGCAGCGCCTGCGTGTCCGTATTGGCGCAGACGATGTTCAATCCGCGCGCCCCGCCCGCGATCAGATCGCGCACCGCATTGCCGCCCGCGCCGCCCACCCCGAATACCGTTATCACCGGCGCGCTTGCGCCCGCTGCCTGATCAATCCCCATGATCGCTGTCCTAACCCGCTGCTGGCGCATTCCGCCGACGCCACAGGGTTAGGACCAGAAAACTTGGTTAACGATACCGTATAAATACGTCGCGATCCGACAATAAAGTTCCGATCAAAACAGTTGTGATTATATAACCGATTTGCGGATCATTCCATTTTCTAAAGTAGATCGACTATAGTCTAGGTAATATTCCCCTGATGTGTATCGTCAATATTTCGTTAACCATATGCTCGCAACGACATATGGATCAACCGGATGGACGAGCTCTTTATCGGCAGCGCCTTGTGCGAAGTTACCGCCTGCGGCGAGATATTGCTGCCCTGTTATTTTCATCAGACCATCCTGCAACGCTCGGCAGACCAGGCGCTGTATATCGGGCTGCACGAAACGTCGGCCTGCCTGGTCGCGTTCGACCGCCCCTATGCGCAACAACTCTATTATGACCGCGACGCGCAGCAACTGGTCGATGATCCGCAACGCCTGCGCCGCACCTATGGCTTTGTCGAACGCGCGGCGATCGCGCCAGACGGGATGATCGTGCTGCCCGCGCTGATGCGCGACCGTGGCCATATCGGGGATACCGCGTTGCTCGTCGCCACCGGGCAGCGTTTCGAGATCTGGGATCTGGAACGCGTGCTGCAGGGCGGCCCGTCCGATCTCATCCTGCTCGCCACCCACCATCGCATGGTTCACATCGCCAATGAGGTTCTGCATGTCCCTGCTCTGTCATCTTCGACCCCATGTTGTCGCGCCGATGCGACAGCACAATCAGGGCTTTGCCTTCAGCCGGTGTCTGCGATGCGGCCGCGACATGATCCGGTCCGACCCGGCGCGATCGCCCAGTCGGTGGCAAAGGGTGCCCGTGGGATTTCACGTGACGCGGCCTAACCACGCCCGGGCAGCGCAGCCTAGGCGTGCACGGCGCCGCTCGGCGATCAGTGACATGCCGCGGATCGCCGGCACTACTTTATTATGGTGCCTGCTGGATGCCTTTCGACCCCGGCGGCCGAAACCCATCGTGTATCGGCTCGGCGTCGGCTGAGCGACGGGAGCTTGCACTGACCTCGATCAAGGCCCACATTGACGGGGGCAAGGGAGACAGCGGATTGCAACAGCAGTCTGCCGCGCGTCGGGCGAACGCCGCGGCTGGAGTAAGGATCGCGTTCGGCCCTGTATCGGCCGTAAAATCCTGCGGCGGCACGAGAACCGCCCCCACGGCTTTGCCCATGGTGCGTGACAGGCTCGCTCATCGATCGGCGTATCGCGGGCAGTTCCGATTTATCGATCGCGGCCAGATCATCGGGGTCACCGATCCGCGACGGCAGCACGAGCAATGAGCCGCCCGATCTATCTTGTCGACGACGACGCTGCCGTCCGGGCATCGTTGGCTGCGTTGCTGTCGTTGCAGCCGGGTTTTGCCGTGCGCAGCTTCGGCAGCGGCGACGCGTTCCTGGCGGCGGCCCCAGCGCTCGATCCCGGCGTGGTGCTGCTCGATCTCCACATGCCCGGAGCCAACGGCATCGACGTGCTGTGCCGCATTCGCGCCGTCGATCCCGGGCGCTTCGCGGCGATCATCATTACCGGCGATGGCAGTATCACTTTGGCCGTGCAGGCCATGAAGGCGGGCGCGATCGACTTTATCGAAAAGCCCTATGGTGCGGCACTGTTGCTGACGACGGTCGACGACGCCTTTGCCCGGCTGCTCGAGGAGGATGCCGCCGCCGCGCGGGCGCGCGCGGCGCAAGATCGCATCGCCGCGCTATCGCCGCGCGAACGCGATGTGCTCGCCGGGCTGATCGAGGGGCGCGGCAACAAGGTGATCGCCCACCAGCTCGACATCAGCCCGCGCACGGTGGAAATCTATCGTGCCAATTTGATGACCCGGCTGGGCGTGCGCAGCCTGCCCGAGGCATTGCGGGTCGCCTTTGCCGCGGGAATGATCCCCGCCGCTTGATCCGGATCGGCTTGACGCGGGCCGAGGCGTGTCGGATGCGCTGTGGCAACACTCAAGACAAGGAATCGCCCGTGGCCGCCGACAAGATGGAAATCGATCAGTCGACTATTCTCGACAATGTACATGAAGAATTGGTCGAATTCAGCGCCGAAGTGGATGGCGACGAATATGAATTCGCCGTGCAATATGCCGTGCTCGAAGCGTTGAGTGGCGATGCGCCGGAAGATGATGCGGTCGATATGTTCAACCGCTTCAGCGACGCGATTGCCGATGCCGGCTTGGTCGCGCTTGCCCGCAACAGCGATCAGGCGCTGATCGTGATCAGCGAGAACGACCTGGAATAAGTAAGCGCGCCGGGGCGCTTGTCGCCCCGGCGCCCGGCATCCGCTGCCGCCCGGTTGACAAACCCGCTTGCCAATCGCCTCCGCTCGGGCATCTTCGCGTCCGAACCATCGACGGAGCCGACCCCTTGCGCCTGACCCTCACTTTGCTGCTGCTCGCGGCCACTCCGGCTTTTGCCCAGCAGCAGCCCGCCGCGCCGCTGGCCGACGCGCCGAGCCGCACCTTTACCGGCGCCGACCTGTTCGGCCTGACGATCGCTGCCGATCCGCAGATCAGCCCGGATGGGCGCACCATCGTCTATGTCCGTCGCACCGGCGATATCTTGACCGATCGGCTGCAATCGTCGCTGTGGCTGATCGACGTGGCCAGCGGCCGCCAGACGCCATTCGCGACCCAAGGAAACAGCCCACGCTGGTCACCGGATGGGACGCGGATCGCTTATGCCGCCGCGGATGGCGACCATGCGCAACTGTTCGTGCGCTGGATCGCCGGCGGCCAGAGCGCGCGCATTACCAGCTTCCCCGGCGATCCCCAGGCGCTGGCCTGGTCGCCGGACGGCACCCGGCTTGCCTATATCGCCACCGTCGCGGGCGAAGGAACCAAGCTCGGCACCAGCCCGGCCAAGCCCGAAGGCGCGAAATGGGCCGAGCCGCTGACCGTCATCGACCGGGTCAATTATCGCAATGACGGGCCCGGCTATGTCAAGCCGGGCTATGATCACCTGTTCGTCGTCGGCGCAGATGGCGGCGCCGCGCGCCAATTGACGTTCGGTGCGTTTGACGATGGCGGGCCGCTGTCCTGGACGCCGGACGGCCGCAGCATCGTGTTCGCCGCGATCCGCGGCCCCGGGGCGGATCGCCAGGTGATGAATTCGGACGTCATCGCGGTCGACGCGGCAAGCGGCGCATTGCGCCCGCTGACCACGCGCGACGGCCCCGATGCGCAGCCGCGCGTCTCGCCAGACGGGACCAAGGTCGCCTGGCTCGGCTTCGACGACAAGCGGCGCAGTTACGAGAACGTGCAACTCTATCTCGGCGACCGCGACGCGGCGAACCCACGCTCGCTCACTGCAGCACTCGATCGCGGCATCGAGGACGCCGTGTGGGCGGCGGACGGGCGCAGCCTGTATGCCAGCTATGACGATCGCGGGCGCCGCAAGGTCGCGCGGATCGGCCTGGATGGCCGGCTGACGCCGCTGGTCGATAACGTCCAGGGCGGCGGGCTGGATCGGCCCTATACCGGCGGCGACTTCTCCGTCTCCCGCTCGGGCTTGATCGCTTATACCGGCGGCGATGCAGGCGCGCCGGCCGATGTGTGGATTGCCATAGGCGGCAAGCAGCGTCGGTTGACCCATCTCAATGCCGTGCTGACCGGTGCCAAGGCGCTGGCGCCAGTGCGCAAAATCGCCGTCACTGCGCCCGATGGCCGGTCGATCGACGCGTGGCTCGCCACCCCCGCCGGCACGCGCCCGGGCCAGCGCCTGCCGCTGGTGCTGGAAATCCATGGCGGCCCGAACAGCGCTTATGGTCCGAGCTTCTCGACCGACGTGCAACTCTATGCCGCCGCCGGCTATGCCGTATTGTGGACCAACCCGCGCGGCTCGACCTCGTATGGCGCAGAATTCGCCAATCTGATCGACAAGAACTATCCCTCGGCCGATTATGACGATCTGCTTGCCGCCGTGGACGCAACGATCGCCGACGGCACGGTGGATCCCGATAATCTGTTCGTCACCGGCGGCTCGGGCGGCGGCGTGCTCACCGCCTGGATCGTCGGCAAGACCAATCGCTTCAGGGCCGCGGCGACGCAGAAGCCGGTGATCAATTGGATCAGCGAGGCGCTGACGATGGACAATACCCTGTTCACCTCGCGCTACTGGTTCGCCAAACTGCCGTGGGAAGATCCGATGAGTTATTGGAACCGATCGCCGCTCAGCCTGGTCGGCAACGTCAAGACGCCGACGCTGGTGGTCGTCGGCAGTGACGATTACCGCACGCCGGTGAGCGAATCAGAGCAATATTATGCCGCGCTGCAGATTGCCGGCGTACCCACCGCGCTGGTCAAAGTGCCGGGCGCCAGCCATGGCGGCCTCGCTGCGCGCCCATCGCAATCCGCTGCCAAGGCATCGGCGATCATCGCCTGGTTCGATCGCTATCGAAAGCCGGGATCTGCCGCCGCGCAATAAGCCGCGCAATAAGACGTCACGGCTGGATCGCAAAGGCGCCCGCGGCGCTATTGCTGACCTAGCACGACACGGCGCAAGCGACGCCAATGTCTGACCGACAAGGCCGCTGCCGGCACTGCCGGCAGCGGCCCATCTTCGGCCAACTAGTTACGCCGCGTCGCGGCCGGCCGCCGGCGCTTCGATCCGGTCGTTGGCCGCGTGACCGTTGATGTCGATCCGGCGCGGCTTCATCGCCTCTGGCACCTCGCGCTTGAGGGCGATGCGCAACAGCCCGTTGTCGAAGCTCGCCTGCTGCACCTGGACGAAGTCGGCGAGCTGGAAGCGGCGCTCGAACGCGCGCGTGGCGATGCCGCGATGGACGAAACGGCCATCGTCTTGTGGTTCCGGCTTGCGCCCGCTGATGGTTAGCTGGTTGCTCTGCGCCACGATCTCGATGTCGTCCGGGCTGAACCCGGCAACGGCCAGGGTGATGCGGTAGCTGTCTTCGCTCTCGCGTTCGATATCGAACGGTGGATAGCCGTCGACGGTTTCCGCGCGCGTATTGGCTTCGAGCAAATCGAACAGCCGGTCAAAGCCGACGGTGGACCGCCGATAGGGCGTGAAATCGAAGTTCGTCCTCATATCCAAATCCTCCTTATGAGCAATCTGAGCACAAGGAACACCGGGAGAGCCGGTGCCCTCAATCGTCGCCGGCCCGGGTCAACGCGACCGGCGTGAGGCGAGATAATCGGGTGCGTGGCCGCTTCAAGATGGCGCCACATATTTTTTCTGCGGCCACGCTATCGCTGATTATCATGCCGTCATGCGGATGATGTTTCCTTGCTTAAACTGCGAGGCACGGCAGCGTCATCCCCGCTTTCGCGGGGATGACGGACGGGGTCGATCTCGGCCTTGGATCAGAAGCGATATCCGACCGAGGCCATCACGTTGCGCGGCGCCGCGCTGAAACAATCGCCGCGCGCCAGGCATGCGGCAAACGCGCGGTTGTCGAGCAGGTTGGTCGCGTTGAGCGTCATGCGCCAGCGATCACGCGTCAGCTCGACCAGCGCGTCGACCATCGTGCGGTCGGGTGTCACGATCGACCCCGACACCTGCTCGCCGGTATAGCGGACGCCGGCGCCGAGCCGCAGCGTCGCCCATTGGCCGACGAACGTTTTGGTGCTCCAGGCCGAGGCGACGTGCTTGGCGAGATAGCCGGTCGCCGCGCTGTCGCCACTGACGTCGTTATAGCCGTAAGCGAGCGACAGATCGAAATTGCCCGGCAGCGTATGCGTCGCCTCGATCTCGATGCCCTTGGTGGTGAGTTCGCCCGACTGCGTGATCGACGATCCCGCATCGTAGATCGGGCGGTTACGCTCCTTGATGCGGAAGCCGGTAAAGGTGACCAGGGTCGCCGGCTCGGGCTGCCATTTCACCCCGGCTTCATACTGGGTGCCGGTCTGCGGCTTGAACGGCGATCCGCCGCTCACGCTGCCAGCAATCGGCAGGAAGCTTTCGGTGTAGCTGAAATAGGGTGAAAACCCGGCGCCCAGTTCGCCGATGATCCCGGCACGCAAGGTGGTCGCATTATCCGTCGTTTTGGTGGTCTTGCCCGTATCCGTATCCAGGCTGGTGCTACGCACATGATCGCGCCGCGCGCCGAGCACGATCGAGACGCGATCCCACAGCCGGATCTGGTCTTGCACGTACAGGCCGAGCTGCTTTTGCGTGTCGCGCGAGAACGCCCCGGTGACCTCCGGCGTGAGGATCGCATCATAATCGATGTCGTAGAGATCGATCACCTGTAAATTGAACGCACTGGCCTTACGGACCTTGTTCCAGCTGTAATCCACGCCACCGAGCAAGGTATGCTCGATCGCCGCGCCGGTGTTGAAGCGCGCCTGCACATTATTGTCGGTCGAGAAGACGTTGAGCCGTGCGACCGACGAATCGGCATACAGCACGACGCCACGACCATTGGTGCCGGCCAGATAGGGATTGGTGGGGTCGGTATAGCTGTCGACATAATGCGTAAAATAGGTCAGGTCGCTGTCGATATAGCGCGCCTTCATGCTCAGCTTGACGTCCTCGCTGAAGCGGTGCGTGACCAGCCCGGTGCCCTGCAGCGAGCGGCCATCATAGCGATCGTAACCGGGGCTGCCGACGAACAGATAGCGCGGCAGGCGGGGATTGCCCGGATTGTCCTGCAGCGTGCCGACGATCGGCAGGAAATTGGAGGTCGAGCCGGTATCGTCCTCCTGATACAGGCCGAGCAAGGTCACGTCGGTATCCGCGGTCGGGCGCCAGCGGATCGACGGCGCGATCATCACGCGGTCGTCGGGCACATGATCGACATAGGTGTTCGCATCGCGCACTCTTGTCACGACACGCGCGGCCAGCGTGTCGCTCGCTGCCACGTTGAGGTCGGCGAGCACTTCCTTGCGGCCGTAGCTCCCATAGGTCAGCTGCGCCTCGCCGGCCGTCTCGAACTGCGGCATTTTCGACACGAGATTGACGATGCCGCCGATCGAGCCCTGGCCGAACAGCACCGACGCCGGCCCGCGCACGATCTCGACGCGCGAGAAATTATACGGGTCGGAGGTGATGCTGGCATAATAACTGAAGATGTCGCGCATGCCGTCGCGGAACTGCAGCGCGTCGACGCCGCGGATGACGAAGCCGTCGACCCGCGTGTCGCGGCCATAGGCGTCGGCATTGACGCCGGCGGCATAGCGCACCGTATCGGAAATGCTGATCGCGCCCTGCGCGCGGAACGTATCCTGCGTGATCACGGTCACCGCCTGCGGCGTCTCGATCAACGGCGTGTCGGTCTTGGTCGCGGTGAACGCCTCGCCGCGCCGTCCCTCGACCAGGATCTCCTCGTCGGTGGCGTCGCGCTCGTCGGCACGGCGTTCCGCGCTGCGATCCGTGTCGCCTGAAGGATCGGCGCGAACCGCCTGCGCGTGCCCCTGCGTTGCCCCCAGCATGGCGCTCAGCGCCGCCCCGGCTAATATGATATGCTTGCTCACGATGCCCCTTTCGTTCGATCAGGAGCGCATATCGCTAATGCGAGCGATTTTCAACAAGCCATGAGGGAGGCGACGAGAAATCCTGCGTCTACCCCCGATGCGCGGCGATATAGCGGTTGACCTGCTCCTCCAGCACGTCGAGCGGCAGCGCGCCCTGGCTCAGCACGGCCTCATGGAAATCGCGAATGTCGAACCGCGGGCCGAGCGCGCGCTCGGCGCGGGCGCGCAACTCGGCGATCTTCATCTGCCCGACCATGTAGCTGGTCGCCTGGCCGGGCCAATTGAAGTAGCGATCCACCTCGCGCGCGATATCGGTATCCGAGATCGAGCTATTGGCCTTGAAATAGGCAATCGCCTGATCACGCGTCCAGCGTTTGTCGTGGATCCCGGTATCCAGCACCAGCCGGATCGCGCGCCACACCTGCAGCGACAGCATGCCGAACCGCGCATATGGATCCTTGTAGACACCCATCTCGCCGGCCAGCCGCTCGGAATAGAGCCCCCACCCCTCCATGAACGCGCCATAACCACCGAATTTGCGGAACTTGGGCAGGCCGGTCAGTTCCTGCTGCCGGGCGATCTGGAAATGATGCCCCGGCGCGCCTTCATGCGCGGCAATCGCCGCGACCTGCACCTTCTGCGTCTGATTCATATCGACCAGATTGACGTAATAGATGCCCGGCCGCGATCCATCCGCCGAGGGCGAATTATAGAACGCGGTCGATGCCGTCCCCTCGCGCCATTTCTCCACCGCGCGCACCTCGAGCGGCGCCTTGGGCAGTTCGCGGAAATAGCGTGGTGCAGCCGCCATCACCGAGGCGATCACCGCGCGCGCGTCAGCCAGATATTCCTCGCGGCCGGCCGCCGTATTGGCATATTTGAACTTCGGATCGGTGCGGATATGATCGAAGAACTGCTCCAGCGTCCCCTTGAAGCCGACCTCGTTCTTGATCGCCTCCATCTCCTGCCGGATCGCGGCGACCTGGCGCAGCCCCAGCGCATGGATCTGGTCCGCGGTCAGCTCGGTGGTGGTCGAATTGCGCAGCTGGTTGGCATAATAAGCCGCGCCATTGGGCAGATGCCACGCGCCGTAATTGCCAGTCGATTTGGGCTCGATCTCATCGAGCGCGGCGAACAACATGTCGTAGCCGCGCCGGAACGGCCCGCTCAGCGCCGCCTGCGCGTCCTCCAGCAGCTTCTGCTTGGTCGCCGCCGGCGCATTCAGCGCAGTCACCTTTTTGCGGAAATCGGCCAGCACGGTCGAATCCGCGTCGCCATCGAAGGGTGCGCCGGTGATCACCGCGCGCGCATCGGCCCGCGCCGGCGCGAAATTCACCTTGTTCGGGATGATGCCGGCGGCGGCCTGCGTACGCATCGTCGTGGTGACTTCGCGCATCACCCGCTCGGTCTCGCGCAGCCGGGCGATATAGGCCTGGGCATCGGCAACGCTGTCGATCTTGTGATTGTTGATCAGCAGCACGGGAATATCCCCCGCCGGGCTGCCATTGGTGGATACCGGGAAGCGCAACGTGCGGAACGGGAAGGAGCGACGGCTGCGTTCCGCTTCATATTCGAACAGGCGGAAGCTGACCCGCGCGCTCTCGCCCAGGCGCGCGGGCTTAAACCGGGCGCGCATCTCCTTGACCTGCCGTTCGCTCAGCGCCAGCGCCCGCACCGCGGCGGCATCGGTATAATCGTCGAGCCGATCCTGATCGGTCTTGAAGCCGAGCTGAGTCTGCGATTCCGGGCTCAGCTTCAGCTGCGCGTCATAGGCCTGGTCGAGAAACTGCAGCAGCGCGGCATCCTGGGCACCCGCCTGGGGCGCTTGGATCGGCGCCGGCGCGCTGGCCTGAACCAACGGTGCGAGCGGCAGCAGCATTAAAGCAACAGTAAGGCGCATGATATTCTCCTGATCCGTATTGTTCTTGCCGCGGACGCCGCCGCCATGCAATCGGCGCCGCGCAGGGGCTTGGCGCCGGCTCCGGACGTTTCGTTGCGACCGTGGCGCTAACTCGAGCGAGGTGAACCATCGCCTCCCGAGCCGAGCCCGTAGTTGAGGACGAGGATATGCGCTTTTACGAAGCGACCAGATTTCTATTTCCGCGCAGCTATCAGCTGCGCATCTTCGCGGTCTGCTTCGGCGCGACGCATCTGCCGCTGATCGCGTTCTGCGCGGCGCAATTGATGTTCCAGCGATGGGATTGGCCGCTTTTCGGGGCGCTGCTCATGGCGACCCTGATCGGCACCGCGGCAGCGATCTGGGCGCTGTCCGCACTGCTTGCCCCGATCGCGCACGCCACCACCCTGCTTACCCGGCTGCAACGGGGCGAACGCGTCGTCCCGGTGACGACCGGCGGCAAGGATCTGGTCGGCGCCTTGCTCGCCGGCGTCGCCCGTGCCTCGGCGGAGACCGCCGCGCGGATCGAGCTGCTGGCCGATGCCGCCGAGAAGGATCTATTGACCGGCCTGCGCAATCGCCGCGGCTTCATGGATGCTATTACCCCGCTGCTGCGCGACGATCGTACCTCGGTGATCGCGATGCTCGATCTCGATCATTTCAAGTCGATCAACGATCGCTTCGGACATGACGAGGGGGATCGCGTGCTGAGCGCCTTCGCGCTGCGGCTGGAGGCCGGGCTGCGCATGTCGGACCTGGCGGCGCGCTGGGGCGGCGAGGAATTCGCCATCTTGCTGCCCGATACCGATCTCGACGAAGCTACCGAGATCGTCGATCGGCTGCGCCTGTCGTTGCACGCCGATAATATCACCCGGGCCGGGAGCGAGCCGCTGACCTTTTCCTGCGGGCTTGCGGCGGTGCGCGACTATCGTTCGCTCAGCGCCGCGATGCGCAAGGCGGACACGGCGTTGTACGAGGCCAAGCATAGCGGTCGCGACCGGGTGCGCAGCCTGGCCTGAGGCGACGCGCAAGCCGCAAGCAATTGTGATTCGGCGGCACGAACGCGTAGGGTCGCACGATGGAAGCTCGCATCCCCCCCGCCGCCGACGCCGCGCCTTCGCTGACCTATGGCAGCTATCTGCGCCTGCCCGAACTGCTTGCGTTGCAGACGCCGCTATCGGACACGCATGACGAACTGCTGTTCATCATCATCCACCAGGCGTCGGAATTGTGGATCAAGCTGTGCCTGCACGAGCTGACCGCGGCCTGCGACGCGATCGCGGCGGACGACGTGCCGCTGGCGATGAAGATGATGACCCGCGTTGCCCGCGTGCAATCGCAGCTGATCCAGTCCTGGGACATCCTGGCCACGATGACCCCGGCGGAATATTCGCGGATGCGCGAAAAGCTCGGTTCCAGTTCCGGTTTCCAGTCGCACCAATATCGGCTGATGGAATTCGTCATGGGCAATAAGAATGGCCGCATGATCGACGTGCATGAAGGCGCGCCGGAGATCGTCGATGCGTTGCGCGCCGCGCTGCACCGCCCGAGCATCTACGACATTTCGCTGCGGCTGCTCGCCGCACGCGGGCTGCCGATTCCCAAGGCGGTGCTGGAGCGCGACGTGACCCAGCCCTATGAGGCCGACCCCGCGGTCGAAGCGGTGTGGGCTATGGTGTACCGCGATCCCGAGCGCTTCTGGGATCTGTACGAGCTGGCCGAGAAACTGGTCGATCTCGAATATCGCTTCCAGCTGTGGCGCTTCGGTCATCTCAAGGCGATCGAGCGGATCATCGGCTTCAAGCGCGGCACCGGCGGCACGGCCGGCGTTCCGTACCTTGCGGCAGTGGTCAATCAGGTGTTCTTCCCCGAACTGCTCGATGTGCGGAAAGTGCTGTGATGGCCGCCGCGACGCCCCAACACGTGCTCGATGCCGATCGCGCCGACCCGCTGGCGCATTTCCGGCACGACTTCAGCTTGCCCGAGGGGGTGATCTATCTCGACGGCAATTCGCTCGGCGCACTGCCCGCCGCCACGCCGGCGCGGCTGCAGCAGGCGATCGCGCTTGAATGGGGCCGCGACCTGATCGCCAGCTGGAACACGCATGACTGGATCGGCGCGGCGCGCCGCGTGGGGGCGAAGATCGCGCGGCTGATCGGCGCGGGCGAGGACGACGTCGTGGTGGCCGATTCCACCTCGGTGAACCTCTTCAAGCTGCTCGTCGCGGCGCTGCACTATCAGCCCGAGCGCAAGAAAATCCTGTCCGAACCGGGCAATTTTCCGACCGATCTGTATATCGCGCAAGGCGTGACGGGGCTGCTCGACGGTCGCCACCTCGTCACCGTGGCGGCCGACGATATCGTCGATGCGATCGACGCGGACACGGCGGTCGTGCTGCTGACCCACGTCCATTACAAGAGCGGGCGCAAGCTCGACATGGCGAAGATCACCGCCGCGGCGCATGACAAGGGCGCCCTGATCTTATGGGATCTGAGCCACAGCGTCGGCGCGGTGCCGCTCGATCTGGCCGGCGCCGGCGTCGATCTGGCCGTGGGATGCGGGTATAAGTATCTCAACGGTGGTCCTGGCGCGCCAGCCTTTCTGTACGTCGCCCCCGCATTGCAGGCCGTGCTCCACTCGCCGCTGTCGGGCTGGATCGGTCATCGGTCGCCCTTCGCGTTCGTCGACCAATACCAACCCGGCGACGGCATCGACCGTTTCCAGTGCGGCACCCCGTCGATCCTCGCGCTGACCAGTCTGGAGGTCGGCGTCGATCTTCATCTGCGCACCGATATGGCGGCGTTGCAGCGCAAATCGGCGGCCTTGTCCTCGCTGTTCATCGCCAGCGTCGCGGCGCAATGCGGCGATCTTGGCCTGACCCTGGCCAGCCCGACCGACCCGGCCGAGCGCGGCAGCCATGTCTCGCTGGCGCACGACCATGCGTATGAGATCTGCCAGGCGCTGATCGCCCGCGGCGTGATCGGCGACTTTCGCGCGCCCGATATCGTGCGCTTCGGCTTCACCCCGCTTTACACCAGCTTTGCCGACATCTGGCACGCGGTGCGCATCCTGGCCGAGATCATGGCCACGCGCGGATGGGACGACGAGCGCTTCCGCGCCCGCGCAAGAGTCACCTAGGTGCGTCGCGAAAGCCCGGCTCGGTGAGGGGACGTAAGGAAAATACGATGAAGAAGTTGCTCGCGTTCGGCGAAATCATGCTGCGCCTGTCGCCGCCGGGGCGCGAACTGCTGCTGCAATCGCCGCGCTTCGACGTGTGGGTGGCCGGCGCCGAAGCCAATGTCGTCACGCAGCTGGCAAAGCTCGGCCATGATGTCGGTTTCGCCAGCATGGTGCCGGACAATGATCTCGGTCGCTCGGCGATCGCCACGCTGCGCGGCCACGGCGTAGACACCGCGGCGATCCAGATCGGCGGCGAGCGGATGGGGCTGTATTTCGTCACCTCGGGCGCAGGGCTGCGCGCCACCGACGTGATCTACGACCGCGCCTGGTCGTCCTTCGCCCAGGCGCCGGTCTCGGCGTGGGACTGGGATACGCTGCTGGACGGCGTCGACCGGCTGCATCTGTCGGGCATCACTCCGGCGCTGGGGCCAGTACCGGCGGCAAGCGCACTGGCGGCCGTCCGCGCCGCCTCCGAGCGGGGCATTGCGGTGTCGTTCGACGGCAATTGGCGCGGCAAATTGTGGGAGCGCTGGGAGGCGGATCCGCGGGCGATCCTTACCGAGCTCGTCGCTCAAGCCGATCTGATGTTCGGCAACCACCGCGACATCGCGTTGCTGCTGGGCCGCACGTTTTCGGCCCATGCCGAGGATCGCCGGCGCGAGGCCGCCGAGGCGGCGTTCGCCGCTTTCCCCAAACTCCAGACGATCGCCTCGACGGCGCGCCAGATCGAACATGTCGATCTACACCGCCTGTCGGCGCGGATCGACACGCGCAGCGGCCATGCCCAGACCGACGAGGTCGTGCTGGCCGGGATCGTCGATCGTATCGGCGGTGGCGACGCCTTTGCCGCCGGCGTGCTGCATGCATTGCGCAACGGCGCCGACAGCGCCGAGGCAGCGCACACCGGGCTGGCGCTGGCCGCACTAAAACATTCCTTGCCCGGCGATGCCAGCCTGTTCCGCCAGGCGGATATCGACGCCTATCGTGCCGGCGGACTGGATGTTCGCCGCTAAGCCCAGGTGCTGCCGCGTGATCGGCGCTATGGCGTTGCCACCGATCGGCGATGATGCCGTGGGACCCCGCCGACGGCGTGCCCATCGCCCGCCGGCAATACGCGACGCCGCGATATTGCATCACCGACCGCGTCCTGCTTTGTTCGGCAAAATAGCGACAGGAGAGGCGATTGTCGGATCCCAGCAGCGTGCCCGTCATCGTCGCGGTCGGCGAAGTGACCGATCGGCCGGTCGACCCCACGCACGCGCGCGAACCGATCGCGCTGATGGCGGATGCGCTGCGCGCCTGCGCCGCCGATGCCGCCGTCTCGCTGGTGCCCGCCATCACCACGATCAGCTTGATCGGCTTGGTCAGCTGGCGCTACGAGGACCCGGTCGCTGCGCTGTGCGATCGCCTTGGCATCGCGCCGGCGGAGCGGGTCAATGCCAGCATGGGCGGCGAAACGCCGGTGCGGCTGGTGCATGAGGCAGCGGTGCGCATCGCCCGCGGCGAGCCGCTGGTCGCCGCGATCGTCGGTGGCGAGGCAGGCCATGCCGTGGCGCAGGCGCTCAAGGCGCAGGCCGATCTGCCCTGGACCCCGGCGGCGGCGCCCGAGCGCACCGTCCGTTTTCCGTCGAGCCGCTTCGCGCTGAGCCCGGTGGCGCGCGCGCTGCGGGTCGCCGACCCGGCGAACATCTATCCGTTCTACGAGGTGGCCTCCGCCGCGGCCTGGGGCGAGACGCCGGCGCAGGCCCATGCCGCCTCGGCCGCGCTCTGGGCGCGCTACGCGGCGGTCGCCGCCGACAATACGCACGCCTGGATCCGTCGCGCGCCCGACGCCGCGACGATCGCCGCCATCACTGCCGACAATCGCATGATCAGTTGGCCCTATCCCAAACTGATGGTGGCCAACCCGATGGTCAACCAGTCGGCCGCGCTCATCGTCACCAGCCTGGCGACGGCGCGCGCAATGGGTGTGGCGAAGGAGCGGCTGATCCATATCTGGGGCGGTGCGGCGGCGCGCGAGCCGGAAGACTATCTGCAGCGCGACCGCTACGACCATTCCACCGCGCAGGCCGCGGTGCTGGAGCGCGCGGTGCACATCGCCGGCGGCGAGGCGGCGCGCTTCGATCATCTCGAACTGTATAGCTGCTTCCCGATCGTGCCGAAGATGGCGCTGCGGACGCTGGGCCTGGATGCGCGGACCGCTGTTCCGACGGTCGCCGGCGGGCTGACGTTTTTCGGCGGTCCGCTCAACAATTATATGAGCCATGCCAGCGCCGCGATGGTGCGGACGCTGCGCGCCGCGCCCGGCACGCTCGGGCTGCTTTATGGCCAGGGCGGCTACGTCAACAAGCATCACGGGCTGGTCGTCAGCACCGCCCCCGCCCCCACCCCGCTGGCGCTGGACTATTCGGTGCAGGATGGTGCCGATGCCGCGCGCGACCCGGTTCCGCCGTTGGTCGACGCTTATGCCGGCGCGGCGACGATCGAAACCTATACCGTGCCCTATGCGCGCGACGGCGCGCCGTCGCACGGCATCGTCATCGCCCGCACCCCCGGCGGCGCGCGATTGATGGCGCGCGTGCCGCCCGACGATGGCGCTACGCTCGCCCGGCTGACTGATTGGAGCAGGACCGCCGTCGGCCTGCCCGGTCAGGCATCGCTGGACGCCGCCGGTACGCCCTTATGGAGCGTTGCCGCGCCTGGCTGACGGCGTCACCCGCTCGGTGGACCGCCGCCCTTTTGCCCGCGTAGCAACCGCGCGCGAAGACGCGCCGATCGACGCTTTACGCTGCCTGCTCGACCGCTTCGCTCGCTTCGAGCCAGGCCGCCTCGGCCTCTTCCAGCTTGGCAGCGACCTCGCCCCGGCGCTTGGACAGTTCGCCCATCGACAGCTTCTTGAGATAGCTTTCCGCCTTGGGCGGATCGAACATCGCCAGATCGAGCGCGCGCAGCTCGGCGGTCAGCTTGACCGTCTTCGCTTCCGCTTCCTGCGCCAGCTTTTTCAGATCGCCCGCTTTCTCGCGCGCCTGGGCGGCCGCCTTCTTGTCCTTCTTGCCGTATTTCTGGCCATCGGCCTTGGGCTGGTTCTTGCCCAGGATGAAGTCGGTATAATCCTCTAGGCTGCCGGCATATTCGTTGGCCTGGCCAGCATCGACCAGCACCAGCCGGTCGGCGGTCAGCTCGATCATGTGCCGATCATGGCTGACGATCACCACCGCCCCGGTATAGGCGTTGAGCGCCTGCACCAAAGCCTCGCGTGCATCGACGTCCAGATGGTTGGTCGGCTCATCGAGGATCAGCATGTGCGGTGCGTCGCGCGTGATCAGCGCCAGGGCGAGACGCGCCCGTTCGCCACCGGAGAGCTTGCCGACCTTGGTCGTCGCCTTCTCGCCGGAGAAACCGAATCGCCCGAGCTGCCCGCGCACCGCGGCGGGCGTCTTGCCCTTCATCAGATGCGCCATATGCTCAACCGGCGTATCCTCGGTATCCAGTTCCTCGACCTGATACTGGGTGAAATAGCCGACACGCATCTTGCCCGAGACGGCGATCTCGCCGTCCATCGGCGTCAGCTGCGCAGCCAGCAGACGCGCGAGCGTGGTCTTGCCGTTGCCGTTGCGGCCCAGCAACGCGACACGGTCGTCGGGATCGAGCCGCAGGTTGAGGCGCTGCAGGATCGGCTTGCCCACGGTGTAGCCGACGCTGGCCATGTCGAGCGTGACGAGCGGCGGGCGTAGTTCCTCCGGGTTGGGGAAATCGAACGACAAAGTGGGATCGTCGGCCATCGAGGCGATCGGCTGCATCTTGGCGAGCATCTTCTGGCGCGACTGGGCCTGTTTGGCGGTCGAAGCGCGTGCCGAATTCTTGGCGATATATTCCTGCAGCTTGCTGCGCTGCGCATCCTGGCTCGCCTTGGCCGCCGCGAGCTGCGCGGCGCGTTCGGCGCGCTGGCGCTCGAACGAATCATAGCCGCCCGAATAGAGGAACACCTTGCCCCCTTCGAGATGCAGGATGTTGTCGACCACGTTGTTGAGGAGATCGCGTTCGTGACTGATGATCACGATCATGTTGGGATAGGCCTTGAGGAAATTCTCCAGCCACAAGGTCGCTTCGAGATCCAAATGGTTCGACGGCTCGTCGAGCAGCAGCAGATCGGGCTCGGAGAACAGCAACGCCGCCAGCGCGACGCGCATCTTCCAGCCGCCCGAATAGCTGTCGAGCGGGCGGTTCTGCATTTCCTCGTCGAAACCCAGGCCGACCAGGATGCTCGCGGCGCGCGCCGGGGCAGTATAGGCGTCGATCGCCATCAACCGCTCATAGACTTCGCCGAGGCGATCGGGATCCTCACAGGTCTCGCTCTCGACCAGCAGCACCGCGCGCTCCTTGTCGGCCTCCAGCACCGTCTCGATCGGCGTGGTCTGGCCGTGCGGCGCTTCCTGCTGGAGATAGCCGATGCGCGTCTTGCGCGGCATCTCGATCTCGCCGTCATCGGGCTCGAGCTGGCCGATCATGACCTTCATCAGCGTGGATTTGCCCGCGCCGTTGCGGCCGATCAGCCCGACGCGGCTTTTCGGCGGCAGCGTCGCACTGGCGCGGTCGAGGATCATGCGCCCGCCCAGGCGCACCGTGATACCATTGATATTCAGCATGGGCGGGCCCCTAGCACAGGGTAGCGCTTGCCCCAAGGGGCCGAGCGCATCACATGGGCACGATGAAGAAAACATCATGAGCGTCGCGTTTCGCCGGGACAGTGACGAAGAAGTGCTCGAGCCCAAGTTCGAGATGCCGATCGCGCCGGGGCCCAATCTGGTGACCGCGCGGGGTTTGCGGTTGCTCGGCGACAAGGTGATCGAGATCGAGGCGGCGGTGGCCGCTGCGACCGACGATGTCGCGCGGGTCGAGCTGAAGCGCACGTTACGCTATTGGCATACGCGGCAGACCACCGCCGAACTGGCGCCCGTGCCGGAGGACGGCGTGGTCGGCATCGGTTCGCGCGTCACTGTACGGATGAACAAGGCTGAACGGGTGATCCACATTGTCGGTGGCGACGAGGCCGAGCCGGCGGCGGGGCTGATTGGGTACCAGGCGCCGTTGCCGCAGGCGCTGATCGGCGCGGAAGTGGGCGAGCGGGTCGAGTTCAACGGCGTGGCGGATGCGATCGAGATCCTAGCCATCGAGCAAAGCGGAGACTGATATGGCCGAGAAATTCGAACGACATCGCCAGCCCTGGACGCAGGACGAGATCCAGAAGCTGCATACGCTGGCCAAGAAGGGCATGGGGCTGAAAGCGATCGCCAAGGCGCTGACGCGGACCGAGGAATCGGTCAAGGACAAGGCCAAGGCGGATAGCCTCAGCATCGCGAAGTTGCGGTGATACCCAGTTAAGCGCTTCCCCGGCGAAGGCCGGGGCACTGTCGCGATACAAGGGTTGGCTGATGCTGCGCTTCATTACCTCAACCTTCGCGACTGGGCCCCGGCCTTCGCCGGGGAAGCGGCTATAATAGGATAAGAATTGCCCCACCCCCTCCCCTATGACGCGATCATCCTCGGCGCCGGCGCCGCGGGGCTGATGTGCGCGGCCACCGCGGGCCAGCGCGGTCGCCGCGTGCTGCTGGTCGATCACGCCGATACGCCGGGCAAGAAGATCCTGATCTCCGGTGGCGGGCGGTGCAACTTCACCAACCTGCACACCGCGCCCGAGCGCTACATTTCCGCCAACCCACATTTCGCCAAGTCGGCGCTCGGCCGCTACACCGCGCAGGATTTCCTGGCGCTGGTCGAGAAACATGGCATCGCCTGGCACGAAAAGACGCTCGGCCAGCTGTTTTGCGACGGCTCGGCCAAGCAGATCGTCGCCATGCTGCTCGACGAATGCGATGCGGGCAATGTCGAGCATGTGCTCGGCGAGAGCGTCACCACGATCGACCATGCCGACGGGCTGTTCCGCGTGACACTCGGCGGCCGCCAAGTGACCGCTACCTCGCTCGTGCTCGCCACCGGTGGCCCCTCGATACCCAAAATGGGTGCGACCGGCTTTGCCTATGATGTCGCGCGCCAGTTCGGCCTCAAGGTGGTCGAACCCCGCCCTGCGTTGGTGCCGCTGACGCTTGGCGGGGACGAGATCCTGTTCCGCGAGCTTTCCGGCGTCGCCACTGAAGTGATCGCCAAATGCGGCAAGACCGGATTCCGCGAAGCGGCGTTGTTCACGCATCGCGGCCTTTCCGGCCCCGCCATTTTGCAGATTTCGAGCTATTGGCGCTCCAGTGAGAGCGTTAACGTCGATTTTTTGCCGGACCACCAACCGGGTTGGCTAACCGCCGCCAAGCGCGCCAAGCCACGCGGCCAGTTCGGCGCCGCACTGGCCGCCGCGCTCCCCGGCAGACTGGCCGAAACCCTTGCCGAACGCCTTGAATTATCAGGCGAATTGCACAACATCAAAGACGGCATCTTGAGCGACGCAGAGCGCCGCCTGGCCGATTGGCGCTTCTCCCCCAACGGCACCGAAGGCTATGCCAAAGCCGAGGTGACGGTGGGCGGAATCAGCACGGCCGAGCTGTCGTCGCAAACAATGCAAGCCAAACGCGTACAAAACATGTATGCGATCGGCGAAGCGGTCGATGTCACAGGGTGGCTGGGCGGCTACAACTTTCAATGGGCATGGGCGAGCGGTTGGGCCGCAGGCCAGTCCATCTGACAGCCCGACAACGCCGGTGCGCACCTGCCGTGGTGGCAGCGCACCCGATATATTTGAGAGATACATGCCTTTTTCAGCACTTCCCCCGCTTCTCACCGAAGCGCTCACCGAACGCGGCTATGCCGCCCCCACCCCGGTCCAGGCGGGCGTCCTGGAACCCGAAGCGATCGGCCGCGATCTGCTCGTTTCCGCCCAGACCGGCTCGGGCAAGACCGTCGCCTTCGGCCTCGCCATGGCGGCGCAGCTGCTCGACGAAGATGGTCGCCTGCCGCAAAAGGGCCCGCTGGCCCTAGTCATCGCACCGACGCGTGAACTGGCGCTGCAGGTCAGCCGCGAACTGATGTGGCTGTACGCCAAGACCGGCGGGCGCATCGTCACCTGTGTCGGCGGCATGGATGCCTCGAAGGAGCGCCGCGCGCTCGCCCATGGTGCGCATATCGTCGTCGGTACGCCGGGCCGCCTGCGCGATCACCTCGAGCGCGGCGCGCTCGACCTGTCCGCCTTGCGCGTCGCCGTGCTCGATGAGGCCGACGAGATGCTCGACATGGGCTTCCGCGAAGATCTCGAGCAAATCCTTGATGGCACCCCGTCCGAGCGCCGCACGATGATGTTCTCGGCGACGATCCCCAAGACGATCGCCGCGCTCGCCAAGCGCTACCAGCGCGATGCCGTGCGCATCTCTACTGTCGGCGAAGATCGCGGCCACGGCGACATTTCGTATCAGGCAGTGACCTGCGCGCCGGCCGATATCGAGAATGTCGTGGTCAATCTGCTGCGCTTCCACGAAGCCGAAACGGCGATGCTGTTCTGCGCCACGCGCGACAATGTCCGCCATCTCCATGCCGGGCTGATCGAGCGCGGCTTCAGCGCCGTCGCGCTCTCGGGTGAGCATAGCCAGAACGAGCGCAACGCCGCGCTGCAGGCACTGCGCGACCAGCGCGCGCGCATCTGCGTGGCCACCGACGTGGCTGCACGCGGCATCGATCTGCCCACGCTTAGCCTCGTCGTACACGTCGAACTGCCGCGCGATGCCGAGACGCTGCAGCATCGCTCGGGCCGCACCGGCCGCGCCGGCCGCAAGGGCACGGCGATCCTGATCGTGCCGTATCCGCGCCGCCGCCGCGTCGAATCGATGCTGAAAGGCGCGCGCATCAACGCCGACTGGATCAACCCGCCGACGCTAGAGGATATTCGCGAGAAGGATCGCGAGCGCCTGCTGACCGTGCTGATGGAAGAGGTCGAGATCGACGAGGGCGATCGCGTGCTCGGCGCCAAGCTGCTCGAGACCAAGAGCCCCGAGGATATCGCGGCCTTGCTGGTGCGCGCGCATCGCGCCCGCATGCCGGTCGCCGAAGAGCTAATCGGCTCGGGCAAGGAAGCCCCTGGTTCGGCGCCGCGCAACGACGGGCACCGCGAAGGCTTCGAGGATGTCGTGTGGTTCCGCATGGATATCGGCCGCCGCCAGAACGCCGATCCGCGCTGGCTGCTGCCGCTGATTTGCCGCCGCGGGCACATCACCAAGAATGAGATCGGCGCGATCCGCATCGCGGCGAGCGAAACGATGTTCCAGGTGCCGCGTGCGATCGTCGGCAAGTTCGTCGCTTCGGTTGCCCGCACGGCCAATTTCGAAGGCCAGGACGAAAATGCGATCCGTATCGAGCAGGTCGATGGCGAGCCGCATGCGGCGGCGCACCGCCCGCGTCTGACGCCTAGCGCCCGCCCGAGCGGCCCGGCGCCGACGCGGCATGCCCCGAAGGCGCCGTATCGCCGGACCAACGACCGGCAGCGGTAACATCTTGCCTTCCTCTCTGTTCTCCTGCGAAAGCAGGAGCCCAGGGCCACGGACGATGTCGCTCGTGGCCCTGGGCGCCCGCTTTCGCGGGGGAACGGGTACTGAATGGACGCCGTGACCAATCCCCTGCGCATCCTCGTCGATGGCGACGCCTGCCCCGTGAAAGACGAGATCTACCGCGTCGCCTATCGCACCGAGATCCCGGTGACGATCGTCGCCAACAGCCATTTCCGCATCCCCGCGCATCCGTTGATCGACCGGGTGGTCGTCAGCGACGGCTTCGATGCGGCCGATGACTGGATCGCCGAGCAATCCACGGCTAAATCGATCGTCGTCACCGCGGATATCCTGCTCGCCGATCGTTGCCTCAAGGCCGGCGCGACCGTGCTGGGCCCGACCGGCCGCCCCTTTACCAACGCCTCGATCGGCGGCGCCATCGCCACGCGCGCGATCATGGCCGATCTGCGCGCTGGCGGGGATGCGATCGGCGGCCCGGCGCCGTTCGGCAAGACCGATCGCTCGCGTTTCCTGTCCGCGCTCGACGCCGCAATCGTAAAGCTGCGCCGTTCGTAAACGGTGTGTTTCGCGAAGGCGTATGATTGATGGCCCTGTCGGAACGCTAAGGGCGGACGGGGGTTTGACGTCGGGGAACCGGCCTGTCATCGCGATGCCAGCCAATTACAAAGCGGTGGAATTAGAATGCTTTTGCGCCAAGCTGCGCCTGTACGGTTTGCGCTCCCCGCGCTGTGTCTGGCCCTTGCCGCGTGCGGGGGGAGCGACAAGGCGGCTGAAAAAGGCGGTCGTGGCCAAACCGGCACGCCGGAAGTCGGCTATGTCGTGGTCCAGCCGACCGCCGTGCCGCTCGTCACTGAACTGGGCGGGCGCACTGCCGCTTTCCAGAGTTCCGAAGTCCGCCCGCAAGTATCCGGCCTGATCCGCCGCCGTTTGTTCACCGAAGGCTCGATCGTGCAGAAGGGCCAGACGCTCTACGAGATCGATCCCTCGCTCTACCAAGCCTCGGCCAATGAGGCGCGGGCAGCGCTCAACAGCGCTGCCGCCAATGCCGAAGCGACGCGGGTCAAGGCCGATCGCTATCGCCCGCTGGCTGAAATGGAGGCGGTCGCCAAACAGGATTATACCGACGCCGCCGCGCAGGCGCGTCAGGCCGCGGCATCGGTCGCGCAGAGCCGCGCGCAACTCGAAACCGCGCGCATCAACCTGCGCTTCACCAAGGTGCCGGCGCCGATCACCGGTCGCATCGGTCGGTCGCTATTCACCGAAGGCGCCTTGGTCACGGCCAGCCAGACCGATCCGCTGACCACCATCTCGCGGCTCGACCCGATGTTCGTCGATATCCAGCAATCGAGCGCCGATCTGCTCAAGCTACGCCGGGCGCTGGCCGCGGGTGGCGTCGCGCCGTCGAGCGCGGCGGTGCGCCTGAAGCTGGAGGATGGCAGCGATTACGGCCAGACCGGTACCGTGCAGTTCGCCGAAGTGATGGTCAACGAAAGCACCGGCACGGTCACGTTGCGCGCGCGCTTCCCCAATCCGCAGGGCCTGTTGCTGCCTGGCATGTTCGTTCGCGCGACCTTCGCGCAATCGGTCGATACCAGCGCGTTCCTGGTGCCGCAGGCGGCGGTTAAGCGCGATCCCAAGGGCGCGACCACCGTACTGATCGTGGGCCCCGGCAATAAGGCGATCGAGCGGCCGGTGACGGCGACGCGCGTGGTCGGTGCCAGTTGGGTCATCACCGGCGGCCTGAAGGCGGGCGACAAGGTGATTACCGAGGGCACCGCGCGCGCCAAGGCCGGGGAGGCGGTCAAGCCAGTGGTTGCCGGCTCGGCCCAGAAATTCAACACCGCGCCGGCCAAGGGCGAAAAATCCGCGCCGACCAAGGGCTGATCCAGCCATGATCTCACGCATCTTTATCGACCGGCCGATCTTCGCCTGGGTCGTTGCCATCATCATCATGCTGGCCGGCCTTGGCGCGGTCTACACGCTGCCGACCGAGCAGTTTCCCGATGTCGCGCCGCCCAACGTGAACATCCGCGCCAGCTATCCCGGCGCCTCGGCCGAAACGCTGGAGAACAGCGTCACGCAGGTCCTGGAGCAACAGCTGACCGGGATCGACGGACTGCTCTATTTCAGCTCGAGCAGCTCCTCGCGCGGTTCCGTGACGATCACCGCGACGTTCGAGAAAGGCGTCGATCCGGATATCGCCCAGGTCCAGGTGCAGAACAAAGTGCAGCAGGCGCTGAGCCGCTTGCCCGCGCAGGTCCAGCAACAGGGCCTGACGGTGACCAAATCGAATCCCGATTTCCTGCTGCTGGTGGCGATCTATGACGAGTCCGACAAGCTCACCAACCAGGACGTGTCCGATTATCTGATCGCCAATTATCAGGATCGCCTGGGGCGTATCGAGGGCGTGGGCGACACCAACGTGTTCGGATCGCAATATGCCATGCGCATCTGGCTGCGCGCCGACCAATTGGCCAGCTTCTCGCTGATGCCGTCGGACGTGATCACGGCCGTCACCGCGCAGAATACCGAGATCGCGGCAGGCGAGATCGGTGGCCAGCCAATGCCCGATTCGCAAATGCTGAACGCCACCGTGACGGCGCAATCGCGGCTGCAGACGCCTGAGCAATTCGCCAATATCGTCGTCAAGACGGCGCGTGATGGCTCGGTCGTGCGATTGTCCGATGTCGCCCGCGTCGAGCTGGGCGCGGAAAGCTATGGCGCTGTAACGCGGATCAACGGTCATCCCGGCGCCGGTATCGCCATCTCGCTGGCGCCGGGCGCCGACGCGCTCAAGACCTCGGAACTGGTCAAGGCGGAGATCGAAACGGCTTCCAAATCCTTCCCCACCGGCTTCAAATACGCTTTCCCGCGCGATTCGACCGAATTCATCAAATTGTCGGTCGAGGAAGTCATCAAGACGCTGATCGAAGCCGTGATACTCGTCGTGATCGTGATGTTCGTCTTCCTGCAGAGCTGGCGCGCGACGTTGATCCCGACGATCGCCGTGCCGGTCGTGCTGCTCGGCACGGTTGCCGTGTTCCAGCTGGCCGGTTTCTCGATCAATACGCTGACCTTGTTCGGCCTCGTCTTGGCGATCGGCCTGCTGGTCGACGACGCCATCGTGGTGGTCGAGAATGTCGAGCGCTTGATGGATGAAAATCCGGACATGAGCCCGCGCGACGCGACGATCCAATCAATGAACGAGATCACCGTGGCGCTGATCGCCATCGCGCTCGTCCTGTCCGCCGTGTTCCTGCCGATGGCGTTCTTCGGCGGCTCGACCGGTGTGATCTACCGCCAGTTCTCCGTTACCATCGTCTCGGCGATGATCCTGTCGGTCGTGGTGGCGCTGGTGCTGACCCCGGCACTGACCGCGACCATGCTCAAGCGCCGCAGCGACGAAAAGCATCGTGACACCTGGTTCTCGCGCAAGTCGCAAGGCGCCAAGGACTGGTTCAACAACGGCTTCGAGCGCACCACCGAACGCTATGTCGGCACGGTCGGCACGGTGGTGAACCGCAAATGGCTGTTCCTGCTGATCTATGCCGGCGTCGTGGCCTTGCTGGTGGTGCTGTTCGTGCGCCTTCCGACCGGCTTCCTGCCGTCCGAGGATCAAGGCGGCGCGCAGATCCAGTTCAACCTGCCGCCCGGCGCCACGCAGGCGCGCACCGTGGCCGTGCAGAAGGAAATCGAGCGCTATTTCCTGCAGAATGAGAAAGCCAATGTCAGTGTGCTGTTCACCAATGCCGGCGGCGGCGGTGGCGGCGCATCGGGGCAGAATACCGGCCGCGGCTTCCTCGCGCTGACCGATTGGTCGGAGCGTAAGGGCAAGGAAAATGTCGCCGATGCGATCACCCGCCGTGCCTCCAAGGCGCTGAGCGGGCTGCGCGATGCCGAAATCTACGCGACCGTGCCGCCCGCAGTGCGCGGACTGGGCCAATCGGCTGGGTTCACCATGGAGTTGCTCAATTCCGGGGGCCTTTCGCGCGAGCAGTTCAAGGCCGCGCGTGACAAGTTGGTGGCGGAGGCGCGCGCCGATCCCACCTTGCAGGCGATCCGCCTGACCGATCTGGAGGATCAGCCGACGCTCAAGATCGATATCGATCAGGCCAAGCTTTCCGCGCTCGGGCTCAATCAGGCTGACGTCAACGCCACGCTGTCGACCGCCTGGGGTGGCCGTTACGTCAACGATTTCAACGATCGTGGGCGGGTGAAGCGCGTATATGTACAGGGCGATGCGCCGTTCCGCGCCTCGCCCGACGATCTCGCGCAATGGTATGTCCGTGCCGCCGACGGCCAGATGGCGCCATTCTCGTCCTTCTCGACCATCTCCTGGTCGACCGCACCGCCCAGCCTGGCGCGCTTCCAGGGCGTGCAATCGTACGAAATTTCGGGCCAACCGGCTGAAGGGCAAAGCTCCGGCGATGCGATGGAAAAGATGAGCGCGCTGGCCGCCGAGATCCCCGGCACGACGATCGCCTGGGCCGGCCTGTCGTTCCAAGAGCGGCTGTCGTCGGGACAGGCGCCGTTCCTCTACGCAATCTCGATCCTCGTCGTGTTCCTGTGCCTGGCGGCGCTTTACGAAAGCTGGTCGATTCCGGTCGCCGTGCTGCTGGTCATTCCCTTGGGTCTGGTCGGCGCGGTGTTCGCGGTGACGCTGCGTGGCCTGGAGAACGACGTCTATCTGCAGATCGGCCTGCTCACGACGATGGGGCTGGCGGCGAAGAATGCGATTCTGATCGTCGAATTCGCCGAACAGGCGGAGAAAAAGGGCGCGCGGATCATCGATGCGGCATTGGAGGCAGCGCGCCTGCGCCTGCGCCCGATCCTGATGACCAGCCTGGCCTTTATCTTCGGCGTGCTGCCCTTGGCGCTCTCGACCGGCGCCGGCGCCAATAGCCGCGTGGCGATCGGCACGGCGGTGATCGGCGGGATGCTCACCGCCACGGTGCTGGCGGTGTTCTACATCCCGTTGTTCTTCGTGCTGGTGCGGCGCGGCACGCGCGACGTGCTCAAGAAGCTGCATCACGAGCATCCGGACGA
Source organism: Parasphingomonas puruogangriensis (assembly GCF_036663635.1). Lineage (NCBI taxonomy): Bacteria > Pseudomonadati > Pseudomonadota > Alphaproteobacteria > Sphingomonadales > Sphingomonadaceae > Parasphingomonas > Parasphingomonas puruogangriensis. Next base: position 202,348 of record NZ_JAXOJI010000001.1, on the reverse strand, counting down.
CGGCACGCCCGGGGCGCCAAAGACCGACGAACCGAAACCGGTGGGTGCAGCATGACCAAGATCGCCCTCCCCCTGCTCGCCAGCGTGGCGCTGAGCGCGTGCAGTCTCGCGCCCAAATATGTCGAGCCGGCGCTTCCTGTCCCCGCCTCCTGGCCGGTCGGCGACGCCTATCTCCGCCAGAGCGAGGCGGCGCTGCCCAGCGTGTCCTACACCGACATTTTCCGCGATGCGCGGCTGCAGCGGATCATCGAACAGGCGCTGATCAACAATCGCGACCTGCGCGTCGCCGCCGCCAATATCGCAGCGGCGCGCGCGCAATATCGCATCCAGCGCGCCGACCTGTTCCCGCAGATCGACGCCTCCGGCAGCGCCACGCGGTCGGATTCGGGCACTGGCAGCACCAATAGCAGCGGCCAGTCCAATGCCGGCGGCGCGCGCAACAGCTTCAGCACCGATCTCGGCTTTACCGCATTCGAGATCGACCTGTTCGGCCGCGTCCGCTCGCTCAGCACGGCCGCACAGAATCGGTATTTTGCGACCGAAGCGGCAGCCCGCGCCACGCGCCTGACCTTGGTCGGCGACATCGCCACCGCCTGGCTCAACTACGCCGCCGATCAGAGCCTGCTCAAGATCGCGCAGGACACGGCGGTCAGTGCCGACCGCAGCGTCAAACTGACGGATTTGCGGCGCGCCGGTGGCGTCGCCCCGCGCACCGATGTGGCGCAGGCACGGCTGGTGCTCGCCCAGGCGCAATCGGACCTCGCCGAGCAGCGCACCGCGCTCGCGCAGGACGTCAATGCGCTGCAATTGCTCGTTGGCGCGCCGGTCGACGCCACGTTGCTGCCGCAGACGATCGAGGAAGCCGGCAAGACGCTCGCCGAGCTTCCCGCCGGGCTGGACTCCGGCATCCTGCTGCGCCGCCCCGACGTGCTCCAGGCCGAATATGAATTGCGCGCCACCAATGCCGAGATCGGCGCGGCGCGCGCTGCGCTGTTTCCGCGCATCTCGCTCACTGCCGTGCTCGGCCTGGCGAGCAACGCGCTGGGCGGCCTGTTCTCCGGCGGCGCGTTCAATTATTCGGCCGGCCCGTCGATCAGCTATCCGATCTTCAACGCTGGCGCCGGCCGCGCCAATGTCCGGTACACCGAGGCGCAACGCGACGCCGCGCTCGCCACCTACGAAAAGGCGATCCAGACCGCCTTCCAGGAAGTGTCCGACGCGCTCGCCAGGCGTGGCACGATCGCCGACCAGAACCGCGCCGCCCAGGCGCTGGCCGCGGCCGCGACCGACAATTACCGCCTGTCCGACGCGCGCTATCGCGGCGGGATCGATACGTTCCTGCAAAGCCTCGACGCGCAACGCTCGCTTTATTCCGCGCGCCGCTCGCTCGTCGCGACACAGCTGACGGCGACGACCAACCTCGCGACGCTGTACCGCGTGCTTGGCGGCGATGCGTTGCTCGAACCCACGCCGGCGGGGCCGGTGCCGGTTTCTACGCCGACGCCCTGACCGGCGCACCAAGCAACAGGTGACAACACCCCACGAGCATGCCAGCTTCCCCGCAGCGGCAACGCGATCCAGCTCGAGGACCGATCGATATGAGTTACCGCATTCGCCGCTTCGCGCTCGCCGATCGCGACAAGATGCTCGCCTTCGCCGGCACCCTGCCCGAACACGATCTGCTGTTCCTCGGCCGTGATCTCCGGCATCCCCGCGTGGTCGACGCCTGGCAGGCGGCGATCGAGGAAGGCTGGATCGACAGCCTGATCGCCGAGGATGGCGATACCGTGCTCGGCTCGGCCGCCCTGGTGCGCGATCCGCTCGGCTGGAGCGCGCATGTCGGCGAGATCCGCCTGCTCGTCTCGCCCGACAAACGCGGCGCTGGTCTCGGGCGCGATCTACTCGAGGCGATCTTTTCCGTGGCGCGCGACCGCGGGGTGGAAAGGCTCACCGCGCAGATGACGCCCGATCAGATCGGCTCGGTGATGCTGTTCGAAAGCCTCGGCTTCCGCGCCGAAGGGCTGCTCAAGGATCAGGTGCGCGATCGCACCGGCAAGACCCACGACGTCGCGATCCTGGCGCACAACGTCGCGCAGGTCACCGCGCAACCGCGCCCCGTGGAATGAACCATCGCCCGCCGCCGCGCATTCAGACGGCACGATGAAACAGCAAAAAACACCGCCGTCACAAGTGGATGCCCCCGCGCCCGCCAAAGCCCCCTCGGTCTTCCTCGCGCTGACCGAATTGCCCCGCGCCCTGGCCGAACTGTCCGCCTTTGGCCTGGTCGCGCCGATGCTTGCCAAGGCACCGCGCGGGGATGGCCATCCGGTGCTCGTACTGCCCGGCTTCGGCACCACCGACACGGCGATGATCACGCTGCGGCACTATCTGACCAAGCTCGGCTATGAGGCGCATGCCTGGGAACTCGGGCGCAATCTCGGCCCCAAGGCGATCGGCGACGAAGGCGAGAAGCTTGTCGCGCGGCTGCACGCCGTGCACGAACAGACCGGCAAGCGCGTGAGCATCGTCGGCTGGAGCCTGGGCGGCATGATGGCGCGCCAGCTCTCGCGCCGCGCGCCCAACCTGGTGCGGCAGGTGATCACGCTCGGCTCGCCCTTTGCCGGCTCGCCGCGCGCGACCAACGTGTGGCGCGCCTATCAGGCGCTGACCGGCGAGCGGATCGACAGCGAAGGCGTCCAGTCGCAATTGCGCGAAAGCGCGGCGCCGCCGCCGGTGCCCTCGACCTCGATCTTCAGCCGCGCCGACGGTGTCGTCGCCTGGCAGAACTGCCTCGAGCCGGCCGCGCCCGAGACTGACAATATCGAGGTCCATGGCAGCCATTGCGGGCTCGGCGTGAACCCGGCGGTGCTTTACGCGATCGCCGATCGTCTGGCGCAGGCGGACGGTGACTGGCACCCGTTCGAACGCACCGGGCTAAAGGCGATGGTCTATCCGTCCGCGGGCCATGCTTGACCCTTGACCCCTAATTCCTCCCCGTTCCGGGGAGGAATTAGATCACTTCCCCGTCAGCGGCGCGACCGATTCCTGCCCGATCTTGACGATCAACTCGCCAATCTCCTTGGCCTGCGCCATGCTGCGGTTGCTCTGCTCGCGCAGATACGCGCCCTGCACCGACAATACTTCGCTCAGATCCTTCGCACCGGCCGCCGCGCGCAATGCGGCGAACGCCTCGCGCGCATTCTGTTCGGCCTGGTCGAGCAGCTTCATGCTGACCGTGGATCCGCCCTCGGCGACCTTGGCGCCCGACTGGCGCATCGCTTCGCCGGCTTTCTTTGCAGGCTCGACGATCGTCTCGTTGATCGAGTCCTTGACCTTGTCGGCCGTGTTGCGTGCGTCGCCCATCATCCTGCTCCTATCTGACCGCCGGTTATTGCCCGACTACCGCCCAAACCTCACACAACCAGCGGATCGGCGCAACCGCGCCGACCATCGCTAGCGCCGCGTCGTGCTGAGCGCGGTCATCAAGGCCGATTGAAAACGCGCCGGCGCCTCGATCTGCGGCGCATGGCCGAGACCGTCGAGCTTGACCAACACGGCATTTTTCATCCGCCGCACCGCGCCAGGGGCATTGGCCGGGATTGCGGTGAGGAATCGCTGCAGCGACGGCGGCGCTTGCATGCGACCAAAGGCGGTGCGGTCGAGCGTACCGATGATCATCGTCGTCGGCGGGGTAATGCGTTCGAGTTCATGCGCCACCGGCTGGGTGCGGATCATCTCGCTGGTCTTGGCCTGCGCCAGCGCAACCGCATCCCGACCGCTGCCGCCATACATGCCGGCGAGCATCCACACCCAGCGATCATAGTTAGGCTTCCAGGTATCGTGGTAATAATTGGCCTGCTGATACGCCTTGATCGACGCGAAGCTGGTGCGCTTCTCGATGGCCCACAGCGTATCGACATCGGTATAGCCGACGCCTTCCTCGCTACGATCTTTCAGGCCGATGGGATTGACCAGCACCAGCCGGTCCACCGCGGCGGGGAACATGATGGCATAGCGCATCGCCAGCATGCCGCCCATCGAATGGCCCACGATCGAGGCGCGTTGCACGCCCCGCGTGACGAGCAGCTTGTTGGTCAGCGCCGCCATCATCTCCAGGCTATATTGCATGGCCCTGGGCTTGGACGATTTGCAGAAACCGATCTGGTCGGGGATGATCACGCGGAACCCGGACGCGGCCAGCGCGCGCGCGCTCCCCTCCCAGGTCGCGCCACAGAAATTCTTGCCGTGCAGCAGCACCACGGTGCGCCCGTTGGGCCGATCCGCGGCGATATCCATGAACGCCATGCGCGCCGGCGCGCCAACGATATCGACGGTCATCGTCTGCACCGGCCACGGATAATCGAACCGCTCGAGGTTGGGCCCGAAATCACGCGGCTGCGGCTGTGGCTCGGCGGCGCCGGTCAGCACCAGCGCCGACATCGCCGCCAGACAGAAACCCACATGCCGCATGATTATACCCCCGAACTCGAACAGGGGAACGTCTTAGCCATGGTTAACGCAGGCTGCACGGCATTATTCTTACATAGAACGGTCGCAGAACTGCAACGCGGGCCGCGCCGCCGATCAGCGCGATAGGCAGCCAGCCTATTTTACCCGCACCCCGCCTTTGATCACCGCGCTGACTTTTTCCAACAGCCGCACGTCGGCCAGAGGATCGCCGTCCACCGCAACGATATCGCCATAGCGCCCGACCGCGATCGCCCCGACATCATCGGTCCGCCCCAATGCTTCGGCCGCATCCGAGGTCGCCGCGCGGATCGCGCCCATCGGCGTCATGCCCCATTCGACCATCTTGGCGAACTGCCGGCCATTGTCGCCGTGCGGATAGACGCCGGCATCGGTGCCGAAAATCATTCGCACGCCCGCCTTGACGGCGCGCTGGAAGGTCTGGCGCTGCTTCAGGCCGATGATCTTTTCCTTGTCGAGGCTCTCCTGCTCGGTGCCGTTGGCCGTGCCCGTCGCCAGGATATAATCGTCGTTATAGATGTCCATGTCGAACCAGGTGCGCTTCTGCGCGGCGAGCTTCAGCGTCTCGTCCGAGGCCAGGCTGCAATGTTCGATCGTGTCGATCCCGGCGAGGATCGCGGTACGGATGCCCTCGTCGCCATGCGCATGCGCCGCGACCTTGATGTGCAGCATGTGCGCCTCATCGACGATCGCCTTCATTTCCTCGAGGCTGAGCTGCTGCCCACCAACGCTGTCGCCGAGCGAGAACACCCCGCCGGTGGCGCAGATCTTGATCACCTGCGCGCCATATTTATGCAGCCACCGCACTTTCGCGCGCGCCTCGTCGGGCGAATTGACCACGCCCGGGCTCTTGCGATCGAGGCTCGGCGGCAGGCTGTTATCGTCGCAATGCCCGCCAGTCGCGCCGATCGCCCAGCCCGCGGTGGTGATACGCGGGCCGACCGCCCAGCCGCCATCGATCGCCTCGCGCAGACCGACATCCTGGAAATCCGCCGCGCCGACATTGCGCACCGACGTGAACCCCGCCTCCAACGTCTTCTTCGCATTGGCCACGCCGACCGCGCTCCAGAAACTGTCGGTATATTGCAGCCCGCGATAGCCGCCGATCTCGGCCAGCGAGGTGAGATGGACATGCATGTCGATCAGCCCCGGCAGGATGGTCTTGCCGCCGAGATCGATATGCCTGACGTCCCCGCCGAACTTGATCGTCCGCGCATCGGCGATGCCGGTGATACGCCCATCGACGATCGTCACGGCGGGATGCTCGATCACCTTGCCGGCGAGCACGTCGACCATGCGATCGGCGGTGACGATGACGGTTTCGGCGGATGCCGGCGTGGCGACCAGCGCCAACAATGCGACGCCCAGATATTTCAGCATGGTATCCCCCAATAGTCCACGAAAGTAGTCAGAGTGTCAGCAGCTTGGCCAGTGACTCGGCGACCCGCGCTCGGTCATGCCGATCGAGCTGCCCTGCACGACGTTCGATAAAGCGATTATCCAGCGTGAACAGCTTCATTCGTACGACGCACGGCACCGGCAATCCCGCCGCGGTGCGGTCGAGGACCTCGATATCAAGCGGCCAAGTGCTGCGTTTGGCGCTGGTGATCATCGCCAAGACGCTATGCCCCGTCGATCCGCCAAACAGCTCGGCATTGGATAGCACCAGAGCGGGACGCCGCTTGGTTGCCTTGCTGTCGGTGAATGGGAACGGCACGACCACGACGTCGCCGGCGTCAAAGGTCACGCCAGGCCTCGTCGTCTTCGGCGCTATCCCACTCGTCCAACGTCGCCGCCGTGGCAGCGGCAAACGCAACGTCCAGCGTCCGTGCCTTGCGCACGCTGACCGCGCCCGACCGCACCTCCCACGCCAGCGTGTCGCCTGCCCCTACGCCCAGGGCCGCGCGCACGTCGGCCGGCACGGTCGCCTGATGTTTCGAGGTGATCCGACTAGTCTGCATGGTATTACGTAATACCATGCAGGTCCGTATCGATCAAATATGCAGCGCGCGCCCGTATGCCGCGAGCACGCTCTCGTGCATCATTTCCGACAGTGTCGGATGCGGGAACACCGTCTCCATCAGTTCGGCCTCGGTCGTCTCGAGCGTCTTGCCCACGGTATAGCCCTGGATCAATTCGGTCACTTCGGCGCCAACCATATGCGCGCCGAGCAGTTCGCCGGTCTTGGCGTCGAACACCGTCTTCACGAAGCCTTCCGCTTCGCCCAGCGCGATCGCCTTGCCGTTGCCGATGAACGGGAACGTGCCGACCTTTAGCTCATAGCCCGCTTCCCTGGCCTTCGCCTCGGTCAGCCCGACGCTGGCGACCTGCGGGTGGCAATAGGTGCAGCCCGGAATGTTGCGCGGGTCCATCGCGTGCGGATGCTTGCCCGCAATGCTCTCGGCGGCAATCACCCCTTCGTGGCTGGCTTTGTGCGCCAACCAGGGCGGCGCGGTGATGTCGCCGATCGCGTAGAGCCCCGCGACATTGGTCTTGCAGTCCGGCCCGGTCTTAAGGAAGCCGCGCTCGTTGACCTCGACGCCAAGCTCCTTGAGCCCGATATCCGCCGTGTTCGGCACGATGCCGATCGCGACGATGACATGGCTGAACTCGGTCGTCGTCGCCTTGCCGTCCTTGCCGGTGATCGTCGCCGTCACGCCCGCGTCACTGGCTGCGATCTTGTCGATCTTGGCGGAGGTCATGATGTTCATGCCCTGCTTCGTCAGCGCCTTTTGGAGGAAGGCCGACACGTCGGCATCTTCCACCGGCACGATCCGATCGAGCATCTCGACCACCGTCACCTCGACGCCCATATCGTTGTAGAAGCTCGCAAACTCGATGCCGATCGCGCCCGATCCGATGACCAGCAGCTTGCTCGGCAACTCCGCCGGCGTCATCGCATGGCGATAGGTCCACACGCGCTTGCCGTCGGCCGGCAGACTCGGCAGATCGCGCGCCCGTGCGCCGGTGGCGACGATGATGTTCTTGGCGGTCAGCTCGGTCGTCTTGCCGTCCGCGGCGGTGACGGTCAGCTGGCCCGGCGCGGTCAGCTTGCCGCTGCCCATATGCACGGCGACCTTGTTCTTCTTCATCAGGTGCGTGACGCCCTGGTTGAGCTGTTTGGCCACGCCGCGCGAGCGCTTCACCACCGCATCCAGGTCGGCAGTGATATTGTCCGCCGCCAGCCCGTAATCCTTGGCATGCTGCATGTAATGCAGGATCTCGGCCGAGCGCAGCAGCGCCTTGGTCGGGATGCAGCCCCAATTGAGGCAGATGCCGCCGAGCAGTTCGCGCTCGACGATCGCCACGTTCAGCCCGAGCTGGCTGGCGCGGATCGCCGCGACATAACCGCCGGGGCCTGAGCCGAGCACGATGAGATCATAGGAATCGCTCACGAGACAGTCCTGACTTTCTTGGGGAGGAAGCTGCCGCGATGCACCACGCAGCAGAGGAAGAGATTGAGAAGGAAGAATAGCCACGGCAGCAGGCGCTCACCGAGTACGGTCATGCCGCCCACGACCCGTAACATGGTGTTGAGCCAGTCGATTAAAAAGCCGAAACAGGCGAGCGCGATGCCGGCAAATAGCGCGCTGTTCACCACCCATGATCGCAAGCCAATCTTGTTGACGATCAGCGCGCCGAGCAGATTGGCGACCAGCACGATAAGGCCGAGCGCCGCGCCCATCGACGCGGCGATGGCGTAGCGGCCAGCATCGGCATCCGTCGATTGCCACAGCAGCAGCAGCGGTCCGCCAACCAGCCCGAGCAACAGCGGGATGGCGATGACCATGGCAATGCGGAACATCAGCCGGTCACCGCGCGCGGGCGATCGTCCTCGCCCATCGCCACCAGCGTGAACGTTCCGGCGGCAGCCTGCGACCCATTCTCGCCGTGCCGATCGCGCCGCCACACCTGCACCGCGACGGTCATCGAGCTGCGCCCCGTGGCCATAATCTCGGCATGGAACGACACTTCGTCGCCGATCGACACCGGCGTGGTGAAGCTGAACCCGTCCGCCGCCACCACCGGGCAGCGCGCGCCCGACCGCCGCGACGCGACCGACCCCGCTGCCAGCGCCATCTGCCCCATCAACCAGCCGACGAAGATCTTGCCGTACGGGTTCGCGTCCGCCGCCATCGCGGTGGCGCGGATGGCGGGCGCGGTGTCAGGTGCTGCGTCACTCACCGGGCAAGCTCTCGCCGCTGATCGGCGCCCGCCCGCGATCCCGCGCCCAGGCGCGCCGCAGCGGTCGGATCGTCATCACCACGATCACGCCCGCAGCGGCCCAGGCGACGATCGTAATCGAATCGCGCGCATTGGGCACCGACCATGCCGCCAGCGACGACAGCAACAGCGTCGCCAGGATGCCGACTGCCAGGTGCAGAAGCTCGACGAGCGTCCGCCACGGCATGTCAGGCCAACATGCCCAGCGGATTTTCGACCAAAGCCTTGAACGCCTGCATCAGCTGGGCGCCGTCCGCCCCGTCGATCGCGCGGTGATCGAAGCTGCCGGTCGCCGACATCACGGTGGCGATGCCGAGCGCATCGTCGATGATGTACGGCCGCTTCTCGCCCGCGCCGATGGCCATGATCATCGCCTGGGGCGGATTGATCACCGCGTCGAAATTCTTGATCCCGAACATGCCCATGTTGCTGATGCTGGCGGTGCCGCCGGTATATTCCTCCGGCTTCAATTTCTGTTCGCGCGCGCGGCCGGCGAGATCCTTCATCTCGGTCGAGATGGTGGACAGCGACTTGGTATCGGCCGAGGTGATCACCGGCGTGATCAGGCCCGAAGGCGCGCTCACCGCGACCGAGATATCGGCGCGGGTGAAGCTGATCAGCTGGTCCGGCGTGAACATCACGTTGCACGTCGGCACCTGGATCAGGCTGACCGCCAGCGCCTTGATCAGCAGATCGTTGACCGACAGCTTCACGCCGCGCGGCTCGAGGCTCTTGTTGAGCTCGGCGCGCAGCTTGAGCAGCGCATCAAGCCGGATATCCACCGTCAGATAGATGTGCGGCACATTCTGCTTGGACTCGGTCAGGCGGCGGGCGATCGTCTTGCGCACGTTGCTGAGCTTGGTCGCCTCGTGCGGGATATCCGGGATGACGGCCGGTTTCGCGGGTGCGGCTGCGATGGTCTGCGGCGCGGGGGCCGGGGCGGTCGGCGCCGCGGGCGTGCCGGCCTTGGCGCCGTTGAGATCGGCCTTGACGATACGGCCGTTCGGACCCGAGCCGGTCAGCGCCGACAGCTCGATACCCTTTTCGGCCGCAAGCCGGCGCGCCAGCGGGCTGGCCTTCACACGCTCGCCTGCCGCCGCAGAAGCAGCGGGCTTGTCGGCCGCAGGCTGGGCCGGCGCCTCAGTCTTTGCTTCTTCTTTCGGCGCCTCGGCCTTCGGTGCTTGTTGGGGCGCGGCCGCCTGCGGTTTCTCCGCCGGCGCCGCATTCGCGCTCTCGCCATCCGCCAACACGGTCGCGATGACCGTGCCGACCTTTACATTGTCGGTGCCCTCGGCGACCAGGATCTTGCCGATCACGCCTTCGTCGACCGCTTCGAATTCCATCGTCGCTTTGTCGGTTTCGATTTCGGCCATCAGGTCGCCGGATTTGACGGTGTCGCCTTCCTTGACCAGCCATTTGGCCAGCGTGCCTTCTTCCATCGTCGGCGACAGAGCGGGCATCTTGATCTCGATCGGCATGGGATTCCTTAACTCGTTCCTGGGGAGGACGTGATTCCGTGAATGCGCGCGATCCTTCGCCTCCGCCATCGCCCGGGTCAAGACCGCCCCTTGCGCGCCGGCCCGCTTATCGGGCACCTTGCGCAGTCCATAGGGGAAGCGTGCATGCGTATCTATCTTGTCGTGGTCGACGAAACGCCCGAGGCGGGCATCGCGCTCCGCTTTGCCGCGCGGCGCGCGGTCAAGACCGGTGGCGGGGTCGAGATCCTGTCACTGCTGCCGCCATCGGAATTCGGCCCCTGGGGCGGCGTCCAGGCCACGATCGAGGAGGAAGCGCGGGTCCATGCCGAGGCACTGGTTACCGGCGCGGCCGGCGCCTTGCTTGAGGAATCCGGCCTGCGCCCGTCGATCACGCTCAAGCAAGGCGACGGGCCCAAAATCATCCGCGAGATGATCGCCGACAATCCGCACATCGCCGCTTTGGTGCTCGGTGCGGCCGCGGTGGGCCCGCCCGGCCCGCTTGTCGCGCATTTCGTCGGCACCGATGCCGGCGCCCTCCCCGTCCCGCTCATGATCATTCCCGGCTCGCTCGACCGCGACGCCATCGACAGGCTCAGCTGATGAAATATGTCCCGCTTATCGCGCTTATTCTCGCCGCCCCGGCGGCGGCCCAGGACAAGCCGTCCCCCGCCCGGCTCAAGGCCGATGTCGAAAAGCTCGTCTCGTTCGGCACGCGCCACACATTGTCTTCGGCCACCGATCCGGTGCGTGGCATCGGCGCGGCGCGAACCTGGGCGGGCGCCGAACTGACGCGCATTTCAGACACCTGCAACGGCTGCATCGTCGTCTCCAACATCGCCCGTACGATGGTCTCGCCGCGCACGCCGGACGGCGCCAATATCGTCGATGTGCTCGGCTTCCAGCAAGGGACCGATGCCAAGCGCGTGGTGATCGTCGGCGGGCATATCGACAGCCGGGTCACCGACGTGATGGACGCCAAGAGCGACGCGCCGGGCGCCAACGACAATGCCTCCGGCTCGGCACTGGTGCTGGAGGCGGCGCGCTTGCTGTCCAAGCACAAATATCGCGCGACGATCGTCTACGTCTTGTTCTCGGGTGAGGAACAGGGCCTGCTTGGCGCACAATTGCTGGCGGAAACGGCGCGCGACAAAGGCTGGACGGTCAGCGCGATGCTCAACAACGATATCGTCGGCAACAGCCTGGGCCAGGGCGGCGTGCGCGACGCGGCCACCGTCCGCGTGTTCTCCGAAGGTATCCGCGCCGCCGAAGACCTGCCGCAGCAGATCGCCCGCCGCGGCAATGGCGGCGAGGATGACGGCCCCTCCCGTGCGCTGGCCAAGGCGATCGACGGCATCGCCGCCACCGTCCCGCAAGGGATCGACGTGTTCGTCGATCGCCGGCCCGACCGCTTCGGCCGCGGCGGCGATCACGAACCATTCCTCAAGCTCGGTTTCCCCGCGGTGCGTTTCTCCTCCTCGGTGGAGAATTGGGACGCGCAGCATCAGGATCTGCGCACCGATCAGGGCGTCACCTATGGCGACACGGTCGAGCGCATGGACTTCGCCTATCTGGCCAAGGTCACCGCGATCAACGTCGCCACGATCGCGCGCCTTGCGGCTGCGCCCGCTGCCCCGGAGAAAGTCACGATCGCCGGCGATCTGTCGCGCGACACGACGGTGAAATGGGCAGCCATCCCCGGCGCCACCAGCTATCGCATCCGCTGGCGCCGCAGCGATGCGCAGAACTGGACAGGCAGCCGCGACGTCAAGGACGTGCAGGCCGTGCTGAGCAACGTGCCGGTCGACGATCATCTGATCGGCGTCTCGGCCGTGGCGGCGGATGGCGCCGAGAGCTTGGTCACGTTTGGCGAACGTGCGCGGCGTTAACCGCTGTGCTCCTGCGTAAGCAGGAGCCCAGGGCCACGAGCGTCGTCCTTAGCGACCCTGGGTTCCTGCATGCGCAGGAACACTGTCGTCTTCGGAACGCGCCACCGATGGCTCTACAGAGCCATCATTCTCAACCACATCTGCATCGGGGTCACGCCCATGCAGCCGATCGAGCCGGCGCATCACCGGCGTCACCGTCAGCCCGTGCATCAGGATCGACAGCAGCACCACCAGCCCCAACAACGCCCATAAGCGGTCGGCATTCGCCACCTCGATATGGTTGAGCCCGTAGGCGAGATAATAAAACGACCCCATGCCGCGAATGCCGAAGAAGGCCAGCGTCAGCTTCTCGCTGCGTTCGGCGCGCGAGCCCAAAAAGCCCAAAGCCCCCGCCACCGGCCGCACCGCGAACAGCACCAGCACGGCCACCACCACGTCGATCCAGCCGAGCGGCGCGAGCAGCCCGCTGACCAGCGCGCCGCCAAACAACAATAAGCCGGCCATCATCGCCAGGCGTTCGATCTGCTCGGTAAAATCGTGCATGTCGCGCTGGAAATCGTGGCTGCGATGCGAGTGGCGCAGCGCCAGCGCGGCGACGAACACACCGAGAAACCCATAGCATTGCGCGATCTCGCACACGCCGTAGGCGATGAACGTCGCGGCGATCGCGATCACCCCGTCGCCGGTCTGCGCCAGCTTGCTCTCGGCCGGGATATGGAAAGTGATCCAGCCGAACAGCCGGCCCACGCCCCAGCCGATCGCCACCGCCACGGCGATCTCCCACACCACGCTATGCCACAGCCATTTGCCGGCCCAGGCCTCGCCGGTCACCGCCGTGGCCGCCAGCGCCAGTGCGAGATGTACGAAGGGAAAGGCCAAGCCGTCGTTGAGCCCCGCCTCAGAGGTCAGGCCGAAGCGTACCTCGTCCTCCTCGCCGGTCTTGGGCGGCCCGACCTGCACGTCGGCGGCGAGCACCGGATCGGTCGGCGCCAGCGCGGCGCCGAGCAGCAACGCCACCGGCAGCGGCAGGCCCAGCGCATAGACGCCGAGCACGGTAATGGCCGCGATCGTCAGCAGCATGGTCGGCCCGAGCAGCCGCCAGGTCACGCCCCAACGCCGCCAGCCGAACACGCGGTCGATCTTCAACCCCGCGCCCATCAGCGCGACGAGCACGACGAATTCAGTGAAATGCTCGACGAACACCGGATGGCGCGTCGGCAGCGGCACGATCGGCAGCGGCAGGAAATAGAATAAGGCCGCGCCGATCGCGATGCACACGATCGGCAGCGACAAAGGCAGCTTGCGCAGTGCCAGTGGCAGCCACGCGACCAAGGCGATCAGCAGGCCGGCGCCGGTCAAGGCAAGAATATAGGGCTCGGGCGGCCAGGTGAAGGTTTCGAACATGCCCAACGAACCCCTGGGCACGCCGGTCGTTCAACCGCCGCAACGTTTAATTACAGAGGCCGACCATCCGCTGCCGCGAAGTCCCGCGCGTCGCCGCGCGGGATCGGCTCAGCAGCGGCACGCACAGGCGCACTGCCGTACCTTGCTCTTCGGCCGCCACACCTTCTTCTTGGTGTAGCTCTTGCGCGGTGCGTAGGTCACCGTCTCGATATAATCGGTGGTCGTGGTTATCACCGCCGGCGCCTGGCTCACCGTCACCGTCGTGGTGACGACCGGCGGATACCAATAGCCGCCGCTGACATAGCCGCCCTGCTGCTGGTGAACATAGCCGCCGCCCTGCACGATTTCGCCCGGCTGGCCGTAGACTACCGGTGGCGCGGGATAGCCCGCACCATAGCCCGGCCCATCGTACCGCCGGCGATCCTCGCCTTTGTCGATCGCGTAACCGGCGACCGCGCCAACCCCGGCACCGATCAATGTACCCGCGGTGCGGTTGCCGCGCCCGGCGATCAGATTCCCCGCAACGCCACCAGCCACGCCGCCGATGATCGCCCCGCCGACGCCATTGTCGCGCTGCTCGGAATAGCCCTGACCACCGCCATCATATTGGTCGTCGCCATAATAACCGTCGTCATAGGCATAGCCCTGGTCGTAGCGATCCCAATCGAGTCCGCTGACCGAATCCCATACTTGGCCACGCTGGTCCATCAGCACGGCATCGTCGTAATAGCGCGTCCAGTTATAGCCATAGGGCGGCGCGGAGAGGCCATAGGACGAGTAATCGCTGATGTAGAAGCTTGGCGCGATCCAATAGCTCGGCAGGGTCCAGCCGCGGTACGGGCGATGATAACCGCCCCAGCCGCCCGGTGCGTTATGCCCGGCATACCAATGCCCACCGATCTTGTTGCCCCAGCGCGACGGGCGCCCATGGTTCCAGCCGCCCGGATTGGGGCGCGGATTGTTGTTCCAATGGCCCGGCTTGGGCGGGCGGGGCTGGTTATTCCAGCCGCCTGCGGGCGGCGTCGGGCGCGGCCCGTTATTCCACCCGCCGGCCGGGGTCGTGGGGCGGGGATGGTTCCAGTTGCCCGCGGGCGCCGGCCGCGGCGCATTCCAGTTGCCGCGCGACTGGATCGACGACGAACTGCGCGCCGAGCTCGATTGCGACGCACTGTTGCCGAGTCGCTGCGCCGCAAGTGGGCTGGCCGACAGGGCCAACGCCCCCAAAAGTGCCGCAAAAGTCAGGGTCCGCATGGTAAAAGCTCCTACCTTGGCAACATACCACACGGTCGCTGCCTAGAATTCTTAACGCGATCGTTACCATTTACGGGCGTTTCTCGCCAGATCATGCGTGTCCCGAATCGGATCAGCCGAGCCTGGGCGCGAGCAATGCCATCAGCGCTTCGCACCCCGCCGCGTCGCCGGCATCGAACCGCGCCGGTTCCGGGCTGTCGAGATCGAGCACGCCGATCAGCCGGCCCTGGCTGACGATCGGCACGACCAGTTCGGATCGGCTCGCTGCGTCGCAGGCAATATGGCCCGGAAAAGCGTGGACGTCCTCGACCAGCTGCGTCGTTCCCGTGGCGGCCGCCGTACCGCACACGCCCGCGCCCAACGCGATGCGGATGCACGCCACCTTGCCCTGAAACGGGCCGAGCACGAGTTCACCGTCGATCGCGCGGTAGAAACCGGCCCAGTTGAGATCGGGCAGATATTCCCACAGCAAGGCCGCGGCATTGGCCATGTTGGCGATGGCATCGGGCTCGTCCGCGGTCAGCGCGTCGAGCGCAGCGCTGAGATCGCGGTACAGGTCGGCCTTGCTGCCGGCTGCAATATCGAACTGGTACATCGGTTTCTCCGTCTTTCCGTGGCGTCCCTGTTGCGGCAGTCGCCAATCTGCGCAATCGCTAACGCATGGTCGCCATCCCCGTCACCCGCTCGATCTCGATCGACAGCGACGAGCTGCAGGAAAGCGCCACCCGCTCGGGCGGCGCCGGCGGTCAGCATGTCAACACCACCGACAGCGCGGTGATCCTGCGCTTCGATGTCGGCAATTCGCCCAATCTGCCGCTGGCAGTGAAGAACCGCCTGGCGATCCTTGCCGGATCGCGGCTGACGCGTGACGGCGTCCTGGTGCTGCGCAGCGAAGGCACGCGATCGCAATTGCTCAACCGGCAGGAAGTGCGCGAACGCCTTGTCGCGCTGATCCAAGAAGCGACGATCGTACCCAAGAAGCGCCGCCCGACCAAGCCGACACGGGCGTCGCAAACGCGGCGGGTGGATGGGAAGGTGAAGCGCAGCACGGTGAAGAATTTGCGTGGGAAGGTGCGGGACTAGCCACCCTTCCCCTCACCCTTACCGCTTCCCCGGCGCAGGCCGGGGCCCAGTCGAGGAACAGCAGTAAGCGGGCGCTGCGCGTCGTAACATCAACCTTCGCTCCTGTGCCCCGGCCTTCGCCGGGGAAGCGCAGAAGAGATAAAGCAGCTATTCGGCTTCGCGCACGGCGGTATCGCCCACCGTCGCAACGTCCGCCCCCTCGGGCAACTCAAACCCGGCCTCGGCGAACCGCGCCGGCAGCGGCGCCACCGCCACGATCGGCGCCTTGCCCACGCGCGGCACGGTCAGCGCCGCGGCGTGCAGCAAGCTATGTTTGCCACCCGAGCCGTAGATCGGATCCCCCACCACCGGCGCGCCCAACGCTTCTGCGGCGTGCACGCGGATCTGGTGCGTGCGCCCGGTTTCCGGGGTGAATTCGACGAACGAGCGCCCGTCCTTGACTTCGAGCACGCGCCAGCCGGTGCGCGCTGCCTTGCCGGCGGGATCGCCCTTCATCCGCCAGCCCGCTTCCGCGCTGCTGATCTTGGACAGCGCCAGATCGATCACGCCCTCGCCTTCGACCACCCCCTCGAGCACGGCGAGATAGCGCTTGGTCACCAGCCCCTGTTCGAACGCCTGCTGCAAGCGCGCATGCGCCTTGGGATTGCGCGACAAGAGCAGGCAACCCGACGTATCGCGGTCCAGCCGGTGCACGGCATGCGGCCAGCGCCGAAACCCGAAGGTGAGGCCAGCGAGATGGTTTTCAAGGCTGATCGATCCATCGCGCGGGCGATCGACCGGCAGGCCGGCGGGTTTGTCGATGACCAGCGCTTCGCCGTCGAGAAAGAGAACATGATTTGCAAGCATGCCGCCCCCTTGCCACCGCTTGGCCGCGCATGCCAGAGAAACACCCCGTGACCCCCTTCCTCAAATTCGTCATCGGCGCGTGCGGCTGGTTGCTTGGCATGGCGCCGGCGCTGGCGCTCGCGCTCCCCGTTCAGCTTTGCCCGACCCAGACGGCGGAAGCAGGGACGGACGGCCGCGTGCTCGGCCACCTGCCCTACGGCCAGGGCGCTGAGGCCGATCTGCTCGTCGCGCCGCCCGGCTTCGGCATCGGCGGGCCATGCCGCTTGCAGCGCGCCGCCGCGGTCGATCTCACCCGCTTGCTGCAGGCCGCCGCCGGCGTGCCCGGTGTCGCCGGCACGCTGCGCGGCGTCTCCTGCTTCCGTTCGATCGAGTATCAGCGCCAGGTGTTCTGCGGCCAGATCGGCCCGGGCCAACGCTTCGCCAGCGCCGCCGAACGCGCCCGCGTCGTCGCCCCGCCGGCCTATAGCGAACACGCCACCGGCTATACGCTCGATTTCGCCATCCGCCCGTCGCTCGATTGCCCGGACGTCGACGCCTGCATCATCTGGCACCCGGCCGGGCGCTGGCTGATGGCGCATGCCGGCGAGTTCGGCTTCGAACTGTCCTTCCCGGCGGGCAATGCGCAGGGCGTCTCATGGGAGCCGTGGCACTGGCGCTGGGTCGGCACCTCCGCCAAGGCGCCCGGCGCCGCGGCCGCCCGCGCGATCTTCGCGCGCGCCGCGGCCAATTATCCCGCCATTCCCGGCCTGTACCTCAAGCCGCCGCGCGCCGTGCCGACGCTGCCCAACCCCGCCTTCCCGCTCTATTTCCCGCGCCTGCCCGGCATGTAGACGCGGAAACGGCCGATCGGGAGATCCCGACCGGCCGTCCGTTGTTTTGGAACGTATCTATGTCCGCGCGGCCAATGCTTCATCCGCCCCCGCCAGGGGGAGGTGGCACGCGCAGCGTGACGGAGGGGGCGGTAAGAGGCGCGCTTAGTTGGGGAGGACTTCGCTGACCTCCCCCTCCGTCGCCTTCGGCGCCACCTCCCCCTTGCGGGGGAGGATTTCGACCACCCTTAGTTCAAGCCGCCTGCTTGGCCGCGACTTCGGCGATGCGCTTGCCCTGATAGCGTGCGCCATCCAGCTCCTCGGCATGCGGCTGACGGCTGCCGTCGCCCGCGGCGATCGTCGTCGCGCCGTATGGCGATCCGCCGCGCACTTCGTCGACACCCATCTGGCCCTGGAAGCCGTAATCCAGCCCGACGATGGTCATGCCGAAATGCAGCAGGTTGGTGATGATCGAGAACAAGGTGGTTTCCTGCCCGCCATGCTGGCTTGCCGTGGAGGTGAACGCACCGCCGACCTTGCCGTTCAGTGCGCCGGTCGCCCACAGCCCACCGGCCTGATCGAGGAACGACGCCATCTGGCTTGGCATCCGGCCGAAGCGCGTTGGCGCGCCGATGATGATCGCGTCGTAGTCGGCCAATGCCTGGACGCTTTCGATCTCGGGGTGCGACGTATCCGTCTTGAACCCGGCGGCGGCGACCACGGCGGCGGGGGCAGTTTCCGGTACGCGGCGGATATCCACTTCGGCGCCACCGGCGCGCGCGCCCTCGGCCACGGCGTCGGCCATCTGCTCGAGATGGCCGTAGGAGGAATAATAGAGAACGAGGACTTTGGTCATGGGAAGTACCTTTCGTGAATTGAGGAAGAGGTAGGAAAGGCCGTCACCCCAGCGCAGGCTGGGGTCTCAATGGGGAGCGGCACTGCGCGCCCCACAAAGACCCCAGCTTTCGCTGGGGTGACGGGTGGCGGCTATTCGCTATCCACCAGCACGATTTCGCTGGCGTCGAGCGCTATGATCACCACGGTCTGGCCGCCTTCCAGCGCCGCGCCATCGCGGGCATCGAAGCGCTGGCCGTCAATCTCCACGGCGCCCTTGGCCAGCACGAAATAGGCATGCCGCCCCGTACCGACCGTATGCGTCAGGCGCTCGCCCGCGGCCACGGTAGCGCCAAGCACCCGCGCATCGGTGCGGATCGGCAAGGCACCCACATCCTCGGGGAAGCCGCTGGCCAACACCTGGAACTCGCCGTCGCGCGCTTCCTTGGGGAACGGTTTGGCGCCCCAGCTCGGCGCACCGCCCTTGCGGGTCGGCTCGATCCAGATCTGGAAGATCGTGGTGGTTTCATTCTCCAGATTATACTCGGCATGGCGCACGCCGGTGCCGGCGCTCATCACCTGCACATCGCCAGCCCCGGTGCGGCCTTTGTTGCCAAGGGAATCCTGGTGCGTGATGGCGCCGCTGCGGACATAGGTGATGATCTCCATGTCCTTGTGCGGATGCGCCGGGAAGCCGCTGTTGGGGCCGATCTCGTCATCGTTCCACACGCGGATCGCGCCCCAGCCCATGCGGGCCGGATCGTAATAATCAGCGAAGGAAAAATGGTGCCGCGCGTTGAGCCAGCCGTGATTGGCGTGGCCCAGGCTGTCGAACGACCGTTTGTCGATTTTGCTCTTGGTATCGATCATGGTGCAGTCCTTGAGAAGGAGTTGTTGCCGCCAAGATAAGAGTTTTGATCACACCGTAAATGGAAACGCTGGAAACCGATCGTTTCACGCTCTACCGTCATCCTGAACTTGTTTCAGGATCCAGGCGCGGTCGGTTATCACACCGACACTGTCATTGGGGCGGCTGACCGCGCCTGGATCCCGAAACGCGTTCGGGATGACGGAGAAGAGAGAATATGCGCCTGCCGGACCTCGAAGCCTGGGCGATCTTCGCGCAAGTCGTCGAATATCGCTCGTTCAGTGGCGCGGCCGACGCGATCGGCGTGTCCAAGGCGACCGTGTCCAAGGCGATCTCGCGGCTCGAAGCGCATCTCAACCAGTCGCTGTTCCACCGCACCTCCCGCCGCCTGACGCTGACTGAAAGCGGCAAGGCGCTGGCCGAGCACGCCGCGCGCATCCTGGCCGAAGCCAATGCCGCCGAAGAAGCCGCGCGCGACGCCGCCACCGCGCCCACCGGCCTGGTCCGCCTGACCGCGCCGATGACGCTCGGTCTGCTCCACGTCGCCCCGCTGGTCGCCGAATTCCTCACGCTGCATCCGGGCATCGAGATCGATCTCAACCTGACCGACGGCAAGGTCGATATCGTCGCCGACGGCTTCGATGTCGCGCTGCGCATCGCCGATCTGCCGGATTCGTCGCTGCGCTCGCGCCGCCTCGGCCCGGTCACCGCGCATATCGTGGCGGCCCCGTCCTATCTCCAACTGCATGGCCGTCCGACCCATCCCGCGCAGCTCGGCGAACGCCCCTGCTTCGCTTATACCAACGTCACCGGCCCGTGGCGCTTCCAGGGCCCCGACGGCGGCGAGGCCGCTGTGCGCCCGACCGGACCGCTCAGTGCCAATAGCGGCGACGCGCTGCTGCCCGCGCTGCGCGCTGGCCTTGGCATCGGCATCCTGCCCGATTTCATCGTCGGCCCGGATCTGCTCAACGGCACGCTGGAAGCGATCCTTACCGATTGGACGCTCCCTCCGATCGCCCTGCATTTGTTAACGCCCCCCAGCAACCTCAGGCCAGCGCGCGTGGAGACGCTGATCGCGTTCCTCGCCGATCGCATGCGCAGCGTGTGCACCGCAGAAGGCTTTGGCTAAGATAACAATTGTTGCTTAAGCGCAACGAACCCCCATCGTTTACCCTTTTGCCCCATTCCACCTTTACCTCTGCACCCTGCGAATCACCGATCACCTCGTTAGCAGCCCGAACGACTCGTGGATTCAGGCCACTTAAGCCGAAATTAACCTTTTACCTTCATCACTGATGAGGTTAATGGTTTATGCGCAACCCGGTCGAGCCACAGGGAGCTTCGATACGTTGCGAGTGGACAGGGGACGGCCTGATGCGCGTGTTGTTGATCGAAGACGAGCCCTCGACCGCCAAGGCGATCGACCTGATGCTGACCACTGAAGGGTTCAACGTCTACACAACCGATCTCGGCGAAGAGGGCCTCGATCTGGGCAAGCTGTATGATTACGATATCATCCTGCTCGATCTCAACCTGCCCGACATGCATGGCTACGACGTGCTCAAGAAGCTCCGCGTCGCCCGCGTGCAGACCCCGGTACTTATCCTGAGCGGCGTCAACGAAATGGATAGCAAGGTGCGCAGCTTCGGCTTTGGCGCCGATGATTACGTCACCAAGCCGTTCCACCGCGAAGAACTCACCGCGCGCATCCACGCCGTGGTGCGCCGCTCGAAGGGCCATAGCCAGTCGGTCATCCGCACCGGCAAGCTGGCGGTCAATCTCGACGCCAAGACGGTCGAAGTCGATGGCAGCCGCGTTCATCTGACCGGCAAGGAATATGCGATGCTCGAGCTGCTCTCGTTGCGCAAGAGCACCACGCTGACCAAGGAAATGTTCCTCAACCACCTGTATGGCGGCATGGACGAGCCCGAGCTCAAGATCATCGACGTGTTCATCTGCAAGCTGCGCAAGAAGCTGTCGCTGGCCTGCGATGGCGAGAATTACATCGAGACCGTCTGGGGCCGCGGCTATGTGCTGCGCGAGCCCGATGAAATCGGCACCCCGATCGCGGCGGTCGCCTGATAGTTCCGCTCCGGGGGAAGCGAGGCCGCGGCACCGGGGGGCGCCGCGGCCTTTCGTTTTTCCGGGTCGCCTTCTAACCCCAAAAACAACTGTCATCCTGAACTCGTTTCAGGATCCAGGCGCGGCTAGAAGACCCAAGACGGTGTCAATGAGGCAGGTGACCGCGCCTGGATCCTGAACCAAGTTCAGGATGACGTTATTTTTTAAGCCGTTGCGGCACCGCCAATGGCGCCAACCCATAATCGAGCGCCACATCCCGCCACGTCGGATTGCTTGCCTCGATCAGATTGATCTTCCAGTCGCGATGCCAGTTCTTCAACTGCTTCTCGCGCAGGATTGCCGCCTCCATCGTACCGAAAACTCGATCAACACGAGCCGCTTGATGCCATATCGCGCGGTAAAGCCTAGGATGAGTTCGTCACGATGCTGGATCATCCGGCCGATCGGCATCGACGTGACACCAATGTACAGCGATCCGCGCTTCTGGCTTGCCAAGATATAGACCGCTGGAGTGCGTTCCATCTGCCGAATCCGTGCCGCCGGTGACCGCGCCTGGATCCTGAAACAAGTTCAGGATGACGGCAAGGGTTGCGGCTCGAACTTATAGCGCGGTCACTTTCGCTCCCACACCTTCTCTCCCCCGACCCATGTCTCCTGGACCTTCGTCGCGCGCAGATCGCTCGGGCTGGCCAGGAGCGGATCGCGGTCGACGATGATGAAATCCGCGCGCTGCCCCGTCGCCAGCCGCCCGAACTTGTCTTCGGCGAAGCCGGCATAGGCCGCGCCCTGCGTGAATGCCCACCACGCCTGCTCGCGCGTGATCGCCTCTTCCGGGCGCCAGCCACCGAACGGCTGGCCGGCCGCATCCATGCGCGTAAACGCCGCCGCCCAGCCGGCGAACGGATCCGGGCTCTCGACCGGATAATCCGACCCGAACGCCAGCTTTGCGCCGTTGGTCAGCATCGAGCGCCACGCATAGGCCCCCGCCAACCGCGCCGGCCCCAACCTCGCCTCGGCCATCGTGCGGTCGCTGGTCTGGTGCACCGGCTGCATCGACGCGATCGTGCCATATTTGCCGAAGCGGGGCAGATCCGCGGGATCGACGATCTGGGCATGTTCGATGCGCCAGCGCCGATCGCCCTTATAGGTGTCGGACATCGCCTCGATCGCGTCGAGCGCCTGCAGATTGGCCTTGTCGCCGATCGCATGCACGGCGACCTGGAAGCCCTCGAGCGACGCGCGGCTCATCAGATTGCGGATCACATCCTCGGCCATGAAGCCCAAGCCGCGTTCCTTCGGCGCATCGCTATACGGCGCCTTCAACCATGCCCCGCGCGAGCCGAGCGCGCCATCGGCGTATAATTTCACCCCGCCGAGCCGCAATTTGTCGCCATACAGCCACGGCGTCGGCCCGCGCCCGGCGATCTGCACCGCGGTATCGACGCTGCTGGCATAGCTCATCACGCGCACGCGCATCGCGCCGAGATCGCCCATCCGGCGGTATGCGAGCCAGTCGTCCAGGCTCGTGCCCATGTCCGCCGTCGCGGTGATGCCGTATGACAGCAGGATGCTCTGCGCTTTCAGGAACGCGTTGTTGCGGTCCATCGGCAGCGGCTGCGGCAGCGCCTTTTCGATCAGCCCCTGCGCGGCATCGACGAACACCCCGCTTGGTGCCGCGTTGGCGCCTGGGCCGCTCTTCTCGATCCGCCCGCCCGCCGGCGACACGCTTCTCGCGGTCACGCCGGCGGCCTTCATCGCCGCCGTATTGGCCCAGCCGGCATGCCCGTCGGCGCGGGCGAGCCATACCGGCCGATCACCGAGCACCGCATCCAGATCGGCCGCGGTCGGGAACCGGCCCAGCCCCCACACTTCCTGGTTCCAGCCGCCGCCCAGGATCCATTTGCGCTCCGGATTGGCCTTGGCATAGGCCGCGATCTTGGCCGTCGCTTCGGCCAGCGTCTTGGTATCCGACAGGTCCAGCGCCAGCGCACGGAAGCCCAGGTCCATGAGGTGGCCATGCCCGTCGACGAAGCCCGGCAGCAAGGTCTTGCCCTTCATGTCGGACCGCCAATCGAGCTTTTCGGGCCGTTTGTCGCCGCGCTTGAGCAGCCGCGTGACCTTGCCGTCCGGCGACATCAGCAGCCCGGTAAACTGGATCGGCCGGCCGTCCTTGTCCATCGTCACGCCATTGACGTTATCGACCAGGGCGTCGGCAAGGGCGGGGGTTGGGAGCAGCAGGGCCAGCCCCATCACCAAACCCGTCGTCCCGGGCTTGGTCCGGGATCCAACGTCCCGCAAACGCAACGCGCGTGGCGCACGCAGCGCGTTGGATGCCGGACCAAGCCCGGCATGACGGTGGAGAACAAAACTCACTTCGGCAATCTCCTGACCAGCGCGCTGGTATCCTGGCGCGCTCCGCCCATTTTCTGCACTTCGGCATAGAATTGATCGACCAAGGCAGCGACCGGCAGCACCGCGCCGTTGCGCTTCGCCTCGTCCAGCGCGAGCCCCAGATCCTTGCGCATCCAATCCACCGCAAAGCCGAAATCGAACCGGTCCTCGCCCATCGACTCCCAGCGATTGACCATCTGCCAGCTTTGCGCCGCCCCGCCCGAAATTGCCTCGAACACCTTGGCCAGGTCGAGCTCGCTGGCCTGCGCAAACCGCAGGGCCTCGCTCACCCCCTGCAGCACGCCGGCGATGGCAATCTGGTTGACCATCTTGGTCGTCTGCCCCGCCCCCGCTGCGCCGACATGGACGATGCGCGCCGCATAGGCGGCGATGATCGGCTCGGCCTTGGCCATGGCCTCGGCCGATCCGCCGCACATGATCGACAGCTTGCCATTCTCGGCGCCCGCCTGCCCGCCGGATACCGGTGCATCGATCACCAGCCCGCGCACGTCGGCCAGTCGCCGCGCGAGATCCGCCGACACGGTGGTATGGTCGATAAATACCGCGTCCTCCCGCATCGTGCCGAACGCGCCGTCCGGGCCGAGCGTCACCGCCGCCAAATCGTCGTCATTGCCGACACAGGTGATCACCGCATCCTTGCCCGCTGCCGCTGCGGCTGGCGTAGCGGCGACGGTAAGCCCGGTCGCCTCGGCTTTGGCGCGGGTGCGATTGTAGACGGTGAGGTCATGTCCCGCCGTGGCGAGATGCCGCGCCATGGGCGCGCCCATGACGCCGGTTCCGATGAATGCGATTGTTGCCATGCCCTCGCGATAGTCAGAGTTTCCCCGCGGCGCCAGATGGTCTAGGCGCGCTATCCTATGGCAAGTCTCCCGCTCCCCCTCGCCCCGATGCCCGTCACGATCGACGATATCCGTACCGCGCACGCGCGCATCCGCGATCAGATCGTCCACACGCCGACCTTTATCAGCCGTACGCTGAGCGAACTGACCGGCGCGACCGTCTATCTCAAGTTCGAGAACCTGCAATTCACCGCGGCCTATAAAGAGCGCGGCGCGCTCAACACGCTGCTGCAACTCCCCGCCGGCACGCCCGGCGTGATCGCCGCCTCGGCCGGCAACCATGCGCAGGGGCTGGCCTATCACGCGCACCGCCTCGGCATCCCCGCCACCATCGTCATGCCGACCAACACGCCGACGGTGAAGGTCACGCAGACCGAAGGCCATCACGCCACCGTCGTGCTGCACGGCGAGACGTTCGACGCCGCTTACGCCCATGCCCGCGAACTCGAAGCGGTCAACGGCCTGACCTTCGTCCATCCGTTCGACGATATCCGCGTCATCGCCGGCCAGGGCACCGTGGCGATCGAAATGCTCGCCGACGTGCCCTCGATCGACACGCTGATCACGCCGATCGGCGGCGGCGGGCTGATCTCCGGCATGGCCACCGTCGCGCGCGCCGCCGGCCGTCCGATCGAAGTGATCGGCGTCGAAGCGGAACTGTTCCCGTCGATGTACAACCGCATCAACGGCACCAACCTGCCCTGCGCCGGTGATACCTTGGCCGAGGGCATCGCGGTCAAGGAACCGGGCGCGATCACCAGCATCATGGTCGCAGACCTGGTCGACGACATCGTGTTGGTCAGCGAACGCAATCTGGAACGTGCGGTCAGCCTGTTGCTGCAGATCGAGAAGACCGTGGTCGAGGGTGCCGGCGCTGCCGGGCTCGCCGCGCTTCTCCAGCATCCCGAGCGGTTCAAGGGCAAGACGGTCGGCGTGGTCCTATGCGGCGGCAATATCGACACGCGCTTGCTCGCCAACGTGTTGTTGCGCGATCTTGCCCGCTCCGGCCGTCTCGCGCGTTTGCGTATCCGCCTGCAGGACCAGCCTGGCGCGCTGTTCAACGTCGCGCGGATCTTCGATCAGCAGCGCGTCAACATCATCGAAATCTACCACCAGCGCGTGTTCACCACGCTGCCGGCCAAGGGCCTGATCACCGATATCGAATGCGAAACCCGCGACCGCGCGCATCTCGACCGTCTGATGGCCGCGCTCAACGACGCCGGATATGAGGCCAGCCCGGTCGAACTGACGTAACGGCTCGACCACCTCCCGGCTTTCACCGCGGAGCACCAAATAGCAGGCGGTCGCGATATTAGCGCCAAGCGGAATCGGGCGTGCGACGAACCGAATCACCCCAGCCTTCACGATTCAGCGCGAATCCGCTAGATTCAGCGCGTTAGGGGTTCGCGTTTCACCTGTTGGGCTATCACACCGCCGCAGTCGCGCGGACCGATCCTTGGCGAGCTCTTCCCGAACATCCAAAATATCGCGTTAACCCTCATTCGTGGTAAAGCCGCTTTTCATCATGCGAGAAGCGATTCATAACGCCCCCAAGCCGCATTTTCGTGTGGCGCAAAAAGGGGGCCACCGGCGGTGACTGCGCCATTCCGTTTTCCACGTTTTTTCGTGACCAGCCCGGCGCCCTGCCCTTATCTGCCCGGTCGGCAGGAACGGAAGGTGTTCACCGAACTGAACGGCCCACACGCCGGCGATCTCAACGACGCGCTCGGCCGGATCGGCTTTCGGCGCAGCCAGTCGGTCGCCTATCGCCCGAGTTGCGCAGGCTGCACCGCCTGCGTCTCGGTTCGCGTGGTGGCGGGTGAATTCGTCGCCAACGCCACGCAGCGCAAGCTGATCAAGCGGCTATCGACGCTCGACGTCGCCGCCTGCCGCCCCTGGGCGACCGACGAACAGTTCCAGCTGCTGCGCCGCTATCTTACCGCGCGCCATCCGGGCGGCGGCATGGCCGGGATGGACGAGGGGGATTATGCCGACATGGTCGAACATTCCCCGGTCAACAGCTTCATCGTCGAATATCGCTTGCCCGCGGTCGATGGCCGCCAGGGCAAGTTGATCGGCTGTTGCCTGACCGACCAACAGGCCGACGGCCTGTCGATGATCTACAGCTTCTTCGATGCCGACATTGCCGGCCTCGGCAATTACATCATCATGGACCATATCCTCCGCGCCCGCGCGGTCGGCCTTGCCTATGTCTATCTCGGCTATTGGGTGAAGGGCTCGCCGCGCATGGAATACAAGACGCGCTACCGGCCTTTGGAAGTGCTCGGGCCATCGGGCTGGAATTTGCTGCCGGAGGAACAGATCTTGGCGGCGCCCGTATCGGCGCGGCTGCAGGCCGCGTTAGAAGTAGAACTGGCTTAATCTCATTCCTTCCCCTGCTGCCGTTTCCCCGGCGGAGGCCGGGGCCCAGTCGAGCAACAGAAGTTGGCGAACGATGCCCGACTTCGCCAGGACCTTCACGACTGGGCCCCGGCCTTCGCCGGGGAACGAGCTTATTCGGCGCTTGGCGCCACCGTGACGTCCACATCCATCTCTTCGTCTCCCTCGCCGAGCCGCGACCCCGCCACCGGCGCCGCGCCGGCCGCGTCCAGCGCCACCGCGACGCGCACATAGGCCTCGTCGGCAGAGCGGCCCGCCGACGGATCGAACGCCACCCAGCCCAGCCGCTCGACGAACGCCTCGGCCCAGCCATGCGGCGCCGGGCGATGCTCGCCGCCAAAGGCAAAGCGGCTATAGCCCGACACGTAGCGCGCCGGCACGCCAAGCGCATGCGCCGCGGCGATGAACACATGCGCCATGTCGCGCGGCGTCGCCTTGTCCAGCGTAAAGGCCTGTGCCGCCGTCCGCCCCATCACCGGGCGGTCGCGATCCGCAACGAACCGTGCGTTGAGCGCCAGATTGAGCCGGTGCAGCCGCCCGATCAGGTCCGTCCCGCCGGACACTGCATCCGCGGCGAAATCAGTGATCGCCACATCCGCCGCGGTCAGCGGCGTCGCGCGCAGGTACAAAGCCGGCGGCAACACCTCGTGCGCGCCATGCACCACGCCGTCGGTGCTGTTGGTCAGGATTTCGCCCGACACCGCGATCTCGATGCTATCGACCGGCCCGGCGGCGTACAGCATGGTCACCTTGTTGCCGAACCCGTCCCGCCCCGGCCGCAGCCGCGCATCGCAATCGACGTGCAGGTGCCACGACGCCACGGTCTGGTCGTCGGTATCCTCCGGTGTCAGCCGCAGCATCTGCGTCAGCCGCCCCTGCGGCACCGAGAAACGATAGGTCGTACGATGATCGATGCTCAGCCGCATCAGCTGAACTTGAACTGGCGGCCGATCGCCGCGTGGAGCAGATCGTTTTCTGTCAGGAACGCCTGCAGATATTGGTGCAAGCCGTTGACGATCACCTCGCCGGTGCGCGTCTTGGCCAACCGCGTATGCCGCATCCGCGCCATCCGGTCTGCTTCGCCGTGCAACCCGGTACGCTTGGCCAGCAAGCTGAGAATATCCACCGTTTCCTCGACGGAAGCGGCCAGGCTGCGCGGCAATTCCTGCCGCGCGATGAGCAAGTCGATCACGTTGGCCGGCTTCAGTCCCTCCGAGTAAAGCCAGCGATAGGCGGTCACCGCCGACACGGTCTGCAGGATCGTCGTCCACTGGTCGCGATCGACCACGCCGCCGACGCGCTCGCCCTCGGGCAACAGCAAATGGTATTTCACGTCGAGCAGCCGCGCCGTATTGTCCGCGCGCTCCACGGCTTGGCCCAGGCGGATGAACTGCGTGGTCTGGTTGCGCAGCATCTTGTGGATCGCGCCTTCGAACCCCCGCGCCTCGGTTTGCACTGATTCCACCAGGTTGAGCGTTGCCACCGCGCCACCCGCGCTATGCCGTTTGTCGAACACCAGCCAGGCCCGGTTGATCGCCGTCCACGCCTCGCGCGTCAGCGCGGTGCGCACCGCACGCGCATTATTCCGCGCCATATCCAGGCATCGCACGATCGATCCCGGATGGCTGCTGTCAGTGGTCAGGAAATGCGCCACGTGTTGTTGCGACACTTCACCCGGCGTCTTTTCGAACGCCGTATCCGTCTCGGTCACGCGCAACGCGCTCAGCCACGCCGCCTCGCCCGCCGGCCGCGGCGACAGCACGTCGAGCCGCACGGTGGCCTCGACCAACCGTGCGACGAAATCCGCCCGCTCGATATAGCGCCCCAGCCAGTATAGCGACGACGCAGTGCGTGACAGCATCAGCATGCGCGCGTCCTCACTGCTGCTGCCCTTGGGTCATGCCACCCATGGTCTGGCTCTGCGCCATCGGCTTGCCCATCGTCTGGCGCTGCGCCTGCCCCTGCATCAACACGAAACTGTCCTTCGTTCCCCCGCCCTGCGAGGAATTCACCACCAGCGACCCTTCTTTGAGCGCGACCCGCGTCAACCCGCCCGGCACCACCTGTACGCCCTTGGACCCGGTCAGCACGAACGGCCGAAAATCGACATGCCGTGGCGCCAGCCCGCTATCGGCCAAGGTCGGCACGGTCGACAAGGCCAAGGTCGGCTGCGCGATATAGCGCTCCGGCTCGGCGATCAGCGCGGCACGGAAATCCTCGATCTCCTTCTTCGACGCGGTCGGCCCGACCAGCATGCCATACCCGCCCGACCCGTCGACCAGCTTCACCACCACGTCTTCGAGATTATCGAGCACGTATTTCAGCGCCTGTGGCTCGCGGCAGCGCCACGTCTCCACGTTGGGCAGCTTGGCCTCGCCGCCGGAATAGAATTTCACGATCTCGGGCATGTAGCTGTAGATCGCCTTGTCGTCGGCAATCCCGTTGCCCGGCGCATTGAGCAAGGCGACATTGCCGGCCGCATAGGCCGCGATCAGCCCAGGCACACCGAGCATCGAATCCGGCCGGAATACCAAGGGATCGAGATAATCGTCGTCGATCCGGCGATAGATCACATCGACCCGCACCATCCCGCCGATCGTGCGCATCCACACGATATCGTCATCGACCACCAGATCGGCCGCCTCGACCAATTCGATGCCCATCGAATCCGCCAGGAAGCTATGTTCGTAATAGGCCGAATTATAATGGCCCGGCGTCAGCACCACGCAGACCGGGTTCATCGCCCCATGCGGGGCGACCGACTTCATCGTCTCGAGCAGCCGATCGGGATAGGAATCCACCGCCGCGACGCGGAATTCCCGGAAAAGCTCGGGGCACAGCCGCAGCATCGCTTCGCGATTCTCCAGCATGTAGGACACACCCGACGGCGTGCGCGCATTATCCTCGAGCACGAAGAAATCGTCCGGCCCGGTGCGCACCAGATCGATGCCGCAGATATGTGCCCAGATGCCATGCGGCGGACGCATGCCAGCGATCTCCGGGCGGAATTGTGCGTTGCCGAAGATCAGGTCGGGCGGCAGGATGCCGGCGTCGATGATCTTTCGCGCGCCATAGATGTCATCGAGAAACGCATTGATGGCTTCGACGCGTTGGACAAGTCCTTCGGACAGGCGCGACCATTCGTCGGCCAGGAAGATGCGCGGCACGATATCGAACGGAATGATCCGCTCGCTCGCGTCACTCTCACCGTAAACGGCAAAGGTGATGCCGAGCTGCCGGAACGTCGCCTCGGCGCTTTCCTGGCGACGGCGCAATTCCTGCGGCGGCGTATCCTCGATCCACTGGCCCAACGCGGCCAGCTCCGTGCGCGGTATGGTGCTTCCGCCATCCCCCATTATCTCGTCGAACGCTTGGCGATTCCCCATCTAGATCGTAATGCCCCCGTATCGATTGAGTTCCATGCTGCGTTAGATTGCTGCGCTGCACAAGGGGCGGGCTGCGGGCTTTCTACCCCCACCCGTCACTCCGGCCCTGGTCCGGCGTAACGAAGCGTTCAGGTCCCCAAGCCCGCCAGCAAACCGGGCGTCAGCACCTGTGGCAAGACCTGCGGCGCAACCGTCCCCGGCGCATAATAGAGATATAGCGGTACCCCGGCCCGGTTATGTGCCTCGATAAACCGCCCGAGTACCGGATCGCCATCGGTCCAATCCCCCACCAGCACCGCTACCTTGTTCTTGGCAAAGGCGTCCCGCGTCGCCGCGATATCGATCGCCGCCGCTTCGTTGACCTTGCACGTCACGCACCAATCGGCCGTGAAATAGACGAATACCGGCCGTTTCTCGGCCCGCAGGGCGGCCAGTCGCGCCGCGCTAAACGCCTCATGCCCTGCCGCCTGCACCGCAGCCGCCGCCGGTGCCCGGCGCACCAGCATCGTCGCGCCCACCGCGATCGCCACCAGCACCACCGCGATAGCCAAGCCGAAACCCAGCCCACGGCGCTGCCGCCGCCCCGATACCCACAAGGTCAAGCCGACCAACAACGCCCCGGCCAGACCGAGCGTCAGCCCGTCTACCCCCGCCTGCCGCCCCAGTACCCAAGCGAGCGCCAGCGCGGTCAGCCACATCGGTACGCTCAGCACATGGCGAAACGTCTCCATCCACGCCCCCGGCTTGGGCAGTCGACGCCGCAGCGCCGGTACGAACCCCAAGGCCAGAAAGGGCAAGGCCAGCCCCAAGCCGAGGCCAGCAAAGATCGCCAGCGCCGCCGCCCAGGGCAGTACCAGCGCTGCGCCGAGCGCCGCGCCCATGAACGGCCCGGTGCACGGCGTCGCCACGAACGCGGCCAGCGCGCCGGTGGCGAACGCGCCGCTCACCCCGCCGCTATTGCCCACGAACCGCGGCGTGGGTATTTCAAACAATCCGGCGAAATTGAGCGCCAGCGCCACCGTCAACAACAGCAGCAACACGACCACGCGCGGATCCTGCAGCTGAAACGCCCAGCCGACCGCATTGCCCCCCGCCCGCAGCCCCAGGATCAGCGCCCCCAGCCCCACGCACACTGCGATCACGCCCGCCGCATAGCCCAGCGCCTCGCGCCGCGCCGCGCGTTCGTCGAGATGGCCGCGCGCCAGGCTCAGCGCCTTGATGCTGAGGATCGGAAACACGCACGGCATGACGTTGAGGATCAACCCGCCAAGCACCGCGCCGCCAAACGCCAGCAATGCGGCCAGCCACACGCTGTTGGCCGCCGCACTGCCCGATCCACGCGCCACCACCCCCGGTACGGCAGTCACCGCCAGCGCCAGGTCCGGCCCGATCCGCAACACACCGTCCAGCGTCTGCCCGCCGGCCTTCGCCTTGGTCGTGATCAGCACGCGATCGCCGTCCCGCGCGATGATCTGCGGCGCGGCATTGTCGATAGCATTGGTCGCGGGAAAGAAATAACCATCGGCCAGTGGCGCGCGCGCCGGATAGGGCACTGCGATGGTCGCCACGCCGTTCGTCACCTGCCACGTCGCCTTCGTATCGAGCTGCTTGGGAATCGCCCGCCGCCACGCATCGAAGCGCGCGCGATCTTCGGCCGTCACCGCCCCGTCGCCAACCACCAGATCAATCGCCAGATCGGCCTCCTCCGGCACGCACAAGGTCTTGGTGCACACCAGATAGCTCATCTTGAGCCGCACCGGGAGCTTGGTCCCCGGCGCCAGCCCGGCCGGCACGCCGAGCGTGACCAGCGGCGCATAGGGCTTTTCGAACACATAGTTCATCAGCCCGGCGATCAGCAACGTTCCTGGCACCGGATAGGCCGGCGTGCTCGCCGTCACGCCCGCGGGCAGGGTCCAAGTCAACGTCGCCGGAAATCCGGCATCGCCGGGGTTCGACCAATAGCCATGCCAGTCGCGCTCCGGGCGCGTGTCGAGCGCTAGCGTGACGGTCGATCCCGCCGCCGGGCGCGCGCTTTCCGCCACCATCTCGATCGCCAGATGCGGCACGCCACCCACAGCGGGCAGCGTGTCCGCCAGCGCCGGCGTCGCCAGCGTCGCCAAGAGTGTCACAAACATGACCCATAAACCGCGCATCGGCATTCTTGTCCCTATCATCGCCCTCGCGCATAGCGGGGGGACGATCGAATTGCACCCGAAGGAAATAGTCGTGAAAGCCATTGCAGCCGTCATCGCGCTCGCGCTCGCCGGCACCGCCCCAATCCTGCCCGCGCCGCTTTCCGCGCAGCAGGCCCCTGCTCGCCTGCCCGTGCCGACCGCGCCCAAGGGCAAGCCCAAGCTGCTCGTGGTCGTCTCGGTCGATCAATATTCGGCCGATCTGTTCGGCGAATATCGCAACTCGTACAATGACGGGCTTGCCCGATTGGCCAAGGGCGCTGTGTTCCCCTCGGGTTTCCAGAGCCATGCCGCGACCGAGACCTGCCCGGGCCATTCGACCATCACCAGCGGCTATCGCCCGGCGCATACCGGGATCATCGCCAACAATTGGGTCGACCAGGCCGCGCCGCGCGCCGACAAGAGCGTCTATTGCGCCGAAGACGAGACCGTCCCAGGCAGCAATTCCGGCAACTACACCGTCTCCGACAAGCATCTGAAGGTGCCCACGCTGGGCGAGCGCATGAAGATCGCCGATCCCCGCACCCGCGTCGTCTCGGTCGCGGGCAAGGATCGCGCCGCAGTGATGATGGGCGGCCACAACGTCGATCAGCTGTGGTGGTGGGGCGGCAAGAACTTCGTCAGCTATGCCGGGCGCGCCGAGCCCGCCGTCGTCACCCGCGCCAATGCCGCGATCACCGCGCTGATCGGCCGCCCCCAGGCTGCGCTGCCCGTTCCCGAAAACTGCTTGTCCAAGGACAAGGCGATCGCCATCGGCGCCGGCAAGACCGTCGGCACCGGCCATTTCGAGCGCGCCGCCGGCGACGGCAAGGCGTTCCGCGCCTCGCCCGCGTTCGACGCCTCGATCTTTGCGCTCGCCGCCGGGCTGGTGCAGGAGATGAAGCTCGGCCAGGGCCCGCAGACCGACATCATCACCGTCGGCGCCTCGGCCACCGATTATATCGGCCATACCTATGGCACCGAGGGCGCGGAAATGTGCCTCCAGCAGGCCGAGCTCGATCGCAATCTCGGCGGTTTCCTCGATGTGCTCGATGCCACCGGCGTCGATTACGAAGTCGTGCTGACCGCCGATCATGGCGGCAACGACCTGCCCGAGCGCGAAGTGCTGCAGGGCATGCCGGAGGCGCAACGTGTCGATATCGCGCTCGCCCCCGCAGTGATGGGCAAGGCGATCGGCGAGAAACTCGGCATAACCGGCCCGACGTTGTTCGGCGATATTCCCAATGGCGACATCTGGGTCTCGACCGCGCTGGCACCCACGCAGCGCAAGGCCGTGCTGGCCGAGGCGATCGCGCGCTACAAGGCGCTGCCGCAAGTCTATACCGTGCTCACCGCAGCGCAGATCCTGGCCACACCGATGCCGAAGGGCGCACCGGAAAATTGGACGGTGCCGCAAAAGGCCCGCGCGTCGTTCGACGCTACGCGCTCGGGCGATCTGCTGGTGTTTCTCAAGCCCCGCGTCACGCCGATACCCAGCGCCGGCGGTGGCTATGTCGCCACGCACGGTAGCCCATGGAATTACGATCGCCGCGTGCCGATCCTGTTCTGGCGCGCCGGCATGGCTGGCTTCGATCACGCCGGCGGCATCGAGACGGTCGATATCGCGCCGACGCTCGCCCATACGATCGGGCTGCCGTTGCCGGGCGTCGACGGCAAATGCCTCGATCTTGCGCGCGGCGGCGCGCCATGCAAATGAGCGCGCGGTAACCTGACGGCAACGGACTGCCCGCTACAGGGGAAGCGTGACCCCACGCTTCCTCCTGTTGACCTTCGCGTCCTGTCTCATCGTCTTCGCCACGATCTGGGCGCTGACCACGCCGAAAAGTGCGCCCGTGGCGACGGCGGCGGACGCCCCGGCGATCCTCTATGCCGATTGCGATGCGGTGCGCGCCGCCAATGCCGCGCCGCTGCGCGCCGACCAGCCCGGCTATCGCCCGGCGCTGGACGGCAATATGAATGGCGTTGCCTGCGAACCGATCGCTGGCCCGACGAGCGCGGCCCCGGTGAACAACACTCCCTCGGCCCCGACCGAGCCTGCGCCCGAGCCATACACACCGCCGCCCGAGCAACCCCAACCCCAGCCCCAGCCCGAAGGGCCGCAACAATCGCTACCGGCGATGATGTAACCAGTCAGCGCGTCTCGAACGCTCTGATCCCGGCCCCGAGTCGATTCGCGCCGAGCGCCAGCTGGTCGCCGCTATAATCCGCCACGAAGGCCGGGCTGTGCGTGTCGCCCGGCATCATCGTGGCACTATTATTCTCGATCCGCAGCCCGGTGGACGCATAGGTGCGCGCTTCCGCCGCCACCACGATCAGCCCGGTCCAATTTTCCTTGGCCCGCCCCTGCACCATGGTGTTGCGCGCGATCAGCCCCGTGGCCCCTTCCGACAGGTCGATCATGTAATTGGTCCGCGTGCCCGCGGTATCGTCAAAACTGTTGTCGGTGATCGACACGTGCGGCGCGCGCAGCTTGACGTAATGCCCGCCGCGCCCGCGCTCGAAGCGGGAATTGGTCACCGTCACCGAGCCCTTGTTGGCGAGATACAGCGAGTGCGAGCATTCGCTCGTCTCGCGGCAGCGGCCGAGCCCGGAAAAGGTCGAATGATCGATGACGATTTTCTGCGCCGCCGGTTCGCCTCCCAGGATGCCCTCCTCGCTATCGAGAAAGGTCGAATTGCGCACCGTCAGATTGCCCAGTTCGGTGCGGATCCCGGCGCCGTTGCCGTCGGGCACGCGCATGCCGCGAAACACCAGCCCGTCGACGGTCGCCTCCAATCCGCGCAGCACGAACGCGGCCTTGTCCTCGCATGTCACGCTGTCGAAGATCACGGTGCCCGGCTGAACCGCCTTGAACGTGATCCGCCCGCCTTCCTGGACGGTGCATTGGCGATACACGCCCGGCGCGATCAGGATCGTCGCGGTGCCCATGCGCACCGCATTCACCGCGGCGTCGACCGTGTCATAGCCTTGGCCCGTCTCGGCGATGACGAACGGGGCGCGTGCCTGCTGTGCACTTGCGGGGGCGGACAAGGCGAGGGCGACCAGGGTCAGGGATCGGATAGACATGGCGGGAACTCCTTCTCGCCAAGACTGTGCAAGGGAGAGGCCCAAAGAAAGGGTAAAAGCCGGTTAACGACAGCAATCGAACGATCGGGACGTTACCGGCCCGATCGTTCGTTCCAAATAGATACGCTTTGTGTGCCGCGGGGAGCTATATAGGTGCTAGCTCCCCCGTCTACCTCACTTGGCCGCGCGTGCCGTCAGCCACTGCGCCGGCGTCAGCGTCTGTGGCACGATACGGATCTCGCCGATCGCACCGAGGAAGCCGCTGCCCGGAGGGCCACCGTCCCAGAAGCCAGCACCGACCACCCAGCGTTTGGCGAGGTTGGCTATCCCGCTAGTTTCGTTGATATTGCGCAGCACCGGCGCACCTTCGACATACATCGTGGTAATCGACTTGGCCTTGTCGTGCACGATCGCGACATGCAGCCAGCGATCGACGATGATCTCACCCGACCAGTTGGTCCGCGCGATGATATAATCGGGATTGGGCGACCAGTATGAGGCTGCTTCCCACTGGACCTCGCGCAGGTTGGAGATCGCCATCTGCAGCGGCGGCGATTCGGGCAGGCCGCCGTACCAGCCAGCGATGTTGCCGCGCCGTCCCTCGCGCGTCATGATGTTCATCCAGGCGTTCTTGGCGGCGGTCCAGTCCTTGCCGATCTTGATGAACGCCTCGACGGTATAGCCGTCGCGATATTCATCGTCGTTGACGGCTGCGTCGAGCGCCGTCCAGAAATAGCTGGCGCGCCCGCTCTGGGCGTTGCGGAACTCGATTGCCCCCGGTGCCGAGGACAGCCGGTGGTGATCGTCGGTCCATACCAGGTCGCTCAACTGTGCGGTATTGCCAGCTGGGAAGTCGATCGGCGCGCGGGTCAGCGGATTGCCGCTCTTCGAGGCATCGGCGATCTGGTGCAGTGCCGGGACGGCCGTACCCGCGGTGCCGCCATAGAAACGCCAGTGCGCCGTCGTGCCGGCGATCACCGGATAGTCCTCCGCGTTCTTGGCCGGGATCGCTTCGATTGGCTTGGGCTCGGTATAGCCGGCGAGCACCTTGGCCAGCGCCGCGGTGGTGAGAGAGGTGTGCGACGCCGCTACCGTGCCCGCCGCGAAGTTCGGGGCGAAGCGCTTGAAGCGCTCGGCGAAATTCATGTCGATCGTGAAGGCGTGGTTGCTCTCGGTTAGCACTGCCTGATCGAAGGAATTGAGCGTGTCCTTGGGCTTCTGCGGCACCCAGGGCGAGAACGTGCTGGCAACGATCTTGTTGTTGGTAAAATCGAACTCGTAGAACCGCATCAGGCCGTTGCCGCCCTGATAGGCCATCTGATAATCGACCACCATTTCGACCACGTCGTTGCCGAACACGTTCTTCTTGATCAGCCGCGACGAGCCGTGAATATGGCCGTTGACGGTCATGAAGATCTGATCGTTATTCTTGATCAAATGATCCCATAGCATCAGCCCGTAATCGCTTTCCAGCGGGGCGACGGCGTCGTTGGCGATCGACAGCAGCTCATGGCAGACCAGAATGACGGGCAGCGTCGGATGGGCGTTGATGACGTTCTGCGCCCAGTAGATGCCGGCCGGCGATACGCGCCATGACAGGCCGATGACGAGGAATTTCTGCCCCTCGGCCTCGAACATGTGATATTCGTGGAATCCGCTCTGGTCGCGCCCGCCGAAGGTCTTCTGCTTGGCCGCACGGTCCTTGCCGAACCACTTGACGAACGGCTCCTTGCTCAGGTCGCGATCGGCATCGGTGCCGGTGAAGGGGCTGGCCGGATCATAGCCCATGCCGTTGAGCACGTCATGGTTGCCAGCGATCACCGAATAGGGCAGCGCGGCGTCTTCGAGCAGCTTCATCGCCGCATCCGCGACCTGCCACTCGGCCTCGACGCCCGACTGATCCACGACGTCGCCGACATGAATGACGAACGGGATGTTGAGCGTCTTGGCATTGTCGACCAGCCACTTTGTCTGCGCCTTGTATGGCTCGCTGCCGTAGAGGGCGTCGAACTGGTTGCCGGTCGCCTTCGTCGCATAGCGCGAATAGAATTGAGTGTCGGGCAGCACAGCCAGGCCGAAGCTCGATACCTTCGTGGTAGCGGATGGTGTCGGCGTCGGGGTCGGTAGAGGATCGCGGCCATCGGCATCGTTGCTGCCGCACGCCGCCAGCGCACCCGTCATCGTCAAGGCCGAGATCATCCCGCCCCATTTTACGATATTGCGACGGCTGTGCTGTGCGGCGGTGAATTGATCGATCGGCGACGCCAACGCATCTATTTCCGATCCGAAATGTTCGATTTTATCAATCATGGTCGCGACCCCGCCTTAGTGAAGCCGCGCCCTATCTGTCGCCCGTGACGTGCACAGGAAAGCGGCGTGACACTTTGACTGTTCAGGATATTATTGTTTTGTTACGTCGCCGGTCCGGTCAATCCATGTTGCGTTGCAACCGGCGTTGCGTAGTCGGTGCGATGAGGATCGTCGCAGTGCGGATCCGCACCGCGTTCGCTGCGACGTCGACCGTATCATAGCCCGCCCTCGTCTCGGCAACGACGAACAAGGCCTGTTGGCGAAAGCGCGCCAACAAGCAGGGTGCCAATTATAAAAGCACGTCGCATTGCAGCGCTGCTTCGCCCCGGGCGATATCGTGATTGCTGCCAAGACCCGCAGGAAGGCGGCTACCGTAAAGAGTAGCTCCGTCATACTATTACCGCCGCCGCAACTTGCCCTATTTCTGCAACGTTTTGGCGACATAACGGAGTTCGTACTCGCCAGTGACGGCAATAGCCTGTTGCGTCACCGATCGCGGCGACGGATATTTCAGCCCGGCGGGGGATATGCATCCGGCCACCAGGGGAGGAAGCAATGGCAACGAGCTTTTTCGACGACAGCGCAGCGGTCAGCTGGTTCGACAACCACGGCGCACTGCACATGCGGGTGTATCTCAGCGACGGCAACACGATTACCGAGCGCTGCAATGACGGCCAAGGCTGGGTCGCGGGCACCAGCTTCCCCGGCGCCAACGTGTCGGTCACGTCCTGGCTCACCTCGGGCGACATCCACCTTCGCGTCTATGCCAGCTTGGAAGGCACGGTCACCGAATGGTGCTTCGACGCCCCCGCCAGCGGCTGGGTCACGGGCACCTTCACCGCACAGTGACAGGCGGCGCCGGCTCAGTCCAGGTTCGGCCTGAGCCAGCGCTTGGCCGTATCGAGATCGACGCCGCGACGCGTGGCATATTCCTCGACCTGGTCGGGCCCGATCCGCGCCACGCCGAAATATTCCGCCTGCGGATGCCCGAAATAAAAGCCGCTAACCGCCGCGGTCGGCAGCATGGCGAAACTCTCGGTCAGCGTCGCGCCGGTCGCCTTATGCGCGTCGAGCATCTCGAACAGCTGGATCTTCAGGCTATGCTCGGGGCAGGCGGGATAGCCTGGCGCCGGGCGGATGCCGCGATATTGCTCGCGAATCAGCGCCTCGTTGGTCAATTGCTCGTCCGGCGCATAGCCCCACAGATCCATCCGCACATGCTGGTGCAGCCGCTCGGCGAAGGCCTCGGCCAGCCGATCGGCCAGCGCCTTAAGGAGGATGTCGCTGTAATCGTCGATCGCCGCCTTGAACTTTGCCAGATGCGGCTCGATGCCGTGGATCGAGACGGCAAAGCCACCGATCCAGTCGCCCTTGGGATCGATGAAATCGGCCAGGCACATGTTCGCCCGCCCCTCGCGCTTGGCGATCTGCTGGCGCAGGAACGGCAGCCGCACGATATCGGCGCCGTCGACCAAGTCGAGCATGTCGAAGCCGCGCAGTTCGTCGGCGTTGAAATCGCCCTTGAGGTCGATGACGACATCGTCCTCCCAGCGCGCGCACGACCACAGGCCGGCAACACCGCGCGCCGTCAGCCACTTTTCGTCGATGATCTTGTCGAGCATCGCCTGCGCATCGGCGAACAGCGAGGTCGCGCTCTCGCCCACCACCGTGTCGGTCAGGATCGCGGGATAATTGCCCGCCAGTTCCCAGGCGCGGAAGAACGGCGTCCAGTCGATCAGCTCGCGCAGATCCTTCAGGTCCCAGTCGCGGAACACGTGCACGCCGGGCTTGGCCGGCGCGCCCGGTTTCAGCGCCATGTCGGCGGCAAACGGATTGGCGCGCGCCTTGGCCAAGGGCAGCAGATCGTTCTGCCCCTTATTGGCCCGCGCCACGCGCACCGCTTCATATTCGTCCGAGGTCTTCTGCACGAAGTCGTCGCGGATCGTATCGCTGACCAGCGTCGACGCCACGCCCACGGCGCGGCTCGCGTCCAGCACGTGGACCACCGGGCCATCATAGGCCGGCGCAATGCGCAGCGCGGTGTGCACCTTGGAGGTCGTCGCGCCGCCGATCAGCAGCGGCATGGTCATCCCTGCGCGCTTCATCTCCTCGGCCACCGTGACCATCTCGTCCAGTGACGGCGTAATCAGCCCGGACAGCCCGATCATGTCGGCATCGTTCTCGTTCGCTGCCTTCAGGATGTCGCTCCAAGGCACCATCACGCCCATATCGACCACGTCGAAGCCGTTGCACTGCAGGACGACGCCGACGATGTTCTTGCCGATATCGTGCACGTCGCCCTTCACGGTCGCCATGATGATCTTGCCCTTGCCGCGCGCGCCGGGCTCCTTGGCCGCCTCGATGAACGGCAATAGATGCGCCACTGCCTTCTTCATCACGCGTGCCGACTTCACCACCTGCGGCAGGAACATCTTGCCCGATCCGAACAGGTCGCCGACCACGTTCATGCCGTCCATCAACGGCCCCTCGATCACCTCGATCGGGCGGGCAAATTGCTGGCGGCATTCCTCGGTATCCTCGACGACATGCGCGTCGATGCCCTTGACCAGGGCATATTCGAGCCGCTTGGTGACGGGCAGCGAGCGCCACTCGGCCGCCGCCTTCTCCGCCACCGCATCGGTGCCGCGAAACTTCTCGGCGATCGCGATCAGCCGTTCGGTCGGCGTCTCATCTGCCTTTCGCGCCGGGCGGTTGAGGATCACGTCCTCGCACGCCTCGCGCAGTTCGGGGTCGATATCGTCATAGATATCGAGCTGACCGGCATTGACGATCGCCATGTCCAGCCCGGCCGGGATCGCATGATACAGGAACACCGAATGCATCGCGCGGCGCACCGGCTCGTTGCCGCGGAACGAGAAGCTGAGATTGGAGAGGCCGCCCGAGAAATGCACGTGCGGGCAGCGTTCGCGGATCACCTTCACCGCCTCGATGAAATCGACGCCGTAATTGTTGTGCTCCTCGATGCCCGTCGCCACGGCGAACACGTTGGCGTCGAAGATGATGTCCTCGGGCGGGAAACCGATGCCCATAAGCACGTGATAGGCGCGCTCGCAAATCTCGATTTTTCGCGCCTGCGTGTCCGCCTGACCGGCCTCGTCGAACGCCATGACGACGACTGCGGCGCCGTACTGCATGCACTTGCGTGCTTCGGTAAGGAACTTCTCCTCGCCCTCCTTCATGCTGATCGAATTGACGATCGGCTTGCCGGAGACGCACTTCAGCCCCGCCTCGATCACCGACCATTTCGAGCTGTCGACCATGAACGGGATGCGCGCGATATCCGGTTCCGCCGCGATCAGCTTGAGGAACGTGGTCATGGCGAATTCGGCGTCGAGCAGCCCCTCGTCCATATTGACGTCGAGCACCTGCGCCCCGCTCTCGACCTGCTGCCGCGCGACTTCCACCGCGGCGGGATAATCCCCCGCCATGATCAGCTTCTTGAAGCGCGCGGAACCGGTGACGTTGGTGCGCTCGCCGATATTGACGAAATTGGTCGCGGAAATGGTGGTAGAGGAGGTCATCGTAATCTTTTCTTCCCCCCTCCCGCTTGCGGGAGGGGTCGGGGGTGGGCGCCCGACCAAAGCGGGCGGTAACATCTGGGGAAAGCGCTAGCCCACCCGTACCCCTCCCGCAGGCGGGAGGGGGAAGAAGGTTACGCCGCCATCGTCATCGGCTCCAGTCCGGCCAGCCGCGTCTTCACCGGCGGCACGGGAAGCGCCCGCGCGGGCAGCCCCTGCACTGCCTTGGCCATCGCCGCGATATGCGCCGGGGTCGATCCGCAGCAACCGCCCAGCACATTGACCTGCGCGTTCGCCGCCCATTCGCGCACCAGCCCCGCGGTGGTGGAGGGCTGCTCGTCATATTCGCCGAGTTCGTTGGGCAGCCCGGCATTGGGATAGACCATGATCAGCGTGTCGCAGATGTCGGACAGGGTGCGCACATGCGGCCGCAACTGCTCCGCGCCAAACGAGCAATTGAGCCCGATCGTCACCGGCCGCGCGTGCCGCACCGCATGCCAGAACGCCTCCACGGTATGCCCGGAGAGATTGCGCCCGCTGAGATCCGTCAGCGTCATCGACAGCATGATCGGCACCTCGCGCCC
Source organism: Parasphingomonas puruogangriensis (assembly GCF_036663635.1). Taxonomy (NCBI): domain Bacteria; kingdom Pseudomonadati; phylum Pseudomonadota; class Alphaproteobacteria; order Sphingomonadales; family Sphingomonadaceae; genus Parasphingomonas; species Parasphingomonas puruogangriensis. Next base: position 160,367 of record NZ_JAXOJI010000001.1, on the reverse strand, counting down.
CAGCGCGTCGGCGGCTTCCAGCGCGGCCATGATCCCAGCCTTGGCATTCAGCGTATCGAACACCGTCTCGATCAGGATGAAATCCACCCCGCCTTCGATCAGCGCATCGATCTGCTCGCGGTACACGTCCTTCAGATAATCGAAGGTGATCTCGCGAAACCCCGGATCGTTGACGTCCGGGCTGAGCGACAGCGTCTTGTTGGTCGGCCCGATTGCCCCCGCGACGAAACGCGGACGGCCATCCTTGGCGGCATAGTCATCGGCCAGCCGCCGCGCGATCTGCGCCGAGGCCAGGTTGATCTCGCGCACCAAATGCTCGGCGGCATAATCCGCCTGCGAAATCAGGTTCGCGCTGAACGTGTTGGTCGAGACGATATCGGAGCCCGCATCGAGATATTCGCGCGTGATCGTCTCCGGCACCTCGGGCTTGGTCAGCGCGAGGATGTCGTTATTGCCCTTCTGGTCCTTGGCCAGCCCCAGATCGCCGGCATAATCGGCTTCGGAGAGCTTCCAGTTCTGGATCTCGGTGCCGAACGCGCCATCGGTGATCAGCACCCGCTTGGCGGCCTCGGCCAGGAATGTTTCGCGAATACCCATGTCTTCTTCCTTCTAACTCCCCTCCCGCTTGCGGGAGGGGTTGGGGGAGGGCCTGTCTTACAATCGGCTACCGCGTGGGAGGACAGGCCCTCCCCTAGCCCCTCCCGCAAGCGGGAGGGGGACAAGAAGATCAGGCCGCCTCAGCCTTCGCCCCGGCCACACCACGAACTCCCAGCAAATGGCAGATCGCATAGGTCAGCTCGGCGCGATTGAGCGTATAGAAGTGAAACTGCTTCACCCCGCCAGCATACAGCTTCCGGCACAGCTCGGCGGCCAGCGTCGCCGCGATCAGCTGCCGTGCGCCGGCATGATCCTCCAGCCCCTCGAACAGCCGTCCCATCCATGCCGGCACCTCGGTATTGCACATCGCGGCCATGCGCTGGACGCTGGCGAAGTTGGTCACCGGCATGATCCCCGGCACCACTTCGGCATCGATCCCGGCCTTGGCCATGGCATCGCGAAAGCGGAAGAACGTCTCCGGCTGGAAGAAGAATTGCGTGATCGCCCGCGTCGCGCCGTTATCGAACTTGCGCTTGAGATTATCCAGATCGACCTGCGCATCGCCCGAATCCGGATGGCATTCGGGATAGGCCGCGACCGAAATCTCGAACGGGTGCAGCTTGCTCAGCCCAGCCACCAACGCCGCGGCATTCTCATAGCCGCCGGGATGCTGCGCATAAGGTTGCCCGCTGGTCGGGCTGTCGCCGCGCAGCGCGACGATGTGCCGCACTCCCGCGGCCCAATAATCGCGCGCGACCTGATCGATCTCCTCCTTGGTCGCTTCGACGCAGGTCAGATGCGCCGCCGCCGACAACGACGTCTCGCGCTGAATACGCGCCACCGTGGCGTGAGTCCGCTCGCGCGTCGATCCGCCCGCGCCATAGGTCACCGACACGAAGCGCGGCCCCAATGGCTCAAGCGTCTTGATCGAGGCCCATAACGTCTCTTCCATCTTCTCCGTCTTGGGCGGAAAGAATTCGAACGACATTTCCGCATCGCCCGCGAGATCGGCGAACAACGGTGCGTCCAGCGCGCGGCGCGCCTCTTCGAGCTGATTAACTGAAATGCTCATGCCGCCTTAACCTCATGCAATTGCTCGGCGCCCCCCTTGACCCCGGTAGGGGCAGGTTTGCGTGCGAGCCATAATTTCACCGTCAGTTCGCCACCCTCGAGCGTCTCCGTCCGCGCCGGCATCAGCCCGGCGGCAGCGAACCAGGCGGCGATCTGTTCGTCGGAAAAGCCCAGCCGCGTATGCGCGTCGCGCGAGCGCAGCTCTTCGCGGTCATGCGGTGCAAAATCGGCGATCAGCAACCGCCCACCCGGGCTCAACACCCGCGCCGCCTCAACGATCGCCGCGCCGGGCTGCTGCGCGAAATGCAGCACGTGGTGGATGATCGCGGCATCCGCCTCGCCATCGCCCAGCGGCAGCGCGTACAGATCGGCCTGGCGCAGTTCCGCCTCCACCCCACGCTCGGACAATTTCGCCCGCGCCAGCCGCAGCATTTCCGACGAGCGGTCGATCCCCAGAGCCTGTTTTGCGCGTCCGCCAAACAATTCCAGCATCCGCCCGGTGCCCGTGCCGATATCGATCAACTGCCCGATCGGCGCGTCTCCCAACACGTTGGCGATCGCTGCCTCGACCTGCTCTTCCGCCACATGCAGCGAGCGAATGGCATCCCACTGCCCGGCATTGGCCTCGAACCAGCCCGCCGCCGAAGACGCCCGGTCCGCCCGCACCGCCGCCAGCCGCGCCGCATCCGCCACCGCCCAGTGATCCGGCTCGATCGCATGCCAGGCATCCAGCGCGGCGACGACCGGCGCAACCTTGGCGGCCCCACCGACACCGACGAACACCCAGCTGCCCTCCTTGCGCCGCTCGGCCAGCCCCGCGTCGCACAGGATCTTGACGTGGCGCGACACGCGCGGCTGGCTTTGTCCCAACACCTGCGCGAGCTCGCCAACGGACAGTTCCATCGAGCGCAGCAACGCTAGGATGCGCAACCGTGTCGCGTCCGCCAGCGCGCGAAAAATATCGAGGGCAATTGTCATCGTGCGGAGACATATAAAGATATCTTTATATGAGGTCAACGCGCAAGCGATTGCGGACCCGTTTTCGCCGCGCTAGCGTTGGCGGCCAACGATCCAGTCTGTTTCAGGAGAAAAGACCCATGAAGAAGCTCCTCTCTATCGCCAGCGTCGCGCTGCTCGCCGCCTGCACGCCCGCCGCGCAGAACGAAACCGCCGAAGCGGCCGATCAGGTCTCGGCCGATGCCAATGCCACGTTCGGCGAAGCGATCAACGATACCGACGCCGCGGCCGATCGCGCCTTCGGTTCGGCCGAAGCGACGATCGACAACAGCGCCGCCACGCTCGGCAATGCGGCCGACGATGCCGCCGACCAGACCGGCGCCGCGCTGAAGGATGCCGGCAACGCGATCGAAGACTAAGCGGCACGCCGGAGGGGAATGCGTATGACGATCAAGCCCATGGCCGCGCTCGCCGCCATTCTCCTCCTTGCCGCCTGCGGCGCGGACGATAACGCCCCCGGCGCGGTCAGCCAGAGCGAACAGCAGCAATTGGACGACGCCGCCGCGATGCTCGACGCCAACAGTGTCGATGCCAATGCCGTCTCGATCGACGGCGAAAACGAGAGCCAACCGCAATGACCAATCTCCGCCGCCTGGGCGCCACCGATCTCCACGTCGCGCCGCTCGTGCTGGGCGGCAACGTGTTCGGCTGGACCGCCGATCGCGAGGCCAGCTTCGCCGTGCTCGACGCGTTCGTCGCCGGTGCCAACGGTCTTGGGGGCACGATGATCGACACGGCGGATGTCTATTCCGCCTGGGTGCCCGGCCACCAAGGTGGCGAATCCGAAAGCATGATCGGCGAGTGGCTCAAGGCCAGCGGCAAACGCGCCGACGTGCTGATCGCCACCAAGGTCGGCATGCTGCCTGGTGACGGCGGCGAAAAGCTCGCCCCCACGCGCATCGCCGCGGCATGCGACGCCTCGCTCAGGCGGCTCGGGGTCGACACGATCGATCTCTATTTCGCGCACCAGGACGATGATGCCGTCGCCCAGGAAGACGCGCTGGCCGCGTTCGGCAAGCTGATCGACGCGGGCAAGATCCGCGCGCTCGGCGCGTCCAATTTCCACGCCACGCGGCTAAAATCCGCCAACGATGCAGCCAAGGCGCACGGTCTGCCGCATTATCACGTGCTCCAGCCGGAATATAATCTCGTCAGCCGCCACAAGTTCGAAGGCGAGCTGCAGAATTACTGCGTCACCAACAATATCGGCGTGGTGCCCTATTACGGCCTCGCCTCGGGCTTCCTCACCGGCAAATACCGCTCGGCTGACGATCTCGGCAAGAGCGTGCGCGGTGGGCGGATGAACGAGTTGCTGGAGGGCAAGGGCAAGGACGTCCTGGCGGCGATGGACGCCGTCGCGGCGGAGACCGGCGCCAGCCTGGCGCAGATCGCATTGGCCTGGCTCGCTGCGCAGCCCGGCGTAACCGCCCCGATCGCCAGCGCGACGAGCGTTGCGCAGGTCGAGGATTTGCTGGGCGCGATCACGCTGGAATTGACGGCCGATCAGGTTGAGCGGCTGAGTATGGCAGGCGCCTAACTCTCCCCGTGATGATACACCCGACGTCATCCCGGCCTTGAGCCGGGACCCAGCTTCTTCTTCTACCGCGCATAAGAAGCTGGACCCCGGGTCAAGCCCGGGGTGACGATAGGTTGGTATTACTTCCCCAACCGCCGTGCATAAAAATCCAAAATTGTCGTCCACAGATGCTCGCCCACCTGCGGCCCGGACACGCGGTGCGTGAAGCCCGGATAGAACATCATCTCGAACGGTACGGACGCCGCCTGCAGCCGCGCCGCGAGCGCCGTCGAATTCTCGAAGAACACATTGTCGTCCGACATGCCGTGGATCAGCAGTAGCGGATCGCTGATCTTCGGCGCGTCGGTCAGCGCGCTCGACGCGGCATAGGCAGAAGCGTCCTTCACCGGATCGCCCATGTAGCGCTCGGTATAATGCGTGTCGTACAATTCCCACTTGGTCACCGGCGCGCCCGCCACGCCGGCGGCGAACATACCTGGCGCTGCCTCTAGCATCTTGAGCGTCATATAGCCGCCATAGGACCAGCCATAGGTGACGATCTTGGCCGGATCGACGAACGGCTGCTGCTTGAGCCATGTCGCGCCGAGCAACTGGTCCGCCACCTCTACCGTGCCCGCCGCGCGGTACAATTGGCTCTCGAACGCCATGCCGCGATTGGCCGAGCCACGATTGTCGATCATGAACACGATATAGCCCTGCGCCACGAGATATTGGTGCAGCGCCCCGCCCCAATTGCGGCTCACCGTCTGTGAGTGGGGCCCGCCATAATGTTCGAAGAACACAGGGTATTTCTTGCCCGGCTCGAGCACCGGCGTAATCATTTCCCAATACAGCGTGCTGCCATCGGCCGCCTCCAGCGTGCCGAACTTGGTCGCCTGATGCTGCGTGACATAGGGGTAATAGGGATGGCCCGGCTTGAGCGCATTTTCGTTGACCCATGACAGCCGCTTGCCGCTCGCATCCGCCAGATACACTTGCGTCGGCTGATCGGGATTGGAGCGCGAGACGATGATCCGCGACGCGGCCCCGTCCATCGTCGCCCCGTTCCACCAGCCCGGCTCGGTCAGTCGCGTGACCACGTTAGGCTGCGCGATGTCCACGCTGTAGAGATGCTTCTCGAGCACCCCATCCTTGTTGCCGGTGAAGAAGATCCGACCCTTGGCCTGATCGACGCCGACCAGGTCGTTGACCACCCAGGCGCCCTTGGTCAGCTGCGTCCACTTGGCGCTCTTGAGGCGATACAGATGTGAAAAGCCGTCGCGCTCCGAATTCCAGAGCAGGCTGCCATCGTCGAGCAGGCGATAAGCATCGCTGAGATTGACCCAGCTGTTCGGCTTGGCCTTCTCGCTGAACAGCACGCTCGATCGGCCCGTCGCCGGATCGACCTTGAGCATATCGAGCAATGTCTGTGCGCGGTTTTGGCGCTGCACCAGCAGGGCGCTGCCGTCCGGCGTCCAATCGACCCGTGCGAGATAGATGTCGGTCTCGCGACCGAGATCTACCTTCACCCGGCCCGTGCCGTCGGGCTTCATCACATACAGTTCGACAGCCACGTTGGCCTTGCCCGCTGCGGGATAGCGTTGATCGAACGTCTTGGTCCCGTTGGCGCCGATCGCCGCGCGCGTGATCACGCCGACCGGCGCCTCGTCGAACCGCTCGACGGCGACCAGCGCGTCGTTCGGGGACCACCAATAGCCGGTGCGCCGGTTCATTTCCTCTTGCGCAACGAACTCGGCCTCGCCCCAATGCACGCTATCCTTGCCGTCACTGGTCAGCGACCGCGCCGCTCCACCCATCGGCTGCACGACAAGGTTCTGATCGCGCACATAGGAGACGAACCCGCCGCCGGGGCTGATCTTGGGATTGAGCGCGCCGCCGACATTCTCGGTCAGCCGTGTCACCTTGCCGTCGAGGCTCGCGAGATACAGATCGCCATCGATCGGCACCAGGATGGTCTTGCCGTCCGGCGACCATTCATAGCTGACGATCCCGGTCTTGCCGCTGATGCTGCGATCGCGCTCGCGCTGCATCTTTTCGGCTTCTGACAATTCCGCACCGCTGCCGACCTTCTTGGAATCGACCAGCATCCGCTCCTGCCCGGTGCGCGTATCGAGCGCCCACAGATCGAAGCGCTGCTTCTCGTCGGCGCGCGGGCGCAGCGACGTGAGCAAGGTACCGTCCGGCGACAGCTTGAGCGATTGCGGCTGCGGCCCGGCCAGATCGGGCGAGCCGAACACGCGCTTCAGGGTCAGCGGCTGCGCCGATGGCTCAGCGGCCAAAGCGGGGCTCCCCAACCCGGCCAGCATCACGCCCGCCAGCAACCACGGTTTCGCCATCACGCATCTCCAATTCCTGCGACATCACGCCGTCGCTATACCGGTAGGCAGGGGATTGTCGCCGCCTTTCGGGCGCTTGCGCCACGGCAGCCGGCGCCGCTCGACGATCGAGCGCCACGCCCATTCGACCGGCGCGATGTCGAAATGCCGCAGCCACAGATTGGCCAGCCACAGCAGGCCGATATCGATCGCCAGCGCGGTCAGCATCAGCACCGCCCAGCCACTCTTGCCGTATAGGCCCAGCGCGAACGGCGGATAGAGGATCCACAGGCAGATGATCGTCTGCAACACATATAATGTCAGCGCGGTACGCCCGGCGGCGGCGAATGGGCGCAGCAACGCCGCGCCGCCAACGCTCGCCACGATCAGGTTGATCAGCCCCAAATGGCCCAAGGTCGTCGCCAGCCGGGTGAGTTCGGTGGTGGCGTAGATCAGGTGCGGATAGCTGTCGAACCGTGTCGTCCAATAGGCGCCGATCGCCCGGGCGGGCAGCCCGACGGCATAGCCCAGCACCGTCAGCCAGAGATAAAAGCGCCGCGAGCGCTGCCCCTGGATCACGCCCCATTTGAACAAGGCCGCGCCGATCAGCATCGTCGCGGCCGCTTCCCACACGAACAGCGGCTCGAGAAAGTCACCCGCAGCAATGCCGTCGGACCTGCCCCAGATAACCATCATGGTGGTCCAGGCGTTGCCCGCCCAGCTCGTGAAATTCCCCGTGGCGGCTGCGCGGTTGCGGTCCTCGCGCGCGATACGACGCTGCTCGTTGCGCTTCAGCTTGGCCTGCTCGGCGATCGCCGCAGTGTATCGCGCGATGGTCCGGGTCTCGACCGGCGTCAGCGCCTGCCCCGCCGCCCGCTGCGCTTCCAGCCGCGGCACCTCGATCCGCGCCCGCTGCGCGCCGTCCAACGCCATACCGAGTCCGAACAGCTGCGACAGCGCCATCAACACACCGATGCCGAGCAATGCCGGCGCCGCCAGCCGGCGGAACAGGAACGCGATCAGCGCCGCCAGACCGTACGTATGCAGGATGTCACCGGGCCACAGCAGGATGAAGATATGCACCAGCCCGAACAGGAACAGCACGATGTTGCGCCGATAATAGCCGCGCCACACCGCCCGATCGCCGAGCGCCGCCGCGGCGCGATCGGTGAGGATCACCATGCCGACGCCGAACAGCATTTCCAGCAGGCATCGCGCCGTGCCGCTGACGAAGATCTCGCGCACCCACCAGGCGATCTGGTCCGCCATGGTCCAGCCGAAATGCCGGATATCGCCGGACGACGCCCAATAGGAGCCGCCCATGTCGTTGATGTTCATGAACAGGATGCCGAGAATGGCGATCCCGCGCAGGATGTCGAGGATGGCGATGCGCGGCGCGCCATCGGGTTCGGCGGGGGTGATTGCCATGCTCATCGGCTCACGACGCGGCAGCGCGCCGCCAGCACGTCGCCACATGGTCGTCGACCACGCCGCATGCTTCCAGCCAGGCATGGACGATCACCGGCCCGACGAACTTGAACCCACGCTTCTTCAGCGCCTTCGACATATCCTCCGACAGCGGCGACTTGACCGGCACGTGCACACCGTCCCCCATGATCGGCGCGCCGCCCGCCATCCCCCACACGAACGCAGAAAAATCCTCGCCCGCATCCCGCATCGCCAGATAGGCCCGCGCATTGCCGATCGTCGCGACGATCTTCGCGCGCGAGCGGATGATGCGTTCGTCCCCCACCAGCCGCTCGATATCCGCTTCGTCGAACGCGGCGACCTTCACCGGATCGAACCCGGCAAACACCTCGCGAAAGGCATCGCGCTTCTTGAGGATGATGCTCCATGACAGCCCGGCCTGAAAGCCGTCGAGCTGCAATTTCTCCCACAGAGCGCGGGAATCATATTCCGGCACGCCCCATTCGGTGTCGTGATAGGCACGCATCATGTCCGAGCCTTCGGCCCATGGGCAGCGTGTATGGTCGGTCATGAGCACACTCTAGGGCGCCTGTCCGGTGCCGTCACGCCAAGATGCCTACTGGTTGATGCCGTTCACCCAATCATGGTTCTGGATGATCATGGATTCCACCGGCCGGCCATTCCCATCGAGTGATGGCCTGAAATGGAAGCGCTCCTCAATCAGCCGGCAGGTCAGCAGATCGAGCTGCCGGCTGCCGCTGGAGCGCGCGATCTCACAGTCGGTCGCGCGCCCGTCGACGGTTACGACATAGCGCACCGACACGCGCCCCCCGATCCCCTCATCGGCCAGCTCGTGCGGCCAATCCGAATCCTTCAGCCGGCCCTTGATCTGGCGCGGCGCAATCTCTCGACCGCCATTGCCGTCGCCATCGCCCGCGCGCCCACTGCCAGTGCCGTTACCCACCCCGCCGCTGCCGGTTCCGGGACCGGGCACGTCGGCATTGCCGGACGTCGCTTGGTTGCCGACCCCTGGCTTCTCCGCCGCCACGATTGTCGGCGGCAGCGGCGGTGGCACGATCGGCGGCGGCGCGACGATCTCGGTTGCCTTGGAGCGCACATTGGGCGGCGAGGCGGCACCCTCCGCTTTCTTGCTCACCACCCGATTTGGGACGATCTTTTCGGGCGGCGGTGGTGGCGGCGGCGGCAGCACGTTGAACGTGTCGAGCGTCTCGGTCACTGCCTGCGGAAAGCCGACCGCCAGGCCGGCGATCAGCGCATAGCCGATCAGGCCCTGCAACACGATCGCGATAACCGCGCCGCGGAGGCGATCGGCACGCGAGGATTGAACGAACGCCATGCTTACCTTCCTGCCGCCCAACGCGGGAGGCGGGGCTTAGGCTTCAGTGGATGAACCCTACCCTACCCAAACCCGCTTCCCTGACGGAGGCCGGAGCCCGGTCGGGAAACAGAAATAATCGGGCGCTGCGCGTCGTAACCACCACCTTCGCGACTGGGCCCCGGCCTTCGCCGGGGAAGCGGCAAGGGCTGAAACGGCAACCACGAAAAAGGGCGCGGAGACCATCGCCTCCACGCCCCTTCTTTAGCGCAAAGCCCGTCCGATTACTCGGCAGTGCCCTTGGCCGGACGCGTGTCGCGGCGCTCGGCGATACGTGCCGACTTGCCGGTGCGGCCACGCAGGTAATACAGCTTGGCGCGGCGCACGGCGCCCTTGCGGACGACTTCGATGCTGTCGATGTTCGGCGAATACAGTGGGAACACACGCTCCACGCCTTCACCGAACGAAATCTTGCGCACGGTGAAGTTGCTGCCCATACCCTTGTTCGAGCGCGCGATGCACACGCCCTCGTAATTCTGCACGCGGGTGCGCTCGCCTTCGACCACCTTCACGCCGACCTTCAGCGTGTCGCCGGGGCGGAATTCAGGAATTTTCTTCGTCTCGAGAAACTTGGCGATGTTCTCGGCTTCGATCGTCTGGATGAGATTCATCTCATTCGTCCTTCTTCTGTCGCGCACCAGAGGGCGACTGGACCCGAGCGCCGATATGGCGCTCCCAAAGATCCGGCCGCCTTAGCCGTGTGTCGGTCTCGGCCATCTGCTTGCGCCAGGCCGCGATCCTCGCATGATCCCCCGATCGCAACACTTCGGGGATCGTGCGCCCTTCCCATTCTACTGGTCGGGTGTACTGCGGGTATTCGAGCAGGCCTCCTTCGAAGCTCTCGTCAACGCCGCTAGAAGCCGCGCCCATTACGCCGGGCAGCAGCCGAATGCAAGCGTCGAGCAGCACCAACGCGCCCATTTCGCCGCCCGACAGGATGTAATCGCCGATCGACACTTCCTCCACGTCGCGGCCTGCGAAAATACGCTCGTCGAAACCTTCGAACCGGCCGCACAGGATCGTCACCCCCGGCCCTTCCGCGAGCGCCCGCACGCGCGCCTGGGTCAGCGGCGCGCCCCGGGGCGTCATCGCCAGAACCGGGCGCCCCGCCGGCACGCTGTCGATCGCCGCCGCCAGCACGTCGGCGCGGAGCACCATCCCCGCCCCGCCCCCGGCCGGTGTCCCATCAACCGTGCTGTGCTTGTCAGTCGCGAAGTCGCGAATGTTGACCGCGTCGAGCGTCCACTTGCCCTCGCCCAGCGCGCGGCCAGCGAGCGAGGTGCCGAGCGGGCCGGGGAACATGTCGGGGTAGAGTGTCAGGACGGTCGCGGAGAAGGTCATGACGCCCAGTTCTCGACGCGGAGGCCGGGCACATCGCCGAAATCGGCTTCGTTGTTGGTGACGATCGCTGCGCCTAGGCTGAGCGCATGCGCCGCCAGCAGCCGATCGAACCGCGCACGCTTGAACGGCAGCCCCGCATAGGCGCGCGCGGCGCTGTCGTCGAAAGCCACGATTGGGATCACCCGCACAAAGGCATCCAGCACTTCCGGACTAGGGGGTTTGCCGACAAACGTGCCGACAGCGATCTCGGCAAAGCTGATTGCAGAGATCGCCACGTCGCCGGGATAGCACGCTGCCAGCCGGTCATTCAGCCTTGAGCGCAATCCTGCCATCGCGTAAATCGCCATATCGGCGTCGATGAGGAATTTCGTCACGCGTCGCGTGCCGCCAATCGTTTAGCGATCGTGCTCGGCCGCTCGTCGAAATCGCCATGCGGGATCAGCTTGGCCCCAGGGGCTTTCCCGGCGAACCCGCTAATGTCGATCGTACGCCGCGGCGCGTCGACCGCTTCGACCCGAAACGACATGGGTGCCTCCTTCACCATGCGCACTTCGGTGCCCTCCGGAATGCCCATGCCCTTGGGCAGCCGCAAGGCAACCGAATTGCCCGACTTGAAGGTGGTTCCGTGATAAGCGTCGTCGTCCATATCGCCCTCCGTATACACTGCCTGTATATACATTCCTCCCCCTCGTCAAGGAACAACCGCCCGCCCCGCGCGTAGCGCGACCATGGACGATTGCATCATCATCGGCGCCGGCCCGGCCGGTCTCACCGCGGCGATCTATCTCGCGCGCTTTCACCTTTCGATCCGGCTGTTCGATTGCGGCAGCAGCCGTGCAGCGCTGATCCCCTGCACGCACAATCACGCCGGCTATCCGGACGGCGTCGAAGGCACCGAATTGCTTCGTCTGATGCTCGAACAGGCCGAGAAATATGGCGCCACCCGCGAACAGGCCGAGGTCACCGCGATCGTGCCGGTCGAGGGCGGGTTCGACGTGCAGATCGGCGATCGCACCGCCAAGGCACGCACCGTGCTGCTCGCCACCGGCGTGGTCAACAATCGGCCCAAGATGGACGCCGCCGAGCATGATGCGGCGCTACAGCGGGGCCTGCTGCGCTATTGCCCGATCTGCGACGGTTACGAGGTCACCGACAAGCGCGTCGGGGTGATCGGCACCGGCGATCACGGCATGCGCGAAGCGATCTTCCTGCGCGGCTTCACCGCCGACGTAACCTTGATCGCGCCCGGTGCGGCGCATGATCTCGACGACGCCTGCCGCGCCAAGCTCGACGATGCCGGCATCGTCCACGTCGATGGCCCGTGCACCCCGATCCACATCGCGGGCGACAAGATCGCCGTGGAAACGCCCGGCGGCGCGCTCGAGTTCGACAGCATCTATCCTGCTTTGGGCTCGGTAATCCGCTCCAAGCTCGCCGTCGCCGCGGGCGCCAGCGCATCGGAGGATGGCTGTCTCGAGGTCGACGAACACCAGCGCACCACCATCCCCGGCCTGTTCGCCGCGGGCGACGTGGTGAAGGGGCTGGACCAGATCAGCCACGCGATGGGCGAGGCCGGAGTCGCTGCGACGACGATCCGTAATCTACTGGCCGGGCAGCGGCCAATCAGGCGGTGAAGTCTCGAACATGATCGCCGGTCCGACTTTCGGTACACCCCGCTCCCCAATCGCCACCCCGGACTTGTTCCGGGGTCCACCAAGAGGCTTGGGAAGAGAATGGCGGTCGAGCACTGGACCTGCGGCACAGTGGACCCCGGACCAAGTCCGGGGTGACGGTTAAGGGGTGTGCACCGCGACGACGCTCAAACGATCCACGCCGGATCGACCAGCATCCGCTCGCCATTCCAGTCGGGCACGGCGTCGGGCGTCATTGGCACCATGAACCGCTTGCCGACTTTCCCGCCGACGGCGGCCCGCTCCACCTCGATCACGTCGCCCGCGCCGAAATCGTCGATCGCCACGACCACGCCTAACGCTTCGCCTTCGGTCGACACCACCGGCAAACCCAACAGATCGGTATGATAATATTCCCCGTCTTCAAGCGGGGGTAGCGCCGAGCGGGGGACGGTCAGTTCGGTGCCGCGCATCGCTTCGGCAGCGTTGCGATCGGTCACCTCGGCGATACGGGCGATCGTGCCGTTGCTCCCATGCCGCGTCGATTTGAGCGTCAACGTGCCGTTGTTGAAAATCTTATACGCGCCGAGATCCTCGCTAAACACCTTCAGCCGGACTTCGCCCGCCACGCCATGCGCGCCGATCACGACTGCTAGCGTGACCGGCGCTTCTGCCCGGTCAGCCAGCGGGCGATCCATCTTGCTCGGCGGAGACATCGTCGGATCCTTCGGCGGGATCGGTGGCGGAAACGCCTTGATTGGGGGCGTCGCCATCATCTTTGGGGTCGCCATCATTGGGGTGGGGATCGACGATGGGCATCACGCACTCCTGCACTGTTGATGGTGCTGGAACGCGTGATGCCCATGATAGTGCCGGTTAGGCCTGGGTCGTCGTCGGCTCGGCTTCAGCAGCCTCGGCAACGGCTTCGCCTTCAGCAGACGGCGTTTCGGTCGCTGCTTCGACTTCCGCTGCCATCACGGCTTCGGTCTCGGCCTGAGCTTCCGGCTCAGGGGCCGGCTGGGCAGCGGCTTCGGCAGCGGCGGCAGCAGCCGCCTCGGCCTTGGTCGCCCGCTCGTCGGCGCGCTCGACGGCCTTCTCGCCGGGCTTGCCCTTGTTGGGGTTGTTGCGGGCTTCGCGCTCGCGCACGCCGGCCACGTCGAGGAAGCGCGCGACACGATCGGTCGGCTGTGCGCCGACGCTCAACCAATGCTTGGCGCGATCGGCGTCAAGCACGATGCGCTTCTCGTCATCCTTGGCGAGCAGCGGGTTGTAGGTGCCGATCTTCTCGATGAACTTGCCGTCGCGCGGCGCGCGGGCATCGGCCACGACGATCTTGTAATAGGGACGCTTCTTCGAACCGCCACGGGTAAGGCGAATGCTGACTGCCATTGTATTTTCCTTCGTTTTCTATTCGTCACCCCAGCGCAGGCTGGGGTCTTTTGGTTGTTAGTGGAGCGCCCTTGCCGCTTGATATCCCAGCCTTCGCTAGGATGACGGTTTGGGCAGGTTATTTCTTCAGAAGCTTGTCGAAGCCCGGGGGCAGCTTGGCCTGCCCGCCGCCGAGACCGGGAAGCCCGCCCCCGCCGGCGCCGCCGAGCATGTCGCCCAGCCCGCCCAAGCCGCCCAGGCCACCGGCGCCGCCCATGCCGCCCCCGCCCAGGCCACCCTTGCCGAACATCGCGCCCAGGCCCTTCAACCCGCCCATCTTGCGGATCTTCTTCATCGCCGATGCCATTTCCATGTGCATCTTGAGCAATTTGTTGACGTCCTGCACGGTCGTGCCCGAGCCCTTGGCGATGCGGATCTTGCGCTTGGCGTTGATCAGCTCGGGCTTGACCCGTTCCTTCTTGGTCATCGAGGTGATCATCGCGTCCATGCGCAGCAGGATCTTCTCGTCGACATTGCCCGCGGCCATCGCCTGCTGGGCCTTTTTCATGCCCGGAATCATGCCCGCCAGCGCGCCCAGGCCACCCATGCGGCGCATCTGGCCCAGCTGCGCGCGCAGGTCGTCCATGTCGAACTGACCCTTGGCCATCTTGGCGGCCATCGCCTCGGCTTCGCCCTGCTGCACGGCTTCCGCCGCACGCTCGACCAGGCCGACCACGTCGCCCATGCCGAGGATGCGCCCGGCGACACGCCCCGGATGAAACGCCTCGAGCGCTTCAAGCTTTTCACCCACACCGGCGAACTTGATCGGCTTGCCCGTCACGGCGCGCATCGACAGCGCCGCGCCACCGCGCGCATCGCCGTCCATGCGGGTCAATACAACGCCAGTCAGCGGCACCTGTTCGGAGAAATTCTGCGCGACATTGACCGCGTCCTGGCCGGTCAGCGCATCGACGACGAGCAGGATTTCGGCGGGCTGCGCGACATCGGCGACGGCGCGCATCTCGTCCATCAGCGCCTGATCGACGTGCAGACGGCCCGCCGTATCGAGCATCAGGACGTCATAGCCCTGCAGCTTGGCAGCCTGCAGCGCGCGGCGCGCGATATCCACCGGCTGTTGGCCGGCGACGATCGGCAGCGTCTGCACCTCGGCCTGCGTGCCGAGCACGGCGAGCTGTTCCTGCGCGTTCGGGCGATTGACGTCGAGCGACGCCATCAGCACCTTCTTGCGCTCGCGCCCACCACGCCCGCCACTCAGGCGCAGCGCGATCTTCGCCGTCGTCGTGGTCTTGCCCGAGCCCTGCAGGCCGACCATCATGATCACCGCCGGCGGGGTGACGCCCAGTTCCAGTTCGGCCGCATCGGCATTCTCGCCGCCGAGCATCTCGACCAGCGCGTCGTTGACGATCTTGACGACCTGTTGCCCCGGCGTGACCGAGCGCAACACGTTCTGCCCGATTGCCTGTTCGGTCACCTTGTCGACGAAATCGCGCGCCACCGGCAGCGCGACGTCGGCCTCGAGCAGCGCCACGCGCACCTCGCGCATCGCCGCGCGCACGTCCGCCTCGGTCAGCGCACCGCGGCCACGCAACCGATCGAACACACCGCCAAGGCGATCACTCAGGCTATCGAACAATCCAATACCTTTCCTTGCGACCACCGCATCTCGGGCTAAACGCAAAACACGCCGGCGGACGAAACCTCGTCGGCCGGCGTAGCCCTTGGGCTGCCTTTGCGCTTCGTACGGGACGAGCGGTCGGCTGGGCTGTTAGCGGATGTCGGCGCGCAGTGCAACTGGCCTGCCTCATTCCCCCTGACCAGGAAAGGTGTCGCGGCGACTTCCCTTAACCCGATCTACACCGCCGCCTGCCATCCCGCTGGTTCAACCCGACCAAGGCTCCAAAACGCATGGCGCTCGACAGCGACGACCTCCCGCCCCCCATCGCCGCGCGCCGCGACTTGTTCACCGGCGCGATCACCGTAGCGGCGATCCTGCTGTTCGTCGGCACCGGGAGCGCTGCGCTATCCGCGGCATTGCGCAGCTATGTCAGCGGGGGTGCCGGCCCGGAACACTCGCTGGTCATCGCGCTGCTGCTCAATGTCGCGCTGATCCTGTTCGGCTGGCGTCGCCACCGCGATCTGGCGGCGGAAGTCGATGTCCGCACCGCCGCGGAAGAGCGCGCCCAATTGCTCGCCTCGAAGGATCCGCTGACCGGCTTCCTCAACCGCCGCTGCCTCGCCGAGGAAGGCGCGGCAATGTTCGTGCGCGCCCAGAAGCGCGGCAAGGCAATGGCCATGATCATGCTCGATCTGGATCATTTCAAGACCATCAACGACATGCATGGCCACGCCACGGGCGACGCGCTGCTGCAATTGGTCGCCGAGGAGATCGCCGCGGCGATGCCGGCAATCGCGCTGACCGCCCGGTTCGGCGGCGACGAATTTGCCTGTGGGTTCCTGTTCGAGCCGGATCATCCCGACACGGTCGAGCGAATCGCCGAACGGCTGATCAGCCGCTTTGCCCAGCCGCTGCATGTCGGCGGGCTACAGCTGCACGTGTCGGCCTCGATCGGCGTGGCCCGCTCCGATTTCGACTGTGCCAGCATCGACGCGCTGATGCGGGCGGCGGATATCGCGATGTACGCCGCCAAGAATTCCGGCCGCAATCGCTACGCCTGGTTCGACCGGTCGATGGAGCGCGATCTGCAGGCGCGCAATGCGCTGGAAAGCGGCTTGCGCGCGGCGATCCCCAACCAGGAAATCGTGCCCTATTTTGAGCAACAGATCGATCTCGGCACCGGGCGGCTGATCGGCTTCGAGGTGCTGGCGCGCTGGGAGCATCCCAAGCAGGGCCTGATCGCACCCGACAAGTTCATCCATATAGCCGAGGAAATCGGCCTGATCGGCGATCTTTCGCTGGCCATCATGCGCCAGGCCTTCCTCGCCGCGCGCGACTGGAATGCCGGCCTGTCGCTGTCGGTGAATATCTCACCCTGGCAGCTCAAGGATGCGTGGCTGGCGCAGAAGATTATCAAGGTGCTGACCGAGACCGGTTTTCCCGCCAGCCGGCTGGAGATCGAGATCACCGAAAGCGCGCTGTTCGACAATCTTGCATTGGCACAATCGATCGTCGGCAGCCTGAAGAATCAGGGCATTGCGATCGCGCTCGACGATTTCGGCACCGGCTATTCCAGCCTCGCGCATCTGCGCGCGCTCCCGTTCGACCGCATCAAGATCGACAAGAGCTTCATCATGTCGATCAACGACAATGTCGAGAGTGCGGCGATCGTCGGCGCGATCACCGGGCTCGGCGACAGTCTCAATCTGCCGATCACCGCCGAGGGGGTCGAAAGCGTCGCCATCGAAACACGGCTCAAGGAACTGGGCTGCGCGCGGGGCCAGGGCTATCTGTACGGGCAACCGCTCAGCGCGAGCAACGTGCGGCGCCTATTGGCGGAAAAGCGGTTGTTGCACGTGGTGGAAGCGCCGGATCTGGGTAAGCGCCGCGCGGGGTGAGCCATTCTTCCCTCCCGCAAGGGAGGGAGCGAATTACCAATCCCCGCCGCCTTCCGCGAGAAACGCCGCCTCTTCCGCCGTCGACACCCGCCCCAGCGCCGCATTCCGCCCCGGAAAGCGCCCGAACCGTGCGATCACCGCGGCATGATCGCGCGCGAACTTGAGATTATCCGGCTCACCCAATGCCTCGAATGCCGCAACGCTCTCCGCCTGCGCCTGGCTGTCCTCGGCATGCATCAACGGCATATACAGAAAGGCGCGCTGCGCGACTGGCAGCTGCATATCCCAGCCCTGCCCAATGGCCTCCCGCGTCAGTTCCAACGCGAGCTTATCGCCGGCAAACGCCTCCGCGCTGCCGCGAAACAGGTTGCGCGAGAATTGGTCCACGGCGACCACCGCGGCCAGCAACGTCTCCGCATCGGTCCGCCAGCCTGCGGCCTGCCCCAGCACGACATCGTCGCGAATCCGCGCGAACCGGTCCGTGATCGCGGCATCCAGCGCGTGATCGCGGACGAACCATTTCTCCGGCGGTACTTCTTCGAACCAGAAGGCGAGCACTTCCTGGGCGTCGTCGTGGACTTCGTGGGGGTTCGCAACTAGATCACCGCTCATGTCCACCTCTCCGGCTGTCATCCGCGCCGATCCCGACATCATCAGTCTCGGCTGCCGCCTGAACATAGCGGAAAGCGAAACGATCCGCGCGCTCGTCGCAGGGCGCGATATGGTCGTGGTCAACAGCTGCGCCGTGACCAACAATGCGGTGCGCGAAACGCGCGACCGGATCCGCAGGGCGCGGCGCGATCGGCCAGGCGCGGAAATCGTGGTGACGGGCTGCGCGGCGCAGATCGATCCTGCGGGCTTTGCGGCCATGCCGGAGGTCGACCGAGTGATCGGCAATGCCGAGAAACTGTCGTCGCAAGCGTGGGACGCTTACGCTGAGGTCATCGTCGGCGACATCATGGCGGTGCGCGACACTGCGCCGCATCTCGCCGCCGCTTTCTCCGCCCATGCCCGCGCATTCGTCGAGGTACAGAATGGCTGCGATCATCGCTGCACCTTCTGCGTCATCCCCTATGGCCGCGGCAACAGCCGCTCGGTGCCTGCGGGCGCAGTGGTCGAACGGATCGCCGGCTTGGTCGCGGCGGGGCACCGCGAGGTCGTGCTGACCGGTGTCGACCTAACCAGCTATGGCCCCGATCTGCCCGGCGCGCCGACATTGGGCATGCTGGTCGAGCGCATCCTGCAATTCGTGCCCGCGCTCGACCGCCTGCGGCTGTCGTCGCTCGACGGCATCGAAATCAACGACCGGCTGTTCGCGCTGCTGACGCAAGAGACGCGGATCATGCCGCACGTCCACCTCTCGCTACAGGCCGGCGACGACATGATCCTCAAGCGCATGAAACGCCGCCATTCGCGCGCGCAATCGGTCGCGTTGGTCGAGCGCCTCAAGACCGCCCGACCGGACATCGCCATCGGCGCCGATCTGATTGCCGGTTTCCCCACCGAGGACGAGGCGATGTTCGCCAACACGCTGGCGCTGATCGACGATTGCGACGTGGTCCACGCGCATATCTTTCCATATTCGCCACGCGACGGCACGCCGGCGGCACGGATGCCGCAGGTCGCGCCGCCCCTGCGCAAGGCGCGTGCCGCGCGGCTGCGCGACGCCGGCGTGAAACGCCGCATGGCGTGGCTCAACGGCATGATCGGCACCACGCAATCCGTGCTCGTCGAACGCCCCGGCGACCGCGGCCACACCCCAAACTTCGCCGAAATCCGCTGCGAGACGTTACACGTCGGCAGCATCCAGGAAGTGACTATCACCGGCATGACCGACACGCATCTTATCGCCACCCCCTCCCCCACCCGTCATCCCAGCGAAAGCTGGGATCTCACGAGGGCTGGCGCCGCGCCCAACCCACGAGACCCCAGCGTTCGCTGGGGTGACGAAAAGGCCGCGTTCGCATGAGCACCGCCTGGCACGACAAGCTGCTCGGCGGCTTCAAACGCACCTCCGATCGCCTGATCGGCAATCTCGCCGGGCTGGGCGCGGCGCGGCTCGATGACGCCACGCTCGACGATATCGAAGAGGCGCTGATCGCGTCCGATCTCGGCCCGCAGACCGCCGCGCGGATCCGTGCGCGGCTCGCCGAGGGCAGTTTCGAACGCAACATGGAAGAGCTCGGCATCCGCCTGATCGTCGCGGAGGAGATCGAAAAGGTGCTGGCCAAGGTCGCCAAGCCGCTCGAAATCGAAGCGTTCCCGCGCCCGCAGGTGATCCTGGTGATCGGCGTCAACGGCTCCGGCAAGACAACCACCATCGCCAAGCTCGCGCATTTGCTGATGGAGCAGGATTATGCCGTGATGCTGGCCGCCGGCGACACGTTCCGCGCCGCCGCGATCGGCCAGCTCGCCACCTGGGCGGCGCGGGTCGGCGTGCCGATAATCTCGGGCAAGGAAGGCGGCGATGCGGCAGGCATCGTCTACGAGGCGGTCAAGCAGGCCACCGCGATCGGCACCGACGTGCTGATCGTCGACACTGCCGGCCGCCTGCAGAACAAGCGCGAGCTAATGGACGAGCTGACCAAGATCCGCCGCGTGCTCGGCCGGCTCAACCCCGCCGCGCCGCACGACGTGGTGCTGGTGCTCGACGCCACTACCGGACAGAATGCGCTCAGCCAGATCGAAGTGTTCAGCAAGGATGCCGGCGTCACCGGGCTGGTCATGACCAAGCTCGATGGCACCGCCCGCGGCGGCGTGCTGGTCGCGGCAGCCGAGAAATACGGCCTGCCAATCCATGCCATCGGCGTCGGCGAGCAGATGGGCGATCTGCGCCCGTTCGATCCCAACGAGGTTGCGCGTATCATCGCCGGCGTGGAAGGGGCGATCAAATGACTCCTTTTTCACTTTTTCTTCAGCGCTTCCCCGCCGCAGGTCGGGGCCCAGTCGCGGCGGTCGCTGTAACTGAGCACGGCGCTCTTTACCGACTGCTTGCCGACTGGGCCCCGGCCTGCGCCGGGGAAGCGGCTATGGTGAAAGCGGCAATTGTGGAATCGACCGGCATTCATCATGACTGACACCACCACCCGCCCGCCAATCTCCACCGGCCTGCGCCTGGCGATCGATATCGGCCCACTCGCCGTGTTCTTCCTCGTCAACATGTTCGCGCCCGGCATCGCGCTGACCAAATTGCTCGCTGCCACGGTCGCCTTCATGATCGCCAGCGCTGCGGCGATGATCGTGTCCAAAGTGAAGGCCGGACACATCTCGCCGATGCTGTGGATTTCCGGCACGCTGGTGCTCGTGTTCGGCGGCCTCACGCTCTATTTTCACGACGGCACCTTCATCAAGATGAAGCCGACTTTCGTCTACACGATGTTCGCCGCGATTCTCGCCTTCGGGCTGGCCACCAACAAGCCGCTGCTGCAGATGCTGCTCGACACCGCCTATCCCGGCGTCAACGCTGCCGGCTGGCGCAAGTTGACGCGCAATTGGGCGATCTTTTTCGTGCTGATGGCGCTGCTCAACGAATATGTTTGGCGCACCTATGCCCCGCTGCCCGATTCCGACACCAAGATCTGGGCCGGGTTCAAATTGTGGGGCGCGGTGCCGCTGACGCTGATCTTCGCCTTCGCCAACGTGCCGATGCTGCTGAAACATGGGCTGAAGGTCGGCGATGAACCACCGGTCCCGCCGGAAGGCTGAGAAGATGTTGTCGTGACCAAGCCACGCCCGACGATCAGCCTGATCATTCCCGCTTATAACGAGGAAGCATATCTGCCCGCGTGCCTCGACGCGGTACTGCAGCACGTTGCCGGCAAGGCGATGGAAATCATCGTCGTCGACAATAACAGCACCGACGGCACACGGCAGGTGATCGAACGCTATGCGGGCGTGAAATACGTGTTCGAGCCGCACAAGGGCATCACGCGCGCGCGCCAGTGCGGTTTCGCCAATGCCAGCGGCGATATCGTTGCCTATATCGATGCCGACACGCGGCCACCGGCGGGCTGGATCGAGCAGATCTGGCGCGAGTTCGCTGCCGACGACCGCCTAGTGTGCCTGTCCGGGCCGTACAGTTTCTACGATCTGGGGGGTATCAGGGACAAGATCTCGGCCGGCTGGTTCGTCGTCGCCCGCCCGCTATACCGTATTACCGGCTATATGTTGGTCGGCGGGAATTTCGCGATCTATCGCCATGTGCTCGAGCAGATGGGCGGCTTCGACGCCTCGATCGAATTTTACGGCGAGGACGCGGATATTGCGCGGCGTGCGAGCAAGGAGGGAAAAGTGCTATTTTCGCCGAGCTTCGTGATGCCCACGTCGGGCCGACGGCTTGAGAAACAGGGCCTGCTCAAGATGGCGGGCCTGTATCTGGTCAATTACCTGTCGATCGCGCTGCGCGGTAAGCCGGCGCATAGCAATTATCAGGACGTCCGGTAGCCGTCCTCCCCGGCACGGGGAGGGGGACCGTTCGCGTTCTTCACGCGAATGGTGGAGGGGGTGGGCCGGCAACGCCACGGTTGCGTCGGCGGCCCACCCCCTCCGTCGCGCTATGCGCGCCACCTCCCCGTCCCGGGGAGGATCGAGTTACGCTATAGCCGCCTCATACAGCTTGCCCGCCGCGTCCCAGTTCACGACGTTCCACCAGGCCTTCAGATAGCCCGGCCGGTCGTTCATATAGGTCAGGTAATAAGCGTGTTCCCACACGTCGTTACCCAGGATCGGCGTGCCCTTGTCCTTGGCATCGTCCATCAGTGGATTGTCCTGGTTGGGCGTCGAGACGACCTTCAGCGCGCCGCTTTCGTCGGCGATCACCCATGCCCAGCCCGAACCGAACTGGCCCGCGCCCTTGGTGTTGAAATCTTCCTTCAGCTTGTCGAACCCGCCATAGGTTTCGATCGCCTCAGCCAGCTTGCCCGATGGCGTGGTCGAACCCTCGGGGCCCATGATCTTCCAGAAGAAATCATGGTTCCAGAAACCGCCGCCATTATTGCGCACCAAAGGCGGCAGCGTCGAGATCATGCCGAGGATTTCCTCGATCGTCTTGCCTTCAAGCTTGGGATCGGCGGCGACGCCTTCGTTGAGCTTGGCGGTGTACGCCGCGTGATGCTTGTCGTGATGGAAGGTCATCGTCTCCTTGGAGATCGTCGGCTCCAGCGCGTCATAGGCGTAAGGCAGCGGGGGAAGTTCGAAAGCCATTGGGTTTTCTCCGTTTTAGGATCGTTTGGGCAACGCCTGCCCGTCGAAATGGGTCCGGTGAACTCGTTACGCAACCGATTCCGAAGCGCCTGCCGAAATTAGCCCGTGACGCTTCAGCGCATGACGTAACTGATCGTAGCTCAGCCCCAGCGCTTCCGCCGTGGAGCGCTGGTTGAAGCGGTTCTCGGCCAGCGCTTTCTCCAGCAATTCGCATTCGAACCGGGCGATGCGCGTCTTGAAATCACCGGTGTCCGTCGCGGCGACCGGCGCCGCCATTATGTCGGCAGCCGCCGCTGCTGAGGCAGTCGGCGCGGGCGCCGCCACGCTTGCCGGCTGATACGGCGAATGGAACGGATCGAACTCGATATGCTCGATCGGCCCGACATGCTCCCAGCGATACACGGCGCGTTCGACCACGTTGCGCAGCTCGCGCACATTGCCGGGCCATTGATAATCGACCAGCGCATCGATCGCCTGCGGCCCGAACCCGTCCCAGGCGTCGCGCCCCAGCTCGGCCGCCATGCGCCGGCCGAAATGATCCGCCAGCACCATCACGTCGCCCGGCCGCGCGCGTAAGGGGGGCAGCGTCACCACTTCGAACGACAGCCGATCGAGGAGATCGGCGCGAAACTGATGCCGCTCGACCTTGGCCGGCAGATGTTCGTTGGTCGCCGCGACTATGCGCACGTCCACCCGCAACGGCCGCGACGATCCGATGCGCGTGATCTCGCCATATTCCACCGCGCGCAACAGCCGCTCCTGCGCGCCCATCGAGAGCGTGCCGAGCTCGTCGAGAAACAGCGTCCCGCCATGCGCTTCCTCGAACCGCCCGACCCGCGCCTTGGTCGCGCCGGTGAACGCGCCCGCTTCATGGCCGAACAATTCGGCCTCGATCAGCGTCTCCGGCAGCGCTGCGCAATTCATCACCACCAGCGGCTGATCCCAGCGCGGGCTCAGGCGATGCAGGCGCTCGGCGACCAGTTCCTTGCCCGTGCCCCGCTCGCCGATCACCAGCACCGGGCGGTCCAACGCCGCCGCGCGACTGGCGCGCTCGAGCACGTCGAGAAAGGCGTTGGACTGGCCGATGACCTGCGTG
This sequence comes from Parasphingomonas puruogangriensis, assembly GCF_036663635.1. Taxonomy (NCBI): domain Bacteria; kingdom Pseudomonadati; phylum Pseudomonadota; class Alphaproteobacteria; order Sphingomonadales; family Sphingomonadaceae; genus Parasphingomonas; species Parasphingomonas puruogangriensis. The sequence continues at coordinate 136,834 of NZ_JAXOJI010000001.1, read as the reverse complement.
GTGCGTTCCATTACCAAAGCTTGGCGTAAAATCCCAAGCGTTCGCAAGCGCAAATTTCACCGCGCCGCTGGAGCCCGCGCAAACGCACGCATTTCCGCCATTTTTAAAACTGGCACGCTCCCTGCAAAGCTGTTGGCAATCGTCACGATGACGAGCCGCAATACATCAAACAGGGAGTTTCCATCATGTTCGCCAACACCGATCTCCGCCGCAACGTCGCCGCCATGTTCTTCGCCGTCTTGTTCAGCGCCATCACCGTGACGGCAGCGGTCGGCCCGGCCAACGTTTCGGCGACCAGCATCGCCGCCGTCGCTTAACGGCACGGCGTGCGCCCGGGGCGGGCGACACCCCTAGAGCCCGCCCCGGCAGATTTTCCCGCGTTTCCCTGAAGGAGTTTTTCAATGGGTATTTTCTCCCGCACCCGCGACATCGTCGCCGCCAACTTCACCGATCTGCTCGACAAGGCGGAGGACCCGTCGAAGATGATCCGCATGATCATCCTCGAAATGGAGGAAACCCTGGTCGAAGTGCGCGCGTCCGCCGCCCGCACCATCGCCGATCAGAAGGAAATGCGCCGGCACATCGCCAAGCTCGACAAGCTGCAGGAAAGCTGGACCGAAAAGGCCGAGCTGGCGCTGTCGAAGGACCGCGAAGACCTGGCCAAGGCAGCCCTGGTCGAGAAGCAGAGGGCCGCCGACATGGGCAGCCAGCTGATCTCCGAGATCACCGTGCTCGACGAGTCGCTGCGTGCCGCCGAGGAAGATATCGCCAAGCTGCAAAAGAAGCTGAGCGAAGCCCGCACCCGGCAGAACCAGATCGTCACCCGGCTGGAAACCGCGCAGAACCGTTTCAAGCTGCGCGAAATGTATGCCGGCCAGAAGACCGAAGACGCCTTTTCGCGCTTCGACATTCTCGATCGCCGCGTCGATCTGGCCGAGGGCCGCGCCGACGCCGCCGGGCTCGGCGGTCTGCCCAAGACGCTCGACGAGGAAATCGCCGAGCTCAAATCGGCCGAAAAGGTCGATGCCGAGCTCGCCGCGATGAAGGCGCGCATCGGCTCGAACACGAACCAGGACGGTTGACATGGAAGACGTGTTTGTCCCGCTGATCGCGATCACCTCGCTGTTCATCGGCATGCCCTGGATCATCCTCCACTACATCACCAAGTGGAAGCAGGCGCCGAAGATCACGCAGGAAGACGAAGGGCTGCTCGACGAGCTCTACTCGCTCGCCCGCCGGCTCGAAGATCGCCTGAACACGGTGGAGCGCATCGTCGCCGCCGACAACCCCGACTGGCAGCCGCGGATCAAATCCGAGCAGTCAGACGACTATCTCCCACGGAGGAACTGAAATGTCCGCCAGCCGCACCAAATTCTATCTCGACAAGCAGAACCGCAAATATCTCGGCGTCTGCTCGGGGATCGCCGATTATACCGGCGTCGACGTCACCTGGGTCCGGGTCGGCACCGTGGTGCTGACGCTGGCCGGGGGCTTCCCCTGGACGCTGATCGCCTATTGGCTGGTCGCCTGGATGGCCGACAACAAGCCTGCCGGCCTGTACGAGAGCCGCGAAGAGCAGAAATTCTGGCAGGGCGTGCGCTCCAACCCGAAGCGCTCGACCGCGGAAATCCGCTCCAGCTTCCGCGACATCGATCGCCGGCTCGCCGACATCGAGATGCACTATACCAGCCGCAACAGCCGGCTGGCCAACGAGATCGACAGCCTGCGCTGAGGCGCAGGCTCGTCAACCGGGAGAATTACAATGAGTTGGGGTGGACCAGGTTTCGTGATCGCGATCATCGCGCTGTCCTATGGCGGGTGGATCATCAACAGCTGGATCCGTGCCAAGCACGGTTACCCACTGGAAGACGAATGGTCCGGAAAGAGCCACCGCAGCGATGTGGATGCCGATGCCAACCGCAAGATCGGCCTGCTCTCCAGCGAGAATGAGCGGCTGACCGGGCAGATCTCCCGGCTCGAAGCGCGCATCGCGGTGCTCGAACGGATCGCCACCGACCCTGCCGAGCGCACCGCCCGCGAGATTGACGCGCTGCGCGACCGCTAAGGAGAGAGATGATGGAAAAAGTTCAATTCTTTGCCACCTTCGCCCCCGTTTTGGCCATTGTCGGCGTTGCCGCGATGGCGGGATGGGTCATCACCACCTGGATGCGGGTGCGCAACGGCTACCCGCTGGATGGTGCCTGGGGGCAGGCAATGTATCCCAAGAGCAGCGACGAGAGCATCGAGCGGATCAAGCTGCTGACGCAGGAAAACGCCCAGCTTCGCGCCGAGATGGGCTCGATCAAGGACCGCCTCGCGGTGGTCGAACGGATCGTCACCGATGGATCGCATCTGCTGGACCGCGAGATCGAGCAACTGCGCCGCCCGGCGAACTGACATTCAATCGGCAGCGCGGCACCGCGCGCCATCCAGGGAAGGAAGTTACATGGACAATCCATTCGCCATGGTCGTCGCGATCATCCTGATCGTCACCATCGGCCGCGTTTTCACCGCACGCTATCGCCACGAAAAGGGCGGTGACGCGGGCGAGACCTTCAGCCCCGCAACCGCCGCCTCGGATGCCGAGAACGAGCGGCTGCGCGACGAGCTGAAATCGATGAAGGAGCGCCTTGCCGTGCTCGAACGCCTCGCCACCGACAATAACGACAGCGGCGCCCGCCTCGATCGCGAGATCGAACGCCTACGCGACCGCAGCTAAGCAGGAGCAGGGATCATGACCGACCCCAATCTGTATCTCACCATGGCCAGCACCGTGCTCGCCGGCCTGGCCATGCTGACCTTCGCTGCACTCACCGGCTGGCGCGGCTGGCTTCAGCTCAAGGCGCAGGAACTGCACGTCGCCGGCGACCTGCACGCCGACCGCACCGTGGCGCAGGGCATGCCCAATGCCAGCGCTAGGATCGAGATCGCCGACCTCAAGGAGCGCATCCGCAAACTCGAAGCGATCGCCGCTGGCGTGGATTTGTAAGCAGCCGATCGCTACTGTTCCCCGGCGAAGGCCGGGGTCCAGTCGCGCCGACCATTGTATCGAGGCGCGGCGCCAGTTGCTTTCGTGCCGCTGCTGGGCCCTGGCCTTCGCCGGGGAACCCGTTACCGAAACAACGGGGCTTTGAGGATCGCGTGCAACGCTCTAACGCTGCCGCCATGCCCAGCCTCCCCGACCTGCAAGACGAATACAGCTTCCTCGACGCCGACGATCGCTACCGTCTGCTGATCGAACTCGGTCGCGAGCTGGAGCCGATGCCCGAAGCACTCAAGACCGACGCCACCCTGGTGCGTGGATGCTCAGCCTCGGTCTGGGTCTATCCCATGGCCCGCGACGACGGCACGCTGCACTTCCTCGCCGATAGCAACGCCGCCATTACCAAGGGCATTATCGCCCTGGTCCTGCTGACGGTGCAGGATCAGCCGGCGTCGGCGATCCTCGGCACCGACATTGCCGGCGCGCTCGCGCCGTTCGATCTCAAGAACCAGCTCAGCTCGAACCGCACCCAGGGCATCCCCAACATGATCGCGCTGATCCGCGACACCGCCGGCCGCTACGCCGGCTGAGCCTATTTCTTGGGCTTCCGATACGGCACGAACTGATCCAGCGATACGAAGCCGCGCTGGAAGTGCGAGTAGCGATCGATCAAATTGACCGTGTCGATCGAGCACAGGCGACCGCTGAACGTCCTGGTCAGCAGGACATCATTGCTGTTGAGCGAGTCGGCGCCGCCGCGCGGGCGGTTGACGTACAACGTGTTGCCCGAGCGATAGACGATCGCCGTATCGTCGATGATCTCGCTCGACTGGATATCGCGCAGATTGAGGCAATTGATGGGCTGTCCGGCGATGCGCCCGTCAAGCATCTTGGCGAGCTTGGCTTCCGGCGTGAGTCGCGTCCGCGCCTCGGCGACTCCGGCACTCATCAATAGCGCGGCACCGGCAATGAGATGGATAGACCGCATGGGAATTCTCCTTGGAGCGCACACCATAGCCCAGTCATCGTGAACCGGCGCTGACCGGCCAAGGTCCGATGCTTAATCGAGCGGCGTGACGAGCGCGGCCGCCACCTCGTCGATCGGCGTCCCGCGATCGACCAGCTTCCAAATGCCCGGCTGTGCCCCGTCCACCACGGTCACGGCATTCTTGGGGCAAATGCCGAGACACTTGACCTCGACCACCCCCAACTGGCTCTTGCGCCCTTTGCCCAGAGCCAGGAACTTGCGCAGCGCCTTGGCCAGCGGCGTCCGGCCGTCGGGCCCGAACCCGCCATCCAATTTCTTCGAACATTTGCGACAGACCAGCAGCGTGCCCGTCCATCCCGCGCGAACGGTCCTCAAACGGTCGGCTTCCACTCGCGCTGTTCCTCGGCCATGCGCAGCACCTCATAGGCTGTCTGCACCGCCTGGAAGCGCTTGGCCGCCTCGGCATCGCCGGGGCGCAGATCGGGATGGCTGTCCTTGGCGAGCTTGCGCCAAGCCAGTTTCACCGCGGCCATATCCACATCCGGATCCAGCCCCAGCACCTCAAGCGCGCGCATTTCGTCGCGCGATCGGCTGCCATCGCCCGGCCCGGCCCAGCTGTTATGCTTGGATTCGGTATAGCCTTCGGCGGTCTGCGTCTCGGCCCGCTCGCGCTCGGCCGCTTCTTCCGCCGTCAGGCCTTCGAAATAATTCCACCCGCGATTATATTCGCCGGCATGCTCCTGGCAGAAATACCAACGTTCCGGGCTGTTGGGCGATTTGGGCGCCGGGCAATCGCCCTTTTCCTGGCAGCCATGTCGGTCGCACAACCGTACCGTCGCCGCAGCCGAACCCGCCTCGCCATAGCCGCGCCACCGCGGGAAGCCCCAATCTGCCGAACGTGATGATGTACGCGCCATGCGGTCGGACATAGGCTTCGCTGCTGAGAGCGCAAGCACGCCGACCCGTTCAGGGCATGCTGAACTTCACCCGCTGCACGTTGCCGCCGCAGCCCAGGCCGCCATCCGGCCGATAGCTTTTCTCGTAGCGCGCGGTCTTGACCACGCCCATCCCGGCGTCGCTGAACACAAACGGCGGATAGGCGACGACCACGCGCTGGTTGATCACCTTGCCGTCCGCCGAGACGTCGAATTGCGCCGTCGTGAACCCCTCGAAGCCCCATTGTGCGGCCTCCATCGGAAACTGGTTGGCGCCCGCATTCACGCCCAGAAAGCGTGGCGCGGAATCGACCAGCGCACATTGCCGCGCCGACAGGCCGGACTGCGCAAAGGCGGCGGCCGCCGCCGGCGCGTTGCCGGCATCCTGTTCGAGCGAAGCCAGCCGCACCAACGCACCGACGCGCAACGGGTGGTTGGCCGGCAGTGCAGTGTCGGCCCCTACGGCGGTCAACAATTGTCGCGCGCGCTGTTCGTTCTGCCGCCCGGCATCGGCGATCATCAGCCGCAATGCCGAGCGTGCGCTCGGGTCTTGGGCGTACGGCGCAGACGCCAGCCCGGCGGTCAGCACGCGCACCTGGCTGTCCTGTTTCCAGCCTTCCGCCAGCGCAGTCGGCCAGATCATGATGTCGATCGCCAGCCGCGCCGCCGGTGGCGCGCCGTGCGCCACGGCAATGGCCAGTTCGCGCCGGGCAAGCGCGTTGGTTTCCTCGCGCCCGACCACTGCATTGTGGATCAGCTGGTGCAGGATCGGCACGAGCGCCAGCGCCTCCCTGCCCTGCGCCGCCTCCACCGCCACGAGATGCGCGCGCAGCTGCGGCAGGACGGCCGCATCCGATCCGCTGGCCATTGGCGGCATGGCGACCTTCTTGTCGGCCAGCCAATTGCCCAGTTCGCCGTCCAGATAGGTGCCGACGGAGGGCCGCTCGAACGCCGTCGAACAGCGCAGCTCGACCCGCACCCGGTTGCGGAAGAATACCGGCATGCGCGTGACCTGTTCGGGCGTCCATGACCAGCCGCGCGCCGCCCGGGCGAATTCCAGCGCCACCCCGCCGCCACCCGCGGCATAGACCGGCGCGCTGGTGCGCACCACGCCGTCATCGTCGATCGAAAATTCCACCACCGCCACATCGCCCGGCTTGAGGCCGGCCTCGCCGCCGCATTCGGGCACCTTCATCTGCGGCCCCGGATCGAAACTGCCCTTGGACAGCCGCCCCGCCCCGGTCATCGCCATATAGCGCCGCGCATCCTCCTTCTTCCCGGCCAGCAGCGCGGCGATGGCGTAATTGGAGCGCACCGGCACGTCGTCGATCTGCGTGCGGGTGGTGAGACCGCCGAGCAGCTTGACCGCCTCGCCGCTCGCCGCGCGCGACGCCTCGAACGCATTCTGGTTGAGCAGCAATTGGCCGCGCAGGCGCTTGACCATCGCGCGTACGGCCTCATCCGCTTTATTGCTCGCGACCAGCGCCTCGGCGCGGGTCAGCGCGCCGTCGGCGCGCGCCGGATCGATAAAGGTGGTCGCCTGGATCAGGCCGCGCAGGGCAATCAATTGCTCGATCGGCACGTCGGTGAGCTGTTCGGCGCTGCCATAGGCTTCCGCCGCGCTGGCATAATCCAGCGACCCCTCGGCCACGCGGCCGAGCGTCACGAACGCGGTGAAGCGATCGCCGCGCAGGCTGGCGTCGCTTGCCGGCAAACCGGCCAGACCAAGCCGCGCCGCCGCCACCGCTTCATCCTTACGGTCCAAAGCGAGCAGGGTCTGGCCCTTGCGCACTTGGACCAGCGCCCGGCTGCGCGGGTTCTTCGTCGTGCGCGCCTCCAGCGCCTGCCAGCGCGCCAGCGCGGCGGCAAAGTCACCCTTGTCGTGCAGCGCGGTCGCCGCTTCGAAGTCCTGCTGCACGGTGCTGCCCGCCTGCTGGGCCGCCTGCTGCGCCGCCGCCGGCGCGGCGCCAGCGAGCATCACCGCCATCATTATCGCATGCGTCGCCATGGCGAATCCCTCCCGTTTCCGGGAGCTTATCACGGCAAGGAAGAAGCGCCAGAGGGTCTGTAAGCCGGGTTCTGTCCCCCCGTTTGACCGGGATGGGCGACCATTCCTCTAGGCCCGCATTTGCATGCGGGCTCAAGCAACCAACCCGGGCGACGAGCAGCAACGATGCTCATATGCCGCCCCTATTCGGTTTTGCTCCCGGTGGGGTTTGCCGTGCCGCCCTTGTTACCAAGCGCGCGGTGCGCTCTTGCCGCACCCTTTCACCGTGGCGTCGCCGAAGCGGTCGCCGTCTGCTCTCTGTGGCACTTTCCCTGGGGTCACCCCCGCCGGGCGTTACCCGGCACCGTCGTTACATGGAGCCCGGACTTTCCTCGCGCATCCCGAAAGACACCCGCGGTCGCCCGACCCTCTGGCGAAACTGCGCTGTAGCGAGGCTTCGCTGCGACTGCCATCGAATTGTCGATCTCTCGACCGAGCGCTTTCCCCGGCGAAGGGCGGGAGCCAGTCACCAAACACCCGCGGTCAGACGTTGCGCTTCGCTACATCGACCATCGCGACTGGACCCCGGCCTTCGCCGGGGAACGCGCCATAGGACGTGGCGATAAGCTCAATCATCCCCCTGCGGCTTGGGCAGCAGCAGTGCGAGCAGGATGCAGCGGCATTCCATGTCGATCTCGCCATCGACCAGCTCGGGCCGGAACCGGCGCTGGAACGCCACCACGGCGGCGAGCTTGTCCGACACGTCATAGCCGAAGCGCTCCAGCGCGAGCAGGAAGCCGCCATCGGTCCAGCGCGGGTCCATCAAATTCTTGGTCGGTCGCGGCAGCGCCAGGCGCAGCTTGGCAAGCTTCGCCCAGGGAAACAATTCGCCCGGATCCTGCTTGCGCTGGGGCGCGATATCCGAATGGCCGACCACGTCGCCGCGGCCGATGCCGTGCCGCTCCTTGATTGCCGCCACCAACGGCAGCAACGCATCGATCTGCTGGTCGGGGAACGGGCGATACCCGAATTCATGGCCCGGATTGACGATCTCGATCCCCACGCTGGCGCTGTTGACGTCGGTGATCCCGCGCCAGCGCGAGCGCCCGGCATGCCAGGCGCGCTTGGCCTCGTCGACCATGTGCAGCACCGTGCCGTCCTCGGCGATGAGGTAATGCGCCGATACCTTGGCCGCAGGATCGGTCAGCCGTTTGATCGCCGATTCCGCATCCTGCATGCCGGTATAATGCAACACAATGATCGACACGGGCAGCGCGCGCTCGTCGAAATTGGGGGATGGCGTATCGATCATGGTCATTGCGTATCCCCAACAGCAGATCCGGCGCGCGCGGTGCGGATCGTGACGATCGCCACCCCGAGCATCGCCACAGCCCCTCCGGTTAGCATAAGCGCGGTCAGCGGCGCGGCGAAATAATAGGCCGCGGCGAAGACCGAGATGATCGGCGCGGCCAGCGTCAGCGGGGTGACCATGCTGATCGGGTGGCGTTGCAGCAGATACGACATCGCCCCCTGCCCGATCACGGTCGATCCGATCGCCGAGAACGCCACCCAGCCGAACGCACTGAGCGGCAGCTGCGGCAGCCCAGCCAGCGCCACCGGCTCGACCGCCCAGGCCAGCAGGCCCATCACGATCGTGCCCCAGAGGCCGACCCAGGCGTAGATGGTCAGCACCGGCACGCCGATCAGCTTGCGCTGGACCAGCGAGCAGATCGCCCAGATCAGGCTGGAAAGCGCGGTCAAGGCCAGCCCCGCCCCCTCACGCGCCGCCGCCGGATCGAACACCAGCAGCACGACGCCGGCGAACGACAACGCGATCCCCGCCATGCGCGGCAGGTGGATTCGCTCGCGATAGACGATGATCGCCAGGATCATCGAGAAGGGCACGCCCAATTGCCCGGCAATGGCCAGCGCGCCGACATTGTCCGACACCGACAGCGCCAGGTTGATCGCGATATAGAAAGCCCCGCCGGACAGGATGCCCAGCGCGGTCAGCGCGACCATCCGCCCCGGCACGATCCTGAGCCAGGTCGCGCAGACCAGCAACACGATCGCCTGGCGCAGGAAACCGGCGGTGAGCGGCGACATCTGCGTCACCGCCATCTTCACCGCGATGATGTTCAGCCCCCACATCAGGTTCATCACCGCGGCGATGGCGAAGTCACGCATCGAAAAGCCTTGGCGCGGGGAGGATGCGGTGCTCACCACCTGTCGATACGGGCGGCAGGGCGTGGATGTAAACCGACACGTGCCGGATCGCCCGCCCGCGGCGATTATTCCCCGATCGGCTCGTACAGCCCGCGATGCTCCTGCGACGGGCGGAAGGCCTCGGTCTGTCCGATCACCGTTTCGCCGGCGCCAAGCACGAGCAGCCCGCCCGGACGCAGCACGGTGGCGAGCCGGTCGAGCACCTGCCGCCTGAGCGTGGGCGACAGATACATCAATACGTTACGACACAGGATGATATCGAACCGCCCGATCGGCAGCGCATCGTCGACCAGGTTCATGCGCCGGAACGAGATGCGCCGGATCAATTCGGGCTTGGCCACCCAATCCGGCCCGATCGTGTCGAACCAGCGGATCATGCGCCGCACCGGCAGGCCGCGCTGGATCTCGAATTGCGTAAACACGCCGCTTTTGGCGCGCGCGATCGCCGCGTCGGAAACGTCGGTGGCGATGATCTCGGGCACCCGCCCGCCGTCGCGTTCCGCCTGTTCGGTGACCATCATCGCCAGCGACAGGGGCTCCTGCCCGACCGAGCAGCCGGCCGACCACAAGCGGATATTGCGGCTCGGATTGGCCTCCCGCCTGGCCTGGATTTCCGCGCCGACCATGTCCAGCACCGCCGCGTCGCGGAAGAACGAACTTTCTTGGTTGAGCAGCGCATCGACCACCTGATCGGCGACGCGCGGATCGACGCCGGTCAGGATTTCACCGGCCAATTGGTCCATCGTGTCCAGTCCTCGTTCGCGCAACACCGGCTTCAGCGCGGTCTCGATCCGCCATTCTCGATTGGCGGCGATCAATTGCCCGGTGCGCTGCTCGAGCAAGGCGGCAAAGACCTGCACGGCGCCGGCCGAGTGCCGCACCGGCATGGCCACCGGACGATGCGGTCGGGCGGCGGTCATGCCGGCCGCCGCCGCAGCGCGATCAGCCGGCCGATCTCGTCGGGCGGCAGGATCGCGTTGGCGCCGCCGCTGCGCGCGATCGCGCCCGGCATGCCCCACACCACCGAACTGGCGCGGTCCTGCACCACCACGCAGCCACCGGCCTCGGCGATGCGCTTGGCGCCGATGCTGCCGTCGCGTCCCATGCCGCTGAGCACGATGGCCAGCGCGCGTGCGCCGAACACCTCGGCCACGCTGTCGAACATCGGATCGACCGAGGGCATGCAGCCGCTTTGCGACGCCTGGTGCGTCAGCCGCACCGCAGCGGTGCCGTCGCCCAGGCTGACGACGCGCAGATGGCCATCGCCGGGCGCGATGATCACGCGGCCGGGGCGGATGCGCAGGCGATCGGTCGCCACGTCGCACGGGCGCCGGGCCAGCACCGCCACTTGCGCGGCGAAATACGGCATGAACGAATCGGGCAGATGCTGCGTGATCAGGATCGGCAGCGAAAAACTCGGCGGGATTTCGCGCAGCACCTGGCTCAGCGCATGGATTCCACCGGTCGAGGCGCCGATCGCGACGATGTCGAAACCCGTTGCAGTGGTGCGGGCCGAAATCGGCGGCGGCGCTGGCGCGGCGGCGCTATCGGCTTCGAGCAGACGCGCCAGTTTCTCGATCAGCACATCGGCAAAGCGGCCGGCAAAGGCCCCGTTACCCGGCTTGACCAACGTATCGACCGCACCCAGCGCCAGCGCCTGGATCGCCGCCACGCCGCCCTTGTCGCACGACGACGAGACGACCAGAATCTTGGCCCCGCGCCCCGCTGCGATCAGATCGGGCAAGCCGGTCAGACCACTGATTCCAGGCATCTCAATATCGAGCAGGATGACATCGACCCGGTTCGCTTTCAGGAACGCCAGCGCGGCTTTGACGTCCGCGACCGCGCCGGCAATCGCCATGCCCGGCTTGGCCGCGACCATGCGGCTGATCACCGCGCGGGCAACAGCGGAATCGTCGACGATCAGGATCGTGGCGCCGCGCCCGACGGGCGCGCGGCCCTGGGCGGGCTGAGCAGTCATCGCTGGCGGTCAGGCCATGCCGACGATCTGAAGCTTGCTCTCCAGCGTCTCGCGGTCGAACGGCTTCATGACATATTCGTCGGCCCCCGCCTCGATCGCCGCGCGGATATGCGCCATGCCGTTCTCGGTCGTACAAAACACCACTTTGGGCCGGCTGGTCACCGCGCTGGTGCGCAGCGCCCGCAGAAAGTCCATCCCCGACATCACCGGCATGTTCCAGTCGAGCAGGATCACGTCAGGCGCAGAATCAAGACATTGGTCGAGTGCTTCCTTGCCGTCGCCGGCTTCGGATACCTTGTAATTAAGGGTCTCCAGGATGTGCCGCGCCACCTTTCGAATCACTTTGGAATCGTCGACTACCAGGCACGTTTTCATGATATTTCCCGTTAGGTGCAGTACGGACACATTGGACGAAAGGAGTAAGCGTCTCGTTAAATCCTTACAATTACGCCGCTTCCGCGGTCAGTCCCGGCAGCAGCGCGCGCAGATCGATGGCCAGGATCGGCTCGCCGTCGCGCTCGACGATCCCGCAGCCGGTCGCGCGCCACCCGCCGTCGAGCACGATGCCGGACGACAAGGGGGCGAGTTCGAACGGTGCGACGTCCTCCAGCGAATCGACCAGCACGGCATAATGCTGGCCATCGACCAGCGTGATCACCGCGCGCCCGGCGGACCCGCCCGATGCCGGTAGGCCCAGCGCCGCCCGCGTATCGATCACCGTCACCACCCGGCTGCGCAGCGCCGCCAGCCCAAGCACCTGGCGTGCGGCGCGCGGCACCGGCACGACGGCGCCGATATCGACCACCGATTCGACCTGCGTCGACGCGATCGCGACGGCGCGGTCGGCGATATAGGCGATCAGGAACAGGCTCGGCATCAGCGTGCCCCCCCGGCGCGTTCGGCCAAAGCGGCAAGCAGCCCCGGGCGGTCGTAGCGATAGATGCTGTGATCGTCGGCGCCGAGCGTCGGCCGATCGTGCCGCAGTCGCACCACCGCGGCGCCCCCCGCGGTGATCGGTGGCTCGGGATCCATGGTCAGGACCACGGCGGCGCTCTCACCGGCCTTCAGCGCGGTCGCCACGCGGTATCCCGCGCTTTCCAAGGCGGGTTTCAGGAACGTCGTCATCCACGCCGATTCGGATCCCTCGATCAGGCAAACCGGCGGTATTTCATCGCGCGCCGGGTCTGCATGGGTGGCGAACAGCCAATGCACGTCGAGCAATTCGATCTGCTCGCCATCGAGCGCGACGACCCCGGCGACCGGCCCGGGATCGCGCGCCGCGACCAGCCCGTCGGGCAGCGTGACGATATCCAGCGCCTCGGCGATGGCATAAGCGATCTCTGTCGTACCGTCGCGCAACCGCAGCACGGAAACGGCGCGTCGATCGCCGACCTCCGCCATCGCGGCAAGCGGCAGGATGCGGCCATCGATCGACAGGCGCAGCCGCCCGGCGGCGAAGCGGATATGGTCGGCCGGCACCGGTTCGATGCGGTCGATCACTGCCAGCGGCACCAGGCGCCGCACCCCGTCCAGATCGTCGAACAGCAAGGCCGACACGATTTCCGCCGGCGCCTCGACCTCCTCTTCGTCGGCAAGTTCGGCGCGGCTGAACTCGAGCCCGGCGACCGCCGCAATTCCCGCGCAGTCGAGCAGCAGCATCGGCAGGCCGCTATCGGGCAGCGTCTGCCCGGCATAGACGCCGGCCGCCATCACGGCGGGCGCGGCGGGCTTGATCACCAACTCCTCGTGATCGAGCACCGAATCGACCGCCAGCGCATAGCTGCCGCCGACCATGCTGACGATCACCAGCATCGCCGCGCCCTCGCCGCCGGACGGCAGGCCGAGAATGCCGCCCAGATCGATCAAGGGCATGCGCCGCTCGCGTACCGTCGCCGCGGGCGTATCGCCGAGCATGTCGATGCGGATCTGCTGCCCGCGCACCATCACGATCTCTTCGATCGCCTGGCGCGAGATGGCGAAGCGCTGCGCCCCCACGCCGACCCCGATCGTCGAGATGATCGACAGCGTCAGCGGCACATGGATCGCCAGCCGCACGCCCTTGCCCAGCGTGTTGTCGATCTCGATCCGGCCGCCGATCTGCTCGATATTGGCGCGCACGATATCCATCCCCACGCCGCGCCCGGAGATTGCGGTGACTTCATGGCGCGTGGTGACACCGGGCTGGAAGATCAGCTCCAGCTTGGCCTTGTCGCTCAACGCGCGCAGGTCGCGCTCCGATCGTCCGGACGCGGCCAACTTGTCGACCAGTCGTTCGACGTCGATGCCACGGCCGTCATCGGCAATGACGATGATGATCTGGTTGCCCGACTGCCGGGCCGACACGGTCAGTCGGCCATTTTCGCGCTTACCGGCTTTCAGCCGCTCGGCCGGCGTCTCGATGCCGTGATCGATCGCGTTGCGCACCATATGCGCCAGCGGATCGCGCATCATCTCGATCATCTCGCGATCGAGCTCGACATCCGATCCTTCGATCGTCAGCGCCACGGCCTTGCCCAGTTCGGCGGCGGTATCGCGGACCATGCGGGGCAGCGCCGAAAATAGTGCCTCGACCTTCTGCATCCGCGTCCGCGTCACGGTATCGCGCATCTCCGCGACGGTCAGCGACAGGCGCTCCAGCGCCGCCTCGACGGTCGGATCGGCATTGTCCTCGCGCAGCCGGCGGGCCAGTTCGTTGCGCGCCAGCACCATATCCGACATGCCGGACATCATGCGATCGAGCAGATCGACGTTGAGCCGCACGCTGCGCGCCGGCTGGCGCTGCGCTGGCGGCACGGTAACCGGGCCAGCCAGATCGGCGCCTTCCGCCAGCGCGGCGATCAGCAGGTCCTCACCACTATCGTCGAGTGACATGCCGGCGTCGATCGCCTCGACCAGCTCGCCGATCCGATCGACGATCGCCAGCACGGCACTGACCAGATGCGTATCCGGCGCACGGTGGCCATCGCGCACCGCGGCGAGCACGTCTTCGGCGGCGTGGCTGAGCCGCGCCAGCCGCGGCAGGTCGAGAAAGCCGCAGCTGCCCTTGACGGTGTGGACGAAGCGAAAGATCGCGTCGAGCCGCTGGCTGTCGGACGGATCGCTTTCCCACGCGACGATCTCGCCGGAAAGCGCTTCGAGCGTCTCCCGGGTCTCGGCGATAAATTCTTGCAGCAGATCGTCCATGGGGCCCCGCGAATAGGGCGCCGTCATGGCCGATCAGTGGTTAAGGCAAGGTTTACCCGGCCGTGAAGGCGGCGCCGAACAACAGTACCGGCGCGTCCGGCGCAGAGACTTGCACCGTGCCGCGCCCCTCGGCGACCAAGGCTTGCACCAGATAGGCTGCCGCCGCGCGCGGCGTGATCACCGCATCGCCCTGCGTGCCGGCCAGTGCGCTGCGCAATTCGGAATCGAGCACGATGCGTGGCCCGTCAGCACGCACGACGATCTCCACCGCCCCATCCACGCTCTCCGCGCCGACATCCAGCTGCCCGCCGCGGATCAACGCGTCGCCGGCGATCAAGGCGAGATTGAGCAAGACCTTGATCGCCGGCTTGGGCAATGTCGCATCTTCGACCATCCAGCCCAGCTTCACGCGGTGGTTGTCGCCGAACAACCCCTCGATCGCCGCGCGCGCCTCGCGCGCATCGACCATCTCGCCAAAACCACCCGCCGCACCGAAGGCAAGACGGAAGAACTTCAATTTGTTGGCCGAGGCGCGCGCGCTTTCGTTGAGCAGTTCGAGGCACCGTGCGCGCATTTCGGGATCATGCTCGTCGGCGAGCAGTTCGAGACCGTTGTTGAGTGCGCCGACGGGCGAGAGCAGATCATGGCACAGACGCGAACAGAGCAGGCTGGCAAAATCGACCGGGGAGATGGTCATGGGGAATTTCCGATAGGTGATATAAGTTAGCGCTCTTCTGGCGACGTGCGGACGTGGACGCAAGCAAAGGCGTGCCGCCCCACCGGCCGTATCGGCCCGATGAACGACGCAGCTACGGCCAAAACCAGCCCGTATGGGACAAACGACTCAGCAGCGCCGGTCGCGTCGGTTCCACTCAGGAACGAATCTGAGGCGGCGTTTGCCGTAATAGCTGAGATCCATCATCACCTGGAAGGGGGTGCCCTTGCGCGTATAAATGATCTGATCGCCGCGATCGGTCAGGCTGTTATAGCACGACGTCCAGCCCCGGCGTTCGAACGCCTCGGCAATTGCGTAGACCGCATATTGATCGCGATCGTGCCAGAAGGTCACCTGGTCGAAGCCGCCGCTGCCATCACCCCCGATCAGATCCACGGCCGCTTCAAACGGCCCATAGCCCATGACCATGACGTCGTGTCGGCGGCAGCGCATCCTGATGGCGTCCGATTTGAAGCAGTCGGTGAAGCCCCGGCGTGTCGCTGCCGCCAGCGATCCGCTGATCGGCAGGTCGCCCACCGCCAGCCCGGGCGGCGGCGGCGGCCGTTCGCATCCGGCGATCGCCAGCAGCGCGAGCAGTGGCCCGCCCCAGACCATGCCGGTCGCCCCCCAGATCTTCATATGCCCCTTCGCCTCTCCCCGGGAGCCCCAGTCATGGCATGATCCACTGCCGGTCGATAGCGGTCACGCTTCCCTGACGGCGAGCGCCACCGCCTCGAACGCGCCAGCCCGCACCGTCCGCCACGCCCGCGCCTGTTCCCTTGCCAGGATCAACCACACCGCGCCGTCTCCCATCGCGTTCGCCGCGTCGGTCGCCGAGGGTTCCGCGCGACCCGACGGGTGCGAATGATAATGCCCGATTACCGCCGGCCCACCACCCCGCGCCCGCCGGTGCGCCGCGAACAGCGCCGCCGGATCGATCTCGAACGTCCGCGCCGGCGCGGCCGCCACGTTGGCGCAGGCCTCGGCCGCATCGATCCGCCCGCCCGCACCGAACAGCAGCCCACATACCTCCACGCCAGGCGCCGCCCGCGCCTCGGCCAGCAATCGCGCCAGCACTGCGCTTGAAATCTCCAACCCCATGCCCACATCGCTAGAACATGTGCCGGGGGGTTTCCATCATCGAAGCAAGGATCGCGGACGCAGCCGATGGCTGGCGGCTGGATCGTGCGCTTGCCGACGCCGTGCCGACCCTATCGCGCGAACGGCTCAAGGTGCTGATCAATAGCGGCGCGGTGAGCGAGCCCAGCGGCGCACTGGCGCGGGACCCATCGCGTAAGGCAGCCGGCGGCGCGCTCTTCAACGTCGCCGTGCCGGCTCCCACGCCCGCCCATAACGTGCCGCAGGATATCGCGCTCAACGTGGTGTTCGAGGACGACCATCTGATCGTCATCGACAAGCAGGCCGGGCTCGTCGTCCATCCTGCCGCGGGCAATCTCGACGGCACGCTGGTCAATGCGCTGCTGCACCATTGCGGCGGCAGCCTGTCGGGCATTGGCGGGGTCGCGCGGCCGGGCATCGTGCACCGCATTGACAAGGATACGTCGGGGCTGATGCTCGCCGCCAAGACCGATCGCGCGCATGAAGGCCTCGCCCGCCAGTTCCACGATCACAGTATCGAGCGGCGCTACAAGGCGATCGTCTCGGGCAAGCCGGCGCCACCCGCGGGCAAGGTCGATGCCCCGCTCGCCCGCTCGCCGCAAAACCGCAAGAAGGTCGCGATCGTCGAAGGCGGCAAGCGCGCGGTGACCCATTTCACCACGCTCAAGACGCTGAAAAACGCCGCCTTAGTCGAATGCCGGCTGGAAACCGGGCGCACGCATCAGGTCCGCGTGCACATGGCCTCGATCGGCCATGCCTTGCTGGGCGATCCCGTTTACGGTAGAACAAAACAAGCTCACCGGGAGCTTTTGGAAACGCTGAATTTCCACCGCCAGGCGTTGCACGCCGCGCGTTTGGGGTTCATTCATCCGGTGAAAAATACCGTTCTGGCGTTCGACAGCGAAATGCCTGCCGATATGCAGGAACTGTTCAACTTTCTTAACGTATAGCTATCAGGCTTCGCTGCGATGCGGCGAAACCTATTTGAAAGGGAGATCACCACATGGCCAAAAGCAACCTGCCGGCCACGGTCCCCGCTCTTGGCGGTGAGGCCAGCCTCAACCGCTATCTGTCGGAAATCAAAAAATTCCCCATCCTCGCGCCGGAGCAGGAATATATGCTCGCCAAGCGCTTCGAGGAACATGGCGACACCGATGCCGCAGCGCAGCTGGTAACCTCGCATCTGCGCCTCGTGGCGAAGATCGCGATGGGCTATCGCGGCTATGGCCTGCCCACCTCGGAGCTCATTTCCGAAGGCAATATCGGCCTGATGCAGGGCGTGAAGAAGTTCGAGGCCGATCGCGGCTTCCGCTTGGCCACCTATGCGATGTGGTGGATCCGCGCCTCGATCCAGGAATATATCCTGCGCTCGTGGAGCCTGGTGAAGATGGGCACCACCGCCGCGCAGAAGAAATTGTTCTTCAACCTGCGCCGCATGAAATCCAAGCTCGATGCGTTCGAGGACGGTGATCTGACGCCGGAGCATCTGACCAAGATCGCCACCGATCTCGGCGTCACCGAGGCCGAAGTGACCAGCATGAACCGGCGCATGGCGATGGGCGGGGATACCTCGCTCAACGTGCCGATGCGCGAGGATGGCGACGGCCAGTGGCAGGATTGGCTGCAGGACGATGCGCCACTGCAGGACACCGTCGTGGCGGAAGCGCAGGAAGCCGATGTGCGCCACGAGATGCTGACTTCGGCGATGGAAGATCTCAACGAGCGCGAGCAGCATATCCTGACCGAGCGGCGCCTGACCGACGATCCCAAGACGCTCGAAGAGCTCAGCCAGGTGTACGGCGTCAGCCGCGAACGCGTTCGCCAGATCGAAGTGCGCGCGTTCGAGAAATTGCAAAAGGCGATGATGCGTCTCGCCGGTGATCGCCGGCTGCTCGTCGCGGTGTGATCCCGCACCGCCGCCGTCGTTCGGGACGGCGGCGGCGCTCTTGCTTGCAGCGCAGCATAAGCTCTTCCCCCACCGCGTCTAATGCGGCACTCCTGCCGTCATGAGCGATCGCCCCACCCCTTACGCACCGGCGCGTGCGGACCATGACTTCGCACCAGCCAGACCGCGCCGCCCGTTGTCGCGCCGCTTGCTCGGCTGGATCTTCAAGGCGCTGCTATGGTTCGTCATCGCCTCGGTCTTGTGGGTGCTGGCTTATCGCTTCGTGCCCCCGCCCTTCACGCTGACCATGGCCGGCGATCTGCTTGGCGGGCATAGCGTAACCAAGAAATGGGTGCCGCTCTCGGCCATCGACCCCAACATGCCGCGCGCCGCCATCGCCGGTGAGGACGGCCGCTTCTGCACCCATCACGGCTTCGATTTCACTGCCATGGCCAGTGCCGCCTATCGCAATGCGCAGGGCGGGCGCATCCGCGGCGGCTCGACGATCAGCCAGCAGACTGCGAAGAACGTCTTCCTGTTCCAGGGCGGCGGCTATGTGCGCAAGGCGCTGGAAGCCTATTTCACCGTGCTGATCGAGATCTTGTGGGGCAAGCGCCGCATCATGGAAGTGTATCTCAACGTCGCCGAAACCGGCATCGGCACCTACGGCGTGGAGGCCGGCGCGATCCGCTATTTCCGCCACGGCGCCGCGCGCCTGTCGCCATCCGAAGCCGGCCGCATCGCCGCGATCCTGCCGCTGCCCAAGAAGCGCGCCGCCAAGGCCCCGCGCGGCTTTACCCGGCGCCACGGCAATGCGCTCGCCCGCCGCGTCGGCGTGGTGCGCAACGACCGGTTGGACGGGTGCTTGCGCTAGACCGGCGATAGCGTTCCCCGGCGAAGGCCGGGGCCCAGTAGCGGCACGGAAGTTCAGGCGCGTCGCGCTTCGTTACATCCACCTCCGCGACTGGGCCCCGGCCTTCGCCGGGGAACGCAGCTCTTCCCTATCTCAAAACGGCAGCTTGAAGCCCGGTGGCAACGGCATGCCGCTGGTCATCTTGCCCATCTCCGCATTCGACGCGGTATCCGCCCGCGCCCGCGCATCGTTGAACGCTGCGACGATCAGGTCCTCCAGCATCTGCTTATCGGCCGGCACGATCAACGAATCGTCGATCGCGATGCCGATGATGCGCCCCTTGGCCGAGGCCCTGACCTTGACCAGTCCGCCGCCGGCCACGCCCTCGACCTCGATCACGTCGAGATTGGCCTGGGCCTTTTCCAGCTCGGCCTGCACGTTCTGCGCCATGGCCATGATGTCTTCGATGCTCTTCATGCGATCTTCCTCTTCAAATCCTGGGCTGCGCGGCGATTAGCCGGTCGAGCTCTTCCTCCGGCAGCACTGCCTCGGGAAACGCCTCGAACGCCGCTTTGACCACCGGGCTGGCAAGAATATCCGCGCGCAGCCCCTCGCGCGCCTCGCCGCGGCGCTCCTTGATCGTCGGCGCGCCGGGTGCATCCTCGGTGGTCACTTTCCACGCCCGGCCGGTGCAATTCTTCAACTCGGCCGTCAGGTCGCGCACCAGATCGGCCGGCAAGGGCCGCGCCGCGCTCAGCACCAATTCGGGCGGCGCGATGCGGATCACGCTGGCGCTGCGCTCCAATTTCACCGCCAGGCCGAATTCGCCGGTCTGCTCGATCGCCGCGATGATCTCCTCGATCGTGCCGGGCAAAGCGGGTTCGGCCGATGCCGTGGGCGCCGACGATGCGGGGACCGACGGCGCGGCGGCCGGTGCCGCGATCTGCACTGGTCCGCCCGCTGCCAGTTGCCGCGCGAGCTCGCCGGGATCGGGCAGTTGCGAAGCGTGGACGACACGCAGCAGCGCCATCTCGCATGCCTCGATCGGCAGCGCCGCACGCGCCACCTCGTCATGCCCCTTGAGCAACAATTGCCACAAGCGGTGCAACGCGGCGAACGACAGCGCCGAGGCCCAATTCTCCTGCGCCTCGCGCTCCTCATTGGCCTGCCCCGCCTCGGGCGGCGTGCCGAGCTTGACCAAGGTCACCCCGTGCACCGTCTCGAGCAAGGCGCGCAGCACCGCCTGCGGATCGACGCCAAGATCATATTGCCGCCGTAGCGCGCCCAGCGCGCCGAGCCCGTCACCCACCAGCAGCAGCCCAAGGAGATCGCGTACCGCGCCGCGATCGGACAGGCCGAGCATGTCGCGCACCGCGCTCGCCTTGACGCCGCCGCCCTCGATCCCGGCATGCGCGATCGCCTGGTCGAGGATCGACAGCCCGTCGCGCGCAGAGCCTTCCGCCGCCCGAGCGATCAGCCCGAGCGCTTCCGGCTCCGCCTCGACGCCTTCGGCTTCCGCCACGCGCGTGAAATGCGCCGCCAGCATCTCGGCAGAAATCCGCCGCAGATCGAAGCGCTGGCAGCGCGACAGCACCGTCACCGGCACCTTGTTGACTTCGGTCGTCGCGAACAGGAATTTCACATGTGCCGGCGGCTCCTCCAGTGTCTTCAGCAGCGCGTTGAACGCGTTCTTCGACAGCATGTGGACTTCGTCGATGATGTAGATCTTGAACCGCGCCGACACCGCCGCATAGCGCGACGCATCGATGATCTCGCGTACGTCGTCAACGCCGGTATGGCTGGCGGCATCCATCTCGATCACATCGATATGCCGCCCCTCGGCAATCGCGCGGCAAGGCTCGCACACGCCGCAAGGGTCGATCGTCGGGCCACCCTCGCCGTCCGGGCCGATACAGTTCAACGCCTTGGCGATCAGGCGGGCGGTGGACGTTTTGCCCACCCCGCGCACGCCGGTCAGCAGGAAAGCATGCGCCAGCCGGCCGCGCTTGATCGCATTGCCCAGCGTGGTGACCATCGCATCCTGGCCGATCAGCTCGGCAAAAGTCTGCGGCCGATATTTCCGCGCCAGCACGCGGTACGCCTCCGGCTTGGCCGGCTGTGCGGGCTCGCCCAGATCGAAGCTGGGGAGATCGAAGCTGGGGAGATCGTGGGAGTCGGACATTGCCGACTATCTAGGGGGCGAATGCGCCGGATGGTAGGAAAAGGTTTCGCTAGCCCAACCGCCCGACCGTCATCCCGGACTTAGTCCGAGATCCAACGTGCCACGCGCGATGCCGCTTGGGGCTGAAACAACCGAACCAACGGAGGAACAAGCGCGCCGTGGCCGAGCCACGTCATCGGACGAGGCTGCCAGCCCCGCCGGCCGCGCTCACCGCAGCTTTGCTGCGGTTCGCGGTGGAAGCCGGAACGACCCGTGGCGAAATCGTTGTGGCTGCTTCCTTCCGGATCTGACCAGGTTGGCGACGACCACGTCCGCCCGACTTCCGAGAGCGCCTCTACGGAAATCGGGCGGGGGGATCAATCCCCGCTGTTAGCGGCGATAGCGCACCGAACGGCAGGTGCGGATCTTGCGCCCGTTGCGCCAGCGGTTGTTGCACACGCGGCGCGTGCCCCAGCGGTTGCGGCCATTGTTATAGCCACGGTTGTTACGATAACCGCGGTTGCGATAGCCGCGACGGTCGTCACGACGCACCACGGTGCGCTCGCGCACCACTACGGCCTGCGTCGCGACAGCGGCGCCGGCAACGGCCAGCGTGGCGGCGGACGGGGCCGCAGCCGCGCTCGCCGTTGCCGGGGCGAGGCTCAGGGCGCCGAGCAGGCCGGCGGCGATCAATCCCAGGAATTTCATGTTCATCTCCTTTGCGCGCCGTATTCGGCACGGAAGCGAAACGGCCGCTATCGTTTACTGTTCCGCACGTCGTCCGGCATTTTTACCGTCAGGACGTCGAGCCGATCGTCGAGCCGAATCTGGCAGGCGAGCCGGCTGGTGCGGGTCGCGCCGGTGGCGAAGTCGAGCATATCCTCTTCGTCGGCGCTGGCCGGCGCCAGGCGCGCAAAGTCCTCGGGCGCGACGATCACGTGGCAGGTGGAGCACGCCATCTGCCCCTCGCACGTGCCCTCCAGCGGCTGGCCGTCAGCCTGGGCGAGATCGAGCAAGCGATCGCCGGGCGCGCCCTGCACCTCGCGGACCGCGCCGTCGGTGGCGATGAAACGGATCAGGGTCATCGGCAAACCAAAACCAAAGGCTGTTCCCCGGCGCAGGCCGGGGCCCAGTCGCGACACCGTCGGAAACCGGCGTTGCGCGTCGTTACATCGACCTTTCCGACTGGGCCCCGGCCTTCGCCGGGGAAGCGGCTGCAGGAAATAGGCGCGAGCCTCACCGCGCCACCCGCTGCGCATCCGCCGCAGCCACGATACGCCCGATCGCCCCAACCAGATCCGCTTCGGTCGTGTAGCGCCCAAACCCCAGCCGGATACTGGAACGCGCCTCCCCCTCGCTCAGTCCAATCGCGCGCAACACGTGACTGGAGCGCCCCGACCCGCTGGCGCAGGCCGAGCCGGCGGAGAAGGCGATATCGCGCAGCTCGGACATCAGCCGCGCGACGTCCAGCCCATCGCGCCGGATGTTGATGTTGCCGAGGTAGCGCTGCGACGCGGAGCCGTTGAGCTGCCATTCTCCCCTCCCTGAAAGGGAGGGGTCGGGGGTGGGTCGGTATGGGGCAGGCGCAGCGCCCCCCCGAGAGCAACCCACCCCCAGCCCCTCCCTTTCAGGGAGGGGAGTGGTTGCGCCAAGCCGCGCGGCTGCCACCTGCCACAACGCCGCGACCTGCGCCGCATCCGCCTCCCCCCGCTCGACCATCAACCGCGCCGCCACGCCGAACCCCACGCACAACGCAGGCGACAGTGTCCCCGAACGCCCCCCGACTTCCTGCCCCCCGCCGTGCAACAGCGGTTCGAGTTCGATCCCGTCGCGAATCCACAATGCCCCGATGCCTTTCGGCCCGTAAATCTTGTGCCCAGACGCCGCCACCAAGTCGCAAGCCTGAGGGATCGCAACCCGCCCTACCCCCTGCACGGCATCGCACAGCAGCACTGCTCCAACGGCATGCGCCATCTCAGCCAAGGCAGCGACCGGCTGGACCACGCCGATCTCGTTATTGACCAGCATCACCGCCACCAGCGCCGTCCCCGGCACGATCGCCGCCCGCGCCACCGCCAGATCGACCAACCCGTCGGCGCCCACCGGCAGCACGACGACGTCCCGCCCGCCACGCGCCAGCGCCTCGACCGTATCCAGCACCGCCGCATGTTCGCTCGCCAACGTCACGATCCGCCCCGGCCCGGCCCCCTTGATCGCCCAATTGAGTGCCTCGGTCGCACCGCCGGTAAAGGCGATCCGCCCACCCGGCGGCAGCAACGCCGCTACCTGCTCGCGCGCGAATTCCACCGCCGCCTTGGCCTTGCGCCCGGCAGCATGCGGCGAATGCGGGTTGGCGAAATTGTCGCGCAGCCAGGGCAGCATCGCCTCGAACGCCTCCGGCGCCAGCGGCGTGGTCGCCTGGTAATCGAGATAGATCATGCCACGAAGCGCTGCTTCGATCGCGCCACCGATCGCCAAGCGGCAATGAACGCGCGCACATCATCCTCGCTCGTCGAGCGCCCGAAGCTCGCTCGCACCACTTCGCGCTTGGCCGTATCGGACAAGCCGATTGCGCCCAGCACGTGGCTCGGCTTCATGCTGCCCGAGGCGCACGCGCTGCCCGCCGACACCGCGAACCCGGCGGCGTCGAAGTCGATCAGCTGCACGAAGCTCGCCACGCCCGGCATGCGATACGCGCCGATTGCGGCATGCCGCGGCGCACCGGCCGCGATGATCTCCCCGCCCGAGCGCGTGATCGCATCGTCGAGCAGCGCGCGCAGCACGGCGTGATCCGGCTCCGGCTCGGCCAGCGCCGCGGCATAGCCCAGCACGCCGGGCAAATTCTCCGTCCCCGGCCGATAGCCGCGTTCCTGCCCCCCGGTCGGCGACAGCGCGGCGAGATCGCGCACCAGCAGTGCCCCCACGCCGGGCGGCCCGCCACGCTTGTGCGCCGATAGCGCGACGAAATCGGCATGCGCCGCCACCTCTGCATCCGCGCCGACCGGCATCTGCGCCGCGTCGACCAGCAGCAGCGACCCCGCCGCATGCACCGCCTCGGCGATCGCCGCGATCGGCTGGCGCACCCCGGTTTCGCTATTGGCCCATTGCACCGTCAGCAGCGCACGGTCGCCGGCCAGCGCCTCGGCCAGCGCATTGATCGACACGATCCCGTCCCGCCCGACCGGCAGCACCACCGTCTCTGGCCCGGCCCAGCGCATCACCGCATCATGCTCCACCGCGGTGATGATGCGCCGCGGCGCGGTGGCGCGCTGCATGGCGATAGCGAGCGATTCGCTCGCCCCGCTGGTGAACAATGTCTCGCCCGGCCAGCCATAAGCCGCCGCCACGGCCCGCCGCGCTTGCTCCAGCGCCGCCTTGGCCGCGCGCCCCTCGGCATGCGGCGACGACGGATTGGCCCAATGCGCCATGCCCGCGCGCACCGCCGCCTCAGCCGAGGCCAGCATCGGCGTGGTCGCGGCATGATCGAGATACACTCTGGTGGTGGCAGAAGCGGTCAGGAGTCGTTCCAATTGCGAAAGTAAGTCGGTTTCTTATATAGCGCGCACATTCCAGTGCTCCACCCGAGCACCCAGATTAGTCAGCAGGTCCCATGCCAGAAGTCATTTTCCCCGGCCCCGAAGGCCGTCTCGAAGGTCGTTTTTCCCCGGGACCCCGCCCGCGCGCGCCGGTCGCGATGATCCTCCACCCGCACCCGACCGCGGGCGGCACGATGAACAACAAGATCGTGCAGGAACTCTACAAGACCTTCCAGCGCCGCGGCTTCGCCACCTTGCGCTTCAATTTCCGCGGCGTCGGCAAGAGCCAGGGCACGTTCGACAACGGCATCGGCGAACTCAGCGACGCCGCCTCGGCGCTCGATTGGGTGCAAAGCTTCCACCCCGAAGCCTCGACCACCTGGATCGCCGGGTTCAGCTTCGGCGCGTGGATCGGCATGCAACTGTTGATGCGCCGCCCGGAAATCCGCGGCTTCATCTCGGTCGCCCCGCCGGCCAACATGTACGACTTCACCTTCCTCGCGCCCTGCCCGGCCAGCGGCATCATCATCCAGGGCGAGAATGACGAAGTCTCCCCGCCGCTGGCCACGCAGAAGCTGGTCGACAAATTGCGCACGCAGAAGCACATCACCATCCACCACGACACGATCCCGAAGGCCAACCACTTCTTCGAGCATGAAATGCCCGAGCTGATGGGCAGCGTGGACAAATATCTCGACATGCGGCTCGACCCCAACTCGCCGATCCGCTGAGTATTTCCCTCTCCCTTTGGGAGAGGGAGGGAGCGCGCAGCGCGGAAGGGTGAGGGTGGGTGCCCGTCACCCTCATCCGGCGCTCCGCGCCACCTTCTCCCAAAGGGAAAAGGACTAGAGCGTCCAGATCAGCACATTGGCGAGCAGCACCGCCGCCATCACCAACATCAGCAGCGCCCGCTTCCGTTCGCGCCCCTTGATCAGCAGATAGCTCCCGCCCGCCACGCAGGCGAACACCCCCAGCATGGCAATGGCAGGCGCGGCAGCGCCGATTCCGGTAAGCGTCTCGCTATTCATCGCTCGCACGCCCTGGCGTCGAGTGTCAGCGCCGTACCCTGCACCGTCGCCCGCACGGTATCACCGACGCGACACCGCAAAACGCCTGCCGCGATGGGCTTCTGGCCGGTAACTCCCTCCTTACTTCTCGCCGTGATAACGACTTCCCCAGAGCCGAACTTGGGATTTGCATGCGGGGCTAGCGCAACCACTACCGCAGACGTTTCCCGCCTCGGCTGCTCGGCACAGCCTGTCGTTATTGCTAGCCCGACCAATAGGATCCCTCGAAAAAGGCTCATTGGGCCTACTGCCATATTAGAAGATTTGCGCACTTACCCCTCCCCCGCCAGCACCCGGCCGTACGCCGCGCGATCGACGTTACCGCCCGACAGTAGCACCAGCATTCCGGCATGCATCTCGACCCGGCCCGCCAAGAGTGCCGCCAGCGCCACCGCGCCGCCCGGCTCGACCACCAGCCGCAGTTTCTCCGCCGCCCAGCGCTGGGCCATGCGGACCTCGACTTCGCTGACCGCCACGCCGGTCGCCCCGCGCCGCGAGAGCACGTCGAAGGTCAGCGGCGACACCCGCATCGTCTGCAACGCGTCGCAGGCGGTCGCCGGTGGGTTCGGCCCCACTTCCTCGATCCAGCCCGCCTCGAGCGAGCGGCGCATGTCGTCCCAGCCCTCCGGCTCGACCACGGTGATCACTGCCTCCGGCAGCGCCAGCGCAAGGCCCGCCGCGAGTCCCCCGCCGCCGCAGGGCACCACCGCCTGGACCACCGGCCCCAGCCCCAAAGCCTCCATCTGCGCCGCCGCCTCGATCCCGGCGCTGCCCTGCCCTTCGATCACCCACGGATCGTCGAAGCTCGGCAGCAGCACCGCGCCGCGCGCTTCGGCCAGCCGCGCGGCGATCGCTTCGCGACTCTCGCTGGCGCGGTCATAGCTGACGATCTCCGCCCCCAGCGCCAACGTGCCCTCGCGCTTCGATGCCGGCGCTTCAGCCGGCATGACGATCACCGCCGGCATGCCGAGCCGCTTGGCCGCCCAGGCCACGCCCTGAGCATGATTCCCCGAGGAAAACGCCACCACGCCGCGGGCGCGCAACTGCGGATCGATCGCGGTCAGCCGATGCCACGCCCCGCGCAGCTTGAACGCGCCCATCGACTGTAGGCACTCGCACTTGAAAGAGGCGGCTAAGCCATGGATTTCTGCAGATAATAATGGCGAGGGCGGCACCACTGCGGCAATCTTGGCAGCGGCATCACGCACCCCGGCGCGGGTCGGTTGTCGCACAAATGTCACTATTCACCTCCGGGGGGTCATTACCGCTTTACTTCGCCAGAGCACGACCCTATTTCGCCCTTCCGCTGCCCCATGGGACTTCCAACCGCAAGGCAGTGTTTCGTGAACTTGTCTACGGACATTGGAGGTCCCTTGATTTGCACAAGCATCATAACACGCTGGGGTTAGCGACTGCCCATTCGACCGAATTTCGCTCGGTCGTCGAGATCGCCAACGCCAAGCCGGTCCAGCCGGTGACCCTGATCCGCCCGCACGCCGCGGCGCGCGCCGCCCGTTTCTTCGTCGAGAAGTTTCCGGGTCGGTCGCTCTATGCGGTAAAGGCCAATCCCTCGCCCGATCTGATCCAGACGCTCTGGGACAGCGGCATCACGCATTACGACGTCGCCTCGATTGCCGAGGTGCGCCTCGTCGCGCGGCTGCTGCCGCAAGCGACGCTCTGCTTCATGCACCCGGTGAAAGCCGCGGAGGCGATCGAAGAGGCGTATTTCACGCATGGCTGCCGCACGTTCAGCCTCGATTCGCTGGAGGAACTGGAGAAGATCCAGATCGCCACGCGCTATGCCGAGGATCTGACGCTGTGCGTCCGCCTGCGCGTGTCGTCCGAACATTCCATGCTCAGCCTCGCCTCGAAGTTCGGTGCGGCGCCGCATGAGACGAAGGAATTGTTGTTTGCGGCGCGTCAGGCCGCGGATGCGCTCGGCATCTGCTTCCATGTCGGATCGCAGGCGATGACTCCGGAAGCCTATGCCAGTGCGCTGGAACGCGTCCGTGCGGCGATCGTCGAGGCGGCGGTGACCGTCGACGTGATCGACGTCGGCGGCGGCTTTCCCTCGTCCTATCCGGGCATGGAGCCGCCACCACTCGAGCGCTATTTCGAGACGATCCACCGTGCGTTCGAATCGCTGCCGGTCAGCTATTCGTCCGAATTGTGGGCCGAACCCGGCCGCGCCTTGTGCGCTGAATACAGCTCGATCATCGTCCGCGTCGAACGGCGCCGCGGTGACGAACTGTACATCAACGACGGTGCTTACGGCGCGTTGTTCGATGCCGCCCATATCGGCTGGCGCTTCCCGGTGCAGCTGCTCCGCGAACCCGACAGCCGCGCGCGCGATATGGCGTTCAGCTTCTACGGGCCGACCTGCGACGACATGGATCACATGGTCGGGCCGTTCATGCTGCCCGCCGATACGCAGGCCGGCGATTATATCGAGATCGGCATGCTCGGCGCCTATGGCGCCGCCATGCGCACCGCGTTCAACGGTTTCGGCTCGGACGAGACGGTGGTGATGCAGGACGAGCCGATGGTCTCGCTGTACCTCGACGCCGATGACGAGGTCGCCTCGAACGTCGTCACGCTGTAATACGCCTACACTATCGCGCCTTCTTTCTCCCCTCCCGCCTGCGGGAGGGGCTGGGGGAGGGCCTGTAACTGATTGGGGACGCCGGCGGACACGCCCTCCCCTAACCCCTCCCGCAAGCGGGAGGGGAATTTGGAGATTAAGATGACCGAAGCCCTCAACACCAATCGCAAGGCCGAACTCCTCTCGACCAAGGTCGAGCATATCGACATCACCAGCTTCGACGCGCGCCCGATCGTCGATGCGATGAAGAAGATGAGCTTCACCAGCCGTGATCTCGGCCGCGCGACCGACATCTACAATCAGATGCTCGCCGATCCCGATTGCTCCATCTTCCTGGTCATCGCCGGCTCCACGTCGGCCGGCGGCTGCATGGATCTGTATGCCGAGCTGCTGCGCAACAACATGATCGATGGCATCGTCGCCACCGGCGCGACCATCGTCGACATGGATTTCTTCGAAGGCCTCGGCCACAAACATTATCAGGCGCTCGAAGTGCCGCACGACGATGTGCTGCGCTCGCTGCTGATCGACCGGATCTACGACACCTATATCGACGAGGAAGAGCTCCAGCACGTCGATCACACGATTTTCGAAATCGCCGAATCGCTCGAGCCGCGGCCCTATTCGAGCCGCGAGTTCATCCGCGAGATGGGCAAGTATCTTGTCGAGCACGGCAAGAAGGAAAACAGCCTGGTCAAGCTCGCTTATGAGCATGACGTGCCGATCTTCTGCCCGGCGTTCGTCGACAGCTCGGCCGGCTTCGGGCTGGTCAAGCATCAAGTCGATTCGGCCAAGGCCGGCAAGCCCTATATGGTGCTCGATGCGATCGCCGATTTCCGCGAGCTCACCGAAATCAAGATCAAGGCCGGCGTCACCGGCCTGTTGATGATCGGCGGCGGCGTGCCGAAGAACTTCATCCAGGACACCGTCGTCTGCGCCGAAATCCTCGGGCATGACGATGTGCAGGTGCACAAATATGCCGTGCAGATCACCGTTGCCGACGTGCGCGACGGCGCCTGCTCGTCCTCGACGCTGCAAGAGGCGGCAAGCTGGGGCAAGGTCAACACCGCGATTGAGCAGATGGTGTTCGCCGAAGCCGGCAGCGTCATGCCCTTGCTGGCCTCGGACGCCTATCATCGCGGCCTGTGGAAGGATCGCGTCAAGCGTCGCTGGGGCGCCAGCTTCGACTGATCATGCCGTGGCGGCGACCTCGACGAAGGTCGCCGCCCGCTGATGCAGCCGCGCGGCCGAGCCGGCCAGCGTATGCGACATGGCCTGCAGCACATCGGCGTCGCCGCCGATCGCCGCCGCTCCGTCGCTGATCTGGCGAATGCGCGTGCCCATCTCGGCGCCCGCTTCGACGGACTGACTGACGCTCGTCGCGATGATCCGCGTCGCCTCATGCTGCTGGTCGAGCGCGGTATCGATCGACAGCGAGATATCCGCGATCGCCTCGATCGCCTGTTCGATCCCGCGATGTCCGTCCACCACCTGGTTGAGCACATCGTGCACCTGGGCGACATGCCCGGCGATATCGCGCGCCGCGACGCTGGTCTGCGTCGCCAGCACCTTCACTTCATTGGCAACCACGGCGAAACCCCGCCCCGCTTCGCCGGCGCGTGCTGCCTCGATCCCGGCATTGAGCGCCAGCAAATTTGTCTGCGCGGCGATGCTCTGGATCAACGCCAACATCGTGTCGATCGCCCGTGCCGTATTGGTCAGCGCCGCGACGCGCGCGCCGGCCACCCCTACTGCGCCCTGCGCCTCGGCACGGATGCGTTGCGCCTCGCTGGATTCGGCAACGATCCGGTCGAGCGACGTCGCCAGCCCCTGCCCGCCGCGCGCGATATCCTCCAGCGCATCGGCAGTCTGCCCCTGCGCCACCGCGACGGATGCCGCTTCCTCGCTGGTATCTTCGGCTCGGCCGGACAATTGCCGCGCGACCTGCTGCACCTTGGCCGCAACACCGCTCAGTTCGTCGGACAAAGCGGCAATGTCGGCGGTGAAGGTGCGGCTGGCGACATCCAGCCGCTCGGCTCGCGCTACCCGCTCGCGCGCCAGTCCGATATCGCGCTCCGCGGCTAGCCGCACATAATCGCGGTGGTCGATGATCTCGTGGAACACGCCGTCGCGCGTCAGGATCAGCCCGTCATCGCCGCCCGATGCGGCATAGAGTTCCAGCAGCTGCGCGATCGGCAGCGCCTTGTCCGCGCCGGGGCACGATCGCACCAGCGTTTGCAGCGATCCGCCGATGCTGGGATTTTGCATGAGCGCATGGCCGTAAGGATTGAACAGGATGCCGCGCACGTCGAGCTCGCGAATGATCCCGACGGGCCGCCCGTCTGCTGCCACCACCGGCAGCGAACGCATATCGGGATGTCGGCGGAAAACGTCGATCACGGTCGACAGCGGCGCACCATGCGGCACCGTCGTGTAGCGGCCGCTGCCGGTGCCGAGCGGCTTGGGAGGATCGGTATTCAGCGCGGCAGGATCGAATATCATGCGCTGCGTCTATTCGTTGCAAGGTAAACGAGCGGTTAGGGTTTGGTGACGGGACGATGACACCGGACAATAAACGGCCCATCAGTTGCACCATAGCACCGGTTATCGCACTCTGACCGCGTCAACCGGGAGGCAGTTGCATGCATAGCGAGATATTGAAGCCCGTCGTCGTCCTGATCGCCTGGACGCTGGCGATGCTGGTCTGGATGATGGCCACGGGCCTGCCGGCGATGAAGGCAGCGGGGATCGATCTCGGCAAGTTGGTCGGATCCAAGCCCGCCGATGCCGAACGCCTGCCGCGCGAGGTGCAGTGGAAGGCGCATAATTACATGCATCTGCTGGAACAGCCGACCTTGTTCTACGCGGTGTGCGGTGTGATCGCGCTGACCGGTACCGGCAACGGCGTGAACGCCTGGATCGCCTGGGCCTATGTCGCACTGCGCATCGCGCACAGTATCTGGCAGGCCACCGTCAACAAAGTGTCCCTGCGCTTCGTGTTGTTCCTGGGCTCGTCGCTGGCGCTCGTCGCGCTAACGCTGCACGCCGCAATGGCGGTGTTTTGAGCGCATATATCGTCACGCTGATGTTCCCCTGCGAAAGCAGGGGCCCAGGGTTACAAGCGGCGCGCCCGGTACTCTGGGCTCCTGCTTCCGCAGGAGCACGGTAGCTACAAAGAGCGAAAGCTACCCAAACAACCGCTGCATCGATCGCTCGAGCATCACCAACTGCCACAACGTCCGCCCATGCTCCGCCTGCCCAGCGCGGTGGTCGGCGGCGATCGTGGTGATGGCGGCGGGATCGAACCAATTGGCCAGCACGCGCGATTTGGCCAGTGCCGCTGCCTCGCCCGCCAGCGGCCCGCGAAACCACGCGCTGATCGGCGTCACGAAACCCATTTTCGGCCGATACAGGATGTCGTTCGGCAGATAGCGTTCCATCGCCTTCTTCATCAGCCATTTGCCCTGCCCGCCCCGCAATCGCATCGACACCGGCAGGCGGGCGGCGAACTCGACGAAGCGATAATCGAGCAATGGCTCGCGCGCTTCCAGGCTCACCGCCATGCTGGTACGATCGGTCTTGGTCAGGATGTCCCCGGGCAGCCAATGCTGGAAATCGGCATATTGCGCGCGATCGATCGCGTCGCGCGCCGGCGCATCGCGCATCGCCGCGACATAGCGGTCCTCGGCGCGGTAACTGGTCAGCGCCCGCTTGGCGGCGTCCGAGAACAGCATCGCGCGCAACGCGGGCGTGGTCACCCCGACCGATCGGGCATAGCCCTCCGCGCCATCCTCGGCGAGCGCCAGCAACGTCGTCTTGGCGCGCAAGGGGCGCGGCGCCCAATCCGCCTTGGGATAATAGTGCCCGAGCGTGCCGAACACGCGCGAGCGCAGCGATGCCGGCAGCAGCGCGCGCACCCGCTCCTCGGCATGCTGGAAGCGATAGCGGCGATAGCCCGCCAGCGCCTCGTCCGCGCCATCGCCCGACAGCGCCACGGTGACATCCTCGCGGGCCAGCTCGCACACCCGGTACGTGGCCAGCGCGGAGGCGTCGGCAAACGGTTCGTCGAACGAGGCGACCAAGGTGTCGATCAGCGCAAAATCGTCCGCCCCCACCACGCGCTCACGGTGATCGGTGGCGAAGCGCGCGGCGATCTGGTTGGCATAGCCGCGCTCGTCCAGCGCCGCCGCGTCGAACCCGATCGTGCAGGTCTTGACCGCCTTGGACGACGCCTCGGCCATCAACGCCACGACTGCCGAACTATCGACGCCGCCGGAGAGGAACGCGCCCAGCGGCACATCCGCGACCATGCGCAGCCGCACCGCATCGCGCATCAGCGCGACAATCTCCTCCTCCAGCGCCTTGGCCGATCCGGTCGCGCGGTTGGAGAAATCGACCTGCCACCAACGCGACGGGGCCGGCACCGGCTTGCCGCGCTCGATCAGCAGATAATGCCCGGCGGCCAGCTTCTTTACGCCGGCGACGATGCACGTATCGTCCGGCACATAGCCATACGCCATATAATCGTCGATCGCGCGGATCTCGGGTTCGCGCCGGAGCGACGGATGCGCCAGCAAGCCCTTCAGTTCCGACGCGAACGCCACTGCCCCATCGGACAATTCGGCATAATGGAGCGGCTTCACCCCCAGCCGGTCGCGCGCGATGAACAGGCATTGTCGCCGGCTGTCGTGCAGCGCGAAGGCGAACATGCCGTTGAGCCGCGCCAGCATCGCCGGCCCCCACGCCTCCCAGCCGTGCAGCAACACCTCGGTATCGCCCGCAGTGACGAACACCGCGCCCTTGGCCTGCAATTCGGAACGCAGCGCGGCGAAATTGTAGATCTCGCCATTGAACGTGACGGTCAGCGCGCCGTCGCCGCTCGCCATCGGCTGCGGCGATCCCGCGACGTCGATGATCGACAACCGGCGATGGCCCAGCCCCACGCCCGGCGCGGTCCACACGCCCGACCCGTCCGGCCCGCGATGCGCCTGCGCATCGGCCATCGCGCGGATCCGCGCCGGATCGACCGGCTTGGGCGTGGCAGGGTAATAGAGACCGGCAATGCCGCACATCGATTGCTCTTCCGATCCTTGTCGTCGCCCCCAGTACAGTTGGGCCAGTATAGTCCGGCCAGTACAGGCCGGGCCGACCAACGGCTAGTCGTTCATCCCCGCCGCCCGGTCCGCCACCCGCTCGACCGGCCCCAATGCGGCCAGGAAGCGCGCCAGCACCGCGCGCGTCTCCACGCCGGGCTGCACCTCGGCCGAGACATGCACCGCCACCGCGCGCTGCGGCCCGCCCAACAGCTTGGCCTTCATGGTCTCGATCTTCACCACCGTCGCGTCATGCGTCAGCACATTGCCGATCCGGTACCAGCTCACCACCAGCCGCTCGACCGGCCCCGGCGCAGTGATGCGCATCGCCGCGCCGCCGTTCAGGTCGGGCACATCGTCGATCCGCACCCAGATATCGTCCTGCCGTAGCACGCCATTGCCGAACGAGACCAATTCCTTGCCCTCGCGCTGGCTGCCATAAACGGCCAGCGCGAGCTCTACGGCGTTGCCGCGCCCGTCGCTATAACGCCCGATCAGATAATGATCCGCGCCGGGATAATTGGGCGACCAGGCGCCCCGCCCGCTCAGCGCGCCACGCTGCCAGCCGGGCACGGTCGGCAGCGTGACCGACGGCGGCAGCACCTGCGCCCGCCCGGCCACCGCGCCGCCCCAGGCCGGGAACAGCGCCGCCACGGTCAGCACCAGCGCGCCCGCCACCAGCAGGTCGATGCGCCGCCGCGGCACGGCCTGCAACCGCGCCGGATCGAACACCGCATCGTCCGGCGCGCGATCGAACCAGTGCCAGCCCAGCGCGATCACCGCCGCCATCACCAGCCCGAAAAACACCCAGCCATAGACGATATGGTCCATCCCCGTGGCGCGCTCGACCGAGGTCAGATGCGCGGCATAGATCGTCCCGAACGCGCGCAAGCCATTGGCGATCACCGGCACGATCACCGCGACCGCCATGAACACCGCGCGCCGCCGCCAGGAGACGAAGCAGACGTTGGCCACCAGTGCGCCATAGGCGATCATGGCAATGACGAACTTCGCCCCCGAGCATGCTTCGGCCACTTCGAAATAGCCGTTGGGGATGGTGATCAGCACGCCGTCGACCTTCGCCGGCACGCCGAACAGGTGCAGCAGCGGCATGATCATCTCGACCGTCAGCGTCTGCAACGGCGCTTCCATGCCCTCGCCGAACGGCACCATGAACACGGCATAACAGAGCGGAAACAGCAGCCCACGCGCCACGTTCGGCCCGAGCATCGTGACCACCGCGCCCTGCAGCATCATCACCAGCCCCAGGTGCCGCGCCAGTGCCACGCTGGCGGCATCGCCGAGCAGCCAGCCGAACCCGCCGGCAAACACCAGAATCAGCCCGGGCCACCACGCCACCGGGGTCAGCGCGGCCAACTGCGTGCGCCGCTGCCACACCAGCCAGACGAGCACCGGCGCGATGAACAGGCAATGCCCGAACGTCGTATTGGTCCACCAGATATGCGTGAGATCGCCGACGTCGCCGCGGAACAGCCACAGCAGCACCAGCGCCACGCCCGCCAGCACCAGCAGATGCCGGCGCCACACCGCATCCGTCCCGGCGGCGCGGAAACCTGTGTTGGGCAGCGCGATCGTCATGCCGCCGACTGCCGCGCGGGCCCTGCGCCGATGCCCAGGATCGCGTCGAGCGGCGCCAGCCGTGCCGCCCAGCTGTAGCGCTGTTGCACCTGCGCCCGCGCCGCCGCGCCCAAGGTTACCGCCGCCGTCGGGTCGGCCAGCACCAGGCCGATCTGCGCGGCGATCTCGGCCGCCGTCGCCCCGACGCGGATCGTGTCGCGGTGATCGATGCCCTGCGCGGCGGCAGTCGAGGCCACCACCGGCCGGGCCATCGCCATCGCTTCGAGCACCTTGTTCTGCACGCCGCGCGCCAGCTTCAGCGGCGCGACGACGACCGCCGCTGCCGCCAGCCAGCCCCGCACATCCGCCACCTCGCCGGTAACGATCACCCCCGGCCGCTTGGCCAGCGCCTTCACCGCCTCGGTCGGCGCCCGGCCGACGATGGCAAACGTCGCCTGCGGATGATCGGCCCGCACCAGCGGCAGGATCGTCTCGACGAACCAACTGACGCCCTCGATATTGGGGCGATAGTCCATCTGGCCGGTAAACACGATCAGCGGCCCGGCCTGTTCCACATGGGCAAAATCGGCCAGCGGATCGTAGAAGTCGGTATCGATGCCATTCTCTACCGCGAACACGCGCTCGGCGCCGGTCTTCGTGCGAAACAGCGCCGCTTCCTCCGCGCTGACGAACAGGCTCGCGCTGGCGCGCTCGGCAACCTGCCGTTCATAGGCCGCGAGCAGCCGCGCCTCGCGCCGCATCATCCACGCCAGCGGCCCGCGCGCTGTGCCGTAGGAGGCGAACTTGGCCGAATCCATGTCGACGAAATCCATGATCACGCGCTGCTGCGGCTGCGCCGGCAGATATTGCGCCATCTGGCTGGAAAAGACGTAGATCGTGTCGATCGCATGCTTGGCCAGCGCGGCGTCCACCGCTGCCTGCAATGGCTGGTTCTCGAACGCGGTCAGCGACACCGGCCGGCGCCACACCAGCGCCTGCAGTGCGGCGATCGCCTGGGATTTGGCGCGCCAGATGATCGAGCGATGCTCGGTATAATCGGCCAGCCCGCTGTCGCCCGCCATGTCGCGCGCATCGTCGGCAAAGGCGATGAGATGGACGTGGCGCCGCTGGGCAAGGAATTTCAGGATATGGAAACCGCGGATCTTGTCGCCGCGATCGGGCGGATAGGGCACGCGGTGCGCCAGGAACAGGATATCGCCCATCATCCCAGGCCTTTGGCGATGTGCGGCCCGATCCGATTGGCCAGCCATAAAGGCAGCTTTTTCCACAGCGCGATCTTCGCTTGGTAGCGCGGGCTGAGCGGATTGATATCGCGCAGCGCCTCCGGCGATGCGGCGCGCTTGGCATAGGGCAAGGGGATCCCCGTAAACCCCCAATTCTTCTTGAACGCCGCCGGCCCGGTGCCGGTCTTGGAACGGCCGAAATCGAACGTGGTGCAGCCCCTGCCCCGCGCATGCGCCATCAGCGCGAAATACATCCGGTCGTTGGCGCGAAGCCCCCGCGCCGCGGCGGTGCCACCGCCCCAATACGGATAGACCGTGCCATTGAAGTACAGGCTGAGCACACTGGCCACCGCCGTGCCGCCCGCGCGGACTGTCAAGATATCGGCCGCATCGCCAAATTCGGCGAGGACCTCGCGAAACAATCGTGCCGGGAAGACGGGCGTGCCGAGATTGTGCACGGATTCGGCATAGACCGCATAATGCGCTTGGCGATCCGCGGCACTGCTGCCGACCGATACGGCAAGATCGCTATCCAGGCTTTTGCGCACCTCGGCGCGCTGTTTGCGGGGGATGGCCAGCAGTTCCGCTTCGTCGCTTGCCGCCAGCGGCCGCACGAAGCCCAGATAGGTGTGCTCGTCGCGGTGCCACTCCGGCCCGTCGGCGGGGCCGCCGCGCAGCTCGAGCGTCGGGCATTTCAAGTCCTGCGCCAATGCCCAGGCTG
This sequence comes from Parasphingomonas puruogangriensis, assembly GCF_036663635.1. Taxonomy (NCBI): domain Bacteria; kingdom Pseudomonadati; phylum Pseudomonadota; class Alphaproteobacteria; order Sphingomonadales; family Sphingomonadaceae; genus Parasphingomonas; species Parasphingomonas puruogangriensis. The sequence goes on along the minus strand of NZ_JAXOJI010000001.1, from coordinate 99,977 downwards.
CCTCGCCCAACGCGCGTACCGCCGCCGGATCCGCCGCCAGGATCCCGCCATCGACGGCAAAGCCGTTCGACACCAGTGCCCGCCCGAACAGCCGCGACGAAATCTCCGTCAGCGGCACCATCCCGGCAAGTGATCCATCCGCGCACTCGGCCACCAGAATATGGCTCTTATGCCCGCACGCCCGTGCCACGGCCACGCTCCAGGCAGGCAGGTGGAACGGCGTCGCGCCGGGCTGCGCCCGCACCCAAGCATCGATCCGCGCGCGCTCGTCGGGATCGGTTAGGTCAACCGACCGCAACGCCAACGGTGCCGAACGCACCGGCAACGAGGGCATGTTCACGCGGCAAGCTCACCAGGAGAACGATCCTTCCCCGGCAAAGGCCGGGGGCCAGTGGCGCTGTCTCCCGATTGGGCCCCGGCCTTCGCCACGGAACCGATCGGCGCCACGTCGCCCAACGCCGCGACCACGGCATCCATCCGCCCCCAATCGTGCGCCTTGATCAACCCACGTAGCTTCCCCGCCATCGCGCCAAGGCGGCTGTAATGCCGCAGCTTCGATCGCAACGGCGCCTCTGCCACTCGGGGCTGGCCCGGATCGATCTCCCAGGGATGGAAATAGAACACCGCCGGCTGTCCTTCGCGCGTGACCTGGCGCACCGCAAAGTTCATCAGCTGCGACGGCAGCAAGCGGAAAAAGCCGCCCCCCGTGGCCATTCGCTTGCCCGGCAGATCGGCAACCGTCACCGGTACCTCGATCAACCCCGCCCCGGCGATTGGTTGGAATGCGTAGCGCGGCGCCTCCGGCCAGCCGTAATGATCATGCGTCAGCGGCGCGACGCTCGACGAATAGGTATAACCGGCAGCCGCTAGCTCTTCATGTGCCCAGGGCGTGCGCTGGTCGATCGAGAAGCTCGGCGCCCGGTATCCCGTCACCTTCTGTCCCGACGCATCCTCCAGCGTCGCGCGCGTACGCGCCAGATCGGTGCGAAACGTCGCCGCATCCATCGTGAAGACGCGCTGATGGTCCCAGCCATGGCTGGCCACTTCATGGCCAGCCTCGGCGATACGGCGGATCAGGTGCGGATAGCGATGCGCCACCCAGCCCAGGGTGAAGAATGTCGCCGTCACGCCGCTCTCCGCGAACAGCGCGAGCACGGCGTCGGTATTGCGCTCGACCCGCGTCTCCAAACCGTCCCAGCCGGTCTTGTCGATGACCTTTTCGAACGCGCCGACCTGGAACCACTCTTCGACATCGACGGACAGCGCGTGGCGCACGATCAGCGACCCGTTGCGGCGCGCACCGTCGCGGCATCGGGGCGCGCATCGATCTCTACCCAATCGACCAGCAAGGTCAGCACGCGGCGCAGCGCCGCCTCCTGTTCCTCGACGCGTGTCTCGAGCGAGGCAATGCGCTCGATCAACGCCTGATCTGCAACTGCTGGCTGCGGCTCGGGCTGCGGCGCGGGCGCCGGCTCAGCCTGCGGTACGGGCTCCAGCCTGGGTTGTGCCGTGGCCATGGGCACCGCCTTGGGCAGCGGCAGTGGTTCAGCTTCCGGCTCCGGCTCGAGTGCCTGGAGATCGGGTTCGCGTGCCGCGCGCATTGGCAGCGGTGCGCTGGGCGAGGGCATGTTGACGATCGGCCGCGGGCCGGGCGTGGGCATGCTGATCGGCTCGGCCGGGTTGACCTGGCGCACCGATTCGGGCGCGTCACCGGAAATGTCGGCGATCACTGCATCCACCACGTCCTGGTCGATCGTATCGCGTTGCTCGATCGCGCCGAACAGCAGCACGCGCCCGGCAAGTTGATTGAGCCGCCGTGGTACGCCGTCCGATCCGTTGAACAGCGCGCGATACGCCTCGGGCGTGAAATATGGATCGCCGTGCCAGCCGACCAGCGACAGGCGGTGGGCCATATAAGGCTCGACTTCCTCGGGGCCCATCGGATCGAGATGGTGCATCGCGATCACGCGTTGGCGCAATTGCTCGAGCCGCTCGGAGCCATGCAGCCGCTCGCGAAATTCGGGCTGGCCGAGCAGGAAGATCTGCAACAGCGCATGGCCGCCGGCCTGGAAGTTGGAGAGCATACGCAACTCCTCCAGGCTCGATACCGGCAACGCCTGCGCCTCGTCGACGATCAGCAAGGTGCGCTTGCCGCCGCGCGCCATGGCATGCAGCCCGCGTTCGATCGCGGTGAGAAGTTGCGATTTGGTCAGCCCATCGGGTTCGACCGACAATCCGCCGGCCACGAGCCGCAACAGGTCGTCCGCTTCGATCTGCGTCGAGACGATCTTGATGACGTGCAGACGGTCGCGATCGACCGTCGCCATCAGATGGCCGACCAGCGTGGTTTTGCCCGCGCCGACATCGCCGGTGATGACGATAAAGCCTTCGCCCTGGCTCAGCCCATAGCCAAGATAGGCCATTGCCTTGCGGTGCGTTGCCGTCTCGAACCAGAAACGCGGATCAGGCGTCAGCTGGAACGGGCGACCGCTAAATCCGTAATGATCGTCGTACATCTTTACCACCTTGCCGGGCGTAGGGTGCAAGCCACGCTCCTAATGTAACCAAAACGGGTTAACCGATCCTTCACCGTGAACCGGCCCCCATCAGAAGCTGTAGCGCACGCCAACCTGCGCCTGGGCGGAGGTCTGGTCGTCGATGCCCTCCTGGCTGAAATTGTAAATCCCGACCGTCGCCGTCGTTCCGACGCGACCGAAATTCCGATAATAGGAGCCGCTGGCGCCGATCGAATATACGCCCGGCGTATCCCGGCTGACGCCGCTCTCGAAATAATTGCCGTAGAGATCGGCGTTGATCCCCGAATTGGCGTCCAGCGCGGCGCTGAAATAGGCCTGGGCGTAATAGCTCTCGTCGTTCAGGCCGAAGATCGAATAGCTCGTCCCGCGCGGCGAATAGAAGCGGCGATTGGCATAGCCGACGCCCGCGCCGAAGCCGATCGGACCGCGATTGACGCCGATCACGGCGTCCACGCCGCGGGCGCGATAGCTGGAGCTCGAGATCGACTGGAACACGCTGTTCAGGCAGCCGCCGGCCTGTTCGCTCGACTGGCCGAAGGTGCAGCCGGCGAATTGCTGGCCGAACGTGTCGCGCTGGTCGATGAAGCTAGACGGCAGATTTGAGATCCCGTCGCGCAACTGGCGGCCGAAGGTCTCGACGCTGTCATACACGCCGATCTTCATGCCGACCGATTGGCTCGCGGCATAGCTGAACGAGCCGGTATACGTCATGCCGCCATAGCGCTTACCGACGCGCGCTTCCAGGAAGGTGCGCGGGCTCGGCCGCCACAACACGCCGGCATCGTAGATCAGTCCGTCCGTCTCATAGGCGATCCGCCGCGGGCCGCTCTTGTCCGTAACGTAGCGGCCATCGGAATCGATCACCGGATCGCCGTCTGCATCGACCACCGCGTCACGCTGGCTGGTGGTGATCTTTTCATATCCTACGCCGGCGGCCAGCGCGAGCGTCGGCGTGACCGGCAGGATCGCGTCGGCGCGGCCATAAGTGCCTTCGTAACGCTGATCGAGCTGCCCGGCGTCGTCGCGCTCATAGGCGGCGCTGACGGTCAGGCCGATCGGCAGCACCGTGCCCGGCGCCACGCCAACCGAGGCCTGCGCGACATGGCTCTTGGAATCGTCGAACGTATCGAGCGGTACGCTGCCCGCCGCGACACCGGTCGATCCCGGCGCCTCGACCTTGGTATAGCCGAACTGATAGCTTGCCGCGACGCTGGCCGGTCCGACCGTGGTGGCGTAGCGCGGCCCGACATAGGCCGAATAGACTTGGCTGATATTCTGGTCGTTGGCGGTCAGATTGACCGGCGCTGCGCCACGAATGTCCGATCGCGCCCGCGTCGCCAGCGCCCCGCCCTCGATGCTCAGCCCCGGCGCGACTCGCACCGCGGCGCGGGCGAGCCCGCTATGGAAGTCGTCGTCGCCGACATCCTTTTGCCAACTAATGTTGCGCTGGTAATTGTAGCTAAGTTGCACCTCCACGTTCCGCGTCTGGATCGTCGCATCGATCCCTGCGCCGACGGTGGAATAGGTCAGTACGTCGCCCGACTGCAGGTCGGCGGTCAGCACCTGACCAAGTTCGATATAGGGCGTGATCTGCTTCCGCACGCCATCGCGCGCCGCAGCCGGCGTCGCGGTGAGCGCGGCAAGCGTGCCGGCCGCAAAAAGAGTGGAACGCCTCATGTCGCGTCGTCCTGTCCGTAATAGCTGCCGAACCGCCGTCCGCCGGGCGCGTAGGACACGGCGTTGAGGACCAGCTGGATATGTTCGCAACCGTCGAGCTGCGTCACCGCGTCACGCAGGTCGCTCTCGCCGGTCTTGTCGGCACGCACGACGAGGATGACCTGCCCGATCTCCCCGGCCACCACGGAGGCCGGCGAGGCCGCCAGCGCGGGCGGCGAATCGAAGATCACGATACGTGTCGGGTCCGCCGCAAGCAGCTTGCCAATCAGGCGATGGGTGCGGTCGCTGGCGAGCAATTCGGTATCGGTATTGCTCTTGGTGCCGGCGGGCAGCAGGCTGAGTTGCGGGATATCGGTCCCTACCACGCAATTCTCCACGTCGATCGCGGGATCCGCCAGCGCATCAAGCAGTCCGGGCCCGTCGCTACCGCCAAGCCACCGCATCACATCGGGCTTGGCGACATCGGCATCGACCAGCAGCACCTGGGTATCGCGTTCCGCTGCCAGCGAAATGGCAAGGTTGACCGCGCAATAGGTCTTGCCCTCATCGGCGTTGGCCGAGCAGACCAGGATGGTCCGTGCTTTGTCGGCATCCTGCAGGCGGATGGTCCGCGCGGTGATCATCAACTGTCGCTTAACCTGGCGGAATTCCTCGACCAGCGCATCGGCCGGCGCGCCGGGGACGAGCAGCCCCTGCTCGGCGAGCAATTTCCGATCGATCTGCAGCATGGTAGCGGGCACGGCCGGCTGCGCGAGGTACGGCGATGCCGCGCGATCGACCGAATCGTCGGGCATTGCAACGGCGACCGAGGGCGCTTCAATCGGCTCGATCGGCGCATTGCGAGCACGCAGATGCGCGTCGAAATCATACACTTCAGCCGCCCGTTCGAGCAGCGACGGCCGCACCTTACGCAACTCGCTCATGCCGCCATTCCTCGCGAAACCATCTCGACGCCCAGCAGCGCCACATAGGCGACGGCCAGCGCCACAGCGCCGCCCCCGAAATACATCAATTGGCGGCGCCGTGCGGCAGTCTGCGCGCGCGTCACCATCTCACCGATCGAGCCGATCACTGGCATGCCCGTGGCTTTTTCAAGCCGCGCGGCGGTAGCGAAGGTGGAGCGCAATTGCCCCATGGCGAACGCCGCGCCGATCCCGCCGGCAATCGCCGCCAGCAGCACGCCCGTCAGCAACAACGCGCGATTGGGCGCGGTCGGCACGCGCGGTGCCGTTGGCGGATCAATCACGCTGAACTTGATCGCATCGGTCTGCGCCTGTGCCTGGCCGCGCAATTTGATGTCCTCGCGGTCAGCCAGCATCTTGTCATACTGGCCCTTGAGCACAGCGTAGTTCCGCTCGATCTCGCTCTGCTCTGCCGCAACCCCGGGGTCGCCCGCCAGCTTGGCATTGATCGTATCGAGATCGTTCTGCAGCTGCATCTTGCGCATCGTCAGCGCCGCGACCTGCGACTGCTTGTCCGCCTGCATCGATCGCAGCGACAGATACAACGGATTAGGGGTCGCGCCACCGCTGGCGCCCCCGGCCATCGGCTCGCCCCGCGCCGCCGCCTGCGCCGCACCCAGTTGGTTCTTCAGCGCGATCATGTCCGGATGATTGTCTGTATAGCCCCGACCACGCGCTTCGGCGATCTGGCCCTGGATCAGGTTGAGCCGCGCGCGCGCCGGACCGGCCGCCGCGGCAGCGCCGCCGACGCCGGGTACGCTCTGCGGCGTGCCCGCCATCTGGCCGTTGACTGCCGCCAGACTCGATTGCGCGGCGGCGAGATCACTCTCGACCTGCGCCATCGCCGTACGTGCCGTGCCCATCCGGTCAGTCAGCGATCCGGTACCGGGCAGCGAGCCCATATAGCGGTTCTGGAAATCGGTGCGCTTCTGTTCGGCATCCTGCAATTGCTTCTGCCGCTGTTCCAGCTGGCTATCGAGGAAGCCCAGTGTCTGGGTTGTCTCGTCGCGGTCACCAGCGAGATTTTCTTCGACGAAGATGTCGATCAATTTCTGCACGACCGCCTTGGTCACCTTGGGGCTCGACCCCTTGGCGACGATCTCGAACAGATTATCCTGCTGCGCGGTGATGGTGATCGCCTTCTGCAACCCAGCCACGCGGTCCGCGACGTCGCGATCGGTCTGCACCGTATTGGCCAGATCCGTGCCGCGCACGACCTTCTCCAGATTGGCCGCCGAGGTCAGCGTCTGCCGCACGCGATCGACGTCCTTCTGTTGGTCGAGCGCGGTGATTCCCACGCGCGACGGCAGCAGCGTCTGCATCTGCACGAACACCCGCGCCCGCGACTCATAGGAGTTGGGAATTTGCGACACGCCGAGCCAGCCGAGGATGGCGATGACCCACGCCACCGCCATCGCCAGCCAGCGCCGCGTCCAGATCGCGTGCAGCGCGAGCTTCACCTCGTCGTATAGTCCGTTCATCTTAGAACATGCTTTCCGGAATAATGATCACGTCACCGGGCTCAAGCCGCACGTTGGCGCGTGCATCGCCGTTCTTGAGCAGGCTGGAAAGCTTGACGTTATATTCGACCTGCTTGCCGGTATCGCGGTTGTAACGCACCAGCCGCGCTTTGTTGCCCGCGGCATATTGGCTCAGCCCGCCGACCGCGATCATCGCGTCGAGCAAGGTCATGTTGGCGCGATACGGAATTGACGACGGCTTCTCCGTAGCCCCGACGATGCGGACCTGCTGGCTGTACGTGCCGCTAAAATTCTTCACGATCACCGAAACGATCGGATCTTTGATATACTCGCTCAGCGCGATCTTCATGTCGTCGGCCAACATCGCCGGCGTCTTGCCGACCGCCGGCATGTCGCTGATTAGCGGCGTGGTAATACGCCCGTCCGGGCGCACCTGCACCTCGGATGACAGTTCGGGATTGCGCCACACGAAGATCTGCAGCTGATCGAGCGGGCCGATGACATATTCCTCGCCCGGTTGCTCCCGCGACGTAACGAATGCCGCCGCGGGCAGCTCGGATCGGCCGCCGCCGCTTGCGCACCCCGAGAGCATCGTGCCGGCCATCGCCACCACCGAAACCGCCTTCAAACCGCCAACACGCATCATTCAGACCTCCTACCGCAGAGAATCCGGCGGAGACCTGGCTCCGGCGCGGTTTGCGGACTATGGTCCGGCTATGCGCCAGGTCAGGTAAAAATACCGTTAGGAACGAGTCGGATGGGCGAGCAGCTCTGCTGGTCGCGGATGACCGAGGAACCCGCTGGGGCTCGCCGACAGGCCGTACGCGCCGGCCATGAATACCGCGATCAGGTCGCCTGGCCCCGCCACCGGCAGCGTTACCCGATCGGCCAGCCGATCGAGCGGCGTACATAGGCAGCCGACCACGCTGACCGTCTCGGTCGGCACGCCCGCTGCAGCGGTGGCCACAGCGACCGGGTAGTTGCGTTTCACGACGGTGCCGAAATTGCCTGATGCGGCCAATTGATGGTGCAGCCCGCCATCGACGACCAGAAAAGTCTCGCCGCGGCTCTCCTTACGTTCGATTATCCGCGTCAGATATACGCCGCATTCGCCAACGATGTATCGGCCGAGCTCGATGGCGAAGTTCGATTCGGCTAAGATATCAGGCCGATTTGCCAACGCGGACGCCAAGCCGTCACCGATAGCTGGCAAATCGATGGGCGTGTCGCCGTGAAAATAGGGGATGCCGAACCCGCCGCCGAGATTAACCAATGGCGGCATGGCGCCAACGTCCTCAGCCAGCCGTGCGGCCAGCGCGATGGTCGCCGCCTGCGTCTCGATGATCGCCGCGCTGTCCAGCGATTGCGACCCGGCAAATATATGCCAGCCACGCCATTCCGCACCCGCTGCCCGCAGCCGCGTTACCACGACCGCCGCCTCACTGACGTCGATCCCGAACGGCGAGGGGCGCCCGCCCATTTTCATACCAGACCCACGCAGCTCGAAGTCCGGATTGACCCGCACCGCCAGCCGCGGCGTGATGCCAAGCCGCTCCCCTGCGGCCAGCGCCCGATCGCATTCGCCGGCTGATTCGAGGTTGATCGTCGCGCCAGCACGGATCGCCGCCTCGAGTTCGCCATCCTTTTTGCCCGGCCCGGCGAAACTGATCGATGCCGCCGGCTTGCTATCCAAAGCGATGGCCAGTTCGCCGCCTGACGCCACATCGAGACCATCGAACAAGGGCGCTACCGCCGCGACCATTGCCGGCAACGGATTGGCCTTGATCGCGTAGTGAATGTCGATGCTGGGCAGCGCCGAACGCAGCGACGCCGCCCGCGCCGCGACAACGCCAAGATCATAGACGAACAACGGCGTATCGCCCTCCGCCGCCCAAGCTTCCGCCGATCGACCGCCGATGACGAGCGGGCCTTCGCGGGAGAACGCGGCCGGTATTGCCCCCATCGGCTTCATAACGACAAGTTGGCATTCCCCGCGACTGCGGGCAGCCAATCGGTGCGTGCCGAGACGAGGCTGCGCCGAAGAAGCGCGCTTGCCGCCGAGGTACCGTAGAATGACATGCCACTAATGACACAGTCCACCCACCTGGTGCGCAACACCTCCGCGCCTCCGCGCGCGAAAACCCTATCGCCATTCACGAGATTTCCCCCTTCAAAGCAGCACGATCAAGCTTGCCATTGGCATTATGCGGCAGGTCTTCGCGCCATACGTAGCGGCCGGGCTGCATGAAGCTGGGCAGATCGCGCCGCAACCGCGTCCGCAACGCTTCCTCGGCCGATCCGTCCCCCCGCGCCACCACGACGATGCCCTGCCCTAGCCGCGCGTCCGGAATGCCCAGCGCCACCGCCTCGGCGACCTCACCTCCGGCAAGCACCGCCTCCTCGATCTCGGTCGGGCTGATCCGGTTGCCAGCCGACTTGATCATCTCGTCGTCGCGCCCGACGAAGCGGAACAGCCCGTCCGCACCCTCGATCACCGTGTCGCCCGACCACACCGCCTTACCACCCGACGCTGCCCACTCTGGCGCCGCGCGGAAGCGGGCCGCGGTGCGCGCGGCATCTTGCCAATAGCCCTGGGCCACGAGTGGCCCGGCATGCACCAACTCGCCCGGCTCGCCGGCCGCGGCGCGCGATCCGTCCGGGCGCGCCACCATGACTTCGGCAAAGGGGATTGCCTGCCCCATCGCGTCGGGATGGGCATCGACCAACTGCGGCTTCAGATAGGTCGAGCGGAACGCTTCGGTCAGGCCGTACATCGGATACAAGTCCGCTGCGGGGAATCGTTCTCGCAAACCGCGGATCAGGCGGGGCGTCAGCGCACCGCCTGAGTTGGTCAGCCGCCGCAGCCGCGCGGCGGTATCGGCCGGCCATTCCGCATCGAGCAACTGCACCCATAGCGGCGGCACGCCCGCCAACGTCGTCGCATCGAAACGATCGACTGCCTTAACGACGTCACGCGCCGTCAGATAATCCAGCGGTGCATAGCAAGCGCCCGCCGCCCACGTCGAAAAGAGCTGGTTCTGCCCATAATCGAAGCTGAGCGGTAGCACGCCAAGCACGCGGTCCGCAGGCGTCAGCGCGAGATAATGTGCGACGGAGATTGCGCCAAGCCACAGATTGGCATGGCTGAGCATTACCCCCTTGGGCCGCCCGGTCGATCCCGACGTATACAAGATTGCCGCTAGGTCAGCCGGATTGGCCGACGACGGCGGCACCACATCATCGGACGCCACTGCCTCCTCGGCGACGACCTGGCACCCAGCCGGCACGTCCCCCCGCTCCAGTGTCGCTGCCCGCCCCTCCTGGGTCACCAGCACCGATGCACCACTATCGGCAAGGATATGCGCGACCTGCCCGCGTTTCAGCATCGGATTGACCGGCACGTGCACCAGCCTCGCGCGCGGCGCCGCCATCGGCAGTACGCAGGCCGTCCGTGTCTTGGGCAGCCACGAAGCAACGCGATCGCCGGGCGACAGGTCGAGCTTAGCCAACCACGCAGCCGTGTGCGCCGTCAGTGCTTCCAGGCCGGCGAAATCCAGTCCGCCCGCCTTATCGATCAACGCTGGGTCGGCGGGATTGCCACGCGTGGCCAGATGGTCGATCGGCCGCGGAATGGGATCGAGTGGGATCATCTGCCCTTGATAAGCCCGATCGCCGACAATCCAAGCCACTGACAGTTATCGGCCCTCCCCAGTTGCTGCACCGCAACCACAAAGCTTGGCATCGCTGGCGTCACGTTCTAACGGCAACAGCGAAAACTGCCGCGTAACCAGGGGTTGCACACTTGCTGCCAGACGATATCGACCAGATCGACGCCACCGTGCGCGCCGTGCTCCGCGATGTGCTCGGCCTGTCGCAGGACCGCGTCGATGCCTTCCGCAGCGAAACCCCGTTATTCGGTGCGCTGCCCGAACTCGATTCGATGGCCGTTGCCGGATTGCTTACCGAGCTCGAAGAACGGCTCGGCGTCCTCATCGAAGATGACGAGGTCGATGGAGAAATGCTCGAAACGTTCGGCGCCCTGGTCCGCTTCGCTAGCGCCAAAGCGATTGGCTAAGATCCTTTAGGCCGGAGCCGTCCGCCCGGACTTGTTCCGAAGTCCGACGTGCCCCAGACCAATGCGCCGGTGATCGTGCGGCACGGCATGAGGGGGGATTTTGGTGAGCGAACGGCCTAACGGCAACGCGTTTTGCGCATGACGCCGTCGACCTACACCTGGTCCGGCGGCACCGAGACGCTACTCCGCTTCGGTCCCTCCACCGGCCCCCTGCTCGTGGTCGCCATGCCGCTGTTCGAAGAAGCCAACCGCACGCGCACTTTCGTCGTTACGATCCTTCGTACGCTCGGCGAGCGCGGCATAGCGAGCGCGCTACCGGATTTACCGGGCATTGGCGATTCTCTTGTCGCAACCGAGCATGTATCGCTAAGTAACTGGGAAAATGCTTTTTCCGCCGCAGCCTTGCCAAGCGCCGACCATCCCACAGTCCACGGTCTGGGTATTCGAGGCGGCACCCTGTTTGATGGTAAAGCCATACTAGCCAGCCGCTACCAATTCGCGCCGACGCCAGGTGCCAATCTTATCCGCGACCTCCTGCGCACGCGCCTCGCTGCCGCCAAGGAAGACGGCGAACGGTTCGATCCCGACATTCTTTCTCCCGGCCCCCCGATCCAGCTCGCCGGCAACACCCTGAACCGCCAACTCGTGGCGGACCTTTCTGCCGCCATTCCCGCACGTACCGGTCCGATCCGGACCGCGCGCCTAGCCACAGACACGCAGCCCGCTGAGATCAAGTTCGCCGCCGCCCCGCTGTGGCGCCGGGCCGAGCCCGACAACGATCCGGCGCTCGCGGCGCTGATCGCCGACGACATCGCCGCCTGGATCGCCACATGCGCAGCGTGATCGCCTTTCCCTGCTTCGGCGACACGCTCGTCGGCACGCTCGACAGCGGCGACGCTACCACCGGCTTGCTGATCGTCTCCGGTGGCAATGAGATCCGCATCGGCGCGCATCGCGGCATGGCGGCGCTTGCCGCCAGCCTCGCCGCCGGCGGCACGCCGGTGTTCCGCTACGATCGTCGCGGCATCGGCGATTCGACCGGCGAGAATCTTGGTTTCGAGCACAGCGAAGTCGATCTCACCGCCGCCGTTAAGGTCTTCCGCCAGCACGCGCCGCACCTGACCCGCATCGTCGGCTTCGGCAATTGCGACGCAGCCACCGCGCTTGCCCTGTTCCACGAGGCCGCGGGGATCGACGCGCTGGTGCTGGCCAATCCCTGGACGATCGAGCAGACCGACGACCTCCCCCCAGCCGCGGCGATTCGAGCGCGCTATGTCGCACGGCTGAAGGAGCCCAGCACCTATTTGCGGCTGCTCCGCGGCGGCGTGGATTTGGCGAAACTGATCAAAGGTTTGTTCAAGATTTCGGTTTCGAAAACTGAACATGGTTCGACGCTCGCCAAGCGACTAAGCCACGCGCTTGGCGCGGCTAGCAAGCCGATCGAGATCGTGCTCGCCGAGCGCGACGCGACCGCGATCGCCTTCGCGGATGCCTGCCCTACCCCACTGCCAACGCACATGCTCCCTACCGCGTCGCACAGCTTCGCGCGGCGCGAGGACAAGGCAGCGCTGGAAGCGATCCTCCGCGCCGCCCTTAGCTAGTTATTCGGCCGCTTCCGCCAGGTGATCGAACTCCGCCGCCGCCAGGAAGCGCTCGGCGTCCAGCGCCGCCATGCAGCCCGTGCCAGCGGCCGTCACTGCCTGACGGTAAACCTTGTCCATAACGTCGCCGCAGGCGAACACGCCGGGCACGCTGGTGCGCGTGCTGCCCGGCTCGACCGCGATATAATGATCCTCATCGAGCGCGACATGACCGCGGAACAGCTCGGTGGCGGGATGATGCCCAATGGCGACGAACCCTCCCTCGACATCGACGCGGGACATTTCGCCGGTGACCGTGTCGCGCAGCTCCAGCGCGACAAGGCCGCTGGTGCCGCCACCATCGACGAACTCGGCCACTTCCTTGTTCCACATGACGGTCACGCCCTTGTGCGCGAACAATCGCTCCTGCAGGATCTTCTCGGCGCGGAAGCTATCCCGACGGTGGATCAGCACCACGTCGGGCGAATGGTTGGTAAGGTACAGCGCCTCCTCAACCGCGGTATTGCCGCCGCCGATCACCGCGACCTTCTTGCCGCGATAGAAAAAGCCGTCGCAGGTCGCGCAGGCGCTGACGCCCTTGCCCTTCAGGGCATCCTCGCTGTCGAGCCCGAGCCACTTGGCCTGCGCGCCAGTGGCGATGACCAAGGTGTCGCCTTCGTAGACGTCACCGCCATCGCCAATCAGGCGGAACGGCCGGCCGGTCAGATCGACTTCGACGATCGTGTCCCACATCAGCCGCGTGCCGACATGCTCGGCCTGGGCCTGCATTTCCTCCATTAGCCACGGCCCCTGGATGACGTCGCGGAAGCCGGGGTAGTTCTCGACGTCCGTCGTGGTGGTCAGCTGGCCGCCGGGCTGGATGCCCTGCACGACGATCGGCTCCATCCCGGCGCGCGCTCCATAGATGGCGGCGGACAGGCCGGCCGGGCCGGAGCCGAGGATGAGCATCTTGGTCTTGTGCGTGGTCATGAACATTTCCGGTGGTGACGAAGCGGCGCTTCTAGTCGGCGCGTGCAGACATGCAACATGGGAGCGAGGTGGCGCGGGTTAAAGCCGTGGACGTGTCGTCGGTGATTCGGCCCTGGCCAGTCGATCGAGGCTTGCCCGTAAGTGATTGATTCGGCGTAGGCGATGCGCGCGAATGTTGAGAATGTTGAGGCGCTGGCGCGTTTTTGGAGGACCGTCTCAACATTCGCTAAGGTGCTGGATCGAAGACGGGCGGGGACCATGCGGTGAGGGTAAGTCGTGGCCTGCGTGTAGGACAGCGAAATCTGGCGGGCGGCCCACCCTCATCATCACCCCGGACTTGTTCGGGGCTTATCTCTTGGCGCATGTACGTCCTTGTTCCCCCGCGAAAGCGGGGCCCCAGAGCCCCGAGCGCCGTCCGTTGCAACCCTGGGCTCCCGCTGTCGCGGGAGAACAACAAGTACATTTCGAGCGGTACAACCACCGACTTGTTCCTGGGGCTGCCTGGCCGCACACTGGTGGTCACCGTTGACGCGGCGCCGCGCACCCGGAGCCTGTCGGGGGTGACGGATATTGGGAGACGATATGCTGACCTTCTTTTTCGCACTGGCGCTCGGCGCGCAGGCGGCTCCGACATTGGCGCCCCCTCCCGTGCCGGCAGCCCCCGCCACCGTCCGCGTCGCGCTCGATACCGCGCAGGGACGCATCGTACTGGAGCTCGATAAGGGTCGCGCGCCGATCACCACCGCCAATTTCCTTAAATATGTCGATCAGAAGCGGCTCGACGGGATCGGCTTCTATCGCGCGGCCAAGGGTGGCCCGGCATTCGGGTTCGTCCAATTCGGCGTGCAGAATGCGCCGAAGCGCGTGCTGCCGCCGATCAAGCATGAGCCGACCACGCAGACGGGCATCAAGCATCTCAGCGGGACGATCTCGATCGCGCGCTATGCCCCTGGCACGGCAAGCGGCGATTTCACCATCATGGTCGGCGATCAACCGGCGCTCGACGCCAATCCGGCCGCGCCGGGGGACAATCTCGGCTATGCCGCGTTCGGCCATGTGGTGGAGGGCATGGAGGTGATCCAGCGCATTCTCGACGCGCCAACCTCGGCCACCGCGGGCGAGGGCATGATGAGGGGGCAGATGATCGTGCCGCCGATCCTGATCCGGACCGCGCGACGGGTGCCCTGAATAGGAAGAAATGGTAGCGAAGGAGGGACTTGAACCCCCGACCCCAGGATTATGATTCCCGTGCTCTAACCAGCTGAGCTACTTCGCCACGACAAGACGTTTCCGCTTGCGAGGCGCGGGCTATAGGAAGCGCGTTCGGGGCGGTCAAGCGAACATGTGACGCGAGAGCGCTTCCCATGGGCCGCCGCGATACCACCAAGTCGCCAGGCCGGCGATCGGCGCACTGCGCGGGCGGAAGTCCGCCGCCAGTTGGGCCTGCAGCGCCTTGGCCTGATAGGGCTCGACCTTGTTCTGGATCGTAACATGCGGGCGCCACCCGGCCGCATCCTGGGGGGTCAACATCGCCGCAAAGGCATTGCGCAGGCGATTGCGGATATCCTCGAGCTCGGGCGATTCGATGCGGAAGGCGACGCCGCGGCCGAGCGACATCAGCCCGGCGATCCGCGCCGCCGGGGCAGGCACGCCGCGCGTCTCCGCGACCAGGCGCTGTTTGAGCTCCGCCTCGAGCGACGGGGGCAGATGATGGAACATGGTCAGGTGCGCGGCAAGCTGGTTGCGCTCGGGCGGGAAATGCGCCTTGCGCAGGCCATCGAAATACGCCGTGTCCGCCTTGCCGAACAACGCCGTAACGATAATCGGCGCGGGGATCCGAGCAGACTCGCTCAAATCTCGACCTGGCTGCCCAGTTCGACCACGCGGTTGGTGGGCAGGCGGAAGAATTCCATCGCGCTTTCCGCATTGCGCAGCATCCAGGCGAACAATTTTTCGCGCCAGATCATCATCCCCGGCCGCTCCGAGGCGAGCAAGGTCTGCCGAGACAGGAAAAAGCTGGTGTCCATCATGCGGAAATCGGCGCCGCACTGGTGAATGCGCGCCAGCGCGGCGGGCACGTCCGGCTCCTGCATGAAGCCGTATTTGAGCACCATGCGATGGAAGCCCTGATCGAGATCCTCGAGATAGCAGCGCCCGTCATCCGGATGATACGGCACGTCCATGATCTTGACGGTGAGCAGGATGATGCGTTCGTGCAGCACCTTGTTATGCTTGAGATTGTGCAGCAGCGCGTGCGGCACGCCCTCGGACGTCGAGGTCATGAACACCGCAGTGCCGGGAACGCGCGTGGCGGCGGTGGCGGCGGACTGGATGAACACCTTGATCGGCATCGCGCCCTCGCGCAGCCGATCGATCATCAGCTTGCGCCCCTTCGACCAGGTGGTGAGGAAGGTGAAGATGATCAGGCCCACGAGCAGCGGGAACCAGCCGCCATCGGGCACCTTGGTGAGGTTCGCGGCGAGATACGCGCCATCGACCAGGAACAACGTGCCGAGCAACGGCACGGCGAAATAGGTCGGCCAGTTCCACAGCCGGAACAGCACCACCGCCAACAGGCAGGTGTCGATCATCATCGCCCCGGTCACCGCGATGCCGTAGGCCGAGGTGAGGTTGGACGAGGATTTGAACGCCAGCACGAGCAGCAGCACCATGACCATCAACAGCCAGTTGACCAGCGGGATGTAGATCTGCCCCGCGGTCGCCGCGCTGGTATGTTCGATGCGCAGCCGCGGCACGAAGCCCAATTGGATCGCCTGTTGCGTGACCGAGAAGGCGCCCGTGATCACCGCCTGCGAGGCGATCACCGCCGCCGCCGTCGCCAGGATGACCAGCGGCAATTGCAGATATTCCGGCGCGAGCAGATAGAAGGGGCTTTCCAGCGCCGGCGCACCGACGCGCGACAATAACGCCCCCTGCCCCATATAATTCAGGATCAGTGCCGGCAGCACGAAGAACAGCCAGGAAACGCGGATCGGGTTGCGCCCGAAATGCCCCATATCGGCGTACAGCGCCTCGGCGCCGGTCACCGCCAGCACCACCGAGCCCAAGGCAAGGAAGGCACGCAGCGGATCGAAATAGAAGAATTGCACCGCATAATGCGGCGACAGCGCCCACAGGATCTGCGGCGTCTGCCACACGCTGATCACGCCCAAGGTGGCGATCACCGCAAAATACAGCAGCATGACCGGGCCGAAGAACAGGCCGATGCGCGAGGTGCCGCTGCGCTGGATCGAGAACAGGCCGATCAGGATCACCACGGCGATCGGCAGAACGAGCCCGCCCAGTGCCGGCTGCGCCACCGCCAGGCCCTCGACCGCGGACAGCACCGTCACCGCCGGGGTGATCATGCTGTCGCCATAGAATAAGGCCGTGGCGAACACGCCGAGCAGGATGATGCCGCGCGTCCAGCGCTTGGTCGTCGTCTTGCCCGAGACCAGAGCGAGCAGCGCCAAGCTGCCGCCCTCGCCCTTATTGTCGGCGCGCATGATGATGCTGACATATTTGACCGTCACGACGATCATCATCGACCAGAACATCAGGCTGACCACGCCCATGATGTGCAATGGATCGAGCGCCAGCTTGTGATGCCCGGCAAAGGTTTCGCGAAAGGCATAGAGCGGGCTGGTGCCGATATCGCCGAACACCACGCCGATCGCACCGACCGACAGCTTGATCAGCCCATCGCGATGATGGCCGTGGCCGGTTTCGTCTGGCGCCAGATCGGCGGGCATGGCAGCGCTCTCGCTGCTCACGACGCGCGACGTTCTGTGCAAACTCGAAAATGCTGGCCCATCGATAAGCCGCAACGCGTCCCGTGCCCCATGGTTGCGCGCCTAGCACCACGCCCCGGCACCCGCAACGGGACAAGCGCCTCGGGCGTTGCTATGGTAGTATCATTCGAAACCGGAGTTTGACCTCATGCGCGTCGGCGTTCCCAAGGAAATCAAGAATCACGAATATCGCGTCGGCCTGACGCCGCCCTCGGTGGTCGAGCTGATCGCGCAAGGGCACAGCGTTGCCGTGCAGACTGGCGCGGGGCTTGGCATCGACTTCGAAGACCAAGATTATATCGCCGCCGGCGCGACCATCCTGCCCGACGCGGCCGCGGTGTTCGCCGCCAGCGACATGATCGTGAAGGTCAAGGAGCCGCAGCCAAGCGAGATCGCCTTGCTCGAGTCGCGGCATCTGCTGTTCACCTATCTGCACCTTGCCGCGGACAAACCGCAGGCCGAGGGGCTGATGGCGTCCGGCGCAACCTGCATCGCCTATGAGACGGTGACGGCGAACGATCGCTCGCTGCCGCTATTGAAGCCGATGAGCGAAGTGGCCGGGCGCATGTCGATCCAGGTCGGCGCGCATTATCTGGAAAAGGAGCAAGGCGGGCGCGGCGTACTGCTCGGCGGCGTGCCGGGCGTGGCGCCGGCGCGGGTGGCGATTCTCGGCGGCGGCGTATCGGGCGTCAATGCCGCGCAGATGGCGGTCGGCATGCGCGCCGACGTGACGATCTACGACATTTCCAATGCGCGGCTGGCCGAGCTCGACATGTTCTTCGGCAGCCAGATCAAGACCGCCTATGCCAGCAAGGCGGCGATCGCCGCGGCAGTGAAGAATGCGCATCTGGTGATCGGCGCGGTGCTGGTGCCGGGCGCGGCGGCGCCAAAGCTCGTCACGCGCGACATGCTCAAGACGATGAAGCGTGGTTCGGTGCTGGTGGATATCGCGATCGACCAGGGCGGCTGTTTCGAGACCAGCCATGCGACGACGCACGAAGACCCGGTGTTCGAAATCGACGGCGTGATCCATTATTGCGTTGCCAACATGCCGGGCGCGGTGGCGCGCACGAGCACGTTTGCGTTGAACAACGCGACATTGCCGTTCGTGATCAAGCTGGCCAACCAGGGCGCCGAAGCGGCGATGGCGGCGGATGCGCATCTCGCCAATGGCCTCAACGTGTCGGATGGCAAGATCCGGCACGTCGCGGTGGCCGAGGCGCTGGAATTGCCGTTCGAGGCGTGGGTGGCATCTTGATGCAAGCACTACCCCGGCGGACGCCGGGGCCCAGTCGAGGCACAGAATTTGGCGACTGCACCGGTTAGTTACGGCGGCCATTCCGACTGGGCCCCGGCGTCCGCCGGGGTAGCAGTTGAAGGGAACAATATGGGAACATCGACGTTCTGTGCGGTGAAGGAGAGCATCGATGACCGACCAGAATCCCAAGGACCACCCGACCGGCAACGCCGAGAAGAACCCCGACGACTGGACCACCGGCGGCGAACCGATGACCGGCGCCCAGGCCAGCTATCTCAAGACGCTGAGCGAAGAAGCGCACGAAGAGTTCGACGAGACGCTGAACAAGGCAGAAGCGTCGAAGCATATCGATGCGCTGCAGGCCAAGACCGGGCGCGGGGCGGACTGACCAACCTACCCTAACCCCGTCATCCCCGCGACAGCGGGGATCCCGCCTCTTGTCGACGCTAGAGAAGCGGGATCCCCGCCTGCGCGGGGATGACGCGTTATTGCCCTACAGGCGCGCCGGCCGTTTCCGCCAGGAACTGATCGAGTAACGCTAGCCGCACCTGGATCTCCGGCCGATACGAGATCCCCGGCGGCGCCAGCGCCAGTGCCCGCGCCCAATAGGGACGCGCCTCGGCGAATTGCCCGGCCCGGACATAGGCCAAGCCCAAAAAGAAAGGCGGCGCGGGATGCAGCGGCGCCAGCTTGCCCGCGCGGCGAAACGCGAACAGGGCGGTCGGCGACACCTGACCGCCGTCATGCGTCGCCAGGGCGGAGCCGAGGCCGGTCCACAGCGCCATCGATTGGGGATGATGCCGGATGCCGCCGAGAATTGCGTTCACGGCATAGCCGGGATTGCCGATCCGCAGCATCGCATCGCCGGCCACCAGATAGGCGGTATCGGCGCGGAACCGGCCGACCATAGCATCGCGCAGCGCAGTCATTTCGGGATCCACCGTCAGCGGCTCGGCATTGGCTGCCACCGGATGGCCGGCGAGCGACGGTTGGCCTTGCAGCGCATAGCCTGCCGCGCCGAGCATCAGCGCCGCGCCGACGAACGACCACAGGCCGCGGGGGAGCCCGATGCGCCACAGCAGCAACGCCGCCGCGGCGCCGATCAGGGCAAGCGCCGCCCAGCCCATTAGCCGCGCCGCCGCTTGAACAGGCCGCGGGCAAGCCACGCGCCGATGCCAAGCAGGATCAACGGCAGCAGCCAGAGCGGCGCGGTGAGCGCGTTGAACGGTGGATCGTAGGTCACATAGTCACCATAGCTGGCCATGAGCGACTGGCGAATTTGCTGCGGACTTTCGCCGGCGGCAATGCGCGTGCGCACCAGCGAGCGCATGTCGCCGGCCATTTCCGCATCGCTGTCCGAGATCGCCTGGCCCTGGCAAACGAGGCAGCGCAACGTGGCCATCAGCGCGCGGGCCTGCGCTTCCTGGGCGGGGTCGCGCAGTTGGGTGTTGGCGTAGCGCGCGGGCGGGAGATTGCTGTCGGCGAAGGCGGGCGTGGCGATAGCCAGCGCGGTACACACCAGCCACAGCGTCACCCCGGACTTGTTCCGGGGTTCACGGTGCCGCGCGCCAAAAGCCCGCGTAGCGCGCTGCCCGGTGGACCCCGGAACAGGTCCGGGGTGACGATGGAGGCGAGAGGTCACCGCGCCTTCTCCAGCGCGGCGAGGATCGCCGGTACGTCGTCCTCGCGGATGTCGCCGACATGCTGCAGCACGATCCGCCCCTTGCCGTCGATCACGAACGTCTCCGGCACGCCCGACGAGCCGAGCGCCAATTGCACCGAGCTTTCGCGATCACTACCGATGCGTTGATAGGGATCGCCGTTGCGCGCGAGGAATGCCTGCACCGCGGCAGGCGTATCGCGGATCGCCACGGCGTCGATCGGCACGCCCATGCGCTTCAGCCGCATCAGCATCGGCGCTTCGGCGATGCACGGAATACACCAACTGGCGAATACGTTGAGCAGACGCGGCTGGCCTTGCGCGAACACCGCGCTGCCCAGGCCCGGCTTGCCCGGCACCATGGCGCCCAATGAGAAGGTCGGCAGCGTCTTGCCGATCATCGCCGAGCGCACGGTGCGGTCGGCCGGGCGGACCAGCGCCATCGCCACCACGGCGAACACCAAGGCGAACCCCAGCAGAGGCAACCAGACCGCCGAGCGCCTCATGCATACGCCTCCCGCAGCACGATGCGGCGTTCACGCTGCACCCGGCCGATCAACGACAGCAGACCGCCCAGCGCGATCAGCGCGCCGCCGAGCCAGATAAAGGTCACGAACGGCTTCCACCACAGCCTGAGCTGCCAGCGCCCCTGCCCGTCCGGCGCACCGAGCACGGTATAGAGCTGCCCGTCGAGCCGCGTGGCGATGGCGGATTCGCTCGTGGTGGTCGGCGGCGAGGAAAAGAAGCGCGATTGCGGGCGGAGCACGAACCAGGTGCCATCATCGCCGCGCCGCACGCTGAGCCGCGCCTGCAAGGCCGACCAATTGGCCCCGATGACCGGCGCGATACCGTCCAGCCGCACGGTATAGGGGCCGATCTTGTGCGGCTCGCCGACGCGCGCGGCGACCAACGTCTCCTTGGTGAAGGCGCTGTCCGAGGCCATGCCGGCGAGGCTCACGGCGATGCCGAGATGCGCGATGACCATGCCCCAGGTGAAGAGCGGCGTGCGGCGCAGATTGCGCTTCCACAGCGGCGCCACGCTGGCGGCGGCGAGGCCGGCGGCCAGTCCCAACCCGAGGAACGGCAGGATACCGATCCCGCCGGTGACGATGAAGATAGCCGCCATGGTCAGGACAGCGACGGCGATCGGCAGCATCAGGCGGTCGAGCGCGGCCTGGCCGTCGTCGCGACGCCAGCGCAGCAGCGGCCCGACCGCCATCACCGCGACGAGCAGCAGCGCCACCGGCCCTGCCGCTTTGTTGAAAAAGGGCGGGCCGACCGAGAGCTGCACGCCGAACGCGGCGGCGACGATCGGGTAGAGCGTGCCGATCAGCACGATGCCGAGAATCACCGAGAGCAACAGATTGTTGGCGACCAGGGCGCCTTCGCGGCTGACCAGTTCGAAAGTCGAGCCCTGCCGCACGGTGCCGATGCGCAGGCCGAACAGGAGCAGCGCGCCGCCGATATAGAGCAGAAGCAACGCCAGGATGAAGCTGCCGCGGGTGGGATCGACGGCAAAGGCGTGGACGCTGGTGAGGATGCCCGAGCGCACCAGGAACGTGCCGACCATCGACATTGAGAAGGCGACCACGGCGAGCATCACCGTCCAGGCGCGCAAGCCATCGCGCGTGGCCAGCACGCTGACCGAGTGGAGCAGCGCGGTCGCCGCCAGCCAGGGCATCAGCGAGGCATTCTCGACCGGATCCCAGAACCACCAGCCGCCCCAGCCGAGCTCGTAATAGGCCCAGTAGCTGCCGGCGGTGATGCCCAGCGTGAGGAAGATCCAGGCGCCCAGCACCCAGGGTCGCATCGCGCGGGCGAAGGCCGGGCCGACGTCGCGCGTGACCAGTGCGCCGACCGCGAAGGAGAAAGCGACGGAAATGCCGACATAGCCGATGTACAAGGTCGGCGGATGGAAGGCCAAGCCGGGGTCCTGCAACAGCGGGTTGAGCCCCTGCCCGTCCGCGGCGGCGGGGTTGAGGCGGGCGAACGGGTTGGAGGAGAAGAGCAGGAAAGCGTAGAAGCCGAGCGCGATCGCCGCCTGCGCGCCGAGCGTGGCGATCAAGGTGGCGCGGGCGAGGCTGCGCTCGACGATGGCGATGGTCGTGCCGGCGAGGCCGAGGATCGTCACCCACAGCAGCATCGAGCCCTCGTGATTGCCCCACGCGCCGGAGAATTTGTACAAGAGCGGCTTGTCCGAATGGCTGTTCGCGGCGACCAGTTGCACCGACATGTCCGAGCGCACGAACAGCGTGATGAGCAATGCCATGGCCAGCAAGGCGAGCAGGCCCTGGACGATCGCCACCGGGCGGACCGCCGCCCTGATGTCGGCGCCGATGCCCGCTTCTGCCGCCGAGTCGAGGCGCAGGCCGACCGTCGCCAGGATGAGCTGCAATCCCGCCAGCGCCGCCGCGAGCCACAAGGCGGCGAGGCCTGCTTCGGCGATCATGGCTCGAGCGTCTTCGTCTCGTGCATGGTGCCGGCAGCGGTCTTGGCGACCTGGGGCGGCATGTAGCGCTCGTCATGCTTGGCCAGCAGGTTGCTCGCGGTGAAGCTGCGATCGGCGTTGAACATGCCTTCGGCGACCACGCCCGATCCCTCGCGGAACAGATCGGGCGTCACGCCGCGAAAGCTGACTGGCACGGTGGCCGTGCCATCGGTGACGACGAAGCGGATCGACACGCCGTCGGGCTGCTTGGCGATCGAGCCCTGCTGCACCATCCCGCCGAGCCGCACCGCGCGACCAACCGGTGGCCCGGCCTTGGCGACATCGCCCGGCGCATAGAAGAACGCGGCCTGATCCTTCAGCGCCGACAGCGCGAGGCCGCTTGCGCCGAGCACGGCGACGACGGCGAGCAGCGCCAGCGTGAGGCGTTGATGCTTGGGCTTCATGGCCGCTCCGCCCGGCGCATGGCGAGATAGCTGAGCAGCGTCAGCAGACCGGTGGCGCCGAGCACCACGGCATAGGCGGCGATGACGAACGGCCAGGGGTTCATGCCGCCATCCGCCGCATCCGCGCTTCGGCCTTGGCCAAGGCGAGCATGGTGCGCATGCGCATCAGCACGATCGCGGCGAACAACAAGGTGAAGCCGATCAGCGTCAGCCACAGCGGCCACAGGATCGAGGAATCGATGCTCGAACTGGTCAGGCCGATGCTCTGGCCTTGGTGCAGCGTGTTCCACCATATGACGGAATAGCGGATGATCGGCAGCAGCACCGATCCGGCGACGCCGTACAGCGCCGGGATGCGGCCGTCGCCGCCGCGATCGGCATCGGCGCGGGCAAGCGCCATATAGCCGAGATAGACGAAGAACAGCAGCAGCATGCTGGTCAGCCGGCCGTCCCATTGCCACCACGTGCCCCAGGTCGGGCGGCCCCAGATCGAGCCGGTGGCGAGACACAGCGCCGCGAACACCGCGCCGGGCAGCGCAATCGCACGCGCGGCGATGGCGGCGAGCGGGTGGCGCCAGACGAGGAACACGATGCTGGAAATGGCGATGCCGCTCCAACCGCCCATGCCGAGCCAAGCGGTGGGCACATGGATGTACATGATCCGCACCGTCTCGCCCTGCAGGTAATCGGGCGGGGTCAGCGTCAGGCCGGCCCAGCTGCCGACAAGGACCAGCACCGCGCCGGCCAGCAACAGGATCGGCGTCAGCGGGCGCGCGATCTTGAGGAAGCGCGCAGGATTGGCAAGGGCATGAATACTGGGCACTGCGCGCACGTTAGAGCGACTTTCGATGCTACTCAACCGCGCTGGGCGCGATAAGCTATGCACCGGACATTGCGTAGGGATTCCACATGAAGCGACTGGTTGCGTTCGATCTCGATGGCACGCTCGCCGAGAGCAAACAGGCACTGGAGCCGGATATGGCGGGATTGCTCGCCGCGCTTGCCGAGCATGTCGCGGTGGCGGTGATCTCGGGCGGGGACTGGCCGCAGTTCGAGAAGCAGATCATCGCACGGCTGCCCAAAGATGCGGATCTCACCAAGCTGTTCATCATGCCGACGACGGGCACCAAGCTGTACCGCCTGCGCGATGGCGCATGGACGCAGATCTATGCCGATATCTTCACGCCGGAAGAGCGCGACAGCATCGTGCACGCCCTCAGCGACGCCAGCGCGCAGACCGGCCTGTCCAAGGAAAAGACCTGGGGTGAACAGATCGAGGATCGCGGCAGCCAAATCACCTTTTCCGCGCTTGGGCAGGAGGCGCCGATCGATGCCAAGAAGGCGTGGGATCCGGATTTCGCCAAGCGCAAGCGGATGCAGGCGATCGTGCAGGGCCGACTTAAAGGCTTCGCGATCAATGTCGGCGGATCGACCTCGATCGACATCACGCGCGAGGGAACCGACAAGGCCAGTGCGATGCGTTCGCTAGCCGAGCATTCCGGGATTGCCACTGCGGACATGCTGTTCCTGGGTGACGCGATCTACCCGGGCGGCAACGATTATGCGGTGAAGGCGGCGGGGATCGATACGATCACGGTGCGCGATCCCGCCGAGACGATGACGGCGATCGCGGCGATGCTGGCGGTGTTGGGGTAAAGGTTGGGATCGGAAGGTTAGGCTAAGGTTAGGCCAAAACGACGTCGGCCGAGGTCGCTATCGAGTCGGTGGAGTGGCGGCGATGGGAAAGAACGGGATTACCATCTCAGAGGAAATCCAACATTTCCAGCGGTGATTTGGCAGGCCGAGACCCCAATCCGTCATCCCGGGCTTGGTCCGGGATCCAACTCGCGGCTTTCGCTGCGCTTCGGCTCGATACGCAGCGGATGCGGCACGTTGGATCCCGGACCAAGTCCGGGATGACGGTAGTGATTGGGGAGAGTCAGCCGCGGCCGATCAGGCGCCTTGCGATCTGGTCGGCTACGTCCGAGCTTGGCGCGCCGCTGCGGTCCGCTTCGTCCCAGACTTCGGTCAGCCGCGCCGGGATGCGCTCGATCCGCGCCAAGACTTCGGCCTCGTCGCCCTGGCCAAGATATTCCAGGCCGACATTGATGATCCCGCCCGCGTTGATCACGTAATCCGGCGCATACAGGATACCGCGCTCGGCGAGCCGCGCGCCATCTTCGCGAGTCGCGAGCTGGTTGTTGGCGCCGCCGGCGATGATCTTGGTGCGCAGCGCAACGATCGATTGTTCGGTGAGGATCGCGCCCAAGGCGTTGGGGCTGACCACGTCGGCCTCGACGCGAAGGATGGCATCCGCCGCCACGGTCTGCGCGCCGAGCTCGTCGGCCAGCGCCGCGGCGCGATCGGCATTCACATCGGCGAGCGTCAGTCGCGCGCCATCCTTGGCGAGCAATTTGGCCAGCCCGCCGCCGACGCTGCCGACGCCCTGGATCGCGACATGCACGCCCCGCATCGAATCGGCGCCCAAGCCGCGCTTGGCCGCCGCCTTGACGCCGAGATAGATGCCATAAGCGGTGTACGGCCCGGGATCGCCGCCCGCGCTGCCCGCCGCCACCGGCAAGCCGGACACGTGGCGCGTCTGCGTGGCGATGACCTTCATGCGCGCTTCGGACATGCCGACGTCTTCGGCGGTGACATATTTACCGCCGAGCGATTCGACCGCGCGGCCGAACGCCTCGAGCTGCGCGTGCGTAATCGTGTCGCCGGGATTGGCCGCCAGCACCACGCCCTTGCCGCCGCCCATCGGCAGCCCGGCCATGGCGTTCTTGAAGCTCATGCCGCGCGACAGGCGCAGCGCATCGGTGATGGCGCGATCGCTATCGGCATAGTGCCAGAAGCGTACGCCGCCGGCGGCGGCGCCAAGATGCGTGGAATGCACGGCGATCACCGCCTGCAGGCCGCTGGCCGCATCGGTGAACAGGTGCACGCCTTCGTGCGCATCGAAGTCGGGGAAACCCCAGCTGGCTGTCATGACATGATCTCTGGGAAAAGAATGGGGCGACCGACGGGACTTGAACCCGCAACATCCGGCATCACAAGCCGACGCTCTAACCAATTGAACTACGATCGCCGCAGAGCGAGCGCCCCTAGCGGGTGCAGGGTGGCAACGTCAAGATTGCGTGGCGTGTCTTTTAGAAACGCATCGACATGGCGACGCCGCCGGACTTGCTGTCACCCCATGGCATCAAGCGGACATTGGGGTGCAGTTTTTTCGTCAGCAGCAGCCCCGACGCCTCGCCGATCGCGGCGCCGGCGACGACGTCGTACCAGTGATGCCGCCTGGCCTTGACCCGCGATACGCCGACAAAGGTGGCGACGACATGCGCCGGCAGGCCGACCTTCCAGCCATAGCGATTGTGCAAGGTCGCCGCGGCGGCGAACGAGGCGGAGGTGTGGCCCGAGGGAAAGCTGCGCTGATCGCTGCCATCGGGGCGGCGGGCCGTGACCGTTTCCTTGAGCGCAGTGGTCAGCAGGAAGGCGCCGCCCACACTGGCGATCGCCTGCAGCTCGCCCTTCCAGTCGCCTTTCACGGCGGGTAAGGCGAGCGCGGTGACGACCAGTACATCGCGGGCGACGCTGCCGCTCGTGTCCCAGCCGTCGCCGTCGCGCGCTGCCGCGGGCTGCACGAGCAGCGCGCTGGCTGCACAGGTTATACCGATCGCTAGCCGCATATTCTTCTCACGTCCGAAGCGATCATTGCCAAGCTGTTGTCCTGCGAACGCGGGAGCCCAGGATCACGAAACATGCGCGCTGGGCTCTGGACCCCTGCTTTCGCAGCGGAACATTGCTCTTAGCGGTACGGCTTGTAATTTAAAACGTGCCCTCGACCGCCAACGTATAGCCCGATGCGGTCGGACGGAAGCCACTGAGCACGAGCTTGGCGCCGGCGGCCGGATCGCTCGGCCGGACGGAGATTTCGGCACGGAAGCGGCCGGTCTGCCACAAACGGATCGTCGCGGCCTCCGCCCCGGATTGGCTGGTCAGCGGCAGCAACAGCGCCCCCGATTCGCATTTCGCGGCGCCGCTCATGCCCTGGCTGAGGGCGATGCCACCGACATCGCCCGACAGCGTGGCGCGGACGCGGCCCTCGGCGCGGGTGCAATTGCCGTCGTCGAAGCGGGCGCTGACATCGTCGAGATCGATCCCCGTGACCGGCACCGGCGCGAACACCGTGCCGGCGGCAAGCGAGGCGGTCATATCGTCAATACCCATGCTGTGCCGGCTGATGGCGATCGCGCCGTGTAGCGCGCGCGCCTTTTCGCGGCCGTCGAGCGTCACGCGCGCCTGGCCGACCAGCAGGTGCAGCGGCGAGACGCGCGCGCGCAGGTCGCCGACCGCGAGATCGCCGAACCGCGCTTCGGTCAACGACCCCCACCACACGCTGCCATCGACCGACCGCGCGGTGAGCCCCTGCTCGCCGACGCCGATCCAACCGAGCACCAGCCGCATCGGCAGGAAGGCCAGCAACGCAATCACGAAAGCGGCGGCGAACAGCAGCCCCGGGCCGGTGGTCAAGCGAATCCGCCTCATATGCCGCGCGCCTTCAAGGTCATCTGGGCGGCGACGGTCTGGTCGCCATTGTTGGTCATGTTGAGCGAATCGACCAGGATGCCGGTGCGTTCGAGCTCACCGATCCAGGCCAGCAGCGCCCCCGGCCGGGCCGAGGTGATGGCGATCTGCACGCGATCATTGCCCATCGGCGTGGCGACCGAGAGCGGGAAGCCGGCGTCATTGGCGCGGGTGCGGATGATCGCATCGAGCGGGCCGCCGAGCGGCGCCGGACGATCCCGTTGCAGATCCTGCAGCACGGCGAGGCGCGCCTGCGTCTCGCCCAGCCGCACCACCGCGCCGGCGTGACGCTCCTTGGCCGAGGACAGTCCGTCGGTGACCGGCAGGATGATCGCCGCCCAGATCAGGGTGAGCGCGGCCAGCCCCGCCATGGCGAGCAGCAGGCGCTTCTCGCGCAGCGAGCGACCATCGAACCACAGCTTGAATTGCGCGATCATGGCGTGCTCACCGTCAATGTTCCCGAGACCCTGCCGTTGGCCGATTCCAGCGTGCTCAGCCGCGCCGCGAAGCCTTGCGCCTCCACCCGGTTGCGCAGATCGGTCGCCGGCCCCTCGCCCGGCGCGGAGATCGTCGCGCGGACATCGCCGTTGGGATCGAACGCCAAGGCGGTCACTTCGCTGCCCGGCACCGCGCGGACCGCCGAGAGCAAGGCGGCGGCAGTGCGACTGAAGCCCAGGCCGCCGCCACGCAGCCGCGACAGGCGCTCGGTCAGCTGGCGATCGGCATCGTTGACCGTCTCGCCGCGCGGCAGACCTTGGCGCGCCAGCTGTTCGGCACGCTGTTCGAGCAGGTCCGCGGCGATCGAATATTTGAGGATCGAGACGAGGCTGATCAGCAACGTGACGCTGAGGATCGCGACCGACAACCAGCCGAGCCGGCGGATCAGCGCCCAATCGATGGCGAAGCGGCGACGGCGCGCGAAGAGGCCCTGGCGCAGATCGAGCGCGGGATTGGCCACCGCCGCCACGATCGCCGCCTCCAGCGCCTCGCGCTCCAGCACGGTGGGGGCGATGCCACCGGTGACCAATTCGGTCAGCCGCGCTTCGTCGGCGAACCCGCTGGTCGGCCCGCGCACCACGCCTTCGCCACCGAGATCGGCGCGCAGATATCCCTCGTCCGGGCGCGGCAACAGCATCGGCGCGGGCAACACCGCCGCCGGATCGACGCCTTCGGCCGCGAGCGTGGCCAGCCAGCGGTGCATCTGCAGCGTGGCGACGACACCGATCGGGCGCTCGGCATTGTCGCCTTCGCGGCCGACCGCGACGTGCAAGTCGGTGATCGGCGAGGCGCTGGCATCGGCGGCGAGAATGCGCGCCGCGGTGACCGATTGCGCGGCCGAGCGATCGGGCAGTTCAGCCCAATGCAGCGTCACAGCATCGGCCGGCACCACGGCGACGGGCGGCGGCGCATCGGGATCGAGCCCTTCGGGGAACCCCTCGCCGCGCGCGTGGACCATATCGTCGGCGATGCGCAGCCACCGCCACGGCACCTCGCCGGCGGGCAGAAACAGGACCAATGTGTCGCTCATGACGGCTCCCCCCAGGAGCGCGACACCAAGCGTGCCGGTAAAGTGGTGGCGTCGATCGTCGAACGCTGTTCGAGCTCGGTCGAGCCGAGCGCGACATCGACCTGCAGCGCGAACCAGCGCGTCGTCACGCTGGTTTGCGCGATGGCGTCGGGTGACGGGGTGATCGCGCTTTGCGCAGGCAGCTTCCAGAATGCATCGGTGCTTTCGAACCCTTGAAGCGGGCGCTTGAGCAGCAACTGGCGTGCGGCTTCGACGCCCAACGTGTCGGGGAGCAGCATTGCGAACAAAGGGGCCTGCTCCGGCATGAGCGTGTTGACGTTGATCTCGGACGGCTTTGCCACCGGCAGCGCGCAGAGCCAAGGGCGCAGCCGCGCATATATCTCCGGCGTGACACCGGCGACGGCGCGGAGTTCGCTGATATCGGCCATCAGCGTGTTGGCGGCGCGATACGGCACGGCGGCGCCGGTATAGGCGCTGTCCTCCGCACCGGCGGCGAGCGGCGTGGTGTCGCTATCGATCCAGTCGGTGGCGGCGTCGGCAATGCCGTTGGTCAGCGATTGAGGCACGCCGACGAGGCGCATCAGCCGCGCGAACTGCACCTGCGCCGCTGGGTTGGTGACGTAAGTGGCCGGCGTCGTCTCGACCACCAGGCCGTTGAGGTTGAAGCAATTGCCTCCGTCGCGCACCCGCGCCGTGGCGAGGCCGCCGGGCACCGGCAGGCGGTACGGCTTGCCGCTCCAGCCGCCGGCGAGGGTGACGCGCTTGCCGGACTGGCCGAGCAGATCGGTGACCTTGGTCAGCGCCAGCGTCTCGGCGGCATAGCCATAAGAGCGCGCCTGTTCGCCCGCGGCGGCGTTGCCGGCCAGGCGAGTCGACAGGCGCAGTTTTTCGAGCGCGGTGGCGGCGAGCACGGAGATGACGGCGACGAGCAGCAACACCATGAGCAAGGCGGCGCCGCGTTCGCGGGGGGGATGGTCAGCCGGCATTGGGGGTGACCGTCGGGCGGTAGCCGGCGCCGACCAGGAACAGCTGGCGGAACTCGGTGCCGTCGGTGCGTAGCAGGCGCAATTCGAGCGCCTGTGGCAGCGGCGCCTGCGCGGTGCCTTGCCAGCGGTCGGTCCAGGCGCCGTCGATACGGTAGCGCAGGCCGACCTGGCGGACATTATCGAGCAACGCGGCGGGCGGCAGCGGCTCCGCGCCGTCGAGCATGGGATAGGCAATGCGCTGCAACGTCGTGTCGCTGAGCCGATATTCGACCTTCTGCGCGCCGGCGCGCCGGGCATTGTCGAGATTGCTCCACCCGCCGCGAACCAGGCGCAGCATGGGCACCGCGGTGGAGCCGGATTCGCCGGTAAAGGCGGGCAGCAGGTCGCCCGCTTCGTTGCGCGTCTGGCGCAAGCCTGCCTGGGCGAGATCGGCGGACAGCGCCGAGGACAGGCGATTGAGCGCGGAGACATCGTCGAGCTTGGCGCCGGTGGCGCCTTGCGCGCGGACGCTGAAGGCGAGGATGGCGACGCCGGCGGCCGAGAGCAGGCCGAAGATCATCAGCGAGATAAGCATCTCGATCAGCGTGAAGCCGCGCTCCGCCTGCTTCATGACGCGGTCGCCGCAGCGGGCTGCGTCGCGGGGCGGACGACGGTGAGGCGGCCCTGCACGGTGCCGCCGGGATCGGCGACGGCGACCTCGATGCGCAGGATGCGGATGTCGCCGGTCGGCGTCGTCACGCGCGTCCAGGCCCAGCTGCGGCCGCCATTGATCTCGCTGCCGCTGGCCTTGCCGATGGCGGGCGGGCCGGTATCGGTGAGCGCCTCGATCGCGACGTTGCGCGCGACCATCTGGGCGGTGAGCGTGGCATCGAGGATCGTCGCGCCGCGGATCGTCGCCCCTTCGAGGCGGATCAGCGCCATGGCGGCGAGGCTGAACACGGCCAGCGCGACCATCATTTCGATCAGGGTAAAGCCGCCCGAGCGTAGCGAGGGCGCCCCCGCGCAGGCGGGGGCCCAGGGCCACAAGCGTCGCGCCTCGCTACCCTGGGCTCCTGCGTTCGCAGGAGCACGATGCCGCATGGCTTCAACCACCGACGCGGACCGATCCGTCGATGCCGATATGGACGATCTCGCTCTCGTCGTCGCGGGTCAGGCGGACGTCGAGCGGTTTGTCGGCGAGGCCGGTGGCATCGAACACGACGCGGTCGCGCTCGGCGGTCAGCGTCGGGCGCACGCCTTTGCCCCAGGGCGATACGCGCAGCGGCTTTTCCGAGATCGGTTGCCACTGACCGGCGGCGCGCTGATCGAAACCATAGCCGCCGAGCGATATCCATACGCTCACCGGCCGCGCCTCGACGATCGCCGAATCATGCGCCGCGCGGGTCCGCGCGGCGAACGTCGTCGCTTCATCGAACAACTGGCCGCGCGGATCGGGCATGGCCAACACGGCGATCGCCGAGGCCAAGCCGATGACGGTCACCACCACCATCAGCTCGATCAGCGTGAAGCCGCGCTCGGCCCGTCGCATGGATATGGCGCGGCGTTCGTCCACCTTACTGCCAGCTGGTGATATCGGCGTCGGTGCCCTCGCCGCCTTCCTTGCCGTCGGCGCCGAGCGACCAGATGTCGACCGACCCGTGCGTGCCGGGCGAGGCATAGAGATACGGCCGGTCCCACGGATCGTTGGGCAGCTTCTTGAGATAGCCACCCTTTTGGAAGCGCGACGGATCGGCCAGGCCGGCCGGCGGCGTGATCAAAGCCTGCAGGCCATCTGAGGTGCTGGGATAATTGAAGTTCTGCAGCTTGTACATTTCGAGGCCGCTCTCGATCGTGGCGATATCGGTCTTGGCCTTCTCGACCCGCGCACGATCGCCGCTGGGCAGCACGTTGATCGCGACGATCGTCGCGAGCAGGCCGAGGATGACGATCACGACCATCAGTTCGACGAGGGTGAAGCCCCGCTCGCCCTCTTTGTCATCCCGGATTTGATCCGGGATCCAGGCGCGGCCACCCGCTTCTTGGACACGGTCTTCTGGGCCGCTGGCCGCGCCTGGATCCTGAAACGAGTTCAGGATGACGGGGGAATTGGAAGGGCTAAGCATGACAAACCTCATTGGCCGGCAAGGGTGTTGAGCTGCAGGATCGGCAGCAGGATCGCGAGCACGATCGTCGCGACGATGCCGCCCATCAGCACGATGATCGCCGGTTCGAGCAGCGACAAGGCAGTGGCGGTGAACCGATCGAATTCGCGTTCGAGATAGTCGGCCGCTTTCTCGAGCATCTCGTCGAGCCGCCCGGCCGCTTCGCCCGAAGCGGCAAGATACGTCAGCAGCGGCGGAAAGACGCTGGTGCGGCGCATCGCGGCGGAGAGGCTGCCGCCACCGCGGATCGCATCGACGATCTCGTCCGAGGCGGCGCGCAGGCGGCGATTGTGGATCGTGCCGGCGGTAAGCGTCAGCCCTTCGAGCAGCGGCAAACGGCTGGCGACCATGGTCGAGAGCGTGCGC
Organism: Parasphingomonas puruogangriensis; assembly: GCF_036663635.1. NCBI lineage: Bacteria > Pseudomonadati > Pseudomonadota > Alphaproteobacteria > Sphingomonadales > Sphingomonadaceae > Parasphingomonas > Parasphingomonas puruogangriensis. Next base: position 67,463 of record NZ_JAXOJI010000001.1, on the reverse strand, counting down.
GCCATGCGCGCGGCGTGGAGATCGCGGATCAGCCGGCCGAGCAAGGGCACGCGCAGCAGCCGCGTGTCGAAGGCGAGCCGGATCGAGGGCTGCTTGAGCGCCTGCCACAAGAGCGCCCCCGCCCCCGCCATGGCGAGCAGCAGCAACCACCAATAGGCGACGAGGAAATCGGACACGCCGATCACGATCCGCGTGAGCAGCGGCAATTCCTGCCCGACCGTGTCGAACTGCTCGACCACCTGCGGCACGACGAATACCATCAGCGCGGTAACCACGCCGGTCGCGACCAGCGACAGTACCGCGGGATAGGCCAGCGTGGTGATGACCTTACCGTTGATCTCGGCCTGACGTTCCAACAGGATCGATAGCCGTTCCAGGATGATCGGCAGCGAACCCGAGCGCTCACCCGCCGAGACCATCGCGCGGTACAAGGGCGGGAAGCTCTTCGGCTCGCGGCCCATCGCCTCGGCCAGGCGGCGGCCTTCCATCACGCCGGTATGCACCGTGGCGACGATCGCGCGGACCCGCTCCTGCTCGGTCTGGCGGGTGATCGTGCGCAGCGATTCCTCCAGCGGCGAGACCTGGTTGAGCGTGGCGAGCTGGCGCGTGAACAGAGTGAGGTCCTTGACGCTCATCTTGTTGCGGCGGAAGCTCAGCCCGGTGACGAGCGGCTTGCCCCGCGGCGGCGCGCCCGAGCCCGGCTCGATCTTGACGACGTAGAGCTTGCGGCGATCGAGCGCGATGCGCGCGGCGTCGATCGAGTCCGCGGCGATATGGCCGCGTCGCTCGGCGCCGGCGGTGTCGATCACGAGATAGTCGAAATCAGCCATGACCGCTTACTCCCCTCCCTGAAAGGGAGGGGTTGGGGGTGGGTCGGCATGAGGCGGGCGCAGCGCTCCGTCGAGAGCAACCCACCCCCAGCCCCTCCCTTCCAGGGAGGGGAGCAAAAGAAGGCAGCTCAGGCACCGGCGTCATCCACCACCAGCGGCGCTTCGATATCCGCCATGTCGCGCCTCGACACGCGCACCGCTTCCTCGGGCGTGGTCTGTCCATCGCGGACCAATTGCCGCGCGGCCGAGCCGAGATTGGGCGAATGGAGGAAGGCGTGTCGCGCGATGATCGATTCGTCGCCGCCGTCATTGATCAGGCGGCGGATCGTTTCGTCGATGCGGATCGCCTCGAACACGCCGATCCGGCCCTTGAAGCCCGAGTGCGAACATTGCTCGCAGCCGACCGGCTCGTACACCACGGTACCCGGATCGAAGCCGAGCAGCGCCGAGACCGAACCGCTGGCCTGGACCGGCTTGCGGCAATGCTCGCACAGTTTGCGCACCAGCCGCTGCGCGATCACCGCGCGTAGCGTGGAGGCGAGCAGGAATGGCTCGATCTTCATGTCGCGCATGCGCGTGATCGCGCCGACTGCGTCGTTGGTGTGGACCGTGGAAAGCACGAGATGGCCGGTGAGCGAGGCTTGCACGGCGATCTCTGCGGTCTCGCGATCGCGGATTTCGCCGACCATCACCACGTCGGGATCCTGGCGCAGGATCGCGCGCAGCCCGGCGGCGAAGGTCAGCCCGACCTTGGGATTGACCTGCGTCTGGCCGACCCCGTCCATGGCATATTCGACCGGATCCTCGACTGTCAGGATGTTGCTGCTGCCGTCGTTGAGCGTGCGCAATGCGGCATACAAGGTCGTGGTCTTGCCCGAGCCGGTCGGGCCGGTGACCAGCACGATGCCGTTCGGTTCGGACAGCGCTTCCTTGAGGATCTGGTTGATTGCCGGCGACAGGCCGAGCACGTCCATGTCGATCCCGGCATTGTCCTTGTCGAGGATACGCAGCACAACGCGCTCGCCGGCGCGGCTGGGCAGCGTCGAGACGCGGACATCGAGCAATTTACCGCCCAGCGTCAGGCCGATACGGCCATCCTGCGGCACGCGGCGCTCGGCAATGTCGAGCCGGGCCATGACCTTGATGCGGCTGACCACGACGGGGGCGACATGCGGCGGCATGCGCAGCGTTTCGCGCAGCACGCCATCGATGCGCATGCGCACGACCAGCCCGCTTTCATACGGTTCGACATGGATATCGGACACGCCGTTGCGCGCGGCATCGGCAATGATGCCGTTGATCAGGCGGATCGCCGGGGCATCATCGGCAGTGTCGAGCAGATCGTCCGCCGTCGGCATGTCGCCAGCGAGCATGTCGAGTTCGTCGCCCAGGCCGAGCGTGCCGGCGGCTACCGCGGCGGCCTGCCCGTCCATGGCGTACCGATCGGAGAGCAAGCGATCGAATTCTTCCGCGGCAACGAATTCGACGTCGAACGGGCGGGCGAGATGGCGGCGCAGTTCGAGTAGCACCTTGGGGTCCGAACCGGCGCGCATGGCAATCGCGGCGTGGCTGCCTTCATGCGCCTGCAACACGACGCCGAAGCGGCGCGCGAAAGCGTAGGGGATGGCGAGCATTTCGAGCGGGAGGATGGGGGCTTCGGGGATGACGATCGGATCGACCACGGGCGTGTCGATCAGCGCGGCGGCGGCGCCCATGGTTAGCGCATCGCCATGCGGCGCGGCGATGTCTCCGGCGATACTCATGCGTCGGCCTTTCTCATCAGCGCTTCCCCGGCGAAGGCCGGGGTCCAGTCGTGGAACAGAGGTTGGCTTGTGGTGTGCGTCGTTACTTCGGCCGCCGCTACTGGGCCCCGGCCTTCGCCGGGGAAGCGCAGACATAAGGAAGCGCGGTCGCTCACGTCACTGCCCCTTTGGCCGGACGATCTTCGTCGTGTTGCGCTGCACTGGCACGGCGATGCGCGGATCCGAAATGCTGCCGTCCATGCCCGCGGGCGGCAGCGGCGCGGGCGCGGCGAGATAATCGCGCACCAACTGATCGATGCTCGGCTCGACGTCTGGATTCTGCCCCGCCTGCTGCAAGCGCAGATAGCCGTAGCGCTGCTCGGTCACGCGGCGCTGATCCTCGGCCGAGCGCAGGATCGTCGGGCGGATGAAGATCATCAGGTTCGTCTTGGTGCGCTGCTTGGCCTTGGAGCGGAACAATTGCCCGAGGCCTGGGATGTCGCCGAGCAACGGAATCTTCTCGATCGTCCGCCGTTCGTCATCGCTGAGCAGCCCGCCGATGACCGCGATCTGCCCATCGTCGACCGTCAGCGTGGTTTCCACCTCGCGCTTGTTGAGGATCAGATCGCTATTGTCGCTGCTTACCGGGCCGGCGATGCTGCTGACCTGCTGATGCAGGAATAATTTGATCGCGCCGGACGAATTGACCTGCGGCTTGACCTCGAGCTGAATGCCGACATTTTCGCGCTGCACGGTGCGGAAGGCATTGTCGAAATTGTCGGACAGCGCCTGCCCGGTAGTGATGGGAATTTCCTGGCCGACCAGGATGCGCGCTTCCTGATTGTCCAGCGTGGTCAGGCTCGGGGCCTGCAGCAGGTTGGATGTCGTATCGCTTTTCAGCGCGTTGATGATCGCGCCGAACACGGTGTTGCCGATTTGCGTGCCGAACCCGCCAAGACCACCGGTGGTGCCGAGCACCGAGCTGATCGCCGCCTGAGTAAGCGAATCGCTGACCGAACTGTTGGTGCTGGTGGTGGTGGTGGTGCCGTTGATCGTGGTGGTGGTGGTGTTGAGCGACTGCGCGCCGATCGCCCCTGCCACGGTGAGCAAATTGGGCGCCGAATTGGCATAGCTGGTCGCGCCGAATGCGCCGCCATCGAGGCTGGCGAGCAGGAACTGGACGCCGAGCTTGCTCGCCGTCGCATCGGACACTTCGGCGACGATCGCCTCGACCAGGACCTGTTCGCGCCGCGTGTCGAGCTGGCGAATGACCTCGGACAATTGGCGCTGGACCTCGGCCGGGGCGGCAATGACGATCGCGTTGGCGCCGGCAAAGCGCGTGACGACCGACGCCGTGCGCCCGCCATCGGCGACGATCGCCGCCTGGCCGGTGCCGCCGCTCGCCGCGGCCTGCTGTTGCGGCTGGGCCTGTTGCTGGATCACGCTCGGCTGATTGGCCGCACTGTTGCCGGTACCGCCGAAATTGGAGCGCGACAGCGTGCTCGAACTGGCCGGCTGGGTCGGCGTCTGGCCGACCAGCTGTTGCAGCACCGGCAGCAATTGCTCGGCATCGGCATTTTCGAGGAACTGGACCTTGATTTCGGTGCCGTTCTTGGCGCGGGTATCGAGATCCTGCGCCACGGCGGCAAGCCGCGCGACCGACGGCGCGTCACCGCGCAAGACGACCGAGTTGGAGCTGCTCACCGCGACGACGCTGACGCTGGCGCCGCTGCCGCCCTGCCCGCCGGCCTGGCCGCCAGTGCCGATCAGCGCGGTCAGTGCGGTGGCGATCTCGCGCGCGCCGGCGTTTTTCAGCGCGATTACCCGCGTGGAGGCGTTGTCGGTATCGATGCGGCGCACGACTTCGCGCACGCGCCGCACGTTATCGGCAAAATCGACCACCACCAGGCTGTTGCCGCCGCGATTGGCGGTGACCGAACCTTGCGCGCTGACCAGCGGCCGCACCGTATCGAGCGCCGATTGCGCGTCGATCGAGCGTAGCCGGATGATTTCCGTCACATAGGAGTTACGCGCAGCGCCGCGCGAGCCGATCCGGCTCGGCTGGCTGGCGGCATTGTCGGTCGGCTGAATGCGGAACGCGCCGCCCGAGGTGGGCACTGCGATCAGCCCGTTGGAGCGCAAGGTGGAGAGGAAGATCTCGAAATATTCCGAGCGGCTGAGCGGCCGATCGGTGACCACCGTGACCTTGCCCTGCACCCGGCTGTCGATGATGAAGGTGCGTCCCGTTACCTTGGCGGCATCGGCGATGAATGCGCGAATATCGGCATCGCGCACGTTGAGCGTGGTCTGCGCGAGCACCGGGCCGGCCAGCAACGCGGCCAGCACCGGCGCCAAAATCAATTTTTTCATTGGCCCGCTATCGTAAGGGAGAGAGGAAGAGTGTCGGTCCCGCGTTCTACCGTCAGCGCGAGCGTGCCGCCATTGCCGAATTGCGCGGCGAGGCGATCAATGTCGCCGGGGCCGCTGACCGCGCGGCCGCCGATCGCCGTGACCACGTCGCCATCGCGCAAGCCCGCCGCGCGGAACGCCGCGCCCGAGCCTTGCGAGCGCACCACCAGGCCGCTGACCCGCCCGCTATCGACGCGCGGGATGAAGCCGATATCGGACTGCAGCTGCACGAGCTTGATTCCGCCGCCGGCCGGGGGCGGTGGCGCGCCCGGCGCTGCGCCGATCGCCGGTGGCGGCGGCACGACCGTGGCGACCGCGCCGGACTGATCGATGAACAGGTCTTCCGAGACACCACCGCGATCGATCGTGACATGATCGAAAGCGACGGCCTTGAGCCGCACGCCGGGCATGATCTCATCGCCGACCTCGACGCTCATCTGCACCCCGTCGGGCCCGGCGACGATCGCCGCGCCGCCGCCGACCGCTTCGTCGATGCGCGTGCCATACAAGGTCAGTTGCAGCGACGTGACCGCCGCCGGCTGGCCCGTGCTGGGCGCCGAGCGGAAGAACGGATCGAAGCCGCGCAGGATCTCGATCGGCGAGCCGGCGACGCCAGGCTGCACCGGGCGCCAATCGCCGAGCGGCCCGACCGGCGTGACGATCACCCACAGCAACCGCGCGCATTGCACCGCGAGCGCGCCGAGCAGCAACAGCTCGAGCGCGCTATACAGGTTGGTGCGCGGCAACCGCCGGAGCAGGCGGCGCGCGCGGGCGTCGAGTTCGAGCCGCATGGCGAGATAATTCCTCCGGTGACGCTGCTAGGGGCGCAGTGTTACAGTCGCGCGGCAGAAGTGTGAAGGTTTTGCGGTACCGCCACTCCGCGATGCTTGGCGCTGGCGAAATCCGCGCGCTTTTGGCACATGGTGGGGATGGCGACCTTTCCCGATTTCGGCTCCGGCCATCCCAGCGACGCTCTCGTCGCGCATCTCGCCGGGCAAGCCGGCGTGCAGCGCGTGCCGAGCCCCAAACTGACCTTGTTCCTGCGCAAGGGCTTCCTCGCGCCGGACCTGTGTGCGACGATTATCGAGCTGATCGACGCCGCGCGCCGCCCCTCGACGATCGCCGACGCCAATGGCGATGCCGCTTTTCGCACCAGCGAGACGTGCGATCTGGATGCGGCGCATCCTGCCGTTATCGCACTCGAACAGCAAATCCGTGCGCTTACCGGGCTGGCTGCCGCGCATGGCGAACCGATGCAGGGCCAGCGCTACGCCGTCGGGCAGGAGTTCAAGGGCCATACCGACTATTTCGATCCGGCCGGCGTGGATTTCGCGCGCTATTGCGCTGTTGCCGGGCAGCGCACCTGGACGGTGATGATCTATCTCAACACGCCGGAAGCGGGCGGCGCGACGCGCTTCAAGACGATCGACAAGATCGTCCAGCCAGAGACGGGCAAGCTGCTGGCGTGGAATAACCTGCGGCCCGACGGCACGCCAAACCCCTCGACGATCCACCAGGGCATGAAAGTGCGTGCCGGGGCGAAATATGTCATCACCAAGTGGTTTCGCGAGCGCGAATGGGGATGACGCCTCGATCGGGAAAGCCGATTGTGCGTCCGTGCTCCTGACGATGGCGCCACCGACGCGGGGATAACGCCGACGTGACGGCGGGGGGAGCTTCTACCCTCCCCCGCACGCCCAATTACAGCCGCGTGCTGAGCCCCACGGTAAACGTGCGACCCAGGCGATAGGTGTTCACATCCACCCGGGTGCCATCGTCGAACTTCTGGAATTCCTGGAACTTGGTGCCGCTCAGATTGCGGCCCTCCAGCTTCAGTTCGAATTCCGCGCCGCGCAGCTTGAACCCCTGGCGGGCGACGATGTCGAGCTTGATGCCCGGCTTCTCGACGATATCGGGCAGGAACCCGCCCGAGATCGGCCCGCGATTGGTCACGCGCTCGCTGGCATAGGTGAACAGGAAGGTCAGCTGCGACACGACACCGCGCTTGCGATCGATGCCGATCTGCGCGTTGATCAGATGATCCGACTGGCCGGTGAGCGGCGCGCCATCGCGGAACAACTGGTTGGCCGGCAGCAAGACGGCCACGCCGCTGCCATTCTGGATCGGGCTCGGCACCAGTTGGTCGCCAACCTTCAGCTTGGACTTGGTGTACGTATAGTTGGCGATCAACAGCAGCCGACGATCGGCGAAGAAATCGCTGCTGAACGCGTCGTCCAGCGGGATATATTTCTGCGCTTCGAATTCCGCGCCGTACAGGTCCGCAGCCGGGGCCGAGGAGAAGCCGGTCTGGAGCGGCGAGGTATCGTTGGGGAAGAAGCCGATCTGCTCGATCGGGTTCTTGATATGCTTGTAGAACGCCGCCGCGGTGATGCGCTGATCACGCGCGAAGAACCATTCGTAGCGCGCCTCGGCATTGGTCAGCTGCGAGTCCTTCAGCTGCGGGTTGCCGAAGAACTGACGATCGGAATCGAAATCTCGGTACAGCTGCGGGGCGAGCTCGCGGAACTGGGGGCGCGCGATGGTCTTCGAGCCGTGTATGCGGAACTGCATGTCGGGCGCGAAATTCCATGTCACGGTGGCGGCAGGCAGGAAGTAATCGTTGTCGAGCGTGGTGCCCTGGAACGAGGTGCTGCTGGTGGTGACAACTTCCTTGGCTGTTTCGTAGCGCACGCCGACCGTGGCGCGCAGGCCGTCGGCGATCTCGCCTTCGAGCTGGCCGTAGCCGGCATGGATGCGCAGCGAGGCGTCATATTGCGCCGCGCCATCAGCGCCCGACAGGTTGAACAGGCGGATGCAACCGCCGCCGTCATTGGCCACGCAGCCATTGTTGATCGTCCCCGCGCTGAGCAGATAATCCGGGCGGAGAAAACTGTACGGCGCCGGCAGGCCGCCGCCGCTGAACGTGCGATACTGGAAATTGTAGCGCGTCGAGGTGCGATCTGTATCGCTGTAATAATAGCCTGCCGAGGCCGTGATCGGGCGTGACGTGGGCAGCTTATAGCTGACATCGGCCTGTCCGCTATACAGGTCTTCGTTGAGCGCGCTGAACGCAACGAATGCGTTTTCGGCAAGACCGTTAAGATTGTTTTCGTACAGTTGCGATGCCTGATCGAAGCGATAGCTGAACGAGCGTTCGTACGGTGAATTGCGCTTCGTATTGGCGTAAGAGCCACGCACGTCGACGCCGAAATCACCAAACTTGAATTCGCCGACCAATTGCGTGTCGATCAGCTGCCGCGCGAACCAATTGGTGTTCTGCTGCATAATCCGATCGCCGCTGCTGTTCGGATAGACCGTGGCGGTGGCGAGCCGGCCCTGTTTGAGCGTGTCGTGGAGATAGACGTTGGTCCAGCGCAGCTTGTGTTCGCCGAAATCGGCGCCGAAGCCGATCAGGCCGTTGGCAACGATGCGATTGTCGGTCAGCACGGTGCGGAAATCGCTGCGCAATGCGCCGCTGGCATCGATCGTGTCCTGCTGCGTCGCTTCACGCGTGCGGAAACCGTTGCTGACGCTGCCCGAGGCGATCACGCCGATCCGCGCACCGCCGACATCGAAGCTGTGACCGAGATTGAGTTCGCCAGAGAAATTCGCCGGCAAGTCGTCGCTCTGCTGCAGCAACGTGGTCGGCGCGCCCGACATCGTCGCGATCTGCGCCGAACTATATTGCGGGGCGCTGGCACCACCGGCCTTGATGAAGCCAGGCACGGTGCGCTCGCCGCTGTCGAAGCCGAGCCAATCGAGGCTGCCACCGTCATAGACGTAACCAAGCTGGCCGGTGCTGGCACTGTCATAGCCGGCCGAGGCGCCGAACGAGAGGAAGCTCTCCTCTGGCACGCCTTTGGTGGTGAGGTTGATGACGCCGCCGCCGAATTCGGCCGGGTAATTGACCGAATAGCTCTTCTGCACCAGCGCGCTGGCGACGATGCTGGTCGGGAAAATGTCGAGCGGCACGGTGCGGCGCAGCGGCTCGGGCGAAGGCAAAGGCGAGCCGTTGAGCAGCGAGGACGAATAGCGATCGCCGAGGCCGCGGACGAACACGAAGCCGCTGCCGACGACGCTAAGCCCGGTAACGCGCTGCAGCGCGCCGGCGATATCGCCTTCGCCGGTGCGTGCGATATCGGCCGAGGACAGAACCGAGATCACTTCCGGCGTGGCGCGGATCGCGTTGGGAATATTGCGCCCGACGACGACAATGTCGGCGCCGGTATCATCGCCAGCACCTGGCGTAGAAACTTCAATCTGCTCTTCCTGCGCATCCGGCGTCTGGCCAGCGGCGGGATCGACCGTGACGGTCGCGGGCGGCGACGCGCTCTGCCCGCCCGTGGTCGAGGGACCGGTTGTCTGAGCCAGCGCGGCAGGCGCGATCAGGCTGGAGGAAAGAAGCAGCAGCGAACCGAATGCTAGGGGCTTTGCCATCGATAATATCCCGATTGGGTAGATACGGCGAATGCCGGGGCGTGGTGTTCGCCCCGGCATCCACTGGTCGGCTGGGCGATCAGGCTCAGGCGTTGTTGCAGGCGAAATATACCGAGCGGAACACGGGCGGGCCGTCCTCCTCGATCGTCGTCGGCACGCCGCCGGTGCCGCCAGCCGGGCGGATCGTCGACTTGCCGCCGTTCGCATCGGTGCTGGCGATCATGTTGAGGCACGGCACGACCGACTTCACGATGCCGTTCATGAAGGTATAGTCGGCACCACCGCGCAGACGGATCGCTGCTGCCGCATTCGCCGTCTGGATGAAGGTGAAGTTGGCGAGCTTGCCCTTCTGACGTGGGATGAAGTCTTCGTTGCCGTTCGAGTCGATCTCGGTCGAGAAGGAGTCGGTCGTCGCGCCGATCGTCTTCTGTGCGACGATGGCGAACTGCACCATGCCCTGCCAGCCGACATCGGTATCCAGGCCGTCATCGTCCGCGCCAGTGATCGCCAGGTAGCGCAGGTTGGTACGGCCACCGAAGATCTCGATGCCATCGTCCGAGCTGTTGTGCACCTGGATGTGATCCAGCGTGGTGCCCGAACCGGTGCCGCCAAGCGTCAGGCCCTGCAGTTCGTTGCCTTCCGAAATGGCGATGCCCGAATAGCGGATCTGGACATATTGCAGCGTGCCGCTGTTGTCGGCCGCCGTGGCGCCGCCATAAACCGCGTTGCCGGTGCCTTCGACAACGTTCTGGCAATTGGCCGCGCCACCAGCGACGCCGGTCGTGCTGCAATTCGAAATCTGCGCCTTGCCGGCGAGGATCACGCCGCCCCACTGGCCCTGCGTCGCATCGCTGTTCGACGCCGAGTTGAGATTCTGCTGCGAGGTGAAGATGATCGGCGCGGTCGCCGTGCCGATCGCGTTGAGCTTCGAACCGCGATTGACGACGAGGAAGTCGTTCGCCGCGTCGCTCGAGTTCGACACGATCAGGCTGCCCGCGGCGAAGGTTAGCGTGGCAGCAGCGCCACCGGCGGCAGCGCCGTCACCACCCGTGTCGATGCCGACGTCGACGCGACCGTTGATCTGGTATGCGACGCCAGCGATTGCCGGCAGCGACAGATTGCCGCTGACCAGCGACGGCAGAATGCACAGGCGGTAGTTGGTGTTGACGCCAGCGGCGGTCGTGCCGGCCGGGCAGGCAGTTGCCGCCGGCGTGTTCGCCGCAGCGATCGTCGGAACCGACGAGCACGACGTGCTGGTGCTGCCGAAATTGGCGGTCGAGGAGTTGCACGTCCAGCCCTGATACCAGGTGTCGCCGGCCGGGTTTACCGCACCGATATAGCTGGTCGCGACGAAGAACGGGTTGATCGTCGAGGCGTTGAACGCGGTTGCCGTGGCGGCAGCGTTGATCGGCAGGAAGCCGTTGAGCGGGTTGACGCCGGTGAGCACGTTGTTGGTGCCGGCATTGACGACGGCCAACTGCTCTTCGCGCGTGACGGTGAAGCCGCTCTGCGTGGTTTCGGCGAAGGCCGCGATCGCAGCGGGGGCCGGCGTGGGGGTGGGCGTAGGCGTTGGGGTCGGCGTCGGGGCCGGCGTGCCGCCGATCACGCCGCCGGGCGAAGCGACGCCGTCGGCGCCGTCACAAGCGGCGAGCGCGAGCGCGGCGGTGCCGGTCAACAAAGCGAGGCTGATGCGCGTGAAGCTGGCCATAAAATCTCCGAGTCCGGCGCTGCCGGGTTGATCCTGCGGGCGGATGCCCTTGCGGCCGACTCGGTATTCCCCCCGTCGCCCCGCTGAAGACCGCCTAGGGGCCGTTCATGACGCGCGGACGCGTATTCGAAGACGGTTACGTGACTGTAACATGACGTCAATGTGACAGTCGTTGCGCCGCAGCGATGTGCGGTAACATCGGGACTGCCGCGGCGGGGCGGCAAAACGCAAAAACCCGCCGGTCTTGCGACGCGGCGGGTTTTGGAAATGGTGGGCGCGGCAGGGATTGAACCTGCGACCCCACCCGTGTGAAGGGTGTGCTCTACCACTGAGCTACGCGCCCGCTAACGGCCACCTCTGTAAGGATAGGGCCGTCAACGCAACAGGGCGGCGTTTCCGCCGCCCTGTTCGATCGCCTTAAGCGCTGCGCGGCGCCTTTGTCCAGCCCCGCGCGCGCGAAAGCGGCTTAGTTGACCGAATCCTTCAGGCCCTTGCCGGCCTTGAACTTGGGCTGTGTCGAAGCCTTGATCGGCATCGGTTCGCCGGTGCGCGGGTTGCGACCGATCGACGCCTTACGCTTGCTGACCGAGAACGTGCCGAAACCGACCAGGCGCACTTCGTCGCCCTTCTTCAGCGATGCGGAGATTGCGTCGAACACGGCTTCGACCGCTTTGATCGCATCGCCTTTCGTCAGCCCGGACGCGTCTGCGACCGTGCCGATCAATTCCTGCTTGTTCATGCCCAAAAACCCCCGGTTACCAAGATACGAAATGATTCCCGGCGCGGAGCCGGTGGTACAGTAAGGCGGGACTCGGCGGGGCTGTCAAAACAAATTGATGCGCCGCCGCCGTCCGCGGCGCGGAAATGCGACGATCGCCGTTCGTCGCACCCCGTTCCGCCTGCTTCAGATCAATGATGCAGTTCGCCGCCCGCCGGTGTCACGCCGGGTGGCGGCAGCGCCGCCAGCTCGTCGGCATCGGTCCAGTCGATCGCCACCAACGGCTCGGTCAGCGCCAGCTTGAGCACTTCGTCGACATGCTTGACCGGCACGATGTTGAGCCCGCTGAGGATGTTGGACGGGATCTCCGCCAAATCCTTCTCATTGTCGAACGGGATTAGCACGGTCTTGATGCCGCCGCGGAGCGCCGCGAGCAGCTTTTCCTTCAAGCCACCGATCGGCAGCACGCGACCACGCAGCGTGACCTCGCCGGTCATCGCGATCTCGCGCCGCACCGGCACGCCGGTCAGCGTCGAGACGATCGCCGTGACCATGCCGATGCCGGCCGACGGGCCATCCTTGGGCACTGCCCCTTCGGGCAGATGGATATGGATGTCCTTGCGGTTAAACAGGCTCGGCTTGATCCCGTAGCTCGGGCTACGAGCCTTGACGAAGCTGAGCGCGGTATCGATCGACTCCTTCATCACGTCGCCGAGCGTGCCGGTGACCTTGGCGGCCCCCTTGCCGGGCACGGTAACGCTCTCGATGGTCAGCAATTCGCCGCCCACTTCGGTCCAGGCGAGCCCGGTGACCGCGCCGATCTGATTCTCTTCCTCGCCCAGTTCGTGGCGATATTTCTTCACGCCGGCAAACTCGCCGAGATTGTCGGGCGTGATGACCACATTGGTCACCTTGCCTTCGAGGATCTGGCGCAACGCCTTGCGTGCCAGGCGCGCAATCTCGCGTTCCAGCGTGCGCACGCCGGCTTCGCGCGTGTAGAATTGGATCAGCGCGCGCAGGCCCTCGGTGGTCAGCTCGAACTCGCCGGCCTTCAGGCCATGCGCCTCGATCTGCTTCTCGATCAGATGGCGCTGCGCGATCTCGACCTTCTCGTCCTCGGTATAGCCTTCGAGCCGGATGATCTCCATGCGATCGAGCAACGCCTGGGGCAGGTTGAGCGAATTGGCCGTGCACACGAACATCACGTCCGACAGGTCGTAATCGACCTCGAGATAATGATCCTGGAACTTGGCGTTTTGTTCCGGATCGAGCACTTCGAGCAATGCCGACGCCGGATCGCCGCGGAAATCCTGGCCGAGCTTGTCAATCTCGTCGAGCAGAAACAGCGGGTTGCTGGTGCCGGCCTTTTTGAGGTTCGTCACAATCTTGCCCGGCAGCGAGCCGATATAGGTGCGGCGATGCCCACGGATCTCGGCTTCGTCGCGCACGCCGCCCAGCGACTGGCGGATGAACTCGCGGCCGGTGGCCTTGGCGATCGACTTGCCGAGGCTGGTCTTGCCCACGCCGGGAGGACCGACCAGGCACAGGATCGGCCCCTTCAGCTTGTTGGTGCGCGCCTGCACCGCGAGATATTCGACGATGCGGTCCTTGACCTTCTCGAGCGCATAATGATCCTCGTCGAGCGTGACCTGCGCGGCGGCGATGTCCTTCTTGACCTTGCTCTTCTTGCCCCAGGGCAGGCCCAACAGCACATCGAGATAGTTGCGGATCACCGTCGCCTCGGCGCTCATCGGCGCCATGGTCTTGAGCTTCTTGAGCTCGCCCAGCGCCTTGCCGCGCGCTTCCTTCGACATCTTGAGCGAGGCGATCTTCTGCGTCAGCTCGGCGATCTCGTCGCCCTCGCCTTCCTCGCCCTCATTACCGAGTTCGCGCTGGATCGCCTTCAACTGCTCGTTGAGATAATATTCGCGCTGCGTCTTCTCCATCTGACGCTTGACGCGGCTCTTGATCTTCTTCTCGACCTGCAACACGCCGAGCTCGCCTTCCATGAAGGCAAAGGCCATTTCGAGCCGCTTGGCGGGATCAAGCTCGACCAGCAGGGTCTGCTTATCCGACACCTTGACCGAGATGTTGGCGGCGACCGCATCCGACAGGCGCGAGGCATCTTCGATCTCGTTGAACTGCACCGCGGTCTCGGCCGGCAGCTTGCGGTTCAATTTGGCGTAATTCTCGAACTGGCCGATCACCGAGCGCATCAACGCCTCGACCTCATTGCCCTCGGCAGCGAGATCCTCGACCGGCAGCACGGTGGCGCTGAGATAGCCATCGGTTTCGGCGATCACGTCAAGCGTAGCGCGCGCCTTGCCCTCGACCAGCACGCGGACCGTGCCGTCCGGCAGCTTGAGCAATTGCAGCACGGTAGCAGTCACGCCGAGATCGTAGAGATCGTCACGCTCGGGATCGTCTTCGGCCGGATCGAGCTGCGCGACGAGGAAGATTTCCTTATCGGCGTTCATCGCCGCTTCCAGCGCCGCGACCGACTTGTCGCGACCGACGAACAGCGGCACGATCATGTGTGGGAACACGACGATATCACGCAGCGGCAGTACGGGGTAAGATTGGGTCATGAATACTCCGGGAGCACCAGAACGCGGTGCGTTGCCATCCTTATATGGTGATGCTTGCCATTCCATCAATCGGCGGAAGCGCAGGACACGGCGAACCGTGCTGGCGACTCTCCCCGCGCTGCTGCTGATCGCCGCCGCCCCGCTCAAGAAAGGCGAACCGCCGCTGACCGCGCAGACCATGCGCTCGGGCGGGCCGATCGACCCCGGACAGGCCAAATTGCGCTTCGATCATGTGGACTTGGCGCTCGAAGTGCGGCCCGAGACGCAGCGGCTCGACGGCACCGCCACGCTCCGATTCACCGCCAAAGCGCGGCTGACCGTGCTGGCGATCGATCTCGATCGCAACCTGCCGGTCAGCGCGGTGGCCATCGACGGCCACCCGCTCCAGCGCGCCGCGTGGCGCAATCCGCAAGGGCGGCTGACCATCACCCTGCCCCACGCCGTGCCGGCCGGTCGCACGCTGGTGGCCACGATCCGCTATGGCGGCACGCCGCATATCGCGGTGCGCGCGCCGTGGGATGACGGCGTGGTGTGGTCGAAGACGCCCGACGGGCGGCTGTGGTTCGCCACCACGGCGGAGGGCTATGGCTGCGATCTGTTCTGGCCGTGCCTCGATTTCCCCACTGGCGAGCCGGCGTTGGTCAATCTGCACATCACCGTGCCGGCGGGGCTCAAGGCGCCGAGCAACGGCAAATTGCTCGGCGTCGACACGCTGCCCGACGGTCGCACGACGTGGCATTGGCGCGCGCGCCAACCCAACACCTACGGCATCGCGCTGAATGTCGGGCCGTATGAGGAACTCAGCGAAACCTATCGCAGCCGCTTCGGCAATCGCATCCCGATGCATTATTGGTATTTGCCGGGCGAAGAGCGCCAGGCGCGCGCACTGTTCGCCGAATTCGCGCCGACGCTGGAGTTCTTCGAAAGCGTGATCGGCCCCTACCCGTTCGGCGACGAGAAAGTCGGCGTGGTCGAAACGCCGCATAAGGGCATGGAGCACCAGACGATCAACGCTTACGGCAACGACTATGCCAAGGCGCCGGAGGGATTCGATTGGCTGTTCCACCACGAATTTTCCCACGAATATTTCGGCAACCAGCTCACCGCCGAGAATTGGGACGATTACTGGCTGCACGAAGGCTATGCCAGCTACATGCAACCGCTCTACGGTCGCTGGCGGGAGGGCGAGGCGCGCTATGCGGCGATGCTCGACGACCAGCGGGGCAAGATCGCCAATGCCCAGCCGATCGTGTCGGGCAGGATCCGTACCGAGGAGGAAGTGTACGAGACCAAATCGGGCGGGCCGGGCACGGACATCTATTACAAGGGTTCGTGGATCCTGCACACGCTGCGCGGGCTGATCGGCGATGCGGCGTTTTACGAAGTGACGCGGCGCGCCGTGTTCGGCCAGGCCAAGCCGACGCCTGGCAGCTTCCGCCCGCGCTTCGGCTCGACGACCGAATATGAGGCATTGGTCAGGTCGGTGACGGGCCGGGATTATGGCTGGTTCTTCGACACCTATCTGCGCAAGGCAGCGCTGCCCGAACTGATCGAGACGCGCGGCAACGGGACGCTGGCGTTGCGCTGGGCGGCACCGGATGGGCTGGCCTTTCCCATGCCGGTCGAGGTGCAGGTCGATGGCCGGATCGAGCGACTGGCGATGACCGATGGGCGCGGCACGCTCGAGTTAGCAGATAATGCGCATGTCGTGCTCGACCCGTTCGCGCGCGTGCTCCGCAGGTCCAAAGCGGTCGAGGAATATCAAGCCTGGCAAGCGGCACAGGCCGCCATGAGCGGAGCGACGAAATGAGCCAGTGGACGAAGCGCGGCGCTGAAATGGCGGCGATGTTCATGATCGGCGACGGGTTGCTCGGGCTGCTCCAGCCGCGGCGCCACGTCGCCTTGTGGGAAGATGAGGCACTTGGTTCGGAAGTCCTGGTCGCGCCGTTTCGCGACCGACCGGGGCGCCGCCGCGCCTATGCGCTGGTCCAGATCGGCGTCGGCATCGCGCTTGCCGCACGGCAACGGAAGGAAGCGCGATGACGCCGCGCCGTAAAATGCTCTTCGCCTTCGGGTTGGCCCTGGCAGCCCCGGTATCGGCGCAGCGCGGCGACGTCCCCAACCCGGCCGATCCTTACATCCACCGGCAGACCGGCATGGCCTTTCCCGCCCGTGTAGGATCGGCCATCCGACATCAGGTCGTCCGCTATAACGATGACGGCGCCGACAGTGGCGTCGGCTATCAGATCGCTCGGGTCGGCGAGCCGGACAATGACGGCATGGTCGCCTATCTGTCGATCTTCGTCTATCCGACGCAGGGACCTCCGGCCGGCGCCACCGCGAGCGACGGCGCGGCGCGCGAACGCGCGTGCGCGGCGACGTTCGAGGGCATGAAGCACGATATTCTCGCCCGCGAACCGGACGCCACCGTGCAGGTCGAGGAGCGGATCGAGGCGACGTCCTCCGCAACGATCCGCCCGAGCGGACGGCGGATCGTCTATCGAGGCGGCACCATGCCGTTCGCTGGCAAAGAGCAAGCGGTGCGCGAAGAGGCGCGCCTGTTCTGCATCCCCGGTGGCAAGTGGCTGGTCTCTTACCGCGTCACCTCGCCGGCGAGCGTCGACGCCGACGTCGACGTGGCGCGGGTGATCGCGGCACTACGCTGGCCGGATACTTTGGGGCGATAGCCGTCACCATGCCGTCACGATTATACGCGGGGTGACCATGCCATCCGTGCCACAGGAGCCGCAAAGGAATCCCATATGGCCAAAGCCGATCGTCTCGCCCAAACCGATATCCGCCGCACGGAGCTAGAAGCGGAATACCTTGCCACCCTCACCGCTGCGCTGGAAACCTGCGCGTCGGGCAAATGGGGCCTGTTCGGCCACCGGCCCGACAAGCAGAATATCGCCAAGTTCGAACCGCTGATCGAGGAGCTGGACGAACTGGCCTTCGCGATCGACAAGATGCGCGACCAGCTCGATCTCGCACCGTTCACGCTACACAGCGAGTTTATCGCCTCGCGCGGGCTGGCGAGCCCGAGCGCAGTGGGGGAGCCGAAACAGGCTAAGGCGTGGCTGGAGCGGCTGGCGGCTCGGGCGGCGGACTGAGGTCCGCCGACATTTTGTCATCCCAGCGGAAGCTGGGATCTCAAGCGGCGGGCGCGGGACAGGAGCCCCATGAAACCCCAGCGTGCGCTGGGGTGACGGAAATAGCAGGGTGCAAATGGCGGAGGCCAAGGCCCCCGCCAACGGCTTACGCCGCGCCCGACTTTTCCTTCTTGGCGTAGACGCGGATCGGTTCCTTGCGGCCCTCGATCACATCGCCGTCGATCATCACTTCGTCGACCGAATCCATTCCCGGCAGATCGAACATCGTATCGAGCAAAATGCTCTCCAGGATCGAGCGCAGGCCCCGCGCGCCGGTCTTGCGATCGATCGCCTTCTTGGCCACCGTGACCAACGCGTCGTCGGTGAAGCCGAGCTTGACGTCCTCCATGTCGAACAGCTTCTGATACTGTTTCACGAGCGCATTCTTCGGCTCGGTCAGGATCGTCACCAGTGCCGGCACGTCGAGATCTTCCAGCGTCGCGATGACCGGCAGACGGCCGACGAATTCCGGGATCAGGCCGAACTTGAGCAGATCCTCCGGCTCGACCGACTTCAACGTCTCGCCCGTGCGGCGCTCTTCCGGCGAGGCGACGTACGCGCCAAAGCCGATCGACTTGCCCTGCAGACGATCGCCGATGATCTTCTCAAGCCCCGAGAAGGCGCCGCCGCAGATGAACAGGATGTTGGTCGTGTCGACCTGCAGGAATTCCTGCTGCGGATGCTTGCGCCCGCCCTGCGGCGGCACCGACGCGGTGGTGCCTTCCATCAGCTTGAGCAGCGCCTGCTGCACGCCCTCGCCTGACACGTCGCGCGTGATCGAGGGGTTCTCGGCTTTCCGTGAAATCTTGTCGATTTCGTCGATATAGACGATGCCGCGCTGCGCCCGCTCGACGTTGTAATCCGAGGCCTGGAGCAGCTTGAGGATGATGTTCTCGACATCCTCGCCAACATAGCCCGCTTCGGTCAGCGTCGTCGCATCGGCCATGGTGAACGGCACATCGAGGATTCTAGCGAGGGTCTGGGCGAGCAAGGTCTTGCCGCAACCGGTCGGCCCGACGAGCAGGATGTTCGACTTGGCGAGCTCGACATCGGCGCCCTTCTGGCCGTGGTTGAGGCGCTTGTAATGATTGTGCACCGCCACCGACAGCACGCGCTTGGCGCGCTTCTGGCCGATCACATAATCATCGAGCACGTCGCAGATTTCCTGCGGGGTCGGCACGCCGCCATCCTTCTTGGAGACCAAGGCGGACTTGGTTTCCTCGCGGATGATGTCGTTGCACAGCTCGACGCATTCGTCACAGATGAACACGGTCGGCCCGGCAATCAGCTTGCGCACCTCGTGCTGCGACTTCCCGCAGAACGAGCAATACAGGGTGCTCTTCGAATCGCCGCCGCTCAACTTGGTCATTCAATCCATCCTTCGCGCCGATACGCGCGCTAGTGCGGGCAGCCACCTTAGGCCGCCCGCCTTCAATCGTACAATAGCAATCGGCCTTACGATGCCGGCCTCCCTCTTAAGAAGCCGGCAATGCGGGAGCGCCGCCGGTTTCGTCGGTGACGGCAGGCCGCTTGTCGAACACTTCGTCGATCAGGCCGAACGCCTTGGCTTCGTGCGATTCGAGGAACGTATCGCGGTCCATCGCCTTCTCGATCTCCTCGATCGGCTTGCCGGTATATTGCGCATACAATGCGTTCATCCGGTTCTTGATGCGCTGGATTTCCTGCGCCTGGATCTGGATGTCGCTGGCCATGCCCTGCGCGCCGCCCGATGGCTGGTGAATCATGATGCGCGCATTGGTCAGCGCGACCCGCATGCCCGGCTCGCCGGCGGCGAGCAGGAAGCTGCCCATCGACGCGGCCTGGCCGATGCACACCGTGCCGACGCGCGGGCGGATATATTGCATCGTGTCATGGATCGCCATGCCCGCCGTGACGACGCCGCCCGGCGAGTTGATGTACATGAAGATGTCCTTCTTGGGGTTTTCCGACTCCAGGAAGAGCAGCTGCGCGGTGATGACCGAGGCCATATGGTCCTCGACACCGCCGGTGATGAAGATGATGCGCTCGCGCAGCAGGCGCGAATAGATGTCGAAGCTGCGCTCGCCGCGGTTCGACTGCTCGATCACGATCGGCACGAGGCCACCGGTGATCGGGTCTGCGCGGAACCCCGGAGGAGCGAAATTACCGGTCTCGAACGGATTATGCATGGGAGTATTCAGTCCTTATGCCCCAGTGATGGCTATACATCGGCCTTGGGGGAAACGAGTTCAAGCCCCGTTGCCGGGAGCCCGATGGGCCAGATAGGCCAGCCGCCGCATCTCGCGCCGGCCGCGCACCACCGTATCGAGGATCAATCCGGTAAACATGTTGAGCGCGGCAAGGATGCCGAGCCCGGTAATCAGGATCGCGGTCGGGAAACGCGGCACGGTGTGGGTCTGCATATAGGTGATCGCCAACGGGATCGCCAGGATCACCGCCAGGGCGGCGAGCAGGCCGGCGATCACGCCGAAGAACAGGATCGGCCGCTCGATCCGATAGAGCGTGGCGATGGTATTGAGGATGCGGAAACCGTCGCGATAGGTGTTGAGCTTGGACTCCGAACCCTCCAGCCGCGCGAAATAGCGTGTCTCGACTTCGCCGACGGGCATCTTGAGCTCCAGCGCATGGACGCTGATCTCGGTCTCGATTTCGAACCCTTCCGACAGCACCGGAAAGCTCTTTACGAAGCGGCGGGAGAAGACCCGGTAACCGGAAAAGATATCGGTGAAACTGCGGCCGAACAGACGCGCGAGCAGTCCGGTCATCGCCTTGTTGCCGAGCTGATGCCCGCGGCGATAGGCCGCGCTGACCTCGGTCACGCGGCTGCCGACGACCATGTCGAGCTGCTCACCCAGCATGCGCGCGATCAGTGCAGGCGCGGCGTCTGCGTCATAGGTCGCGTCGCCATCGGCCATGACGTAGATGTCGGCATCGACATCGGCGAACATGCGCCGCACGACCGCGCCCTTGCCCTGGATGCGCTCGATCCGCACGATCGCGCCGGCCGCGCGCGCGACCTCGATCGTGCGATCGCTGGAATTATTGTCGTAGACGTAGATCCGCGCGCTCGGCAGCGCGCCACGAAAGCCGGCCACCGTCTGCGCGATGGCGGCTTCCTCATTGTAGCAGGGCAACAGGATGGCGATGCTGGGTACGGTGTCAGTCATCGTTCACCCCCTGCCCTCGTTCGTCATAACGCCTATCCGTCATCCCCGCGAACGCGGGGATCCCGCTTCTTTACGACATTCGAGAAGAAGCGGGATCCCCGCCTCCGCGGGGATGACGGGGTAGTTTACGCCTGATCCGCCGCCGGCTTCTTGGCGCGCGGCTTCTTCGCCGGTGCGTCTGCGGCCTGCGTGCCTTCGGCGGCTTCCGCCGCGACCGGCGACGACGTCGTCAGTTCGGTTGCCGCCTCGACCGGCGCGGCCTTGGCCTTCTTGGTCGCGGCCTTCTTCACCGGCTCGGCCTGGACCAGCTCGTCGCCGGGCGCGGCGGGCTCGATATCGGCGTCTTCCAGCTTCTTGGCGGCAGCCTTCTTGGCCGGCTTGGGCTTGGCCGTCTCGGCGCTGGCTTCCGTTTCACCGTCGACCGCGTCCGCCTTCTTGGCCTTCTTCGCCTTGGGCTTGTGATTGTCATGATCGTGCGTGTGCGTACCGGTGGAGAAGCCTTCGTCGCTCTCGATCGCCGCTTCCAGTTCCTCGCGCGTCACTTCGCGATCGCTGATCTCCGCCTTCTCGAACAGGAAATCGACCACCTTGTCCTCGTACAACGGCGCACGCAGCTGGGCGGCGGCCATCGGCTCCTGCTGGACATAGTCCATGAAGCGCTTGCGATCTTCCGGGCCATATTGCTGCGCGGCCTGGGCGACGAGGCGCTGCATTTCCTGGTTGGATACTTCGATGCCGTTGGCCTGGCCGATTTCCGACAGGAGCAGGCCGAGGCGCACGCGACGCTCGGCGATCTTCTGATAGTCTTCGCGCTCCGATTCCATCTCGGCCAACGCCGCTTCCGGATCGG
This sequence comes from Parasphingomonas puruogangriensis, assembly GCF_036663635.1. NCBI lineage: Bacteria > Pseudomonadati > Pseudomonadota > Alphaproteobacteria > Sphingomonadales > Sphingomonadaceae > Parasphingomonas > Parasphingomonas puruogangriensis. The sequence goes on along the minus strand of NZ_JAXOJI010000001.1, from coordinate 45,865 downwards.
CTTCATGCGTCGCTTCATGCTCGAGCTGCGACCAGATCTGGCCGAATTCGGCTTCGACCATCGACGGCGGCACGGGGAAATCATGCCCCTCAGCGAGCTGATCGAGCAATTTGCGCTTCATATAGGTGCGCGTCAGGCCGTTCAGTTCCTGCTCGATCTGCCCCTTGAGCAGACCGGACAGCTGCTCAAGGCTCTCGAGCCCAAGCGAAGTGGCGAGCGTGTCGTCGATCACCGTGTCGCCGGCGACCTTCACGGCCTTGATCTTGAGATCGAACGTGGCGGGCTGGCCGGCCAGTTCCTTGACCTGATAATCCTCCGGGAAGGTAACCTCGATCTGGGTCTCGTCGCCGACGTTGACGCCGACGAGCTGGTCCTCGAAGCCCGGGATCAGACGACCGGTGCCAATTTCGACCGACATGTCCTCGCCGGTGCCGCCGTCGAACGGGACGCCTGCCACCTTGCCGACGAAATCCATCTCGACCAGATCGCCGGTCGCCGCGGCATGGCCCTCAGGCGCGTCTTCGAAACGCTTCTGCTGGTCGGCGAACTTCTGCAGCTGCTCCTGCACCTTGGCCTCGTCGGCCGGCACCGTCAGGCGCTCCAGCTTGAGGCTATCGATCGCCGGGGTGGGCACGTCGGGGAGCACTTCGAGCTCGACCGTGACGCTAGCGTCCTGGCCGGGGGCATAGCCCTCGCCAAGGCTGACCGAGGGCTGCATCGCCGGGCGGATGCGCTGTTCGGCGATGAGCTGCTGCACGCCTTCCTGGATCGAGCTGTTGAGCGCGTCCTGCAGCAGCGAATCGCCGTGCATCTTGCGTACCAGATTGGCCGGCACCTTGCCGGGGCGGAAGCCGGGCATGCGCACTTGCGGCGCGACGCGCTTGAGCTCGGCATCGACCTTGGAATCGATGTCCTTGGCGGTGATCATCAGCGTATAAGCGCGCTTCAGGCCTTCGTTCAACGTTTCGACAGTCTGCATTTCAACTCACGCCTTTTCAGGAATCTATCTTGTTCGCGGCCGCCCTCGCGGCAAGCGCGAAGGACTGGTGCGGGCGAAGGGACTCGAACCCCCACATCTTGCGATACTTGGACCTAAACCAAGCGCGTCTACCAATTCCGCCACGCCCGCACTTAGGACACCGCAGGTCGGCGGCGTCTATACCAGTCACGGCCCCCGGGGCAAGCCACGTTGCACGCAAGCCGTGCGCCACAAGCGCAACCGCCCCCGTCGTCGCGCGTTGGAGCAGTTCACAGGAGAAAGATGATGGCATCCACGCCCCCCGAACTTCCCCCCCAGCCTAGCCAACCAGCGCAGCCCGATCCGGCCCCCACTGAACTGCCGTCGCCGCAGCCCGACGTCGATTTCCCCGATACGACGCCGGACACTGGGCCAGACACCGGTCCCGACATCGCCCCCGGCCAGCCGATCGGCGGCACGACCTATTCCTGAAGGAGCCGATCGATGGCCAACGACCCGAATTTGGATAGCGATGAAGATCCGCGCAGCGATCTCGAGCAGATCGTCGAAGCGCGCAAAGACGCGGTCGAGCGTGGTGAAGGCGGCGAAGAGCCGGACACCTTCGCCTCGACCGGAGAACATGACGGCGTCGGCGGCACCGGCGGCGTGGTTAAGAACCAGGACGATACGGCACAGTGATCGAGGGACGGCACCAGCCGTCCCTCTTCTGCCTTATTGGGCCGTCAGATCGACGATGCGATCGCGATCATACCGCATCACGCCGGGCATTTCTGGGATGCGGCTGATGGTAACGCCATAATAATTCGGCAATTTGCCGACCGCCTTGAACGCCGCCGATACGATCTTGGCGGCTGACAGCCTCGGATCGATCGGCATGTCGGTGCCCGCTGGGCGGAATAGCGGCTTGGTGTCGGCGACTGCCGGCTGCGAAGAATCGCCCGGGGTTGGCTCTTGAACGACTGGCGGATCGATCACGCCGAGATCGACGATCGCACCTGCGGGTGCGTCGAATTTGACGCTGCCCATGCAAAAGCAGCTGCCGATTGCCGCCGCGCCGGCGGGAGCGGCAAGCTGGCCATAGACGCGGTATGTGCCGGCCGTCACTTCATGCAGGTAGGTCGAAAGCTCCTTCGATTTGGCGAAGCGGTTCATCGGGCCGATACCGACGCTGGCCATCATGCCGAACTGGACGAACTCGAAATTTGCCTCGGTCGGCTCAACCGGCTTTTCCGGCACGGACAGGCCGGGACTTTTCGCGGCGGCTGCCCGGGCGCGTTCGTAGCTCGCGGCCTTTTTGCCATATTTTTCGCGCGCCTCGGCCAAGGCAGCAGCGCGAACGCGGTCATAGGTCGCCTGATCCTCGGCCGTTGGCACCTTCATCAGATACAAGGGCGCAGCGTTGGCTGTGCGCAACAGAATATAGGCCTTCGTCGGATCCAGCGCGACCGCAGGCTTGTCCTTTACCGCCGATGCAACCACGAACACGGGAGGCTTTTCCTTCGCGGCCGCCGGCACGGCGGCCACGACCGCACCGAGCGCTGCGAGCGCTGCGAGCAGATGCTTCTTCACAGGCCCAACTCCTTGCCCTGAAGCGTAGCGGACGACGCGACCAGCGCCTGCTGCTTGAGATACGCCTGGCGTTTCTCTTCGCTGACGCCCGACAGACCCTCCTCGAAATTGAACTTGTCCCACAAATCTTTGGGCAGGCCGTAGCGCTGATAGCCTTTGAAATGCATGCAGGTGCGCATGTTGACGCGGCGCAGACGACGCTTCTCCGCCGAGCCGAAAATCATCATCGCCATAACGTTGCCGATCGCCCCACCAACCGCGCCGGCCATCGTGCCGGCGTAAGGATATGGCGTCTGCGTATAGCCGATCCCGCTTTGCAACCCGCGCGCATAGCCATCGCATTCGGCGATGTCGGCATAGGCGGTGGCGAAATCCACATCCGCCCGACGGAAGACATAGTATTTGTCGAAATCGGCCGCTTCTGTGCCGTCCGACGTGAAGGCCAATACCGGCATCGTCACGCCGGTCGTGTCGCTCAGCTCGGCGCTGGGCGGCCCGAACGGCGACGTGCTATCCGCCAGATAGCGCACACTTTGCGCCGAAACCGATGCCTCGCTCATGACAAGCGCCAGCACCGCAAGCGCGGCGGCGCGTCCCCCTACCCTCATTGTATCCCCCCGTAAAACGACGCCGAATCGGCCGCTTATGGGCAGGGAGATTAACGCTGCCGCCATCTGCGGCAAGCGCGATCACGATCAGTTCAGTGCCTTCTTCAGCAGATCATTGACCACGCCCGGATTGGCCTTGCCGCCCATCGCCTTCATCGTCTGGCCGACGAAGAAGCCGAACAACTTGTCCTTGCCGCCGCGATAATCGGCGACCTTGTCGGCGTTGGCGGCCATCACGTCGGCGATGATCTTCTCGATCTCCCCGGTGTCGCTGGTCTGCTTGAGTCCACGCTCTTCGACGATGCCTCCCGCGCCCTGCCCGGTTTCGAGCATGATCTCGAACACCTGCTTGGCCAGCGTGTTGGACAGGGTGCCGTCGGCCACGAGCGCCAGCAATTCCGCCGCACCGTCGGGCGTGACGGGCGAGGTCGCGATATCCTTGCCCAGCCGGTTGAGCGCGCCGAACAATTCCGACGTCACCCAGTTCGCCGCCGCCACCGGCTTGGCGCCGGTATCGAGCAATGCATCGAACCAGCGTGCGCTCTCGACCTCCGCCGTCAGCACCGCCGCGCCGTAAGCGGTGATGCCGAGCGCCTCGTAGCGCTTGCGTTTGGCGTCGGGCAGTTCGGGCAGGCTGGCGCGGCATTCGGCCAGGAACGCCTCGTCCAGTTCGAGCGGCAGCAGATCGGGATCGGGGAAGTAGCGGTAATCGTGGGCGTCTTCCTTCGAGCGCATCGAGCGCGTCTCGTTGCGGTCGGGATCGTACAGCCGCGTTTCCTGCACGATGCGGCCGCCCTCCTCGAGCACTTCGACCTGGCGCTTGGCCTCCTGCTCGACCACCGCCATCACGAAGCGCACCGAATTGACGTTCTTCGTCTCGGTCCGCGTGCCCAGCGGATCGCCCGCCTTGCGCACGCTGACGTTCACGTCGGCGCGCATCGAGCCTTCTTCCATATTGCCGTCGCAACTGCCGACATAGCGCAGGATCGAGCGCAGCTTGCGCAGATACGCGCCCGCCTCGGCCGGCGAGGCCAGATCGGGCTTGGACACGATCTCCATCAGCGCGACGCCCGAGCGGTTGAGATCGACATAGGAGCGCGTCGGATGCTGATCGTGCATCAATTTGCCGGCATCCTGCTCGACATGGATGCGCTCGACGCCGATGCGCTTGCCGCTGGCATCGGGGTTCTTGTCATCCAGGCTGATATCGATCGCGCCTTCGCCGACCAGCGGGTGGTACAACTGGCTGATCTGATAGCCCTGCGGCAGATCGGCATAGAAATAATTCTTGCGGTCGAACCGCGACCATTTGTTGATCTGCGCCTCGATCGCCATGCCGGTGCGCACCGCCTGGCGGATGCACTCGCGGTTGGGCACGGGGAGCATGCCCGGCATCGCCGCGTCGACCAGCGACACCTGCGTGTTGGGCTCGGCCCCGAAGGTGGCGGCGGCGCCGGAGAACAATTTGGCGTTGGACGTGACCTGCGCGTGCACTTCGAGGCCGACCACGACCTCCCAGTCGCCGGTTTCGCCGCGGATAGTGTAGGTGGAGGCATCAGTCATGCGTCGGTCTCGGGTGTGATGAGGGTGAGGTCGGGAAAATAGCTACGGTAATGTCGGGGATCGCGTGTGAGAAGTGGCTGACCCGCCGTTTCGGCATGTGCGCCGATGAGAAAATCGCCCAGCAGTTTGTCGCGGCCGCCACCGGCAGCCCGATAGGCATACTGCGCCGCGCCGGCACGATGACTGGCGCGGGCATCGAACATCGTCACGCCCAAGCCGATCCCAGCCAACATAGCGAGGATATCCCGCTCAGTGCCGCCGCGGATGGCGAGTTCCCCGACGACAATGGCGCTGACGGACACCGGCGCGCGCGCGCGGACGATCGAGTGCATCGCCCAATCTAACCAGCGCGGATCCTCCTCACGCAAATCGATCACGACATTCGTATCGAGCATCATGGCGGGAAAGGGTCATCCCCGCGGATATCGCGCATGATGTCATCCGTCGGCCGGCCTTCGCGCAGATGCGGAAAACGCTGCATCGTTTCCCGCACGCGTGCCCTCAACCGCTCGATCTCGGCATCGAGATTGCGACTCGGCTTGCGGATCACTGCCGCATCCGGACCGAGCATGGCGATCTCGACCGGCTCGTTCGCTACCAGGCCGAGCGCGTCACGCACGTCCTTCGGGATCGTCACCTGGCCTTTGACCGTCAGATTGGTGAGCTTCGTCATGCCCGGGGTATTACCAAAATGCGGTAATACTGTCTATCGCCACTTAGCGTACGGTGCCCCAGCCCGCCATTTTCAGCACCAGCGCCCATTCGACACGGCGGCTTACTCGAGACCCTCCGTCATCTGCCTTTCCGTCTGTTCGCACGCTCCCGGGCGCGCCGGTTCAGGATCTTCTGCCGCTCGCGGGTCAGCTTCTTGGACGCCGATCGACCGAACCTGACACGCTTGAACACTTCGGCGAGCCCTTCCCCAGCAAACTGGAACAAGGTTTCGCCGATCCAACTCACCACCAGGGCTCGGCGCGCGCGGTGAAGCCGGCGCGCTGTTCGAGCGCCAGGCCAGCGTTCAGCACGCCTTGCTCGTCGAGCGCCTTGCCGATGATCTGCAAGCCCAGCGGCAGGCCGCCCGCATCCACGCCGCCCGGCACCGACATCGCCGGCAGCCCGGCGAGCGACGAGGGCACGGTGAACACGTCGTTGAGATACATGGCGATCGGATCGGCCGATTTGTCGCCCAGCGCGAAGGCCGAGGACGGGGCGGTCGGGGTGAGCAGCAGGTCGCAGCTTTCCCAGGCGCGATCGAAATCGCGCGCGATCAGCGTGCGAATCTTCGACGCCTGGGTAAAATAGGCGTCGTAAAAGCCCGCCGACAACACATAGGTGCCGATCATGATGCGACGCTTCACTTCCGGCCCGAACCCAGCCGCGCGCGTCGCCGCGTACATGTCCTGCAGCCCCGCGCCCTCGGGCAGATCGCGCAGGCCGTAGCGTACGCCGTCATAGCGCGCGAGGTTGGACGAGGCTTCGGCCGGGGCAATGATGTAATAGGCCGGCAGGGCATATTTGGTGTGCGGCAGCGACACCTCGACGATCTCCGCGCCGGCGTCCTTCAGCCAGGCGATGCCCTGCTGCCACAAGGCATCGATTTCGGCCGGCATGTTGTCGACGCGATATTCCTTGGGAATACCAACGCGCTTGCCCTTGAGATCGCCCGACAAACCCGCTTCCCACTGCGGCACGTCGAGCTGCAGCGACGTGGCATCCTTGGCATCGAAGCCGGCCATGTTCTCGAGCATGATCGCACAGTCGCGCACGTCGCGCGCCATCGGCCCGGCCTGGTCGAGCGACGAGGCGAAGGCGATCGTGCCCCAGCGCGAACAGCGGCCATAGGTCGGCTTGATCCCGGCAATGCCGGTAAAGGCGGCGGGCTGGCGGATCGAGCCGCCGGTATCGGTGCCGGTCGCCGCCGGGCACAGCCGGGCGGCGATCGCCGCCGACGAACCACCCGAGGAGCCGCCCGGGGTGAGCGCGGCATTGCCGCCGTCATTGCGCCGCCACGGCGAGATGACGTTGCCGAACGCGCTGGTCTCGTTGGACGAGCCCATGGCGAACTGATCCATGTTGAGCTTGCCGAGCATGCCCGCGCCGGCCTCCCACAGCTTGCCCGAGACGGTGGATTCGTACGGCGGGGTGAAGCCTTCGAGGATCAGGCTGGCCGCGGTCGCCGGCACGCCCTTGGTGCAGAACAGGTCCTTCATGCCGATCGGCACGCCGGCCAGCGGCTTGAGCGTCTCGCCTGCGGCGCGCGCCGCATCGGCCGCGTCGGCGGCGGCCAGTGCATGCTCGGGCGTCTCGACCAGGAAGGCGTTGAGCGTCTTGGCCTGGGCCACGTTGGCGACGAACGCTTCCGCGACTTCACGCGCGGAAAAGCTGCCGTCGCGCACGCCATCGCGGATCGCGGCGACGCCGAGGTTGGTGAGGTCGGTCATCGCACGCTTCCCATCAGTTCCCCCGCGAAAGCGGGGGTCCAGGGCCGCGCGCGCAAGAGTCTTTGTTTCTGGATCCCCGCCGGTGCGGGGATGATCGAATGCTGATCGACGATCATCATTCGATCACCTTCGGCACAGTGAAGAAGCCGTGCTCGGCCTGCGGCGCATTGGACAGCACCGCATCGCGCACGCCGCCGTCCGTCACGACATCGTCGCGCAGCCGCAGATGATTGGGGATCACTGCGGTCATCGGTGCGACGCCGGTCGTGTCGACCTCGCCCAATTGCTCGATCCAGCCCATGATATTATCGAGCTCGGGCGCGATGCGCGCGGCCTCGTCTTCGGTAATGGCGATGCGGGCTAGGCTCGCGATCTTCTTCACGGTGGGGATGTCTACTGGCATGGCCCGCGGCTAGCAGAGCGCCCGGCACCGGCGCAAGGTTCGTGTCGATTGCGCAGCGCGTGATGATCGTGCAGGCACGCCGCACCGGCACGGCCAGCGACGAGGCTGCGCGGCCGCCCTGGAGTGTCGCGTGGCCCGTAAGTTTATCTACGTCATCGCCGCGCTGATCGTGCTCGCGATCGCCGCCGCCTTTGCCTACCGCATCTGGGGCGTGCAGATCATCCGTTGGTGGGCGGTACCGAATACGCAGTTCCAGCCGCTGCCCAAGATCGCCGCCAACGCCTATGCCGATCCTAAGATGTGGATCGCGCATCCCGGCCGCGCGACCGATCCGGCGCGCTGGACCCCGCCCGGCTTCACCGCGGCCACGACGCCGACCGCCGCCGTCTTCTATATCCACCCGACCTCGTTCCTCGGCACCGCGCGCTGGAACGCCGCGCTCGACGATGCGGAGAGCAATGCGCGCGCGGAACTGTTCCTGCGCGGCCAGGCCAGCGCCTTTAACGAGGTCGGCGCGATCTGGGCGCCGCGCTACCGCCAGGCGACGTTCGGCGCGTTCCTGACCGACATCACGGCATCCAAACAGGCGCTCGATCTGGCCTATGGCGACGTGCTCGCGGCGTTCGACCAGTTCGTGCACGAAGCCGGCGATCGCCCGATCATCCTCGCCGGCCACAGCCAGGGCGCGCTGCACCTCACCGGGCTGCTGCGCGATCGCATCGCCGGCAAGCCGATCGCCAAGCGCATCGTTGCCGCCTATGTCATCGGCTGGCCGGTCTCGCGCAGCACCGATCTCGCCGCGCTGGGGCTCCCCGAATGCGCGCGCGCCGATCAGGCCGGCTGCCTCCTCTCGTGGCAGAGCTTCGCCGAACCGGCCGATCCGGCGATGGTCGTCGATCATTATAACGAGACCAGTGGCCTCAATGGCCAGCCGCGTCGCGACACGCCGATGGTCTGCACCAACCCGCTGACCGGCACGCCGAACGCCGTCGCCCCGGCCACCGCCAATCTCGGCACGCTCGTGCCGTCGGCCGATCTGGCCAGCGCGACGATCGTCGCCGGTAGCGTGCCGGCGCGCTGTGACCCGCAAGGCTTCCTGTTGATCGGCGAGCCGCCGACGATCGGCAGTTACGTGCTGCCGGGCAACAATTATCACGTCTACGATTACGGCCTGTTCTGGGCCAATGTCCGCGCCGACGCCGCGCGCCGGCTAGCGGCGTACTCCGCGCGATGATCACCACCGACCGCACCGTCTATCGCGACGCGCTGCCCGCCGCCGGCCGGCTGATCGGGCTCGACGTCGGCACCAAGACGATCGGCACCGCCATTTGCGACGCCGGCTGGAGCTTCGCTTCCCCTGCTTTGCTGATCCGCCGCACCAAATTCCAGAAGGACAAGCTGGCGCTCATCGCCCTGATCACCGAGCAGCGCATTGCCGGCATCGTCATCGGCCTGCCGCTCCATCTCGACGGCCAGGAAAGCCCGCGCAGCCAATCGAGCCGCGCCTTCGCCCGCAACATGGAGGATCTGGAACTGCCGATCCTGCTATGGGACGAGCGCTTTTCCACCCAGGCGGTGACGCGGACGCTGATCGAGCAGGACGCCAGCCGCGCCAAACGCGCCGAGCTGGTCGACAAGATGGCCGCCGCCTATATCCTGCAAGGCGCGATCGACGCGCTGGTCGCGGCATGATCGGGGATCGACTGCCTCCTGCCTTGCGCCGCACCGCGCAGCGCATTACCGCACCCCTTTAATGCATCCGTCAGACCACAGCCCCGCTGCCTCGCTGCCCGGCAGCGCCGTTTTCCCGCACCGGCACCTGACCGGCATTGCGGGATTGAAGCCGCATGAGATCACCTTCCTGCTCGACGAAGCCGAGCAGTGGGTCGAGGCCAATCGCGGGCATAAGAAGAACGACAAGCGCCTGCGCGGGCTCACCCAGATCAACGCCTTTTTCGAGAACAGCACGCGTACCCTGCTGTCGTTCGAGATCGCCGGCAAACGGCTGCGCGCCGATGTCGTCAACATGCATGCCGCGCAATCGAGCGTGAAGAAAGGCGAGACGCTGATCGATACGGCGATGACGCTGAACGCAATGCGCGCCGACGTCATCGTCATCCGCCATGGGTCGTCGGGCGCGGTGCGGTTGATCGCCGACAAGGTCGATTGCCCAGTGCTCAACGCCGGCGACGGCAGCCACGAACATCCCACCCAGGCCTTGCTCGACGCGCTGACCATCCGCCGCCGCCGCGGCACGATCCACAACCAGCGCGTGGTGATTTGCGGCGATGTACTGCACAGCCGCGTGGCGCGATCGAACATCCTCGCGCTGACCTCGCTCTCCGCCGATGTCCGCGTGTGCGCGCCATCGACGCTGATGCCGGCCGGGATCGAACGCATGGGCGTCACCCCGTTCACCGATTTCGACGCCGCGCTGGAAGGCGCCGACGTGGTGATGATGCTGCGCCTGCAGAACGAGCGCATGGCCGGTGGCTTCGTCCCCTCCAACCGCGAATTCCACCTGCGCTACGGCCTGACGCTCAAGCGCCTGGCCAAGGCGCAGCCGGGCGCATTGGTGATGCATCCGGGACCGATGAATCGCGGCGTCGAGATCGATTCGGCGGTCGCCGATCATGTCGATCAATCGGCCATCACCGAGCAGGTCGAGATGGGCGTCGCAGTGCGCATGGCGTGCCTCGACGTGCTGACGCGCCGCTCGCGCGGTGTGAAGGGCTGGGCATGACGATCGCGCTTCTCAACGCGCAGCTGGTCTGCCCGATCGCCGGCCTGGCGAGCGGCGGCGTGCTGATCGAGGGCAAGGATATTGCCGCGGTCGGCACCTTTGCCGTACCCGATGGCGCCGAGGTGATCGACTGCCGTGGCAAGATCCTGGCCCCCGCGATCGTCGATCTCGGCGTGTTCACGATCGACGTGCCGGCCTGCCATGCCGGCGGCATCGTCCGGGTCGGGCTGATGCCCGATCAAACGCCGGTGCTCGACGATCCCGGCATCGTCCAGCGCGCCGCCTTGATCGGCCGCCCCGGTCTGTGGATCCACCCGATCGCCGCCGCCACGCGCGGTCTTGCCGGCAAGGATCTGGCCGAAATGGCCATCAACCGTGATGCCGGCGCGGTCGCGGTCGGCACCGGCGAGCGCTGGATCGCCGATTCGGGCGTGATGCGCAAAGTCCTCGCTTATGCCGGCGATCTCGGGCTGACCTTGGTCGCCGAGGCGCAGGATGGCGGCGTGGTCGGCACCGCCGTCGCCACCGCCGGCGAAACCGCGACGCGCATGGGCCTCCCGTCCGCGCCGTCGATCGCCGAGCCGCTGGCGATCGCGCGCGATCTGATGCTGGCCGAGGAAACCGGCGCCAAAATCCATTTCCGCGCCGTCACCACCGCTGCCGGGTTCGAGCTGGTCCGCGCCGCCAAGCGCCGCGGCGTGCGCGTCACCTGCGGCATCACCCCGGCGCATCTCATGCTGTCGGACATTGCGATGAGCGATTTCCGCACCTTCACCCATCTCTCGCCCCCCTTGCGCGACGAGAGCGATCGCCAGGCCTGCCTGGCGGCGCTCGCCGACGGCACGATCGACATCTTATGTTCGGGCCACGATCCGCGCGGGCCGGAGGAAAAGCGCCTGCCCTTCGCCGATTCGGCGCACGGCATGGCCGGGGCGGAGACGTTGCTGGCGCTGTCGCTCGGCATGGTGCGCGACGAGCGCATTACGCTCCAGCGGCTGATCACCATGTTGTCGGCCGGGCCGGCGGCGATCCTCGGACTCGACACGGGCACGCTGACGGTCGGGGCGCCAGCCGATCTGATGCTGTTCGACGATGGCGCGCCGTGGCTGATCGATGCCGACAAGATGGTTGCGATCGCCGGCAACACGCCGTTCGACGGGCTGCCCGTGCAGGGCAAGGTGCTCAGGCTGTGGAAGGGCGGGACGGCGCTGGTTTAGGAGCGCTTTCCCAACCCTTAATCCCTTCCCCGGCGAAGGCCGGGGCCCAGCAGCGCAACAAGGGTTGGCAGGCGCTGCGCTCAGTTACCTCCACCGTCGCTACTGGGCCCCGACCGGCGCCGGGGAACGGTAGAGCGTGGTTCTGCCTTTAGCGCGACGCCAGTTGTGCGCCTTGCTTGACCCAGGCCGCCATCTTGTCGCCCGCCGCGGCGCGCACGAAGCAATTGCCGCCGCGCGCCTTGTAGCTCTGGCACAGCGCCGCCGCATCGCCGCGCGCGAAGCCGCCAAGCGACAGGCGGTAGAAATTGCCGGCCTTGGTCTGTACCGCAGCGCCCGACGGATTGTGCCCGGCAAGGGCGCTATGCGCGCGCGCCAGCCGGCCCCAGGCATCGCGGGCCACCGCGGCATTGTCGAACGCGCCCAATTGCACGAAATAATTACCCTTCGACTGCGGCTTCGGAGCGACGGCGGCGCCCATCATCGGCTTGGCCTTGTCGAACACCGCCTTCTGGGCGCTGGCCACCCCGAACGCACTGTTGCGCTGGTCCGCCCCGGCGCGCATCGCCCGCGGCGGCTGCGCCTGGACGACTTCGTAGCGTGGTCCGAAACTGACATTGGAGACCGACGCCACCACCGGCGTCGGTTCGATCACCGGCGTCAGCGCCGCGCTGGCCACGGCCACCGGCTCGACCGGATTGCCCGGCATGAAATCATCTACCGGGGCCGCGGCGAGGCCGACCGGTGCGCCGCCGTTGAGCGCGAGCCGCACCGGCTGGCCGGGATCGGCGACCGGCGTCACGCCGAGCAGGCTGGCAACCTGGTCCGAGGCCGAACTGGGCTTGGCGAAGCTCGCCCATTCCAGGATGCGGGCATCGACCTGGTCCGGCGCGAGATCCATCGCGACGACGGTCTTGGCATCCGCCCAGCGCCCGGCCAGGGCCAAAGCGAGCGCGAAATTCTGCCGCGTCTTGGCATCCGCCTCGGGCGCGCGCGCCGCGCTTTCGAGCAATTCGACCGCCGTGGCCGGATCGCCCGCCAGCGCCACGGCGAGGCCGCGATCGCTGATCGGGATGGTCGCCGCATTGGCATCGAGCGTGCGGCGGGCGCCGTCCCAATTGCCTTCGGCGATTTCTGCCAGCGCGAGATTGAGCGCGGCCTTGCCATTGCCGGGCTCGAGCGTCAGCGCATCGGCAAAGGCCGCGCGCGCCGAGCCGAAGCGGCCCGCCTTGAGATAGGCCTGGCCGAGCAGCACGCGATACGCCGCGACCTGCGGATCGTAGCCGACCGCGCTTTCGGCCTGGCCGATCGCCGCATCGGCTTTGCCGCGCGCCAGGCTCTTGCGCGCCTGATCGAACTGTTTGGCGGCGATCTTGGTGGCATTCTGCTCGCCGGCAAAGGCGATCCCGCCGCTACCGGTATAGCCGGCCAGCACGCCGCCGAGCAGCAGCACGGAACAGCTGAGTGTTGCGATTGTCCGGGTCTTCATGTGAAATCCCTATCCTAAGCCTTGGCCCGGCCGGGGAGCTGGCTGACCAGCAGGTCCACGTCGGGCAGAGTTTCGAGAAAGGCGTCGAGCGCCTCGGTGACGAGCAGCTGCGCCGACCTGTTCTGCAATGCGCTCGCCAGCCGCAGCTTGAGATGGCGATCGGAATCGAGCCTGAGCGTGAACGCCGAGCGGGCGTTGGCCACGTGCTTGGCGTTGGTTTCGCGGCGAATGCGCGTCGCGGTGGCGACGGACACCGAGCGTGGCGCTTTAACCGGCTGAGGCCGCGCGACGGGTTCGGCGACGGGCGTGACGAGATCGCGCAGCGCCTCGCGCTGGACCAGCACCGGCGGCACCGCCGCGTCGGGCGCGGGCGGCGCTACGGTTTCGCCCATGTCGTTCCAGCCGAGATCGTCCGGCGCCTCGAGCTTGGATGAAGGGGCGCCGAATCCGCCAAAGCCTTGCGGGCGCATCGCCGGGCGTGCCGTGCCCTTACGCGCCAGCAAGGTGGAGGACAAGGATGCCAGCGGTTTGGAGCCGATCATTGCCATGCCCTTAGCTGACCACGCGACGGCCGAAGCCGCCCGACGCAACGCGCTGCGGCACATAACCGCCATTGGTGCCGGGAGCGGCGAACACGGTGCGGCGGAAATTCTTTTCCAGGCGATCGGCAATGTACGACCACAAAGCCGCCACTTCGCCGGCCGAGCGGCTTTTGGGATCGCATTCCATCACCGTGCGGCCATCGATCATCGAGGCGGCGAAATCGGTGCGGTGGTGCACTGTGATCGGCGCGACGGTGCCGTGCTGCGAGAGTGCGATGGCCGCCTCGCTGGTGATACGTGCCTTGGGCGTGGCGCCGTTGACGACGAACAGCAGCGGCTTGCCGGCGCGCTCGCACAGATCGACCGTGGCGCCGACGGCGCGCAGATCGTGCGGCGACGGGCGTGTGGGCACGACGATCAGTTCGGCGACGGCGATCACGCTCTGGATCGCCATGGTGATGGCGGGTGGGGTGTCGATCATGGCCAGCTTGAAGCCCTGCTGACGCAGCACTTCGAGATCGGCGGCGAGCCGCGCCACCGTGGTCTGCGCGAAGGCGGGATATTCCGCGGTACGCTCGTTCCACCAATCCGACAGCGAGCCCTGCGGATCGATGTCGATCAGCACTACCGGCCCTGCCCCGGCGATCTGCGCCTGCACGGCGAGATGCCCGGATAGCGTGGTCTTGCCGGACCCGCCCTTTTGTGATGCCATCGCGAGAACGCGCATGTGTCCCCAAACTCCCCAATACGAGGCGTTTAAATCGCACTGCCGCGTCAAGAACAGGTTAACGCCGGCCTTTTCGCGCTATTCCAAAGCGATATGACTAACGAAATCTTTGCTAAATCGGCGTTAGCAGGCATTATCGACACTCTGGTCGGGTTTAGCGGGACGGAATGATCATGCGGTACGGCGTAAAGCTCGCGGTTCTTGCAGGCCTCGGCACCATGGCGGCCCTGACGGCGCCGGCCCTGGCCGACGTGAAGGCCGGCGTGGATGCATGGGGCCGTGGCGATTATCGCAAGGCGGTCGACGAATGGCGCCCGGCGGCCAATGCCGGCGACGCGCAGGCGCAGTTCAATCTCGGCCAGGCCTATAAGCTCGGGCGCGGCGTGCCGGTCGATATGAAGATGGCCGAGGGCTGGTATCGCAAGGCCGCCTTGCAGGGCCTGCCGCAAGCCGAGACCAATTACGGGCTGGCGCTGTTCGATCAGGGCAAGCGTGCCGATGCGCTGCCGTGGCTGGAGAAATCCACCGCACGAGGCGAACCGCGCGCGCAGCTCGTGCTGGGCACGATGCTGTTCAACGGCGACGGCGTGGCCAAGGATTGGCGCCGGGCTTATGCGCTGCTGGTGCGCGCCTCGGCCGCCGGGCTGCCCGCCGCCAACAAGGTGCTGGCGCAGATGGATCAATATATCCCGCAGGACACGCGCCAGCAGGGCCTGGTGCTGGCGCGGCAATATGAGAGCGACAACCAGCGCGCGGAACTGCCGACCGAGATTGCCGGCCAGGGCACAGGGGCAGGCGCGCCGCCGCCGCCGTACGACAATGCGGGCGGCAACCGCCCGGCGGCGGAGCGCCCGGTAGCGGAGCGGCCGGTGGTGGTGACGCAGGCGCCGCGCCCGCAACCGCCCCGCCCGCAACCACCCCGCCCCCAAGCGTCGCGACCCGAGCCGGTGGCGGCCAGCGGCAGCTGGCGGGTCCAGCTCGGCGCGTTCGGCGATCCCGGCAATGCGCGGAAATTGTGGGGCCAGGTGTCGGGCCGGTTCGCCGGGCGGCAGCCTTATTACGTCAAGAGCGGCGCGCTGACGCGGCTGCTTGTCGGGCCGTTTGGGTCGAGCGCGGAGGCAGCGCGGGCCTGTGCTGCGGTCAAGCCGTGCGTGCCGACGCGGGGGTAGACAGTTCCCTTCCCTTTTGCGCCTCCCCGGCGAAAGCCGGGGCCCAGTTGAGAAGCGAATATTGGCGGGCGGTGCGCGTCGTTACGTCTGCCATGGCGACTGGGGCCCGGCCTTCGCCGCGGAAAGCGCCATGGTTTTGCAAGGCGTGAGCGAAAAGCTTACTCCGTCACCCATTCCGCCCGGGCAATGCCCTGCGCGTAGAGCAACGCCGTCAAATCCCCATAATCGACCCGCGCCGCCGCCGCCGCGGCGACGATCGGCTTGGCGTGATAGGCCACCCCCAGCCCGGCGCGCTCGATCATCGCCAGATCGTTAGCCCCGTCGCCCACCGCCAGCGTCTCCCGCTCCGCCAAGCCGCGCTCGGCCCGCGCGGCCAGCAACGTCTCGAGCTTGGTCGCCGATCCGACGATCGGCTTGGCTACCGTGCCGGTCAACGCGCCGCGCTCGACCAGCAAGCGATTGGCGATCGCGCGATCGAACCCGATCGTCGCGGCGACCGGATCGGCGAAGCGCGTGAACCCGCCCGACACCAACACGGTGAGCGCGCCGCGCGCCTTCATCGTGCGCACCAGCGCCGCCGCGCCGGGCATGATCACCACGCGCTCCTGCAGGCAGCGCTCGATCACCGCCTCATCCAGCCCTGCGAGCAAGGCGACCCGCGCATCGAGCGCCGCCTCGAACTCCAGTTCACCGCGCATCGCGCGTTCGGTGATCTCGGCGATCTGCGGCTTGATCCCGGCATAATCGGCCAGTTCGTCGATACATTCGACCGTGATCATGGTCGAATCCATGTCCGCGATAAGCAGCTTTTTCCCGCGAACAGACGCCGGCTGGACGACGATATCGGTCGCCGCAAAGACCCCTTCCAGGGCGGTGCGCGCGGCCTCGGGCGCGGCGTCGAACCGGATGTCGGCGGCATGGCCATCGTCGATCCACTGGCTCTCGCCGGGCGCGCAACCGGCCGCGCGCAAGCGATCGCAGGCGGCGGAAATATCGCCCCCGGCCAGCGTCCCCGGTGCTATCAGCGTGGCGATGAACATTGATGACTCCCGACCCAGACTGGCGCTCATCGCAGGGCCGACCGCCAGCGGCAAGTCCGCGCTGGCGATGGATCTGGCCGAAGCGCATGACGGCGTGGTGATCAACGCCGACAGCGCGCAGGTCTATAGCAATCTCCGCATCCTCTCCGCCCGCCCCAGCATTGCAGACGAAGCGCGCGTGCCGCATCGCCTGTTCGGCTATATCGACGGCGCGGAAAGCTGTTCCGCCGCGCGCTGGGCGGCGGATGCCCGGGCGGCGATCGCCGCGGTACAGGCCGAGGGCAAGTTGCCGATCCTGGTCGGCGGCACCGGCCTGTATATCCGCACCCTGCTCGACGGCATCGCGCCGATCCCCGAGATCGATCCGGCGATCCGTGCCGAGGTTCGCGCCCTGCCCGTCGCTGACGCCCATGCCCAATTGCTGGCGGCCGACTCGCTCGCGGCAGCGCGCCTCGCCCCCGCCGACACGACACGCGTCGCCCGCGCGCTGGAAGTCGTCCGCTCTACCGGGCGCACGCTGGCCGACTGGCAGGCGCATGTGGAGGGCGGGATCGCCGATCGGGTCCGGCTGATCCCCGCGATCTTGCTACCCGAGCGCGAGTGGCTGCTCGCGCGCTGCGACCAGCGTGCCGCGCTGATTATGGCGCAAGGTGCCGTCGCTGAAGTCGAAGCGCTGCTCGCGCGCGACGATATTCCTGCCGCTTGGTCGGTGCGCCGCGCGATCGGCGTCGCCGAGATCGCCGACTGGCTTGCCGGTACCAACAGCCGCGATCAGGCGCTCGACCGGCTGCGCCTGGCCACGCGGCAATATGCCAAGCGTCAATTCACCTGGTTTCGCAACCAGCCACCGAGCGACTGGCGCCGCCTGGCGCCATCCGAAACATCCAATTACATCGATCATTACGATAGATTATTACAACAATAGTGGTTGACGCGTACGAATCATACGGGTAGCCGCACCCCTCGCCAACCGCTATTGCGGCGCGGCAATGTAGAGGACGACGTGATGACGCCTGAGAAAAGTGGAGCCGATATCCTGGTCGAGGCGCTGTGCGATCTCGGCGTGGAGGTCGTGTTCGGCTATCCGGGGGGTGCCGTCCTGCCGATCTACGACGCGCTGTTCCGCTCGAAGCGGATCAAGCATGTGCTCGTCCGCCACGAACAGGCCGCGACGCATGCCGCCGAGGGCTATGCCCGTTCGACCGGCAAATGCGGCGTGGTGCTGGTCACGTCCGGCCCCGGCGCGACCAACGCGGTGACCGGCATCACCGACGCTTTGATGGATTCGATCCCGATGGTGGTGATCACCGGCCAGGTGCCGACCGCGCTGATCGGCTCGGACGCGTTCCAGGAAGCCGATACGGTCGGCATCACGCGGCACTGCTCGAAGCATAATTATCTGGTCAAGGATCCAGCCAAATTGGGCGGGATCATCCACGAGGCGTTCCATATCGCCACCTCGGGCCGCCCCGGCCCGGTGGTGGTCGACATCCCCAAGGACGTGCAGATCGCCACCGCGGCTTATGCCAAGCCCGGCCCGATCCAGCACAAGACCTATCGCCCGCAGATCAAGGCGGATCGTGCGCTGATCGAGCGTGCGGTGGACCTGATCGCCGCGGCGGAACGGCCGATCTTCTATACCGGCGGCGGGATCATCAATTCCGGCCCGGCGGCGAGCCAGATGCTGCGCGAACTGGCGCGGATCACCGGCGCGCCGGTGACCTCGACGCTGATGGGACTGGGCGCGCTGCCCGCCTCGTCCGACCAATGGCTCGGCATGCTTGGCATGCACGGCACGTACGAAGCCAATTTCGCCATGAACGAAGCCGATCTGGTAATCTGCCTCGGCGCGCGGTTCGACGACCGCGTCACCGGCCGGCTCGACGCGTTCAGCCCGAAAAGCATCAAGATCCATGTCGATATCGATCGCAGCTCGATCAACAAGACGGTGCGGGTCGATCTGCCGATCGTCGCCGATGTCGGCCATGCTATGGAAGACATGATCAAGATCTGGAAATCGCGCCAGCATCCCAAGCCCGATCTGACCGACTGGTGGCAGCGCATCGCCGGCTGGCGCGCCAAGAAGAGCCTGGGCTTTACCGATCTGCCGTCCGACATCATGCCGCAGCGTGCGATCCGCGCGCTGTGGGAGGCGACGCATAAGTGCAACCCGATCATCACGACCGAGGTGGGCCAGCACCAGATGTGGGCGGCGCAGCATTTCGATTTCGAGCAGCCCAACAAATGGCTGACCTCGGGCGGGCTGGGCACGATGGGCTATGGGCTGCCGGCGGCGATCGGCGCGCAGATGGGCAATCCCAATGCGCTGGTGATCGACATTGCCGGCGAAGCCTCGATCCAGATGAACATCCAGGAGCTCGGCACGGCGACGCAATATCGCCTGCCGGTCAAGATCTTCATCCTCAACAACCAATATATGGGCATGGTCCGCCAGTGGCAGGAACTGACCTATTCGAGCCGCTATTCGGAAAGCTATTCGGATTCGCTGCCCGATTTTGTCAAGCTCGGCGAAGCCTATGGCTGGAAGGGCATCCGGATCGAGAATATGGGCCAGCTGGAAGGCGGCATTGCCGACATGCTGGCCTATGACGGGCCAGTGATCGTCGATTGCATGGTCAGCCAACTCGCCAATTGCTTCCCGATGATCCCGTCGGGCGCCGCGCATACCGAGATGATCCTGCAGGGCGAGGAAGTGTCGGGCGAGATGGACGACTCGGCCAAGGCGCTGGTGTGATGGCCTTCATTTCCGTCACCCCAGCGAAAGCTGGGGTCTCGTGCCGCATGGGCGCGCTCGATAACAGGGAGATCCCAGCTTTCGCTGGGATGACGCTTTAATGCATATCCAGCAAGAAGCCGCCAAGCGTCACACGCTGGCGATCATGGTCGATAACGAGCCGGGCATCCTCGCCCGCATTGCCGGCCTGTTCACCGCGCGCGGCTATAATATCGAGAGCCTCACCGTGTCGGACGTCACCGCCGACAAGGCGGTGAGCCGCATCACCATCGTCACCAGCGCGTCCGATCACGTGATGGAGCAGATCCTGGCGCAGCTCGATCGGCTGATCCCGGTCCATTCGGTCAGCGATCTCACCGCGATCGGCCCGCATGTCGAGCGCGAACTGGCGCTGGTCAAGGTCAAGGGCATTGGCGATCACCGCATCGAGGCGCTGCGCCTGGCCGACGTCTACCGCGCCCGCGTGGTCGATGCGACGACCTCGAGCTTCGTGTTTGAAGTCACCGGCGGTCCGGACAAGATCGACACGTTCATCACGCTGATGCGCGAAGTCGGGCTGATCGAGGTCGCGCGCACCGGCATCGTTGCGATGGCGCGCGGGAAAGAGCCGGCTTAGTTTACGACCAACCAAACACCACCGTCGCCCCGGCCTTGAGCCGGGGTCCAGCTGCCTTCGTCGACAGAAGAAGAAGCGGGATCCCGGCTCAAGGCCGGGATGACGTAGCAAAAGGAACAAGAAGAATGCGTGTCTATTACGATCGCGACGCCGATCTGAACCTCATCAGCGACAAGAAGATCGCCATCGTCGGCTATGGTTCGCAGGGCCACGCCCATGCGCAGAACCTGCGCGACAGCGGCGTCAAGGACGTTGCGATTGCACTCCGCGAAGGCTCCGCCACCGCCAAGAAGGTGATCGACGCCGGTTTTGCGGTGAAATCGAACAAGGAAGCCGCCGGCTGGGCCGACATCGTCATGATCTTGGCCCCCGACGAGCATCAGGCGGCAATCTATGCCGAGGACCTGCACGATCATCTCAAGCAGGGCGCCACCATTGCCTTCGCGCATGGCCTCAACGTCCATTTCGGGCTGATCGAGCCGCGCGAGGATCTCGACGTGATCATGATCGCGCCCAAGGGCCCCGGCCACACCGTGCGCTCCGAATATGTCCGCGGCGGCGGCGTGCCCTGCCTGATCGCGATCCACCAGGACAAGAGCGGCAACGCGCATGATATCGGCCTGGCCTATGCCTCGGGCGTCGGCGGCGGCCGCAGCGGCATCATCGAAACCAACTTCAAGGAAGAGTGCGAGACCGATCTGTTCGGCGAGCAGGCCGTGCTGTGCGGCGGCATCACGCATCTGATCCAGGCCGGGTTCGAGACCCTGGTCGAGGCGGGTTACGCGCCGGAAATGGCCTATTTCGAATGCCTGCACGAGACCAAGCTGATCGTTGACCTGCTCTATGAGGGCGGCATCGCCAACATGCGCTATTCGATCAGCAACACTGCGGAATATGGCGACATCACCACCGGCCCGCGGATCATCACGTCGGAAACCAAGGCCGAGATGAAGCGTGTGCTCGAGGACATCCAGTCGGGCCGGTTCGTCAAGAACTTCATCCTCGACAACCGCGCCGGCCAGCCGGAATTGAAGGCCTCGCGGAAACAGGCGCTGGCGCATCCGATCGAGAAGATCGGCAGCGAGCTGCGTGCGATGATGCCATGGATTGGTAAGAACGCGCTGGTGGATAAGGCTAAGAACTGAAGATCGCTCCTCCCCGGAACGGGGAGGTGGCAGCTGCAGGCTGACGGAGGGGGTGGGCCGGCAACACAACCGTAGCGGTGCCGGCTCACCCCCCTCCACCATTTGCCGGAAGAGGCAAATGGTCCCCCTCCCCGTGCCGGGGAGGAACTGAAACGGTGCGTTGCCTCACATAGGTTTGACCATACCGAGCGACTGCGCCAGCATGTCTCCCAGCAACAGGAGAACCACCATGCGCCTTCCTCACATCCTATTCGCCGCTACCGCGCTCGTCGCCACGCCGCTGATCGCCCAGCAGGCGATGCAGGCCCCGGGCAGCAAGAACGCCGCCGCAATCACCGGCGGCGCCTACACCGCCGATCCCGGCCACACCCTGATCAGCTGGGAAGTCGATCATCTCGGCTTCACACCCTATTTCGGCCTATTCGGCGATATCACCGGCACGCTCGAGCTCGATCCCAAGAAGCCCGCGGCGGCCAAGGTCGACATCACGATTCCCGTATCCAAGGTGACCACGGCGAGCGCCGGCCTCACCGCGCATCTGCTGCGCGCCGGCAAGGATGGCGGCAAGCCGGACTTCTTCGGCCCCGCCCCCGCCGACGCGCGCTTCGTGTCGACCTCGGTCAAGCCGGTCGGCAAGGACAAGGCGCTGGTCACCGGCGATCTGACGCTCAACGGCGTGACCAAGCCGGTGACGCTCGACGTGACCTTCTACGGCGCGGGCAAGATGCCGGCGGCGATGGGCGGCAAGGAGAATGTCGGCTTCGAGGCGACGACCACGCTGACGCGCAGCCAGTTCGGCGTCAACATGGGCATCCCGATGGTCTCAGACTCGGTCAAGCTGAAGATCGCCGCCGCGTTCCAGAAGTAAGCAGAGCGCTCAAGCCCCTCCCCTTCAGGGGAGGGGCTTTTTTATGCCTGCCGCGCTTCAGCTGCCCCGCGCGGCGATCAGCCCCAGAAAATTGCCGCGCACCGTTTCCGAGGCATTTTCCAGCAGCCGGCGCATCCGTTCGTCGAACGCCTCGCCGCTGTCGCCGGGCACACGCTGCGCCATCGTCCAGCCGCCGAATTCGCGCGCGGCAATATCCCGCTCGTGCAGCACGACGATGGCATGGTGCCGGGGATCCGCCTTGATCCGCGCGAAGGTCGACGACACGCTGTCGGCCGGCCCTTCCAGCACCTGCAGGAAGCGCTTGCCGTCGCTCCACAGCAATCCGGTCACGCCATCCAGCGCATTGTTGTGGCGCGATTGTTCGACCACCTGCGGCACGTCAATCTTGGCCCCCTTGGGGTTGCTGGAGCTGACATAGAGCAGCTGGCGGAGCGGGGCAGAGACGGAATCCATGGCGCCCTAATACTGAAAACGCCTCGGTTGGAAATTGCGCGAGATCAACCTGAAATGCTGCGGCCAGGTGCAGGGTAAAGACTGGACAGCGCGCCGTCGCGCGCGCTAGGCAGACGCGCAATGACGCATGCACTGCTCCTTCCGCTGCTTCGACTTACGCGCCCTTAGGCGTGTACCTTCGCGCATGCCTGTCGGCCATGCGCGACCCGCCTAAGGGACAGTTCCCGAACGACGACGAGCACCGAGCGAGACCCATCATGCTGCGCGACCCTTCCGTTAAATATCGCCCCTTCCCGCAAATCGACCTGCCCGATCGGCAATGGCCGTCCAGGACCATCACCCAGCCGCCGCGCTGGCTCTCCACCGATCTGCGCGACGGCAACCAGGCGCTGATCGATCCGATGGATGCGGAGAAGAAGACGCGGCTGTTCGATCTGTTGGTCAAGGTCGGGCTGAAGGAGATCGAGGTCGGTTTCCCCAGCGCCGGCGCGACCGAGTTCGATTTCATCTCCGGGTTGGTGCGTGAGGGTCGCGTACCCGACGACGTGACCATCCAGGTGCTGACGCAGTCGCGCCGCGACCTGATCGAGAAAAGCTTCGAGAGTCTGCGGGGCAGCCCCAAGGCGATCGTCCATCTCTACAATGCGGTGAGCCCCGCCTGGCGCAAGATCGTGTTCGGCATGACGCGCGACGAGGTGCGTGGCATCGCCATCGAGGGCGCCAAGATCCTGCGCGATTGCGCCGCCGCGCAGCCCGATACCGAGTGGACGTTCGAATATAGCCCGGAGACCTTCTCCACCGCCGAGCTCGATTTCTCGGTCGAAGTGTGCGCCGCGGTGATGGAGGTGCTGGCCCCCACGCCGGACAAGCCGATCATCTTCAACCTGCCGGCGACGGTGGAATGCGCCACGCCCAACATCTATGCCGACCAGATCGAATGGTTCGCGCGGCATATCCCCAACCGCGACAGCGTGGTGATCTCCTTGCACACGCACAATGATCGCGGCACCGGCGTGGCGGCGGCGGAACTGGGCCTGATGGCCGGCGCCGACCGCGTGGAAGGGTGTTTGCTCGGCAATGGCGAACGCACCGGCAATTGCGACCTGGTGACGGTCGCGCTCAACATGTACACGCAAGGCGTTGATCCGGCGCTGGATTTCTCCGACATCGACGGCATCGTCAACACCATCAACTATTGCACTAACATCCCGGTGCACCCGCGCACGCCCTACGCCGGCGATCTGGTGTTCACGGCGTTTTCGGGCAGCCATCAGGATGCGATCAAGAAGGGCTTCGCAGCGCAGGAGGCGAAGAACGACCCCTTGTGGGAAGTGCCGTATCTGCCGATCGACCCGGCCGATCTCGGGCGCAGCTATGAAGCGGTGATCCGGGTCAATTCGCAATCCGGCAAGGGCGGCGTCGCCTGGGTGATCGAGCAGGACAAGGGGCTCAAACTGCCCAAGCGTCTGCAGGCCGATTTCAGCCGCCACGTTCAGGCCATGGCCGACGAGACCAGCCGCGAGTTGAACGCCGCCGACATCTGGGGCCGGTTCGAGGCGACCTATCTGCCGAGCGGGCTCGATCGCTTCGCGCTGATCGATTACCAGGAAAGCCACGCCCCCGGCGGCCCGCCGCGCACGTTCGTCGGCAAGGTTCGATTGGACGGCGAGGAACGCTCGATCAGTGGCCGCGGCAACGGCTTGATTTCGAGCGTGCTCGATGCCCTGCGCGAGGATTGCGGCGTGACGCTCGAAGTGGTCGATTATAACGAGCACGCGATCGGTCACGGAGCGGATGCGCAGGCGGCAGCCTATGTCGAATGCCGCACCGTCGATGGGCGCACCGTGTTCGGCGTCGGGCTGGACACGGACATTGCCACCGCCAGCGTGCGGGCGATGCTCAGCGCGGCCAACCGGGCGTAGGCCCCTTCTTAGCCCTCTCCCATGAAGAATGGGAGAGGGCTTAAAGAGAACGCTCTCGCACGATCTCGCAGCCGATGCCGGCATCCGGATACACGTCCGTCTTCATCGTCCGCACGCGCACCCGCGTGACCCGCGCGTCGCTCAGGCACAACGCCGCGATCGTCTGGCACAACGTCTCCTGCAGCGCGAAGCGGCGCTCGGCCGCCAGCGCCAGGATGCCGTGGCGGACGAAATCGTAATCCAGCACCTGCTCGATCGCGTCCTCGCTAAGCGGCGCGGGATAATCGACCGTCATGTCGACCGATACGACGACGCGCTGCGGCGCGACCTCATGATCGTAAATGCCCAGCCGGATCATCACCGCCAGACTATCGAGCAGCGTGGTGAACTCAGCCACGCGCACGCTCGAACATTACGTCGCGCGCCCGCGGTAGCAGGCGCTGGCCGCAGTCGACGTATAGTGTCTGGCCGGCGATCCCCCGTGCGCCCAACAGGAAACCGACGGCGGCGGCGATATCGGCCGGATCGACCGGGCGGCGCAATATATTCTCGCTGGCCACGGCGCGAAACTCGGCGTCGGTCTGATCCCCGCTCGGCAGCGCCAGGCCGGGCGCCACGGCGTTGACGCGGATACGCGGCCCCAATGCCTGCGCCAGCATCACCGTCGCGCCCGCCAGCCCGACCTTGCCGCCGGTATAAGAGAAGAAATCCGGGTTCAGATTGACCACTTTCTGGTCGAGCACATTGACCACCGCACCGTCGCGCACATCGTCCTGCCGCGCCAGCGCGGAGGCGAGCAGCACCGGCGCCGAATGGCCGATCGCATATAGCCGCGCGAGCAGGACCGGATCGAGCGCCGGCGGCGTATCATAATCGAACGCCGAGGCGCTGTTGACCAACCCGTCGATCGCCCTGCCCGCCACGCCCCGTGCGCGCGCGAAAAGATCGTCAATGCCTGCGGTATCGGCGAGATCGCCCTGCACCATCCCCAACGCCCCGATCTCCGCCGCCAGCGCTTCCGCCGCCGCCCGCGACGATCCGTAATGGATCACCAGCCGGTTCCCATTCGCCGCCAGCGCACGCGCGATGATGCTGCCGAGCCGCTTGGCGCCGCCGGTGACCAGGATGGTCCGCCGCATGGTCAGCAATGCATCAAGGCGAGGACTTCCTTACGGCTGCGCTCGTCGTCGCGGAACACGCCCATCATACGGCTGGTGACCATCGTCACGCCGGGCGTGCGCACGCCGCGCGCGGTCATGCAGGCATGGCTCGCCTCGATCACCACCGCCACGCCGTGTGGCTTGAGATTGTCCCAGATGCAGTCGGCCACTTCCGCGGTAAGCCGCTCCTGCACCTGCAGGCGGCGGGCAAAGGCATTCAACACCCGCGCCAGTTTGGAAATGCCGACCACATGATCGCGCGGCAGATAGGCGATATGCGCCTTGCCGATGATCGGCGCCATGTGATGCTCGCAATGCGATTGGAACGGAATGTCCTTGAGCAAGACGATCTCGTCATAGCCGCCGACCTCCTCGAACACGCGCGACAGGTGATGCGCGGGATCGTCGGCATAACCGCTGCAATATTCCTTCCAGGCCCGCGCGACGCGCGCCGGCGTATCGACGAGTCCCTCGCGCTCAGGATTGTCGCCCGACCAGCGGATCAGCGTGCGAATGGCGTCCTGAACGTCGTCCGGCACCACGATCTTGGCCGGTGGCGCGATTACATCGCCGCCGGCGGGCGCATCGGAAAGATCGTTCATGCGGTCATCCTTGAACAGAGTCGCGAGCTTGACGCTACGGCAAGCATCGTTTCGCTGAATTGGCGTGGTCAATGTACCTGTCTCATTTGAGCAACTGTCCCGCAAGCCCGCAGTTTTCCACGTAATTCCGATTGACGATGCTTTCAGCCGAGCGCTAGCTTTCGGTTGTTCAGCATAGGACCTCGCCAGACGGCCATAAGAGCCGCGGCGATTAGAGAGGGGATTAGACCATGAAGAAATGTGACTTGTTCGCTGTTTCCGCGTTGGCGTTGATTGCGGCGATGCCCGCGCACGCGCAAGAATCTTCCCGACCGCTTGCCGCCGCGCCGCAGGACGACAGTACCAGCCGCGCCGACCAGGCCGGCGACAATCAAGACCAGGACATCATCGTCACCGCGACCAAACGCGAACTGACCTTGCTCGACACGCCGGTCGCCGTTTCCGTGACCAGCGCACAGACCATCGAACAAGCGCAGATCCGCGATCTCAACGATCTCCAATCGGTCGTGCCATCACTACGCGTCGCGCAGCTGCAAAGCTCGGCCAACACCAACTTCATCATCCGCGGCTTCGGCAACGGCGCCAACAATGCAGGCATCGAGCCATCGGTCGGTGTATTCGTCGACGGCGTGTACCGGTCGCGCTCGGCCGCGCAGATCACCGATCTGCCCAATCTCAAGCGCGTCGAAGTGTTGCGCGGGCCGCAATCGACGCTGTTCGGCAAGAATGCCTCGGCCGGCATCATCAGCGTCGTGACGGCGGAGCCAAGCTTCGAATTCGGCGGCGCGGCCGAGGCGAGCTACGGCAATTACAACGCGGTCGTGCTGAAGGCCGATATTACCGGGCCGATTTCGGAGACGCTCGCGTTCAGCCTGGCGGGCAATTACAACCGCCGCGACGGCTATGTGAAGGATCTCGCGCTCGACGACGACACCAACAACCGCAACCGCTACGGCTTCCGCGGCCAATTGCTGTTCCAGCCCAGTTCGGGCGTCAAATTCCGCCTGATCGCCGATTACGACAAGATCGACGAGAATTGCTGCGCGGTCGGCAACATCATCGACGGCCCGACCGGCAATGCCGTGCGTGCCCTGGGCGGGCAGCTGGATTCGAACAATCCGTTCTCCAACCGGGTCTACACCAACCGCGCCTCGACCAACGACATCAAGAATTACGGTATCTCGCTGCAGGCCGATTTCGATCTTAGCGACGCGCTGACCTTGACCTCGATCTCTTCCTATCGCGGGGTCAAGCTGCGCACCAACCAGGATTCCGATTTCACCAGCGCGGACATTATCGGCACCAACGCCAACCGCACCGACATCGATACCTATACGCAGGAATTGCGGCTCGCCTCGAACTTCGAGGGTCCGTTCAACTTCCTGCTCGGTGGCTTCCTGTTCCATGAGAAGATCAACGTCGAGGACGATCTGGTCCAGGGCACGCAGTTCCGCCAATATGTCAATTTGCTCAGCGGCAACGCGATCCCTACGGTTGAGGGCCTGCTCGGCGTGCCCGTCGGCACGTTCTTCGCGCCGGGGACGGGGTTGTTCGACAAGTTCCGCTACCGCGACAATTCCTATTCGATCTTCGGCCAGGCCGATTACGAGATCACCGACGGCCTGACCTTCACCGCCGGCCTCAACTACACCCGCGACAAGAAGAAGGTTGCCTCCGACGTCACCAGCACGGACGCCTTCTCGGCGCTCGATTTCACCGCGATCGGTCGCCAGGTGCTGACCCAGCAAGCGATCGCGACGACGGTCGGCCAGGCGCTTGGCCTCGCCGGTCTGGCCAACGCGGCGCAGATCCAGGGCTTTGCGCAGGCCGCCCCGGCGGTGTTCGCGCAGATCCAGGCCGGCGCCGCGGCATTCGGCGCGGCCAACCAGTCCAATGCGGCGGTCAATCCGTTGCTGGCGCTGCGCGCGCTGCAATTCACCCCGCCCTTCCTCAATTTCCCCAATGCGGTGGAAAGCGGCAAGACCGACGACGACAATCTGTCCTACACGCTGCGGCTGGCTTACAAGGCCAACAGCAATCTCAGCCTGTACGCAACGCACGCGACCGGCTTCAAGGCATCCTCGTTCAACCTGTCACGCGATTCACGCCCCTTCGCGAGCGACTTCATCCCCGGATCGCCGGTCACCAACCCGGCCGCGTCGCCGATCCGCGATGCCGGTCTGGCCCTGCCCAATCTGACCACCGGATCGCGCTTCGCCGGCCCGGAAAAGTCCAGCGTCTACGAAGTCGGGCTCAAGGGCCAGTATAGCAATTTCGCCTTCAACCTCGCCGTGTTCAAACAATATATCAAAGGCTTCCAGAGCAACGTCTTCACCGGCACCGGTTTCTCGCTGCTCAATGCCGAAAAGCAATCGGTGTTCGGCGTCGAATTTGACGGCAGTGTCACGCCCATCCGCCCGTTGTCGCTCAATCTGGCCATCACCTATCTCGATGCGAAATATGACTCGTTCGACAATGGCGGTGCGATCGGACCGGCCCTGACGGTTGTGCCGACCAACCTGACCGGGCAGCGCCCAGGCGATATTCCGAAATTCTCGATCTCCTCCGGTGCCACCTACACGCAAGAAATCAATCCCGATCTGAAGCTGCTGTTGCGCGGCGACTATCAGTTCCAGAGCAAGACCCGGATCGCCAATGGCGTGCTCGATCTCACGCGCAAGGTCAGCCAGATCAACCTCGCCGCGACGCTGGAATTCGCCAACGGCCTGCAACTCTCGGCCTGGGGCCGCAACGTCAACAACCAGCGCTATCTGATCACCTTCTTCCCAGCCGTCGCGCAGAGCGGCAGCGTTTCGGGCTATCCCAGCCAGCCGCGCACTTACGGCATTACCGGGCGCATCAAGTTCTGATCCTGATCGGGTCGTCAGGAAAAGCCCTCGGTGCGCCGCGCACCGGGGGCTTTTTCATGCAACCAATCGCGCGCTGCGGCGCTGACCGGGCATAGCCAGGAGAAAGCATATGACACTCAAGAAAGGCGACGCGGTCAGCTGGAAGTCGCACGGCGGCACCGCGCATGGCACGGTCGAGAAGAAACAGACCAGCCCGACCGAGATCAAGGGCCATAAGGTCGCCGCGTCGAAGGACAATCCGGAATACATTGTAAGGAGTGACAATGGCGGCAAGGCAGCGCACAAGGAGGGGGCGCTGAAAAAGGCGTGAACCGATGTCGGCTTGAACGGCACATCAGGAAGGACAATTTATGGCGAAGACTCCCACGGCTCCGAAGAAGGCAGCAGCCCCGAAAAAGGACGCCGCCGTCAAGGACGCGGCCCCCAAGACCGGCGGCATCCACGCCCCCGTGCAGCCGTCGCCCGAGCTCGGCGAGATCGTCGGCAACGACAAGCTGCCGCGCAGCGAAGTGATCAGCAAGGTCTGGGTCTATATCAAGAAGCATGAGCTCCAGAATCCGGAGAACAAGCGCGAGATCCTGGCCGACGAAAAGCTCAAGAAGGTGTTCGGTCGCGACAAGTGCACGATGTTCGAGATGAACAAGTACATCTCGCAGCACGTCAAGGCCTGAGCCTGTCCCGCACGGGGGCGCCGTCTGCATGGGCTGAGGCCGATGATGGATGGTGCCCCCGGCGAGATTCGAACACGCGGCCTACGGTTTAGGAAACCGTTGCTCTATCCGGCTGAGCTACGGGGGCACTGGCAGTTTTCCTAGATTTCTGCGGCTCTCGGGTCAATGACCAACACGCGAAACACGCGGAGAACTACGGTTTGTGTTGGCACAATGGGGGGCACAGTCTGTTCCCCTTGCGTACACGCCCTCCCATGCGTCCTGCCTCGTGCGCTGCGCTGGACCGCGTCGAGCGACGCTGCGATACCGCCTGAACAATGAAACGACGCGGTGGCACAAATTGTGGCACACGCCGGACGCTGAGTGTAGGCCCCGCCCTGCTTCGAATAGTAGCACGCGGGAAAACCCTAATCGAGCTAATCGGCGCCGTTTTCTGCGGGTTTCCGGCCAACCGTAACCCCAATTTATGTATAATCGAATTAGGTAAAACTAAACAATCTCAAGTTGCCGAAAAGTCTTTTGTTTTCAATAGGATTGGCGCTTGCCTGGATTTGGATTGGCGGAAATTGGGGTTAGGAGGTAATCAGAAAATGCATTGATAACATGGGTTTACGCACAATTTTTACGCGGGTTAGCTCGATTGGGGTTTTCCCGGTTGCCCTACCCAGCATAGCGCCACGCACCTTGAAACATGTCGTGTCGACCGACATCCGAGCAGTTCGCCGCCGGCTTCCGGCGGCCTGCCAACGTGCTTCCTGCCGTTTCGATCGGACAAGGAATCTGTTGACAGAGCCACCCCCAACGGTGGCAAAGATCACAACGACGAAAAATGAGAAAATGAGCATGTTATTCAAACCCGCCGCGGGCCATCATGCGATCGACCGTTGTTCGGTTGTAATTGGGTTTGCTCAACCAGTTGACCCTGAGACGTTTTCCTTGATTGTTTCGCAAGCGGGCAAAATCGCGGCCGCGAATGAGTTGCCCGGAAGTGCGCTCGGCGGAGCTGCCCAGGGCGTGTTTACCAGTTTGGGTCAAGCGATACCGCAGATGATCCCTCAAGCCGTCTTTCAACGGTTTGCACCCGACGGCAACGTCGATGCTCAACTGGTACTCACGGACCGGTCTATCACCTACACGCTGCGCGAATACAACGGGTGGCCGGCGTTATTAAAGTATCTTGGAAGGACGGTACTAGAAATTCTGCCTAGCTACTTGGGCATTATTCCCGCCATCTCTAATGTGACGCTTCAGTATGAAGATCGATTCGTAGCGGTTGGGGATATGAGGCCGTCTGCCGGGGAGGTATTCGTCCCCAATTCAAAATGGTTGTCGGCTCACGATCGGACTACGGAGCAGGAATGGCACTCCCACTTCGGGATATTCTTGCCGGTAAATGATCATCATCGCCAACTGGTCAACGTGAATGCCGGGGTGGCAGATGCTCCCGCTGGTGAGGGGGCGGCGTCCACGCGACACGTAACTCTCATGCTCATGGTCGCCCAACAGTTCGACATTCCGGGACAGCCTCCGTTGGTCGTAGACCCGGCCGACGCAGCTGCAGCGGTAAGAGAGCTTCTTGATGGTGCCCATTGTCGCCACAAGCAGCTTCTTAAAGAAGTGCTCGCTAAGGACTATCTTACCGTTATCGGTATCGTAGAGGAACATGATGTCCAGCACTGAAGCGTATGACGCGCCCACCAGGGCTGCGGAGTTTGGGATCGAGCGAAAGCCTGCTCGAACGATAGCGGCTCGCGCTTTGAAAGCGTTCCTGTCGGCTCCAGCTTTGTCCCCAACCGATACGATCCCAAAATCGTCATTCGCGCCCGCCGCAACCTATTGCCGACCCGCACCGGTCTCGCCGACCGAACGACAAATTGAAAGGCTCTGTTCAGTTCGTAAAGCCGGCCCTGGTTGGGCGGGCAGAGGCTCGGTTGCGCCGAACAGTGAAACTCTCGATGCGGCCGTCGCGTTATTGCGGAAGATGAACTATGCGCCTTGGCCAGTGCCAATGGCCAGCGTCAGCGCTGATGGCAATGCCGGCCTCTTCTGGTCCGATGACAAAATATATGCAGATGTGGAGTTTCTGAGCGGGGATCGAATTGGCTATCTGATTGAGGTTAATGGCCAACCAACTATAAACTCGGAAGACGACATTCCTGCCCTAGGCCTACCAGCACCATTGGCACGAGCCCTGGCGTCGGCGTACTTGGCGAATCGTAGCTAGCTTGTTGCCGACGTGCGCAGCGCTATTCAGCGACCCTGATCTCGAGGGCGCTGCCTTGCAAGAGGCGGTGCACAGCCACTTTCCAAATGGCGAGTGTGAAAACTGTCAAGTTAGTAGCTACTCATATGGAAGTGTCGATGACGGCGAGATCTTAACCAGGTTGATCGTGCACCCGATCCACTATGATCCTAATACTCGACAAGTAACGCCATTGGCGTTCAATGACGCGGTGTCGATTGACCTATCGGTTTTCCGAGAGGGCCTCGCTAGCGACGCCGAAATTCAGCTGGCTATTGATCAAATACAGTCGATCGGGCAGCTCAAAGGGAAAGAGCGGACCATCCCGATTGTTATGCAGGCACAGACGTCAGATGTCCGGAAGCTATGTTTTCCAGATAGCTCACGGAGAATGTGTAACGTCTACGATACTGCCGAGCCCGATAAACCCGCACACGCATCGGTGTTCACACCTTCCGAAGCTCGCGCCGAGTCTAGTAAGGGCCGGCTTATCCGTCGCGCCTTGCTTGAATTGTTCTCAAAAATGCAGAAGACTGCAGACCAGTACCGCTCGTTGCATTATTAACGCGGGAAAATTCTCTTAGTTTGTTTGCTAACAGGGGGGATCGCGCGGAGTGGATTTTGCCCGCTTCGGCGGAGCACCGCGGTTCCGCCACCCAATGGACTGAGGCTTTAACGTGCGTCATTTTGCGTCTCTCGAAATGACCGCAGCAGCGCTACCCGTCCCCTGCGCGCAGAGGGCATACAAAACGGCTTAGCAGGTGCGTCAAAAGAGACACGGAAAGTGCGCGGGCGAGGCGGGGGGCTCAGCGCGCCTGCTGGGGTCGCAGGTCGATCCGGAGCCCGTCGTGGCCCGTCCGAGGCCTCTGAGGGCACGTCCGATGTCGCTGAGGGTTTGGCCGGCCCATCTAGTCGTTTGGACTGTGTCCGATGCCGCAATATTCTGTCCCGTCAGCGCGCCACGGTTACGCCAGCGACTACCTGACCCGCATGTTCCTGCTATGTTCTATCGATACTGGCGAGTCGCGAGCGCTGGTTACAATGGAGAAAACGATGGACAATGATCCCAACCAGCCGCGCTACCATGCGAAGACCGAGGCGTTCGGCCGCTGGCTGCTCGCGCAAAAGGATCGTGGCGACTGGATAGACGACCTCGCCGCTGCTGCTCGCAGCGATCGCACCTTCCCGAAGGACGGTGACCCCGAGGCCGCGCGCAAGCATCTTCGCGCGCAACAGGCAGATGGCGATACTTTCCAAGCGATCGACGACGCGGAGACAGAGTGGCAGGCTAATACATGAACGTGAACGTGATGCGCCCCAATCTGGCGCCGCCCGCGCACCTTGAGCTCAGCCTAGCGGTCGTTGGTCTGGACTTCCCGAATGCCGACAAGAGCAATCGTCGGTTCGAAATGGCGCTGTGCAAAGCTGGAGACGGGGTCCATCTGCATCTCGAGCCGAAGAATAAGGCTGATGAGCGCGCGGTGTCCGTATTCAGCGAGCGCGGCATTCAGCTCGGCTATGTGACGGCCGAGCGCTGCGGCATGATTGGCGCCAAGCTGGCGGCTGGCGAAGAGTACGTGGCGATCTTTCAGGAGGTGCAGCCCTATGCGGCGATTGTCCGGGTCCGGTTCGGCCAAGGCCGGCCCACCCTGCCCGCGCCTCGCGCCGTAGCGGCCGCCAACGAAGATTTCTTTGCCGATCCGGACGGACCCCAATGGGGCGCATGACCGCGGCGATGCGCCGGACGATGGCTACCCCGCGAGTTTTCCCCCCAACCGAAACGACGGTCTACCGGGTGATCAGTGCCAATCAGGTTCGCGGGCCTTGGCGCGAAACCGGCGCTGAGGCGAAGGAAGACGCCATTAGGCGGGGCTTGGCGTCTTGGGATGAAGATCGTCGCGAACATTATCTTGCCGTACCGGTCTCGATCCAGCGCCGGACGGTCCCGATCGACGCGCGAGCAGCTTAGGCCACCCGCGCGTCGCGATCAAAAGTTGCGGATGATCAGCTCGCCGACCCTGCGGGCCGGGCCGCTGCCGACGGTGTACGTAGTTGCGGCCTCGTCCAGGTTGAACGCCGCGAACACTTCGCGCGCGCCGGGCGTATCATTGATCGACAGCACGAACTTGCCGGCGATCGCGCCGAGCTGGTCGGCCAGCCGCGCGAAGTCGTCGCGACCGAATACGTCCTGGCCATAGTCCGTCTCGCAGCCCCAATAGGGCGGATCGAGATAGAACAGCATGCCGGCGCGATCGTAGCGCCGGATGAAGTCGGCATAGCCCAGCTGCTCGATCACGACGCCGGCGAGACGTTCGTGGATATCCGCCAAGATCGGCTCGAGCTTGCTGACGTTGAAGCGGGCACCTTGCGTCTTGTCCACGCCGAAGTGGCGGCCGTTCACCTTCCCCCCGAACGCCAGGCGCTGGAGATAGAGGAACCGCACCGCGCGCTCGAGGTCTGTCAGGCTTTCGGGCGGCACCGCCTTCAGCCTCTCAAACTCGGCCCGGCTGGCAACGCGGAACCGCAGCATGTCGAGCATGTATGGGTAGTGGCGCTGCAGCACGCGGAAAAAGGTCGCGACGTCGCCCGACACGTCGTTGATGACTTCGACCTTCGGCCGCGATCGCCGGCGCAGGAAGATGCCGCCCATGCCGACGAAGGGCTCGGCATAGCCGTCATGGTCGACGCCTTCGATCATCGCGACCAGGCGGGAGGCCAGATTGCGCTTGCCGCCAATATAGCCCGCAGCCGGTGCGACGGGACGAACGAAATTAAGGGTGTTCATGTTGGAAAATCTCGCCTTGTAGAGACCCGCCCCGGCGTCGCCGGGGTGCGGGATGGCCGATTGGCCGATCTGTCATGGCGAGCTGATCCTCGTCGGTTTGCCGGCTGCAACCGGCATCCCCCGCCCGGCCGAGGCCGGACGTGAAGCCTATGCCGCGCGCGCGGCGCGTTCCTCGAATGCCACGGCCTCGAAGCCGAACTCTTCGTTCACGTCGAGGAATGCGGCCTGCAGCGGTTCGATCTCGAGCTCGAAAAAGCCGTCGATCGCCTGCAGCGGATTGCCGAAGCCGCTCGATCCCTGCGACGGGATGATGCCGAGCAGCTGTGGCGGCACGCGGTGCGCGGCGAGGACGTCGTCGCGCGTCGCGTTCTTAATCCCGATGAACTCATCCTTCGCCCCGACCTCGGCGATCGGCAGGATCTTGAGCGAGCCATCCTTTCCGTTCGGCGCGTGGACGAACAGGTTGCGGAAGTTGCCCGGCCCCTTGCTGGCCTTAAGCGCGGCCTTGAGCGCATCGGTATCGTTCGTGTCGATATCGCCGGTGGCATAGAGGATATACCCGGCATGACTGCCGTTGAGGTAGTAGCGCCGACGGAACAGCGTCGCGGCCTCATTAAGCAGAGCCGCCTGCAGCGCACTAAGATATTCGGGAACGCCGTACAGCTCCTGATTGACGTCGGGCTGCCCGATCTGGACGATGCTGCCTGGGCGAAACTCTTCCGCGCGTTCGAACGCCGTCGTGAAGAAATACTGGCCGGGCTGCAGGCCGCGGCGCGTATACTTCGCCATCGCATGGTCGAGGCGCAGCACGCCGCCCAGGACGTTGTACCGCGCCTCGAGATAGCCGGTGCCGAACACCAAATAATCCTGCACCACCGCGCCGAACGCCTTTCGGCTTAGCCAGGCCGTCGGTTTGAACGACCTGGTCAGCAGGTTGCGCTTGAGCATGATCGCCGAGCTGTGATGCGGCGACACGCGGAAGGCGCGCGCCAGCCCGTCAAGCGAGATGGGCGGCTCGTACCAGCGGCCGTTATGGACGCATTCGAACAGATCCATGATCTCGCGGCGATTGAGCACCGGCTCGGGATCCCCGAAGCTGAATGCTTGCATGCTTTGCGCATTATCGTTCGACGCGACGATCGCGCCAGGCGACGCCACAGCGGTTTCAGCGCGCGACATCGCGCGCGCCCTGCTACCACGCTTGCTCATTCGAAGATCTCCATGGTGGTCTTGGGGCGTTCGCGCCCGTCGAGTGGCTCGTTGATGAAAATGTGCATCGCCGCCCAGGCCAAGTCGGCATGGCCGGTCTCGCCCGATCGACTGGCCTTGAAGGTGACCGCGCGGCCGCTGGTGGTGAGCGTCTTTTTGATCGACAGGAACGACGATTGCAGGTCGATCCAGCCGCTATCGAACTCGAGGCGCTGGCGGCTGATCGTGTGCTGCGCCTTCATGACCATGCTGGTCTTGGCCTCGACCGAATATTCGATCTTCACGACATTGCGCATCCGGTCGCGCAGCAACTGGTAGACCGCAGCGCCCACGCCGTTGGCATCGATGCCGAGATAGGTGCAGTTGTACCGCTCGAGGATCTGCATAATCGCACTTGCCTGCGCCTCGAAGTCGAGGCCGCGGAACTGGTGACGCTCGAGCAGCCGGAACTTGCCGTCCGGCCCGCCTGGCGGCAGCGCGATGATCAGCGCTGCGTTATCGCCGTCTTCGCTGTCCTGCGGATCGTATCCCGCCCACACCTCGCGCCGGCCGACCGGCTGCTTGGCGATGGGGTTGAAGAACTCCCACTCCGACATCGTGTCGACGCCGCAGCGCTGCAGCTCGTTGAACTTGAACGCCGACAGGCTGTCATCGACGAACTGGCACATGAGCAGGTTGGCGAATTCGTCGGGCGCATATTCGATGCGCAGCTCGTCGACGTTGAACAGGTCGCAGCCGAGCGCCGCGGCATCCTCGATCGTAACGATCTGGCGCCAGACGTTGTCCTCACATAGCCGCCCGTTCTTGAGCGAGTCGTGCGAGACATCGATCTCGATCCGGTCGGCCTTCTTCACCCGTCGGTTGCGGCGCTCGCCGGTCCAATAGGGGTGCGCTTGGTGCGCGACGCTCGACGGCGTCGAGAAGTAGGTCCGACGCCACTTCTTGTGCATCGCCATGCCGCTGGCGACCTTGTTCAACTCCTCGAAGCCGTAGACCCAGAAGAATTCGTCGAAGTAGAAATTGCCGTGATAGCCCTGCGCCGTGCGCGCATTGGTGCCGAGGAAGATCAGTTCGGCGGCGGGCTCGCCCTCGGGGATCAGGTCCGAGGTCAGCACGATCGGATCGCCCTGCAGCTTGACGCCGACCCGCGCCGCAAATTGGACGATGTAATTGCGGAAAATGTGCGCCTGTGACTTCGACGCCGACAGGAATATCTGGTTGCCGCCCCCGGTGAGCGCGTCGATCAGCGCCTCACGCGCGAAATACCAGGTCGCGCCGATCTGGCGCGATTTCAGGATCATGCGTGTGCGCTGATCTTTGGCGTCCCACCACGTCCGCTGATAGCCGAACTGCTCGGCCTCGAAGATCTCGATCAGGCGATCGACCTGCTCTTCGGTGAAGTGGTTCTTGACCGATTTCTTGCGCTCGCCGGCGTTCCGGTTGCTGACCTTGTCGTTAAGGTCGCCCTCATGCCCGCCCGGCGCTTCGTATCGCCGGATCCGCGCACCGGCGACCACCTGGCGCATCAGCAGGTCGATCTCTTTGAAGTCGCCGCCCGTCTTCTGATCCTTGGCGATCAGCTGGTTGATGCGGCACTCGAGCGCGTCCTCGATCTTCGAAAGCGACGGTGCCTTGTCCCATTCGTCGCGGTCTTTCCACGATTGGACGGTCGACCGCGCGAGGCCCAGCTCGCCGGCGATCTGTGTCACGCCCCAGCCCGCCCAATACAGGCGACGCGCCTGCCGGCACGCGTCGACCGGGATCGGCATCGTGGAGGCGGGCAACGGCATGCCGGTATCGGGCGGGAGCAGATCCATCGGCCGCGAACCTAGCCACGCCACTGTCCCGGGGCCGACCGCCCGCTCTTGTAGAAACCGTTTCTACAAGAGCACCCGCTTGAGAAGTTAGGCCTCTTAGGTGCCTTTTCGCCCGGTCAACCGCGCCAGCCGCCACCATTTCGACCGAGGACCAGTATCGCCATGGCCAAGAGCAAGTTCTTCCGCGCTTTCGTCGCAGGTGCCACGATCAGCGACGGTCGCGTCATCACCGACGACATGATCGGCCAGGTCGTATCGACGTTCAACGCCGAGACCTATAGCCCGCGGATCAATATCGAGCACTTGTCGGGCTTCAGTCCCGAGCCTCCCTTCAATGGCTATGGCGACGTGATCGCGGTCAAGGCGCAGTCCGACGACTTCACCATCGACGGCAAGACCGAAAAGCGCATGGCGCTGTATTGCCAGGTCGAAGCGAACGATCAGCTGGTCGCGCTGGCCGCGGCAGATCAGAAGCCGTTCCCGTCGGTCGAGTTGACCCCGAGCTATGCCGGCACCGACAAGATCGGGCTGATCGGGCTCGCCTTCACCGATACGCCGGCGTCGATCGGCACCCAGCGCCTGCAGTTTTCGCGCACCGCGCCGGGCACCGTGTTTGCCGCGTCGCCGGATGCCGTGACGCTCGAGTTCGATGTTGCGCCGGCGGCTGCGGCCGAAAGCGCAATCGCCGGCTTCTTCTCTGCGCTCACCGCCAAGTTCACGGGCGCCGCGACCGAGAAGCCCAAGGAAGAGCCAAAGGCCAAGGCCGCGAACGACAATTTCGACGTTGCGGCCTTCGCCGCGGCGATGGGTGACACCGTTTCGAAGGCGATCACCGCGGGCGTAAAACCTGCGCTCGACGCAGCCGCAGCATCCGATGCGCGATTCACCGCGCTCGAGGCCAAGCTCGCCAAGACCGAGGCCCCCGGCTTCAGCCGCACGCCGGCGTCGGGCGGGGATGGCGAACCCGAAACCGACTGCTGATCCAGATCAGCACCCCCCGCCCTTTCGATCCATCCAGGAGCCGCCCCCCATGCTGAATTCCACCCGCCTGAAGTTCGATGCCTACACCGTCAAGATCGGCAAGCTGAACGGCGTCATCGATCCGAGCCGCTCGTTCACCGTCGCTCCGGCCGTCGCACAGACCCTGCGCGCGAAGATCCAGTCGAGCAGCGACTTCCTGAGCAAGATCAATATCATTCCAGTGGTGGCGCAGGAAGGCGACAAGGTCGGCGTTGGCGTGAAGGGCACGATTGCCAGCCGCACCAACACCAAGATCCACGACCGCCAGCCGCGTTACCCCGGTGATCTGGACGAGACGCGCTACCGCTGCGAGAAGACCGACTTCGATACGCTGATCCGGTACGAGACGCTCGACGCCTGGGCACACCAGCCGAACTTCCAGGTGCTGATCCGCGACGCGATCGTGAAGGCCAAGGCGCTCGACATCATTACGATCGGCTTCAACGGCACGCACGTCGCCGTCGAAACCGACGCGGACGCCTATCCGCTCCTGCAGGACGTCAACATCGGCTGGCTGCAGCACCTGCGCAACGACGCGCCCGAACGCGTGCTGGCCGAAGGCGAACTGACGCCGGCGATCCGCAACGGCCAGGGCGTCGTCACCACGCCGGGTAAGATTTATATCGGCGCCGGCGAAGTTGGCGAGGAAGTCGATTTCGTCAACGTCGACGCCTTGGTCTACGACGCCATCGAGCTGCTCGACGAAAATTATCGCGAGGATACCGACCTGGTCGTGATCGTTGGCCGCGACCTGGTCCACGACAAGTATTTCTCGATCGTCAACGCCTCGGGCGACACGGCAACCGAGCAGCTTGCCCGCGACGTCCTGCTTTCCGACAAGAAGCTGGGTGGCCTGCAGGCCGTTCGCGTGCCGAAGTTCCCGAAGAACGCCATGCTGATCACCACCCTCGCGAACCTGTCGGTTTACGAGCAGATCAGCTCCGAGCGCCGCAAGATCGAGGACAACGCAAAGCGCGACCAGATCGAAAACTACGAGAGCGTCAACCAGGCGTACGTGGTCGAGGACATGGGTAAGGCCGCGCTGGTCGAGAACATCGTCATGGGCAAGAAGCCGGCCGCCTGATCGGCCCGCTTCCGCCCCCTCCCCTAGTCCGCCCTCACTTCGTCTGGATCCGCAATGAGCCTCGCTCGCAAGCACCGGGAACGCACCCTGGCCGCACAAGCCGCGGCATCCGTCGACGTCGAGGGCGGGCTTTCCCTCAACAATGCCGGCGCGCCTATCGCACGGACGCCCGTCAATCGTGCCGAAGCGCAGATGACCCTGCGGCTTCGGCATGATCTGCAACGCCTGAAGCAGATCCAGTCGATCGAGAAGAAGATCGAAACGAAGCGCGAGATGCTGCCCGAATATTGGCCGTGGATCGACGGCCTGCTCGATGCGGCGCGCGCGAGCGGCGAAGGTGCCCAGGGCGAAGTGCTGCCAACCATCATGGTCTGGGCGATCGACACCAACGACTGGGCACGCGCAATCGAACTTGGCGATTATGTGCTGCAGCACGGCATCGCCATCCCCGCCCGTTACGAGCGCCAGGCCGCGACGCTGATCATCGAAGAAATCAGCGTCAATGCCATCGCGTCGCTCGAGAAGGGACAGCTCGTGCCGTCCGGGATCCTCGACCGGCTGGCCGAACTGGCGGCCGAGCACGACATGCCCGACCAAGTCCGCGCCAAGCTGCACAAGGCGATAGGGCTCGACTTCGCCGCAGTGATGGACCCGGCGCTCTATCCCGAAGCGACGGCAGAACATGTCGCAGCCGCGCGCGACCAAGCTATCACGCACTTCGCCCGCGCCGTCGCGTTGGATGCGCGCATCGGCCTGAAACAGAAACTCGAGAAGCTCCGCAAGGACGCCGCGACACCGGTCCCGGCCTCGTAACCAGCTCGCCCCCGGCGCTCGGGGCGGATCGCACAGCACGGGAGGGCCGCAAGGCTGAGGGCCGTCGCTGATCCGATCCCCACCCCGGGAACTCCCACTGCAGGAATCGCAATGCTCGCCGCCCTCGCCCAAGTCGCATCGCTGTTTGCCCTCGCGGCCGCGCTTTGCGTCGGGCTCCTGCTAATCGTGGCGGGCACCGTCATGCTGGCGATCGATCTCGGCGATCCTGCAGTCGACAAAGCGCGGATCGCGGTTGCCAGCGGCGCAAGCGCGCTCGGCCTGGCCCTGTTCATCACCGGCGCGTCGTCGCTCTGTCACTGGCTGATTATCACGTGAGCGGCTTTAACATCGGCACGCCGACCGTTCCGGCTGTCTCGGCTGAGCCGCTGATCGAGAACGACGGTTGGTTTCCCGCGGTCGATCCGGCCGATTTCCGCAAGCAGAACCGCGTCCGTGACATTGTAACGTTGGAGCGGCTGCGCGAAGCCGTCCTGGCAGCAATGATCGAGATCAATCTTGCGCTCGAGGGCTATCGCGCGGCGCAGATCGAGGCCGGCCACTTGATGCTCGCGGCCGTGCCGTCGCGCCAGTTCGGCGGAGAGAGCCGCAACGTCATCCTCTATCGCCGCGCGATCAGCGCGTCGGCCAAGGCCGACCTGGTCGAACACTATCGCGACATGGATACGACCGGCGCCGGGCAACGCCAGGTCGGCGAGCTGGATATCTCGGTCGGCGAGCTGCGCCGCGATGCGCTTCACGCCGTGCGCGACCTGCTCGGTCAAACCCGCACCAACGTCGAGCTGATCTGATGGCCGACACCCTTCACGCCCAACAGGGCGACACGCTCGACGCGCTGCTGTGGCGCGAGCGTCGCCTCGGCCCGGCCGCGCTGCCGATCGTCCTCGAGGCCAATCCGGGCCTTGCCCAGCTCGGTTCGGTGCTGCCGCTCTCCACGCCGGTCATCGTGCCGGACGCCGCCAGCGCCGCCCCGCGGACGCTCGACCTCGTACAGCTTTGGGATTGATCATGGACAAGCATACGATCCCAGATCTGATCGCCACGCTGATCGGCCTGCTCGCCGGCCTGTCGCCGGCTGCGCTCGGCGCTGCGGTTAGCCTAGCGTACGAAAAGGGCCTCACCTGGGGCGAACGCTTCGTGCAGTTCGCGGTCGGTACCGTTGTCAGCTTCTTCGCGTCCCGCGCGATCGGCGCGTTGGCCACGCTCGATCCCTTTGTGCTGCAAGGCATCAGCTTCACCCTCGGTATGATCGCTTTCAAGGCCGCGCCCAAATTCATAGGCAGCGCCGTCGACGCGGTCGGCGCCCTTCCCCGCGAAATTGGTGACCGCATAATCTCCTGGCTGCCCAAAAAGAAGGATGGACAATGACCTACGATCGGCCCCGGCTGCGTAGCGAGCTGACCCGTGACGAAGGCCTGCGCCTGCGGGTTTACCATTGCACCGCTGGCAAACTGACCATCGGCATCGGCCGCAACCTCGACGACGTCGGCATCCGGCCGCACGAAGCGAAGGCGCTCGGTATCACCAAGGCCGGTGCTATCGCGCGCGGCATCACGCGCGAGCAGGCCAACTACCTGTTCGATAGCGATATC
Organism: Parasphingomonas puruogangriensis; assembly: GCF_036663635.1. Lineage (NCBI taxonomy): Bacteria > Pseudomonadati > Pseudomonadota > Alphaproteobacteria > Sphingomonadales > Sphingomonadaceae > Parasphingomonas > Parasphingomonas puruogangriensis. The sequence continues at coordinate 3,715 of NZ_JAXOJI010000001.1, read as the reverse complement.
GACACCATCGAGGCGCAGCTCGACCATGATTTGGCTTGGTGGCGCAAGCTCGACGGCGTGCGCCAACGCGTGCTGCTCAACATGACGTTCAATCTCGGCATCAAGGGCATGCTTGGCTTCCGCAACACGCTCGGCATGGTCCAGCGCGGCGATTACGTCGCCGCTGCGCGCGGCATGAAGGCATCGCGCTGGCACAGTCAGGTCGGCGATCGCGCCGTGCGTCTCGAGGCAATGATGGCGACCGGGAGGGACGCATGATCAAGAAGCTATTTTCGTTCGCAGCGCGTTGGATCGGTGAGCAGACCGGGTGGCTGGTATTGGTCGCGGTCGGCGCGGTCGGCGCGTTCCTCTATGTCCAGTTCGCCCAGGTCAGCGCCGATCGCGATGCCGCCCTGCACTCGGCCGAGGTAATCTGCGCCGGTGCCGGCGCCGACTTCGCGCCTTCGACAACGATCGAGAAGACCACGGACGGGAAGCCGGTCACGGTCAACCACGCGCGCGGCGCGATCTGTCAGCGCTACGTCGCCCAGCTCGCCGGCTTCAAGGCTGCCACGGTCGAGGAATCGGCCAAGACGCTCGCCGATGCGCTCGTTGCACATGACGCCAAGAACAACACCGACACCGCGGCTGCCCGACTGGCAGCGGAAACCGCGCGCGACGCGGCACTTAGGATGGAGCTGGCAGATGCCCAGGCTGAACGCACGAACATTGTCGATCATGAGTGGTTTGCTGCTGTCAACGGCGTTGCCGGGCTGCGCGCGCCAAGTGGAAGTGGAGGTCGCTAAGCCGGTGCCGGTGGCGATCGCCATCAAGGATACGCCCCCGGCCGAGTTGACCCGCTGCGCCGACCGACCTGCCGGCCTGCCCGAGGATCCCGCGCTGCTCGCGCAGATCCCCACGCCCGTTCGTGGCGGTATTATCCGCCTCGCTAAGTCGTTCGCAGTCAATGCCGCCCAGCTCGATCGCCTGATCAACTGGAATGCGCCGGGCAGCTGCGCGAAGGGAAAATAGCGTGATCAAGCCCGACGGCCTGCGACGGCTGCTGCTATCGACCGTCCCGAACCTGCGCGACAATCCCGAACGCCTCCTGATGTTCATCGATCAGGGGCGGCTGGCGGCGCGCGGCACGCGCAAGCTCGCGTTCGAATACCGCTATAAGCTCAACCTCGTCGTGCAGGATTACGCCGGCGCGATCGACGATATCATGGTGCCAATCCTCGCCTGGATTTCCCAATACCAGCCGGATCTGCTCGAGCGGGGCGAGCGGGAACCCTTCTCGTTTGATTCCGAGCTCATGGACGCCAACTCCGCAGACGTGTCGATCGACATCGAGTTGACCGAGGTCGTGCTCGTAGAGCGCAAGCCGGGCGGCGGCTTCGACGTCGTGCACGTGCCGGAACCCAGCCGGTGCGATGCATTCCCCGGCGTCGAAGAGACCGCAAATTTGTGGCAGCTGCTGTTGCGCGACGAAATTGAGCCGTCCGTCACCACGATTCCCGAATGAACGACGATCTGGCCGAGATCGAGGCTATCGCCGGCGCGCTGCTGCGCGGGCTCGGCTCGAGCGAGCGCCGCACGCTGCTGCGCCGCATTGCGCGCGACATTCAGAAAAGCCAGTCTGCGCGCATCGGGCGGCAGCAGGATCCCGATGGGCAGAAGTTCGCCGCGCGCCGCTCGAAGAAAGAAGAACGGCCGGGCAATCATACGGTCAAATTTCTGTACCCGCGCGGCGACAATGCCCGCCTCGTGCTCATGAAAAGCTGGGTGCACGACGGCCCGCTGCTCACCGGCTACGACATCGAGGCGGGCGGCATCCGCAGCTTCTTCTGGGATCAGGTCGATAAATGGTTGCCGGTCGACCCGGCCGAGCAGAACAAAGGCGCCGGTAAGTTTCGCCGCCAGGGCAGGATCCGCAACAAGGCGATGTTCCGCAAGCTGCGCCAGGCGCGCAACCTGCGCGCCGACGCGACCGATCGCGAGGCGTGGATCGGCTTCAGCGGCCGAGCCGCCGAGATCGCGAGCGTCCACCAAGAGGGTGGCCAGGACCGGCCAGCTGCGAAGGCCAAGCCTGTGCGCTATGCCCGGCGAACCCTGCTTGGCCTCACCAACAGCGAGCGCTCACGGATCCTCGACATGCTGTTCGAGCAGATAAGCAGCTAGCAGCACCAATAGCGGACCTTCTGCTAACGCCCAATTGCAGACATCGTTGCGCAGTGTCATCATGCCTTCATGACCTCCGCTACAAAAGTTGTTGGCACAGGCGCTGGGGCGGTTTGGTGTCTGCTTTTCGTTGTTATGCTCGCTCTGACTTTTGCCTTTGACCCCCCGGTGGGCCTTGTCACTATCGCGTTCGTCGTTGTGCCTGCCGTCGTGACGGCGGCCGCACTCTGGATCGCGTTCCATAGCAAGTTCAGAAAAGGAAATTTGGCGCTCGTGATTGAGGTTTTGATTTTTGGCGCTGGAGCGACGTGCTTGCTGATCGTCGCGGCAGCGAGCGGGGGTTAGTCGGTGTCCGCCGATCGGCAGCTATCCTTCAAGTCGCCACGATCAGCTGCACGCCTGACGGTCGGCACGCCCGAAAGCTGACCGGCAGCTATTGTTGGAGGAAAGCAGCCTGTCGGTAGCCGCCCGTCACTCGCCGGGTCTTGCCTATGACGGCGAAGGCTTTCGGTCGAGTTGCCGCGACCGCGGGGCTCTATGCCGAAGCGGCAAATTACGGTTCGGCCATCGGTAGTTTGATTACTGGAACGACTAAAAGCTGATAAAAGACACTCTTGTCGGGAAAATGGCAAATTCAATTGTCTCTAATCCCCGTTATGTTACCAGCCTTTTCCTGACGCGTTAACGCTCACGCTCAGGCGAAGAACGTTGCGGCCTGCGATAGGCCGTGGCTTGGTGTTCTCGGCTTTCTGTTGCACGGAACAGGTGAATAAGATGACAAAGAGTCTAGTTTATCTAGCAGCCCTAACCTCGGTTTGTTCGGCGGTTGCCTTCTTTGGGGTACTGGGGTCAGTCATCTATACTGCCGCTTATTTAAGCGCCGTGCTGGCAAGCTTTGCGTTTTTGGCCTGGTCTTTAATGCCCAGAAACCGCCATATCAGCGATAATAGCCCAGTATCGCTTGCGCAAGCTGGCTGTGCTGCCGTAGTAGTACTTGGACCGTTACAGCTCCCGGAAGACGTTAACGCGGTGGCAGTTGTCGTGACCGCAGCCGTCTTATCTGTTGCAGCTATTCGGCTTGGTCGCGGAGAGCCTACTGCTTCTAATGAGAATTAATCGACAACGACCGCGTCAGAGGTCGTTTGGGTTGGCCGCCGCTTCTTGATTGCGGACTTCCGATGTCAGGTCGAACGAGAGAGGCATAAGCCGACGGACCCAAAGCTCCTATGTGTGGACATTGACGGCTCTTCCGAAAATCGACAGCTTTGGCGGTATGAAGCGCCGCATTCTGATCGCTGTCCTTGTCATCCTGCTCGTTGGCATTTCAGCAGGTTGGGCTGGTCGCGGCTTCGTTGCAATCGACCGGTGTTTGGATCGCGGTGGCGCTTGGGACGCCGATATAGACGCTTGTAACATGCAAATCGGGAATGGCAGCTAACCACCGAGGCTGTGTGAGAACGGTGGTCGAGCAGCGCTGATAGCGGCGCGTGCTAGCGCGGGGCGCTCAGGCCTGCATCGCAGCGATTAGCCCCGGCACGCCGACCAGAGCGATGGC